>NZ_LMHZ01000008.1 GCF_001428545.1 Noviherbaspirillum sp. Root189
TTGGGAACCCGAAGGGCGGCGAAGCGGGGTCGCCTTTCTTGGCTTACCTTCTTTGGCGAAGCAAAGAAGGTAAGTGGCCCGCCGGGGCCAGTCCCGGCAAGCATCCACGAAGAACAAACAGCCCAGAACCACCGAAGAAAATCCCAAAACAAAAACAACAAAACCCCTATCGAACAAACCTCCCATCCTTCCCAATCATCGTCAACTCAACAAACTCACTCCCCGTATGATCCCCCGCCCCATACGTCACCATCAACCCACCAAAATCCACCCTCTGCATCGATTCCAGCGCCCGCACAAACCCGTCACGCGTCAACTTCGGTCCTGCACGCCGTAAGCCCTCCACCAGCACCTTTGCATTCACATATCCCTCCATCGCCGCATACGAAATCGTCGCTCCCGATGCCTTTGCGGCCGAACTAAACTCCTGCCCCAGCTTGGTCGTTACCAAATGCGGTGCAGGCGTAATCTGCGACACAATCACACCGTTGCCAGCCTTGCCCAGATCCTTCACAAAAGCATCCGAGGAATTGTTCGACAAGGTCATGATCTGCGTATGGCTTCCCGCCGCACGAATCGCCTTGATCACATCGATCGTGTTTTTGGCGGAACTGACGATGATCAGCGCTGAAGGATTCGCTTTCACCACCTCGGCAGCCGCCGCAGCGTTATCCGGATTCACACGGCCAAACTTGATGACGGCAGCGGGCTGCAGCTTGCGTGCCGCCATCGCTTTCTGGAAACCTTCCAGTCCATCCTGGCCAAAGGCATCGTCCACATGCAGGATGCCAATCGCCTGAATCCCGATGGTGGTGAAGTGCTCAACGGCACGTACCACTTCATCCTGATATTTCGCGCGAATGTTGAACAACATTTTGTGCGCCGGCTGATGAAAGATCGTTGCGCCGGTGCTGGGAGCGACCAGCGGGACATTGTTCGCCTCAAGCAGAGGCAGGATGCCTTTTGTGTGCGGCGTGCCACGACCCTGGAACAACGCAAAGACACGGTCTTTTTTGATCAGGGTTTCGGCATTGGCGAGTGTCAGGGCAGGGTCGAACTTGTCGTCGAGCATGCGCATCTCGATCTTGCGACCATAGATGCCGCCTTGTTTATTGACCTGATTGAAATAGGCGTTCGCGCCTTCATTCATTTCCTTCACGGGACCAGCGACCGTGCCGGTGATCCCCACGGTCTGCCCGATCAAGATCGTGTTGTCAGTGACGCCTTCTTCTGCCGATGCCGCAATTAACGTTCCGCCTAACAATAGTGCCGCAAGTGCCTTGCGTCGCAACGAAATCATGTTGTCCCCTCAATGTATCAAAAAGTTTACGTACGGAAAGAATATCCCATGCACTCTTTGCCGACGATGGTGCGCGTCGCAACTGTGGGTTTTACGTAACAGTCCGGATAAATATCGCCTGTGACGATTGATTACTCTCAACCTGCACGTATATAGAAGGCAGTCTCCTGCGGTGTTTGCGCATATGGCCTACAATGCAATGGTGCATTGCACAAACCCAATTTCTGCAGGAATCGGCATGAAATCGATTGATCTGGAAGGCTTGATGCCACCATGAGTACTACCACTGCTACTGGCACGGACCGCCCTGTAGTCCGCGTCAAGGAACTGTCCGAACGCGACAGGCGCCGCTTGCTGATGCATTTTCTTGCGCTCGACGACAGCGATCGATTGCTTCGCTTCGGCACGGTACTGCCTGATGAGTTGATTACCCGTTATGTGCAGAAGCTGGATTTTTCACGCGACACCGTGTTTGGCGTGTATGACGACAACCTGCGGTTGCTGGGTGTCGGACATCTGGCCTTTACCGCGCGTGAGACTTCTCCGGTTCTGCATAACGCGACACTCAAGGCCCGAATCGCTGAGTTCGGCGTTTCCGTGTCGTCCAATGCGCGCGGCATGGGCATCGGTTCGCGGTTGTTCGAACGGGCGGCGATACGTTGCCGTAATGAGGATGTCGATACCTTGTACATGCATTGCCTGTCTTCCAACCAGACCATGATTCATATCGCCGCAAAAGCGGGCATGAAGATTCATCGCGAATACGGGGAAGCTGACGCTTATCTCAAGCTACAACCTGCGAGTCCGGGAACGATGCTGGCGGAAGCCATGGAAGAACAATTCGCGACTTTTGATTACGGGTTCAAGGCCAATACCAAGGCGGCGCTCAAGTGGTGGAATCGCTTGCCGGGAAGGAAAGGAAAGTAGGCCATCTTCCTACTGCGGCGGCGCCCTCATCACACCAATGGCAGCGCCGTCGTATCCTTGATCCTCTGCAGCGCAAAGCTCGACTTCACGTCCATTACTGCGGAATGCCTGAGCAGCGTCTCCATCATGAATTGCGAGAAGTGCTCCATGTCTTCCACATGGACTCGCAACAAATAATCCATTTCGCCTGTCATCGCGTAGCAGGCCACAACCTCGGGCCAGTTTGCGACCGATGCAGCGAAATCGGCGCGTGGCGAATGTCCGCCGGCCGGATGACTATCGTTGTGCCTCTCCAGCCGTACATTGACATAGGCTAGCAGTCCCAGCCCGATTTTGTCCGGATCAAGCAGGGCTACGTACTGACGAATAACGCCGTTCTCTTCAAGGTTCTTGATCCGCCGCAGGCAAGGCGAAGGCGACAGGTTGACGCGCTCGGCAATTTCCTGGTTCGTCAGCCTGCCATCCGCTTGCAGAATGGAAAGGATTTTTCGGTCGGTCTTGTCCAGGTTAATTTTTGGCATGTTCAGCCTCTTTGGTGCGATATGGAGCAATATTATTGCCCATAATCCGATGAAGAGCGCAATCATCGCAATTTTATGCCTTGGCGTCTTGACTATACTGTCTTCATCCTTTTGCCATGTCATCCACGAGATTTACGGTGATGGACTGGCGGTCAAGTACAAGTCACGGAGACATCAACATGAACACCACAGTAGACCAGGCGGATTTTTTCAAGACGCTTGAAGAAAAGTCGGATGGCGGTACGCTGCGCGGCGACTACAGCCGCTGCGACGCAAACTATATCGTCCAGCAGGACTGGTCGGCATACACGCCTGAACAGCATGCGTTGTGGAAAAAGCTTTATCAGCGCCAGGCAAAGCTGGTGCCGGGGCGTGCTTGCGATATGTTCATCGATAGCCTGGCAAAGATGGATGCCAGCGAAGAGATTCCCCGTTTCGATCGCACGACTGAAGCCTTGCATAAGGCCACCGGCTGGGAACTGGTCGCCGTGCCCGGCCTGGTGCCGGAGCTGACCTTCTTCGAGCATCTGGCCAATCGCCGCTTTCCAGTCACCGTGTGGCTACGCGAAGCCCATGAATTTGACTACATCGTCGAGCCCGATGTCTTCCACGACTTCTTTGGCCATGTGCCGTTGCTATTCAATCCGGTCTTTGCCGATTACATCCAGCAATATGGGCAGGGCGGCCTGAAGGCGCTCAAGACCGATGGTCTCACGCATCTTGCGCGGCTCTACTGGTACACGGTGGAGTTTGGACTGATTGAAAGCCCGCAAGGCTTGCGCGCCTATGGTGCTGGCATCTTGTCATCGGGCGGAGAAATAGAGTATTGCCTGACAGATCCCGCGCCGCGTCGAATTCCGCTCGACATCGAACGCATCATGCGTACGCTGTACAAGATCGACTCGTACCAGGAAACGTATTTTGTGATCCGCGATTTCGAGCAGCTGTTTAAGGCAACCGCGCCCGATTTCACGCCGATCTACGAGCGCCTGAAAGATCAGGAGGCGCTGCCTGCCAACACCTTGTTGCCCGGCGAGATCAACCTGCCGCCCAATCCAAAGATGGCGGGCTGAGCAAGGAGGGGCTTAGTGGCTACCGTGCTAAAACGCTAGCCACTAACTGGAGAGCCGGCTGCGCAACAGGACGCGAATTTCTTCGCGCGTCACTTTGCCATTCTTGTTGATATCCAGGCGCTCAAAATTATTGACGATCCGCTCCATGCCGGCGGTCCGGGCCTCGGCCATGGTCAAGCCGCCGTCATTATCCATGTCCGCTGCCTTGAATTGCTCATCGAATTTCGCGAGATGCCGCTGCGGCTTGGTTGCTGGTGACGCGGCGGGATTGGGTGTCTGTTCAGTGGCAATTGCCAGTCCGGCACCAAACACGGTACCGATTACCATGCATGCCAGGATGTAGTGCATCACATTCTCCAAAAGCTCGCTCGAACGATTCAAATGTAAGCAGAGCCCCGTTGTTTCACCAAGGCATTTACGCCTTGTTACACCTCGAAGTGGGCTTTCTCCTGCAATCATCTTCCTTTCTGCTTCCATCGGATGCTAAATTGCCAAGCTGACGGTTCTCGATTGGCATCGGACTACAGCTATGTGACGCCAACGTTACAATTGGTGCATGGCGGCCCATAGTTCTTGCTGATCTACGGCGTTGTTTCCGCCGTCACGCTGTGGTGTATCGGCGACCGCTTCAGTTATCCAGGTACGTCCGGAGATGGAAATGCAGCGCAGCGAGCGTTCCGGACGGCCGTTCTGCCTGGTCATGCTGGATCTGGATTTTTTCAAGAACATAAATGACCACTATGGTCATCCGGTCGGCGATGAGGTGCTCAAGGTGGTGTGCGGGATCGCCAGTGGGGCGTTGCGTGGTGTGGATGCGCTCGGGCGTCTCGGTGGCGAAGAGTTTGCCGTACTGTTGCCCGAAACATCGCTCGACGCCGGCTTCACCACGATGGAAAGGGTCAGAACGGCCGTCAGTGCCTATGACTGGAACACCATCGCCCAAGGGATTGCCGTCAGCTTTTCCGCCGGTATTGCCTGCCATATCCCGGACGACAGCGTGCAAACCATGACCAAGCGCGCCGACGACGCGTTGTATCGTGCAAAGAACGGAGGTCGCAATCGCGTCATCGTTGCCGAGCCTGAACTGGCCGGTCATGTTGCCGGTGCCGGACGCTGATTTCGTGGTTCCCTGCTTCTCCGCTTCTCCCAACGTGTCGCAACGCAGGCCCGCGTCTTCAAACCGGCGTTCAAGCGCAATGTCAAACTGCCTTTCAGGTAAGTTGATAACGCAGTGCCGACAATTCGATATGCGTCAGAATCACGGCACTCTTGACCGCATAGTTCATGCCGTCGTAAGGATGGATGCGATGCTGTGCTTCATCGCTGAGCCGCGCGAGCTCATCGACGCTTTGCCGCATCCGAGGTTCGTCGCGTGCGTGCAATGCCTGCTGTGCCTGGCTGGAACGCTGTCGCAGCCTGCTCACGCATTCCTTCAGTTCTTGAGGAACGCTTGCATCCGAGTGGCATGCCTGCACGGCATGGATGATCGTGCGGTCGATAAAGACCAGGCGGTCCAAGATTTCGTCGTCGTGCGCTTTCATGCAAGACTCCCTTCATACCTCGATAGGGTGCAGCGATTTTCTGGAAACCTGAACACAGCGATGGCGGTTCAGGGAATCATGTCTGGCGCAAATGATGTCGTGTGAGCCAATCGGATGGCATGCTGATCATGAAGTTCCTGCTGAAAATGTTTGGCAAAATCCGGCGCATCAAGTCAGTCGAGTGAGTTGCCCAAGCTGCGATAGTTACGTTCGTTATTACGATAGTTGCGTTAGTCGCATGAGATCCATGACCCACGGTCCATGGTATTAGACGTTCATGCGGTACGGGTGATACCGGTGACGCCTTGCGATAAATCTCAAAGCATTGCGCGATTCATTACATTGCGCGGAACATGTGTTCCAACTGCGGGTCTGGTCTCTGAGTGCTGCAAATAGATTGTGCTCCCGCTTCTGATACGGATCAACTTGCATTGCACAATGTCTGACCAGCACATGCATGATGAAAATTGGTGCGCTGCGGCGTGCTTGCCTATTGATCAGATATCAAGTCCTATCAAATCTTTGCATGCAAAACCCATTGGAGTCTTCGCTCTTCATCGGCTGCGCGGGTTGGGGAATTCCATCCACGGTGGCCGACCAGTTCGGTGGTGAAGGGAGCCACCTCGAACGATACGCGCGCGTGCTGACGGGTGTCGAAATCAACACTTCATTCTATCGGCCGCATCGTCCGGTGACGTATGCACGTTGGCGCGACAGCGTGCCTGCCGGCTTTCGCTTTTCGGCGAAGGTCCCCAAAATCATTACGCATGAAATGCGCCTCAAGGATGTCGCCGATCCGCTCGAGCGCTTTGTCGGCGAAGTACGCAATCTTGGCCACAAGCTCGATTGCCTGCTGGTGCAATTACCGCCGCGCCTTGCGTTCGATGCCGATGTTGCGCACCGGTTCTTTGTCGACCTGCGAACAATGATCGACGTCGACGTGGTCTGCGAACCGCGCCATGCGAGCTGGTTCACGCCGGTCGCCGCCGACCTGCTGCATCACCGCAAGGTCTCGTACGTGATCGCTGATCCCCAGGTGAGCACGGTGCCGATCGACGACATCGCTGGCCACATGCCAACTGTGTATCTGCGTCTGCACGGCTCGCCGGAAATGTATTACTCCGCCTACACGGACACGTATCTTGACGAGCTTGCCGTGCGTATCAGAGCTTATCTGGACGGGGGCAGCAAGGTCTGGTGCGTGTTCGACAATACTGCTAACGGTGCTGCAGTACCGAATGCGTTGTCGTTAATAAAGCGGCTGAAGGGCTTTGTCGATCAAGTCAGTCCGCTCGATCAATCCATTCAATCGCTTCAAGCAATTCAGACAAGGCAGCCCAGCCAACCCAGCCTGCTGGACCTCAGCCGCCACCCGCACTCTTGACCACGGTGACCGTGCAATCAGCCTGTGCCACGACTTGCGACGATACGCTGCCGAGGTAACGACGCAGCACCGACCTTCCTCGTGAACCGATCACAATGTGGTCCACATCATTGACTCTCGCGTAGTCGACGATGGCCGATGCCGGGTCAGGCGCTTCCAGCACATGGTAGGTGATCTTATCCGGCGCGATCGCCAGCGGCCGCGCCCAGTGCTTCAGTCCGACCAGATGCTTGACATGGATATTGCGTCCCTGACGGTCGACCACCTCATCCATGCCGATGCGATTGGTCTTCTGCACGGTAATGCAGGCGAGGCGGGCACCCGGTTCCGTCTGCAGTATGCGACGCGCGGCCGTGCGCAGTGCCTCGGCCAGCGATTCCGAACCATACGACAAGTCGATCGCGACGACGATGATGGGCGCGTGCGTCAGCTGTTGGCCTGCCGATTGCTGCGATGAGGCTTCCATGCCGACCGCATGGAACCAGCGGCGTACGACGACAAAAAAACCATCCCTTGCGTGCTTGTCCGCGCGGGCGGTCAGTTGTACCTGATCAGGATTCTGCAACTCAAATGCGAGTTGTGCCGCGGTATCGTGGCGTGAACCCGGGTCCACTTCGAGGCAGCGCAGAATGATCTCCTGCAACCATGGGGGAATCTTTGCATTCAGTGCGCGTGGCGGTACCGGATCACGGTACAGGCGACGCCGCAGCCCGGATACAGTCGTTGGAAACCCATACGGGCGTTCGCCTGTCGCCAGGTGGTAAAGCAATACGCCCAGCGCAAACAGATCGCTGCGCGGATCATTGCGAATATGCAGCACCTGTTCCGGCGAGATGTACGGTCCGGTACCCATGGGCAGGCGGAATTCCTCGGCCAGCAGATCGGGCAGTCTGTCATGGCGCGACAGGCCATAATCAATCAGGATCGCTTCGCCGTTTTCACGAAACATGATGTTGCTCGGCTTGACGTCCAGGTGAATCACCTGCTGTCGGTGCAGATTGTGCAAGGCGCTGGCGACACGAATCCCGATGCTGATCACTTCGTCGACCGGCAGCGGCGAGTCGTCGAAACGCGCACGCAGGGATGTCCCTGCAATCAGTTCCATCACGATATATGGCTGTCCGGTAAAGTCGCCCGATGCCACAAAATGCGGCACATGCGTACCGTTCAGTTTGGGCATGATCATTTGCTCGACTTCAAAACCCACGATCGCCGCCGGATCGTGGTTGTCGCCGAGTATCGGGACTTTCATCAGCAGGGGAGGGTCATCAGGCGCTTCTTCTCGCGAGACGCGCCAGAGCATGGCCATGCCGCCCTTGTGCAGACGCTCTTCCAGGCGGAAACCGTCAACCACCATGCCTGCCTCGAGACGCAGCATGCGTTACAGACCGTGCTGCAAACGATTGCCGACGCTTTGCGGCAAGCCGGCGGAGCGAATCTTTTCCGCCGCCGTATCGTAGTCATACGGCACGCGGAAATAGATCAGCTCATGTGTGACATCGTCATACAGCGCATAACAAGCGGCGGGATTGCCATCGCGCGGCTGGCCGACCGAACCGGGCAGTACCAGCCAGTGCCGCTGTGTGCCGAGAGGAATGCTGCTATCGCCGGTCGGCACGAAGGACGACACCTTGCCCGTCGGCGACATGTTGTACAAGGCCGGTTGATGCACGTGTCCGCAAAAGGTAATCCGGCACTGCGTCGCGTACATGCTCTTCAGCGCCTCCACCGTGCCGGTAATGTATTCCCAGCTGTGCGGGTCGGCCGCGGTAGCATGCACGAAGAGGCAATGACCGGTCTCCTGCGTCATGGGCAGTTGCTCGAGAAAGTTGCGCTGCTGTTCATTGAGCTGCGAACGCGTCCATTCGACCACTGCGCGTGCCTGGGGATTCATGTTCTTGCCCGCCGCCTGTGAAATCGCGGCATCATGGTTTCCCTGCACCGCGATCGCACCGTCGGCGACGTACTCCATCACGGTATCGACCACCCAGCCCGGATCGGCGCCGTAGCCGACAAAGTCACCCAGAAAGGCATAACGTTGGGCGCGGCGCTCTTCGGCATGCGCAAGACAGGCGGTGAACGCCTCACGGTTGGCATGGATATCGGTAAGGATGGCGATCAGCATGGTGGCGAGCGGGTATCGTACTTACTGGTGGGGCAAATCCTGCCCATGAACGGCACACCGACACTATCGGCATGCCATGTGAAGCACCTATCTTATCGTGCGAGTCTTTGAGTTTCCTTACACCGCATGAACGTTCAGGTTGCGCTCGCAATGTATTCCCGATAGCCGCGTGCCCGTAGCTCGCAGGCAGGGCAGGTCCCGCAGCCATAGCCCCAGTCATGCAGTGCGCCGCGTTCGCCGAGATAGCAGGTATGCGTGTCAGCCCGGATCACATCGACCAGCGCCTGGCCGCCAAGGTCAGCGGCAAGCTTCCAGGTTTCGGCCTTGTTGATCCACATCAGCGGAGTTTCAAGCTTCAGACGTGTCGCCATGCCCAGATTGAGCGCTACCTGCAAGGCTTTCATCGTATCGTCGCGGCAGTCGGGATAACCGGAAAAATCGGTTTCGCACATCCCGCCGACCAATACATCGAGTCCACGGCGATAGGCGACGGTGGCAGCCACCGTCATGAACAGAAGGTTGCGCCCCGGCACGAAGGTATTGGGCAAGCCGTCGTCCTGCATTGTGATTGCGACATCACGTGTCAGTGCAGTGTCGGAAATGCTGGCAATCAGCGAGAGGTCGATCATATGGTCATCGCCCAGCCGGGTATCCCAGTCCGACGACAGCGACCGCATTGTCCGTAGCAAGGCAGGTCTCACGCTGAGTTCGATGGCATGCCGCTGCTTGTAGTCGAAGCCGATGGTTTCCACGCGCGCATAGCGGGAAAGCGCCCAGGCGAGGCAGGTGGCGGAATCCTGTCCGCCGCTGAAAAGAACGAGTGCGCCGTTGTTGGTAGTCATGAGTCGGATCAAAAAATAAATGGAGAAGCAGGCCGCGATGATCAGGAATCTTTCCGCTGGCATCGGCTGCAATGCGTACGACCTGGCGAATCAGTCGGAACTGTCGGGCTTGCTGACGGTGCTTACGCAGATTATGGCTTACGGTGTCTTGCGATTCAGTTCCTGCAAGGTTTGTTCGATATAGTCGCCGTTATCTTCGCTGTAGCGTACGCGCACTGGATACCACTCCAGCGTCGGCGCCAGCCAGATGTCGAGAAGCTGGTCCTTCGAATCGGGCGTCGGCACCCGCTGCACATGCAGGCTGTTAAGTTCGCCCAGCGGCGTGTGAATAGTATCCTGGCCGACTACCTTGAACACCCATTCATCCGCATCGCGCTGACCCGCTACGACCACCTTCCACACAAAGCCCGTCTTGAACTTTTTGGACATCCCACGGGCGACCCCGGCGAGTTGCCAGATCACGCTGTTGCGATCCTGCTCGCCGCCCTGGATGGGATATTGTTCGTCGGAGCTGCTGAAGGTAATCCGGTTTTCCGAGCGATCGAAAGATGTGGTGGTCGCCGGGCGCCGAAAGCGTTTTTCCGTAATGCTGGTGGGCGCCAGCCCATCAGCATCGATAAGGCCTTCGCTTTTCGTATCGAGTATTTTGCCGACGATCATCGCGCGGGCTTCATTGCTGATGCTGAAGGAATTGCCCGTCATGCTCCAGCGCATGACCGCATCGCCTTCGATCGGCATGCCTTTCTGTTTTGCCTGTATGGAATAGGACAGGTCAGCCGAAGGGGGGAAACTGATCTTCGCTTTTGTCGCCGGCTTTGCGGACGCCACAGGTATTACAGGCACCACAGATGCTACCGGCACCGCAATTGCCGTGGTGGGTTTGGTGGCCGCGTTTGCCGCGACCGTGCCCGCTAGCAAGCCGGACAGTAGGACGGCCGCAGCCATCGTTCGCATGAGTGTATTCATCGTTAGTTGGTTTGTGTCGCCGGCGGTATGCCGGCATTCAGATTGGACAAGGACATTTCCAGATAGTCGCCGTTGGTCGATGTCTGGCGCAGCCTGACCGGATACCATTGCTGTTGCGGTGCGAGCCAGATGTCGATGATCTGGTCGTAAGCTTTTTGACGAGGCGCACGCCGTACATGCCAGGCTTTCATCTTGCCGAAGGGCGTCTCGATCTCTTCCTCGCCAATCACGCCGATGCGCCATGTTTCAGCGTCGCGAGCGCCGGCCACCACGATATCAAACGCTGCGCCCGGCACAAAACGTCCCGGATCGCCGCGACCGATGCCGGCCAGTTGCCACATCACGCTGGCGCGATCCTGTTCGCCACCCTGATAAGGGTAGACGGCTTCCGATGCGGAAAAGGTAATTTTTCGCTTTTCCTGCTGAAAATGGGTATTGGTCTGCGACTTGTTCCGTGGCTTTTCGCTGTACAGGAGCGGGGCGACGCCCTGTTCGCTGATCAAGCCCTCGCTCCTGAATTGCAGCACAGTCAGGTTGATCAGCAGTAGCGAGGCATTGGCTTCGCCGGTAATACTGTAACGCCCGCCTGCGCTTTCCCAGACGAAGGTTCCAGATCCATACCATTTCTGTTGGCCGCGCAATGCAATCACGTCATAGTCAAGTTGTGCGGAAGGCGGCAAGGCAACGGGGTATTGCGGTGCTTCGGTAGTGGCAGATGCGGTGCTCTCGGCGGGAGAGAGTGGCGTCGGTTCCGCCGAATCTGCCGTATCAGGCGTGGCCACCACCACGGGTGTTTCCACGCTGGTACCGGGTGCTTCCATGCCGGCCGGTGCAAGCTGCGCGAGTGCGTCCGGGTTGGGCGCCGGCGCGGCTTCAGGCGGAGGTGGTGGCGATGCTGCCGGTGGTTTTGGCGGCTTCGGTCTGGCAGGGCGCGGTTTTTTTGGAATCGTTTTCTTTGGCGGCGGTGCAGGGGTTGCTACTGGGACAGGGGGAGCCTCGTTCAGCGCGATGGTGATGACGGGTGCCTGTTGCTCGCCTTGCAGGGACGGCAGACCGAGACGTCCTTCTGCCCATTGAAAAACCAGTAGATGCAGGAATGCAGTCACCACCAGGACGACAACGATGCGCGGCGCCCGGTGCTTTTTGGATGGTCTGCCAGAATGCGGAAAATCGATCATTCCGCTAGTGTAGCAACCTCTGCGCCGTCATCGTGGGCAGACGTCAAGTTTCATTGCGGCAAGGACGTCGCGACGTGCGGCAAAGCGTATTTTGCGCCGCCGGTCTTTGATTGTTCTCACATGACAGCTGGCCCGGCCGGGTGCATACTTCCGGGAACTGGCGAGTTTTCGCCTACGTCAGCTTTTCACTACGCGGAGGTTTTTCATGATTAAACCGGAGATGCCGAACTTTCCCGGAATGGGTGCGATGACCGATACATTGGACTTCGTAAAAAATCTGTGGGGAAGCATGGGTATTCCCGGCATGAACATGCCGGGTAAAAATGGGCCCGGCATGAACATTCCGGGAATGAATATACCGGGCATGGTCATGCCGACTCTGTCCGTTGAAGAAATCAACAAGAAGATTGCCGATCTCAGGGCGGTGGAAAACTGGCTGACGCTCAATATGAACATGCTGCGCGGCACGATACAGGCGCTCGAAGTCCAGGCCGCAACGATTTCCACTTTGCAGACGATGAGCGAGACGTTCACCGCCACCATGCAGGCCGGGGCCGATGCCGCCAAGCCTAGAACTGCAGGTGCGTCCAATGGTAGTGGTGGTAACGGCGCCGGCAGTCACAGCAGCGCCGCAAGCACATCCGGCCAGGCTGATGACGAGGCCGGCGAGAAACGCAAGGGTGCGCCCGAACCGACCAGCAAGGATGAAATCGACGCGGCAAGTCTGACCGCGCCGCTGGTCAATGCGGCGGCATGGTGGAATATGCTGCAGGACCAATTCAAGCAGGCGGTCAGCAATGCGATGACGGAAGTGCCGAAGACGAGCGATAGCCCTGACAGTAACGGCAACGGTAACAGCAAGCCCAAGGCTTCCGCAAAAAGCGTATCGAAGGACAAGGTCGAACCGGCAGCAAAGACGGCGTCGTCAAGCCGCAAGTCAAAGCCGACCAAATAAATCCATTCACGGTCACGCGGTGTTCCGGTGTTTGATAAGCAGCTGCGTGTTCCGGATTTGCCTATGTTGCGCTTGCAATGCTTGGCGCAACATACGGCTGCTCGCTGTACGCGTCAGACAAGTTCCAAGCCTAAGCCGGTCGTGTGACCGGCGTAGCCGATGGTGCGACTTTCAAATGCTGCGCCACCCAGATCCCCGCCAGCGTGCAACCGAACGCCAGATAGCCAACCAGGTTGTAATGTTCGATCTGTCCCGCAGCATTGCGGGTGATGATCAAACCGGCACCCAGCGAAGCCAGTCCCGAGGCCATCATCTGCACCGATGAAGCGATGCTCATGAAGGTGCCGCGCACTTGAGGCGCCGCTGCAGCGGTAATCATGGCCATCCCCGGCACCATGCGCCCTGGCACCAGGATGAAAAAGATCGTCGAATTGATCAGCACGGCCCACCATGGCACAGGCACCAGATGCGTCGTCACCAGCAAAGGCAACAGCGACGCCAGCGCGACGACGCGATAAGTCCGGAGCTTGCCGTAACGGTCTGCCATCCTGCCGATCAGGCGTGAGGTAAAGAAGGTCGCCGCACCGCCACATAAATAGATCACGGTGATGAAGGATTCGGTCATGCCGACATTCGCGGTGTAGTACAGCGCGACATAGGGGATCACCGTGAATCCACCCAGCATCAGCAGCGACATGAAGAAATAGGCATTCATGTGATTGGGTTCCCTCACCACCGCATAGATTTGCCGGAAGACGTTGCCCGCATCGGAACGCCGCAGGTGCCCGGTTAATGAAGGCAGATAACGGTAGCCTACTGCAAGGAAGCCGCAGGACAGCAGCACGATGAAAAAGAACGGCGCCCGCCAGCCCAGCGTCTCGATGTGCGAGGCCAGGAACAAGCCAAGCGGAACACCCGCGACGGTCGACAGCGCAAATGCGGACATGATGGTTCCCATCGCCTGGCCGCGCCGCTCGAAGGGCACCACATCCGCCACGACAGTTTGCACCATGGCGCCAAGTATGCCGCCAAACGCACCCGCCAGCGCACGCGCGATCAGCAGGAAAACAAAATCAGGCGCAAGTCCACAGCACAGGGTTGCCACAATAAACAGCACATACAGCGTCAGGATCAACTTGCGCCGGTCGAAACGATCGACATAGGTCGCTGCCAGCAATCCGGACGCGGCGGCGGTAAAGGTGTACGACGAGAGCAGTAATCCGAATTGATGGGTATCGATATGCAGTACCCGGATCAGTTGCGGCCCGAGCGGCATCATGATCATGAAATCAAGGATGTGCGTGAACTGGATACCGGCAAGGGTCAGCAGGAAGATGCGTTCTTCTTTGGGGCTGGGAGAATGAGTAGTGTTGACCAAGGATGTTGCGTGTTAGTTGAACAGTAAGGCCAAAATGGTTCGGCAGGCGATGTGGCGACTATGCCACATTGTGCGTGAGGAAGCGCAATGCCTGCCATGGATTACATGCTGTCAGCAGCACTGTGTGTCTGGATGCGCTTGCAAATTGAACAATTTGAAATAAAGGGAAACTGTATCGGTAGCGATTACAAAACCAGAATAGCGTGACTGAGGAAGGATGGCTTTTAGGTTGTGCATTTGCAGCATATATTCGGTCTAATCCAATAATTTTTAAGGAATATCAATGGCTTGATCGATGGTGCGATGCGGCATGGATCGTGCTAGTCCTGTTGATATATCTTTACAGGAGGTCCTATGTTGCACTATTACATTCTCTTTGCTACTACCGATCAATGGCTGTTTCCCGCTGCGCAACTGGAGGTGCTGCCAGAGGGGCTCATTGAAGATGAACTCTAAAGAGTTCTAACTGAACACGACTGCTTTGCGCTGCTTCCGAATTCCGCTCGGCGCAATGCTAGAGACGGATCTGCTCGCCTTGTCAACTAGCGAAAGACGCCGATCGCCATCGGTTGTTCCGGCAAGGCGGGTGGGCGTTTCATTGTCGCGTTCAGGATCGGCTCAAAATTCGGCGCACCTATGGCGCCACAAGTTCGCCTTGTCATTTTGGACTGTCCCAAGGGGATGAGGTAGCCGACGCGTAATGCGGTACTGCCGCCACTGTCGTTGATATCCCGGGATAACTGGATATTCCATTTGTCACGCGCCACAGTGAGGTCCATGCGACCGAAATCCGTGCCGGCGCTGTAACCACCATGCACCTGGACGCAGTCGTCCAGGAACTGCGAAAAACGGACGCCGCTGGTTGCCTGGATTTCGGTGTGCAGCGCAATGCTATCGGCATAGTAGGTGGATTGGCTTAACTCATGCCGTAGCTCGACTTTTGAATCGGCGGTTGGCCGCAAATTCAGGTTGAGCAGGTAGCCTTCTGTTCTACCTGATGCCGGCAGGGTCGCACTACGCACGCCCGGATCCAGCGTGTCCGGGTCGGTCAGCGCTGAAACGGTAGCGGTGCTGGCGGTATTCGCGTCGACGGTGTACGCCGAAATACCAAGGTCCGACAGATACGCGTAATTGGTCCAGTATTTTCGCGCGCCGATCAGATAGCTATGCTGTTGCAAGGATTCGGCGCCATCTGCTTCTGCTGAATTGCTGCGTAATTGTGCGCCGGCGATGCGGAAACGCACGTTCTTCTTGGGCGCAAATATCCCGTTCAAGACCATTTCGGATTGTGTGCTGCCACGGGTAAAACTGCCGCCCGCACCAAACGTGCTCGACAGCGCCCGGCCGTAGTCAAACGTCAACGCGGGATCGGCCATATATTGTTCAAGCTTGGCATCCCACTTTTCTGAGCGGCTGCTATAGCCAATCACGGCGGCTTCGCGCGCCAGGCCGAAGTAACCTGGGGTAGGCCTGCCGCCGCTTTGCAGATCGGGCAATGCCTCCGTCAGCTCCCCGGTCGTCGCAAACAGGTCGGCGGTATCGGTCTGGTTAATGACTGTGGCCGAGACGTTTGCCATCGTGCCAGACAGTGCGGCAATGCAGGCCAGATGCTGCCACGCTGGCATCTTGGCGAGGATCGTCGTTGTAGAAGGCATGTATGTTCGATAATGGTTTGCCGAAGGTCGTCACGGTGGGCTGCATCACCTGAAGCCGTCGCGCTGAACGAATGGACAATGCCACTCGGACATAGTTGCATATCAAAAATATATCACGCGCCATCCATATCGTGGCGCGCGTCGGCGGTGATGGTTCGCCACTTCAGTCGTGCATTGAGCGGTAATAGAACCAGAACCGCCATGGCACTAGTTTCCGGAACCATGGTCATAAAGGCGGGCAGCTCGCTGCAGACTAATTTCGAAGAAACATTCATCGGCAAGCTGACAAACCCTCATACCCGGATGGTTTGCGGTATTTTTGGCTGGAGCGCTTGCGTTATTGTTTTGGCTACAAGTGGTTTTTCTTGCCGGCAGGCTGACCAGTACTGCACCGAACAATGTCTATCGGAGTACTTGCGTATTCCGCGGACCGTCGGGGAATTAAAGTTTCCGCGCTTTTCTTTGGTAGAATCAAATACTTAACTAATCATGAAGGTGTGTGATGCTGTATCCAGAACTATTCAAATCGCTCGAACAGGTTCGCTGGAACATGGAAAAGGATATTCCGTGGGAACAGTTTGATGCTTCCAAATTATCGGATGAGCAGGCACAAACCATCCGCATGAATGCCATCACGGAATGGTCCGCATTGCCCGCGACTGAAATGTTTTTGCGTGACAACCGTGGTGACAGTGATTTCTCCGCATTCATGTCGGTCTGGTTTTTTGAAGAGCAAAAACATTCGCTGGTGCTGATGGAATACCTGCGTCGTTTTCGCCCGGATCTGCTTCCCACCGAAGAAGAATTGCACAATGTGCGTTTCGAATTCGATCCGGCACCTCCGCTCGAAACCCTGATGCTGCATTTCTGCGGCGAGATCCGCCTCAACCACTGGTACCGTTGCGCCTCCGACTGGCATACCGAACCGGTAATCAAGGCCATCTACAAGATCATCAGCCAGGATGAAGCACGTCACGGCGGCGCCTATCTGCGTTACATGAAAAAAGCGTTGAACGAAGTCGGCGATACCGCGCGTGCCGCCTTCGCCAAGATCGGTGTATTGATGGCATCCGCACGCCGCACCGAAAAGCCGCTGCATCCGACCAATCTGCATGTCAACCAGGCGCTGTTCCCGAATGACACGGTCCAAAGCCGCTTGCCCGATCCAAACTGGCTCGAGCGCTGGCTGGACGGTCAGATCAAGTTCGACAGTGAATGGGAAAAGAAAGTGATTGACCGCATTCTGCACAATATGTCGCTGCTGTTCGATCGTACCTTTGAATCGGTGCAGGACCTGAACCGTTATCGCAAGGAAGTCAGCGCACGTCTGCAGGGTAACCTGAAGCCGGCCTCCTGACACGGCGACACTGACGCTTTGCAGTAAGCAGGGTCCCGCTTTTTCGACCAGTCTTTTCATGTATTCAAGAAGGGCTTGCGGGAAAGCGCTACACTAAAGTAAAAGCCGTAAGCCATCGCTTGCGGCTTTCTTATTTTCATCATGCCTAATTTCGAAGATAAACTTGTTACCCGCGCCGCACTGAAGGAACGTGTCGCCAGCCTGCCCAAACCGGTTGTCCTGACCAACGGCGTATTTGACATCCTGCACCGAGGCCATGTCACTTACCTTGAGCAGGCACGTGAGCAGGGGGCATCGCTGGTCGTTGCCGTCAATACCGATGCATCGGTCAGGCGACTAGGCAAGGGCGACGATCGTCCGGTCAACACCTGTGAAGACCGCATGGCGATACTTGCCGCACTCGAATCGGTCAGCCTGGTCGTGCCGTTTGATGAAGACACTGCACTGGAAGTGGTACAGGAAGCACGCCCCGATGTCTATGTAAAAGGCGGCGATTACGACATGGCAGCGATTCCCGAAGGCAGGGCAGTCGCTGCCTACGGTGGCAAGGCTGTTGCCATTGAATTCCAGCATGACCGTTCGACCAGCAAACTGTTGTCGAAGGTGCGCAATTCCTGACCCTGAACCTTTCTGAAGGGACCATGCATGATGCTTGCTCCACTCGTTGAAGTCATCCGCGGCGGCCGGCTCGAGTCCTTGCATTACGGCGCTGTTGCTGTCGTGAATGCCAGGGGCGACCTGCTTTATCATGCCGGCGATCCTGACTTTCTGACCTTCACGCGCTCTACCATCAAGCCTTTTCAGGCGCTGCCTTTCCTGCGCGCCGGAGGCCACGAAAAGTTCGGCTTCGATAGCCGTGAACTCGCACTGATGTGTGCCAGCCATTCTGGTGAAGCGATGCACACGCAGACGGTGGAGGGCATGCTGCGCAAGGTCGGTTGCGACGAGCATCACTTGCGCTGCGGCTGCCATGTGCCCATGCACTTCACCGTGCAGGACAAGGCGCCGCCTGCAGGTGCAACTTTCAATCAGCTGCATAACAACTGCAGTGGCAAGCATGCCGGCTTCCTTGCGTATTGCGTGCAGAACGGACATCCACTGGACAACTATGTCGAGCCGGCACATCCACTGCAACAGGCAGTGCGCGACAGCATAGCCGAAGTTGCCGGCATGTCCCCGAGCGATATGGCGATGGGTATCGACGGCTGTTCCGCGCCCAACTATGGCCTTCCGCTGTCACGGCTCGCACACACCTATGCGCGGCTTGCGCAGGGTGACCAGGATCCCCATTACGGCAGCCTGATGGGCGAGCTGTTTCGCGCAATGACCTTGCATCCGGAGCTGGTGTCCGGCACCGGGCGCAGCGACCTCGCATTCATGCAGACGGTACCGGGCGACTGGGTGGCAAAGATCGGCGCCGAAGCAGTGCAAGTGATCGGTATCCGTTCTGCCGGCATCGGTATCGCCGTCAAGATTGCGGATGGCAGCACACGTGGTTTGTTTCCGGCCACCATTTCGGTATTGCAGCAAATCGGGATACTGCCTTCAGCGGAAGCGACACCTCTTGCTCCATGGGCGCGTCCACAGCTCCACAACTTCCGTGGCCTGCACACCGGTGAAGTGCGTGCCACCTTCACATTGACCAAAGATAAATTCTAAGGAGCCATCATGCAACGCAGGACTTTGCTGCAAGGCGCACTGGTTGCGCTGTATTTACCTGCGGCTGTCACGCACGCCGCCACACCAGCCATTCAGGTGTACAAGACACCGAGCTGCGGCTGCTGCCATGAATGGGTCGCGCATTTGCGCAAAAGCGGATTTACGGTGAACACCACCGATGTGCCAGACACCGCTCCTTATCGGACGCGTTATGGCGTCCCGACCGAACTGGCGTCATGTCATACGGGAGTCGTCGGTGGATATGCGCTTGAAGGCCATGTGCCCGCCGAGCAAATCAAGCGATTGCTCGCTGAAAAGCCGAAGGCAAAAGGGCTGGCGGTGCCTGGCATGCCGATGGGATCGCCCGGCATGGAGATGGACGACCATCGGCGTGATGCGTTCGACGTGGTACTGATCAAGGCCGATGGCAAGCATCAGGTCTATCACCATTATGCGGCTTCCTGATCTTCCTGATCGTTTCCGTTAGCGGTCTGGCATCGCCGGATGCGGAAAAAGCTGAGCTACGCCAGGGGCAGCTCAGCGCATCAATATCGTTCAATGGCGATGCTGACCGGCTGCGGGTGCTGCTTCCTTCTTTGCTTCTTCGACCACCACGGTGACGTCGGTCTTGCCAGCTTTTTCAAAATTCAGCGTAAGGGGAAACTTGTCGCCGGCTTTCAGCGGCTTTTCCAAACCCATCAACATGATGTGATAGCCATGTCCCGGCTTCATTTCAACCTTTGCTGCCGGCGGCAAGTCGATACCGTCGACTTCACGCATTTTCATCACATTGCCTTCCATCGACATCGTATGAATCTCCGCGGACTTGGCGACGGGCGAGGAAAGGGATGTCAGCTTGTCTGCCGAGCTACCTGTGTTTTCCAGTGAAAGATAAGCGGCGCCGGATGGCTGGTAAGGCGCGGTCGTCCGCGCATAGGGATGTCCGATTTTCAGGTCCTTGAGCTTGAATTCATGCGCTTGTGACAGGCCAGAGGCGACTACGGTGATGGCGATTGCTGCGAGGTGATACAACTTCATGTTGATCCTTCAATCAAGAGGGGGATTTACTGGCCGCCGGCGAAACCGTTCTGTCGCCATGCTTCATAAACAACAACTGCGACCGTATTGGACAGGTTGAGGCTGCGGTTATCCGGACGCATAGGCAAACGGATACGCTGCGATGCGGGAAACGATTCCCGCAAGGCTGGGTCAAGACCACGTGTTTCCGAACCGAATACAAACACATCGCCCGGTAGGAAATCGATGCCTGCAAATGGCGTCGATCCATGTGTGGTCATGGCAAACATGCGATGCGGATCCGGCGTTTCGGAAGCCAGAAAGGCCGCCCAGTCGCGATGAACCTTCATCGTCGCATAATCATGATAATCAAGACCCGCCCGTCGCATCTTGGCGTCATCCAGCGGAAAACCGAGCGGCTCCACCAGGTGGAGTTGCGCCCCGGTGTTCGCACACAGGCGAATGACATTGCCGGTATTGGGGGGGATCTCGGGTTCGACCAGTACTACATGAAACAAAGTATGCTTCCTTCCGATATATCTTGTTAGTCGTTGTTGCCTGTCGCCAGTCGATCGTGCACTGCGTTCTCTATTGCGGCGGAGTCCTGGCAAACACGATGCCGGTCACGCGTGCGGCACCGTAACGTTTTAGCATCGCCGCAAATTCATTCATCGTTTGTCCTGTTGTCATGACGTCATCGACCACGCCGATGTGCGCACCGCGCACGAGCTCCATTGTTTGCGCCTGCAGCGAAAACGCATGATGGATATTCTGTTGCCGCTGCGACGGATCCAGTTGCGCCTGCGCCTGGGTTTCACGCTGCCTGAGCGCAAGCCGCGAGTGCAGCGGAATACCAAGCGAGCGCGAAAGCGGACGTGCCATTTCAAGGGCCTGGTTAAACCCGCGCTCGGTCAAGCGTGTACGTCCCAGCGGTACCGCACACAACAAGCTTGGCAGCGCCGTATCCTGTCGCGCAAGCAGCGCGTCGCGCATCATGGTTGCAAACAGCGACGCCAGATCCAGGCGCGCACCGAACTTCAGCGCCAGCACCAGCCGATCAACCGGTGCGGCGTAGTCGGCAGCAGCAATTGTCGCATCGAATGCCGGCGGATGTCGCAGGCACTCACCACAGATCGTGTCGCCAGCTTGATGCATCGGCGTCGCGCAACAGCGGCATCGGTTTGGCTGCAAGGCCAAAAATTGTCCATGGCATCCCTTGCACAATCCGTCAATTGCCTCCAGACCGCAGAATGCGCAACCGCCCGGCAAGGCCACGGGCAGGCGGGAAAACAAAGTGTGCGACCAATGGCGCAGGCGAGTGAACATGGAGCAGGCAAATCTTCAAGCGTGTAAACTTCGGCATTATCTCATTGCCTTAACCGGATTTTCTCTTGCCTTCATCCCTGCCAACTTCCGAGAGCCGGTCCAGCGGTCCGATTGATACCCGGCGCGTGCGTGCGCTGTTCGCCAGGCCCGGCCGTATCGCCGATTCGGAGTTTTTGCGCCGCGAAATTGCCGGGCGCATGCATGAGCGCCTTGCTCTTGTGAAATTGCAGCCCGAGCGCATACTGGACTTGGGATGCGGCGAAGGCGCGGATTTCAGCTCCTTGCAGGGACAATACCCGCAAGCACAGCTTGTTGGCATGGACGGATCGCTGGCCATGTTGCAAGCCGCACGCCAACGGCAGCAGCAGGCAAGCTCGTCAATGAACCGCCTGTTGTCCAAATGGCTGCCTGGCAAGCTGGGGGGAGGTACTAGTCAACTCGCTACAGCTTGTGCGGATTTTGCGCAATTGCCCTTGCCCGCAGCATGCGCGGATCTGGTGTGGTCCAATCTCGCGCTGCACTGGCATCCGCAGCCGGACATGGTGTTCGCTGAATGGCGGCGCGTACTTCGGATTGACGGTTTGCTGATGTTTTCCTGCTTTGGCCCTGATACGCTCCGTGAAGTCCGTCATGCATTTGCCAACATCGATAGCGCCGCGCATGCGTTGTCATTTGTTGATATGCATGATTTCGGCGACATGCTGGTGAACGCCGGCTTTTCCACCCCCGTGATGGACATGGAAACCATTACGGTGACTTATGATTCCACTGATAAGCTGTTTGCCGATGTGCGTGCGTTGGGCGGTAATCCGCTTCTCACCAAACGGCAAGGGCTGTTCGGACGTGCCGCCTGGCACGCAGCCATCGCAACGCTGGAGCGGATGCGCGGTGCCGACGGCAAGATTCCTCTGACTTTCGAGGTGGTCTATGGACATGCGTTTCGTCCGGCGCCGCACAAGACGGCTAGCGGCGAAAGCATCATCCGGTTCGAACCAGGCTGGAAAAAATAACACGACACTTCATCGACAGGCGATAGCAATATGACAGATCGGCCAAGGTGTGGCCAAAACTGCAAGGCCGCCAGCGCCGCTCATCGGTCGCTAACCCGCATGTATAGAGGCATGGCATACCGTTGCCCAGTATTTTTCCGCTTGATAAGCAGCCAAGTTCAGCCTTATACTTCCGTGGTTTTGCATAGTGCTTGTACTCTCGGGTTCGCTGTCGCGGTCGGATGATCCAACATGGTCTCGCGCGAATGGATTTTAAGGCGCAATTGCTCGATAACGCCACGTCAGCTGATGATGGTCTATGCGGCATTGTGTACAACTTCCTTACTGGTCGCCGTTGTGTTTACGTTGCGTGGCGCCTGGTACATCCTTGGCTTTGCCATTCTGGAAATGTTGGCGATGGGAATCGCTTTTTTCCTGTATGCTCGCCATGCCACCGACAGGGAGCACATCGCGCTGGCAGACGATTGCCTCCTGGTAGAGCTGATTCAGGTAGAGCATGTCCGTCAATTCAGGCTGGATCCGCGCCGTACGCGCGTTGAGCCGCCCGGATCCGCGCGAGACCTAATCGGACTTGAGGCGGGCGAAACCAGAGTTGAAGTGGGACGCTTTTTGACAGAATGGAAACGACGCGAGCTTGCGCGGGAACTACAGAGCGCGCTGGCGTCAGGAAAATATACGGAACTCCAATTTTAGGCTTTTGAGGAAATTATGAAACTTGCGAAGCGCCTCCAATCACTGATGCTCGGTGCGTCGCTCCTGGCGGCCGGCGTGCCATCATGGGCGGTTGTGGACAGTCAGGGCGGTCCTGCCGTGCGTCAGTTGAACTTTCAGCCACCGGTAACCAAGATTGCCGAGGAAGTGTACTCGCTGCACAACCTGATGCTGATCATCTGCCTGCTGATCTTTATCGCCGTGTTCGGCGTGATGTTCTATTCGATCATCAAGCATCGCAAGTCAGTCGGCCACAGGCCGGCAACTTTCCATGAAAGCACCGCAGTTGAAATCGCCTGGACCATCGTCCCGTTCCTGATTGTTATTGGTATGGCATTGCCGGCGACAAAAACCGTCGTTGCAATGAAAGATACGTCCAATGCGGATATCACCATCAAGGCAACTGGCATGCAGTGGAAATGGGGTTATGACTACCTCAAAGGCGAAGGTGAAGGCATTTCCTTCCTCTCCGCCATGTCCACGCCGCGCGAGCAGATCGTCGATGTGAGCAAGACCAAGAGCGACAACTACCTGATCGAGGTCGACAACCCTGTTGTCGTTCCGGTTAACAAGAAGATCCGTATCGTTACTACCGCCAACGACGTTATCCACGCATGGGGCGTCCCGGCATTCAGCGTCAAGCAGGATGCGATCCCCGGTTTTGTCCGCGACACCTGGTTCCGTGCCGAAAAAATCGGTACCTACCGTGGTAATTGCTACGAGTTGTGCGGCAAGGAACACGCATTCATGCCTATCGTCGTGAATGTTGTCAGCGACGAAGACTACAAAAAGTGGACAGAAACCAAGAAAAAGGAAATGGCGGCGCAGGCTGACGATCCGAATAAGACCTGGACTGTTGATGAACTGAAGCAGCGCGGCGAAAAAGTTTATGCAGCTAACTGCGTGGCCTGCCACCAGGCTAACGGCAAAGGTGTTCCGGGCGCATTCCCTGCACTCGAGGGTTCCGCTATGGTCACTGGCCCCAAGGGTCCGCAGATCAACATTCTGCTGAATGGTAAGGGCGGCATGCCGCCGTGGAAGGGCGTCTTGTCGGACACCGACATCGCCGCCGTCATTACTTATACCCGTAATAGCTGGTCCAACAAGGCCCAGGAAAATATTGTTCAACCGGCTGAAGTGCTGGCTGCGCGCAAGTAATTGAATTAGGAGATTGACATGAGCACCACCGTAGTTGATCACGCCCACGATCACGCTCACGACCACGCGCACGACCATCCTCATGGCTGGCAGCGCTGGCTGTACGCAACCAACCACAAGGACATCGGTAGTCTGTACCTGTGGTTCTCTTTCATCATGCTGCTGTCCGGCGGCGTGCTGGCACTGATGATCCGTGCCGAATTGTTCCAGCCGGGTCTGCAATTGGTACAACCGGAGTTCTTTAACCAGCTGACCACCATGCACGGTCTCGTGATGGTGTTCGGCGCGATCATGCCGGCGTTCGTCGGTTTCGCCAACTGGATGATCCCGCTGCAAATCGGCGCATCCGACATGGCATTTGCCCGGATGAACAACTTCTCGTTCTGGCTGCTGCCGCCTGCTGCCATCCTGCTGGCTGCATCCTTCCTGGTTCCTGGCGGCGCTACCGCTGCGGGCTGGACGCTGTATGCCCCGCTGTCGACCCAGATGGGTATCGGCATGGACATGGGTATTTTCGCGATGCACATCATGGGTGCGTCGTCGATCATGGGTTCGATCAATATCATCGTCACCGTCCTGAACATGCGCGCTCCCGGCATGACGCTGATGAAGATGCCGATGTTCTGCTGGACCTGGCTGATTACTGCCTACCTGCTGATCGCTGTGATGCCCGTGCTGGCTGGCGCAATCACGATGACATTGACCGACCGTCACTTCGGCACCTCGTTTTTTAACGCTGCCGGCGGCGGTGATCCGGTAATGTATCAGCACATTTTCTGGTTCTTCGGTCACCCGGAGGTCTACATCATGATTCTGCCGGCGTTCGGCATTGTCTCGCAGATTATCCCGGCCTTTGCACGCAAGCAGCTGTTCGGTTACGCCTCCATGGTGTATGCAACCGCATCGATCGCGATCCTGTCGTTCATCGTCTGGGCGCACCATATGTTTGCCACCGGCATGCCGGTGACAGCGCAGCTGTTCTTCATGTACGCAACCATGCTGATCTCGGTTCCGACCGGCGTGAAAGTGTTCAACTGGATCGCCACCATGTGGAAAGGCTCGATGACTTTTGAAACCCCGATGCTGTTCTCGGTGGGCTTCATCTTCGTGTTCACCATCGGGGGCTTTACCGGCCTGATTCTCGCGGTGACACCGATCGACATCCAGATGCAGGATACCTACTATGTGGTTGCGCACTTCCACTACGTTCTGGTTGCGGGATCGCTGTTCGCACTGTTTGCCGGTTTCTACTACTGGGGTCCGAAGTGGACAGGTTTCATGTACAACGAAACCCGCGGCAAGATTCACTTCTGGGGTTCGCTCATTACCTTCAACATCACTTTCTTCCCGATGCACTTCCTGGGACTGGCCGGCATGCCGCGTCGTTACGCCGACTACCCGGCGCAGTTCACGGACTTCAACATGATCGCGTCGATCGGCGCATTCGGCTTCGGCCTGATGCAGGCCTACTTCCTGCTGGCCGTCGTGCTGCCCTCGATCAAGGGTGGTGTCGCAGCGCCTGCCAAGCCATGGGATGGTGCGGAAGGCCTCGAGTGGACTGTCCCAAGCCCGGCACCGTTCCACACCTTTGAAACACCGCCGATCGTCAAGTAATCTAAGGTAAATGGGGTCGGCGAAAGCTGGCCCCAAATCCAATATGTCTGACCCAAAGAAACCGAATAACCTGAAGACCGCGCTGATCATTGCGTCGATCGCACTGATGTTTTTTATCGGCTTCTTTATCAAACGGATCTGGCTGAGCTGAAATGGAACAACAAAATCCGACACCGGCAGGGCAGGAGCGGTCGCTGAACAAGCAGATGCTCAAGAAACTGCTGATTGTCGCAGTCCTGATGTTCGGTTTCGGGTATGGCCTGGTGCCAGTCTATAAACAGATATGCGAGTTGACCGGCATCAATCTGTTGACGCCGAAAGATTCGATGGTTGGGGATATCAAGAATACCCAGGTCGACAAGAGCCGTACCATTACCGTCGAATTTGATGCCAATGCCCAAGGCCCGTGGCGTTTCCGCCCGACCGTTTCAAGCATGCAGGTGCATCCCGGCGAAATGGCGCAAGTAGTCTATGAAGTGGTCAATACGCAGTCCCGCAGCATGGACGCGCAGGCGATTCCAAGTTATGCACCGCAGCAGGCAACCGCCCACTTCAAAAAGATGGAATGTTTTTGTTTCAAGCAGCAGACGCTTGGACCAAACGAGGCCAGGCAGATGCCGGTCGTGTTCTACATTGATCCGGCATTGCCAAGGGATGTGAAGACAATCACCTTGTCTTACACGTTCTTTGAAATCGGCGGTCCCGGCAAGAAGGCAAGCTGAAGATGGACGAGTCGAAGAAACCTGCGCAGCGCAAAGCATCCTTTGGCGCCACTGTAAAGGCGGTGTTCTGGTCGTTCTTCGGCGTTCGCAAGAAAAGTGATTACGAAAGCGATGCGCAGCACCTGAATCCGGTGCATGTGATCATCGCCGGGATCATCGGTGCCATTATTTTTATCACGACGCTGTTGCTGATTGTGAAGAGCGTCGTTGCAAAGTGATTATTTAAAATTTGTATTGGGAGATGGAAATGGGTTCTCAACACGCTAAGACAGCGCCGTACTACTTTGTGCCAGGCCCGTCCAAATGGCCGGTTCTGGCAGGTGCGTCCCTACTCTTGACGATGGCAGGCGCGTCCGCATGGGTAAACGGTTACGGCTGGGGGCCGGTCGCCAATATTCTCGGCATCCTGGCAACAATCGTGGTGCTGTTCAAATGGTTCGGCGAAGCCTTCGCGGAATCGGAAAGCGGCCTGTACGGCGACCGCATCGACCTGTCGTTCCGCTGGAGCATGAGCTGGTTCATTTTCTCTGAAGTGATGTTCTTCGCGGGCTTCTTCGGCGCATTGTTCTATGCCCGCAGCGTTACCATGCCCTGGCTCGCTGATATCGACCACAAGGTGATCTGGCCTGACTTTACTGCACAATGGGGGAATACACCTGGTGGCACGATCGATCCCTTCACCAAGATGGGCCCGTTCCCGATCCCGACCATCAACACGGCACTGTTGCTGGCATCCGGCGTGACCTTGACTATCTCTCACCATGCACTGCGGCTCGGTCAGCGTGGCAAGACCGCATTCTGGCTGGCGGCAACAATTCTTCTGGGTGCAGTTTTCATGGGCTTCCAGGTATATGAATACATGCACGCCTACAGCGAACTGAACCTGAAGCTGACTTCCGGCATCTACGGCTCGACCTTTTTCATGCTGACCGGCTTCCACGGGTTCCACGTGACCCTCGGCGCCATCATGCTGGCTGTTGTCCTGTATCGCCTGATGAAGGGACACTTCACTCCTGAAAATCACTTCGGCTTCGAAGGCGCTGCCTGGTACTGGCACTTCGTCGACGTTGTCTGGCTCGGCCTCTACGTTGTGGTCTACTGGTTGTAAGCTTCAGGCCGCGAATAAAAAGCCGCACTTCGGTGCGGCTTTTTTACTGGACAGGCGAGCTATGCAATTTATCAACGGCGGGGGATATCGCTGCGACTTCAATAGTCGGAGTCACGTGGCACCCTATCAGAACGACTTGCTGCGGCTAACGAATCCCGGTCGGTTGTATCCAGCCCTGGCTATGCGCGATCAGGATCAGGATGAACAGCGTGATGGAAAAACCGACGCGAAACGCGAGCGCTTTCACGGTCCGGTTGCTTTTTCCCTTGTCGCGCATCAGGAAAATCAGGGCTGAGCCCAGACTTGCAAGAATGAGGATAAAGGCAATGGCGACAACTGTTTTCATGATTGGTACGGTAGGGTGACACCAGCCTGTCGACATCGACTTCCAATGGTACATGGCCAGCTGATTAAAGAGACATTGTAATGCCATTCAAATTCCGCTTTCGGTGGATCCCTTTCATTGCCGCACTGATCGTCGCAGCAGTAGGCATTACATTGGGGAACTGGCAGACGCGACGTGCGCAGGAAAAGCAGGAGATCGAAGCTAAGCTGGGTGTACGACAACATGCGCCCGCCCTGGTGCTCGAAGGACGCGGCGATGTGCCTGCCGATATCGAATATCGTCGCGTCGCCGTCCGTGGCGAATTCGTTCCGGGCTGGACCTTCTATCTCGATAATCGGCCCTACAACGGCGTCCCCGGCTTTTATGTACTCACTCCATTGAAAATTGCGGGGTCTGACATGCATGTACTGGTGTCGCGCGGCTGGCTCAAGCGCGACGTTGCCGATCGCACCAGGATTCCACCGATCGCGACGCCCAAGGGAACCATAGAAATTTCCGGCATTGTCCGTAATAGTAGCAGCCGTCTGCTACAACTCGGCGAAGCTCCTCCCCTGCAGCCGAATGCCATCGTCCAGAACGCCGAGGCGCAGGATGTGGGGCGTGCGGCCGGATTGCCAATCCACCCGTTCGTGATAGAACAATTGACCGATGTGCATGATGGGCTGGTAAGAGATTGGCCGCGGCCATCCACGGGTGAAGATCGGCATCGTGGTTATGCTTTTCAGTGGTATGCGCTCGCAGCAACAGCGCTGATTTTTTTTGTCGTGACAGGATTTCGACGTGGAACAAACTAAACAAAAGACAAGCGGCCGATGGAAAATGCTCGCCGTGCTGGCGGTCTGCGCCTCGCCGCTCATCATTTCTTACCTGACGTATTACGTCATCAAACCAGAGGGCCGCACAAACTATGGCGACCTGATCGATCCGCGTGCCTACCCTATTCCTAAGCTGGATGCCACTTCGCTGGACCAAAAACCGGCATCACTGGATGATTTCCGGGGCAAATGGGTGATGATGCAGATTGGCAACGCCGATTGCGCCGACGCCTGTCGCAAACGCCTGCATGACATGCGCCAGTTGCGCCTTGCGCAGGGCAAGGAAATGGAAAGGATAGAGCGAGTCTGGCTCATCACCGATGACAAGCCTCTGGAAACCATGCTCATGCGCGAGTTTGACGGCACGCGCATGCTACGGGTGAAGCCGGAAGCGCTTACTAAATGGCTGCCCGTTGATAATGGAACGACCCCGGCGGACCATATCTACATGATAGATCCCTTGGGCAATCTGATGATGCGCTTCCCCAAGGACGCCGATCCCAACAAAATCAAGAAAGACCTTGCCAAACTGCTCAAGGCCTCGCGCATTGGATAAGGGCGAACCATGCTGATACAACTCGCGGTCATTGCCCTGCTTGTTGCGCTCTTGCCGCTGACCATCGTCTGGGTTTCCAGCGACCAGAACAAGTATCGCAAGCTGGTGTGGATTGCTGTATTCCTGACTTTCGACCTAATCATGTTCGGCGCTTTTACGCGCCTGACCGACTCCGGCCTCGGCTGTCCGGACTGGCCAGGCTGTTACGGCCACGCCAATCCATTGCAGGCGCATGAACACATCAGTGCTGCGGAAGCGGCCATGCCCACCGGCCCGGTCACCGTCATCAAGGCATGGATTGAAATGATCCATCGTTATCTGGCCATGACCGTCGGCGTCCTGATCATTGCCATCATGGCCATTGCGTGGCGCGGGTGGATCAAATCCCGACGCACCGATCCAAAGTTTTCGCCGTGGTTACCCAGCCTGCTGTTCGGATTCGTCTGCCTTCAGGGTGCCTTTGGGGCGTGGACAGTTACGTTAAAACTGCAACCGGTCATTGTCACGATCCACTTGCTGCTTGGGTTGTTTCTTTTGTTATTGCTCGTGTGGCTTGGTGCGCGTGAAAACAATCACGCTCCGGTCGCCGCCAGTGCAGGTTCATTGCAATGGCCTGCCGCGTTGGCGATGGGCATCCTGTTTATTCAAATTGCCCTGGGGGGGTGGGTGAGCACCAATTATGCCGCGCTTGCCTGTACCGACTTCCCCTTGTGCCACGGCCGTGTCGTACCCAACATGGACTTTGAACATGGTTTTACGCTGTGGCGCCATCTTGGCAAGACCGCAGACGGCGACTACCTGCCATTTGAGGCACTGACCGCCATTCACTGGGTGCACCGCAATTTTGCCATCGTCGTCGCAGGTTTTATTGCCTGGGTGGCATATAAGGCCATGCGCGTCGACGGTCTCAAGACTGATGGGCGCCGGCTACTCATTGCCGTCGTCGTGCAGTTCCTGATTGGTGTTTCCACCGTGTTTCTGAAATGGCCGTTAGCACTTGCCGTCTTGCACAATGGCGGTGCGGCGGTCCTTGTGCTGCTGCTGACCATGCTAAACTATCGAGTTAGAATTCCCGCGCAAACCGCAGCTGACAGCACTGTAACCCGGCTATCTGCCGCATGAGATCCAAGTGACTACCCTGACCGCACATCCCAACCGCATCGCTCAGTATTGGGCTCTCACCAAGCCGCGTGTGACCCAGCTGGCCGTGTTCTGTGCCGTGATCGGCATGTTCCTGGCATCGCCTGATCTGCCAAGCTGGAAAATTGTGGTTGCCGCAACGATCGGTATCTGGCTGCTGGCCGGTGCCGCCTTCGCGATCAACTGCCTGGTCGAGCGCGAGATCGATTCACGGATGGCGCGCACCGCCCGCCGCCCGATGGCGCGCGGTGAAATCACTGTCACACAGACACTGATGTTCTCCGGCATCATCGGCGGTGCCGGTATGTGGGTTCTGTTTAATTTTGTGAACCCATTAACGATGTGGCTGACGTTCGCGACCTTTGTCGGGTATGCGGTCATCTATACCATGCTGCTGAAGCCGGCGACCCCGCAAAACATCGTCATCGGTGGTCTATCTGGCGCCATGCCGCCCGCGCTGGGCTGGGCAGCCGTCGCCAATGATTTGCCGATGCAGGCATGGATACTCGTACTGATCATTTTTGTGTGGACACCGCCCCACTTCTGGGCACTCGCCCTGTACCGCCGTGACGACTATGCCAAGTCCGGCCTGCCGATGCTGCCGGTCACCCACGGCCTGAAATTCACCCAGTTCCATATCTGGCTGTACACGATTGCGCTGGTTGCCACTACCATGTTGCCGTTTGCGGTACAGATGAGCGGCCTGATTTACCTGGCCAGTGCGGCGGTGCTCGGCGCCGTCTTCCTCTGGTATGCCTGGCAGGTCTATCGTCATTACACCGACCTGATCGCCCGCAAGACTTTTGCCTATTCAATCATCTACCTGTCATTGCTGTTCATCGCCTTGCTGGTCGATCACTACTTCAAGTTCTGAAGCATGCCATCCTTTTTTCGACGCCGTTTCGCGCCTTTCCTGCTGCTCGCTGCAGCGCTAATGCTCTCAGCCTGCGACAAACAGGGTGAGGGGGGGCAACTGCTGTCGTCCTCCGCATCCACTTTCAAGAATACCGACGTCACCGGACTGGATTACGCGAAGGATTTCGCGATGCCGGATCATAACGGGACGATGCGTACGCTGGCCGATTTCAAAGGCAAGGCGGTGGTCGTGTTTTTCGGTTATACCCAGTGCCCCGATGTTTGTCCAAGCACCATGGCGGAAATGGCAAGCGTGATGCAGCAACTCGGACCGCAGGCGGACAAAGTGCAGGTGTTGTTCGTTACCGTCGATCCTGAGCGCGATACGCCTGCGTTACTGTCCAAATATGTTCCTTCATTTGATACACGCTTCCTTGGACTGGTTGGCGACAAAGCGCAGACCGAAAAGATTGCCAAGGACTTCAAGGTGTTTTACCAGAAGGTGCCGGGCAAGGAGCCAGGCAGCTACACGATGGACCACGCGGCGGGCAGCTACGTGTTCGACCCGCAAGGCCGCATTCGCCTCTTCGTAAGACATGGGCAGGGCGCCGAACCCATCGTGCATGACCTGAAACTGCTGCTGTCATAAAGCCTCGCCACACGGCGCAGGCAACGACCGAAGAGATGAAAAAGGCGCTCCGTGGAGCGCCTTTTTATTGCCGGTCGATCACCCGCGCGATACCGGTCAGGCATCAGGCATAAGCTGCCAGCGCACCTTTCATTTTCTTCAAGGCTGCGCTCTCGATCTGGCGGATTCGTTCGGCAGATACACCGAATTCGTCAGCCAGTTCATGCAGTGTCGCGCCAGAACCGTCGTCATTGGCCAGCCAGCGCGCTTCGACGATGCGGCGTGAGCGCGGATCGAGCTTGCCGAGTGCCGTTTCCAGACCTTCGGACTGCAGACGGTCATACTGACGCGCCTCCAGTGTTTTTGTCGGCTCGCTTGCCTCGGACGACAGATAAGCGATCGGTGCAAACTTGTCGTCTTCATCATCGCTTGGCGCATCAAGGGCAATATCGTGACCGGACATACGGGTTTCCATCTCAATGACTTCCTCCCGTTTGACGTTCAGCGACCTGGCCAGATCGTCGACCTGTGCCGGCGTCATCGCATCAAGTCCTTCCTTGTGGCTGCGCAGGTTGAAGAACAGCTTGCGTTGAGCCTTCGTCGTGGCTACTTTGACGAGACGCCAGTTTTTCAGGATGTACTCATGCATTTCAGCCTTGATCCAGTGCATCGCGTACGACACCAGACGAACTCCCTGGTCCGGATCGAAGCGTTTGACCGCCTTCATCAAGCCAATATTACCTTCCTGGATCAGGTCGGCATGCGGCAAGCCGTATCCGAGATAACCGCGTGCAATGGAAACGACCAGTCGCAGGTGCGACATCACCAGCTTTTGCGCTGCGCCCAAATCGTTCTTCTCACGGAACTCACGCGCAAGCGACGTCTCTTCCTCATGCGTGAGCATGGGGATACGGTTCACAGCCGAAATATACGCTTCAATATTGCCGAGGTTTCCAGAGAAACCCAGCGCCAAAGCATTCTTCGCGGATGGAACCAATGCGGACTGTGCAGATGCGTTCATTGTTTCTCCTTGCTTCACGAGCTTCAATCACCGTCAAATGCCAGTGATCCGCTCCTTGTTGAACATTATATTAGCACTCCCCGCAATAGAGTGCTAATCACCGATTTCAACGATGTTCATAGGGTAGACCTATTGCAGTTCCGTAACGATTGGTCAGGGAGACTTTAGGCCACGTCAGGCGCAGTAAGTTGCGAGGGCTCAAAGAAAAAGCGGGAAATTGCCTAAAAGTTTTAATTCGCCAAGACTTAACCAAGTCGCGCCAAGTGCCGCTTAACCGACATCAATGCACCTACCAGTCCTAAACCTGCGCTGATTAACAAAAGAGCAAGCTGAGTTTGCACAGTGAGAGGAGTCAGGCGGAATTCCGACGCGTAAAGCCGGGCAAATTCTGTAATGGCCCCATTCAGCGGCCCCAAGGCAAGTGCGACCACGCCAAGTGCCAGCACACCGGCCGCCAAGCCGAGTAATGCGCCGGAATAGTAGAATGGCCGGCAAATAAAGCTATCCGTCGCGCCAAACATCCGGCACACCTCAATTTCCTCGCGCTGTGTCATCACCTGCAGCCGGATGGTATTGAAGACGACCGCCACGACCACCACACCCAAGGTCGTGGCAAGAAAGAGCAGGGCAATCCGCAGCACCTGCATCAATGCGGCCAGTCGCTTGACCCAGGCCGAATCGATTTGGACATATTCGACACCTGGCAGGTTTTTCAGTTGCGCAGCAATCGATTCGACACGCACTGCATCGCTGGTGCTTTGTACGCCGGACAACTTCAGGACATAGCCGTCCGGCAGCGGATTTTCTCCAAGCGCCGTGATCGCATCCGATAAACCGGTTTTATCTTTCAATAAGGTCAACGCGCGTTCGCGTGGAATAAACTCCAGTCGTCCGGTGCTCTGGGAAGCCTGCACGATCTGGCGGATTTGCGGCGCCAGCGCCGTCACCCGCTCGCGCGGTGTATCGATTGCCATGAACAGGCTGATTTCCGGTTCCACCGCCAGTTGCTCGGATACTGGCCGGACGTTCTCCAGAATGGTCAGTCCGGCGATCGGAAGCGCCAGCGCGATCGCCACGACCAGCACATTCAAGATAAAGCTGCCGGCTGACGAAGCTATGTGAGCCATTGCATCCCGGAGGGCGGCAAGATGTTGTGAAAGCCAATTCATCATGCGGATTCCTGCGCAAGACGCATTTCCGGACTTTTCGTGAGACGTCCGCCGTCAAGATAGATGATGCGGTCGGCGTTACGCAGGATCGCTTCGTCGTGCGTTGCAATCAGGCAAGTCACGCCAGCCTCGTGAAAAGCCGTGAGCGCATCCATCACCCGGTTAGCGCTGGCACGGTCGAGGTTTGCGGTCGGCTCGTCGGCCAGAATGATCTGGGGCCGGTTGACGATGGCACGGGCAATGGCCACGCGCTGCTGTTCGCCGCCCGACAACGCGAGCGGTTCCGAGGTCGCCTTGCCGGCCAGACCCACTTTGTCCAATGCTGCCCGTGCCCGCTTTTCGGCGTCATTGCGTGCCGATCCGGTCACCAGCAAGGGCAGCATCACGTTGGCAACCACGCTACGGTCGCTCAAGAGGTTGGCTGGTTGGAACATCAGTCCAAGATTGCGACGCAGATAAGGGATTCCCGACGCTGATAGCTTGCCGATATCCTGGCCATTCACCAGGACGCTGCCCGATGTTGGCCGCTCGATGGCGGCAATCATCTTCAGCAAGGTCGATTTGCCGGCACCTGAGGGGCCGGACAGGTACGCCAGCTCGCCCTTCGCGATCGATAGCGTGACGTCCGTTAGCGCCGAACTGCCATGGCTGTATTGCTTGGAGACCTGCCTGAATTCGATCATGTCAGCAAAGCTTCAACAAATTCCTCGGCATTGAAAGGCTGGAGGTCCTCGATCTTTTCGCCCACGCCAATAAAGTACACGGGAACCGGACGCGTCTTGGCGATCGCTGCCAGGACGCCACCCTTGGCGGTGCCGTCGAGCTTGGTCACGATCAGACCCGTGAGCCCGAGCGCATCGTCAAATGCCTTAACCTGCGCCAGTGCGTTCTGGCCGGTATTGCCGTCGATGACGAGCAGGATTTCGTGCGGTGCCGACGCCATCCCTTTACCAATGACACGGCGCACCTTCTTCAATTCTTCCATCAGGTGCAGCTGGGTCGGCAGGCGACCAGCCGTATCGATCATCACGACGTTCGTGCCGCGCGCGCGTGCCGATTGCACGGCATCAAATGCCACCGCGGCCGGATCGCCCGACTCCTGCGCAATCACCGATATGTTATTGCGTTCGCCCCAGATGGCCAGCTGTTCCCGCGCTGCCGCGCGGAAGGTATCTCCGGCGGCGAGCAACACGGATTGCTGGTGTGCCTGAAGGTGTTTGGCCAGCTTGCCGATGGTCGTGGTCTTGCCGGCACCGTTGACGCCGGCAATCATCATCACCAAAGGCTGATGCCGGCCGAGCACCATCGGCTTCTGCAGCGGTGTCAGCATGTCAATCAGCAATGCGCGCAAGGCTGTCTTCACTTGTTCCGCATCGGTCAGCTTCTCGCTTTTCACCTTTTTCTTGAGCGAATCAAGAATGAACTGTGTCGCCTCGACACCAGCGTCGGACATCAGCAGCGCCGATTCAAGCTCTTCATAAAGGTCTTCGTCGATCTTTGCACCGACAAACAGGGTTGTCAGATTGCTCGACGTTTTGGATAAGCCGGATTTAAGGCGTTGCATCCAGGAACGCTTTTGCTCGAGTTCGATCGGCGCAGCCGGAACAATCTCGCCTTCTTCTTCATTCTCTTCCTCGACGGCAAGCGCCGGCATCGGCGGTGGTGCTGGTGGCGAGGAAGAAGCGGGCGTCGGCGACGTCACGTCCTGAGCCAGCTCCTCTTCAGGCTGGGGGGCCGGTGCAGCATCACGCTTAAACAAGCCAAACCAAGACTTTTGCTCGGTGGCAGTCGACACCGGAGCGGTCACTGGGACAGGCGCCGGAGTCACTTCAGCCGGCACTGTGGACTGGACTTCGCCGGCCGAAGCGGGCGACTCCTGCGGCGCAGGCGTATCTTTCGGTTTTTTCTTAAAGAAACTAAACATTCGGGTAGGGAGGAGTGGCAGTTCGGCGCGCACAAAGCCGCGTAGCCGAAAGAAGATACAATCGGAACCTCATTTAATGGGCGGCGCTCTTTTACAGTCAATTATGCGTCCGCTGCATCATTACTAGCCCCGTATTTTATCAGAGCACAGAATATGAAATTCCGGATTGCCATCCTGCTGTCGGCGTGCGTGCTGAACTGGTTGCCTGTTACTGCAGGCGCCGCCGACATTGCGCAAGAGTTCATGTTGAATAACGGCATGAAAATTATCGTCAAGGAGGACCATCGCGCACCGACAGTGGCGCACATGGTCTGGTACAAGACGGGTTCGATGGACGAGCAGAACGGCACGACCGGAATTGCGCATGCTCTCGAACACATGATGTTCAAAGGCACCAAATCGCTCAAGCCGGGAGAATTCAGCCAGCGTGTCGCAGCGCTCGGGGGGCGCGAAAACGCGTTCACCAGCAAGGATTACACCGCCTACTTCCAGCAGATAGAAAAGTCGAAGCTGGAACAGGTCATGCGCCTTGAATCGGACCGTATGGCAAACCTGATTTTCGACAAGGACGAGTTCGCGCGCGAGATCCGTGTTGTGATGGAAGAACGGCGCTGGCGCACCGAGGACCAGCCTATTCCGCAGGTCTACGAGGCCCTGAATGCAACGGCCTTCACGGCACATCCTTATCATCACCCCATTGCCGGATGGATGGAGGATTTGAAAAGCATGACCGTGCAGGACGCAAAGAACTGGTATGACCGCTGGTATGCGCCAAACAATGCAGTGATGGTCGTGACCGGCGATGTCGATGCCAGGCAGGTGCTGGCGCTTGCCCAGAAATATTACGGCAAGATCCCGCGCAAGGCAGTGCCGACGACACGCCCACAGGACGAACCTGAGCAGCGCGGCATCCGGCGCGTGACCATCAAGGCGCCGGCAGAGAATCCCTATGTCGTCATGGCATTCAAGGCGCCGACCCTGCGCGATGTCGAAAAGGACGACGAATCCCATGCACTCGATGTGCTCGCCGCCATTCTTGACGGTTACGACAATGCGCGACTCAATGCCAAGTTGGTACGAACAGACAAGGTCGCCAATTCGGCGGGGGCCGGCTATTCCAATGTCGCACGCGGCCCCGCATTGTTCCTGCTCGACGGCACGCCGTCACAAGGCACGACCACCGAACAACTCGAGAAGCTGCTGCGGGCAGAGGTGGACCGCATCGGCAAGGAGGGTGTTTCGCAAGAAGAACTGAAGCGTGTGAAGACGCAATTGATCGCTGGTCAGATCTATAAGCGCGATTCGATTTTCGGCCAGGCGATGGAGATCGGTGTCATGGAAATGAGCGGACTGTCGCATACCAAGATCAACCGCATCATTGAGAAGTTGAAAGCGGTCACCAGCGAGCAGGTCCAGGCCGTGGCGCAAAAATATTTCAGCGATGACACGTTGACCGTAGCTACCCTGGTTCCGCTGCCATTGTCCGAGAAAAAATCCGCTCCGCCGCCCAAGGGCCTGCGCCATTAATCGAGGAATGATGATGTTTAAACGCTTTTTCTTTGCACTGGCCGGCGTGGCCATCGGCTTTACCGGCATCGCACCGGCACAGGCGGCTTTGCAGATACAGTCGTGGTCGCTTGGCAACGGCACACGTGTGCTGTTTGTCGAAAACCATTCGATCCCGGTGGTCGACCTGAGCGTCGAGTTCGACGCAGGTTCTCGCCGCGACCCGCAAGACAAGTCGGGCGTCGCTTCACTGACCAATGCCATGCTCGCGCGCGGCCTGCGTGAATCGACCACGCCGATCGCGGAACCGGCGATGACGGAAGCACAGATTTCCGACGCCTTTGCCGATACGGCGGCGCAGCGCGGCGGCGGGGCGGGCGGTGATCGCGCCGGCGCCAGCCTGCGCACGCTGAGCAGTCGTGCCGAACGCGATGCTTCGGTCACATTGCTCGCCCGCTTACTGGCCCATCCCAGCTTTCCGGAAAATTTTCTGGCGCGCGACAAGGCGAGGACGATTGCCGCGATCAGGGAAAGCGAAACCAAACCGGAGTCGATTGCCGACAAGGCCTTCTGGCGCTTGCTCTATGGTAGTCATCCCTATGCAAGGCATGAAACCGTCGCTTCGGTAGAGTCGATTACACGCGATGATCTGGTTGCTTTTCACAACGCCCATTACGTAGCCAACCGCGCCATTGTGTCCATCATCGGCGACCTGAGCCGCGCCGACGCCGACGCGATCGCGCAGCAGTTGACGGAGCGTCTGCCGCAAGGGACTCCCTTGCCGGAACTGCCGTCGGTCGACATTGCACCGCCCAGGGAAGAACGCATTGCGCATCCCGCATCGCAAGCGCACATCCTGTTAGGCATGCCGGCGATTGCCCGCGGCGATCCTGATTATTTTCCCTTAATGGTCGGAAACTACACGCTCGGCGGTGGTGGTTTCGTTTCACGGTTGACGCGCGAGGTGCGCGAAAAGCGCGGACTTTCATACAGCGTCTATAGCTATTTCAATCCGCTTGCACAGCCGGGGCCATTCCAGGCCGGTCTGCAGACGCAAAAAGAGCAAACCGACAATGCATTATCCGTTGTTCGCGACACCATCTCGACCTATCTGCGTAACGGTCCGACAGAGCAGGAAGTGAAAGCCGCCAAGGACAACCTGATCGGTGGTTTTGCGTTGCGCATAGACAACAATAAGAAGATTCTCGACTACGTTGCTGCGATCGGTTTTTACCGACTGCCGCTGGATTATCTCGACACCTGGACCCGCAATGTGGCCAAGGTAACTGCGGCCGATATCAAAGCGGCGTTCAATCGCAAAGTCGCGCTCGACAAGATGTCGACAGTGATCGTCGGCAGTGCAGCCAACAATGCGGATACTGCGAAATGACGCGACCCAACAGCATGCAGGCTAGCCGTAAAAACAGGCAGGCGCCTGCTCCACGTCATGCAGGACCGGCACGCCAGGTGCGTATCATAGGTGGTCAGTGGAAAAGGACGCCGCTGGCTGTGCTTGATGCGGAAGGACTGCGTCCTACGCCGGACCGCGTCCGCGAAACCGTCTTCAACTGGCTCAGTCACCTGTTCGATGGTAACTGGACCACAGTGCGCTGCCTGGACTTGTTTGCCGGTACGGGCGCACTCGGTTTTGAAGCGGCAAGCCGCGGCGCTGCCGGTGTGCTGATGGTGGAAGACAATGCGGCTGCCGTGCGACAGCTGGATGCAACACGCGACAAGCTAAAGGCGACACAGGTCGACATTCGACGTGGTGATGCCCTGGTGACAGCGCAAACCTTGTTGCGACACGACATGCGCTTCGAACTGATCTTCCTCGATCCCCCATATCACCGCGACTGGATGGTAAAAATACTACCTGTTTGCCGGCAACTGTTGGCTGACGGCGGCATGGTATATGCTGAAGCTGAAACGCCGCTGAACACTGAAATGGAAGGCGAATCCACGCCGAATTGGCTGGATGGCTGGACAGTCGTGCGGGCAGACAAGGCAGGCATGGTGTTCTATCATTTGCTGCAGCGCAAAAGCATGCCGGAAAATCAGGCATAATGCGCGTTCCGGAATTTGTTTCATCACTGGTCAGGGAGCCAAGATGGTCACAGCAGTTTATCCAGGCACGTTCGATCCACTCACGCGCGGCCACGAAGATCTGGTAAGGCGCGCTTCGGGTTTGTTCGACAAGCTGGTGGTAGGCGTTGCCGACAGCAAGAACAAGCGGCCGTTTTTTTCGATGGAAGAGCGTCTATCCATCGCCAACGAGGTGCTGGGCCATTATCCGAATGTGCAGGTCGAAAGCTTTTCGGGCTTGCTCAAGGATTTTGTGCGCGCGCATGATGCGCGCGTCATCGTACGCGGTCTGCGTGCGGTGTCGGACTTCGAATATGAATTCCAGATGGCCGGCATGAACCGCTACCTGTTGCCCGACGTCGAAACCTTGTTCCTGACGCCATCGGACCAATATCAATTCATATCCGGTACCATTGTGCGCGAAATCGCCACATTGGGCGGTGATGTCTCCAAGTTTGTTTTCCCGTCAGTCGAAAAATGGCTGAAGGAAAAATTGGCTGCCAGCGGCAAATAAGCCGCATCCTCATCGCGACATTCGCCAACCGGCGAATGCACGGGCAGCAAAGCAGAGGTTGTTATGGCATTAATGATTACGGACGAATGTATCAATTGCGACGTGTGCGAGCCCGAGTGCCCGAACGACGCGATTTACATGGGGACCGAGATCTACGAGATCGATCCCGACAAATGTACGGAGTGCGTCGGCCACTTCAATGAGCCGCAATGCCAGCAGATATGTCCGGTGGAGTGCATCCCCTTTAACCCGGACTGGCGGGAAAGCAAGGAACAACTGCAGGCAAAGTATGAGCGCCTGCAAGCGGAAGCAGCGGCGAAAAACCAGGACAAGGCACAGGCATAGCGCCGATTCGGATTGCCTTCAGCCTGCGGCAATCACCCGATTCCGACCTGCTTCCTTCGCTCTGTAAAGTGCCTGGTCAGCCTGCGCCACCAGGCGCTGGGCGGCTGCTTCGACATCCTCTGCGCGCGCCTTCGTGTCCAGTGCGGCAACACCTAGCGAAACCGTCACATCGAGTTTCTGCCCGTTGAGCAGTACCAGCGGATGTTCCGCAATGCCGAGGCGGATACGTTCGGCGACATTCACCGCATCCACCTGTTCGGTATCGATCAGCAGGACAACAAATTCCTCACCGCCAAAACGGCCAAGCGCATCGCTCAGGCGCAGTTCCGCCTTGATGCGAGCGGCCACGCCTCGCAATACTTCGTCGCCGGCCTGATGGCCCATGCGGTCGTTGATGCGCTTGAAATAATCGATATCGATGTACATGCAGGACAGGGCATAGCTCTGACGCCATGAACGGCCGATTTCCTCAAGCAGGCGGCGCTCGATGTAGCGTCGATTGTTGACGCCGGTGAGCGGATCGGTCAACCCGATATGCTTCAGCCTTTCGGTATTGATGACGTTTTCAACACAGATGGCAATGATGGATGCCAGGTGTTCAATGAATTCCGTACTGAGTGCCGGCGCAAAACGCTTGGTATCGTCGCTACCAAGATTCATGCAGCCGATCAGCTTGCCATGCCGAACAAGAGGCAAAATGGCCACGCTGGCGGGCGGCACAATCGGTTCAGGGAAAACGCGGCCATGCAGTTCTTCTGAATAAGTGCCGAGCACCGGTTTGAACAATTTGCCCGCAAGTTCGCCGAACTCGGCTTCTTCCTGCAGGAAGAGCAGGTGAGGAAATTCCGTCTGCTGGATGCCGAGATCGACCAGAATGCGGCGAATGTCGTAATCCGGGTCGAGCAAAGTCAGGGTCACCACATGGAGGCCGGCCGAACTTGCGAAGGTATCGAAGACCGTATCAAGCAATTCACGCAGGCTGCCGGCCGAGATGAATTGCAGGTCGAACGCCTGATGCTTTTGCAGGATGCGCTGGTTTTTTTCAGCCTGTGCCAATAGCTGCGCCAGCTGCTCGCGCAGCCGCCTGTTTTCTGCAGCCAGGTCTTGCGTCATCGGCGAAGGCTCCGTATCAGGGCATCGGCGAGACGGGCAGATGCTCGGAAGGCGTGAAACGAAAATTCGTTTAGATACTACCGTGTACCATCCCGGGTCACAATAGACCGGATGGCAACTGCAAATGGAATAAGGCGAGTACGAACCGAACGATGCACATCATGCATTCTGTTACCCGCGTGTTGTCAGATCAGAATGCGATGCTGACGTCGACTTCCTGACCAACCCGCAGCACCTGACCTTCGCCTTCGAGCAGGATGGCGTTCATGCCAAATGTAATACGGCCATCGACTTTGGGATTGGCGCGGTAGGTTTGCAGGATGTCGAGCGGATTGGGGCCAAATTCACCGGTTGCCTGATCCACCGAGGGCATGGGACAGCGCGGGCAGGGCTTGACCGGCTTGAGCACGGCATCGCCGATCCTGAATGATTCGGTGACATCTTCCTCGAAGGCTTCGATACCGTTCACCACGATATTGGGGCGGAAGCGATTCATCGGCAATGACTGTCGGCCTTGCGCCTGCAGCTTGCTGTTGAGGTCGGCGAGCGAGGCTTCCGAGACCACCAGCATCGGATAACCGTCTGCAAACAAGGTTGGTACTTCCAGACCATTGGTCCATTCCTTGTTGGCGATCCGCTTGGCTTCGGCATGAAAACGCACGAGACGGCATGGCGTGCCCAGAAATTTCGAAAACCATGTCGCCGTGGTTTCGTCGCAGTCATACGCGTGTACCGGTTCGCCCCAGACGTGCACCGTCAGCGTGGTTTCCTCGGACGGATCGGGCAGGCCGAGCGGCACTTCCAGCCGCAGCATGCCGGGTGCGCGCAGTTCCAGCGTGTCGGCCTTGATACGCGGGACGATCAGGGCCATCTTCGGATAATCGCGCTGCGTCATGAACTGTCCCTCCGCATCGACGACCATCCATTCGCGATCATAGATCTGCTCGCTCATCAGGCCCGCAGGCGTGACGGTCGCCTCACGCAGGGAAATGCCGGCGCAGGATTTAATCGGATAAAGGTTCAGTTCGGTCAGGATGGGCATGGCGCGTTGGATTTTCGTAGTGCTTAGACGTTAAACAGAAAGTTCAGCACATCGCCGTCCTTGACGATGTATTCCTTGCCTTCGGCGCGCATCTTGCCGGCTTCCTTCGCACCCTGTTCGCCCTTGTAGGCAATGAAGTCTTCGAAGGAGATTGTCTGTGCACGGATAAAGCCGCGTTCGAAATCGGTGTGGATTACGCCGGCTGCCTGCGGTGCGGTCGCACCAACCGGAACCGTCCATGCTCGCACTTCTTTTACGCCTGCGGTGAAATAGGTCTGCAGGCCCAGCAGCTTGAAACCGGCACGGATCAGGCGATCGAGGCCCGGTTCTTCCATGCCCATGTCGGCCAGGAATTCTCCCTTGTCTGCATCATCGAGATCGGCGATTTCCGCTTCGATCGCGGCGCAGATCGCGACGATCGGTGCATTCTGTTCCTGCGCGTAGGCGGTCAGCTGGTCGAGCAGCGGGTTGTTGGTGAAACCGGTGTCGGAGACATTGGCTACGTACATGGCCGGCTTGGCGGTGATCAGGCAGAGCGACTTGATGATCGCCATTTCTTCCGCGTCCAAACCCATGGCGCGTACCGGCTTGGCATCGTTCAGTTGCGGCATGATGCGTTCCAGCAGGTCGACCAGTTTGGCGGCTTCCTTGTCGCCGGAACGCGCTTTCTTGTTTTCGCGGTGGATTGCCTTTTCGACGGTGCCCATGTCAGCCAGTGCAAGTTCGGTCTGGATGACGGCGATGTCGTCGAGCGGACTGACTTTACCGGCGACGTGAATTACGTTCGGGTCTTCGAAGCAGCGCACCACGTTGACGATCGCATCGGTTTCGCGGATGTGCGCGAGGAACTGGTTGCCCAGGCCTTCGCCCTTGGACGCGCCCGCCACTAGGCCGGCGATGTCTACAAATTCGACGACTGCCGGGACGATGCGCTCGGGCTTGACGATGTCGGAAAGCTGCTTGAGGCGAGGATCGGGAACTTCCACGATGCCGACGTTCGGCTCGATGGTGCAGAAAGGATAATTTTCCGCAGCAATGCCTGCTTTGGTCAGTGCATTGAACAGGGTGGATTTGCCGACGTTAGGCAGGCCGACGATGCCGCATTGGAGACTCATGGTGTACTTCGCTTTGCCAAATGTTTGAATTAACCCGCTATTTTACCGTAGCAGCGGACTCGAATCAGATCGGCTGTACCAGATCGAGATTTGGCTTTTCGACAAATTCGGCCAGCGCATCGCGCAGTCGCTCTCCTTCGCCGATGGCCAGCTTCCAGTTGAGAATGCGTGCCGCATGATTCAAGCCGTAATAATGGAAATCGTTACGGTCAGGCAGTTTCCCCAGGGATAAGGTTTGCAGGAATTCGCGTGACGGTGAGAGCAGGATGACATTGTCCAGCCATTCCCGGTTGCGGCCGATATTGGCCCGCCGCCAGGGAAGAGACTTGTCCAGCCAGCCCGGCACGATTTCATTGCTGAAATGCGGGTACAGCACCAGGCCGCCGTCCGCATTGCCGGCGACGCGGGAGTATGGCAATGCCAGGTGATAATCGATCAGGCCGCCGTCCCAGTAGGTGCCGATCGGCGCATGTGGAATATGACGGACGGGTTCCATGGTGAACGGGAGCGTGCCCGAGGCCAGCAAGGCGCTGTTCAGGTTGTCAGGGGAGAGCGGAGCAAAGGCTGTATGGAAGGCGTCGAATTTTGCCTTGAGCCAGAAAGCCGGTTCGCGCTCGTCGCCGATGACAACCCTGGCAAGATGGTTTGCCAGCTGCGAGCGTGAAACGAAATTGCCCAGAACGGCGAGGCCGAAGCCTGTGCTCACCGAAACATTGCGCCTCGGCGCCTTCAGCAAACCGCGCCCGCGCGACACCAGGATTTGCAGGCGGTAATGCGGATGGCTGGTTACTTCATGCTCATGTCCGCCTAGGGTGCCGTTCAGGACCGCCTTGCAGGTGTCCGTGACATAGCGGGCCGATGGCCGGTGCGGATAAGTCTGTTCGCAATAGAGATCGCCGAGGCGCTGGAAGCCCGACACCGGATCGGCGAGACAGGCGGCCGCCATGCGCCATGCGCCGATCGACGCGCCGACCAATGTACGTTCGCGCGGTGCCGATGGCAACCAGCTACCGAACATCCACTGGTCAAGCTTTTGCAAGATCAGTCCCTTAGGGCCACCGGCTGCGCCTGGGATGATGGCGATATCCTGTGCACGCAAGCCGTGGGTGCGAAGATGGGCGAGCGCCTTCGGGCCGGCGTGAATTGAAAGCGGGCCAGTCATGTATGACCGTGGCAAAGGGGTTGCATGGCACCGTCGGTATAGTCTGTCGCCATTGATGCGGTTACGGAAATCAGCATGCCTATTTTGCCGTCGAATGCAGTTTCATCATTGCCGCTTCAAACTTACCTTCGCAGAGCATGGGAATCACATCGATGCTTTTTTCTATTGATTCATTGATCAGCGCCTGTTCTTCCTTGCGCGGACGATGGAGTACGAAGTCGACGACGGGTTGTTGCAGGTTCAGCGAGCGTGGATGACCGATGCCGATGCGCAGCCGCCAGTAATCCTGGGTGCCGAGCGCAGCGGTAATGTCCTTCAATCCATTATGACCGCCGGAGGATCCGCCTTTCTTGATTTTCGCAGCGCCCGGGGGCAGGTCGAGTTCGTCATGGACAACCAGCACTTCGTCCGCCGCGATTTTAAAAAAGCGGGCGAGTGCGCCGACCGATTGGCCTGAACGGTTCATGTAGGTCTGCGGCTCCAGCAGCCAGACTTCCTGACCTGCGATGCTGGTTTTGCACGCCAGTGCGTTGTAACGGGACTCGCGCACGAGGCGGTTTCCGGCGAGGTTGTCGACCAGCCAAAAACCGGCGTTGTGCCTTGTCTGTTCGTATTCAGGACCCGGATTTCCCAAGCCGACGATGAGGCGTATGGACATGCTGTTAGGTTTGCCCGTGCTGCTGCCAAAATGGCAATTGCAAGGCGAATATATCAAAGACCCTGATTATCGGGGATGTTGCAGGTCGCCGTCCAATACAGCATGGCGCTGAGGGCACTTCCATCGAGTTGATGGGCTCACTGCACGCACTCAATGCGGATGTGGGGCGGCATGTTCCTGTTGTTCGAGGCTGTCCAGGATGTAGTGTGTCATGCTTGTCGCCAGTTCATGTTCGCCGATAAATACCTTGCCTGCCTTTTCGTGTCGCAGCAGCGCTGCCTCGCTTTCACTATGGGTACGCACCACGGTTTGAATAGTGGGGTTGAGTGCGCGCGCGGTTTCGATCATTGCCCGCACACCAAATGTGTCGGGAGTTGCCACCACTAGTATGGAAGCGCGAGCGATATGCGCCTGAATCAGGACCGCCGGTTCGGCGGCGTCGCCCGCGACGGCGGGTATCCCCTGTTTGCGCAACTGCTCGACCCGCTCGCGGTTCTGGTCGGCGACAACGAAATGCACGCCCCGGGCAACCAGGTCGTCGGCAATGCGCCGGCCCACGCGACCATAGCCAACCAGTACCACCTGCCCGGTTAGCTTGTTCTGGTCTGTTGTCATCGGCAATTCGGCCAGGGGGTCATCCGGGCGCTCAAATTTGCGAGCGAGGTCGGACTTGGCGCGTATCCAGTTCTGCAGAGGTTCGATCAGCTTGAAGACCGCTGGATTCAATGCAATCGAAATGATTGCGCCAGCAAGGATAAAACTTTGTGCTTCCTTGGGCAGCAGGCCGAGTGACATACCGAGGCCGGCAAGGATGAATGAGAACTCGCCGATCTGCGCCAGACTTGCCGATACGGTGAGCGCAGTGTTGAGCGGGTAACGCAGCATCAAGACGAGGACAAACGCTGCAATCGATTTGCCGACAACGATGACGGCAACCACGGCAAGGACCTGCAAGGGATATTGCACGAGTACAAGTGGATCAAACAGCATGCCAACTGACACGAAAAACAGTACGGAAAATGCGTCCCGGAGCGGAAGGGATTCCTCTGCCGCGCGATGACTGAGTTCCGATTCGCGCAGGACCATGCCCGCAAAGAAGGCGCCGAGGGCGAACGACACGCCAAATATTTTGGACGAGCCGTAGGCAATACCGACTGCGGCGGCAATGACGCAAAGGGTGAACAATTCGCGCGAGCCGGTTCTGGCGACCCGCCATAACAGCCACGGAAAGAGCTTGCGCCCCACAACAAGCATGAACACGACGAAGGCAATGACCTGTCCCAGCGTCAGGGCAAGCGTCGTCCACAGCGTACTGCCTTCTTGTCCGCCGCTGCCACCGAGCCATCCTGACAACGCCGGCAATAGCACCAGGACCAACACCGTAACCAGATCTTCCACGACCAGCCAGCCAACGGCGATCTGCCCGTTGATTGAGTCTAAAATTCCCCGGTCTTCAAGCGCTCTAAGCAGAACGACTGTGCTGGCGACAGACAAGGCGAGTCCAAATACCAGACCCGCGCCAAGACTCCAGCCCCACAAATGCGCAAGCCCTACCCCCATCGCGGTCGCAACGACGATCTGCAAGATCGCGCCGGGCAGGGCAATACGTCGTACCTGCAAAAGGTCATCGACTGAAAAATGCAGTCCAACGCCAAACATGAGTAGCATGACGCCGATTTCCGCGAGCTGAGCTGACAGTTCGATATCTGCGACAAAGCCCGGAGTCGCAGGGCCGATCACAATGCCGGCAGCGAGATAGCCAACCAGCGCGGGGAGCTTCAGGCGAATGGCAAGCATCCCGAAGATCAGGCCAAGGCCCAGAGCGGCGGCAATTGTCGTAATCAGACTGACGTCATGTGGCATGCGGGGCTGTTCCTCCAAGGTTGAATGGATGTAATTTATGCGGCTGGGCGAACGAGTGATTTTACAGACGATTCATGGCCAGGAAGTGGCTGCGGTCGAATGCGGGTTTGACAAATATATTGAAAAATTCCGCTGGTTTGCATGAGAGTAATTGCCTGCGGATGAGTAGCAGCAGCTATAAGCAGCTATAAAAATAAAACCCCGCCAGGTGGCGGGGTTTTCATGGTTGCGAAGTACGCAATACCGATTACTTCTTCTCTGCGTCGCCTTCGGCAGCAGCCGCGTCGTCAGCAGAAACCTGACCGGCAGGTACGCTCGCCGTTGCGATGGTCGGATCATCCTGACCGTGCAGCACCGCGGACACGCCCTTCGGCAGCTTGATGTTAGACAGGTGAACTGTCGCACCAACTTCGACTGTCGACAGGTCGACTTCGACGAATTCCGGCAGGTCGCCAGGGAGGCAAGTCACGTCGAGTTCGTTCATCACGTGGCTGATGATCGCACCGCCCAGCTTCACAGCCGGCGAAATCTCAGCGTTCACGAAGTGCAGCGGCACCTTGACGTGGATCTTCTGGTTCTGGTCAACGCGCTGGAAGTCAGCGTGCAGGACGAGTTGCTTGAACGCGTGCACCTGGAAGTCGCGCAGCAGGACTTTTTCAACCTTGCCTTCAATTTCCATGTCGAGGATCGACGAATGGAATGCTTCCTTTTTCAGCGCATGGTACAGCGCGTTGTGGTCGAGAGCGATAGCGACCGGTGCAGCCGTACCACCGTAAATGATGCCCGGTGTCTGGCCAGCATTGCGCAGGCGGCGGCTCGCTCCGGACCCCTGCTCTTTGCGTGGGAATGCAACTACTTTCATATTAAATCTCCAATGATTGCAAGGCATCTGCCTCGCGTTGCCGTCCCCCGCGACCAGGGGACGAAAAAACCTGGCCCCGCCGGAAGGCGGGGCCAGGGAAAAGCGTAAATCTTAATCTGCGAACAGAGAGCTGACCGAGTCACCTTTGGTAATGCGCTTGAAGGTCTCAGCCAGCAGTTCCGCCGATGTGAGCTGACGGATCTTCGGGCAAGCACGTGCGGCAGCGGTCAGCGGAATGGTGTCGGTGACAACCAGTTCGTCCAGCGGGGACGTCGCAATGCGCTCGATCGCTGGACCGGACAGCACGGGGTGCGTACAGTAGGCGACCACTTTCTTGGCGCCACGCTCTTTCAACACTTCAGCTGCCTTCGTCAGTGTGCCTGCGGTGTCGACCATGTCGTCCATGATCACGCAGTTACGGCCTTCAACTTCACCAATGATGTGCATTACTTCGGACACATTGGCTTTGGGGCGGCGCTTGTCGATGATCGCGAGGTCGCAGTTCAGGCGCTTGGCGAGCGCACGGGCACGAACCACGCCGCCCACGTCAGGCGATACGACCAGAAGATCGTCGTAATTCTTTTCTACCAGATCCGACAGCAGGATCGGCGAGGCATAGATGTTGTCGACAGGAATATCAAAGAAGCCCTGAATCTGGTCGGCATGCAAATCCATGATCAGGACGCGTTCGACGCCTGCCTGCTGCAACATGTTGGCAACAACTTTGGCCGAAATGGCAACACGAGCGGAACGCGGGCGACGGTCCTGACGGGCATAACCGAAATAGGGGATGGCGGCAGTGATACGACCGGCAGACGCACGCTTCAGTGCATCGACCATCAGCATGATTTCCATCAGGCTGTCATTGGTTGGAGCACAAGTCGACTGCAATACGAAAACATCCTTGCCGCGGACGTTTTCGTTGATTTCCACCATGACTTCACCGTCGGAAAATTTTGATACCACCGCCTTGCCGAGAGGAATTCCAAGCTGTTTGGCCACTCCTGCGGCCAGCTCCGGATTGGCATTGCCGGTAAAGACCATCAGGTTTTCGAGCGCCATGGGACACCTAGGTAATTGAGTGGGTTAAAAATTTGAAAAGCCGCCAAGGCTTTGACGTATCGTCTTGCGTTGGCGGCTTGTAAGTTTCTTCTATATTTTAATGGCAGGGGAAGAAGGATTCGAACCTTCGAATGCCGGAATCAAAATCCGGTGCCTTGACCAACTTGGCGACTCCCCTACACAACCGGTTGTTCAACATTGCACTCTTCCGCAATACCAAACGAATTCTTGACTTACGAACCTAGCAAGTGCGAGAGCGGGTGACGCTCGATCGCTTTGGCTTTCCATGCTTTCCAATTCCGCAGGCCGGTTTTGCGTACTGCTTGCAAAACTTCCTCTGCCTCATGTTCATGCGAAAACGCGCAGAACACACATGCACCGGAACCAGTCATCCTGGCATCTCCGTATTGTCTCAGCCATTTAATGGCTTCAGCAATGGGGGGGAAAAGCCTTGTTGCCACGACTTGCAGGTCGTTTTTTCCGAAGCCGGTAGACGCCTCAGGAAAGTCCGTTATTCTGACGACTTTTGTATCCCTTGTCAATTCCGGATCGGAAAATATCGCAGCTGTTGGTGCCGAGACACCGGGTTCGATTACAACATACCAATACGGCGGGGTGTTGAGTGGGGTAAGTGTTTCGCCTACTCCCTCGGCAAATGCGTTCTTGCCAAAGATGAAAAACGGCACGTCGGCGCCGAGTTGCAATCCGAGATGCATCAGCTGTTTCCGGGTAAGGCCGGTATTCCACAGATGATTGAGGGCGATCAGGGTAGTTGCGGCATCGGATGACCCTCCACCCAGCCCGCCGCCCATCGGAAGGCGCTTGTCGATGGCGATGTCGACGCCGAAGCGGGTGCCGGTTTCCGTTTGCAGCAGGCGGGCGGCACGCACCATCAGGTCCGACGCTTCCGGTACGCCGGCAATCTCGGTCGTGCGTTTGATTTCAGCATCTTCACGCATCATGAAATGCAACCGATCACCATGGTCCAGCAACTGGAATGCGGTCTGCAAAAGGTGATAACCGTCCGCGCGACGTCCCGTCACGTGTAGAAAGAGATTCAGCTTGGCAGGCGCAAGGCAGTCGTTCAGTGTTCTTGCCATGTATCGATCACAATGCGGATGGAGACGTCGCCGGCTTGTGCGGTATTGCGCGCGAGGTCAATGCGTCGCGGACGAGTCTGCGGCGATGCCTCATCCTGCCAGTTGGCATAACGTATGCGCCAGCCGTCGCGCGTGGTGAAGTCGCTGGCTTGCGGGTTGGCGATAAAGCGCTTTCCGGAGGCATCAATGCCGAAGCCTTGCAGCCATTGACGCAGCCCGGATACCGGTAGCGGCCAGCCGAGGGTTTCGGCTGTCAATGCATCGACATCAGGTGCGGAACGCACCGGCTGGTTGGCCTGGCGCAGCATTGCGCCCTCTGGTGTCACATCGATCACAGCCACCGTTTGCCCCAATGGCGAGAGGATGGCGACGGTAGTCTGTGCCGCAGTCTGTGCCCAAGTGAAGCTGCCATGCAAGGCCTCTTCTTTCTGGTTGCCCTGATAGCGCACCGATAGGCGGCCAGCCAGGTCGACGTTGTCGCTGAAGCTGCGTGCCGATGGAGCCGATGCCGACGGGATCGTTTCCGGTGCAGGCATTGATGACAAGGGATTGAGGCTTGCGCAGCCGGCGGCGAGTGCCGACAGCGCCGCAATCAGTATGCGGTTCCCGACAGTCCGCTGCATCATAGGTTCACATTGAGCCGCGCCAGCGTACTCCTGAGAGTGTCGTTCTGCGGATCCTTGGTCTGGGCATCGCGCCATAGTTTCTGCGCATCGGCCTTCTGGCCCTTTACCCACAATACTTCGCCGAGATGGGCTGCAATTTCAACGTCAGGGCGCAGTTCATACGCGCGACGCAGCGACGCTTCCGCATCTTTCAGTTTGCCGAGGCGGAACTGGATCCAACCCATGCTATCCAGGATGAAAGGATCGTCCGGCGCCAGTTTGAGCGCCTTGTCAATCAGGGTGAGCGCTTCATCAAGACGGATGTTGCGCTCGGCCAGAGAGTAGCCAAGGGCATTGTAGGCATGATGGTTGGATGGCGCGAGCTGCATGATCTTGCGCAGCGACGCTTCCATCACCTCATACTGGTTACTCTTTTCCGCGACCATTGCGTGGTCGTAGAGCAGGTCGGTATTCTCGGGGAACTTTTTCAGTCCGGCCTTGAGCACTTCCAGGGACTCCTGTAGTCGGTTTGCATCACGCAGCAATTGCGCTTCGGCGAGCAGCATTTGCGACTCTTCGCGTTCACCGTTGACGATGGTGTCGTGCAAAGCTTTGCGAGCGCCGGCGATATCGCCGCGCTTGGCGATTATTTGCGCGCGCTTGACTTGCGCGGTCAGGTAATTTTCACCCGGTTCGATCTGCGACAGCCATTTCAGGGCCCCATCGGTATCCTTGCGGTCCTCGGCGATCTGGGCTAGCAACAGCTGCGCCTGCGAAGGATCTCGTTCATCGTCCGGATTGGCTGCCAGTACGTTGAGATAGCTGGTCAGGTGCTTTTCCGCTGCAGGCAAGTCATTGGCCTGCACTTCGAGCACGCCGAGTGCGTAGAGCGAGGTCAGGTCCTGAGGCTGCTCTTTCAGGAGCGCTTCAAACTGGGCTCGTGCCGCCGCAAACTGCTTTTCTTCAACCAGGTTGCGCGCATAAGCAAGCCGTACTTCACGTGCTTTAGGATTCTTCGCAATGAAGCTGGAAATGATGCGGTTGGCTTCGGCCTTGTCGGGTGTGACCTGGGCGAGCGCGAGCACGGCGATTTCCGAGTCGGGCTTGGCTTTCAATGCGAGCTGTGCTTCGCGGCGCGCCCGCTCATTGTCGCCTGCGGCAAAAGCACCCTGGGCAAGCGCAAGATGCGATTCCGTCATGTCGAGATAGGGTGCCAGCACTTCTTCGAGCAGGGTGAATGCGGCGGCTTTATCCTTGGCCCTGGACAGCAGGCGTTGCATCTGGAAAGCGAGCAGGCCCCGAGTCTGCGGGCGTGCTTCCTTCAGACGCTGTTCAAGGATGGGCTTGGCCTCGGCAAGGTTATCGCTGAGTACGACGAAGCTGAGGTAGTATTGCGCCGCTTCATCGGAATTGGGTGCAAGGCTGCGCCACAGGCGCACTGCGTTAAGCGCTTCATCAGCCTGTTTTGCACTGAGTGCAATTTCCGCTGCGCGTTTCGCGAGACGTGGGTCGCGTGTCTGCTGCGCGGCGGCCATATCCGTCACATAGGCGCTTTGCCAGTCACCACGCTGGAAGGCGAATTCGGAGGCCAGCAGCTTGTAGAGCAATTCTTCGGTCAGTTCGGCTTTCGGCAGATTGTCTTCTTCTTTGGGTTCGCCAGATGTCGTTCCGGCACGCTGCGCGACGGGCTGCGTCCGGATTGGCCCGCTTTCTGCCGTAGTGACCGAGGACGGCGTGTTGTTGGCCGCCTGGGTTGGTGTCTGGGGCTGCTGCGATGTCTGCGATTGCTGGCCGACGGAGGCGCATGCCGACAAGACGAGCGGCAGAGTTACAATAAGAAGAGTGTTTTTCAAGGGATATTCCCGGCAATTCAAGCAGAGTTAATTCTACGCCCAACGGTGGGGCAGTGCAGTATTGGCAGGGTGCCGGCTCAGTATTGCACGTCGTGTATTGAAACCGGCGCACACCGCCAACAACTGAGTCTACTCATAGCATGCTTGTTCCCCGTCAAATTTGTCTTTATACAAAGAGTTAGCTTCCAGAATGCCTGAATTACCCGAAGTAGAGGTGACCCGGCGCGGCGTCGCGCCACATCTTGAAGGCCGCGTGGTGACTGCGGTTGTCCTGCGCCACACCGGGCTGCGTTGGCCTTTTCCGCCCAACCTGAGCGAATTGCTGGTCGGTCGCACGATACTGCGCACTGGCCGACGCGGGAAATACTTGCTGATCGGATTCGAGCATGGCACCTTGATCGTGCATCTTGGCATGTCCGGACATTTGCGTATCCTGCCGCAGTCGACGCCGGCGCAAAAGCATGATCATTTTGACTTGGGAGTGGGCGACCAGATCATGCGCCTGACTGATCCACGCCGCTTTGGTGCGGTACTCTGGCATGGCAACGAAGAAGGCGTGCTGGATGAGCATCTGCTGTTGCGTAGCCTGGGCGTTGAACCCTTGGAAGACACATTTACTGCCTTGCTGCTGTATAAGCAGACGCGCAAGCGCAGTGCACCCATCAAGCAAGTGTTGCTTGCGGGAGACATTGTTGTGGGCGTAGGAAATATCTATGCATCGGAAAGCCTGTTCAAAGCTGGCATCAATCCCAAGGTCGCAGCACATCGGATCAGCCTGGCGCGCTACGAAAAACTGGCCAAGGCGATTCGTGAAACCTTGGCCGCCGCCATAGAGAAAGGTGGCAGTACGCTGCGCGATTTCATGGCAGCCGATGGCCAGCCTGGGTACTTCCAGCAGAGCTACTTTGTGTATGACCGGGCCGGCGATCCATGCCGGGTTTGCGGCAATGAAGTCCGGCAATTGAAGCAAGGTCAGCGGTCGACCTTTTATTGTCCAAATTGTCAAAAGTAAGCCCGGGTGCTAGATTCGTGAATACAACTCAGATGAATTGGGGAAACCGTGAGCAATCTCGTACAGAAGTTCCAGGAATACAGCAGTTGGCGCAATGGTGTGCTGGCAGCGCTGGAACGCTATCGCACCTGCGTCGACGCGGCGGATCTGGCTGATTCGGCCAGCGACCAGCGTTTTGCGCGCCTGCGTGCAAGGCTCACTGATGACAAACTGTCAATTGCCTTTGTTGCCGAATTCTCGCGCGGCAAATCAGAACTGATCAATGCGATCTTTTTCGCCGACTACGGTCAGCGCATCCTGCCATCCTCTGCCGGTCGCACAACGATGTGTCCGACCGAATTGCTGTACGACGAAACTTTCCCGCCGTCGATCCGTCTGCTGCCTATCGAAACCCGGGCTGAATCGGCATCGACCAGCGACTTCAAAGAGCAAAACCATGTCTGGACTGTATTGCCGCTGGATATTTCTTCAGGCGAAGGCATGCTGGAAGCATTCAAGCAAGTCAGCCTGACCAAGCGTGTCAGTGTGGAAGACGCCAAGCTTTACGGCCTGTATCAGGAAGATGATCCCGACGCTTCCATGTCAGTCGACCAGGGCGGGCTGGTGGAGATTTCGCAATGGCGCCATGCGATCGTCAACTTTCCGCACCCTTTGCTCAAGCAGGGTCTGGTAATTATTGATACGCCCGGCCTCAATGCGATCGGCACCGAGCCGGAATTGACACTCAACCTGATCCCGAACGCGCATGCGGTGCTGTTCATCCTCGCTGCCGATACCGGCGTCACCAAGAGCGATATCGACGTCTGGCGCGACCACATCGGCGCGGGCCCGGCGCGCATGGTGGTGCTCAACAAGATCGATAGCATGTGGGACGAACTCCGTAGTGTCGATGAGGTCGAGCAGCAGATCCGGAAGCAGGTGACGACCGTTGCCCAGACGCTGAACCTGGATGCCGACCAGGTATTTCCCATTTCCGCGCAAAAGGGCTTGGTGGGCAAGGTCAACCGTGACCAGGAATTGTTGGCTAAAAGCCGGTTGCCCCAATTGGAAACAGCGCTGTCCGAAGAGTTGATTCCAAGCAAGCAGCAAATCGTCCGTGGTCAGCTGATGAGTGATGTCGGTGAACTGACATCGGCCAAACAGGCTTTGCTGGATGCGCGTTCGCGTAATGTGGTCGAACAGCTGATGGAACTGAAGAGCCTGCGCGGCAAGAACCAGAACATCATTGAACACATGATGAAGCGTGTCGACCTCGAAAAGAAGGAATTCGACGGCAGCCTGCTCAAGCTGCAGGGGACGCGCGCCGTGTTTACGCGTCTGTCGACCGAAGTCTTTACCAGCCTTGGCATGGATATCCTCAAGGAAGACATCGCCAGGACACGCGACGCCATGGAGAAAAGTAAATTTTCCGTCGGCTTGCGGGCAGCGGTCAGGGACTTCTTTGCGCAGATCCAGAAAAACATTGGGACGTCGGGACGCAAGACCGAAGAAATAACGGAAATGATGACAGTCATGTACCGCAAATTTTCGACCGAACATGGACTTGCGCTGTCATCGCCCATGCCGTTTTCGCTTGATAAATACCGCAAGGAAATCGAGCTGATTGAAGGCGTGTACCACAAACAGTTTGGTACGGCGGCCATCATGACCACGCCTCAGGTGGTGTTGATGACCAAATTCTTCGACTCGATCGCTTCCCGCGTCAAGCAAAGCTTCCTGCAAGCCAATCGCGACGTCGAGGCCTGGCTGAAAGTGGTGATGGCACCGCTCGAAGCGCAGATCTGGGAACACAAGTCCCAGCTGAAAAAGCGCAAGCAATCGATCGAGCGCATTCACCTGGCCACCGATAGCCTTGAGGAAAAGCTTGAAGCGCTGGAAAAAATGCAGGACGACCTGGGACAGCAAAAGAAGGCCCTGCTACAACTGGAGACGGAACTCAAACGTGCCATCGAAGCAGAACTGGCTGCACTGAAAGCCGCAGCCTGAGCCAATCACGATGAAACAAGTTGTCGAGGCGCGCACCGCCCATGCCGGCGGTGTGTCGCAGGATTTCGCCGATCCCGGCTTTTCCGAAGCCGTGATCGGCTGGCAGAAACAGCACGGGCGCCATGCGCTGCCATGGCAGAATACCCGGGACGCCTACCGTATCTGGCTTTCCGAAATCATGCTGCAGCAAACCCAGGTAGCCGCGGTCATTCCTTACTACCAGCGCTTTCTTGAACGTTTCCCCGATGTTCGTGCCCTGGCCGAAGCGCCGTCCGAAGACGTGATGGCACACTGGAGCGGTCTCGGTTACTACACCCGTGCGCGCAACCTGCATCGCTGTGCGCAACGCGTGGTCGAACAATACGATGGTGTTTTTCCGAGCGATCCCGGCTTGCTGGCGGAGTTACCCGGGATCGGCCGCTCGACTGCCGCAGCGATCAGTGCATTCTCCTACGGAACGCGCGCCGCTATCCTGGATGGCAACGTCAAGCGCGTGTTTTGCCGCGTGTTCGGCGTTGAAGGTTTTCCCGGTTCCAAACCAGTCGAAGACCAGTTGTGGAAGCGTGCTGTCGCGCTGCTGCCGGACGCCGATATGGAAGCCTATACGCAAGGCCTGATGGACCTGGGCGCAACGCTGTGCACCCGGAGCCGACCTGCCTGCGAACGTTGTCCGCTGGCAGACCGTTGCGTGGCACGCGCTACCGGTCGTACTCATCTGCTACCGGAGCGCAAACCGAAAAAGGCGATCCCTGAAAAAAGCGCAACGATGCTGGTGATTGCCGACCAAAGCCATGTCCTGCTCGAACAGCGGCCCGACAGCGGAATCTGGGGCGGCCTGCTGTCGCTGCCTGAAATCGATGTACTGGAACCTGCTGATAATACACGCGAAGAAATCGAAGCCACATTGCGCATCGCCGCGACACGCTACGGTGTGGTCGACGACTTTGAGCGCTTGCAACCATTCACTCACGTATTCACGCATTTCAAGCTGCACGTATCACCATATCAGGTGCATCTGGCAAAACGGAGTGATTTTGCGGGACAGGAAAACTGGGTCTGGTATCCGGTCACAGGACTGGCGGATGCGCCGCTTCCGGCGCCCGTGAAGAAATTGCTGCTCGCCGTTTTCCGCGAGCCCGATCTGCTTTCGCTGTAAGCTTTCGCACGTCCGGACATTGGGGTATTGGTCATTCCCACGCTGGACAATGACGGGTAACGCCTTTCTGCGCGCTCAGATCATTCCAGGCCGATCCATTCCACACGGTTGCGGCCGAGCTGCTTCGCCTGGTACAGGGCTGAATCGGCGCGCGCGATCAGGTCGGTAATCTTTTCCCCATTGCGATACTGCGCTACCCCAATCGATAGCGAAATATGCTTTTGCGCGAGGATCTTCTGGAAGTCGAGAAAGTGCGCATACACACGTAGCCTTTCCGCATGCATCACCGCACCCTTGAGGTCGGTATCGGGCAAGATCTGCAGAAACTCATCGCCACCGTAACGGCCAAGCACATCGGTATCCCGGATGCTGTCGCATGCCGTTTTGGCAAATTCCTTGAGAATGGTGTCGCCCACCAGGTGACCGTTGTTGTCATTGATTTCCTTGAAACGGTCGATATCAATCAGGCAAATAGTGAACGGGATGTCGGACGTATCAGCTTGTAGCTTGGCCTGCTCAAGTTCGGTCTGCAACTGGCGGCGGTTGTAAAGTCCGGTCAATTCATCGCGCGCCGATTTCTCTTCATAGTGTTCAAGTTGATAACGCGTGGCGCGCAACAACTGTCGCAGGTTCTGGATCTGCTTGCCGACCAGGATCATGCCGGGCAGAGTGAGCGCCAGCACACACCACTGCACCAGATCGGCGCTGAAGGCATGCAGGAAGCCTTCAGTCTGGCCGCGCAGTACGATGATGGCAAGATAAAAGCTGAGGCAGCCAAAGGACAGGGCGATCAGCGACGCCGTGGACAACCGGAAGATCCCGAATGAAAACGCGATCAGGATGAACGGTACCAGGGCAATCTGCGTGGCGCGTTCAAGGTATGCGACCACCAGCATGATGAATAGCGAGGTCACCAGTTGCGGCAGCATCAGGCTGGGTTCGTGGAAGCGCTGGTTGATCCCGAGGCGGAACACACTATAGAACAACACCACAAAGCACAGCACAATCGCGGCCACACTGATGAAGGTGCGGCCGCTGATAAAACCCTGGCGATAGAACACGTACAGGCTCAGCGCGTAGAGCAGCGAGATCAGGCTGATGGGCGAGATCTGCGGAATACGCACGGGCTGCATATTCTTTCGGCGGTTGATGGACTCTGTCCGCATGGTGTGGCGTGCGTCATCCAATAACATAGGGTTAGCGCTCAAGATGGTGCCAAGTGGTGCCTGCAAGGCGATTGCGAAAAAGGGAATTGTGTAAAGATGAGCTGACCCTGCATTTATCCTATGAATGCAAGTTCACGATTTTGCGCAGTAACAAACCGGCGAGAGAAAAGGAAGGCCGTGGACCGCAGCGTCAACGGCCTTCTCGCAAATGGCACATCATTGGACGATGCGACAGCTAACATGCGTTCACCCCGACTGTCCCAGGACTGGACGCTATGCCTGGTTCAGATAATTTTATGCTGCTGCAGATATTGATGAACAATTGACAAGCGTGTCTGCGCATCGCTGAGTTCGAGCAGTTTTTGCCGCGCCTTGAGCGGGATCGGCAGAATCTCGCACCAGCGGTTGGCAACCCAGCTTGCGCTATCCAGCCTTGCCGGTTTAGTGAAGGGGCTGATAAAGTCAGCGCCTTCTTCCATCCGCCCCTTGGTGTCGATGTCGTCGATGACAATTTTCAGGGCCCTGGCGCAGTCCACATGCATATCGCTCACCGGAGCCGGCGGGTCGGCTGCCAGCATGTCGATACGTGCCTCGAGCCGCTGATCCGGAAGCACACGGGTTTCCAGAATGCGAAAACGTTCGCCGCCTTCGGTACGCAGCATCATTACGCCGAGGTTCTGCATATCCCAGTCAACGATGCTCGCTAGGCAGCCGACGTCTTCCGGTTCGGCGGCTGTGCCAACTTCCTGACCGGACTTGATGAGAACTACCCCGAACGGCGCGTTGCGTTTCATGCAGTCGCGCACCATGTCCATGTAACGGGTTTCGAAGACCTTGAGCGGCAGCACGCCGCCGGGGAAGAGGACTGTCTTCAGCGGGAACAGCGGAAGCCAGGAATCGGTATGCGGCATGATAAGGACAGGTGGGATCGGTTTAGTTCAGCTCGCGATGCCGCAGCAGGACGTGTTCGTTCGCGCGGAAATGTCTGGCCAGTTGTTCGACCATGTAGACGGAACGATGCTGTCCGCCGGTGCAGCCGATCGCCACGGTGAGGTAACTGCGGTTGTCATTCTTGAAAGCCGGCAGCCACTTCTCGACGAAGTTACGGATATCCGTAAACAATTCAGCAACATGGGCCTGCGCATCAAGAAAAGCGATCACGGGTTCGTCGCGGCCGGTGTAAGGACGCAGAGTAATGTCGTAAAACGGATTCGGCAGGACCCGGACATCGAAAACCAGGTCTGCATCCAGCGGTACGCCGAATTTAAAGGCGAAGGATTCAAATAGCAGCGTCAGCGGCGTGCGCTCGGTTTCGACCAGATCCTTGATCCAGGCGCGCAGTTTGTTGGCCGACAGGCCTGACGTATCGATCACATGCCCAAGTCCCTCGATGGCGGACATCATTTCGCGCTCGCGCAGGATGCATTCGGTCAGAGTGGGCCGGTCAGTACCGGCTTCTGGCCGCACGCGGTGCGACAAGGGATGGCTGCGGCGGGTTTCGGAGAAACGGGTAATCAGGGATTCGGTCTTCGCTGTCAGGAACAGGACCTTGACGTCGTGGCCTTCCTTTTTGAGCACGCTGATGTCGTCAGGCAGGCCGGCGAGGGAATCGGCGCTGCGTGCATCCATTGCCACGGCCAGGGTATCGCCGCCTTCTTCCAGCCGGGTCGCGACCAGGTGCCGCAACAGCTTGGGTGGCAGGTTGTCGACGCAGAAATAGCCGGCGTCTTCAAGTGCATTGAGACCGACCGATTTTCCCGAACCGGAAATGCCAGTGATGAGGATGATACGCATAGACATGAATCATACCGCAAGCATCTGGCTGCCGCAGTCGACTTGTATGTTGAGACGCCTGTCTGCTTCGTTGGTGCGCCTTGCCATGGTCATGTCAACAGGCGCTCTTAACTCAATCGTTGCCCATCGCTCTTTGCTGGCGCTCCATGAACTCCTTGAGCGTATCGATTCCGCGGAGTTGCAGGATGGTGTTGCGGACCGCGGCTTCAAGCAGTACCGCGAGGTTGCGGCCGGCTTCGACCGGGATGATGACCTTGCGAATCGGCAGTCCCAGCACTTCTTCGCTCTGTGAGTGCAGCGGCAGGCGTTCGTAATTCTCCTCCAGCGTGCTGCGCCGGACCAGATGAACGATCAGCTTGAGCCGCATCTTGCGGCGTACCGCGGTTTCGCCAAAGATGGTCTTGATGTCCAGCAATCCGAGCCCCCGGACTTCCAGCAGGTTCTGCAACAGGGGCGGGCAGCGGCCTTCGATCATATTGGGCGCGATTCGCGCAAACTCGACTGCGTCATCGGCGACCAGGCCATGATTGCGGGAAATCAGTTCCAGCCCAAGTTCGCTTTTGCCGAGGCCGGATTCACCGGTAATCAATACACCGACGCCCAGGACGTCCATGAACACGCCATGCATGGTGATGCGCTGTGCCAGTTCCTTGGACAGGTAGACCCGCAAGTAGTCGATGACCTGGGCTGCCGGCAAGGGGGTCGAAAACAGCGGAATGTTCTTTTCGTCGCAGATGGCGAGGATATATGGCGGTGTTTCCAGGCCTTGCGCAATGATGAAAGCGGGCGGTTCGCCGACAACCAACTCTTCGGTCTGATATTTACGCGATGCCGGGGAAAGTTTGTTGTAATACTGAATTTCCTGGTGACCGAAGACCTGGAGTCGGCCCGGATGAATCAGGTTCAGGTGGCCAACTTGGTCAGCGGCAGAAGTAGCGTCGCCGCTAATGCGCCGTTCGCCGCCCGGAAACCCGGCAAACCACCCGAGCTGCAATGCTTCCCGGGTGTCGTCGAACAGTTGCTGAATGGTCAGGTGAGTAGATGCCGGCATCGCAATCGAAATTCAGGCATGCACGCTGGGTTGCCAGGCAAGGATGCGGGCATGGACCGAAGCGGCGTCCGGGTCGGTGGCAAGCAACTGCCGGAAGGTTTCGTCGGAAAACATCTCGGCAATTTCGGACAGGATTTCAAGATGCTGCTGCGTGACGTGGTCAGGAATCAGCAGGAAAACCAGCAGCTTCACCGGCTGACCGTCAGGAGATTCAAAAGGAATTGCTTCTTTGAGGCGGACAAATGCCGCCAGCGGCGCCTTCAAACCCTTGATGCGGCCATGCGGAACGGCAACGCCGTGTCCCAGGCCGGTGGAGCCGAGACGCTCCCGGGCGAACAGATTATCCGAAACAACAGAGCGGGCAATGCCGCAGTTATTCTCAAAAATCAATCCGGCCTGTTCGAAAGCACGCTTCTTGCTGGAAACTTCCAGATCAAGAACTACGTTATTCGCCGACAGAATCTTTGCAAGGTTGGTCATGTTACGCAATCGTATGGTGCGATGCACAAATAAGGCTTTCGAGACGCATTATAGGCTTGTTTCGGGGATGCGTAATCCAAAGCATAGGATGGAGAATGGAAAGCTTATTGACAGGTAGCAGAGTAAAGATGTGTCGGTTTCAATAATTATCAGCTTCTGTACCTTGAGCAGTCCACCTGTCCCGAGGTATTGACGGCAAAACGCAACATAAGTTTCTTCCGTGCATCAAAGATTGTCATGCGATGCTTCATGCCCCTTTTACTGACGTGCGTTACGTACATTTGGAGGACGTTGTCCTGTCGTGAAATTGCTGCGCCATGGATTGATGTCAAGCCCTCCGCGCCGTGTGTACCGTGCATAGACGGCGAGTTTCTGTGGTCGGCATTGGCGCATGATATCCATAAAGATACGCTCGACGCATTGCTCATGGAATTCATTATGCTCGCGGAAACCAATCAAATATCTCAACAATGCTTCCTGGTCAATCTGCGGACCGACGTAGCGAATCTGTACGCTGCCCCAGTCCGGCTGCCCGGTCACGAGGCAATTGGACTTGAGCAGGTGCGATACCAGCGTTTCTTCAACGATCGCTTCGTCGGTGTTGGCTTTGAGCCCCGTTGCATCGGGTGTATAGCGGTCGACCTCGATATCCAGTCGATCCAGCAGCAAACCTTCGAGTTCGCCCATCCCCAGCTTGTCAAAGCCTTCCGGCAGCGTCAGCTTTACCTGTACTGATGCGCCGAATCCATCCGACAGGTCGACGCGCAGCATCTCCGTGAGCGCTTCCGGGCTGGCGACCCTGGTTTGGTTGAACGAGTTCAGGTACAGCTTGAGCGACTTTGATTCAATGATATTGGGCGAATCGGCCGGCACCATGAAAGTGGCGATCGCCACCTGCGGTTTGCCCCTCAGATTAAGCCATGAAAGTTCGTAGGCGTTCCAGATGTCGATGCCGAAGAAGGGCAGGCTGCCCGCGATGCCGATTTCCTCCCGTTTTTGCTGGCGAGCAATTGGAAACAGCAGCGAGGGCGCGTATGCGGTTTGGTAAGCGGTCGGCTTTCCGAGCGGAGAAGCCTCAGGCAGGTTGGGTGTATTCATCGTAAGCTTGTGGCAATGTGATGGGCAGGATGGGCAGGGCGCTGCGCGTTGCGTTGCGGAGGCGGCCAGAGCTGCAGAGATAGGGACGCGCAGCGGGAACACAATGGCATTTCGACCATAGGTGCAACAGCCGGTTCGAACCGGCTGTTGCAGCGGTAGTAACTGCTATAAAAACTTCAAGCGGGGCAGGGCAGCATCTATCTGATCCCCGTAGCGTGCGGCAAACAAGAAAGTGTTACAGGAACAGCTTGTACGCCGGATTCTCGCTTTCATCCCAATGACGATAACCGAGCGTCGTCAGGAACTGGCGGAAGATCTTCATTTCCTTCTTCGGCACCTGCAGTCCGACCAGGATGCGGCCGACATCGCCGCCCTGATTGCGATAATGGAACAGGCTGATGTTCCAGTTGGGTGCCATGCTGTCGAGGAAGCGCATCAGTGCACCCGGACGCTCGGGGAATTCGAAGCGATACAGCAATTCGTCGTGTGCCAGCGGGCTCTTGCCGCCGACGAGGTGGCGCACATGCAGCTTGGCGAGTTCGTCGTGCGTCAGGTCGAGCGTACGGAAACCATGCTTCTCGAAATTCTTGGTGATCTGGCCCGGTTCGTCGCGGCTGGAAATCGACATGCCGACAAAGACGTGCGCTTCCTTCGCATCGCTGATGCGATAGATGAATTCGGTAACATTGCGCGGTCCGACCAGCGAGCAGAAGCGCTTGAAGCTGCCGCGCTCCTCCGGAATGGTGACGGCGAAGACGGCTTCACGCGCTTCGCCCACTTCGGCGCGTTCGGCGACGAAGCGCAGGCGGTCGAAGTTCATGTTGGCACCGCAGGCGATGGTCACAAAAGTCTGGCCAGTGACCGGTTTCTTCGTGCCTTTCGATCGTTCGATGTATTCCTTGGCGCCGGCCACGGCAAGTGCGCCGGCAGGTTCCAGAATGCTGCGTGTATCCTGGAAAACATCCTTGATCGCTGCGCAAACCGCATCGGTATCGACGATGACGAACTCGTCCACCAGCTTCTTCGTAATGCGGAAGGTTTCTTCGCCAACCAACTTGACCGCCGTGCCGTCCGAGAACAAACCGACGTCCGGCAGCGATACGCGGCGGCCGGCCTTGACGCTCCGCGCCATCGCATCGGAATCGACCGTCTGCACGCCGATGATCCTGATCTCCGGGCGGACCGCCTTGATGTAAGAAGCCACCCCGGAAATCAATCCGCCACCACCGATGGCAACAAAAACGGCGTCGATCGGACCGGGATGCTGGCGCAGGATTTCCATCGCGATGGTTCCCTGGCCGGCAATCACATAGGGATCGTCGAACGGATGGACGAAGGTCAGCTTCTGCTTCTTTTCCAGCGTCAGCGCATGGTTATACGCGTCGGTATAGGAGTCGCCGTGCAACACGACTTCACCGCCGCGCGCCCGGACTGCTTCAATCTTCACCGGCGGTGTGGTCGTCGGCATCACGATCATCGCGCGGCAGCCTAACTTGGCCGCCGACAGCGCGACACCTTGCGCGTGATTGCCGGCGGATGCGCAAATCACGCCGCGCTTGAGCTGTGCCGGCGTCAGGTGCGCCATCTTGTTATAGGCTCCGCGCAGCTTGAAGCTGAACACGCTCTGAATGTCTTCACGCTTGAAGTAAATGCTATTACCCATGCGCTCCGACAGGGTGGGCGCAAATTCAAGCGGCGATTCAACGGCGACGTCATAGACGCGAGCAGTCAGGATTTTCTGTAGATAGTCGGTAGTCATAGGCTTGGGTCAGCGGCACGCCTTTCCAATGCGGCATGCAAGCCCGCCATTATAATGGACGCCTTTCAATAATCCTCAATGCGCGAGTTCGGGCGCGCCCGCATACTCGATATGGGCTGCGCGTGCTTGACGCAGCCGCACCTGCCCATCAATGATCGAATCCTCTGTCCGCTGGCTTCTTAGTGTCCTCGCCATACCCGATGTCGGATTGTCTTCCGTATTCCTGATCAGCGTCTTGTCCGCGACCCTGTTGCCACTCGGGTCCGAGCCGGCCGTTTTCGCCGTGGTCAAGGCGAATGGCGCGCTGTTCTGGCCGGCGATCCTGGTTGCCACCGTTGGAAACACCATCGGCGGCATGATCGATTATGCAATGGGATACGGCGCCAAGCAGACCTTCTCGCGCAAAGGGGAGGGGCACTGGTTTCGCTGGCTGCAGCGCTTCGGTCCCAAGACCCTGCTGCTGGCTTGGCTACCAGCCGTGGGCGATCCGCTCTGCGCGCTGGCCGGATGGCTGCGCATGCCATTCTGGCAATCCGTCTTGTATATGGCGATCGGGAAATTTCTCCGCTATCTCACCATGACCTCGGCGTTGTTGTACATACCTGACGGATTTTGGCGCGGGCTTGTCAATCTGTTCTGACTTTCGTTGCAATAGAGGCATCTTTTTCTGGGCTTGCACCAAATTTTGTCTTTATTTCAGGCGTTTAGGCGCATGGAAAGTAGGGGTGTTGGCGTCCGCTGCATTGCAATAAGCTAAAATGCTCCTTTAAGGGTCAGTCCGATACTTCCTGATGAACGCCCCAGCACAAATCCAAGCATTGCTTTCCGACGCGCCAAGCGCGGCCGTTCCCAGCCGCCTGCGTGAAATTCCCTATAACTACACTTCCTTTTCCGACCGTGAAATCGTGATTCGCCTGCTTGGCGAAGAATCGTGGAGCATCCTCGATGCGCTGCGCGGCGAGCGGCAGACGGGACGTTCCGCGCGCATGCTGTACGAAGTGCTCGGCGATATCTGGGTGGTCAGGCGCAATCCCTACCTGCAGGACGATTTGCTCGACAATCCCAAGCGTCGTCAGGACCTGATCGATGCCCTCAACCATCGTCTCACCGAAGTCGAAAAGCGCCGCCTGACGACTGATCTCGCGGATGTCGGCGACACGCATGCCCGTCTCCGCAGCGCCAATGTCGAAGTGCTGGTGAAAGCCGCCCGCCAGGCAGTGGCCGACTTCGGCGATGAATTCCGCAAGATGTACGATCTGCGCAAACGCGCTACCAGGGTGCTCGGTCGTTACACGGCAAAGGACAACATCAAGTTCGACGGCCTGTCGCGCGTCTCCCACGTCACCGATGCGACCGACTGGCGTGTTGAGTACCCGTTCGTGGTGCTGACTCCCGATACCGAAGATGAAATGGCCGGCCTGGTGAAGGCTTGCATCGAACTTGGCCTGACCATTATTCCGCGCGGAGGCGGCACCGGTTATACCGGCGGCGCGATTCCGCTGACCCCGATGTCGGCCGTCATCAACACCGAGAAGCTGGAACAGTTGGGCGCCGTCGAAATGACCATGCTGCCCGGCGTCGACAAGCCTTACGCCACGATCTATTCGGGCGCGGGCGTGGTCACCAAGCGGGTTTCCGATGCCGCCGAAAAAGCCGGCTTTGTATTCGCGGTCGACCCCACGTCGGCGGAAGCGTCCTGCATCGGCGGCAACGTCGCCATGAATGCCGGCGGCAAGAAAGCGGTGCTGTGGGGCACGGCGCTCGACAACCTGGCAAGCTGGAGAATGGTCGACCCGAATGGCGACTGGCTGGAAGTCACGCGCCTCGAGCACAACCTTGGCAAGATCCATGACGCGCCGGTGGCTCGCTTCAAGCTCGAATGGACGCATCCGGGCGAGAAGGGCAAGAACAACGCGCCGTTCAAGACCGAGATCCTTGAAATCGAAGGCCGCCGCTTCCGCAAAGAGGGGCTGGGCAAGGACGTCACCGACAAGTTCCTCGCTGGGCTGCCGGGTGTGCAAAAGGAAGGCTGCGACGGCCTCATCACGTCGGCGCGCTGGATCCTGCACAAGATGCCGAAGCATACGCGCACCGTCTGTCTCGAATTCTTCGGCCAGGCGCGCGACGCGATTCCATCGATTGTCGAAATCAAGGATTTCCTCGACGCCGAGACGAAGAAGGGCGGCGCCATCCTCGCCGGCCTGGAGCACCTCGACGAGCGCTATCTGCGCGCGGTCGGTTATGCGACCAAATCCAAGCGCGGCGTTTTGCCGAAGATGGCGCTGTTTGGCGACATCGTCGGTGACGACGAGGAGGCGGTTGCCCGCGCCGCGTCGGAAGTGGTACGTATCGCCAACACCCGCGTCGGTGAAGGCTTCGTCGCGGTCAGCCCGGAAACACGCAAGAAATTCTGGCTCGATCGCGCCCGCACCGCGGCGATCGCCAAACATACCAACGCTTTCAAGATCAACGAAGACGTCGTCATTCCGCTCAATCGCATGGGCGAATACACCGACGGCATCGAGCGTATCAATATCGAACTGTCGATCCGCAACAAACTGCAATTGATGGCCGAACTGCGCCAGTTCTTCGCCTCGAATCATCTGCCGCTCGGAAAGAGCGAAGATGCGGAAGCCAACGATATCCCGCCGTCCGAACTGCTCGGCGATCGCGTTGCACAGGCGCGTGAGTTGATCGACCTGACCGAGGCGCGCTGGTCTTATCTGCTCTCCAATCTCGACAAGCCGCTCAAGCACGCGCACGACGAACTGGCCGCACTCGGCGTGTCCATGACATGGATCGATGAACGCCTGCAGCGCCAGCCGGATGCCATCGTGTTCCATGTGGTGCAGGATCGCACCATCCGCGTGTCCTGGAAGGGCGAAGTGCGTGCCCCGTTGCGCCAGATCTTCAATGGCGGCGCGTTCAAGCTGATCCTCGACGAGTGCAGCGCAATCCACAAGCGGGTACTGCGCGGCCGTGTATTCGTCGCGCTGCACATGCATGCGGGCGACGGTAACGTGCACACCAACATCCCGGTCAATTCCGATCACTATGAAATGCTGCAGGATGCACATGCCGCGGTCGAACGCATCATGGTGCTCGCACGTTCGCTCAATGGCGTGATCTCGGGCGAGCACGGCATCGGCATCACCAAGCTGGAATTCCTGACCGAAGACGAGATCCAGGATTTTCGCGACTACAAATTGCGCGTCGACCCGGAAGGCCGCTTCAACAAGGGCAAGCTGCTCAACCTTCCCGGCATGCATGCGGACTTGCGCAACGCTTATACGCCATCGTTTGGCCTGATGGGCCACGAGTCGCTGATCATGCAGCAGAGCGACATCGGCGCGATCGCCAACAGCGTCAAGGATTGCCTGCGCTGCGGCAAGTGCAAACCGGTGTGCGCGACCCATGTGCCGCGTGCCAACCTGCTGTATTCGCCGCGTAACAAGATTCTCGCGACGTCGTTACTGGTCGAAGCTTTCCTGTATGAAGAACAGACCCGTCGCGGCGTGTCCATCAAGCACTGGGAAGAATTCGAAGACGTTGCCGATCATTGCACCGTCTGCCACAAGTGCGCGACGCCATGCCCGGTCGACATCGATTTCGGCGATGTGTCGATGAACATGCGCAATCTGCTGCGCAAGATGGACAAGAAGTCCTTCAACCCCGGTACGGCGGCCGCCATGTTCTTCCTCAATGCCACCGATCCGGCTACCATCAACGCCACCCGCGCGGCGATGACCGGCATCGGCTACAAGGCGCAGCGGATGGCGAATGACGTTTTGAAAAAGTTTGCAAAGAAGCAGACCAAGGCGCCGCCCGCCACCCATGGCAAGCCGCCGATCAAGGAACAGGTCATTCACTTCGTCAACAAGAAGATGCCAGGCAATCTGCCGAAGAAGACCGCACGCGCCTTGCTGGATATTGAAGACGACAAGGTCGTGCCGATCATTCGCGATCCGATGAAGACTACCGCCGATACGGAAGCGGTGTTCTATTTCCCGGGATGCGGTTCGGAGCGCCTGTTCTCGCAGGTCGGACTCGCCACCCAGGCCATGCTCTGGCATGTCGGCGTGCAAACCGTGCTGCCGCCGGGCTATCTGTGTTGCGGTTATCCGCAGCGCGGCTCCGGTCAGTACGACAAGGCGGAAAAGATGATTACCGATAATCGTGTGCTGTTCCATCGGGTCGCCAACACGCTGAACTACCTCGATATCAAGACAGTCGTAGTCTCGTGCGGCACCTGCTACGATCAGCTGCAGAGTTATGAATTCGAGAAAATATTCCCTGGCTGCCGGATCATCGACATCCATGAATACCTGCTCGAAAAGAATGTGAAGCTCGAAGGCGTGTCCGGTACCCGCTACATGTACCACGACCCCTGCCATACGCCGATGAAACAGCAGGATCCGCTGAAAACGGTGAATGCGCTGATCACTACCGGCGACGGCGCCAAGGTCGAAAAAAACGATCGCTGCTGCGGCGAGTCGGGTACTTTCGCGGTCAGCCGTCCGGACATCTCGACGCAGGTTCGCTTCCGCAAGGAAGTGGAAATGCGCAAGGGTGCCGACAAGCTGCGCGAGGACGGCTTCAACGGTGATGTCAAGATCCTGACTTCGTGCCCGTCCTGCCTGCAGGGCCTGAACCGCTACAATGAAGATTCCGGCACGACCGCGGACTATATTGTGGTTGAAATGGCGAAGCACCTGCTCGGCGAGAACTGGTTGCCGGACTATGTCGCCCGCGCCAACAGCGGCGGCATCGAGCGCGTGCTCGTATAAGTTTGCAAGAAGGGAAGCGATGGTCAAAGAAGCGTGTGAACTGTGCATGCATCCCGGCGGCGAAGTCATCTACCGGGATGACAACTACCGTATCGTACTGGTCGATGACGAGCGCTATCCCGGCTTTTGCCGGGTGATCTGGAATAAGCATGTCGTCGAAATGACCGACCTGTCGACCGCCGAACGCGCGATCCTGATCGCGGCCGTATGGCAGGTCGAAGAGGCGGTGCGCGAAACCATGCAGCCGCACAAGATCAACGTCGCCAGCCTCGGCAACGTGGTCCCGCATCTGCACTGGCACATCATCCCGCGCTACGAGGATGATGCGCATTTCCCCAACCCGATCTGGGGCGAGGTCAAGCGCACGCCGGTGTCAGCCGATCTTGCCAAACGCAAAGCCCTGGTGCCGCGTCTGCGGGAAGCACTGCTGGATCGCTTTGAAGAATCCCTGCTGTAGATCTGTGTAGAACTGTAAAGCAGTAAAGCCCGGCATCCGCCGTAACCACTTTCCTTCACGCCCAGGACCCAACATGGCCGATCTGAAACAAGCGCCTTCCCCGACCTCTCTGACGGTACGCAACCAGTCGCGGGTGCTGGAAATCGCCTTCGATTCCGGTGAAGAGTTTTCGCTGCCTTTCGAATTCATGCGGGTGTATTCGCCATCGGCCGAAGTGCGCGGTCATGGCGCCGGACAGGAAGTGCTGCAAACCGGGAAGCGCGACGTCACCATCACGGCAATGGAGCCGGTCGGCAACTATGCGGTGCAACCGCAATTTTCCGACGGCCATAACTCGGGCATCTTTTCCTGGGATTACCTGTACTGGCTGGGCGCCAACCAGTCGCAACTGTGGGAAGACTACCTGCAGCGCCTGGAAGCAGCAGGCTTTACCCGTGAAAGCGGTCGCGACGCCCCCATGATCGCGGCCAGCGCGGGCGGCCATGCCTGCGGCCATCATCATTGATTCCCAAAGCTGCCTGCTTCGGCGCGGCGAACTTCCGGTGCGGAACGCTTGGCAGCGTCGCCTGTCTGCACCTGTAGGCACTTGTATAATGCGCGCTGGACCAACTTGCCTGACGCCATGACCAATACCACGCATTTCGGTTATAAGACCGTTTCCGAAGACGAGAAGGTGCACAAAGTCGCCGAAGTCTTTCATTCCGTCGCTGCCAAATACGACGTGATGAATGACCTGATGTCAGGCGGACTGCATCGCATCTGGAAGGCATTCACGATTGCCCAGGCCGGTGTACGGCCGGGTTTCAAGGTGCTCGATATTGCCGGGGGTACCGGCGATCTGTCCAAGGCATTTGCAAAGCAGGCGGGCCCGAGCGGCGAAGTCTGGCTCACCGACATCAATGAATCCATGCTGCGCGTCGGTCGCGACCGGTTGTTGAATAAGGGCCTCGCGACCCCCACATTACTGTGTGATGCGGAAAAACTGCCGTTTCCAAGCAATTATTTCGACCGTGTCAGCGTCGCCTTCGGCTTGCGCAATATGACGCACAAGGATGTTGCACTCGCGGAAATGCGGCGCGTGCTGAAGCCGGGCGGCAAACTGCTGGTACTGGAATTCTCGAAGGTACATGAAGCATTGCAGAAACCTTATGACCTGTATTCGTTCTCAGTATTACCATGGCTGGGCCAGCGCATTGCCAATGATGCGGAAAGCTATCGTTACCTCGCGGAATCGATTCGCATGCACCCGGATCAGGAAACACTCAAGACCATGCTGGAAACAGCCGGACTTGAACGTGTCGAGTACTTTAATTTGACGGCTGGCGTTGCAGCCCTGCATACCGGCGTCAAACTCTAGGAGAGTCGCATGAAAAAGTATTTGCTTGCATTAATGATCGCGGTTAGCTCCATGTCGGTTGTGGTAGCCGACGCCGAAGCGAAGCGAATGGGCGGCGGCAGTTCTATCGGCCGTCAGTCATCCGGGATCAGTCGGGATGCAACTCCGCCATCGTCCAGCCAGGCACCAAGCCAGGCGCGACAGGCGGCGCCGGCCACAACACCGCAAGGAATGGCGCCGAAACCGGCTAGTCCATGGCGCAACATCCTTGGCGGCGCGCTGCTTGGCTTGGGTTTGGGTGCCTTGTTGTCGCATCTTGGCATTGGCGGCGCACTGGCCAGCGTGATCAGTACCATTTTGATGGTTGCCTTACTGGCGCTGGCCGCCATGTTCATCATTCGCATGATTCGCAACAGGAATGGCGTGAACCGCCAACAGCCGGCCTACGCAGGGAGTACTGACTCCGGTTTGGCGTCCGGCCTGTCGGCACGCACCCCGGAAATCGGTTCGCGCATTGAGCCGCAGGTGCAGCCATCGGCTTTCCAGGCCGAGCCAGTGAGCAGCGGATCGACGTCCGCACCGCTGAACGTGCCGGCCGGCTTCGATACGCCGTCTTTCCTGCGTCATTCCAAGACCTACTTCATCCGCCTGCAAGCGGCGTGGGACAAGGCAGACATTAACGACATCCGTGAATTCACGACGCCGGAAATGTTTGCCGAACTGCGATTGCAGTTGCAGGAACGCGGTGCATCCCTCAACCATACCGACGTGGTATCGCTTGAGGCTGATCTGGTGGGAATGGAACAGATCGGTGACGAATACCTGGCCAGCGTGCGTTTCAGCGGCCTGATCAAGGAAGCCGAAAACGCGCCGGCCGAGCAGTTCGCCGAAGTCTGGAATCTGACCAAATCGGCAACCGGTCAAGGCGGCTGGCTGCTTGCGGGAATTCAACAATTGTCAGGCGTCTCCTAAATAACGCCCGGCAAACTGGTAAACTTCAAACCGCCCGTGAATTGTCACGGGCGGTTTTATTTTGCGACCATGATTCGTTCAACTATCCCCGCAGCAATCAACCACCTGCTGTCCCGTGAGCAGTGGGCCCGTGACAAACTGGCAAAACATGCCGGCAAAGTCGCCGTTTTCGACGCCGGCGTGGCTTCGGTGCGCCTCAAGGTCGTCGCCGATGGCATGGTGCAGGCGGCCAGCGCTGAAGAGATATCCAGCGTCACCATCCGCGCCAAGCTGAGCGACTTGCCGCTCATCGTCCAGAACCGCGAACATGCTTTTTCCTACGTACAGATCGAGGGTGACGCCGATTTCGCCAATACCGTGTCGCAGGTCAGCCAGTCGCTGCGCTGGGAAGCGGAAGAAGACCTGAGCCGGCTGTTCGGTGATGCCGCTGCGGTCCGGCTGGTCGGCGGCGCTCGCACGGTCCTGCAGTCGGCCAGGGCCACCCATCAGAAACTGACTGAAAACATTGCAGAATACTTCCTTGAAGAGAATCCCTTGCTGGTGCGGCCGCAGAGCGTCGCCGAGTTTTCGAGTGAAGTCACGCGATTGCGTGATGACCTTGAGCGCCTGTCCAAACGCATTGACCGCCTGAAGGGAAGTCGCTAGATGTTTTTCAAGGTATTGCGGCTTTACAAGATCGCCCGTGTCGCCATCAAATACGGGCTGGACAATATTGCCATGTCCGGCCTCGCCAGCCCGCGCATCGCGGCGCTGATCGATACGCTATTCTTCTGGCGCGACATTTCCACGCCGCGCGGCGTCAGGTTGCGGCGCGCACTAGAAGAACTGGGACCGATTTTCGTCAAGTTCGGCCAGGTGCTGTCGACCCGGCGCGACCTCATGCCGCCGGATATCGCCGACGAACTGGCCAAGCTGCAGGACCGCGTGCCGCCGTTCGATTCCGACCTTGCCATCGCACAAATCAAGCGCTCTCTCGGCGCCCATCCCGAGCAGCTGTTTGCCAGCTTCGAACGGGTACCGGTGGCCTCCGCATCGATCGCCCAGGTGCACTTCGCGACCCTGAAGGACGGCACGCAGGTCGCGGTAAAGGTGCTGCGCCCGGGCATGAAACGCTCGATCGACGAAGACATTGCGCTGATGCGGATTGCCGCCGGCTGGGTGGAAAAGCTGTGGGCCGATGGCCGCCGCCTGAAACCGAAGGAAGTGGTCGGGGAGTTCGACAAGTACCTGCACGACGAACTCGATTTGATGCGCGAAGCCGCCAATGCCAGCCAGCTCCGCCGAAATTTCACCGGCTCCGACCTGCTGATGGTGCCCGAGATGTTCTGGGACTATTGCTCGACCTCGGTGATCGTGATGGAACGCATGCACGGTATCCCGATCTCCCAAATTGACCGGCTGGTGGCGGAAGGCGTCGACATGAAGAAACTGTCGCGCGACGGCGTCGAAATCTTTTTCACGCAAGTGTTCCGCGACGGCTTCTTTCACGCCGACATGCATCCGGGGAATATCCTGGTGTCGGTCGATCCACAGACTTTCGGCCGTTATATTGCCCTGGATTTCGGTATCGTCGGCACGCTGACCGATTTCGATAAGGATTACCTGTCGCAAAACTTCCTCGCGTTTTTCCGCCGCGATTACAAACGTGTGGCCGAAGCCCATATCGAATCCGGCTGGGCACCCAAGGAAACTCGCGTCGATGAACTGGAATCGGCGGTGCGCGCCTGCTGCGAGCCGATTTTCGACCGGCCGCTGCGCGACATCTCGTTCGGCCAGGTCCTGCTGCGCCTGTTCCAGACCTCACGCCGCTTTAATGTGGAAGTGCAGCCGCAGCTGGTGCTGCTGCAAAAGACCTTGCTCAATATCGAAGGGCTGGGTCGCCAGCTCGATCCCGACCTCGATCTCTGGAAGACCGCCAAACCCTACCTGGAACGGTGGATGCAGGAGCAGATTGGCTGGCGTGGCATGCTGGCCCGATTCAAGGAAGAGGCGCCGCACTACAACAAGATGATTCCGCAGCTGCCGCGCCTGGTGCATCAGGCGCTAACCGCGAAGATCGAAGAGCCGGGCATCAATGCGATCCTCCTGAAGCAGCTGATTGCCGAACAGCGGCGCACCAACATGCTGCTTGGTATAGCGGTGTACTTCGGTGGCGGGCTGGCGGGCGGCATCCTGATTGCGCAACTGCTGTTGCGCTGGTATCAAATTCTGCACTGGTGGTAGGGCAAAGTGGCGCAACAATTCGACAGCCGTGACCCGCTTGCGCCGGAATTCTGGTCCGAGCGGTTTGAAAAACACTTCACACCCTGGGACCGGGCAGGCGTCCCGAAGGCGCTACAGGATTTCGTCGCGACTGCGTCGCATCCACTGCGCACCCTCATTCCCGGCTGCGGTAGCGGATATGAAGTTGCCTGCATGGCGGAGGCGGGCTGGGACGTCACCGCAATCGACTTCTCCCCGGCTGCCGTCGAGGCGGCCCGCCGGTTGCAACCCCGGCATGCGGCACGTATCGTGCAGGCCGATTTCTTCAGCTTTACGCCCGCGCAGCCGCCCGACCTCATTTACGAACGCGCCTTTCTGTGTGCGCTCCCGCGTGACAAATGGCCGGCTATCGTGCAACGCTGGGCCGATTTGCTGCAACCGGGCGCGCTTCTTGCGGGATTTTTCTTTTTTGATGAAGCCCTGAAGGGGCCTCCTTTTGGTGCATCTGCCGGAACCCTGGAGGCATTGCTGACACCCTGTTTTGATCGAATCGACGATCAAGCCGTCACCGATTCGGTCGAAGTTTTCGCCGGCAAGGAACGCTGGCAGGTGTGGCGTCGGCAATCCGTCTGACGCCGTACACATCGACGCAAAATTGTCATTCCAGGAAGTTTCTGCGGCTATAATCGCGAAAAATTTCTTCAAGGAACTCGCATGAGCACACTGGTTGGATTCGTCATCCTCTACCTGCTTGTTTCAATTGCAATCGGCCTTTATGCCGCCACGCGGGTCAAAAATGCCGGCGACTACGCGGTGGCGGGACGCTCGTTGCCACTGTATGTGGTGGTGGCGACCGTTTTTGCGACATGGTTTGGTTCTGAGACCGTGCTCGGTATCCCCGCCAAATTCGTGGAGGAGGGATTGGGAGGGGTCATTGAAGATCCGTTCGGTTCCTCCATGTGCCTGATTCTGGTCGGCTTGTTCTTTGCGCGAAAGTTGTACAGGATGAACCTCCTGACGATCGGCGATTACTACCGTCAGCGCTACAACCGCACGGTAGAAGTCATCGTATCGGTCTGTATTGTCATCTCCTACCTGGGTTGGGTATCGGCGCAGATCACGGCCCTCGGCCTAGTGTTCAATGTGCTGTCCCAAGGTGCGATTATGGTATCGACAGGCATGCTGATCGGTGCTGCCATCGTGCTGCTTTACACCCTGTTCGGCGGCATGTGGTCGGTCGCGATGACCGATTTTTTCCAGATGATCATTATTGTCGTCGGGCTTGTATACATCGCCTTTGTCGTGTCCGATCTCGCAGGTGGCGCCGGCAAGGTGATTGATCATGCGGCGGCGGCCGGCAAGTTCCAGTTTGCTCCGGCACTGACGTCAAAGGATGTGCTGGCTTTTGTCGGTGCCTGGGTGACGATGATGTTCGGCTCCATTCCCCAGCAGGACGTTTTCCAGCGTGTCATGTCTGCCAAAAGCGAGAAGGTTGGTGCGGTCGGATCGGTGACGGGCGGATCACTCTACTTTGTGTTCGCGTTCATTCCGATGTTCCTCGCCTATTCAGCGTCGCTGATAGACCCGCAGATGGTGCAAACTCTGCTGGATAAGGATGCGCAAATGATACTGCCCACGCTGATCCTCAACAATACGCCGCTGTTAGCGCAGGTGATGTTCTTTGGCGCCTTGCTGTCGGCCATCATGTCAACAGCCAGCGGCACGCTGCTGGCCCCGAGCATTACCCTGACTGAGAACGTCCTCCGCGAATTTTTCCCCATGAACGACAGGCAAATGCTGCTGGCCACGCGGATCGTGGTCGTGTGCTTTGCTGTTGCGGTAACCGCCTTCGCCCTGATTTCACAGGGTACGTCGATCTATGACATGGTCGGTAACGCTTACAAGGTCACCCTGGTGTCGGCATTCGTCCCCTTGCTGATGGGGCTGTACTGGAAGAAGGCAAACACCCAGGGCGCGCTGTTTTCAGTGATCGGCGGGCTGGCTTCCTGGCTGTTGATGGAAAACTTCGGCGGCGAATCCATCTGGCCTCCGCAACTGGTCGGCCTCCTGGTGAGCTTCGGCGGAATGGTGATCGGTTCGCTGGCACCGCAGCGCATCGGCCGGCAAGCCGCCGCTTCGCACTGAGATTCCAGCAAATACTTTCCCTCAAAAGCCGCAGCCGTTCTGCGGCTTTTGTTTTTCCGTCCATAGCCATTTTGTCACCATCATTGCGCTCATCAATCAGTCCGCAAAACCCTGGGGAAAACCTTTATAATTCAGGGTTTTGGATGATTTTTGCGGGGGTATCCTATGCCAATTTATGCTTATCGCTGCGAATCTTGCGGTTTCACCAAGGATGTATTGCAAAAGGTGTCCGATGCGCCGCTGACGGATTGCCCGTCGTGCAGCAAAAGCAGTTTCAAAAAACAGTTGACGGCTGCCGGCTTTCAGCTCAAAGGTACGGGTTGGTATGTGACCGATTTCCGTAACGGTAGCGGCGGCACGTCCGCACCGGCGGGCAATACGGCGGCGTCTGCCGACAAACCGGCCGCGGCTGCGAGTTCGGATTCGGGTGCATCTTCGTCGTCCTCGTCTTCCACCAGCGGCACGGCGCCTGCGTCCACCACCACGGCCTCTTAACCGAAGCGGGTGTTCACGGCACTTCCTGCCTGCGCCCCACGCTGAAGGAAACCATGCGTAAATATTTTGTCACCGGCCTGTTGATCCTCGTTCCGCTTGCCATCACCTTGTGGGTGCTGAACCTGATCATCACCACCCTCGATCAGTCGCTCCTGCTGTTGCCGGAACGCTGGCGGCCGCTAGTGCTGTTCGGCTACAACCTGCCGGGCGCGGGTGCGGTGCTGACGGTGCTGATCATTTTCGTCACCGGTCTGCTGACGCGTAACTTCATCGGCAAGAAGCTGGTCTATGTCTGGGAATTGCTGCTTACCCGCATTCCCATTGTCAGCTCCATCTATTCCAGCGTGAAGCAAGTGTCCGACACCTTGTTTTCTTCATCGGGCAATGCCTTCCGCAAGGCAATGCTGGTGCAGTATCCGCGCCAGGGTTCGTGGACCATTGCCTTCCTGACGGGGGTGCCGGGTGGCGATGTCAGGAACCACCTGGTCGGCGATTACATCAGCGTGTATGTGCCGACGACGCCAAACCCGACTTCCGGATTTTTCCTCATGATGCCGCGATCCGAAGCGATTGAACTCGACATGACCGTCGATGAGGCATTGAAATACATCGTATCGATGGGCGTCGTGGCGCCCGAATATGTGGCATCCGCGGCCAGGAACCTGAAGGCCGTCGAATCCGAAGTCTGAAACATCTGAAACCGATCTGTTTTTCCCGGGATCCCGACCTTGCGCCTGCGCAGGCACCGGGATCATTCCAAAGAATCTGAAACTGGAACTTGAATATGTCTATGCGAACCCATTATTGCGGCCTCACCACCGAGGAGCTTCTCGGTCAAACCGTCAGCCTGTGCGGCTGGGTGCATCGTCGCCGCGACCACGGTGGCGTGATCTTCATCGACTTGCGCGACCGTGAAGGCCTGGTGCAGGTGGTCTGCGATCCGGATCGTGCCGATGTATTCAAGACCGCCGAAGCAGTCCGGAATGAATTCTGTGTCCGTATTACCGGTGTAGTGCGCAATCGTCCGGAAGGCACCACCAATGCCAACCTGAAGTCCGGCAAGATCGAAGTGCTGGCCCATCAGCTTGAGGTGCTGAACCCGTCGGTGACGCCACCGTTCCAGCTGGACGACGACAACCTGTCCGAAACGACCCGCCTGACGCACCGCGTGCTCGACCTGCGCCGTCCGCAGATGCAGAACAACCTGCGCCTGCGCTACAAGGTGACGATGGAAGTGCGCAAGTTCCTCGATGCCAACGGCTTCATCGACATCGAAACGCCGATGCTGACCAAGTCGACGCCGGAAGGCGCGCGTGACTACCTGGTGCCGTCGCGTGTCAACGCCGGTAACTTCTTCGCGCTGCCGCAGTCGCCGCAGTTGTTCAAGCAGTTGCTGATGGTGGCCAACTTCGATCGCTATTACCAGATCACCAAGTGCTTCCGCGACGAAGACCTGCGCGCAGATCGTCAGCCCGAGTTCACGCAGATCGACTGCGAAACCTCGTTCATGAACGAGCAGGAAATCCGTGACATGTTCGAAGGCATGATCCGCGGCGTGTTCAAGAATGCGCTCGACATCGACCTGCCGAACCCGTTCCCGGTGATGGAATATGCGGAAGCCATGGGCTTGTACGGTTCCGACAAGCCGGACATGCGCGTCAAGCTGCAGTTCACCGACCTGACCGCGGTCATGAAGGATGTGGACTTCAAGGTCTTCTCCGGTGCCGCCAACATGGAAGGCGGTCGCGTGGTCGGCCTGCGCGTTCCGGGCGGCGGCGCAATGCCGCGTTCCGAGATCGACGCTTACACCCAGTTCGTCGCAATCTATGGCGCCAAGGGCCTGGCTTACATCAAGGTCAACGAGAAGGCCAAAGGCCGTGACGGCTTGCAGTCACCGATCGTCAAGAATCTGCACGATACCGCGCTGGCCCAGATCATCGAACAGACCGGTGCCCAGGACGGCGACCTGATCTTCTTCGGCGCCGACAAGGCGAAGGTCGTCAACGACGCGATCGGCGCATTGCGCGTGAAGATCGGCCACAGCGACTTCGGCAAGAAGAACGGTCTCTTTGAAGATTCATGGAAGCCGTTGTGGGTCATCGACTTCCCGATGTTCGAATTCGATGAAGAAGGTCAGCGTTATGTTGCAGCCCATCATCCGTTCACATCGCCCAAGGATGGTCACGAAGACTTCCTCGAAACCGATCCGGGCAAGGCGCTGGCCAAAGCCTATGACATGGTGCTCAATGGCTGGGAACTGGGTGGTGGTTCGGTGCGTATCCATCGTGCCGAGGTACAGAGCAAGGTATTCCGCGCACTCAAGATCGATGCCGAAGAAGCGCAGCTCAAGTTCGGCTTCCTGCTGGATGCACTGCAGTATGGCGCACCTCCGCACGGCGGCCTCGCTTTCGGTCTCGACCGTATCGTCACCATGATGACCGGCGCCGAGTCGATCCGCGACGTGATCGCCTTCCCGAAGACCCAGCGCGCGCAGTGTCTGCTGACACAGGCACCGTCGGAAGTCGACGAGAAGCAGTTGCGTGAACTGCACATCCGTTTGCGCAACGTCGAGCCGGCCGCTAAAGCATAAAACCGCATAAAGCGGCATATTGGTGCAGCAAACCAGGAAAGGCGCAGGAAACTGCGCCTTTTTTCGTATGACGCAGGCCGATGGTACTTGACCTCTATGGGGTATGATTTTGCAATCGCGGGGAGATCCCGCAGCCAAAGGTGACTTCAACAAACGATCCGAATGCAAAAGCCCTATAAAATTCCCGAATCCGTCCTGGTCGTCATTCATACCGCCGAACGCGACGTTCTGCTGATCGAGCGCGCCGACAAGCCGGGGTACTGGCAATCCGTTACCGGCTCCAAAGATACGGAAGACGAGCCTTTACGCGAGACCGCGATCCGTGAAGTTTTTGAAGAAACCGGCATTCGCATCCTTGCGGAAACATCATCGCAGACCTCCGATCCCACTTGCGTATCCGAAAGCCGGCTGATCGACTGGAAACTCTCCAACGTCTATGAAATCTATCCGGTATGGCGTCACCGTTATGCACCAGGAGTGACGCGCAACACCGAGCATGTATTCAGCCTGAAAGTGCCAAGGGACATCGCAATCGCCCTGGCACCACGCGAACATGTGAACCATATGTGGCTGCCATACCGGGAGGCGGCGGACAAATGTTTTTCGCCGTCCAATGCGGAGGCTATCCTGCAGTTGCCTGCATACAGCATGGTCGGCTGACGCGAACCGATCGCGATCCAGCCGGTACTTGATCGCAATGCACGGTCGTTCACGGCATTGCCTGAGGAAGAAAATAAACTGATGAAACTTCGGATCGCGACCTACAACATACACAAGGGCGTCAGCTCGCTGCGCAGCATGCCGCGGGTACACGCATTGAAACAGGCCCTGTCTTCCATGGAGGCGGACATCCTGTTCCTGCAGGAAGTGCAGGGCCGCCATGACAAGTACGCAATGAAGCATGCAAACCTGTGGCCGGAGCAGGAGCAGCATAAATTCCTTGCGGGCGATTCGCACGAAGCGGTGTACGGCATGAATGCGGTCTACGACCATGGACATCATGGAAATGCCTTGCTGAGCCGTTTTCCGGTGGTATCGTCGACCAATAAGGACGTGTCCGACCATGCCTATGAGGCACGCGGTATCCTGCATTGCATTGTCGAGACGCCGAAAGGACAGGTGCATTGTTATGTGATCCATCTCGGCTTGTTTGCCGGCAGTCGCAAGCGCCAGACCGAGCAGTTGATCGAAGCGGTGACAACCTCTTCGCCGCCCGGTGCGCCGGTCATCATCGCCGGTGACTTCAACGACTGGACCAATCAGCTCAGCGAGTCGCTGCGCGAGCGACTTGGCGTGACGGAAGTGTTTGACGACGACCTGCCTAGCCGTGGTTTCGGTTCTTATTTGCGCACGCTGGGCGGGCGCGGACCTAAAATGAAGCCGGCGCGGACTTTTCCCGCGGCATTGCCCTGGCTACGCCTTGACCGCATCTATGTGCGCGGCCTGCATATAGAAACTGCGGAAGTGCTCCATGGCGGCATGTGGGCCAAGTTGTCCGACCATGCGCCGATCATCGCGTCGCTTGAACTGAAATAAGTCTATCAACGCTGGAAAGGCTGGAGCAGATCTCATACCCGTACACGTCAAATAGACTTGGGGCGATAGATAGTACAGGCGTATGGAATCTGCTCTAGAATCGCAGCGGTCAACCCAGCGAAGGCTTTTCTCGCTTATGCGTTCGGTCGAATTCATTGCACACAACAGAGTTGTACTTTTGCATTGCGGTGCGGAATATTTTCCCGCGCTGATTGCAGCCATCGACAGTGCGCGCTTCGAAGTGTGCCTCGAAACGTATATCTATAGTCTCGATGCGACCGGCATCCAGGTAAAGGATGCGCTGGTGCGCGCCGCATCGCGCGGCGTGACCGTCAATGTCATTACCGACTGGATTGGCACCGGTCATCTGCAGTCGGTCGCGCTCAGCAAGGTATTTGGCGAGGGCGGTGTCAATCATCGCACTTTCAATTCCTGGTTTCGCCGCGGCGTCGCGCGCACGCATCGCAAGATGTGCGTGGTCGATCGTGAAGTCGCCTTTCTTGGCGGCCTCAATATCAATGACGACTATCTTTCCGACGATGGATACAATACGCCGTTGCCGGCGCCGCGCTGGGATTTCGCCGTGCGTGTGCATGGCCCGCTGGTTGCGGCGATTTACCACGAACTCCAGTCACAGTGGCGCCTGCTCAATGGCTTGCACCTGCGATTTCGGTGGAAGCGCCTGCGCGAGCACAAGGTGCCGAACCCGGTCATCGAAGATGGTGTGGCCATGGCCGCGCTCGTGCTGCGCGATAACCTGCGCAACCGCCGTACCATACAACGGACGTATCTCAAAGCGCTTGGCAATGCGCGGCATCGTGCCTTGCTGGCCAATCCGTATTTCGCGCCGGGTCGCAAGTTGCGGGACGGCCTTGCTGCTGCGGCCCGGCGCGGTGTTGAAGTCACACTGCTGATCGGCGTCGGGCAATTTCGCATTCAGGACGCCGTCGCCCATTCCTTCTATCCCAAGCTGCTCAAGAGCGGAGTGCGTGTCGTCGAGTACCGCAAGACCCAATTGCATGGCAAGGTTGCCGTGATCGACAACGACTGGGCGACAGTCGGCTCCAGCAACTGGGACGGACTCAGCCTGTTCGTCAATCATGAAGCGAACATCGTGGTGCGCGAACCGCATTTCGCCCATGACCTGCGGGTGTTGATCGAGCGTGCGGTCGAAGAGGGTGTCACTATCCGCGAGGAAGACTACGCGAACGTCCCCTGGTATGAGCGAGCGTGGTATGGCATGGCTTACTTTATCTACAAAAGTATTCTGCGGGTGATTACGCTCGGTCGATATACCGAGTAACGGATGCTGGTCTAGCCGATCACTTTTGCAAGCCGTTTCATTCCCATCCGTATCTCGCCGGGCTGCAACGCACTGAAGCCCATCACAAAACCGTTGCGGATATCGGCGCCGCGGTACAGCCGTGACAACAGCGGCATGTCAATGCCGGCGTCGGACGCCATGCCTGAAATACGTTTGTCCGACAAGCGTTGATCGCGCAACAGGCAGGCCGTCTGCAGACCGCCAGATGCGGGTTGCGCTTGCAGCCGTTCGCCGACCTGACGCTCAAGTTCCTCCATGAAGATATCACGCCGCGCGCGGTATAGCTCGCGCATACGCCTGACATGCGCCATGAAATGCCCTTCGCGGATAAAGTCCGCCAGTACCGCCTGCATCAACGGCGAAGTATGTCCATCGACCTGGCTGCGTGCCATCACGAACGGGTCGACAAGTGGCTTTGGCACGACCAGATAGGCAAGCCGGATACCTGGAAACAGCACTTTCGAAAACGTGCCGATGTACAGCACCCGCTGATGCGGATCCAGGCCGTGAATCGCAGCGACCGGTCGGGTGTCGTAATGGAACTCACTGTCATAATCGTCTTCGACGATCCACGCGTTGGCGGCGCGCGCCCATTCAATAAGCTGCAGCCGACGCGGCAAACACAGCGTCATGCCCAGCGGGTACTGATGCGATGGCGTGACGTAGGCGAGCCTTGCGTCGGAAGCCATTCCGATTGCCGCATCGACCATCATGCCTTGCTCGTCCACCGGAACCGGGATCAGATGTGCGCCTGCTCCCGCAAACGCGGTCTGCGCACCCCGATAACCTGGGTCCTCGATCCATACGGCATCGCCCGCGTCGAGCATCATCATCGAAATGAGCGTCAGCGCCTGCTGCGAACTGGTCAGCACGATAACTTGCCCGGCGTCGCAGTCGACCCCGCGCGATAAGGATAGATATTGCGCAATCGATTCCCGTAGCAGCGGCGAGCCTTGCGGGTCGCCATTCATCATCCACGCGTCCGATCCGTGACGTGCATGACGTGATAGCAGGCGCTGCCATATGGCGATGGGAAAGCTGTCGAGCGCCGGCATGCCCGCCGAGAATGCACGTAGCTGACTTGCATCGGTACAACCGCCCATCACGGCAATCTGCTGACCCCGTTCGGACAGTTCTGGAATTGACGTACCAGCATAAGAACCCCGTATCGGTTTTCCTGGGCGCGCACGAACGTCTTGCGCAATGCCTGTACCGACAAAACTTCCGCTACCGGTCTGCCTGATCAGATAGCCTTCGTCTTCGAGTTGCGCATAAGCCGACTCGGCGGTACTGCGCGATACGGCAAGGTCGGCCGCCAGTGCCCGCGTGGATGGCAGCCGGTCGCCGGGGCGCAGGCTGCCATCCAGGATGCCGCTGCGTATCGCCCGGTAGACCTGAATTGACAACGCCATCCGTGTGTCGCCGTTTTTTTCCAGCAGGGTGAGCAGCACACCGGCAATGGCACGGGAACCCGAGCTGCTTTTCATAAGTGGTCTGGTGGTATGCGTAAAATTGGTATGCGGAAGCAAACCATTTGACGATACCATGTTTGCAGCTGTCTGAACGACGAATGTCAAAGGAAGGAAGCCCATGCAAGCGCAATTGCAGCATTATCTCGACAAGCTCGCGTATGAAATCGACTCCTGGGACCTGAGCGTGTCCCTCAAAAATAACGACAGAGTCATTGTGATCGATGCACGCGCGCCGGAAGCTTATGCGGAGGAGCATATTCCCGGAGCGATCAATGTTCCGCATCGAACCATGTCCGACGAAAGTGTGGCGCAGCTCGACCGTGCGGCCTTGATCGTCACTTACTGTGATGGCATCGGCTGCAATGCGTCGACCAAGGGCGCGCTGAACATGACACGGCTGGGGTTCCGGGTAAAGGAACTGATGGGAGGCCTGGACTGGTGGAAGCGTGACGGTCACCCGACCGCGGGCAAGCAGGCAGCACCAGGCAATAGCGAAATCGTTTGCGGCTGCTGATCAGTCGGCGCTTGTTTCCGGTTCCGGGCCCGGACCATTGCCAGCTTCCGCGATAACCCATTCGCAGAATGCCTTGACCGCCGGGCGCGCCTCTGCTTCCGGCGGTCGCAACAAATGAAACTGGTACGGCCCCAGGACGCGCTGCGGAAACAGACGCACCAGCCGGCCGGCACGCAAATCTTCGGCAATGAAAGGCTCGGCAGCAATCGCTACCCCCTGATGATTGGCGGCAGCTTCCAGCGTCAGGTAGGTGTGCGAAAAGCTCGGACGCAGATTACCCGCGTACTGCACACCGAAATGCCGCAACCACCGCACCCAGTTCACTTCATGCGGAATGCGTGGCTCCAGTTCATCATGCAGCAGCGGATAGCGCAGCAGGTCGGCCGGTTCCCGCAATTCCGGCGCCGCCGCCCTGAACGCCGGACTGCAAACCGCCGAAAACCATTCTTCCATCAACAGCTTGGCATTCAGGCCCGGATAAGGACCCGTGCCCAGGCGTATCGCCACATCCACACCTTCATTCAGAAAATCCACCGGATGCAGCGAAGCAAGAACGCGCATGTCGATGTCCGGATGCGCTTCGCGCAAACGCCCCAGGCGGGGCAGCAGCCAACGCGACACCAAGGTTGGAACGGACGTGACAGTGACCACGCGGTCATCGCCATGACGCCGCGCTGCTTCCGATGCTTCCGCCAGGCTGCTCAGCAAGGGACGCAGGTTCTGGGCGTACTGGCGTCCAGCAGGGGTCAGTACCACGCCGCGCGGCAGGCGCTGAAACAAAGTGATCCCCAGCCATGTTTCCAGCTGCTTGACCTGATGGGCGATAGCGCCTGCGGATACATGCAGTTCTTCGCCGGCAGCTTGAAATCCGCCGTGGCGGGCGGCAGCCTCAAAGGCGCGAACGGCAGGCAGGGGCGGTAGTCGGTACATGATCTTGGCTCAATAATTTTGGGGCAACCCTGCAAGAATATTGATTTGTCCAGAAATCAGCAAGGCAATAGACTCCATGCATTCAAGAGGAATGCCAGTCTTGCTGGCGCTGTTAACTGCCGTAAGAACGGTGTTGCAGCCCTCAATCCTATTTGCCCTGAAAGCACGCACCCATGTCCCGTACATCCGCCATCGTCCTGATTTTGTTGTCCGCCCTCGGGTTCGGCAGCATGGCCATTTTTGCCAAGATTGCCTATGCGGCGGGCGTCAGTCCCAGCATGCTGCTCGTACTGCGCTTCGCACTTGCCGTCGGCATGCTGGCGCCGCTGGTCTGGATGCGGCGTGTAAAGCTGCCACGCGGACCTGCGCTGGCGGGTTTTCTGCTGATGGGCGCCTTGTACACGGCACAGTCGCAGTCTTACTTCACCGCACTCATGTATGCCAGCAGCGGTCTGGTCGGCCTGTTGCTGTATGTGTATCCGATACTGGTGACGGTGCTTGCGGTGACCTTCGGTTCCGAAAGGCTTGATCGCCGCACCCTGGGGTTGCTGATCGTCGCGATCGCCGGGATGGCTGTCATGCTGGGCGGCGACTTGCAGGGCCAGCCGCTGGGCATTGCGCTGGGCTTACTCGCCGCCGCGATCTACGCGGTGTATATCCTGCTCGGCAGCAAGGTATCGGAAGGCGTCGATCCGCTGGCCGGCACGCTGGTCATCATGGGGGCTGCCGCACTGGGCAATGGCGGATTCGCGTTGGCATCGGGCGCCGCATTTCCGGCCACCTTGGATGCCTGGCTGGCCATCGCTGCCATCGCGCTGGCGACCACCATTGCGATTTCCTGCTTCCTGGTTGGCATCAAGCATGTCGGCCCGTCGCAAGCCTCTATCATTTCGACGCTGGAGCCGGTGATTACACTTTGCCTTGGAGTAGCTTTGCTCGCCGAAACCGTCAGTGCAGGGCAGTTGCTTGGCGGCGCCATGGTGCTCGGTGCAGTTATCCTGCTTGCCCTGCGTTCGCAGCCGCCAATGCCAGTCGCGCAACACGCTGAGGGCGCGCCGACCTGAGCGCGTCAAAGCATCTATGCTGCAACCACGCTGTAGTTCAGACAACGAGCGTTATACTGCAAATTCATCCGTACGTCTGATCGCTCACCATGCTCTTTGACTTTGTGTTGCTGGAGAAGCTGCGCAGTGCCCGGCACATTGCCGTGTTCACCGGCGCGGGAGTGTCTGCCGAAAGCGGCATCCCGACCTTTCGTGATGCGCAGACCGGCTTGTGGGCAAAGTTCAGGGCAGAGGATCTGGCGACGCCGGAAGCGTTTCGCCGCGATCCGGTAACGGTCTGGAACTGGTACGCATGGCGGCGTGAACTGATGGCGGATGCAGGGCCTAATCCGGCACACCTTGCCATTGCACAGATGCAGCAGGTCGTGCCCGAGCTTACGGTGATCACCCAGAACGTGGACGGATTGCACGCAAAAGCCGGTAGCGCGAACGTCATTGAATTGCACGGCAACATCTGGAATGACTTCTGCGCTGACTGCCGCCAGCAGGCCAACGGCAAGGAAGGCACGAACAATGTGCCGCCGCGCTGCACGCATTGCGGCGGTATGCTGCGGCCTGGCGTGGTGTGGTTCGGCGAAGCCCTGCCGGCCGATGCCTGGACGCGGGCCTCTGACGTACTTGAGGTAGCCGATGTATTTTTTTGCATTGGCACTTCCAGCCTGGTTGAACCTGCGGCCAGCCTGCCGCGGTATGCCCGCTCCTGCGGACGCACGGTGGTGCAGATCAATCCGGAGGCGACCAGCCATGACGAGATTGCGCAATACGTGTTACGCGGCAAGGCCGGTGAAGTATTGCCGCAACTGGTGCAAGCAGCCTGGCCACAGGTCATGCCTGAAGTCCCGTAAATCCTAACTTTATGCTGGAGCCGATCATGGATAACGACGAACTTGCCATACGAAGTCTTATTGCAGACTGGCAGATTGCCTCTGAAGAAGGGGATATTGATCGCCTGCACAGCATGATGTCGGACGATGTCGTTTTTCTGATGCCGGGGCAGGCGCCAATGCGCGGCAAGGATACTTTCATCGCGGCATTTCGCGAAGGCATGCAGCACTTTCGCATCGAGTCGGAAGGCAAGATTGAAGAGTTGCAGGTCAACGACGATGTCGCTTATTGCTGGACACACTTATCAGTGACCGTAACGCCGTATCGCAACGGATTACCGATGAAGCGTTCGGGCAACACGCTGACGATACTGCGCAAACAGCACGGCAATCACTGGGTAATTGTGCGCGACGCCAACATGCTGACGGCACAACCTGCCAATCCATCCTGAGCGGAACTTTATTCCTGCGCTGCGATTCTCCTTTGTACAGGCGCCTACAGCGTCTTTCCCTAAGGAGAATTTCCATGGATGTACAAGATCAAAACTATGGCGAATTGCAGGAGGTCGCGCAGCTGGTTGAAGAAATCAAGTTCGCGATGATGACCACGGAAGAAGAGGATGGCACCTTGCGTAGCCGCCCCATGTCCACCATGCAAATGGATTCGGCCGGCAATTTGTGGTTTTTCACCGGTTTGTCCTCACCCAAGGTCGAGGAATCGCAGCAAAATCATCGGCAGGTCAACCTGAGTTATGCACGTCCGGACAAGCAGGACTACCTGTCGATTTCGGGGACAGCCGAAATCGTGCGCGACAAGGAAAAAATGCGCTCGCTCTGGACACCCTGGATCAAGCCCTGGTTTCCCGCAGGTCTCGACGATCCCGACCTGGTACTGCTCAAGGTCACGATCACCGAAGCCGAATACTGGATTGCGCCGGGCAGTACGGTAAAGCGGCTCTATGGCCTGGCCAAGGGCATGATGACCGGCAATACCGATGCGCTCGGCGATAATCGCAAAGTGGTGATGTAATGTCGTCGCAGCGACGAGTCATTTGTGCGGCACCGCTTTGCACACCGGCTTCCTGTAGTGCATCGACTGTATTGCATCGATTTACTTATCGCTATTCCCTGTGCGCTGTTCCCTGCGCAAATACACCTGCATTGGCATGGCTCAACATCTTCGGCGACGTTCTGAAAAACTCGATCTGCTATTGCGAACTTTGCCATAGCCGCTTCATCGAAGCAGCTGAATGACCACTGTCGGATTGCGGATTCAACCCGCATCATCGCCATCCCCATTCCTGTTCAGCGAAGGAGCATTGCAATGGCTTTCAATTTGTTCAGTTCAAGAGGTACACCGATCGACCAGCAGCGCTTTACCTGGCGAGACATGGTGCAGAAGCCGATCAGCAAGCTGGATGACGACGCCTTTACCCGTATCCGCATCATCCTGATGAATGGCATCGAGCAGGAGTCAATCCGCTTCCAGCACATGGCGGCACGGCGCAATCGCGACTTGCGGGTCGCGCTGGCCAAAGTGCGGCGTAGTGAGCAGCATCAGGCCACGATGGTGAACTGGCTGCTTGGCCCCGACCATTCACCGCTGGAAATCACCATTGGTTACGAGCAGGTGGCCATCGAGATTACCGCAGCCGTCGCGCAACGCGAACCGGATCCTACTCTTGCACAGGGATATCGTTTCGGCATGCTGGAAGATTTTGATCACCTGTATCGTTACTCGGCCTTGCTTGATCGCCTGGAAGGCAAGGATGCAAACAATATCCTGCAGAGCTATACCGATATTCTGCCGGGACGTCCCACGGTGGTGGAGCATCGCGCACCGGAAGACGATGTGCGCGAATCCTACAACCGGCTGACCGCCGCCCCGGTGACGCGCCTGAATGCGCTGACCATCGTGGCGACCGAGTCGCAGGTGCATCAGTATTATCTCAACGTCGGTCCGCAGTTTGCCGACCCGGTTGCGCGACAGCTGTATGCCGAGATTGCCTCGATCGAGGAACAACATGTCACGCAATATGAATGCTTCTTCGACCCGGATGAAACTTGGCTGGAGCAATGGCTGCTGCACGAGGCTGCGGAAGTCTACAACTACTACAGTTGCGTGCAACAGGAAAGCAATCCGCGCGTAAAGGCGATCTGGGAGCGTTTTCTGGATTACGAGCTTGGTCATTTCCACTACGTTGCGGAGCTGTTCAAGCAGATCGAACGGCGCGATCCAACCGAACTTTTTCCCGGCGATCTGCCCGAGCCGATTCTCTTTGCAAGCCAGCGCGATTTCGTCAGGCAGGTACTGCTCAAGGAAGTCGATCTGCGGGCGAACGGCATGCAAATTGTGGATAAGGCGAATGAAAGCCAGGCATCGGTCGCCTATCGCCAGCATATCAATTCGGATGGATCGCCAAGTGAAACCGTCGCCGCAGGGTACATCTGGGCACCTGGTACCGAGCTGAATCGCAAGGTGGCCGTGGCGGTTTGAGCTGAGCATGAGATTGGTGCAGCAAACCAAGGAAGGAAACATCATGAAGCAGCAACCTGAAATGGGAATGAATCGCACCGGCGTACAGATGTCGCCGATCGATACGACAAGCATGCAATCCGCGCATCCCACGCTAGTGACGCCGGTACCGCCCGGCGACGAGAGTGCGCTCGCTGAAATGCGCAGCCGTTACATCAATGAAGCAGATGGTCTTGGTTCGGTGCCGGTGCCGGGCACGATACACGGTGCGATCACCACGGGCGTCTCCATGCTGACCGGGAACAAGCCGCAACTCCTGCTCGACAAGCTCGGTGAGCGGCTGGCCTTCGAGCGTACCGGCACGCGGCTCTATGATGCATTGATCACTAAATTTACCGCGCTGCAGGACGACTCCACCAGCATGACGCTGGCCGACCTGCAGAAAATCCGGGACGATGAAGTTCGTCATTTCCGCATGATGGCGAGCGCAATTGAAACTATCGGTGGTGATCCGACTTCACAAACGCCGTGCGCCGATGTGGTCGGTGTCGAATCTCAGGGCTTGATGCAGGTACTGACCGATCCGCGCACGACAATGGCGCAGTCGCTGCACGCCATCCTGGTGGCAGAAATGACCGACAACGTCGGGTGGGAACAGCTGATCGCATTAGTTGAAGATCAGGGACAAATGTCGCTGATTACCGACTTCAGCGTAGCCCTCGATGAAGAACGCGCACATTTGCAGCAGGTGCAACGGTGGTATGAGGAAGCGACGTTTGGCAGATCGATTTCCGATGGCGCGGTAGTTGACGATGTGAGCGACATGAATACTTCGGCGCCGCTGCATTGAGCGCCGCGTGATCAGTGTCCGAAAGAATGTGCGGACTCAGCGGCGTTTATTACAGGATCGCCTTGTTACGCTATTGAGGCTTCCTCCCCTTGAAAGGGAGGGAGCAGACCATCTTACGTCAGACATCCAGGCCAGACACTTTTGTCACATGTCCACAGCGCCTGCATCCCCGCCGCTGACGTGCTTCAGTGCTTCGTTTCTGTGCGACTGCACCTTGTCCTTGTGCCGGATCACCTGCCGGTCCAGCTTGTCCATCAGCCCATCAATGGCCGCGTACAAATCTTCTGCATAGTGATCCAGATGGATGATGTTTCCTTTCATGCGAAGGTTGACCTCTGCCCGCTGCCGCTTGTCTTTTTCTGATGGTTTTTCGACGCCGAGTACCACTGCGATATCGATGATTTGGTCGAAATGCCGGATCACACGTTCCAGCTTCGTTTCTACGTATTCCCTCAGGGCAGGGCTGATATCGACATGTTGCCCGGTAAGCAGTAGGTTCATATGTTTCACTCCTCGACACAATGGATTGGAAAAAAGGCGTGTCCGTATTTCCATTCACGATGGAATCGAACCCGCCAACCGCATAAACCTTGAGACGTATTGTCACCGCTCAGGTTCATTGTTTCGCGTCATGTCGCGTCATGACACGCCCCGTCGTACCGCAGTGTTGCTCACGGAAACCAAAATCCGCTTAAGATTGATGCTTCACAATCTCTTTATTATGTGCAACCACCATGACTACATCAGCTCAATCCATTGCTCCCATCCGTTTTGATGGCAAAGTCGCAATCGTGACCGGTGCCGGCGGAGGACTCGGGCGTTCTCATGCCTTGCAACTTGCGGCCCGTGGCGCGCGTGTTGTTGTCAACGATCTTGGCGTCGCGCGCGATGGTTCCGGCAACGGCATGTCGCCGGCGGAAAAGGTGGTCGCCGAAATCCGTGAAGCCGGCGGACAGGCAATTGCCAGCGCGGCATCGGTAACCGATCCGGCCGCCGTGCAGGAAATGGTGGAGCAGGTCATGCGCGAATGGGGACGCATTGACATCCTTGTCAACAATGCCGGCTTCCTGCGCGATAAAAGTTTTTCAAAGATGACTCTCGATGATTTCCGCGCGATCGTCGATGTGCACCTGATGGGCGCTGTCTATTGCACGAAGGCCGTGTGGGAAATCATGAAGCAGCAAAATTACGGCCGCATCGTGATGACGACTTCGTCGTCCGGCCTGTTCGGCAATTTCGGTCAGGCCAATTACGGTGCCGCCAAAATGGCGCTGGTGGGATTGATGCAGACGCTGGGACTCGAAGGCGAAAAATACGATATTCGCGTGAACTGCCTGGCACCGACCGCGGCGACGCGCATGACGGAAGACCTGATGCCCCCGGAAGTGCTGGCCCTGCTGACGCCGGAAAGCGTCACCCCCGGTATGCTGTATCTGGCCTCGGCCGACGCGCCGAACAAGATGGTGCTGTGCGCGGGCGCAGGGACGTTCTCTCGTTCAAACATTACGCTGACCGATGGCGTGCACATCGGCGAGCGCCCGGATGCGGTCGAGCAGCTGGTCGCCAATGCGCATCGTCTGCAGGATCGTAGCGGCGAAATCGTGCCGGTCGCCGGTTTCCAGCAAGGTCAGATGGAAGTGACAAAGGCGCGCGAAGGCAAAGCATAAATGGCGTCGCATCGCGGCGCTGCCTGCATCGCGTCGCGCAACGCTTACTGCGCGTGGATGTCGGACAGGTAGGCTACAAGCTGCCGCGCCTGTGCCGACAGGCCATCGAGGTTACGCACGCAGAGCCGTAGTTCACGCGTGGCCCACGGGTCATTCAGCGCAACGATCACAGTCGGCGTTGCCATGCTGTGGCGTTTTGCCGCGGCTTCCGGCAGCACCGCAATGCCAGCTCCTTGCGCGACCAGCTGCGCAATCGCGAAAAAGCCCGGAGCGCGAACCCGTACTGTCGGCGGTTTGCCAAGCATGGTAGCCATCTCTTCCACGAAATGTTGCAGAGCACGTTCGGCAGGCATGCCGATGAATGCATAGCCCAGCGCATCACGGAGCAGGCAATCGTGACGGGCAGCCAGAGGATGGTCTTGCGGTACAAGCAGCACCAGGCGGTCGTGACGGAAGGGCAGGGACACGATGCCGGTGAGCTGCAGGTTTCCGTCGAGGACACCGACATCAGTGTTGTCCGATAACAGAGCGCGCAGGATCTGGTCACTCGGTAGCTCTTCGATCTGCAGATCGACTTCCGGGAAATCCTTGAGAAACGGCCCTAGCGCGGGTGGCAGGAACGTACTGTTGGCCACGGTATTGGCGGCAATGCGTACGCGCACCCGCTGTTGCCCGCTCAGCGCCTGCAAGGCTTCACCGAGTTGCACCGATTCGGCTACCACGCGGCGGGCATGGTCAAGCGCGATCCGCCCTGCTGGCGTCGGCGTCATGCCGTCGGCGTGACGCATAAACAAGGGCATGCCGATCCGCTGTTCCAGCAGACGCAGCCGGTTGCTGGCGGCCGACAGTGCAATCGGAAAGTCAGCCGCCGCACGGCTGAGGCTGCCGCTTTCGGCAATCGCGATCATCAGCCGCAAATCCGTCAGGTCAAAATGCATGGTTTCTCCAATGGCGAAGGCTGACTACAGATAATAAGCATTTTAGCGTCGAGGGCTTCGCGGCAGAATAAGGCCTTACTTAAAAAGGCTTGGATATGGCGGGCAATACGGAAGCGAAAGCAGTTGCCGGGTTGGCACTGGTGATGTTCGGCATCACACGACTCAAGCCAAAACAGACGCAGTTCGTCCCAACTTCGGGCATATCAAGAACATCGGCAGGCACAGCGCGTCCATGAGCGATTTCATTAGTCCTTCTTCCCTGATCATTGCTGCCATCTTTCTGCTGGCAGGCTTTGTCAAAGGCGTGATCGGTCTCGGTTTGCCGACGGTTGCGATCGGTTTGCTTGGGCTGGTGATGACGCCGGTACAGGCGGTTTCGCTGCTGGTGGTACCCTCGCTGGTCACGAATGTCTGGCAATTGCTTGCAGGTCCCCGCTTCTTGCCGCTGCTGCGCCGCCTCGGCGGGATGCTGGCGGGATTGTGCGTCGGCATCGGGATCAGCGCGGCGGCGCTCGATCCCGATACCAGTGGCCGTAACAGCATGCTGCTCGGCATAGCGCTTATCGGCTATGCCTTGTTCGGCTTGAGCAAAAAGAAGTTTTCCGTCCCGAAAAGGCTGGAGTGGTGGTTGTCGCCGGTGGTGGGGGGCGTGACGGGAGTGATCGCGGCCTCTACCGGTGTCTTTGTGATTCCTGCCGTGCCTTATCTGCAGGCGCTGGATCTGGACAAGGAGGAACTGGTGCAAGCCATGGGTCTGTCATTCACCGTGTCGACAGTGGGCCTCGCGGCGGTGTTGATGGTGCAGGGCAGCTTCCATCTGTCGGTGGCCGGCGCATCGCTGGCGTCTCTGGCGCCCGCTCTGCTGGGCATGGTTGTTGGGCAGGGCGTGCGCGCACGAGTGCGGGCCGACACCTTCCGGCTGTTTTTCTTTGTCGGCTTGCTGATGCTCGGCGTGCATCTCGCATGGCGCTTCGGCGGTTAATAGATTAACAAGCTAACAAGCTAAGCGGGCGCAGATTCGCTGCGCCCGCCTTCCGTCAAATCTGCAGCCACGCACCTTTGTAGATCACCGGTCCGCTCGGTGCATTCGGGTTCGGTGAACCGCCTTTCGGCTCCAGGCTGATCGCCAGTACCGGCACGGATTCCGGCGTCGCGTTTTCGGGCAACGGCAAGGTCACTGTTCCGTTTGCCGCAACCAGTCCGAGCGAACGCGGCGCACCTTCCTTCGGCACTGCCCACAGTTCCAGGCTCTTGTCGGCGGCGACCTGCTGCTGTGTCACGACCTTGACGGTCAACTGCCGGCGTTTCGTGTCGCCGGTAATGACCATGACCGGCTGTGCCTTGTCATCCGACAGCGTAGCGACATACGATGTCGGCGCCACACCCGGCTCGGGCAGGCGTGTCAGCAGCACCGTGATCAATATTGCGGCCAGTGCGGTCGATGCCATGCCGAGACCGCGCCAGAACGCAAGGTCTTCGCGTAGGCCGAGCCAGAACGATTTTCTGGACTGGTTGATGCGCACGCTGCGCAGGTCGAGCTGTTTTTCGATGGCTTGCCATACCTGCGGCGACGGTGCGGCAGGCGCAGCAAACTCCACCATCGGGTTGAGCCGGTCCTGCCACTCGGCGACCGACCGCTGCAGGGCCGCGTCGTCGCGCAGCCAGGATTCAAAGCGTCGGCGAGCGCCGCCACGCAACGTGCCCAGCACATACTCCGAGGCGAGTTTTTCACGCAATGTGTCGTTATGACGGATTTGCTGGAGATTCATACGCCCTCCAGCTTGGAAAGGCAGAGCCGGAGCCGTTCGAGGCCGCGCCGGATCCAGGTTTTGACGGTGCCGATCGGCAGTTTCATCTGCTCGGCGACTTCGCTGTGCGACAGATCGTGGTAAAACGCCAATGCAATCGCTTGCCGGTGCAAGCCTTCAAGACGCGAGAAGCACTTTGCCAACGCCTTCGCATCGCCGCTCATCTGCAGCGCCTCGATTGGGGTCGGGTTGGTGCTTTCCAGTGCTTCCATCACGCCCTTGTCAAAGGTGTCGGCATCGATTTCCACCGTATGATCTATGCGGCGCAGCATATCGAAAGCCTTGTTGCGCACGATGGTCGTCATCCATGTCATTGGTGCGGCGAGGCCTGCCTGGTAGCTGGAAGCGTTGTTCCAGATATTGACGAAACTTTCCTGCAATACCTCTTCCGCCAGCTCCCTCTTTACCACTATACGCAGCGCGAAGCCAAACAGTTTCGCCGAAGTAGCATCATATAGTTCCCGGAAAGCAAGGGCATCACGGCGTCCTACCGCAGCCATCAAGGCTTTTAGCCGTGCAGTGTCCTTATCGTCAATTGCCACGGTCGATCCGATCATGTCAGTGCGGTGCCCGGTATGGAGCGCAATGCCGCGATTATAGTATGGACAAGTCCGGTGCATTTTCGTCACGGAAAGCCGGAATTCGGTTGAGCCGACTAAAACACAACACATTGAATATTGCGCTGCACGATATAAAAAACGCGCCCGCACTATAAAATGCAGTGTGTTACCTGCATATACAGACGATGTCAGAATCCGTACGAATTGATAAATGGCTTTGGGCCGCCCGTTTCTTTAAAACCCGATCGTTGGCGACCGACGCCGTCGATGGTGGAAAAGTCCGTCTGAATGGCGAACGTGTCAAGCCGGCACGCGGGGTAAAACCCGGCGATATGCTGGAGATTGACAACGGTTCCACAGAGTGGGAAATACAGGTGCGCGACCTCGCCGACAAGCGAGGCTCGGCCACCATTGCCCAAACGCTTTACGAAGAGACCGAACGCAGCATCGCAGAACGCGAAAAGAAAGCGGAACAGCGAAAATTCTTCCGCGAACCCGGTGAAGCCATCAAGGGACGACCAACCAAGCGCGACAGGCGACTCATCGACAAATTCTGAGCCGCCACGCCGGCCCATACCACCTGCCTCGACGGGCGATTTCGCGCCATTTTGCTGCATAGCATAAATAGAATCGTCACTCTAAGTTCCTGTTTGACATTTATACTTCGGTAGATAATAGTACGAGCGTTCGCTTCAGGTTATCCGCCGTGCTGAATTTTGAATATTTTGATAGGGCACTACCGTGGCAACCAACATGACTGACTCGACAACAAAACTGATGCGCAAAGGCGAACTTACCCGCGCCGCGATCCTGGATGTGGCACTTGACCTTGCCAGCCGTGACGGGCTGGAAGGGCTCACCATCGGTCTGCTCGCAGACAAGATGAATATGAGCAAGTCGGGTGTGTTCGCGCATTTCGGTTCCCGTGAAGATTTGCAGATCGAAGTCGTCAAGTTGTACCACCATCACTTCGAGCAGGAAGTGTTCTATCCCAGCATGAAGGAGCCGCGCGGCCTGCCGCGCCTGAAAGGCATGTTCGCCCGCTGGGTCAAGCGCGTGTCGGTCGAAATCGCTTCCGGCTGCATCTACATCAGTGGTGCGGTCGAATACGACGATCGTCCCGGTGCAATCCGCGAAGAACTGGCAGGCATGGTGCGCGCATGGAAGAACGCGCTGCGCCGCTGCGTGGTACAGACTATCGAAATGGGCCATCTGTCCGCCGATACCGATCCGGATCAACTGGTCTTCGAGACGTACGGTTTAATCTTGGCCCTGCATCACGATGCACGTTTCCTGAAGTTGCCCGGCAGCGTCAATCGCGCCGAAGTCGGGTTCGAACGCCTGATCAAAAGTTATGCGAACACGCAGTCCGCCGAGGCGGCTGCAACACCGAACCCCAAATCCGCTGTCAAGAAGACAGCCTAATCTGTTTAGTCGTCAGGAGAAATAACCATGGGTCAATACGTCGCTCCCTTGCGTGACATGCAGTTCGTGCTGCACGAGCTGCTGAAAGTGGAAGATGAGTTCAAGCAGTTGCCGAAGCACGCCGAGATCGACAAGGACATCATCAACCAGGTCCTGGAAGAGGGCGGTAAGTTTAGCTCCCAGGTGGTATTTCCCCTGAACCACAGCGGTGACCGCGAAGGCTGCCGTCTCGACAAAGAGACCCACGTTGTCCACACACCGAAGGGCTTCAAGGAAGCGTACAAGCAGTACGTCGAAGCCGGCTGGCCATCCCTGTCCTGCGACCCCGAATTCGGCGGCCAGGGCCTGCCGCTCGTGATCAACAATTCGTTCTACGAAATGCTGAACTCGGCCAACCAGGCATGGACCATGTACCCTGGCCTGTCGCACGGTGCTTACGAGGCATTGCATGCGCACGGCACGCCGGAACAGAAAGCGATGTACCTGCCCAAGCTGGTGTCGGGCGAGTGGACCGGCACCATGTGCTTGACTGAACCGCATTGCGGCACCGACCTCGGCATGCTGCGCTCGAAGGCGGAGCCGCAGGCTGACGGTTCCTACAGCATTTCCGGCGGCAAGATCTTCATTTCGGCCGGTGAGCATGAGATGTCGGCCAACATCATTCACCTGGTACTGGCACGCCTGCCGGACGCACCATCGGGCACCAAGGGCATCTCGCTGTTCCTGGTACCGAAGTACATTCCGAATGCCGACGGTACACCGGGCGAGCGCAACAAGATCTTCTGCGGCGCGATCGAAGAAAAGATGGGCATCCACGGCAACTCGACGTGCCAGATGAACATGGACGGCGCCAAGGGCTGGCTGATCGGCGAGCCGAACAAGGGCCTGAACGCGATGTTCGTGATGATGAATGCGGCCCGCCTCGGCGTTGGCATGCAATCGCTCGGCCTGACCGAAGTCGCTTACCAGAACGCCGTGATCTACGCGAAGGACCGTCTGCAGATGCGCAGCCTGTCCGGCGTCAAGGCACCGGACAAGCCAGCCGACCCGATCATCGTGCATCCCGACGTGCGCCGCATGCTGCTGACCGCACGCGCATTTGCCGAAGGCGGCCGCGCATTCAGCTCCTACATCGCGCTGCAGATCGACCGTGAACTGAACCATCCCGATGAACAAGTCCGCAAGGACGCCGCCGACGAAGTCGCGCTGCTGACACCGATCATCAAGGCCTTCCTGACCGACAACGGCTGGATCGCCACATCGGAAGCGATGCAGGTCTACGGCGGCCACGGCTTCATTTCCGAATGGGGCATGGAGCAGTATGTGCGCGACGCCCGTATCAACATGATCTATGAAGGCACCAACACCATCCAGTCGCTGGACCTGCTGGGCCGCAAGATCCTGATGGACAACGGCGCGAAGCTGCGCAAGTTCGGCGCCAAGGTCCAGGCCTTCGTCGAAGAGAACGGCACCGACGAGGCGATGTCCGAATTCATCACCCCGCTGGCCGATCTCGGCGAGAAGGTCACCAAGCTGACCATGGAAATCGGCATGAAGGCTTTCCAGAATCAGGATGAAGTCGGCGCCGCCGCCGTCCCTTACCTGCGCGTGGTCGGTCACTTGGTGTTCTCCTACTTCTTCGCGCAGATGGCGAAGATCGCGTTGGAGAAGCAGGATTCCGGCGATAACTTCTACAAGGCCAAGCTGGCCACCGCACGCTTCTACTTCGGCCGCCTGCAACCGGAAACAGCAATGCTGATCCGCCAGGCACGCTCGGGTTCCGCGAACCTGATGGCGCTGGAAGAAGATCTGTTCTAAGCACCTCACTGCACGGCTCCTTCCCCCTCGTAGGGGGAAGGTCGGGATGGGGGTGAGAAGGTCGATCAACCGCCTACGATTGCTCAACCGTACTACCCCCTCCCTAACCCTCCCCCTGCATGGGGGAGGGGACAGTCCATACGAAATTTTAAGGAGTCCCCATGTCCAACTTCATCGTCAAGAAAGTCGCCGTGCTCGGCGCCGGCGTGATGGGCGCGCAGATCGCCGCCCACTGCGTGAACGCGAAAGTCCCCGTTGTCCTGTTCGACCTGCCGGCCAAGGAAGGCCCGAAGAACGGCATCGTGCTGCGCGCGATCGAAAACCTCAAGAAGCTCAGCCCGGCCCCGCTCGGCAACAAGGATGATGCATCCCTGATCCAGGTCGCCAACTACGAAGACAACCTTGAGATCCTCAAGGGTTGCGACCTCATCATCGAAGCGATCGCTGAGCGCATGGACTGGAAGCATGACCTGTACAAGAAGGTCGCTCCATTCATCGGCCCCAACACCATCTTTGCATCGAACACCTCCGGCCTGTCGATCACCGCGCTGTCCGAAGGTTTCGATGCCGATCTGAAAGCGCGTTTCTGCGGCGTGCACTTTTTCAACCCGCCGCGCTACATGCACCTGGTTGAACTGATTCCGACCGTCTCGACCCGTCCGGAAATCCTCGATCAGCTCGAAGGCTTCCTGACCACGACGCTGGGCAAGGGTGTGGTGCGCGCGAAAGACACACCGAACTTCATCGCCAACCGTGTCGGCATCTTCAGCATGATGGCGACGATGTATGAAGCACAGAAATTCGGCCTGCCGGTCGATGTCGTGGATGACCTGACCGGCACCAAGCTCGGTCGCGCCAAGTCGGCCACCTTCCGTACTGCCGACGTGGTGGGCCTCGACACCATGGGCCACGTAATGAAGACCATGCAGGACAACTTGAAGGACGATCCCTTCTATCCGGTCTACAAGACGCCGGAACTGCTGGAAAAACTGATCGCCGCCGGTGCGCTCGGACAGAAGACCGGCGCCGGTTTCTTCAAGAAGGTGGGCAAGGACATCCTGCGCTTCGACGGCGCGAAGGGCGATTACGTCCCGTCCACCGGCAAGGCCGACGATATCGTGGTGCGCATCCTGAAGGAAAAGGATCCGGCCAAGAAGATGAAGACATTGCGCGAGTCGACCAACCCGCAGGCGCAATTCCTGTGGGCGATCTTCCGCGACACCTTCCACTACATCGCCGTGCATCTTGAATCGATCGCCGATTGCGCACGTGATGTCGACTTCGCCCTGCGCTGGGGCTTCGGCCAGAAGAACGGTCCGTTCGAAGGCTGGCAGGCAGCCGGCTGGCAACAGGTGGCCGAGTGGGTCAAGGACGACATCGACGCCGGCAAGGCGCTGTGCAATGCACCGCTGCCGCAATGGGTGTTTGACGGCCGTACCGGTGTGCATACTGCCGAAGGCTCCTGGTCGCCGGCAAAAAATGCCTACGTGCCGCGCTCCGACCTCGCGGTCTACCAGCGTCAGGCTTTCCGCGCCACTGTGCTCGGCGAAAACGCACTGGACGGCACCAAGGCCGGCACCACTGTCTTTGAAGACGAATCGGTTCGCATCTGGCATCAGAACGACGACGTGCTGATCCTGTCGCTGAAGACCAAGATGCACGTGATCGGCCAGGGCGTGATCAACGGTCTCGCCAAGGCTATCGACGAAGCCGAAAAGAACTACAAGGGCCTGGTACTCTGGAGTGCGGATGCTGCCGACGGCGGCGCGTTCTCGGCAGGTGCCGACCTGCAATCGATGCTGCCGGTCTTCATGTCGGGCGGTGTCAAGGCCATCGAGCCCGAAGTCGCCAAGCTGCAGCAGGCGCACCAGGCGCTCAAGTATGCCAACGTGCCGGTAGTCGCAGCGGTATCCGGCATGGCGCTGGGCGGCGGTTGCGAACTGATGATGCATGCGTCAAAACGTGTTGCCTCGATCGAGTCCTACATCGGCCTGGTGGAAGTGGGCGTGGGCCTGGTGCCGGCGGGTGGCGGCCTGAAGGAAGCGGCAGTGCGCGCAGCAGCCGATGCCAAGGGCACCGACATCCTGCAGTTCCTGAAGAACTACTTCACCAACGCAGCGACTGCCAACGTGTCGAAGTCCGCGCTCGAAGCCCAGAAGATGGGTTACCTGTCGCAGAACGACGTGATCGTGTTCAACCCCTACGAGCTGCTGCACGTGGCCAAGGTGGAAGCACGGGCGATGTTCGATGCCGGCTACCGTCCGCAACTGCAGAAGCTGATTCCGGTCGCTGGCCGTACCGGCATGGCCACCATCATGGCGCAGCTGGTCAACATGCGTGACGGCGGCTTCATCTCCGCGCACGATTACAAACTGGGTGCGATGATCGCCGAGATCGTCTGCGGCGGCGACATCGAGCCGGGCAGTCTGGTCAGCGAGCAGTGGCTGCTGGACCTGGAGCGCAAGGCCTTCATGGAATTGCTGAACAATCCAAAGACGCAGGAACGCATCATGGGCATGATGCAGACCGGCAAGCCCGTTCGTAACTAAGCGTGTAACTAAGCGCGTAACTAAGCGGATTGATCAGTTAATACAGGACGACATCATGGACCTGCTGCAGATTGGAAAACAGGCACTGGCATCACAGCCGTTCAGCATGCTGGTCGGCGCGGTCCTGACAAAGTTTGACCAGGAAGGCACGGAATTGCGCGTGCCGATCCAGGACAAGCTCAAGCAGCAGCATGGCTTCGTGCACGGCGGCGTGGTCAGCTATGCCGCCGACAATGCCCTGACCTTCGCGGGCGGGGCGGCACTTGGTACCGGTGTCGTCACCTCGGAATACAAGATCAATTACGTGCGTCCGGCAATCGGGCAGGAGCTGATTGCCCGCGCCGTCGCCGTCCATGCAGGCAAGTCGCAGGCGGCATGCCGCTGCGATATTTTCGTCGTCGACGAAGGTAAAGAGACTTTGTGCGCAATCGCGCAGGGCACGATCGCACGGCTCCCCGCCGCGTCGTCGGCTGAATGAACCAGGAGAATTTCAACATGAGCAAACAACTTCAAGAAGCATACGTAGTCGCAGCGACCCGCACGCCGATCGGCAAGGCGCCGCGCGGCATGTTCAAGAACGTCCGTCCGGACGACCTGCTGGTACGCGCGCTGCAAGCGGCCATGGCACAGGTGCCTAACCTCGATCCAAAGACCATCGAAGACGCCATCGTCGGTTGCTCGTTCCCCGAAGCTGAGCAAGGCATGAACATGGCGCGTAACGCCGTGCTGCTGGCCGGCCTGCCCAACACGGTTGGCGGCGTAACCATCAACCGTTACTGCGCATCGGGTATCACCGCTGTGGCCATGGCGGCGGACCGCATCCGCGTCGGCCAGGCCGATGTGATGATCGCCGCCGGTGCCGAATCGATGTCGATGGTGCCGATGATGGGTCACCATCCGGCCATCAACATGGGCGTGTTCAAGGATGAAAACATCGGCATGGCCTATGGCATGGGCCTGACCGCGGAAAAGGTTGCGCAGCAGTGGAAGATCTCCCGCGAAGCGCAAGACCAGTTCGCGCTGGAATCGCATCGCCGTGCCATCGCTGCGCAGCAATCGGGCGCACGCGAAGCCGAAATCTGCCCGGTCGAGATCATCGAGAAATTCCCGAACCTCGGCACCGGGCAGATCGATATCAAGACCCGCACCGTCAACCAGGACGAAGGCGCACGCGCCGACACCAGCCTGGAAGTGCTGGGCAAGCTCAAGCCGGTATTTGCCAACAAGGGCAGCGTCACGGCCGGCAACAGCTCGCAGACGTCGGACGGGGCCGGCGCGCTGATCCTGGTATCGGAAAAGATCCTCAAGCAGTTTAATTTGACTCCGCTCGCGAAGTTCTCGTCGTTCGCCGTCCGCGGTGTGCCGCCGGAAATCATGGGCATTGGTCCGAAGGAAGCGATTCCTGCAGCCTGCCGCGCCGCCGGCATCACCCAGGACCAGCTGGACTGGATCGAACTGAATGAAGCGTTCGCCGCTCAGGCGCTCGCGGTGATTCAGGACCTCGGTCTGGATCCTTCCAAGGTCAATCCCTACGGCGGCGCGATTGCCCTCGGCCACCCGCTCGGCGCAACCGGCGCGATCCGTGCCGCAACGACGATCCATGCGATGCGTGCCAAGAACCTGAAGTACGGCATGGTAACCATGTGCGTCGGTACCGGCATGGGTGCGGCGGGTATCTTTGAAGCAGTTTAAATTCGGTGCTTGATGTGTGATTCGAAAGCCGTGCACTACGTAGCTGCGCGGCTTTTTTGTTGGTGAATGGTTTCCGTTTCGCCAAATACTCAGCGTCGGCTCGGTCAGCACGCAACCATCAATATTCGTGCACAATCACTGTGCCGGTGAACCCGAGTAAACGTGCATGATGAGCCCCGCAACAAGTAGCGCATCAGTGACCGGCTCCTTCCTCCTTGCAGGGGGAAGGTTGGGATGGGGGTAGTGCGGTTGAGCTGCCGTATGCGTTGATTTGACCTGCACACCCCCACCCTAACCCTCCCCCTACAAGGGGGAGGGGATCTAACGGAGCGTGTTGCGAGGGCATCGAGTTTGTCTGGACAAACTAAACACCAGAACACCAGAAGACCAAAGCGTATAAGACTACCTATTTCACAGGAGAAGACATGGACATCCAGACCACCAAGGCCAACGGCATTCTGACCATCGAATTCAACCGTCCCGACAAGAAGAACGCAATCACTTCGGCGATGTACCAGTTGATGGCCGACGCGCTCAGCGATGCCGAAACCGACAATGCCGTACGTGCGATCCTCATCATCGGCAAGCCGGAAATTTTTACCGCCGGCAACGACCTTGAAGACTTCATGAAGCATTCATCTGCACCGGTCGGTGAACGCCCGGTCGCACAGTTCATGCGCCATCTCAGCACCGCCTCCAAACCGGTTGTCGCTGCTGTCGCCGGCGCCGCTGTCGGCATCGGCACCACATTGCTCATGCATTGCGACCTCGTCTACGCGGCGGAGAATGCCAAGTTCTCCATGCCCTTCACCCAGCTTGGTCTGTGTCCCGAATTCGCCTCCAGCATGCTGTTCCCGCAAATGGTCGGTTACCAGCGCGCTGCGGAAAAGCTGCTGCTGGGCGAAGCCTTTTCGGCCCAGGAAGCGCAGGAAATGGGTTTTGTCAGCCGCGTGTTGCCGGCACCTGACCTGATTCCGTTTGCACACGCGCAGGCGGCGAAACTGGTCGCCTTGCCAGCATCGTCGCTGCGCACCACCAAGCGCTTGATGAAAGACAGCCAGGTTGAGGCTGTGCAGCAGCGCATGCTGGCAGAAAATAAGCATTTCGGTGAAATGCTGGGTGCGAACGAAGCGAAGGAAGCATTCACTGCTTTCTTTGAAAAGCGGCGTCCGGATTTCTCGAAATTCGTTTAACCAGCGTTCACGGCGTTATCAGGGACGGCGCCTCCGTATGCGCGGTCCTCCAACCTACAGACCTGCAGCGCGTCAACGGCGATGCAGGAGCCGGGCCCACCAGCTTTTGCGCGGCATGATGGTCTTCCGGGTGGTGGGGATTTCAGGGTCCGCCGATTTCTGGGCATAGATTGGCGCTGCAAATTCAGGCACGGCCTTACGCTCGGGTTCTGTCGCTTGCATAGAGCCAGGGGTGTCGACGTTGGGCGGCTGATCTGTCAAAGGGCCGACTTGCGAAGCTGGTGCGGGTGGACGTGACGTGGTGACCTCCGGTTCCGGCACATGGGCCGGCTCGGGTGCCTGATGTGACGCCTGCGCTGTTTGTGGCGACGGTGGCGTTAACGGAGCCTGCGCCCCTGGTAGGTCCTCTTGCTCCTTTGGCACCGACGTCTGCTGTGGTTCCTGCCGCGCTTCCGGTCGTGGTTCAGGCATAGTCTGTTGCGGCTCGGGTGCCGCCTTTGCCGCCGTTTCGGCTGGCGCGGGCTTGACTGCTTCTACCTGCCTGTCGTACTCCAGGAAAAGCACCTTGCTTTCCAGTACTTTGATCACGCTATCCTTGTCCGCCAGCCTTGCGCGCAATTCCGTCGTGACCTGATCCTTTACCTTGCGCAATTCCGCTTCCAGCGCGAGCGCCCGCTCAAGCGAGCGATTCCTTTCTTCAAGAATCGCAATTCTCACCTTGTCGTGATCGACCGCATTGCCATGTTCCGCGTCGTTGGCATGCAGTCGTCCGTAGGTCCGCAGCAATTCGGAAGTTTCAATCTGCGTTTCGCCTTCGGGCGTGACGGTCTTGGACAGACGGCCGCGCTCGATGTCGCGATATAGGGTTGAGCGGTTCCTGCGAACAAGTTTCGCAGCCTCGGTGATGGAAACGAGTGCCATATTCGGAAAGTAAGTGGTGTCGGATGGTAACGCTCCTGCCAGAAGGAGGCCGGGCGGAAGGGGAGCGATGCGACGCGCAGGCGAACGCAACGTCGGTGCCGTGCCGCCGTGTATTCCTTGACAAACTTTTCCCGAAAAAATTCTGCTGCAGCTTACGGAAACGCTACGCTTTCAAACATGACGGACCGGACAGTCTGGAAGATCACGCGTTGCAAGCTAGAAATAAGCTCAGGTCCTGGCGTTCAGCGCGGTGTTGCGAATCGTTTCAAGCGAAGCATTGGGTGTGATGAGATCCGCGTCGTAACGCAGTTCGATCAGGGCCGGCATGCCGGTGGACACGATATGCGCGCGCGCCCGTCGTAATGCAGGCAAGAAATCCTCTGTCGTGTCGACCGCTTCGCCATGCGCGCCATAGGCTTTTGCCAGGGCGGCAAAGTCCGGGTTGTGCAGCGACGTGCCGGAAACACGTGCCGGGAATTCGCGTTCCTGATGCATGCGAATTGTGCCGTAGGTGCCGTTATTGAACACAATGAACAGCACGCCGGACTGGAACTGCACCGCAGTCGCCAGTTCCTGTCCATTCATCAGAAAGTCGCCGTCACCCGCGAAATTGACGACACTGCGCTGACGTCCGGCGTGCTTCTCGATGATGCCCGCTGCCACTGCAGCGGGCGCACCGTATCCCATCGCGCCCGAGGTTGGCGCGAGTTGCGTACGCAGGCCGCCATAGAGCCAGAATCGATGCGCCCAAGTGGCGAAGTTGCCTGCGCCATTGGTGATGATGGTGTCCGCAGGAAGTTCGGCTTTGAGTGCTTGTACCACTTGCCACAGATTGAGCCTGGCCTGTTTGTCCTTGAAGATCGGCGGTTCGGCTTGCCAAGCCTGCAGGTCGGCGCGCGCCTCGGCGACTGTATGACGCCATGCGCCTGCATCGACGGGCTCCATGCCTGCCAGCGCCGCCGCGATCTGCGGCATGCCGCTGTTGATCATCAGATTGGCCTGGTAGACCCGCCCAAGCTCGTCCGCGCCGGCATGGATATGGATCAGTCCTTGACGTGGATTGGGTGCGTCAAGCAAGGTATAGCCGCCAGTGGTCATTTCGCCGAGACGAGGGCCGATGGCAATCACCAGATCGGCAGCCTTGATGCGTGCGGCGAGCTTGGGGTTGATGCCGATACCGACATCGCCGATGTAGTGCGCATGCCGGTTATCCAGCAGATCCTGGAAGCGGAATGCGCAGGCGACAGGCAGGGCGTTGGCTTCGGCAAAGCGGCGTATGTCATCGCATGCCTCGCTGGTCCATACCGTGCCGCCGAGAATCACGACAGGCCGCTGGGCAGCGGCCAGCATCGCGCGCAACTCCGCGATCTGCGAAGGCGCCGGCGCCGCCTGCACCGGCTTGTATGGCCGTGCGTCCGGCACGTCCGCCGAAGCGCTCAGCATGTCTTCCGGCAGCGCCAGCACAACGGGTCCGGGACGGCCGCTGGTGGCGACCTGGAAGGCACGTGCCACATATTCCGGCACACGGTCGGCACGATCGATTTGCGCCACCCATTTCGTCATGGTGCCGAACATGCGGCGGTAATCGATTTCCTGAAAAGCTTCACGCTCGACGAAATCATTGCCGACCTGCCCGATGAACAGGATCATCGGCGTTGAATCCTGATGTGCGGTATGCACGCCTATCGATGCATTGGTCGCGCCGGGCCCGCGTGTCACGAAGCAGATGCCGGGGCGTCCGGTCAGCTTGCCGTAGGCTTCGGCCATGAATGCCGCGCCGCCTTCCTGGCGATTGATGATGAAACGTATCGAGGAGTCATGCAGCGCATCGAGCACCGCGAGATAGCTTTCGCCGGGGACGCCGAATGCAATGTCGGCGCCATGAGTTTGCAAAGCATCGACCAGTAGCTGGCCGCCGGTGCGGGATGTTGGCATGATAATCAACTTGTCATTCAGGATGCACAACAATATATCGCATGCTGACGGTTTCTGTCGGTTGCAACGAGGCAGGCCTCATAGGGGAGTTGACGCGAGATTCCAATGTGCCGATACCCTTGAAGAATTTTCCTGCCCACACAGACCGCCCGACACGCCGCCTGCGTTACAATGCCGCCTGAAGCAAGCCAGACAGCCGCTGGCTATCGCAAGATAGCGGGAGGAAGGTCCGGACTCCACAGAGCAGGGTGACGGCTAACGACCGTCCGCCGTGAGGCGCGGAATAGGGCCACAGAGACGAGCGTATTAAGTTACGGTGAAACGCGGTAACCTCCACCCGGAGCAATTTCAAATAGGCACGCATTGATGCTGCTCGCGGAGCGTGCGGGTAGAAAGCTTGAGCCGTGGAGCAATTCACGGCCTAGAGGAATGGCTGTCATAGCGCGCAAGGGCAACCCCAGGCGCCGTAACAGAATCCGGCCTATCGGCTTGCTTCACTTTATTCGATTGAATGCTTCCTTGAGCGCACCGCTGCATCTATTTTTGCGATTGAATTGCGTGCAATATGTTGTGTTTTTACAGGAACGACCGTACCGTTCCGGACGGCTTGAGCAATCTCAACGCGCGTAATCTTTGTTTCGCTAAAGTACGCCTCTCCAGAGCCTGTTGGCCGTGGGATGAATCACTGCGAATAGTGGAGGATTGCGACACCGGGGTCCCTCCGAATTAGCGGCCGCTAAACCAGCATCATCACAGGGCAACCGGAATTGCTTTCCCGCTTCCGATACGTCATCCCACGACCAACAGGCTCTCTCCTTCTGGCAGTGCTGCAATGCACCTCCTTCGCCCCCATTTCCCATCACAAGCATTGCGCCTGGCCAGACTTGTCATGACTGGCGTGCTGCTATGGTCTGCCAGCGGCGCAGTCATCGCCGCGCCGGTAGTCTTGCCAGGGCTGGGCGTGGACAACGATGAGACCTCGGTATCCGGGCTCTCATCGGGCGCATTCATGGCGGTCCAGTTCAGCGTTGCCTACTCGGCCGACATCAAGGGTGCCGGCGTCATTGCGGGCGGTCCTTACTATTGCGCGCAGGGTCATGTCGATATCGCCACGTCACGATGCAGCTGCACCGGTATCCCGTTCTTCTCGGCATGCGAGGTTGCCCGTGGGGCGACCGATGTCCCGCGCCTTGCCGGCATCACCGATCGTCTCGCCGCCGAAGGAAAGGTCGACCCCGTGTCCGGCCTGAGCGCGCAACGCATCTGGATGTTTACCGGCGGGCGTGACAGCGAAGTACCATCAGCCGTGATGGAGGACCTGAACGATTATTACCGCCGCTATGTGCCCGCAGCGCAAATCCATTTCGTGAAGGACCCGCGCGCCGAGCATACGTTTCCGACGGAAAATTTCGGCAACGACTGCGGTCAGCTCGGCAGTCCTTATCTCGGCAAATGCGGCATCGATGCCGCAGGCGAATTGTTGAACTGGATTTACGGCGGCAACCTCAATCCGCGCAGCGACAGACAAAGCGGTCGGCTGATCAAGTTCGATCAGAATGAGTTCACCGAAAGCGGCAATGCAGCCGCCGTCGGGTTGGGGGACACGGGCTATGTGTACGTGCCAGCCGCTTGCGACCATCAACCGGGGGCGCGCTGCCGACTGCATGTCGCCTTCCACGGATGTCGCCAGAACGTCACCGCCGTTGACGAGGATTTTGTGCGTCATGCAGGGTATAACCTCTGGGCTGACACCAATGGGATTGTCGTTTTGTACCCCCAGACACGCGCACGATTTGCGACCAATCCCAACGCCTGCTGGGACTGGTTCGATTTCAGCCGTAGCGATCCCGACTATGCAAACAAGGACGGGCGGCAGATGGGGGCCATCAAGGCCATGATGAGTCGGCTTGCCGGGCAGCGTACACCCTCCGGACAGGGCTGTTTCACTGCCAGCAATACCGATCATGTCAGGGCCGGGCGCGCATATGACCGCTTCTTTTTCGCCTTTGCGGCCGGTTCCGGCAAATTGCTTGGTTTCGATAACGACTTTACTTTTACCACGCTCAAGCAGACCGCCCCGCAGTTTTATCTTCCCGGCAATTGTCCCTGAATCCTTTCTCGGCACATCGATTTTTACTTGCCAAACGGACAGTTCTGTCGCTCCGCAAGCACGAAACCTATTTCCGCATGGCACATCAAAGTTCCGAATAGCAATGGAATCACCATTCAATTGGCTTGCCCACAGGTACTGAAACACATGTGTACTTCTAAGGCGTCACCTTCAGTTTCTGCGATAAGTGCTTAATTTTCCTCACAATTCAGTTCTGAGGTTGCTGTAACGAAACGCGCTAAGTCATTGACTTCATTAGAAAAAATCCCATTTTTGTTGCCGGATATTACTTGACCGCAAATAAAGCACCCTTTAAAGTGGGCGGCAGTGTGAAAAAGTGTATTTTTGTGGGTGAAATTGCAGCATCAGACGCCCAAAAACTTGTTTCACAAACATTACAAATAACGACAACTACGAGGGTTAATCAGGGTGTTTCAGGGCGCGTCAGCACTGAGTTTGGATGCCAAAGGACGGATGACCATCCCGTCCAAGCATCGCGACGCCTTGTCGCTTCAGTGCGAAGGCCGTGTCACGCTGACCAAGCATCCTCATGGTTGTCTGCTGTTCTTCCCCCGCCCCGTCTGGGAAAGCCACCGTGAACAAATCGCCGCCTGGCCGATGTCGGCGCGCGCATGGCAACGGATTTTCCTGGGCAATGCCTCCGATGTCGACATGGATTCCGCCGGCCGTATTTTGATCGCGCCGGAACTGCGTAGTGCCGTCGGCCTGACACGCGATGTCATGTTGCTCGGCATGGGTAGCCATTTTGAAATCTGGGATGCGGAAAAGCTCGCCGAAAGCGAGGCGGAAGCGGTGGCGAACGGCATGCCGGACGCTTTAAGTAACTTTTCGTTTTAACGGCCCGTATGACAACTCAGACGGTGCCAGAATTGCAGCACCGGACGGTGCTGCTGGAAGAGGCGGTCGATGGCCTGCAAATCGACGGTGAACGCGCCAATGGCGTGTACGTCGATGGCACCTTCGGTCGCGGCGGTCACAGCCGCCGGATCCTCGAGCATCTCGGCCCGCAAGGTCGATTGATTGCATTCGACAAGGATCCGCAGGCGATTGCGACGGCAAACACGATTGGCGACGCGCGGTTTGAGATCGTGCATGACAGTTTCGCCACACTGCGCGACGCGCTCGATGCACGCGGCGTTGTTCAGGTAGACGGGATTTTGCTGGACCTGGGAATCTCTTCGCCGCAGGTGGATGAGGCGGCGCGGGGCTTCAGTTTTCGACTGGATGGTCCGCTCGATATGCGCATGGACACCACGCGCGGGATGTCGGCGGCAGAGTGGCTCGCGACCGAGTCAGAACAGACGATAGGAAAGGTTATAAGAGATTATGGGGAAGAACGGTTTGCTTTTCAGATTGCAAAGGCGATTACTGCTCGCAGGACAGTCGCCCCAATTTCAACCACACGACAGCTTGCCGAGATCGTGGCACACGCCGTCAAAACCCGCGAGAAGGGCAAAGATCCGGCCACTCGCACATTTCAGGCTATCCGGATTTACATCAATAAAGAGCTTGAAGAACTCGAAGTAGGACTCGACGCAGCACTCGAAAAACTGGCCCCGCACGGGAGAATGGTTGTGATCAGCTTTCATTCACTGGAAGATCGCATCGTCAAGCGCTTCATGGCTTCCAAAGCCAACGCGCCGCAGCCAGACCGTCGCCTGCCGATTCGTGCCGTCGACCTGCCGAAGCCACAGCTCAAGCTGGTGGCAAAAATAAAACCCTCCGACGCCGAAGTCGCAGGCAACCCGCGTGCTCGCTCAGCGATCATGCGGGTGGCCGAACGCACCACAGCACCACTTGCACCATCTGTATTACCGGGGAGCGCTCCGTGAGCGGCCGTATCAATATTGTCCTGACCATTGCCCTGGTCATCTGCGCGTTGGCCGCTGTGAACGCGCAGTATCAGCAGCGCCGCCTGTTTGTTGAACTCGAACGCGCGCAAGCGCAGTCGCGCCAGCTCGACATCGAATGGTCCCAGTTGCAGCTTGATCAGTCGACGCTCGGCAAGCATGCCCGTATCGAAGCCAGCGCGCATCGTGACCTCAGCATGGTCGTGGTCACGCCGGCGCGTACCCAGTACCTGATTCCGGGAGCGAACTGATGCGCGCCGCCTCACGTACCGCAGCCGGCAAGGGAGTGCAGTTCAGCGCCAGCCCGGTGCTCGACGTCAAACTGCCGGTCTGGCGTTCACGCGTTGTGCTCTTTGTGATGTTTGCCGCATTTGCAGCGCTGGCCGGTCGGGCCTTGTGGCTCCAGGGCCTGTCGACCGAATTCCTGCAGAAACAGGGCGCGTCACGTTATGCACGTACGCTGGAGCTGCCGGCAACGCGCGGCAAGATCACCGACCGCAACGGCCAGGTGCTTGCATCGTCGATGCCGGTCAAGGCGGTATGGGCAATTCCGGAAGACGTGTCGGAAGCGCCGGCTGAAAAGCTGCGTGAACTCGCCAAACTGCTCGACATGAACGAGCGCGACCTGCGCAAGAAGCTGGATTCCGACCGCACTTTTGTTTATCTGAAGCGCCAGGTCGAACAGGAAACGGTCGACAAGATCATCAAGCTTGGCATTGCCGGCATCGAGACACGCAAGGAATACAAACGGTATTACCCTGAAGGCGAGGTGCTTGCGCACATCGTCGGTTTTACCAATGTGGAAGACGCGGGCCAGGAAGGCATGGAACTGGCGTTCCAGAAAAACCTCGCCGGCATCACCGGCAGCCGTCGCGTCATCAAGGATCGTCTTGGACGCGTCGTCGAGGACATCGGCGCAACGCGCACGCCGCACGACGGCAAGGATCTGACCTTGTCCATCGACCGCAAGATTCAGTACATCGCCTTCTCGCATCTGAAAGAAGCGGTCGACAAGCATAAGGCCAAGGCTGCCGGTATCGTCGTGCTCGATGTGAAAACGGGTGAAGTCCTCGCGCTGGCAAATCTGCCGACCTACAATCCGAATGATCGCTCACGCCTGACCGGCGATCAGTTGCGCAACCGCGTGCTGACCGACATCTTCGAGCCGGGCTCGATCATGAAACCGTTTACGATCGCGCTGGCGCTGGAAAACAAGCTCGTCACGCCGACCACCAGCATCCAGACCGCGCCGGGTCGCATCACCATCGGCAAGGCAACCATTGGCGACGCCCATGCGCACGGGATATTGACCGTCGCCCAGGTATTGGAAAAGTCGTCCAACGTCGGTACCGCCAAGATCGCGCTGCAAATGCAGCCCCAGCAGATGTGGGAAATGTTTACCGCGGTCGGTCTCGGCCAGCAGCCGAAGCTTGATTTCCCCGGTGCGGTGGCAGGCCGGGTGCGTCCTTATAAATCATGGAAACCGATTGAACAGGCGACCATGAGCTATGGTCACGGCATTTCCACTTCGCTGATCCAGATGGCGCAGTCTTACCTCATTTTTGCGCGCAATGGCGAAATGATCCCGATCACCTTTCACAAGACAACCGATCAGCCCATTGGCCATCGGGTGATCTCCGAGAAAACGGCACGTGATGTCCGCGAGATGCTGGAAATGGCTGCCGGACCGACCGGCACCGCGCCGCAAGCACAAGTGCCAGGCTATCGGGTCGCCGGCAAGACCGGTACCGCGCACAAGCTGGCCGGACGTCAATACGTGAACAAATACGTCGCTTCCTTCGTTGGCTTTGCGCCGGTGTCCAATCCGCGCATCATCGTTGCGGTCATGGTGGACGAGCCATCCGCTGGCATGCACTACGGCGGCCAGGTGGCGGCCCCGGTCTTCTCGGCGGTAACCGCGAACGTGCTGCGCGCGATGAACGTTTCACCCGACACGGCGGTGACCGACATCATCATTCCTGCCGACGTGTTGAAGGAGAGCCTGTAATGAGCGCGGCCACTTCCGTCCAGAGCATGAATGCCGACGACATCCTGGCATGGCTGCATGCCACGGCGCCGTCGGCGCAGCTTTCGTCGGATTCGCGCAGCGTGCGCCCGGGGGACGTGTTCTTTGCCTATCCCGGCGATGTGGCGGATGGCCGCAATTTCATCGAACAAGCACTTGCCAATGGCGCTCGCGCCGTTGTTTACGAAGCCGAAGGCTTTTCCTGGAACGATCGCTGGCAGGCAGAGCATCTCGCGGTACCGCAACTGAAAAAAGCGGCCGGTCCGATTGCGAACGTGTATTACGGTGCACCCGACCGGAATATGTTCAGCGTCGCGGTAACCGGCACTAACGGAAAAACTTCCTGCACCCAGTGGCTGGGCAAGGCGTTGTCGCGCCTCGGACAGCCGACAGCGGTCATTGGCACGCTCGGCGTCGGACTCTTCGAACGCGGCGATCATGGTGGTTTCAGTGCGAACGGCTACACCACTCCCGACGCGGTACTGCTGCAGCGCGCGCTGGCGCAATTGTGCGAGCGCGGAGCAAAGGCATTGGCGATCGAAGCATCCTCCATCGGCATCGACCAGGGACGGATGAACGGCATGCACATCGATGTTGCCCTGTTCACGAATTTCACCCGCGACCACCTTGATTATCACGGCGACATGGCAGCCTATGAGGCCGCCAAGCGTGCGCTGTTCGACTGGCCCGGTCTCAAGCATGCGGTCATCAATCTCGACGACGAGATGGGCATGCGCCTCGTGCAGTATCTGCAGCACAAGCGCGCCGACCTGGCGATCACTGGCTACACGGCTGCGGATCGGTCCGTGCCGGGCATCGCCGTTCTGCGCGCCACCGACATCCGCAGCAGCCATGCCGGCACCGCCTTCAAGCTCGATACAGCGCAGGGATCAGTCGCGGTCAAGATCCAGTTGATCGGCCAGTTCAATGTCAGCAATGTGCTTGGCATTCTTGGCGTGTTGCTGGCAAAAGGCATCGCTTTCAAGGCCGCGGTGGACGCGGCGGAAGCGCTGACCGCCGTACCCGGCCGCATGCAGCAGTTGGGCGGCCAGGAAGCACCGCTGATGGTGATCGATTACGCGCACACGCCCGATGCGCTGGAAAAGACAATCGCAAGCCTGCGCCAGGTCGCCGGGCAGCGCGGCGGCCAGCTTTGGTGCGTATTTGGTTGCGGTGGTGACCGCGATCCGGGCAAGCGTCCGCAGATGGGTGCGGTTGCGCAGGCAGCCGATCATGTCATTGTCACCAGTGACAATCCGCGCAACGAAGATCCTTCCGTGATCATCGCGCAAGTGGTCGCTGGCATCGACAAGTCAGGCATGCCGAAAGAGGCGTTACAGGTGATTGAAGATCGTGCCGCCGCCATTCTGTGGGCAGGACGTCACGCAGCAAAGAACGACGTGGTTTTGTTGGCAGGGAAGGGCCACGAGTCGTATCAAGAGATCAAAGGCAAAAAATTGCCGTTTTTAGATGCAGACCATGCCGCGCTGGCATTGGCTGCAAGGGCAACAATGAAGGGGACGATGTAATGAAATCATCATTGGCTGTGATCCAGCCAAGGATTTCGGGTGCCGCCGTAGTCAATACGTCAGCGGCCGCGACCGATGTGGCGTTTGACGGCGTGTCTACCGACAGCCGCAACGTCGCTGCCGGTAATCTGTTTGTCGCCTTGCGCGGCGAACGTTTCGACGCACATGATTTTCTGAACGACGTTGCTGCACGCGGCGTCGCAGCCGTGGTCGTCGAGCGCGTGCCGGCCGGTCTGACTGTCCCTGCACTCGTCGTGCCCGATACACGCATCGCACTGGGCGAGATCGGTGCCTTCTGGCGCAGCCAGTTCGCGCTGCCCGTCATCGGCGTCACCGGCAGCAACGGCAAGACCACGGTCAAGGAAATGATCGCGTCCATTCTTGCCGCAGCGTTTGGTGCCGATCACACCATGGCCACGCGTGGCAACCTCAACAACGATATTGGCGTTCCGCTCACGGTGTTCCGTCTCAACGCCGGCTATAAAGCCGCCGTGGTGGAACTCGGCATGAATCATCCCGGTGAAATCGCGGCCATCACCGCGGTGGCGCAACCCACCGTCGCCGTGGTGAACAATGCACAACGCGAACACCAGGAATTCATGGAAAGCGTGGAAGCCGTGGCAAAAGAGAACGGTAACGTTCTTCTCGGCCTTCCCGCAAACGGCGTTGCCGTTTTCCCGGCTGATGACACCTACACCACACTGTGGCGCAGTTATGCCGGTCAACGTAACACAATGACATTCGGCCTCTCGCAAGATGCCGACGTCAGTTGCACATTTCAGGTGAACGATTTCGGCAGTGACCTGTCCATTACTGCCGGTGGGAAACAATTCCAGGTGTCACTCTCTGCAGCGGGCGTACACAACGTACGTAACGCTTTGGCAGCGACTGCATGCACGCTCGCGATCGGCGTGCCCGAGGACGCGGTAAAACGCGGACTCGAGGCATTCGCCCCGGTCAACGGCCGTCTGCAGCGCAAGACCGCAAAGAGTGGCGCAATGGTGATCGACGATACCTACAACGCAAATCCGGATTCGGTGCGCGCGGCAATCGATGTACTGTCGCATGCGCCGGCTCCCCGCGTACTGGTGCTGGGCGACATGGGTGAGGTGGGCGATGAAGGCCCGCAGTTCCATGTCGAGATCGGCAACTATGCGCGGGACCAGGGCATTGAACGCTTGCTCACGCTTGGCCAGCTGGCCAGTCATGCAAGCCAGGCCTTTGGCCGGGGTGCGCAGCATTTCGAGGATATAGCGTCGATCAGCCAGGCAGCCGAAGCATTGGTTTCCGCCGACACGACGACGCTGGTGAAGGGTTCGCGTTTCATGAAGATGGAGCGCGTGGTCCAGCACCTCGTCAATCAGATGGATCAAGGACAGGGAACGCACTGACATGCTGCTTTGGCTGGCGCAATACTTTCAACAAGACCTGGGGACGCTGCGCGTCTTCAACTTCATCACTTTCCGTGCGGTGTTCGCCACGCTCACGGCGCTGGTGATCGGCCTGATCGCCGGTCCCGCCATGATCCGCATGCTGACCCGCCTGAAGGTCGGCCAGGCGGTGCGTACCGACGGCCCGCAAACCCACCTGATCAAGACCGGCACACCGACCATGGGCGGTGCGCTGATTCTTCTGTCGATCGGCATCTCGACGATCCTATGGTCCGATTTCAGCAACCGCTTCGTATGGGTGGTGCTGGTCGTGACGCTCGGCTATGGGGCGATCGGCTGGGTCGACGACTATCGCAAGGTGGTCTACAAGAACCCGGAAGGCATGTCATCGCGCGAGAAGTATTTCTGGCAGTCGCTGATCGGTGTCGCCGCGGCGATCTACCTCGCGTTCTCGGTGTCGGCGCCGACCAATACCAAGGTCCTGCAGCTGTTCATGGAGTGGGTGCAGTCCGGCTTCAATCTCGACTTACCGCCCAAGGCCGACCTGATTGTCCCGTTCTTCAAGACCATCAGCTATCCGCTGGGTGTGTGGGGCTTCATCGCGCTGACTTACTTCGTCATCGTCGGTACCAGCAATGCGGTCAACCTGACAGACGGCCTTGATGGTCTCGCCATCATGCCGACTGTGATGGTCGGCTCGGCACTTGGCTTGATCGCCTACCTGACCGGCAGCGCGATGTATTCAAAGTACCTGTTTATTCCGTATATTCCCGGCTCGGCCGAGTTGCTGATCTTCTGCGGCGCGATGGCCGGCGCAGGCCTGGCCTTCCTGTGGTTTAACGCCCATCCAGCGCAGGTCTTCATGGGTGACGTCGGTGCACTGGCTCTCGGCGGTGCGCTTGGCACTGTTGCCGTCATCGTGCGTCAGGAAATCGTTCTCTTCATCATGGGAGGCATCTTCGTGGTCGAGACGCTGTCGGTGATGCTGCAGGTCGGCTATTTCAAATACTCGAAGAAGCGTTACGGCGTTGGTCGCCGCATCCTGCTGATGGCGCCCTTGCATCATCACTTCGAACAGAAGGGCTGGAAAGAAACCAAGGTCGTGGTGCGATTCTGGATCATCACCATGATGCTTGTGCTGTTTGGTCTGTCAACACTGAAGCTGCGCTAATGGACTATCAGGGAAAACACGTTCTCGTACTCGGTCTGGGTGAATCAGGCCTGGCGATGGCATTGTGGCTGGCGCGCTGCGGCGCGACGCTGCGTGTCGCCGATACGCGTGCGGAACCAGATCGCCTGCCGGCACTGCGGGAAGCAGTTCCCGCCGCCGAGTTCGTCAGCGGCGCATTCAATGCAGCCCTGCTGGATGGCGTTGATATCGTTGCCGTCAGCCCCGGCCTTGCGCCGAATCGCGAACTGGCGGAAATCATTCCGGCCGTGCAGGAAAAGGCTATTCCGCTATGGGGCGAGATCGAGCTGTTCGCCCAGGCGCTTGCCGCATTGCGCGCAACGCAAGAGTACGCACCGAAAGTCATCGCCATCACCGGAACCAATGGCAAGACGACAGTGACCAGCCTGACCGGCATGCTGTGCCGTCGCGCCGGCCTGACAACGCAGGTCGCCGGCAATATCAGCCCAGCGGCACTCGACGTGCTGCGTGAAGCGCTCGACAAGAACGAATTGCCGCAGGCCTGGGTGCTCGAACTGTCGAGCTTCCAGCTGCATACCACTTACAGCTTGCAAGCCGATGTGGCGACCGTGCTCAACGTTACGCAGGATCACCTCGACTGGCATGGCGACATGGATGCCTATGCGGCGGACAAGGCACGCATCTTCGGTACTAACACCAAGACCATTCGCCTGCTCAACCGCGACGATGTACGCGTGATGCAGATGACTGCACCGATGGCCACGGTGATCACCTTTGGCACCGACGAGCCTGATCATCCGGATTGCTTCGGGCTGGTCGATGAGAACGGCATGCAATGGCTGTCGACCGCGATTGCGTCCGAAGACGGTGAAAAGCGCCGCCGCAAGAAGGACAGCGCGGAACTTCCCGTCATCCTCAACCGCCTGATGCCGGCCGACGCGCTCCAGATTCGTGGCCAGCACAATGCCGCCAACGCGCTGGCCGCACTGGCCCTGTGTCGTGCGATCGGCCTGTCGATGGCGCCATTGCTGCACGGACTGCGCGAGTATCGCGGCGAACCGCACCGCGTCGAGCTGGTGGCGAATGTCGGTGGCGTCGACTACTACGACGACAGCAAGGGCACCAATGTCGGTGCAACGGTCGCGGCGTTGAAGGGTCTTGGCGTGGGACAAGGTAATAACCGCCTGGTGCTGATCGCTGGCGGCGACGGCAAGGGCCAGGATTTTTCACCGCTGGCCGACCCCGTTGCCAAATATGTGCGCGGCGTGGTCCTGATCGGCAAGGATGCGCCGGCAATCCGTGAAGCGATTGCCGCGACATCGGTTGAACTGATTGATTGCGCCACGCTGGAACAAGCGGTGCAGGCTGCGGCCGGCATTGCGCATATCGGCGACGCCGTCGTCCTGTCACCGGCCTGCGCCAGCCTCGACATGTTCCGCAACTATGCGCATCGGGCTGAAGTGTTCATTGATGCGGTCCGCGAACTCGGCTTGTCGCGGGGCGAGGTGATTGCATGAAATTCGCACTCCCATCCTTTTCCTCTTCATCGCAGAAAGCGCCGATTCCCGGTGTTGTTCAGCGCTCGAAGATGATGGAATACGATCAGCCGCTGGTGTGGGTGGTCGTATTGCTGATGCTGTTCGGAATGGTCATGGTGTATTCGGCGTCGATCGCGCTGCCTGATTCGCCCAAGTATGCCAATTACAAGAACTTCCATTTCCTGATCCGTCAGGCGGCCTTTGTCAGCGTCGCGGTGATCGCCGGCTTCCTGGTTTTCCGCGTGCGCATCGAAACCTGGCAGCGGCTTGCACCTTACCTCTTCGTCGCAACACTGGTGCTGCTGGTGCTGGTACTGGTGCCCGGCGTTGGCAAGGGCGTCAACGGCGCACGCCGCTGGTTGTCGTTCAAGGTGTTCAATCTGCAGCCGTCGGAACTGATGAAGCTGTTTGTGGTGCTATATGCCGCCGACTATACGGTCCGCAAGCAGGAATACATGCACAAGCTGACCAAGGGCTTCCTGCCGATGACGGTGGCGATCGGCTTCGTCGGCTTGTTGCTCCTGCTGGAGCCGGATCTTGGTGCTTTCGGCGTAATCGTCTGCATCGCGATGGGAATCCTGTTCCTGGGCGGTATCAACGGCATCTGGTTCGGGGGTATCGGCGCAACGCTGGTCGGCATCTTCAGCATGGTGATTATCCTGTCTCCATGGCGGCGCGAGCGTATCTTCGCTTACCTCAATCCCTGGGACGAAGAAAACGCACTGGGCAAGGCTTACCAGTTGTCCCATTCGCTGATTGCTTTCGGACGCGGTGAATTATTTGGCGTCGGTCTCGGCGGCAGCGTGGAAAAACTACACTACCTGCCGGAAGCGCATACGGATTTTCTGTTGGCCGTGATCGGCGAAGAACTTGGCTTCGTCGGCGTGCTGGTCGTCGTTGCGATGTTTTACTGGATCGTCAAGCGCGCATTTGAAATTGGTCGCCAGGCGATTGCCATCGATCTGACTTTTGCCGGTCTGGCCGCGAAAGGCATCGGCATCTGGATCGGTGTGCAGGCATTCATCAACATGGGTGTGAACCTCGGCCTTTTGCCGACCAAGGGATTGACCTTGCCGCTGATGAGCTACGGCGGTTCGGGCGTACTGATCAACTGCGTCGGTCTCGCGATCCTGCTGCGCATCGATTACGAAAACCGCGTGCTGATGCGGGGAGGACGCATATGAGCCGCGCTACCAGGACAAAACGCCTGATGATCATGGCCGCCGGAACCGGCGGCCACATCTTCCCCGGCCTGGCCATCGCCGAGACCATGAAGGCGCGCGGCTGGGAAGTGTCGTGGATGGGCACCATGCACGGCATGGAGCGCGATCTCGTCCCGAAGCATGGCATTCCGATGGACTCCATCGACTTCGCAGGCTTGCGCGGCAAGGGGCTCCAGCATACCGTCCGCGGCGTGTTCAAGATGGTGGGCGGCTTTGCGTCCTGCTTCAACATCATCGGTCGCCGCAAACCTAGCGTAGTGCTCGGCATGGGCGGCTATGTCACCGTGCCCGGCGGGATGATGGCCAGGCTGCGCGGCGTGCCGCTGGCGCTGGTCAATGCCGATGCGGCCCTGCTGCTGTCCAACAAAACGCTGGCTCCGGTCGCGCAACGCGTGCTGTTTGGCTTTCCCGCCGACTTCGGCAATGCGGCCGGCAAGGCGCTGGTCACCGGCAATCCGGTGCGCAGGGAAATCAGCGAAGTCGCCGTGCCGGCGGAGCGTTATGCGAGGCGCAGCGGCCCGCTCAGGTTGCTGGTGGTTGGCGGCAGCCTCGGCGCCAAGACTTTGAATGATTGCCTGCCTGCTGCACTGGCGCGCATTCCGGAAGAGCTCCGCCCGGTCGTCACCCACCAGTCCGGCAAGCAGCACATTGACGTGTTGCGCCAAGCCTATGTCAACGCGCAGGTGCAGGCCGAGGTGGTCGACTTCATCGACGACATGCCGCGCCGTTACGCGGAAGCCGACCTGGTGATCTGCCGCGCCGGGGCAATCACCGTATCCGAACTGACCGCTGCAGGCGTCGCCAGTGTGCTGGTACCGCTGGTGGCGTCCACCACATCGCATCAGCGCGATAACGCGCAATGGATGGAAAAGCAGCAGGCGGCGATTCACCTGCCGCAGAAAGAATTGACGCCCGAGAGACTGACGCTGTTGCTGCAGTCGATCACCCGCGAAAAGTGCCGGACGATGGCGGAAGCCGCCTATCGCATCGGCAAGCGCGAGGCTAATGAAGCCATCGCGAACGTCCTGGAAGAATTAGCAGATAAAGCATGAAACACAAAGTCAAAAACATTCACTTCGTCGGCATCGGCGGTTCCGGCATGAGCGGCATCGCAGAGGTGCTGCTCAACCTGGGTTACACCGTATCCGGCTCCGACCTGGGCAGCAACGCGGCGACTCAGCGACTGACTGAACTCGGCGCGCGCGTCACCCAGGGCCATGCCGCGGAAAACGTGCAGAACGCCGACGCCATTGTCACCTCCACCGCGGTCAAGGGTGACAATCCTGAAGTCATCGCCGCACGTGCCAAGCACATCCCCATCGTGCCACGCGCGATCATGCTGGCCGAATTGATGCGCCTCAAGCAGGGCATCGCTATTGCCGGCACCCACGGCAAGACCACGACCACCAGCCTGGTGGCCAGCGTACTGGCCGAAGGCGGACTGGATCCTACTTTTGTCATCGGTGGCCGCCTCAATAGCGCCGGCGCCAATGCCAAGCTGGGCGCCGGTGATTTCATCGTGGCCGAGGCGGACGAATCCGATGCTTCCTTCCTCAATCTTTCGCCGTGCATTGAAGTGATTACCAACATCGATGCCGACCACATGGAAACCTACGATCACAGCTTTGCCAAGCTGAAGCAGGCTTTCGTGGAGTTCACCCAGCGCCTGCCGTTCTATGGCGTCGCGATGCTCTGCATCGACGATGCTAACGTGCGGGAAATCATGCCGTTCATCTCCAAGCCGGTGCTGACCTACGGCTTTCACGCGGATGCCCAGGTGCGTGCGACCGATGCCAGGGCAGTCGACAGCCACATGGAATTCACCGTACTGCAGGAAGGCTATCCACCACTGGAAATCCATCTGAACCAGCCCGGCATGCATAACGTGCAGAACGCTTGCGCCGCCATCGCGATTGCGCGCGAAGTCGGTGTGGCCGACAGCGCCACCCAAAAGGGTTTGCGTGAATTCAACGGCGTCGGACGCCGCTTCACCCGCTATGGCGAGGTCAAGCTGTCGGATGGCGGGTCCTTCACGCTGGTCGACGATTACGGCCACCATCCGGTGGAAACCGCTGCGACACTCGCAGCGGCACGCGGCGCCTACCCGGGCCGCCGCCTCGTACTGGCATTCCAGCCGCACCGCTACACACGTACACGCGACCTGTTCGAAGACTTCGTCAAGGTTTTGTCGAGCGCCGATGCGCTGGTCCTCGCGGAAGTGTATGCGGCCGGTGAGCAGCCCATCGTGGCCGCCGACGGCCGTGCGCTGTCGCATGCATTGCGCGTGCTCGGCAAGGTGGAACCGATCTTCGTGGAAGACATCGCCGACATGCCGGCCACCATCATGAACATGGCAAAGGATGGCGACGTCGTGATCACCATGGGCGCCGGTTCGATCAGCGGCGTTCCCGGCAAGCTGACGCAACAGCACTGACAGTGAGCTGACACGAGATAACAGGATTAATGATGAGTGCAACAGACCTGAAAAAAGAATTTGGAAAAGTCGGCGTGCTGTTCGGCGGACGTTCCGCCGAGCGTGAAGTGTCGCTGATGTCCGGCAGCGGTGTCCTCACGGCATTGCAAGGCAAGGGTGTCGACGCCCACGGTTTCGATCCGGCGGAGCGTGATATGGCTGAACTGGCCGCGGAAAAATTCGACCGCGTGTTCATCGCGCTGCATGGCCGCTACGGCGAGGACGGCACACTGCAAGGCGTCTTAGAACAACTCGGCGTGCCGTACACCGGCTCCGGCGTGATGGCCTCGTCGATTGGTATGGACAAGGTCATGACCAAGCGTATCTGGCTGAGCCACGGCTTGCCGACACCGCGTTTTACCGTGCTCGATTCGAAGGAAGCGACAGCCGAAGAACTCGCCAAAGTACCGGCAGAATACGGCCTCCCGCTGATGCTGAAGGCACCGCATGAAGGTTCGACCATCGGCATCAGCAAGGTCAGCAGCCAGGCGGAAATGAAAGCCGGTTTTGACTTGTGCGCAAAGTACGACGACGTGGTTCTTGCTGAAGAATTCATTACCGGTCGCGAGTTGACCGTGCCCGTGCTCGGCACCGGCCGCAATGCCCGCGCGCTGCCGATTGTCGAGATCGTCGCGCCGCAGGGCAATTACGACTACGAACATAAATATTTCAGCGACGACACGCAGTATCTGTGCCCGGCGCCGCTCGACGAAGCATTGACCAAACGCATCCAGGCTATCGCCGTGCGCGCCTTCAATGCCGTCGGCAGCTCCGGCTGGGCGCGCGTTGACTTCATGCTGCGCGCCACCGATAACGAGCCCTTCCTGCTGGAGATCAACACCTCTCCCGGCATGACTGGCCATTCGCTGGTGCCGATGGCGGCCAAGGCGGCGGGTGTCAGCTATGAAGACCTGTGCGTCGAGATCCTGCGCTCGGCCGATCTGGACCTCAAGCCGACGCAGGACTGGAAACCGGTTTAAGCAATTTACGCAGAGAAGAACAAGCATGTGGCATGACGTCAGAACGCTCAACGCAACCACCAACGCCTTGCTCGGCACGCTGGTGCTGAGCCTGGTTGCGTCCGGCCTCTGGTGGGTGGCCAACCGCCCGATGTTTACGCTCACAAGTATTCAGGTGGAAGCTGTCGGCGAAATGGCGTTGAGGCACGTTAATGCATCGACGATCCGCACCACCGCCGTGCCGCGCCTGAAGGGCAACTTCTTCACCGCCAACCTTGACGAGGTCAGGCTGGCATTTGAAGCGGTGCCCTGGGTGCGCAAGGCGAGTGTGCGACGCGAGTGGCCCAACAAGCTGATCGTGCAGGTCGAAGAGCATGAACCCCTTGCGACCTGGGGTGACGATGGCAGGCTGGTGTCGGCCAAGGGCGATATTTTTACCGCCAACCTCGACGAAGCGGAAGAAGATGGGGAATTGCCGGAGTTTTACGGACCGGAAGGCAGCGAGAAGGAAATCGTCGTGCGCTATCGTGAATTGCAGGACTGGTTCAAGCCGATCGAGGTGACACCGGAGGCGTTGCAACTGTCGAGTCGCTACGCATGGACTGTGAAACTGAGCAATGGCATGACGGTGGAACTGGGACGCGAGCAGAGCAAGACGACCTTGAAGGACCGCGTCGACCGGCTGATAGGCATTTACCCGCAACTGGCTTCCCGGCTGCAGGACAAGATTGAAAGTGTGGATATGCGTTACCCGAACGGACTGGCATTGAAGGCGCCGGGCGTGAAGTTTGGAACGGATGGCAAAAAAGCGAAGCGATAAATATGACAAAAGACGCAAAAAATCTGATCGTCGGCCTCGACATCGGCACCTCGAAAGTGGTGGCGGTGGTCGCCGAAGTAATGCCGAACGGGAGGCATGAGGTCATCGGGCTCGGGCAACACGAATCCAAGGGCTTGAAGAAGGGCGTGGTGGTCAACATCGAAGCCACCGTGGAATCGATCCAGCGCGCCCTCGAAGAAGCCGAGCTGATGGCCGACTGCAAGATCAAGAACGTCTATACCGGCATCGCTGGCAGCCACATCCGCAGCTTCAACTCGAGCGGCATGGTCGCCATCAAGGACAAGGAAGTCACGGCGACCGACGTCGCGCGTGTGATCGAAACCGCCAAGGCGGTCAACATACCGACCGACCAGCAATTGCTGCACACGGTGCCGCAGGAATTCATTGTCGACAGCCAGGATGATGTGCGCGAGCCGATCGGCATGAGCGGCATCCGTCTGGAAGTGAAAGTGCATATCGTCACCGGCGCGGTCTCGGCGGTACAGAACATCGTCAAGTGCGTGCGCCGCTGCGGCCTCGAAGTATCCGATCTGATCCTGCAGCCGATGGCATCGGCCGATGCAGTGCTGACACCGGATGAGAAGGAACTCGGCGTGGTGTTGATCGATATCGGTGGCGGCACCACCGATGTCGCTATCTTTACCGAAGGGGCGATCCGTCACACCGCGGTGATCCCGATCGCCGGCGACCAGATCACCAACGACATCGCGATGGCGCTGCGCACGCCGACCGCCGAAGCCGAAGAAATCAAGCTGCGTTACGGCGTTGCCAAGCAAGTTCTGGCCGATCCGGCGGAATCGCTCGAAGTGCCAGGGCTGGGCGATCGCGGTCCGCGCAGCTTGTCGCGCCAGGCGCTGGCCGCCGTGATCGAGCCGCGTGTCGAAGAATTGTTTGCGCTCGTGCACCAGGTCGTGCGCGAGTCGGGTTACGAAGAAGTGCTGTCGTCGGGCCTGGTCCTGACCGGCGGCTCTGCAATGATGCCGGGTATGGTCGAGCTGGCGGAAGACATTTTCCTGAAGCCCGCACGATTGGGTGTACCCGAGTACAGCGGTCAGTTGGCGGATGTGGTGCGAAGCCCCCGCTATTCGACGGTACTCGGTCTGTTGCTGGAAGCAAAAAAGCAGTACTTGCGCGGACACATCGTCACTCGCCAGGATGGATCGGTGAAGGCCGTATGGCAGCGCATGAAAGAGTGGTTCCTGGGTAATTTTTAAAATCAATAACGTCGTTTGTGAAATAGCGCAGTTTGCAGTTGCTAGTCGCCACACCGCGTGGTGACTAGCAACTGAAAACTGCATCATCATCTAAGGGAGTCATCATGGAAATCGATATGATCGATAACGCAAACCTCGGCACGGTGATCAAGGTCGTCGGTGTCGGCGGAGCGGGCGGCAATGCAGTGCAACACATGATCAACAAAGGCGTGTCCGGCGTTGAATTCATCGCGGCAAATACCGACGCGCAGGCACTGGCTGCCTCCAAAGCCAACAACATCATCCAGATCGGCGAGACTGGACTCGGCGCTGGCATGAAACCGGAAGTCGGCCGCATGCTGGCCGAAGAATCGCGTGCTCGTATCGAAGATGCGCTGCGCGGTGCGCACATGGTCTTCATTGCTGCCGGCATGGGCGGCGGCACCGGCACCGGCGCTGCACCGATCGTTGCTGAAGTCGCGAAAGAACTCGGCGCACTGACCGTTGCGGTCGTCTCCAAGCCTTTCTCGTACGAAGGCGCCAAATGCATGGAAATCGCCGACGAAGGTCTGGAAGCACTGTCGCGTCACGTTGACTCGCTGATCGTTATCCTCAACGAAAAGCTGGAAGAGATCTACGAAGACGACAGCATGATCGAATGGCTGCAACACGCTGACGATGTGCTGAACAACGCGGTTGCCGGTATCGCCGAGATCATCAATGTGCCGGGCCACATCAACGTCGACTTCAACGACGTCAAGACCATCATGGGCGAGCAGGGCAAGGCCATGATGGGTACCGCGACCGCATCCGGTGTGGATCGTGCGCGTATCGCTGCGGAACAGGCAGTCGCTTCGCCGCTGCTCGACGGCATCGACCTGTCCGGCGCGCGCGGCGTGCTGGTCAATGTGACCGCCAGCCGCAACCTCAAGGGTAAGGAAATCAAGGAAGTCATGGCCACCGTGCGCGCGTTTGCCGCACCGGACGCTTCGATTGCACAGGGCATCGCCTACGACGACACCATGGGCGACGACATCCGCGTCACCGTGGTTGCCACCGGCCTTGGCCGTGCGCGCAAGAACGTGCAGCTGGTACAGACACCAATGCTGCGCACCGGCACGCACAATGAGCCGATGATGCAGAACACCGGCATGATGGGGCACGGTTCGGGACAGCCTTCCGGTTCTTTCGAAGGCTTGAGCAAGCCGGCGGTATGGCGTCGCGAGTCGGCATCGGATACCGTGCGTGCGCTGGAAAAGAACGGCATGGAAACCTACGACATCCCGGCCTTCCTACGCAAGCAAGCCGACTGATCCTGATCGCACCGATCCGCTCGCGGTTCGGTGCAAGAAAGGCAATAACAAGGCATACTGCGGTTTGAACGCCGCGCCCCTCGTGCAAACGGGCGGCGCGGCGTTTTCTTTGGCGCCACGCGCCGCGGCAAACCTGCCAAATCACATCAGATATCACATCAGATACGAGGACACACCATGACTATCAAGATCGGCGACCGCCTGCCGGAAGGCTCTTTGTCAGAATTTATCGAAGTTGAATCGGAAGGCTGTTCGCTCGGCCCCAACACATTCAATGTCAGCGACCTCGTCAAGGGCAAGAAGATTGCGATCTTCGGCTTGCCGGGCGCGTATACACCGACCTGCTCGGCCAAACATGTGCCGGGTTATATTCAGCACGCTGACGCGCTGAAAGCCAAGGGCGTGGATGAAATCTGGTGCATCTCGGTGAATGATGCTTTTGTGATGGGCGCCTGGGGGCGCGATCAGAAGGCGACCGGGACTGTGCGCATGATGGCGGATGGCAATGCGGCGTTTTCGAAGGCGCTGGGGCTGGATGCGGATTTCAGCAAGGTTGGGATGGGGACGCGGTCGCAGCGGTATTCGATGCTGGTGGAGGATGGGGTTGTGAAGCAGTTGAATGTGGAGCAGCCGGGGAAGTTTGAGGTGTCGAATGCGGAGACGTTGGTGGGGCAGTTGGGGTGATTTTGTTTTTTCTTCGGTGATTCGGTTCTGTTCGTTCTTCGGACGAACTAGCCGGGACTGGCCCCGGCGGGCCACCTACTTTCTTTGCTTCGCCAAAGAAAGTAGGCAAAGAAAGGCGACCCCGGTTCGCCGCCCTTCGGGTACCCAAAAGAGCGCGGGCCAAAACGGATAAAGAAGCGAAACCTGTCTGAGCCGCAGGCGAGTTTGTTTCGCTTCCCGTTTTGGCCCGCGCTCTTTTGGCGTCTGCACAGGGGGATTAAACCCATCCCCACCCTGGCCCTCCCCTTGAAGGGGAGGGAACTGCGGCTCGCTCGCTGCGCATCGCCTTGCTGAATGCCGAGTGCCGAGTGCCGAGTGCCGAGTGCCGAATGCCGAATGCCGAATGCCACGGCCGGCGTTTCGGTTGCCGACACTTTCTGCAGACGGTGATACRACCCCATCACTTCCCACGATCAAGAACGTTCCCTCCCCTTCAAGGGGAGGGCTAGGGTGGGGATGGGTTGAAACACCCCTGTGCAGACGCCAAAAGAGCNACCCCATCACTTCCCACGATCAAGAACGTTCCCTCCCCTTCAAGGGGAGGGCTAGGGTGGGGATGGGTTGAAACACCCCTGTGCAGACGCCAAAAGAGCAGTGCTGCAAGCGGAAAAAGAAGCGCAGCTGTCTGAGCCGCAGGCGAGTTCTGCGCTTCCCGCTTGCGGCACTGCTCTTTTGGGAACCCGAAGGGCGGCGAASCGGGGTCGCCTTTCTTGGCTTACCTTCTTTGGCGAAGCAAAGAAGGTAAGTGGCCCGCCGGGGCCA
>NZ_LMHZ01000009.1 GCF_001428545.1 Noviherbaspirillum sp. Root189
CCGGACGCCAAACAGCTTGGCCACCAGTCCGCTCGTCAATGGCACGGTGCACCACGACAGAGTCCACATTAGATGCCGGATATACGACTGCAGGCTTCTCCCTAATGTCATTCCCGTCGGTCAGTCTCTTGTACTTTGGAGGGAGTCCATATAAGACACGTTAAGTTCCGCCTAATGTTCATTGCGTATATTCGTTGATGCGCGCGGGCTGCCGTGACAAGACGCATAGGGAAATAAAGATGGCACTGACATTCGACCGTAATAGTTTACCGACATGCTGTGGAGTCGGCATGGTTCCGGGAAACCCGCATACTACCTGCCAGGTGTGTCACACACGTTTTGACACACAGGTGCTGTCAAAGGAAATCATGCGGCTTCGCGACCTTACCCCTATGCGGTCCAACACCGCTTCTGCCGCCCTGATTTCAAGTCGATCACCATACTGAGCGGAGCATGCGCATCCGCAGGGATCTTCCCGCATCAGCTTGCGAAGCCCTGGGGATGCACGATGACTATTGCGCGGCCCCGCCCGGCATTAGCGTCAGCGTGCCAAGTTTGCCTTTTTCCACTTCCTCCCGGCGCGTCTTCATCGGCACGTATTCCGTATCCGCCCAACGCTGGCTGAAATTGCGGTAAAGCGGTGATAGCAGATTGCCGGACTGCCCGGTCGAATGCATGAAGCGCGAGTTTTCCAGGTTGGAAAAATCATAGAGTGCCCGCAGACTCGGTGCGTGGCGGTTGACGAAAGGCTCCTTGTCGTCTCGCAGGCTGTGCCGGCCTACATTGACAGTGAAGGTATCGCCGGCTGACGGTACGCGGATATCGAAGAAGCGCGCAAGTATATCCACCTTGCCAAACGGGCGGTGCTCGGAACGTGCAAAGTGTGCGTCGCCCCAGCGCCATGCGGCAATGTCGTTGCCGTAGCGCTTGCTCATGTCCGCCAGCGCGGCATCGAGCGACGTTGATAGTACTGATGCGCAGTCCGGCACCGGCGCCGATGCGGCCTTGCTGACGTCGATGCACCAGCGGGCTGAACCATTTTTGTTAGTCAGCACATCAATGGTCGGTTGGTGCACATTGCGTTGCTCCCAATAATCTTTCATTAACGCTTCACCGAGCTCGTCCTGAAATATCGAACGCGACAATTCCCGCATCCAGGCGTTGTAGATCAAGGGTTCGGGGCGGTCGGTCTGCATCTCGCCGTTCCACTTGCCGAGCATTGCAAGTGCATCCCGCGCATGGTCGGATTGCGGAGTTACCTTGCGCAGGATGGGCAGGATTTCTTGTGCGGCCAGGGACACCGCATCTTTTTGTATCCCGGCGAAGGAATCGATCGTATGTTTTGGACGCGCATCGAGCAACATGTCGATACGGTTCGCGCGGTATGGCAAGGTCCATTCGCTGGTGAGGAAATGCGGATAGTCGGGCCCGACAATCTTATGGTTGGCAGTCATCACACGTTGCTGCTGTGGATTGAACTGGCGTGGCAACGCATCAAAAGGAATGAATCCGGCCCAGTCATACCGCGCATCCCATCCCGGCGCAGGCGCCAGTCCCTTCAAATCGTTTTCCGGCTTGCGCATAGGTATCCGGCCGGGCGCGACGAAGCCGATATTGCCATCAATATCCGCATACACCATGCTTTGCTGCGGCGACGAAAAGTCTTTCGCGCCGTCCAGGAACTGCTCCCAGTTTTGAGCACGGTTGAATTTCATCCCTGCCTGCAAGGTCAGGTCGTCGTCGCGCAGCGCGGTCCAGGCAAAGGCGACGACGTATTTTCCGCTATCCAGTGACGTCTTGTCGATGATGGGCAATGCACCGCTGATCACGGGGCCGTGGCGTGTTTCCTTCACCTCGATCGTCACATCGGGCTTTCCCTTGACCTTGATTGTCTCGGTGCGGACCTTGAAATCCATCCAGCCTTCCGGCGTCTGGTACTGTTGCCCGTTATCGGGACTGACGCGTTCAATGTACAGGTCCTGGACGTCTGGCGCAGTATTGGTGAATCCCCAGGCGATCTTGTCATTGCGGCCGAGCACCACGCTGGGAATACCCGGCAGGGTGGCGCCGATCACGTTGAAACCGGGTGCGGACAAATGCGCGAAATACCAGAGCGCGGGTGCCGACAGGCTCAGGTGCGGATCGTTGGCAAGCAAGGGTTTGCCGGTCTCCGACAGTGCTCCGCTGACCACCCAGTTGTTCGATCCCATGCCTTCGAGATAGGACGGGGGAGCGATCGCTGCGACGCGCACCAGTTGCCCGGTAATGCCGGTCAACTCCTGATACAGCTTGGTGTAGTCCTGAGTCTGCATGACAGCGTCACCCGGATACGGAGGCAGGAATTCATTGATGCGTGCCAACGACATACGTTGGGACAGACGCATGCGCAACAATTCCTGAGTCCAGTTTGCGCCGAGATCCCATGCCATCATCGTTTGCCAGCCGATGGAGTCCACCGGTTGCCATGGTGCGGGTGACGGCGCGCCGGTAAGGATGAATTCCGGCGGCAAGGGTCCCTGACGGGAAGCCAGCCAGGCATTGACGCCACGGGCATAAGCTTCCAGACTGGCGCGCGTATCGGGAGAAAGCCTGGCCAGGATGCGCTCCGCGTTGAGCCGGACACCAAGGGTACGCAGAAAGCGGTCGGTATCAACGGCGTGCGGCCCCAGAATTTCCGCCATGCGACCGGCGGCGATGCGTCGATTCATTTCCAGCTGCCACAAACGGTCCTGCGCATGGGCATAACCAAGCGCAAAATAGGCATCGTTCTCGGACTTGGCATAAATATGCGGGATGCCTTCGGCGTCGCGGACAATGTCGACCTCAGCCGTGAGTCCGGTGAGGGTCACTTTTCCATCAACGCTTGGAAGACTCTGGCTACGGTACCAGAGCGCCGCGGCAACCAACACTACAGCCAATACGGCCAGTAAGACGATACTGCCAACGGCGACTTTCCTGATTATTTTTGTCATGATGTTTAATCTTGTCCGGCAAACAGGCGAACAGGGTAGCACAGCGGAATTGGTGTCGAAACCCTCTGCATTGTCAGGTGGTAAGATGTCGGGCAACGCATGCAAACGCAATAAAATCCGCTGCAAAATCACGCAGCACACCCAGGCTCAACTTATGAAATTTGACGTTGCCATCGTCGGAAGCGGCCTTGCCGGCCTGTCCGTCGCCCTTCATCTCGCCAAAACCCGCAAAGTCGCGGTTATTTCCAAACGCAGCCTGCTCGATGGCGCCAGCAACTGGGCTCAGGGCGGTATTGCCGCCGTGCTTGATTCCGGCGACAGCCATGAACAGCATATTGCCGATACCCTGGTCGCGGGTGCCGGGCTGTGCGATGAGGCAGCCACACGTGACATTGTCGAAAACAGCCGGACTGCGATTGAATGGCTGATCGAACAGGGCGTGCCGTTCACCCGCGACCCTACCGCCGAACTCGGGTATCACCTCACGCGTGAAGGCGGCCACAGCCAGCGCCGCATCATTCATGCGGCCGATGCCACAGGCCACGCGGTACAGGTTACGCTGGAGCAAAAGGCACGCGCGCATCCCAACATCACGGTGCTGGAAAACCACTGTGCCATCGATGTCATCCGTTCCGACAAGATTGAAGGCACGAGCGGCACACCCTATTGCGCAGGTTTGTATGTACAGGATGTCAATTCCGGCAAGGTCATTACGCTTGCAGCCGACCAGACCGTGCTTGCGACCGGCGGTGCCGGGAAAGTGTATCTGTACACCACGAACCCGGATACTGCGACCGGTGACGGCATTGCGATGGCATGGCGCGCGGGCTGCCGTGTGGCCAACATGGAATTCATCCAGTTTCATCCAACCTGCCTATACCATCCCTATGCCAAGTCCTTCCTGATCAGCGAGGCGGTCCGTGGCGAGGGCGGCTTGCTCAAGCTTCCGCAGGGTGCCGGCGCAGCGGCGGGCACACGCTTCATGGAGTCGCATGACGAACGCGCTGAACTCGCGCCGCGCGATGTCGTGGCGCGCGCCATCGACTTTGAAATCAAGAAGCGCGGCCTCGATCATGTCGACCTCGACATCAGCCATCAACCGCCGGAATTCCTGAAAGAGCATTTCCCGACGATCTATGCGCGCTGCCTGGAACTGGGCATCGACATCACCAGGCAACCCATCCCAGTGGTACCCGCGGCCCACTACACCTGCGGCGGAATCGTTACCGACATGTGTGGGCGCACCGATCTGCCGGGCTTGTATGCGGTCGGTGAGACAGCCTACACGGGCTTGCATGGCGCTAATCGCCTGGCCAGCAACTCGCTGCTTGAATGCCTGGTGCTCGGCCGCGCGGCCGCCCAGCATATCGAGTCTTCGGCAAAACCACGAGAATTACCCCTGCCCGCGTGGGACGAAAGCCGTGTGACCGATGCCGATGAAGAAGTGGTCATCGCTCACAACTGGGACGAGTTGCGCCGCTTCATGTGGAACTACGTCGGTATCGTCCGCACCACAAAGCGCCTGGAACGAGCCCAACACCGTATCCGCCTGCTGCGTGAAGAGATCTACGAGTATTACTCGCATTTCCGCATCACGCGCGATTTGCTGGAACTGCGCAATCTGGTGGACGTGGCTTCAATGATTGTGGAGAGCGCCCTGTCACGCCGCGAAAGCCGCGGGCTGCATTTCAGCCAGGATTATCCTGAGACCTTGCCGAAGGCATTGCCAACGGTGTTGTCACCTCAGCGTCGATAGCCATCGACGGGGCAGGTTCAGCCCACCATCGCGGGAAGCGTCGCTTCGGCAGTGATAGGCGGATAGTCCCCGTAGCCGTCGGGCCAGGAAGTCAGGATCTCGAAGCCGTTTTCTGTAACCGCCACCATATGCTCCCACTGCGCGGACAGGGAGCGGTCCTTCGTCACGACGGTCCAGCCGTCGGGCAATTGCTTCGTCCCCGGCTTGCCCGCGTTGAGCATTGGCTCGATCGTGAAGATCATGCCGCGCTCAAGCACCAGGCCGGTACCTGGCCGGCCATAGTGCAGCACCTGCGGTTCGTCGTGATAGACGGTCCCTACGCCGTGACCGCAATATTCGCGCACGACGCCGAATCCCTCGCGCTGCGCAACGGTCTGGATGGCGTGGCCAACATCCCCCAGCGTCGCCCCAGGGCGGACTGCAAGGATGCCCGCACGCATTGCCTCGTAGGTCGTGCGCACAAGGCGTTTGGCGAGGATACCTGGCTCGCCGACAAAGTACATGCGGCTGGTATCGCCGAACCAGCCGTCCTTGATGACGGCGACGTCGATGTTGATGATGTCGCCATCCTTCAGGCGTTTGTCGGAGGGGATTCCGTGACAGATAACATGGTTGACCGACGTGCAGACGGTCTTGGGAAAGCCGTGATAGCCCACGTTAGCGGGAATGGCCTTCAGTTCATCGACGATGTAGTCGTGGCAAATCCTGTCGAGTTCGTCTGTGGTAACGCCGGGTTTGACGTGCTCCGCGATCATCCTGAGCACGTCAGCCGCTAGTGCACCCGCGCGCTGCGCCATCTCGATCTCCGCTTTTGAACGGATGGGAACCTTGTTTTTGATCATTATGCTGCCTCCGGCTCGGCCGGTTGAAGGGCTGCCGGGATCATGTCCCCAGACTGATGCGCCCTGATCAGCAGCTGGCAGATCTCGCCATAGCACAAGTTGGGATTAAGTTCGGCCAGCATGCCGACCCGAAGCCAATGTTCAGCTTGCGCATTGATCGAGCGGCTGAGCGCCGCACTGGTGGAACGCAGGTTTTCGTGCATCTGCTCAGAGATTTTGAGGATTCCCATTTCTTTTATAAGATATATGATTTGTAGTCGTTTCGTATACTACCATCAGATCGATTCGACTGCCCGACGACCGCTTCCGAAAACGTCGAAAGCCGGTCTGCCGCATCCCCTTCTCTTTTTGTCATTTGCCACTCTCTTGCTCCAACCTTGGTGCCAACCCAGCTATTCCTTGTTAAACGGGTCTGACCACAAGCAGCATCCGGATGATCTGCACGGCGATCGCACAACAGACAGCGATCCCGCCTAAATAAAATATGGCGCGCCACGGCTGCAGCCCGCGCAAATAGACCGCGGTATGCAAATACCGCAGCGCGACGTAGACCGCAAATAATGTACCTGCGGACGCCAGCGTTGCTCCGAGCAATACGTAGCTCAGCGCCAGCGCGAGAAACAGCGGCAGGTTTTCCACGTCATTTCGCCAGACACTATTACAACGCTGCACAAGATTTGCCTCCACAGAGGCTAACGGTACGCCAGCCCATTTCGCATCTTCTGGCGCCGAAAAGCTGCGCGTCCTGAAACGAGCGGCTACTTGCAGCAAGCTTGTCATCGTAGTTTTCAGAAACAGTGCGACCAGCGCGAGGGAGAACGCCGGCAGTGCGGGATATTCGGACATCATTTATTCCTCAAGTTGTGAACATGCGATGCATTATCCAGATATGATCGTTGCCACACTATTGGCGGAATCGACAAATACATGGTTTAATCCGCCAAATGACTTCTTCGCCCAAAATTGTCGAAATTGGCGTGCTGGTCTATCCTGGATGCCTGCGCAGCAGCGCTGTCGTTCCGCTTGATGTGTTCCGGATTGCCAATACGCTGGCGTTATATCGCCCGGCGTCACAGCGCGTGCATTTCCGTGGCCGATGGCTAAGCGCACGTGAGGACAACATGGTGGCCATTGATGGATTGACGTTCCAGACCGAGGCATTGGCAACCGCAAAGCCCGACGCACTCATGCTTCCTGGAATAGACCATGGCACCCTGCACGACCTTGTGCCGCTGCTCAAGCAGCTCAAGGCTGAATCCGACGCCGTTCAGGCGTTCACCCCATCCGGGCAGTTACTGGTTGCCAGCTGCTCAAGCGCATGCTTGCTTGCACATGCAGGGTTGCTGGATGGGCGGCGCGCGACGACAAGCTGGTGGCTCGCGGCCTACTTTCGACAGCAATTCCCTCTTGTCACACTCGATGCGGAGGAACTGATCGTGCAAGACGGACAGTTTGTGACATCAGGCGGCGTTACCTCCTCGCTTGACCTGGCGCTCTGGCTGGTCGGCCATTTTGGCGGAGCCGAACTGCGACAAATGACGGCCAAGATTCTGCTCATGGATGGAAATCGCGCAAGCCAGGCACCCTACGTTGCTTCGGCCATGATTCAGGATGCGGGTCATGCCATCATTGAACGTGCACGTCGCTGGCTCAATAAACGACTGGACCAGACATGGACGATTGCGGAGCTGTCCACATATTGCAATACCAGTTCCAGAACACTGCTGCGGCGTTTTCAGGACGCCACCGGAATGAGCCCGATCCAATATTCGCAACAGTTACGCGTGGAGCGGGCCAAAGGTTTGCTTGAATCAACCCGGCTATCTCTCGCGGAAATTACTGATCAATGCGGCTATGCGGACGTTGCCACATTCAGCAAAACTTTCAAGCGCTGGACACAGCTAACACCACGGGAATACCGCGTACGCTTTGGTTTGCGACATTGAGGCCAGGATGAAGATTCAGCCATCGCCGGCCAGGCGCAAGCTGGAGATCAACATCACCTTGGAGAAGTACTCGTGCAAACACCTGTAAATAGTTCCGCGTATCGGGCCGCCATCGGCGTTGCGCTTGTAGCAGCGGTCATCCTCATCTGGCTGAGTCTTGGCGTCGGCATCATCGGAAAAGATGGCGACCCTGCCAACCTGATGTATTTCGGGGTGCTCGCTGTCGGAATCGTCGGCACTCTCATCGCGCGCCTTCACCCTCACGGAATGTCACACGCGTTGCTCGCGATGGCGCTTGCTCAAGCCTTAGTCACTGCCATAGCGCTGTTTGCGGGATTGGGTTTGCCGTGGAGCGGGCCAGCAGAAATCCTGATGCTAAATGGATTCTTCATTGCGTTGTTTGTCGGTTCGGCCTGGCTGTTTCGACGTTCCGCCAGTGAGCATTCGCAACGCGGTGGCGCCTAATACCAATCCCCACCCATCACGCACCGTGACATCGGGTCTCGGGTCTTTTCCCGCCTGCCTGCGTTGCACTCGTCGTCAATAGCAAGGCTATTGACTCCTCCTGCGCCTTGCCGGTCAAAAAATCCATCGATCTCATTCGTTACGTTACGGGTGGGGGTTGGTATCAGTCCATTTTATTCCAGTTTCCGCAATAACCAATTGCTGCAATCGCGATTTATCTCAATTCCAGCAAAGACTAAACTCTGCTTCATCGATGAGCACACAAGGAATCAAGTGCGACTCACCGAGGCAGGCCCCGACGGCAGACGTTTTGCCTGAACCGCCGAGACTGAGTCTTTAATCGCTAAATCTGGAGAATTAAAATGAATGCCAAAAAACTGATCGCTGCTCTTGCCGTGTTTGCCGCTGCCGGTACTTCTTTCGCTGCTGATGCAACTTATCCTTATGTCGACCACAGCCAGTTCCAGTCGACCCGCACACGTGCTGAAGTCATGGCTGAGCTGAAAGACAGCCAGGCAAACGGGAACTATATCGTCGGCGGCCAAGAGTTCGCCGCTCCCGATACCAAATTCGTTTCGACCAAAACACGTGCCCAAGTGATGGCTGAACTCAGGCAAGCCCAGGAAGATGGTTCGTATGCACTGGCTCAACAGGAGTTTGAAGGTCAATACCCTGCCCTGCAAAACCGGAATGCGAACACACGCCTTGCCAACACAGGCAAAGCACCGAACTTGAACTAAGCCTTATCGCAAATACGCTGAAGTAAGACCGTAACGACAAAAAGCCGCTTTAAAGCGGCTTTTTGTGTTTTTTGCATCCACAATTCTATTCACAGTCATATTCTGCACCGCTCGGAGATCGGCTCGAGCTGTTTGGGCGCATGGTGTGCGATGCAATAAAGCTAAAACCCCGGAACGCAGCCAGAATTCCATTCATCTAATGTATAAGCCCGACAAGAATGTGACCCCAATATGCTGCCCTTATCCGTAAAAGACGATATGACACATCTCAGCGACGCCGCGCTGGCCCAGGAAATCATTTCTGGTCGACAGGACGCTTTCGTGCTGTTGATGCGACGCCACAACCGGGCATTGTTCCGTGCCGCACGGAGTGTATTGAGAGACGATGCTGAGGCGGAAGATGTGTTGCAGGACGCCTACATACAGGCCTACCGGTCCATGGACAAGTTCCGAGGCGAGGCAAAGCTGTCGACCTGGCTGACACGTATCGTGGTCAATGAGGCGATTGCCCGGCGTCGAAAGACGTCGCGCAGAGCAGAAATCATCCATCTTGACGGTGACATTGCACCGGAAAACCAAGGAAGTCAGATGGCCATTGAAGACCACCAGACGGAACAGCCAGAGGAGTCGATGGTACGGGCTGACACGCGACGCTTGCTGGAAAAAAAAATAGATGAGCTTCCTGAAAGCTTTCGTACGGTGTTCGTGCTGCGGGAACTGGAAGAGATGACAGTCGAAGAAGTGAGTATTGCACTCGCCATCCCGGAAGCAACAGTCCGGACCCGTCACTTCCGGGCGAAGGGCCTGTTGCGAGAATCCCTGTCTCGCGAAATCGATTTTGCTCTTGAGGGAGCGTTTGGCTTTGCAGGCGAACGCTGCGATCGAATTGTCGATGGCGTTCTAAGACAACTCGACATCCAGGGCAAAAGCAAAAACTGAAGCCACTTATAACTCACCATAACGAAGGAGAATCACCATGAGCAAGCTCACCTCTACTCTGATCACCGGCGCAGTGTTTGCCATCAGCGCAACTGCATTCGCCCAGTCTGCGCCCAATGACGCCCAGATTGCAGGAATCGTCGTCGCGGCAAATACCGTTGACATCGACGCCGGGAAGCTCGCGGAAAAAACATCAAAAAACAAGGAAGTAAAAGCCTTTGCAAAACAAATGGTGACCGACCACACCGGCGTCAACAAGCAAGCGACCGCACTGGTTAAAAAGTTGAAGGTGACGCCTGAAGACAGCGACATCAGCAAAAGCCTGAAGGAAGCTGGCGACGCAAACCTTGCCAAACTCAAAGGATTAAAGGGTAAGGAGTTTGATAAAGCCTACGTCGACAACGAAGTTACCTACCATCAGTCAGTGATCGACGCGCTGGATAAAACCTTGGTGCCAAACGCGAAGAATGCTGAGCTTAAGGACACGCTGGTCAAGGTTCGTCCCGCGTTTGTGGCGCATCTTGAGCATGCAAAGCAAATCCAGGCCTCGATGAAGTAATACCAATCCCAAGCTGTAACGTGACAAATGAGATCGATGGATTTTTTTGACTGGCAAGGCGCAGGAGGAGTCAATAGCGGGCTATTGACGAGGTTGGGATTGGTATCAGGCTCTGCAATGTACTCAAGACCGGAAAGCCGCCTGGCCTCGCAGCCCACCAGGTTCGCGGCGTGGCTGCTAGGGGTTGTACTACTCAGTTCGGGTGCTCAAGCCGCAGCTGCGCCAGATGGCGTGGTATATACCGTCGTGATTGAAGCGATGCAGTTTTCGCCCTCGCATCTTGAAGTGAAGGTCGGCGACACGGTGATATGGAAAAACCGGGACCCCTTCCCCCATACGGCCACTTCGGAAAAAAATGGGTTCGACTCCAAAACCATTCCCGCCGACCGGACATGGAAATTTGTTGCCAAAAAGCCGGGGACATTTCCTTATCTATGCACGCTCCACGAGACCATGAAAGGGACCCTGGTAGTCAAATAATCGGTATAGCGTACGAAACGTCTTCACTAGCAAGGTCAACCCGTTCAGGGACTCGGTGCCAGCACATACAAAATCCATGCTGCCACCTCGCCGCCCATTATCCGATAACACGCAATGAATAGTCGGTCGCTTTAATATCCTTGGTCAGGCTGCCGATGGAAATGCGATCGACGCCGGTTTCTGCGATTGCGCGAACCGTCGTCATGTTGATGCCTCCCGAAGCTTCCAGCACCGCTCTGCCGGCCGTAACGGCAACCGCGTCACGCATCATATCGAGCGAGAAATTATCCAGCAGAATGGATACCGCGCCTGCTGCAAGCGCTTCTTCCAGTTCGGCCAGGCTTTCCACCTCGACCTGAATCGACACGCCCGCATGGAGGTCCTGCGCGGCCTTTATCGCGGGCGTGATACCGCCCGCCGCCGCGATGTGGTTTTCCTTGATGAGAATCCCATCGTAGAGCGCGAGGCGCTGATTCTTGCCACCCCCCACCCGCACGGCATATTTTTGCGCCAGCCTCAGTCCAGGCAGTGTCTTGCGCGTATCCAGAACCGAAGCACGCGTGCCCTGTACGACATCGGCATACTCGCGGGTGGCGCTTGCCACACCTGACAGCAACTGGAGGAAGTTCAAGGCCGTGCGCTCGGCCGTTAACAAAGCACGTGCCGGGCCATCGATGGCGCATACTGCCGAATCGGCCTTCATGCGTTCACCCTCGGCGTAGTGCCACTCGATGCGAATGCGTGAATCGAGCTGTTTCATCACGCCTTCAAACCAGGGGGCGCCGCACAGCACAGCGTCTTCCCGAACCACAACGCGTGCTTTCACCCACTCATTCTCAGGTACGAGTTTGCCGGTCAGGTCACCGCTACCGACATCTTCGGCGAGTGCCCACTGTATGCTGGATTCGAAGGCGGCCCGCAATGCCGGGTCGAAGGGGGCGAAAGGATTGTTGAGTGTGCTCATGCCGGTCCGATTCCAGAAAACAGTTTTTGTTCTTTCGCCAGGTCGCTGCCTGGACGTACCTTGGCTTTTTGCGCCGCTGCAAACGACAGCATGCGATCGATGCAGACGTAGGCCTTTCGACCGACTTCCGGATCGACGTGAATCTCGTTGCGACCGGACTCCAGTACATCGACCAGATTCTGCAGGCCGTTCATCGCCATCCATGGGCAGTGCGCACAACTCTTGCAGGTCGCACTGTTACCGGCGGTCGGTGCGTCAATGAAGATTTTTCCTGGCGCCGCCATGCGCATCTTGTGCAGGATGCCATTGTCGGTTGCCACGATGAATTCACGCGCGTCGAGCGATTGCGCCGCAGCGATCAGTTGTGATGTCGAGCCGACGACATCGGCCTGTGCCACCACGGCCTCCGGCGATTCCGGATGAACCAGCACCTTGGCACCGGGATGCTCCTTCTTCAGCAGTTCCAGCTCGATGCCTTTAAATTCGTCATGGACCAGGCAGGATCCCTGCCACAGCAACATGTCGGCGCCGGTCTTTTTCTGGATATAGCCGCCAAGATGCTTGTCGGGCGCCCAAAGAATCTTTTTGCCTTGCGCATGCAGGTGCTCGACGATTTGCAGGCCGATGGAAGAAGTCACCATCCAGTCGGCACGCGCCTTGACCGCCGCGCTGGTATTGGCATAGACCACCACGGTACGGTCCGGATGCGCATCGCAGAAAGCAGCGAACTCATCGGCCGGACAGCCGAGGTCGAGCGAACAGGTCGCGTCGAGGTCGGGCATCAGGATGGTTTTTTCAGGGCTGAGGATCTTGGCGGTCTCGCCCATGAACTTGACGCCGGCCACCACCAGTGTTTTGGCGGCGTGATCACGACCGAAGCGTGCCATTTCAAGCGAATCCGAAACGCAGCCACCTGTTTCCTCGGCCAGATCCTGCAAATCCGCATCGACGTAATAATGCGCGACCAATACCGCCTGCTTTTCTTTCAGCAGTTGCCGGATACGGTCTTTCAGCACCGACTTTTCCGCCGCCGATGGGGCAGCCGGTACGCGCGCCCACGCATTGGCGGTGCAACTGGTGCCGGCATCCATTTGTGGACGCTCGAATTCAATGGTTTTAATAGGTAAGGTCTGCATGATCTCGGAATGAGGAGGAGAAATCAGGAATAAGCGATTATTGATGAAGACGGGGCAATCAACAGAAACGGGAGTATGCCTGATCCACGACAATTGGGTGCAGGGCGAAATATTTCAATAGTAATAATACTTAAAGGGGCGACCCTCATGAAAAAGTTGACTCATGGAAACAACATGTGGCTTACTTTGCCGTAAATGACAATTTACGAGGGAGGGATTCAATAGCATACTAGTTCTGACAAATATCAATGTCCATTCTTCTTGGCTTCGTTATAAGTAGGCGTGTACGTCATTGCCTACAGGACACAAAGAACAAGAGGGGCGATCGTTACATCCATCCAGGATGCGACAGAACATTTGGGGACGCGCGGTAGCAACGAAGCGCTGCGCAAGGGACGCACAACTATGAGCACAGTGTTCGACAAGACCGACAAAGGGCGTGAGGAAATAGCGACGCGCAAGCATCATCTGGCTCCGCGGCTTCGCAGCCTGCTTGTGATGATCGACGGCAAACACACAGCCGAGGATTTGCTGCAAAAGGTGTCAGGAATAGGCCTGACTGAACAGAATCTCAATGAACTGCATGAGCAGGGTTTTATTCATGCAAAGGCAGAAACCATTGTCACGACGGCCGGCGGCATTCCGGTGGCCGCCGAGCCAGTAACACCAGCGTCCCCGACTGCTACTGCCGCAGCAAATCCGGTCGTACCTGCCGTGCTTCCCGAAGGACAATCGCAATTCGAAGCGATCTACCGCTTCTACACCGAGACTATCAAGAGCACGATAGGACTGCGTGGTTATGGCTTACAACTGAAAGTGGAAAAATCGTCATCGATCGATGAATTCCGCCAGTTGCGCCAGCCTTACCTGGAGGCGGTGTTGAGGGCGCAGGGACCAGAGATGGCGCGCAGCTTGCGTGACCGACTTGACCAGCTTCTGTATCTCAATGAAACACCACCACCGATGACCACGATCATGGGTCTCGCCGGCTGAGCGTGGGATATCCCACTCGCAGCGCGACACGGTGACAAAGCTGCAATCATCCTATCGTTCGGCGACCCAGCGCTCAACTATGCAATCGATGCGATGCCGGCAAAGGCAAGGCCAAGGCAAGGCGATCATATACGCGACACCTTGCCTGCCTGTCACCTGCTCTCTACCAGCTGCTTATTCGATACCCTGGCTCTTCAGATAATCTTCGTAGTTGCCCTGGAAGTCGATGACTTCACCATCCTTCACTTCAAGAATGCGGTTTGCCAGCGAAGACACGAATTCACGATCGTGCGAGACGAAAATCAGCGTGCCCGCATATTTGTCGAGCGCAATGTTGAGTGACTCGATGGATTCCATATCCATGTGGTTGGTCGGCTCGTCCATCAGCAGCACGTTGTGACGGCCCAGCATGAGTTTGCCGTACATCATGCGACCCTTTTCGCCGCCCGACAGCACCTTGACCGATTTCTTGACGTCGTCGCCACCGAACAGCAGTCGTCCGAGAATCGAGCGTACCGCCTGATCGTCATCGCCTTCCTGCGTCCACTGACCCATCCAGTCGGTCAGGTTCTTGTCGACCGCGAATTCCTCGGTCGGGTCCTGCGGCATGTAACCGACGTTGGCATTTTCCGCCCACTTGGCGACACCGCCGTCCGGCGCCAGTCCACAGATATCGGTCCCGCCAATCGAGCGCAGCACCGTGGTCTTACCGGCGCCGTTGGCACCGATGATCGCAATTTTCTCGCCTGCCTCAACCATCAGGTCAAGGTTCTTGAAAATCGGCCGGTCATAGGTTTTTGACAAGTGCTGCACTTCCACCGCAAGACGGTGGAGTTTCTTCTCGCCTTCAAAGCGGACAAACGGATTCTGGCGGCTTGATGGTTTGATGTCTTCGACCTTGATCTTTTCGATCTGCTTGGCGCGCGATGTCGCCTGACGGGCCTTGGACTTGTTGGCCGAGAAGCGGCGCACGAATTCCTGCAGTTCGGCCACCCGTTCCTTGGCTTTGGCATTGACAGCCATCTGCTGCGCACGAGCCTGCGACGACGCCAGCATATAGTCATCGTAATTGCCGGGATAAATCTTGAGCGTGCCGTAATCCATGTCTGCCATGTGTGTGCAGACCTGGTTCAGGAAGTGGCGATCGTGGGAAATGATGATCATGGTGGAATTGCGCTCGTTAAGCACATCTTCCAGCCAACGGATCGTGTTGATGTCGAGGTTGTTGGTCGGCTCATCGAGCAGCAGGATGTCCGGGTTGGAGAACAGCGCCTGTGCCAGCAGCACGCGCAGCTTCCAGCCAGGCGCCACATTGCTCATCGGCCCCTGATGTTGTTCGATTGGCACGCCCACGCCCAGCAACAATTCACCTGCGCGCGCTTCAGCGGTATAGCCATCGTACTCGGCGAACCTGGCCTCGAGGTCCGCGGCCTTCATGTAGTCGTCATCGGTCGCGTCCGGGTTGGCATAAATGGCATCGCGCTCGGTCATCGCGTCCCACATTTCAGTGTGACCCATCATGACGACGTCCAGTACACGCATTTCTTCGAACGCGAACTGGTCCTGGCGCAATTTGCCGAGGCGTTCGTTGGCGTCGAGCATGACATTGCCGGCGCTGGGCTCCAGGTCGCCGCCCAGAATCTTCATGAAGGTCGACTTGCCACAGCCGTTGGCGCCGATCAGGCCATAGCGGTTGCCTTCGCCAAATTTGACCGAGATATTTTCAAACAGCGGCTTGGGGCCGAACTGCATCGTAATGTTTGCGGTGGAGAGCACTAGAAAAGCCTTTTTACGAAATTAGTACGAAACCGGCCATTTTACCATTCGTGCCCCGTACAATCCGGCTTTCCGCCGAAAACAGGGTTCAGGCGCCCTGCAGCAACTTCTCCCGGGCAGCCATGAAGGCTTCGGCCGAACGCTTTAGCGTCGCTTCCTCCACGCGCGGCTGGTATAACTGGCCACCGATGCCAAAACCTGTTGCTCCTGCGGCAATATAAGCAGCCATATTCTGCGTATGAATTCCACCGACCGGCATCAGGACGGTATCAGGAGGCATGATGGAACGGATGGCTTTTACCGCTGGCGGCGGAATCATCTCGGCCGGAAAAAGTTTGAGTCCCTGCGCGCCGGCATTGAGCGCGCGATAGCCTTCGGTTGGGGTGGCCACACCGGGCAGCGGAATCATCCCCTTGCCTGCCGCGTGCGATATCACGTCTTCGGCGCAATGGGGAGACACAATCAGTGTGCCGCCCGCTTCCTTGACGGCATCGACATCCGCCTTGGTGAGCACCGTGCCGGCACCGACCAGCGCATCGTCCGGCGCCATGTCGATCAGGATGCGCATGGCTTCGATCGCGCGCGGACGGTTCAGGGGGACCTCCAGCATGCGAAAGCCGGCGCCAAACAACACGCGCCCGACCATCGGCGCTTCCTCCGGCGTGAGGCCGCGCAGGATCGCAACCAATGGACAAGGTGAGGGATAAAATGTATCTGCAGCCATAATAATTACCTTTAAAGTTTGAACAGGGCGCGAAGGGCGGCGAGATAGACGCCATCGGGCTGCCATGCGCGTGCATGGATACCCAGCAGTTCCAGCGCGCTGAGATAACGGGCAGACAAGCCCGGGCTGCCGACAACCTGGACCGGCGAGCGCATCGGTCCATGGGTTCGCTGCAGGATGTCATGAATCTCCGTACCGATCAGCAGGCCGGACAAGTACGACGCCGTATGGTCGGCGGGCATCATGTCGGTCACGACCAGGGCCCGACAGCAGAAGGCGGTGTGCGTAAATGAACCATGCCGCGCCGCCCGTACGCCGGCCGCGAACGCCTCTGGAATCGACTGTTGTTCGGTCATCACCTTGGACAGGGTCCCATGCTGTGACATCAGCGAAAACAGTTCGCCTGTCATGAAGGTCAGGAATTCGGTCATGCCGCCGTCTTCAACGCGTACCCACTTGCTATGCGTCCCCGGCAGCAGAAACCAGCCGTCCACGGCGCTTAGCGACAGCGTTCCGAGGACCTGCGTTTCTTCGCCACGCATCACGTCGGGAATGCCGTTGACATCGATGTATTTATATCCTGGAGTGACGCGGCAGCGGACACCAGGAATGCTGGTATCGATCTCCATCAGGTTGTCGTGCAGCGCGGTCAACGGCTGGTCTACGGACAGGTACGGTGCCTCGCGCCAACCGTTGCGGCTGCCTATCATGCCGGACATCACGATGTCGGCAGACTGCAGGCCCAGTGTCTGTAACAACTTGCGCAGCGATCCTTCGAAATCCCTCTCAACATGCAGGATGCCCGCGTCATCGCTGTGCTGATGAATGAGTTCTCCGCGAGCATTGAGCACATAGGCACGCCTGTTGCTCGTGCCCCAGTCTATGCCCAGCCGTGTCGCGTTCAGTGACGATATGGATTCGGTCATGGGTAACCTGCCTCTCTTTTCTTTCAGGATTGTCTGGATTCGTTGCAGCGATCCTGCACAGTCGCCAGCACCGGTTTGTCATGCATTGTGCGGCCGTGTAAACAGCATAGTCGTCGACAGCACGCTTCCAACCGCTAAACACATTCGATCATCACACGATGACTGAAGCATATTGTTCAGGCGGGTTCGCAGTTTGTCCTTATTGGTCAGGGAACTGACCATCTACCCCACATGTATGCTTCCTGCACCGTCATGATTTCTCCTGAACTTTCGAAACGATGACTACTCAATATTGATGCTAAGTCGAAACCCTCTCCTCGCAGTTCACTATCCCCACGAGAAACTTATGACCACCGAAAAGCCTAAACGTCGCAGCCGTGCCTGGTTTGAAAAGCAGGATCGCGATGGCTTCGTGCACCGGAGCTGGACCCAGAAGGCAGGCCACCCGCCGGATGAATTCGACGGCCGGCCCATCATCGGCATCTGCAATACATGGTCCGAATTAACACCCTGCAACAGTCACTTCCGCGAACTCGCCGAGTTCGTCAAACGCGGTGTACTTGAGGCAGGCGGATTCCCGCTGGAGTTCCCGGTAATGTCACTTGGAGAAACCCAGCTACGTCCGACCGCGATGCTGTTCCGCAATCTTGCGAGCATGGATGTTGAGGAATCGATACGCGGCAATCCTATTGATGGCGTTGTTCTCTTGATGGGTTGCGACAAGACAACGCCAGCGCTGATGATGGGCGCAGCTAGCTGTGGGCTGCCGACCATCGGCGTCTCGGGCGGGCCCATGTTGAATGGCAAGTTCCGCGGCAAGGACATCGGTTCCGGCACAGGCGTGTGGATGATGTCGGAAATGGTACGGGGCGGCCAAATGACGCAGGAAGAATTTACCGAAGCCGAAGGCTGCATGAACCGCTCGTCCGGCACCTGCATGACCATGGGTACCGCGTCGACAATGGCCAGCATGGTTGAAGCACTCGGCATGTCCCTGCCCGGCAATGCTGCGATCCCCGCACCGGACACACGGCGCAACCGGCTTGCCCAGCTCAGCGGCCGGCGCATCGTGAAGATGGTCGAAGAAGACATGACCATGGATAAGATCATGACACGTGAAGCGTTCGAGAACGCCATTCGCGTCAACGCGGCGATCGGCGGCTCGACCAATGCGGTGATTCACCTGCTGGCAATCGCACGCCGTATCGGCATCGAACTCACACTGGAAGACTGGGACCGGATAGGTAGTGAAATGCCTTGCCTGGTCAACCTGCAGCCATCGGGGCACTACCTGATGGAAGACTTCTACTACGCCGGTGGCGTCCCTGCCGTCATGCGCGAGATTCAGCATGTATTACATCGCGACGCATTGACCGTCAATGGCAGGACTATCGGCGAAAACATCGAGGATGCGCCCTGCTATAACCGCGACGTGATCAAGCCGCTCGACAACCCGTTGATGAATAATGCGGGCATCGCGGTGCTCAAAGGCAACCTGGCGCCAAATGGCGCGGTCATCAAGCCATCCGCCGCCTCGGCCAACTTGCTCAAGCATCGTGGCCGTGCCGTCGTGTTCGAGTCGATCGAAGACTTGCGCGATCGTCTGGACGACCCGGCTCTCGACATCGATGAAACCTGTGTAATGGTGCTGAAGAATTGCGGTCCGCGTGGTTACCCCGGGATGGCGGAAGTCGGCAACATGCCGCTGCCGAGCAAGGTCCTCCAAAAGGGTATCAGCGACATGGTACGTATCTCGGATGCGCGCATGAGTGGAACCGCCTACGGCACGGTGGTTCTGCATACTTCGCCGGAAGCCGCTGTCGGCGGCCCGCTTGCCCTGGTACGCAATGGCGACATGATCCAGCTGGATGTCCATGAACGGAGCCTGCATTTGGAAGTCAGCAATGAGGAACTGGCACGCCGCAAAGCGGAATGGGTACCGCCTGCAATGCCGACGCGCGGCTATGCCAAGCTGTATGTCGAGCATGTCGAGCAAGCCCACCTGGGTGCCGACCTCGACTTCCTCGCGGGCAGCAGCGGTGCGGGAATACCGCGTGAATCTCATTAGATTGCATTATCTCTAATTTGATCGCATTGAATTGACCGCATTGGACGCGAAACGGTTTTCATCGATCTTGCATACATCCGGATGAAATCTGTCTTGAATCCGGATTAAACCCGCATTGAGAAAGGGCGCACCATGAATACTCCCGAATGCGTTTGGAATGCCCACGCGGCATTGGGTGAGGGACCGCTCTGGTCAGTCCGCGAAAACGCCTTGTATTGGGTCGACATTCTTGGCCATCGGCTGCATCGCTATTCAATCAGCGAAGGACAACGAACATGGCAGTTTGACGAAGAAGTTTCTGCGATCGCCGAACGCGCTGAAGTGCCCGGCCTGGTGACGACACGCCGTCACGGCTTTGCTTACTTCAATCCCGCGACCGACGAAATGATGCCTCTGGCGCAGGCCGAAACCGGGATGCCCGAAAACCGCTTCAATGATGGTAAATGCGACCGCATGGGCCGCTTCTGGGCGGGCACCATGGATTTCGCCGGCAAGAACCCGACCGGTTCGCTGTATCGCCTCGACCCCGATCTGCGCTGCACGCGCATGGATTCGGATTACATCGTGACCAATGGCCCGGCGTGGTCCGCGGACTACAGGACGATGTACCACAATGACAGTGTCAATGGCCGGGTGTTTGCATTTGACTTCGACCTCGAACGGGGTGAACTGTCCAACAAGCGACTGTTCATGCAGTTCAGCCCGGAAGAAGGATCACCCGACGGCATGGCGACCGACGCCGAAGGAGGATTGTGGATCGCGCACTGGGGCGCGAGCAAGGTGACGCGGCATGCGCCGGATGGCAAGGTCACGCGCACCATCATGCTGCCGTGCAGCCAGATAACCAGCTGCGCTTTCGGCGGTCCGACGCTCACCACCCTGTTTATCACAACCGCTGCGGATGGACTGTCGCCACAGCAACTGGAACGCGAGCCACTGGCAGGAGGTCTATTTGCGCTCGACCTCGATATTGCCGGGGTTCCTGCCAACCAGTTCCGTGGATGATCCTCCCCCATGAAGACCGACATCATTACACTTGAATCCGAAACGCAACGTTTGCATCTTGCTCCCGAGTTTGGCGGCAGTGTGACTGCCTGGGACTGGAAGCTCGCCGACGCCTGGTCGCCACTTTTCCGCCCATGGGACGGCGCATCGGGTGATCGGTATACGCTTTCCTGCTTTCCCCTGGTACCGTGGTCGAATCGCATCACGGGTGGAGGATTTGAGCATGATGGCAAGTTTTATCCGATCCGTCCCAATCGCGAAGGGGAAGCCTACCCCATTCATGGTGACGGCTGGCTGCAGGCATGGCGGCTTGCCGAACGCGCCGATAACCGCATCAAGCTGGCGATCGAGTCGAACTGCTTCGACGGCAATCCTTATCACTATCGCGCTACCCAAACCTTTTTGTTACTACCCGATGGCTTGCAGATCGACCTGACGGTTACCCACCTCGGCCAGAACACCCTGCCGTATGGCCTTGGGCTGCACCCCTACTTCATGCGGAATGCCCATACCCGGCTGATGGCCAAAGCGGAAGGCGTATGGCTGTCTGGCGACGACCCGATCCCGGTCGAATACGTCACCCGCTTCCCCGAGACATGGGACTACAACACGCCGTCGCCGCTCGAGGGACCAATGATCGATAACTGCTTCAACGGATGGAATGGCAAGGCGGTCATTTCCTATCCCGACCGCGCATTGACGCTGACGATGGTCATGCCCGACTGTAACGGCTATAGCCTGATGTACCGGCCACCGGATCTGGATTATTTTTGCTTCGAACCGATTACCCAGCCGATCGATGCCTTTCATATGGCAAATCAGCCGGGCCTTGCGATTCTCGGCCATGGCGACAGCATGGCATTGCGGACGAAGTTTCTGGTCAGTGCCGCGGCAGATCAGACCTGAGGATCAGATTACGTTAGTTAGCAAGCGTGGGATAACCGCTCATCGTCAGCCGCGCAGCGCGTCCATCCGACTGCAGGCGTGCCTGGCTCCCCACGGCCAGCGTGACTTTGTCGCGGATGTGGCCAAAGGGCAAGCCCGTCAGTATGGGAATCCCAAGCGTGCTTTGCAGGTAATTCACCATGTTGTCGAAGTCATAGCCATTGTCGTAGTCGTACAAGCGGTATGCGGAAAAATCGCCAAGCACGATGGCCTTTTGCCGGAGTAAGCCGGCATAGGACAATTGCAACAGCATGCGCTCGATACGATAAGGATGCTCGTTGACGTCTTCAATAAACAGAATGCCCTCTTCAATGCGCGGCAGATAAGGCGTGCCTGCAAGATGGGTCAGCATGGTCAGGTTGCCGCCCCAGAGTATTCCCGATACGTCGAGCACGGGATTGTCCGGCGCAATCAGGTCGATTGCGCACTCGGGCTGTGTAATGCATTTCCAGAAACTGTCCAGCGTCAGTGCGCTCGGATCTGCACGCGAAAAGTCGTCGCAAATCATTGGACCGGCAAAACTGACCGCGCCGCCTTGTGCCAGAAGCGCCATGTGCAGCGCGGTGAAGTCACTATGTCCGACAAAGAGCTTGCCGCTGGCTGCAAGCTGTTCGCAATCCAGTGCCGGCAGCAGCCGCGACAAGCCATATCCGCCACGCAGTGCCATGACAACATCGACCTCGGGGTCAGCGGCAGCGGAGTGCAATTGTTGCAAGCGGAGGGCATCGGTGCCACCAAAACGCTGATGCTTGCGCTCGGCGTCGTAGAAGTTCTTTACGCGGCATCCGCGTGATTCAAGTTGCGCGGTCGCGCGAGCGACCGCATCCGGATCGGCCGCATAGCCGCTGGCCGCGACGATGGCGATGGTGATGTTGGTGACTTGTGCTGGATTGTGCATGCGGCTAGTTTAACGCCATCGACTCCCGGTGTCATAGCAATGCTGAACCGTAGCGTACGGAATGGGGTCGTTTGATTTTTTGACTGGTGTCAGGCTTGACGTGCTTCCGGCGCGAGCTCGTGACGGCAATGCGCGGCAATCAGCCTGGCGATGGGTTCTTCGAGTCCAGGCGGTAAATCATGACCCATGCCTTCGATTTCATGCATGATCGCGCCCGGGATCCAGCGGGCAGTGTCACGGCCGCAGGCAACCGGCACCAGCGGATCGTCGGTACCATGGATCACCAGCGACGGCAAGCGTATGGTGCGCAGTTGCGCCACCAGGTCACCCGAAGAGGCAACCGCCATCATCTGCCGCGAGGTGCCATTGATGGTCGCATTGCGCCGTACGCTTTCGATGACCCGTTTGCGCAAGAGCGCATCGGGTGTCGGATAGCCGGGGCTGCCGATCACGCGGAACAGATGGACAAAATGCTCGACCACCGCATTGAAGTCGCGCGGATTCTTGGGGCTGGAGAACATCGCGCTGTTGGCTGCGAAGGTGGGTCCCGGCAGTCCCGGGCGCCCGCTTGTCGACATGAGGGAGGTCAGCGTGTGCGTACGATCCGGATAACGCGCTGCAATGATCTGCGCGATCATGCCGCCCATCGATGCGCCGACGATATGCGCCTTCTGAATGCCGAGCCCGTCCATCAGTCCAACCGCATCCTTGGCCATGTCATACAGGGTGTAGCCACTGAACAGCGGCATGCGGAACAGTGACTGGAAAAATGCCTGATGCAGGTTGGGCTTGCCAAAATGGCTCATTTTGGTGGACTTCCCGCAGTCCCGGTTATCGAACCGGATCACGCGGAAGCCTTCCTTGACCAGCGTTTCGCAAAACTTTTCCGGCCAGGAGATCAGCTGCAGGCCAAGGCCGGCGATCAGCAGAACCGGCTCACCTTCCAGGTCGCCCTGCACGTCGTACGCCAGCTCGATACCGTTGGCTTTAATAATTGGCAATCAAATCTCCCTGGTTCATTACTATTTTACTATTGCGGCACTCGCAAGTTGGTCATGGTTTAGGCAGCTTATGCCGCTCGTATAGCGTACGGACTGCACACCACGCATACCGACATACGGGCGCGAAGCGTTGTGTTTATAGAATTGTTGCGGTTAAAGCGCATGCTTCAGCTCAAAAACTCGCGGTCTTATTATGGCCTGCCATATGCGTTTCTTTCCTTTTGTCACCGTGCATGCTTGCAAAGCGCATGCCTGCACAGAGATCCAGTCGAACCCGCACGGTAAAGCGCCGGTTCGGCATGGAGGGAAATCACTATGTAATTAGTGACGGCCGGGATGGAAAAATATGCATGGTCCGTCAGTATGAGCCCGGATTTTGGTGCAAATTACCTGACAACTGTACACAATCCGGTGTGTATTTGCAGAATAACGCTTAATTCACATCGGACTCGGCTTGCACCGGAGCAACTCTTTGTGCCGCGCGCCGTCGTTCGGCGAAAAATTGCCGTAGTAAGGCGCTGCATTCCTCCGCCAGCACACCACCGACGATTTCCGTATGGTGATTCAGTTTTTCCTGGGCAAACAAATCGACAACGGAGCCGCAGGCACCGGTCTTGGGATCGGACGCGCCAAACACGACACGTGCCAGACGCGCATGCATCATGGCGCCGGAACACATCGCGCAGGGCTCCAGCGTGACAAACAGCTCACAACCGGGCAGTCGATAATTGCCCAATATCGTGGCCGCGGCACGCAAGGCCATGACCTCGGCATGCGCGGTCGGATCATGGGTGCCGATCGGTTGGTTAAAGCCGGTAGCAATCACCTCGCCATCCTTGACCACAACAGCGCCAACCGGGACTTCGCCCAGTGCCCAGGCGTTATGGGCTTGCGAAAGCGCCTGCTGCATGAAGATCGTGTCGTGCGACATACAGGATCAGTCCTCGGTAATTTCGGCCCAGCAGTTGGGTGTTTCATGCAGTACCACTTTCCGCAGGCGTAGTCCGGTGCCATAACGGTCATGGAATACTGCCTTCAGGATATCGAAGGCGGTACGTGCAAGGTTTTCCACCGTGGGAATGCGGTCAATAACGACCGTCTTGTGCCCGGGCAGGCTATTCAGGAATTCGAGTACAGCCGTGTCTTTTTCATACGCGATGAAAGCATGATCCCAGACATCGACCAGATGCTGTTTCGCCAATGATTTGACGTCGGAGAAATCCATGATCATGCCATTGTCCGAACTGCCTTCCACGTTAATCACTGCGCCAACCAACGTGATCTCCAGGGTATAGCGATGGCCATGCAGATTGCGGCACTGACTTTTGTGGTCAGGGATACGGTGCCCGGCGTCGAATTCGAGCTTTCTTGTAATCGTGAGCATCAGGGTATTTGCAGTAATTTGTGGGTTTGCAGGCTGAGCTTCCAACGCGGTTTTTGTTTGCAAAGCGCGATTGCGAGGTGCGTATTTTTTTCCGCGTCGGGACCATCCATCGGTTGCAGGTAGAAATGCTCAAAGTCGAGCTTTGCATAGTCGTCAAGCGGCTGGCCGGCCTGTGGAATGACGACCTTCAGCTCATTGCCTTTGGTGACCTTGAGTTGCGATCCCATTTTCGGGCTGACGCAGATCCAGTCGACACCTGCAGGTACTGGCAGCGTGCCATTGGTTTCGATGGCAATTTCAAAACCGTTCCGGTGCATTGCGTCGATCAGTTCGGAATCCAGTTGCAGCAGCGGCTCGCCGCCGGTGAAGACGACAAACTTCGTTGTTGCATAGTCCGCCGGCCATAGTGAATTGATTATCGTCGCCAATGAAGCCGCATCGTACTTGCCGCCTCGTTCGCCATCCGTGCCGACGAAATCGGTATCGCAGAATTTGCAGATAGCGGAAACGCGATCGGCTTCCCGGCCGGACCATAGATTGCAACCCGAAAAGCGGCAGAACACGGCGGGCCGACCCGCATGCGTTCCCTCCCCTTGAAGGGTATAAAAAATTTCTTTTACACTGTAAGTCAAGATGTGTTCCTGAAGTCATTCCGGTTCAGCTGCGTCCTTTATCGACAGCGGGGCAGTGAACGTCTTGCCTGGGAGGACGTGTCAACCGAGTTGGCAGCCGAACGCGGCGTTGTGCAGGACTGATCCAGGGCGCCTGGCGCGTTTGCACACGATTTTCCTGTGATGAACGAAAAATACACGGCGTTATCAGCCCAAACCGCTATTTTCTCATTTATCGACGGATATGCCCAGTAATGATGCTTATAGCCAAACTCCTCTTGCAATAACGGAAATCCAGACCTGCGCTAAACGCCTGCCATTCCTCGGCAATCCACGTGTCTAACGTGTTCAAGGTTCAAGCGTTGCACCGTCGACCGAAAATGCTTTTCGGATACAGAGCAGACACATTGCGGTACATACATCTCGTAACTCCCCTTACCGATTGTTGATAGGCGAAATGGCGCCGCTGGTTTGTAATACAGACATGGCAGAACGCTGCGCCGCATGATGAAGGAAAAATCCGGTGACGCATGACAAGCCCGGACGATTGTCACAAGGCCGCCTGATTCGGTCGCCAGATTCAACAAGGAGAAATGATGAAAAAACTGATGTTGTGCTTAGCTGCCGCTTCCAGCCTGCTGACTGGCTGCATTGCTGTTCCCGTCAGCGACGGCGGTGTGTATGTCACAGGTACCGCCCGTGCCACCGATGGGCATCCGCGGCGTTACAGCAGGGACCGCGACGGCGACGGTGTACAGAATCGTTACGACCGGCGTCCCAATAACCCTTATCGCTATTAAAAAGACTTGGCGCAAGGATTAACCGAGTTGTCCGTAACTGACGCACCGATTCGCTGAAAGGAATCTCATCATGAAAACGAAATCGCTCACCCTGTCCCTGATTGCCGCTGCAACGATAGCCGGTTTTGGTGTCGCTCCCGCGATGGCTCAACATTCGAATACACCGGGCATTGACAATGCGCAGCAGGACATTCATGCACGCATTCAGCAAGGCATGGCCTCTGGTCAGATTACCCGCGATGAGGCACGCGACCTGTTCCAGCGCGAGCGCGAAATTCAGATACGCGAGGCGCGCATGAAGAACGACGGCAGGGCTACTCAGCATGAACGCCGTCAATTGCGGGTGGATCTCGACAATCTGCGCGCCGAAGTAGAAGGCAAGATCGCCAACGGACGATTTGCAAACCGGCGAGCTAACGGCGCACCGGCTATCGACAATGCACAGGCGCAGATCCGCATGCGGCTCGAACAAGGTGTTCGTAGTGGCCAGATTGACCGCCGCGAAGGAGAGATCCTTGCGGCCAAGGAAAGAATGTTGCGTCGTCACGAAGCGGCATTCAGTTCCGATGGGGTCATCAGTGGACGCGAACGCCAACAATTGCGTGAGGAAGTTGCCTTGCTCAACCAGGACATTGACCGCATGATGTCAAACCGACGCGGTTATTGAAGCGGTAAAGGCATAGAGGCATCGTAGTACAGGCGCCGGCATATTGATTGTCCACGCCGGCGCCTTGCAGTAAGCAGGCCTGTGCCTAATGGACAATCCCGTCTCCCTTGACCACTTTTACCGCTGTCATCAGCAGTATCAGCATGTCAAATCCCGTCGACTGCCGTTTCAGGTATTCCGCATCCAGCCTTACCTTCTCTGCGATGGCGAGCTCATCGCGGCCGTTGATTTGCGCCCATCCGGTCAGACCCGGCACAAGCAAATGCACGCCATACTGGGTGCGCAAAGCAATCAGGTCTTTCTGGTTATACAGCGCAGGCCTTGGGCCGACAAAGCTCATGTCGCCTTTCAGGATGCTCCAGAGTTGAGGCAGTTCATCCAGGCTGCTCTTGCGCAGAAAGCTGCCGACCGGAGTAAGGTAAGCATCGGCATCCAACAGCAGATGCGTTGCCAGGACTGGCGTGCCAGACCGCATCGTACGGAATTTCGGCATTCTGAAAACGGTATTCCTAGCACCGACGCGATCCGACCAGTACAGCACCGGACCGCTGGAAGATAGCCATACCAGTAAAGCCACCATCACGAAGGGAACAAACAGGATGGCCATCGCAATCATGGCCAGTGTCAGGTCGATCGCACGTTTCATAAATGATGTTTAATGTAGCGGTCTTGGCGCCGCCGGTTAATGCATGGGGCTGCACATTGATGACGACTTTGACAGCGATATCGATGCATGCCCCTCAAGATGCTCCAGATCGATTGCCGCCGGTTCACCCTGTCGGCCCGGCTCCTGCGGCAAGCAGGACCGCATCGGCGACGCGAGACAAATCATCCGGCTTCAGATAGGGCCCCATTGGAAGGCTCATTACCTTCCGGGCCATGATCATGGAAATCGGAAAATGCGGATTGGGACAAAACCGCGCGTAGGCAGCCTGCATCGGTATTGGAATCGGATAATGCACGGCGGTAGGAATACCTTGCTGCTTGAGCAGCGCCTCCACCACTGCCCTGTTATCAAGCGAAATAGTGTATTGGGCATAGACGCTGGTGCGGTTGGAACGCTGCCGGATCACGTCAATATGACCCGACAGCAATTGATCGTAGCGTGCGGCAAGCCGCATGCGCTGTTCGACCTCCCAGTCGAAATAGTCGAACTTTGCCAGCACGACGGCGCATTGCATGGTGTCCATTCGTCCACCGACGCCGATCCGCGTGTGAACATAACGTTGCGATTGCCCATGTACGCGGATCTCGCGCATGGCCTGTGCCAATGCGCTATTGCTGGTGAAGATCGCCCCGCCGTCGCCGTAACAACCAAGCGGCTTGCTCGGAAAGAAACTGGTGCAGGCGATCGCGGACAGGTTGCAGCTTCTGTGGCCCTTGTAGGTGGCGCCGAAACTTTGTGCGGCGTCCTCGATGACGACCATGCCGTGCTGCTCCGCGATGGCATTGATCTCATCCATGTCCGCCGGCTGTCCGTAGAGAGAAACGGGAATGATTGCGCGTGTTTTGCTTGTAATTGCCTGCTCGATACGCGAGACGTCGATCAGGCAGGTCTCCGCTTCGATGTCGACAAATACCGGGATGGCGCCCAGCATGACGATGACCTCTGCCGTGGCAACAAAAGAAAACGGTGTCGTAATCACCTCGTCGCCCGGCTGTATTCCGATGGCCATCAAGGCGATCAACAACGCCTCTGTGCCCGACGAGACGGTAATGCAGTGCGTCGCTCCGGTATACGCAGCGAGCCGCTGCTCCAACTCTTTTACCTCGGGCCCCATGATGTACGAACCATGGTCCAGTACCGTTTGAATACGGGCACCGATTTCATAGCGCATCTCGTTGTATTGCGTACGCAAATCAATGAATTCCATCGGCTTCGGCACGCGGGCCGATTCAACGCGTTGAAGATAAGACACAGACTCCCCCTTTCAGGATGTAAAGTTCGCCAGTGTGCGGGCACAGGGCGTCGCCGCTGCCTTCCAGCGGCAACTTAAGACGCGCGCCATGCCGGCTCATCCAGCCGACATGACGAGCCGGCACCCCGACGACCAGTGCAAAATCCGGCACATCGCGGTTCACCACCGCACCTGCCGCGATGAAGGCATAGGCGCCGATCGTCGTGCCGCAGACGATGGTGCTGTTGGCCCCCAGTGTGGCTCCGCGACGAACCAGTGTCTTGCGATACTCGCTTTTCCGGCTGACCGCAGACCGCGGGTTGTATACATTGGTAAAAACCATGCTCGGCCCGCAAAAGACATCGTCCTCAATGGTGACCGCGTCGTAGACAGATACATTGTTCTGTATCTTTACGTTGTTGCCGATCATGACATCATTGGCCACGAAGACATTTTGCCCAAGCGAGCAACCGCTGCCGATCCGGGCGCCGCCACAGACATGGCTGAAGTGCCAGACAGATGTACCCTCGCCAAGCGTCGCGCCTTCGTCGACAATGGCGCTTTGATGAATGACGGGACCCATGTCAGTACTCCAGCGGCAGCGCCACACGCTTGCCGTCGCGTGCCGACAGATAAGTCGCGATCAGTACCTCGAGGGTCTTGAGTCCCTCCCTGCCATCGGTCTGCGCCTCCGCTTCGCCGCGCAGAGACTGGATGACATTTTCGTAGTACCTGGCATGTCCATAGCCGTAGACCGAATTGGTTTCGTAGCTCGCCTGTGCCGCGAGCTGGTCGTCATCGCTTGGCTCTGAAAACTCCCAATGCTGGACTTCATTCAGCGCAACTCCGCCTATCCTGACGGTTCCTTTCTCGCCAAGGATGGTGATGCTGCCCTCCAGGTTCTTCGGATAGGTCAGCATGGTGACGTTGACCGAACCCAGTGCGCCGTTTCGCCAGCGCAGGCACATCACACCCGAGTCTTCAACCTCGATGTCCCGGGCCTGCGTCCCGGTATAGGCATGCAGGCTTTCAACCGGTCCAACCAGCCATTCCAGCAGGTCGACGTAGTGACTGGCCTGATTCATGAAAGCGCCGCCATCATATTCCCAGGTACCGCGCCATTTCGCATGATCGTAGTACTCCTGCGGACGTGTCCAGAAAACATTGACGTTCACCATGTGCACACGACCGAATCGCTTCTCCTCAATGGCTTTTTTCAGCAGCTGTAACGTGGTATTGCGCCGATTCTGCTTGACTACGAACAGCTTGACCTTTGCTTCATCGCAGGCCATGACCATACGCTTTCCGTCCTCCCAGCGTGTCGCCATTGGCTTCTCGGTAATGACATGACGTCCGGTGCCGGCAACAGCGATGGCCTGGGCGGAATGCAATCCTGAAGGCGTGGTCAGGACCACGGCTTCCGCGCTGCTGTCAGCCAGCAAGGCGGACAGGCTGCGGTAAGGCCTGGCGCCTGTGGCAGCTGCAGCCTCTTCCAATGCCCGGCCGTCTGTATCACATACGCCGACGAGCTCACAGCGATCGCCATGCTGCTGAAGTGCGCTGAAATGATTTTTTGCGATTCGTCCGCAGCCTACCAATGCAAAGCGTAGTTTCGGTTCATGGTTCGCACTGGCATAGCGTGAAAATTTTTCCATATCAGTGCTCACCTCAGGATTTGATGACGTTGGCCTGGTGCTCCAGGTACACGCCACGCGTGTCGACAATAACCTTCGCATGCTTCTGAATGAAGTCGTAATCGAAAGCCGTGTGATTGGTTGCCAGCAACAACAGATCCTGCGACGCGATGGTTTCACGTGTAAGCGGCGCACTGTTCAGATCGAAATGGTGCTCCCGCATTTTTGGAAAGACCGGAACGTGCGGGTCCGAATAGGAAATAATCGCTCCCTTTTCACGCAACATCTCCATCAGTCGCACCGACGGCGACTCCCGCATGTCATCAACATTCTTTTTGTAGGTAATGCCCAGTATCAGGATACGGCTCCCCTTGATCGACATGCCTCTGTCATTGAGCGCATCGCTGATTTTGTTGATCACCCAGGCCGGCATGTCATTGTTGATCTCGCCTGCCAGTTCGATAAACCGGGTATGCAATCCATACTGCCGCGCTTTCCATGTCAGATAGAAGGGATCGATCGGGATACAGTGCCCGCCCAGCCCGGGTCCCGGGAAATAAGGCGTGAAACCGAAGGGCTTGGTGGCTGCCGCGTGGATGACTTCGTAAATATCAATCCCCATGCGGTCCGCAATAATTTTCATCTCGTTCACCAGGCCAATGTTGACGGCGCGGTGGATGTTTTCCAGCAGTTTGGTAAGTTCCGCGGCCCGCGTCGAGCTCACTGGAACGACCGTGTCGACTGCCGCACCGTAGAGTGCGAGGCCAGCCTTTTGGCAGGAGCGCGTCGAACCGCCCACAATCTTGGGGATGGAGCGTGTTTTGAAGTCAGGATTGCCCGGATCTTCCCGCTCGGGAGAAAACACGAGGAAAACATCCTCGCCGACCTGAAAGCCTTTACCTTCCAGTCGTGGCCGCAACTCTTCTTCGGTGGTCCCCGGATAAGTGGTGCTTTCCAGCGACAACACCTGGCCGATACGCATGTATGGAATCAATGCTTCGGTTGTCCCGAGGATGTAGCTGAGATCGGGTTCACGGTAGGCATTGAGCGGTGTCGGAACACAGACGATCAGGGCATCGGCTTCAGCTATACGACTGAAGTCGGAAGTCGCCTCCATGCCACGTTCCGAGACTTCCCTGATGGACCGGGTGGAGATATGCTCGATATAGCTTTCGCCCTGATTCAGCTTGCCGACCTTGTCGTCGTCAATGTCGAATCCGACCACCTTGAAACCGCCATAAGCGTACCGCAACAGCAAGGGCAGGCCGACGTAGCCGAGACCGACAATGCCTATCACCGCGGTCCGGTTTTCAATCTTTTGCACCAGCCGTGACAGTGTTTCATTGTCCGGCGCCATCGGGCTTAACGGCGGAAGTCCGGGAGAAATCTTTTCAAGATGAGGTTGTGGCAATCTCGCATTGAACTGCATGGCGTCTATGGTCATTGATATCCTCTCATTAAGAGTTGTGTACGGTTGGACCGTTTGGGTAAGACAAGCGAAGCGAAGGAACAAATGGTTCGGTGGAAGGCCCCGTTGCGACTCGTTTGATGTGGTCGGCAGATGGCGGTTTGTATCCACGCACCAGTTTTTTGACAAGGAAGCGGATCATTTCCTTGTCATTGGTATTACAGGCGACCGTGAGGTAAGCCACCTGCTGATCCAGTTCTTCCGGCTGGATGACATATTCCGAAGTCGTCATGATGCGAGGATGCTTGCTGGGGATTGCATCGTCGCCAGCGAACAGTTCTTCGAACAGCTTTTCGCCGGGCCGCAAGCCGACAAATTGAATCTCCACATCGCCATCCGGACGTGCCGGCGACTTCTCCACGAGTCCCGACATCGCGACCATCGTCCGGGCCAGATCGTGGATCCTGACCGGCTCACCCATGTCCATCACAAAGACATCCCCGCCAGTTGCCATGGCACCTGCCTGCATGACCAACTGGGCCGCTTCGGGAATCGACATGAAGTACCGGACCACATCCGGATGCGTGATGGTGATTGGACCGCCCTGGGCAATCTGGCGCTTGAAAAGCGGAACGACAGAACCAGATGAGCCAAGCACGTTGCCAAACCGCACCATGCAGAATTTTGTAGCTTCGCCGGACCGAATGGCGGCTGCCTGGAATATCAGTTCAGCAATACGCTTGCTTGCGCCCATGATGCTGGTCGGGCGTACGGCCTTGTCGGTTGAAATCAGTACGCACGTCTTGACACGCGCCTTCTGCGCTGCCGCCGCGACCACCTGCGCGCCTAGTACGTTGTTGCGGACGCCCTCAGCGATGTTGTCCTCCACGAGCGGAACATGCTTGTACGCCGCTGCGTGATACACCGTATCGATGCCGTACTCGACCATGATACGTTCGACAACACCGGCGTCGCAGGCGGAGCCGAGATGGCACTGAATCGCCTCGCCGGTGTGCCTGAGCACGAGTTCCTGTTCCGTGCTGTACAGCGCATATTCGGAGTGATCGAGCATGTGCAGGCGGCGCGGTCCAAGTGTCATGATCTGCCGGCACAATTCACTGCCGATCGACCCGCCCGCGCCGGTCACAAGGACGTTCATGCCTTTTACGCATTTGCCGAACAATTCCAGGTTTGGACGTATCGATGGTCGCCCCAGCAAGTCCTCGATCTTGATTTCGCGGATCGACTGTGTCGAGATGCCGGCGTCCGTCAATTCCATCATGCTGCACAGCGTCTTCACCGGGGCACTGGCCCGATAGGTCCGATACAGTATTTCGCGGCGCTGATCCGATGTCGCTGAGGGAATCGCGATGACGATCATTTCGATCCTCCGCTGTTCCACGATCTCGGCAATGTGACGCGGCGGGTAGACCTTTAATCCCGCGACATGCCGGTTATGCAACGCAGGCGTGTCATCAAAGAAGCATACGGGACGATATTTCTGGCTTTCGCGCATGGCGAGCGCCAGCTTCGCACCGGCCACACCAGCACCATATATCGCTACCACGCAGGATTCGTCGGTGCGGCCGAAAGCACCGATGCTGCGAAGCCAGGTCCTTGCCAGCATGCGGGAGACAACCACATAGGCGAAGGCAATGAACCAGTAGATCACCAGAGCGGTATGCGGCACATGCTGGTATCCGGTAATGCTGGCGATCACATACAAGACCAGGACGACAATGCCCAGTCCCAGCCCCGTCGCAGTCAACGACTGACGATCAATGAATCGGATGATCGCCCGATACAAACCTGCGATTGCAAAAATTTGCATCGTGACCAGCGCGATCAGCAGGTTCGCCATGAAGCCATAGCGGAGAGCCGCCTCGATACTGCCAAGGCGGAGCAACAACGCAAACATAAAGCAGCAAGGAAGAGCGATAAAGTCGACGCCGAGCATCAGCGCAACTTTGGATAATCGATTCAAGGAGACGAGACGTGTTCTTAGATCGGAAGTGAGTATCAAGGGAAGAGTTTCCATAGGCTGCAATCGTCGATTAAGTATGCGTTGTAGTGAATGCACTAAGCATGTGCATGTCAGGCGACTTCAAGAGTGTAGTGTGCAGATCCAATAAATATAATTACTGATTTTCGATCGTTACCCGCTATGAAATCACCATGCCACGGCTTTATTCGATAACGATTCAACGACTATGTGCGCGTGTTCAACACAGACTGGCGTGACATCGTTAGTGCCGTGTAAATGTCCGTGTACATAGTGCGAGAATCGTGTCGTTATTGCGTCGACGCGAAATATGGCGATGAATGACCGAAAGACCTCTTATCCAGCTCGGCGATCTGATCGTTTATCGCGGTTCTCGCCGTGTTATCTGTCCGGGCTACGTACGAGCTTGTTCGCTTTAAGCTCACTGATTAGAACCGAAACTCCTTTTTCAAAGTCCCGTGGCTCGTAGCCGAAAGTTCTTACGAACGGACCGAGGTCAATGTTTTTATCTTCTTCGAAGCGCATGACCTGCTCAGCCGTGACCGGACTGATCTTTAGTGCGGACAACAGCTTCACGCCTGCTCTCACAACGGGCGCGGGGATAGGTACAAACCAGATGCGCTTGCCCAGTCCCCGGGACGCACACCGGATCAATTCGCGGTTGGAATAGGCTTTCGCACCGGCGACGTTATAGACCTGATTGTAATGTCGCGGATTGAACAGGGCGATGCCGTAGGCACGCACCAGATCATGGATCAATACGGGCTGGATCAGGCTGTCACCTTTACCAATGAGCGGGAACACGCGATAACGATCTACGGCTCGCAACAGGCGGGATATATTTCGGTCATTCTTGTGGCCGTAAATCATGGTTGGTCGCAGTATGGTCCAGTTCACTGTACAGTGAACACGGATAGCCTGTTCTGACGCGCGTTTTCGGTCCGCGCTATCTGAAGGAAGTTTTGTCAACACACCGGTCGATCCCGTAAAGATCAAATGCGTGATCGGCGCACCACTCAATCTGACCGCATGGATGATGCTTTCCGCATACCAGATGTAGCTCGCATTGATGACAGCCTCGCAGCCATGGAGTGCTGCTGCAAGCGAAGCGGAATCCGCAACGTCCTGCACAGTCCGGACATCAGTACCGGGGAAACGACTGAAATCGCGTTTTGCCGGATTACGGACAATCGCAATGATGCGGTAAGCGGGTTGCAGAACCTGCACGAGTCTGAATCCGACTTCACCGGTGGCACCGATGATGGCAACTGTTCTCATGAGTGCATCCTCATAGAACGCCCTGGCCACAGGCGGAGAGCAGACGCTGGGCCAGTAAGGGGTAGCTGTGGTTCTGCACCACAAAGTCCCTGCCACGATTTCCCAGGCCGGTGCGTTCTTCTTCGCTGAGCGCCATTAACCTGCGCAGGCCGGACGCAACCGCACCAGGGTCTTTGGGTGGCACGGTAATGCCGCAATTCGCATCACGTACCGAGTCATTGCCGGCGTCGACCGCATGCAGTACCGGTCGGCCAGCCATCATGTAATCCATCAACTTGTTGGGCGCGATGCCAAATCGATACAGGGGCTGACGATGCCAGCCTATATAAGCAACGTCGAACCATTGCAGCAAGGCCGGTATCTGATTTTTTCGAACCGGATCGAAAAAATGCACGTTGCCAAGCCGTTCAACCATCGCTCGCTGCTGCAGTCTTAGCTTTTCGCTGCCGCTGCCAACCAGTACGATGGCTATCTTTTCACTTCTCAGTAAGGCGGCTGCATCGAGCAAGGTGTCCAGCTCATTCGGAACACCGTGCGCTCCTGCATAGCCGACAATATGAAAACCTTTATCACGCAGCCTGGCTAAGCTTGCAGACATGGCTATTGGAATCGCCGACCATGGGCGTTCCCATTCACTCGGAAGTACGCCGTTGGGAATATGTACCCAGCGGGACTGATGGACGCCGCGCTGTGTCATGTAGTCGTGCACGCATGGCAGCAAGGAGACAACCTTATCGGCACGGCGGCAGCCATAAGCCTCGGCGTGATCCAGCACGCGGATGACCGGGTTCCGGAAGGTCAGCGAACCGAGTTCCACCAGGCTCAACGGCCACAGATCACGAATTTCAAAGACGAAGCGCGCGCCCGCCACATCGGCGAGCCTTGCCGCGCCATAAACGCTCAAGGGATGGGGCGATGAGGCGAGTACCATATCGGGCCGCCGCTCCCTTGCGATGGCCGGTGCGTTACGCCACAGGTCGCCGGAAAATCCGAACATGTTGAGCAAACGCTTGATACCGTTGCCTGGGTAGGAACAACCAGCCAGCCATAAATGCGGAATGCCGCAGTGGTCCGACCAGGACGATCTGGTCTGTTCCGGCTGCACGATCCGTAAGTGAGAGTAGCGTGATGCCACGATGAATACATCGTGGCCAAGTGCCTGCAACTCCTTGGCCATGTAAAAGTGGCGGTAGCCCATGCCGAGCAGCGACGAACCCGAGTAGTGGTTGACAATGGCGATTCTCATGGTGATTTAGCGAGGCTCCATGGGTGTTGATCGAGTTTGGTTGATGATGCTGAGGTTTGACTTTTGCTGGGAAGAGAAATGATGCGGGCGGGCGTTATTTACTTCATTACGTCATCGCGTCATCGCGTCGTTTCTTTACTGCTTACGAATACCCACTAGCGATGGCAGAAACATGATTTCTGATAGCGCACGGTTCAGCGGACGCGCCGCACTGCCAAACTGCTCGTAATAGCGGGCGACAAATGCCTTGTCTCCGGCGTTAGATGAATTCATCAGGTCGTAGAGTCGATGTCCAAGTTGCGAAATCAATGGGCGATAGGTCCCCCAGCTTGCATATCCTCCTGTCAGAAAGGACTCGCCCAGTCCGTAGGGCGGTTTCCCCTCATTGCATCCGCCGGCCGGACTGTAGCCGACGCGATACCAACCGTTCGCTCCGCTGAGATAGTTGCGGAACAAGGGGTGATGTTTATCGCCATTCCAGACGCGTGCAATCATGGCGCCGGCGAAGGCATCTGTGACATTTGCCTGAGGGATATTGGCTTCATCCACCTTAAATACCCAAGTCAATGCGGTGCGATTTCTTTGCAGTGCATCGAGCGCATGTACCAGTCGCCTTGCATGACTGATGTCCCAGCCCAGTTTGTCGCTCATGGTCGACTTTGTTGCGGCCACCAGTAATTTGGGCGTGGTATTGCCCGTGTTCGAGGAGGCGTCAGGGTTGACTCCGCCCGTTGATGCGGTCGATGGGCAGACGAGCGGCTTCTGCTCGCCTTCGTAGGCCGCGTAGCGATTGTCGCTGAAGTAAGTCCAGAATCCGCCATCAATATCTGCTACCGGGACGGCGGTGTTACCGTTAACCCAAGCAGTACCCTGTGAAATGCGCGCATTGAATAAGCGTAGCAAGCCATTCACATGGGCACTCAGTTCGCGCGTCGCACTGATGCGACTCCGCGCTTCTCCGAGATGCGCTCTGGAAGCGTCGAGCAGGCCGGCCCATTCGGCATAGATGCTGATCATCCATAGCGAACGGTCAGTGAACAGCAGCTTCGACGATGTTCCCTGCACATCGCCGGGCCTCGCCTTGACAAGTGCGTCGAGTGCCTTGGTCGCCTTGGCGTCGCCCCACCTGCGCAAATGCTCTTCAACGATGTCCGAAACCTCCTGCACGAAGGCGCGCTGTTCGCGGTCAAGCGACTGCTGACTACTGGCCAATGCGTTGGCGACCGAGACAGCCAGACCCAGAAACTGCACACTGCACAACATTACCTCACTACCCAGCAAGCCGTTCCGGTAGGTACAGGTTTTCCCGCCGCGACAAATCCATCGGCGGTCCGGTGATACCAATCCGGGGGTTTGCAGTGCACCGAAACTGACGCGGACGATCCGGGCTATGTCCATGATCAACTCGGTGCGTCCGCATCGACGCGCCATGCTCAGAAGATTATGTGTGTAGGTTTGCAGATCGTAGAGCACATACACGTCTCCCATGCTGATCAGGCGGTCCTGCATCGAGCGTTCCAGGTAAGCGCGCACATTGTTTTTCCAGAGGGAATAAACCTCGTCCTCCACCTCGCCGCCGCAGTCGAAGCGGTCTGCGGCCATTGCTGTCGCCCAGACGTTTGGTGTTGGGGCATACATCGTTGCGAGTATCAGCGCAGCAACAAGCTGCTTTTGTAGGAGCCGCATCAATTTTCCTAGACCAGTGAAGCGTAAAAGCGGAACAGTTTCTTTTCCTCTACTGCCCAGTTGTATCGATTCTCAACCATGGCGCGGCCGTTGGCGCCCATGCGTTGCGCCACGTCGGGATAGGTGGCCAGGTAATCAATGGCTTCGGCAATGGCGAGCGGGTTACGCGGATCGACGCAGATGCCGCAGTCATTGTTTTCGAGAATGCTGCGCCAAAGGGGAAAGTCGGAAGCGATCACAGGGATTCCCGCCGACATGTACTCAAACATCTTGTTTGGCTGCGAATCAAGATGATTTGGAACGGCATGCAGTGTGACCAGGCCCACAATCGAGCGAGAGAGTACGTCACGCACACCGACACGGTCGAGATAACCTAATTCGTTGACCATCGCCCAGCCCGCATAGGTCGACACTTCCTGTTTCAGCCCGGTGTCCGCGAAAGCCCCGACCAGGTTCAAGCGCACACCGCTTTGCAGGGATTCGTTGGCGCGCACCATCTCGCGTATGCCGCGCACGGCGCTCAATCCTCCGACGTAGCACACTTCGCGACGCTTGTGCGTCGTGGGAAGCGCATCGCCGAGTTCGTCCGGTATCGGGAAATTATTGACATCCACAGTCCGGCACTGATACCCCTGGAATTTGTCGCGGATGAAGGGCGTTGCGGCAACAATGCCGTCGATGCGCCGCGACGCGTACGCCTCGTACAGTGCAAACACTTCCGACAGGGCACGCAGGGCGAAAGGACCCAGATAGGGCTTGCCCAATAGCTGCTTGGGGACGTCCTCGTGTGAATCGAATATCACCGGCTTATCCAGGCTCTTTAATTTAAGTGCATAGGGAATCAGCTCCGGATCATGCAAATGATAGAGGTCGGCACCCAGGGAGCGCGCTTTGGCATAGACCTTCCACGCGCTATGCAGCATGCGCCTGATCCGACCCTTGACCCGTCCTACATCAAGAATGTGCACGCCGTCCTTTTCTTCGTCACCTTTGCCGTCGGCGACGATCAGCGTCACGCGGTGCCCATGGGCTGAAAGACTACGGCATTGCTTGACGAAAATGCGCGTGTCGTAGCGTGGATGCGCGCTGGTCATGTGGACAATATGCACGGACAGACTCCTTATGGACGAGACAGGCAAGGACACACAGGTTGATATACAAGCCGTGCGTAAAAAATGTGGTCAGAAGATCCGACGAGGTGATGAGAGCAAACACCGGTACGGCGACGGCAGCCGTCGACAGCGCAAGATTTCCCGATCGTTGTGCACACACGTCAACGTACTTGAATACCCCTGCGACGACTGCGCCATACAGCAGGATTCCGGCGAAGCCTGCCTGCATGTAGCCACTGCCGAACCAGCCGGTATTGGCGCCCATGCTTTCGTTGTCGAAGTATTCCCGGCCGATGACGTGGGTCACGGGCAGGTCGTAGGGATAGTCGACCAGGCCAAGGGTGACCTTGCTATTGGAAAAAAGCACGTAGTCGTGGTTGATAAAGAAGTCGTAGTACATGTAATTCAGTTGTGACGGCAGGAAGAAAACCCGCCGCATTACCAGCTTCCCAATCCATCCCCAGAATGCGCCTTCGTGGGTTTGCGCGATCCAGAAATCCGCCATCGATACCAGTAATATCGTGACCATGGCGGCGGTGAATACCAGCGCGACATGCTTGCGCGCCGACGCAAAGTAGACGCCAAGAATAAGCAAGGGATAAAACAATGGCGCCTTGTGTGCGGTAAGACCAAATATCAGTACCGAGCACACCAGAAAGGCAAATGCGGTGAGGTATTTCTTGTACAGAATCGACAAGACCAAAGCGATCGGAACCACCACTTTTCCGATGACTGGCGAGATATAACCGAAGATGTCGGGAAGGTTAGACGCGGCGTCCGCGCGTACTTCGTACACTCGGGCCAAATCGAAGTTAAGATACTTCCCGCCTCCCATGAGCACGATCAGGGCGATATATGCCAGCGTGGCAATGAAGAAAATGCGGCGCAAGCGATGCGACGACACGCTCAGCCGTTTTGGCGGACCAACCGGCAGGATCCTGCGCAAGGCAATCGTTAACATATAGGCCGCAACAACTTGCGCCACAAAACTGCCGGGTTGATCTTCGGCATGGAACAACACCAGCATGGGAAGCAGCACCAGTATCAGGACCATCTGAAAAAACAGCCTGGATGCACGATCGGAACGCACAGGCGTCAGCAGCGACAACAGGATGACGCACGCTATGGCGATGGGCCATTTGGTATCGTTGGGGTGCCAGGCAAACCCTTCGGACGCGTAGATCGTCGATACATATTGTTCATATCCTGCCAGCAGGATTAAAAATGCAGCCATATGCATGACAAGAAAACTGGCTCGAATCTTCATCGCGGCGAACCCGGCTCCAGGAATTCTTCCACCAGCATGCCAATCGGCGAATAGCCGTTGCGTTGCAGACGCACCACCTTGAGCGGCGGCAGGTGAGATGTCAGGTAATCGTTCTTCAGCTTGCGCGGCATGAAGACATGGCGTAAGGCCTTGAGGTGATGCTTTGTTCCTGGAGGAAAACGTTTCAGGAGCGAGCGGGCAAGCCTGCCAAGGGTATTGATATCGCTTGAATTGCCGAGCACGACCGACACCCCTGTGCCGGTTTGCTCAGCGTACTGGTGCTTGACATGTTCGAGGTACCAGCGACGCTCTTTTCTCAGGGCCAGCGGCACCTCTTGCCAGAGTTCCATGAATTCCGCATCCCACAGCGGTAGCCACCAGTCGAAGCCGAAAAATTCATATACGCGCACGGAATTGACGATGTACTTTGCCTGCCTTTCCTGCCAGTCCCAGGTCTCGAATGCATCGGCAAACTCGGCGTGTGTATCAACATGCCAGACGCCTGCGCGGTGAAGAATTCTCTGCTTCCATTTAGCCTGCTTCTGATCTGCGGTCTGTGCGCATGCGGCGATCACATAATGACGCTCAAGAATACGCCGCACCAGCAATTCAGTATCAACCGGACCGCTTTGAAAAGCATCCCTGGGAATATGGCTGCCAGCCACGAAGTCGCCGCTATGTCCCGGCACAAACACACAGTCGTCATCGACGATATGCATCTGCTTGAGCGAACGCACGGCGATCCAGTCTTGCACATGCGGCAGGCTGACCCATCCCGACGCCCATTGCTGGAAGCGATGTCTCTCCTCGGTGTGCCAGGCGTTCCGCCATTGCGCCTCACTGTATTCGACAAAATGCCATGGCAGGCCGAGATCCGCGGCGACTTGCCGGCTATATTCCGATTCCTTGTTATCTTTAATGCCATAGGTAAACGTTATGATCTTTTTATACCCAAGCCGTTTGAGCATCAAGGCAATGAATCGCGAATCGTAACCGCCGCTCAAGGGAATGACGATCTGTCGTCCCGCGGCGTGGTCGATGAGCCGCTGCATGGCCGCAACCGCACTCGCGTCCAGCCGGGCGCGCAACATTACCTCGTCGCAGGCTGCCGGTTCCGTGTGCACGAAACGGTAGTAGCGATAAGTCTGCAGCGTCGCCACTGCGCCTGTTTTGGACAAGTCTGTGGACACCTGCAGCATCTCTCCAGCCTGCAACTGCTTGACACCGCGATACAAAGTGTCGCTTCCGGTGACATATCCAGCCAACCTGAATTCTTCACGCGCGACAGGATCCATGAGCACGTCGCCAACCCGTTGCCGTACCCATTCGGCGTCATCACTGATAAAAACCCGGCCCTGGCTGCTACCGTAGAAGAGCGGGATGCTGCGAACGCGATCGACTGCCGCTACGACCCGCTCCGGCGACGACCACAGCAGGGCGAAAAATCCATTCAATGCAGATAAGGATTTGCACCACTGCGCCGCACTGCCGTCCGGGATCGGCAAGCGCTCCGCTGCGTGGTCAGGACTGCGCCGGATGCGCCCTGCCGAAAATGCGGCGCCGCCCCAATGCAAACCATTTGTCGCGGAATGCATCCAGCGTCGATCGGATAAACGGATTTCGATATTGTTCATGACCATGCATTCTTGAGAAGAAAAGTAAATCGCCCGATGGCCAACAAGCCGGCAAGCGCCAACGCCATCAACCAGACGGCGGTGTCGATCTGGCCGACGCGCTCGATGTCCCAATACAGTGTGACAATCAGCGGTGAGACAATCGTCATGCCCCAGGCCAGCGCTGCGGCGCTCGCCATCGCCATGGAACGCCAGTGTGCGTCAGCGGCGCGGATGATCCATGCAAGCTGTGCAAGCCAGCACAGGGCGCTGCCCATTCCGAACAGCGCAATCGCAAGCCGCGCATCCCCTAACCACGCGCCGGACAGGATGGCCGCAATACGCACCGCCAGCAGCAAGGCCTGGAATGCCATTGCCGCCGCCTGGCGGTCGAGCACATCCAGCACGGCGGACATCGGCGACGTCACGAAGACAAGGTAGAGCCATGGTGCAAGCCATTGCGCAAACACACCGGCCTCACGCCATTGGATTCCGAATGCGAAGGCAAAGATTTCCGGACCGGCCATCAGCAGCATCAGCGTCGGCACCATGCCGATATGCGAGAGTTTTCCATGCACGCGCGCCACGAAAACGCCAAGGCGGCCCTCGCGCCGCGCATCAGCGGCACCGGCCAGAAAAACGTTGGCGATGGCTTTGCCAACAACCTGCATCGGCATTGACAGCACGCGGTTGGCAAGCGCATAAGTACCCGCCAGGGCCGGGCTGAACAGAGCTGCAAACAAGAGCGGCGGCAACTGCGATCCTATGGTGTTGAACATGGCACCCCAGCTTGCATACAGGGGAAAGCGGCGATATCGCTTCGCAGCTTGCGCCAGATCCCGCCGGCCGACAGAACGAAGCAGCGGCCGATGCTTGCTTACCCCTTGCAGATACAAAGAAACAGAGCCGGCGCCATGCCCGGCAACCTGCCCGATGAGCAACGCGACAGGACCAAGCGGCGCACCAAACAACTGGATCGCAATGGCTAAAAAGGATTGGCTGACACGCGTCCGCGCCAGCGGCCCGAACTGCCTGGTGCGAATTGCCCACTGGCTCAGTACGTTGTAGAAGCCGATCAGCAAAGCCCCGGCCGGTACAAGAAACATATACTCGGCAAAGCCTGGCACGTTGAGCCGCGCGGCAATTTCTTTTGCATACCACATCGTCGGTAAGGCAAGCAACGTGGCGACAAGGACAGCCATTGCCATGCTCAACACCAGTAGCGCGGCGCCCGCCCGTGCGTCTTCGGGCAGAGGTATCGCCTGCTCATAACGCAGGCTCACCACAGCCGACATGAACATCAGAAAGGCGATGAACACTGCCAGCAGGCCGAAATCCTGCGGGGAATACAGGCGCGTCAGGAGAGGCGCCGCAAGCAGTAATATCATCTGCGATGCCACCGTACCGCTGACGAGCACGTAGACACTGCGCAGGAAACCGCTGTTCGATGACTGGTTTTTAGAGATACGCATCGACCCCCCTTGCGAACGGGTTGAATTGCGCATTCTTGCCACTGCGAACATCGGAGGAACAAACGGCAGACCTCGTCATTTTCCCTCTGCCGCGTAGCGGTAACGTCCATATCCCGTCCCGTAGCCATAGCCATACCGTGCGAAACGTGGCCTGGAGTCGTTGAACACGATGCCGGCGATACGGCTTCCCGCCGCGTTGAGATGATTGACAGCTTCCTCAATTTCTTCAACGGTGCTGACGCCCGCGCGTACCACATTGAACATCACGCCGGCGTGGGCCGCCACAACGGACGCATCGGAAGCAACGAGCACCGGCGCGGTATCGATGAGGACAACATCATATTCGGCGGACAATCGTCTCAGCAGGTCTCCCAGTTCGGGGCGCGCAAGCAACTCGGCCGGCTCCGCTGGCAACACCCCGGTCGCAAGGAAATCGACGTTATCGACGACATCGCGGTGAATCGCATGCTCCGCCACGATGCGACCCGCGATGGCTTCGGACAGTCCTCCTACGCGGCACAGGCCGAAGTGGCGGTGCAGGAATCCGGTACGCAGGTCACCGTCGATCAGGAGTACTTTTTTTCCTATCGAGGCAAGCACTACGGCTAGGTTGGCGGAGACGAACGATTTTCCGACGCCCGGCGTCGGTCCGGTGATCACGACAATATTGTTGCGGGATTCCGCCATGTCGATTTGCAGAGATGTCCTGAACCGGCGTAGGCATTCGATCGCACTATCGCCGCGCATTCCAGATAGCAGCGCAGATTTCTCCGTGCCACCATGCGACAGCCGGGCAGTGGCCTGCGCCATTCCCTCGCTGTGAGAAATCGTCACCCGAACCGGCAGGCCGAGCTGTTCACTGATTTCTGCCGGATCGTCTACCCGCCCGTAGAGCGATTTACGGAAGAAGGCAGCCAGGCAGCCGAGACCAATCCCCGCAAGCGCCGCCAGCGACACAATCATCATGGGTTTTGGCCGTACCGGACGCTCAGGCACCTGGGCCGCGTCGAGCAAATGGGCATAACCGCCTTTGCTCGCTGTGATCAGCTGCAATTGCTGAGCAGTGCTGAGAACTGCCGTATAGACGGCCGTATTGACTTTGACGTCACGACTCAAACGCAGCACATCTTGTTCGATGGACGGCAAACGCCGGATTTTCGCTTCGACCGCGCTCATGTCCTGGCTCAGCGAACGAATTTGCTGGTTGACGCTTTCCACTGCGGGATTTTCTTCCTGAAAACGTACCAGAAGCTCTTCCCTGCGCTGCCTGAGTTCCGACATACGGATCTGTGCACTGACGGATTGTTGCAGGATGGTTTTCGCTTCTTCCTGCAAGTCGATGGTGCCGCGCGCATTGCGGACTGCGTTGTACTGTGTCTCCGCGCGTTCCAGTTCGCGTTTCAACTCGGGTAGCTGGCGACTCAATGAGGCGAGCGACTTCTCGGCGTCCCGTGATTTGCGCTCTTCGTTCTGGCGTATGTATTCGTTTCCAAGCGCCGACAGGACAGTGCTGGTGAGCTTGGGATCCCGGCCTTCCAGGCTGACCGAAATGATGCCCGACTGCTTTGACGTCTCTGTGATCTTCAGGGCAGTTTGCAGGTCTTCGATTGTCTCCAGACGTGATGCGCGCGCCAGCTTGAATTCGGCACCGGGCTTCGCTATCAGCCTGGCGACGTTGAGGATGATCGGGCCATCGCTCGTATCGAAGTGCGCGTCTTCACCGATCTTTCCCCTCAAATCCAAATCATCATATTGCAGGCGATAATAGCGATCGTCCTCCGCAATCAGCGTGAAGCTCTTTCCCTCAAAAGATTTAGGCACATCAAAGCGCGTGACTTCCGCCTGCTCGCTGCCCCAGACGAAACCGCCATAGCCAAACAGGCCCGGTGTGGAAAGTTCCTTGTTTTTGCGGGCGAGCCAAGCACCGACCAGCGGAAAATAGTTCGGCTGCAGGTCCAGGAACAGCATGGTGTTGTCAACCGCGGCCGATACCACGCGGCGCGAGCGAAGCACGCTTATTTCAGGTGCTGCTTCCGGTTTCTTATGCTCAGTAGTCGAGGCGCTCTCGACGGACAGGCTTCCAGCCACGCCGGCATCGGCAACCTGGATAAGCAGGTTGGACTGGTAGACCGGTGTGGCAAGCAAGGCGTAGGCAATGCCGGCCGATGTGACGAGCATAGCGATGCTCAGGATGAGGAAAAGATTGTCGGTCAGGATGTAGAAATATTTTCGCCAATGGATGGCTTCGTCGCTTCCGATTTTCGGCTGCACCTGCTGTATTGGAAAATTCATCGGCGGTAACTTTACGAAAAGGTGAGACAGAAAGCCCGGAACGTTTGTTCGGGACATGCCATTGCGTTGTTTCGCTAATGCAGTGCGGCGGCTCTGCGGTGGTATGCGTGTGTTCTTTACATCGCGTGCTTGGCACGTGACGCGTTTACTACCGGTTGCTTGATGAATGAATAGAGCCCTGCCTCGTCATGCACTTGGACGGGCACTGCAGACCGCTATGAGTGTAGCGATCTGATCGACGAAAAAAAGTACGAATTTTCGATCCGAACCATGCCGTTTTCTGTTGTTTGTCCCGATGAAATCGATGGCCCTGCGTGATCGTCTTTTCATAAATACAGCATGTCTGATTTCAACGACGAATAACCATGAACGTTCGATTGACCAGATGATGAATAGGCCATTAACGATTTGGTCGATATCAGCTCTAACAAAACTAAGAATTTGATGACGGCTTATTTATAGATAAACAAAGAAGGGTCGATACGCTAGCGCTCCAACATTGCGCTTAGCGCAGACAGCACCCGAGGCTGCTTCCGTCGCTCTTCATTTGTGCGGAAGGCAGTTCAGCTACGTGAGTAAATGATCTGCAGAAGCTTTATTTGATGAGGAAGATGACCGGGACTATGTCCAGAATATTGTCGACCGTTAAATAGAGTTTGCTTAAAAACCAGTTCCCAATAAAAAGCCCCTCCTTGGCTATCCGCAGGGAGATGCTTTACATTCAACGATACTTCGGCCTGGCTACTGTTCTGTGAAGCAGTTCTTGCCCCTCTTACGCCAATCAGTCGGTTTTTCATCTTGCAAGCGAGAATCCTGTACCGTCATATCCGCGTTCGTGTCAGCGCATCAAGCGTTCTCGCACCGCGTAGCTCGGAAAAATTGGCGATGTTGTATGGCGAAACTGAACTCACATATAACGGGCCTTCGCCTACTCGGCGAAAGCCTCCTCACGCTTCTTGCGCAATGCAGGAAGCAAGACCATGATGATTGCCAGGAGCGCCATAGCAAGCATCAGCGCACTGACCGGCCTTTCGATGAAAATCAACCGCGTCGATATGAAGACGCGATGAAGGAAATGCATTGATTAAAGAGCGGCGAACAGGGCATTCTCCGGATCGGTTACTCCCCATCGATGCCTACCGGCCTGATCGTCAGGACATGTCGCCAGTTGATAAGGGAACGGCCCGTGGCACGTCTATGCATGAGCAGACGGTTCGCGCGCGGATTGCTGGACATGGTCACTCAAGGTACGCTTGACCTCGCGATCGTGCCATTGCTCGCGATGCATAATGAAAGCTTCCGCGTCTGGGCACTATTCAGCGACCGGTTGGCGGTGATGGCTGACGATGGCCATCCATTACACCGCCGCCAGAATCTGACCCTCAACGATCTGGTCGATCAGGAATGGCTCCTGCCTGGTTCCCAATTCACGCTTCGCCAGCAAGTCGACTCCGCATTTCGCCGGCTAGCCCTTCCGCAACCCCCACTTGAGAATTGAGGTAAATTTTGGCGGTACGCTTCTTTTCGATCTCATCCGTGGCACACAGATGCTCAGCCTAGCCGGCGCTGAATCGAGTGGCGTCGTCCCGGGTTTTCGACCGCTCGATGTCCGACAGGATGAACTTGATTTACGTCGCGGAATCGGCATTGTTGCTCGCGCCGGCGCCTATCTTTCGCCGCTTGCCGAGCGACTCAGCACACTGCTTGAAGATCAGGTGACTTATACCAATCCCAACCCATAACGCACCATGAGATCGCGTCTTTTTCCGGGGGCGCCGAGCCGCCTGCCGGCGTTGCACTCGTCGTCAATAGCCCGCTCCTTCGTTCACTTTTACCGTCAGAAGCTCCTGCATATGCGAATTCGCAGTCAACCTTAAGTCGTGGGGCGTAAAACGACGCACTTCTCCCTTTGTCGTGATCGAGCCATCAATCGATTGCCAGAGCAAGTGTATTAGGATTGAGGTGTGTCTCCACCGTGACGGGCCGCTCGCGCCTTTGCATCACGGTGGATTGTGACGATGACGGAATGGAATGCTTCGAGTCCATCGATCTCGGGCGGACCGCCACCATCTCCTGCATGACATCTATGCGTTTTGTACCTGAGGCAGAGGCAACTGCATTCTCAGCGCCATCCTCAATGGGACTGCCAGCCCGTCCGCTGCTTCGTGCAGACCTTGGACAATCTCATTTTTGCCGTGGCTCGGCGGGAAATAACGAATTTCTCGGGCAATTGTTTTCAACACCTCAACCTTCGACAGGTCCGAAAGTGCACTGGTTCGCGTCATGGTGTCACGGAGCTCTGTGAGCGCGTCTTGACCTGCCGTCACGTGCTTCAAGTTGCGGACCAAAGCCGATTGCACCCGGGCGTCGGAAAACGAATCAAACGCCACGGATGCTTCGCTTCGGTCGTCTGCCTTCAAGTGCTTGATTTGATTAACCAAGGTTGCCAATAATACTCTCTTCGTGGCAGGCGGAAGGGTAGCTGAAACGTCCTGGAGGCGGTTGAAAACGCCGAGCCTGTCTGTCTCGGGAACGTGCACGATTTTATCGGCCAATACTGTCAAGACTGCTGCGGTTTTCTCGGCAAGAGGAAGAGTATCGTCATTGTCCCGGATGCTATTGAGTGCACTGAGAAGGGCTGAGGCAGCGTCCCATATGCCGTTGAATGCGTCGCGCTTTCTGCCCGGCGGAAGGCTTTCAATTTTGCTTGCCAACGCTGCCAAGACCGCTGCGGCCGTCTCAGCCGCAGGAAGTGCAACTGCAGCATCCGATGTGCTATTGAATGTGCCAAGAAGGGCAAAGGCAGCGTCCCGGAGGTTATTGAATGCGCCAAGCCTGCCTGCCCGGGGAAAGTCCACAATTTTATCAGCCAACGTCGTCAGGACTGCAGATTCCTTGGCAGGCGGAAGGCCAACGGCAGCATCCCGGAGGCTATTGAATGCTTCAAGATTGTCTGCATCGGGCAGACCCGAGATTACCCCGCTTAGCGCCGCCAGCACCATGGATCGCTCGGTAGCCGGAAGAGCGTCTGCAGCGTCCCGGAGGCTATTGAACGCCCGGAGATTGTCTGGACTGAGCAAACTCAAGATTCCCCCGCTTAGCGCCGCCAGCACCACGGATCGTTCGGTAGCCGGAAGGGTGTCCGCAGCGGCCCGAATGCTATTGAACGCGTCAGGTCTGCGCATCTCGGGCAGGCTCGAGATTTCCCTGCTCAGTGCCGCCAGCACCATGGATTGCTCGGCGGGCGGAAGACCGACGGCAGCGATGTGAACGCTGCTGAATGCGTTGCGAGTGTTAATCTCTGAGAGATTAACGATTCCCCCGCTTAGCGCCGCCAGCACCACGGATTGCTCGGCAGCCGGAAGGGCTTTGGCAGCGTCCCGGATGCTATTGAATTGGCCAGGATTGTCCACCCAGGAAAATTGGCCGGGATTGTCCACCCAAAGCGGGCTCAAGATATGCTCGCTCAGTGCCGCCAGCACCACGGATTGCTCGGCAGCCGGAAGGGTGCCCGCAGCGGCCCGAATGCTATTGAACGCGTCGGACCTGTCTTCCAAGGACAGGCTCATGATTCCCCCGCTCAGCGCCGCCAGCATCACGGATTGCTCGAAAGGTCGAAGAGTGACGGCAAGCTCCCGGATGTCATTGAATGCGTCGAGTCTGTCCATCTCGGACAGGCTCGAGATTTCCCCGCTCAGTGCCGCCAGCGCCATGAATTGCTCGGCAGCCGGAAGGACTACGGCAGCACTCCAGATTTCATTGAATGCGTCGGTTCTGTGTGCCTCGAGCAAGTCCACGATGTTGCCGGCCAACGACACCAACACTTGGGCTTGCATGGGGGGCGAGTCCACCAACGTTCCGGTCCTGATGGCGTCGCACATGAATTGCACCGCATTCCATCGAGAGTCGTTCTGTACCAGTCTGATTTTTCCTGCCAGCCTGCAAAACAGGTCAGCCTTGTCTTGCCGCAAGAGCCCTGTGGTTAAGGGTTCGCCTGACTGGGTTTGCAGCGAGATTAAGGCTGCATCAATGTAACCAACAAGCTCATTCCATTGCAGCAACGACAGAAGCATGGAACCAGATTCAAGTTGACTGCACTGCCGATGCAGTTTCGCCACACCCAGGCTATACGCAATGGCTTCATTCTCATGATGAGCCTTGTCTACTTGGCCGAGGCTGGCAATGTCCGCCGGGGACAGGTACCCAAGGATCTCGCCCAGCAACTCATTCGTCATGAACGCCATCCCGGATGAACGGGCAATCGTGTTTTCAGGCACCAATGGATTCGGAGCGATCGTTTTTCTCCTCTGCGGAGGACAGGGGATATTTCGCATGAAACGGGCACGCTCTGCTTGCGCATTCTGCACCGACGTTTGATTCTGCACCGACGTTTGATTCTGCATCGGCGTTTGATTCTGCATCGGCGTTTGATTCTGCACCGGCGTTTGATTCTGCACCGGCGTTTGATTCTGCACCGGCGTTTGATTCTGCGGTGGTGCGGGGTCTCGCACTAACGTTTGCGTTGAGTCTCCTCTGAAGCATGAAAAAATCCCGCCCATATCTACTCCCGTGAATATCCAGCCAACCGAAACAAGGACTTCGTGCGTAGTACACGAAGTCGCGACCCTCAACCATTTTTGGTACCACAACGCGCACTCCTCATTAAACCGGTGCGTGCGTAATGATGGACAATTTCCTCCCTATGAGTGACGCGAGCTCCGTCGAAGTTCCATCGCCGCAGCGTAGGTCAATGCGCGGAGCCAATTCAAGAAAAGCTGGGGCCATAGCCTGAAACTGAGCAAATGGTGCAACGATTACCTGCTGCCTGCCACCTCCACGATGAAAGGGCAAGGCGCTATCCGCGGATGAAGCCATTTATGCGCTGCCCACCCGCTCCAGATATCCGATATTGACTGGGAAACCATGAAATCCAATCACCTGACCACCGACATCACGAAGCTTTTCGGGATACGGCTACCCTTCATCGCCGGCGGATTAATGTGGCTCGCCAACGCCGACTATGTTTCCGCCACAGCCAACGCTAGCATCATCGACTTCATTACCGCAGTCAGCTTTCCAGACACCGATGAACTGCGTGTCGAAACCGGCTGCTGTCGCGATTTATGCGATGGAAAGTCTTTTGGCGTCAATGTTTCGATCCTGCTCAAACTGGTGTCCGGCGAACGCACCCGCGAAGTGCTGGTGGAATAGCGAAGCAGTAGTCGATTCCAATTGAATGCAACATATGCGCGAAACAATCCCGCTGGCCAATCGCTTGCCGCACATCGGCGATCTCACGCTTGAGCGAGTGACTTTTCTTTGGCACCAACCGCATGTCTTTTGCAACCAGTGCAGCGCTCCGTTTCAATCATGCAGAGAGCACTACATTCCGGGCTGTGGGCGCAGCTTGGCCCTGTACTCTCAACCCGTCGAGTGAAAACTGGCCTTCGCAAACGCAGTGCATCAGATCGATGCAGGCAATGGTCGCGTCAGCGTCTACCGCCAGAGCAGCAAGACGGTAGACCGTTCGCAAGGCGACTTGTCCCAAATTTGACCGTCAATATTACCGTCAAAAATAACGGGATGGGGTGATGTGCGATGAGACGCCAAAAACGCGAAAGCCCTTGATACACAAGGGCTTCGGAGAAGTTCGGGGTCGATATGAAACGGCGTGGAACGTTATCGAATCACTCCCACTCAATCGTAGCCGGCGGTTTTCCGGAGATGTCATACACCACGCGATTCAAGCCACGCACTTCATTGATGATGCGATTGGACACCTTGCCGAGTAATTCGTGTGGCAGGTGCGCCCAATGCGCGGTCATGAAATCCTGGGTTTGTACGGCGCGTAAGGCAACCACGTATTCATAGGTGCGTCCATCGCCCATGACGCCGACCGATTTGACTGGCAGGAACACGGCAAACGCCTGGCTGGTCTTGTCGTACCAGGATTTGCCTTCGTCATCGGTTGTGTTGCGCAGTTCTTCGATGAAGATGGCGTCCGCACGACGCAACAAGTCCGCATATTCCTTTTTCACTTCACCGAGAATACGCACGCCCAGGCCAGGACCTGGGAATGGATGGCGATACACCATGTCATGCGGCAGGCCGAGAGCGACGCCAAGTTCGCGGACTTCATCCTTGAACAGCTCACGCAATGGCTCCAGCAATTTCAGGTTCAACGTCTCAGGCAATCCGCCGACGTTGTGGTGGCTCTTGATGGTATGCGCTGTCTTCTTGCCTTTGCCTGCGCTTTCAATCACGTCCGGATAGATGGTGCCTTGCGCAAGCCATTTTGCGTTCTTGAGCTTGCCCGCTTCGGTCTGGAACACTTCGACAAACTCGCGGCCAATGATCTTGCGCTTGGCTTCCGGGTCGGCGACACCTGCCAGCTTGCCCATGAATTGTTCAGTCGCATCGACGTGGATGACTTTCACGCCGAGGTTTTTGCCGAACATGTTCATGACCATCGCGCCTTCATCAAGGCGCAGCAAACCGTGGTCGACGAACACACAGGTCAGCTGGTCGCCGATGGCACGATGAATCAGCGCTGCGGCGACGCTGCTGTCGACACCGCCCGAGAGACCAAGAATGACTTCGTCGGTACCGACCTGCTTGCGAATCGCTTCGACGGCTTCGGAAATATAGTCGGGCATGTTCCAGTCGGATTTGCAGCCGCAGATCTCGTGCACGAAACGACCCAGCATGGCCTTGCCCTGGACGGTGTGCGTCACCTCCGGATGGAACTGCACTGCGTACATCTTGCGCTCTTCATCAGCCATACCGGCAATCGGACAGTTGTCGGTGGACGCCATCAGCTTGAAGCCGGGTGGCATCTCCATGATCTTGTCGCCGTGGCTCATCCACACCTTCAGCATGCCATGGCCTTCGGCTGTCACGAAATCCGCAATGCCATTCAATAACGCGGTGTGACCGCGTGCACGGACTTCGGCGTAGCCGAATTCGCGGACCTTGCCATTTTCGACCTTGCCGCCAAGCTGTTCCGCCATGGTCTGCATGCCATAGCAAATGCCCAGCACAGGCACGCCCACTTCAAACACGGCCTGCGGCGCACGCGGCGTATCGCCTTCGGTCACGGAGTTCGGTCCACCGGACAGGATGATGCCGGCTGCGCCGTAATTGCGAACAAACTCCTCGCTGACATCATAAGGAAAAACTTCCGAGAAAACGCCAGCTTCGCGTACGCGACGGGCTATCAGCTGCGTGACCTGGGAACCGAAATCGAGAATGAGGATTTTAGAGTGCATGGAAGGTGGTGTTTTAATAATCAGAGGGATTCGGGAGTCGCGTTCATGACCTTGTTACGTCCTGCATCCTTGGCGGCATACAGGGCCATGTCGGCACGGCTGATCAGTTCTTCGGTGGTTGCGGTCGCAAACATGTCTGTCGAGGCAACGCCGGCACTGATGGTCAGGTTGAGCGTGGCGTTGCCGATCACCTCGGGCTGCGCCGCAATCGCGGTACGCATGCGTTCGGCTACGGCCATCGCGGTAACGTGCGACGAGCCGGGCAGAACAATCAGGAATTCTTCGCCACCGTAGCGCCCAAGCGCTTCCTGCGGACGGATGCAGGAACGCAGCCGACTGGCCACTTTCACCAGGACCGCATCGCCGGCCGGATGGCCATAGGTATCGTTGATTTTCTTGAAGTAATCCAGATCGGCAACAATCAGTGACAGTGGCAGGCCGAGCTTGTCGCAGCGTATGGCTTCGATAGTCAGGATACGCATGATCGCACCGCGGTTCCAGGTACCGATGAGCGGATCGATCAGCGACTTGCGTCGCAGGTTCTTGTTCTTCTTCTGCAGGTCGAGCTGTGATGCGTTGACCGAGCGCAGTTCCAGCTCGCGTTCCACCAGAGCGGCAAGGTCCGCCAGCATCTGGCGGTCGCCGTCACGGAATACCGGTCGCGGCGAGTAATCGACAAGGGCAACATTGCCGATCAGCGCCCTGTCCTGGTTATGCACGGGATACGATGCGTAAAAACGGATATAAGGCTCACCGCTCACTGCACGATGGCTGCCAAGGGACGCATGTCTGCGTACATCGTGGACAACCACGATTTCGTCAGACAGCGAAATGTCATGACAGAACGCGGTCTCCAGGTCAGCCATCGACGGGTTGTCCTCCACGCCCGGCGGAATCGCATTACCGAACGTGATGATGCAGTTGGCGACGTCGAACAGCTTTTTCCCGATACGGCGGATGCGCAGCATCTCCGGGTCGTTGCCCAGGGGGACCTCGACCTGCTCGGGAAGTGCTACGGGAGACGCGCCACCTGGCGAGCCGGCCGATTTTGTCATGAGCATGCTTGAGCCTTAAGTCGCGCTGCGATCAGTCCGCACGGTAGTTCGGCGCTTCCTTCGTGATCTGCACGTCGTGGACGTGCGACTCGCGCATGCCGGCTGACGTGATTTCGACAAACTCCGCTTTCTCACGGAATTCCTCGATCGACGCACAACCGCAATAACCCATCGACGAACGAATGCCGCCGACCAGCTGATACAGAATGGCGAGCACGCTGCCCTTGTAAGGCACACGACCTTCGATGCCTTCCGGTACCAGCTTGTCGGCATTGTTGGCCGAATCCTGGAAGTAACGGTCAGCGGAACCGTCAGACATGGCACCGAGGCTGCCCATGCCGCGATACGACTTGTAGCTGCGGCCCTGGAAGAGGATAACTTCGCCAGGCGCTTCTTCGGTGCCGGCAAACATGCTGCCCATCATGACGCTGGAGGCGCCTGCTGCGAGTGCCTTGGAAATATCGCCCGAGTAGCGAATGCCGCCGTCGGCGATACAAGGAACGCCGCTGTTCCTCAGCGCATCGGAGACATTGGAAATGGCGGTGATCTGCGGGACGCCGACGCCTGCGACGATACGGGTGGTGCAGATCGAGCCGGGGCCGATACCGACCTTGACGCCATCGGCGCCATGCTCGACGAGTGCCAGTGCCGCCGCCGCAGTGGCGATGTTGCCGCCGATGACGTCGACCTGAGGATAGTTTTTCTTGACCCAGCGAACGCGGTCGAGCACGCCTTTGGAATGTCCATGCGCGGTGTCAACGACGATGACGTCGACACCGGCCTTGACCAGCAGGTCGATACGCTCTTCATTGTCCGCTCCGACACCGACTGCGGCGCCAACACGCAGCTTGCCGTGCTCATCCTTGCAGGCGTTCGGGTGTTCGGTGGCCTTCTGAATATCTTTGACGGTGATCAGGCCGCGCAGCTCGAATGCATCGTTGACCACGATCACGCGTTCCAGGCGATGCTTGTTCATCAAGCGCTTGGCTTCGGACAGCTCCGCGCCTTCCTTGACGACAACAAGCTTTTCACGCGGGGTCATTTTTGCGCGCACTTCCGCGTCAAGTTCTTCTTCAAAACGCAGGTCGCGGTTGGTGATAATGCCGACGACCGTCTTGCCCTCGACGACAGGAAAACCACTGATGCCATGCTGTTCCGACAAGGCGATCACATCACGGATGCGTGTTGTCGGTGGAATGGTGATCGGGTCGCGCACGACGCCGGACTCAAAGCGCTTGACCTTCGCGACTTCGCGCGCCTGGTCCTTGGGCTTGAGGTTCTTGTGAACGATGCCGATGCCACCTTCCTGTGCCATTGCAATTGCCAGCCTTGCCTCGGTCACGGTATCCATTGCCGCCGACAGCAACGGAATGTTCAGCGTGATATTGCGCGTAAGGCGCGTGGTCAGTGTGGTGTCTTTGGGGAGGATGTCCGAATAGGCCGGAACGAGCAGCACGTCATCGAACGTGAGTGCTTTTTGGAGTAGACGCATAGTGTTTCCTATAGGCGCAAAGCCGCATTATACAGAAATCCTTGTTACAAGTCGTTTTTCGGTCCCTTTGGAATATAAGCAGTTGGCAAGTTCATTGACAGCACCTGCAAAGCATGGCGAAATCCATGTATGGCCATTTATGGCATAGATGCAAGGATCCCAATGAATACCCTCTTCCGTCATACCTTTGTCACCGCCCTTATCTGCATGGGGTTTGCCGGCGCCGCCCATGCGCAATACGTCTGGCTCGATGACAAGGGCGTTAAGCAGTTTTCCGACATGCCGCCGCCGTCATCGATCCCGGCCAGCCGCATCCTGAAACAACCGGGTAGCAGCACGCCTGCCGCCGCGCCGGCCGAAGCGGTCGCATCTGAGGCCAAATCGCAGATGACTACTGCGGAAAAGAATGCCGAGTTCCGCAAGCGCCAGACCGAGCGTGCGGAGAAAGAGAAAAAGGCCGCGGAAGAAGCCAAGATCGCCTCGGAAAAGGCCAGGAATTGCGAACGGGCGCAGGAATATCATCGTGCCCTGGAGTCAGGCGAGCGCATCAGCCGCACGGACAAAAATGGCGAGCGCTCGTACTTGTCCGATGAACAACGCGCCAAGGAAGTCAGGGAATCGCGGCGGGTACTGGACGATTGCAAGTCATAGGGACAACGATGGGATCGGTGGCCTGCATGGTAATGGCCACGTTGAAAAATCCCGGCATGCCGGGATTTTTGTCTGGAAAATGACAGCGTTACTTCTGCCGTTCTTTCTTGGCGACCCGACGGCGGCGCGCATCCTTGGGATCGGCAATCAACGGACGGTAAACCTCCACCCGATCATGCTCGCGCAATAGTGCGTCGAGCTCCTTCAGTTTGCCGTATACGCCAACGCGTGCGGTCGAAAGATCGATTTCCGGCGCTTCCTCCAGCAGCCCGCTGGCTTGAATCGCATCACGAATTGTCGTCCCGGGAACTACGCTCAGTACCCGCAAAAATTGCCATTCCGGCCTGGCGTAGCAAACCTGGATCCGGAGATCAGCCATACACTACCTCGGCCCGCTTGCAAAAGGAATCCACAAAGCTGTTGGCTATGAAGTTGAATACCGGACCGATGAGCTGCTCGAGCACCCGGCTGGAAAATTCGTAATGCAGCTCGAATTCGATCTTGCAGGCATCTTCGCGAAGCGGTTTGAAATTCCAGGTACCATGCAGCTGCTTGAAAGGTCCCTCAATGAGCACCATATTGATCGATGTCGGTGGCGCATTGGTGTTCTCGGTAGAGAATGATTGCTTGACGCCACGATAGTTGATCGTCAGCATTGCAACCACCTTGTTGCCCTCGCGCGTGCGCACGTCGGCGCCCCCGCACCAGGGAAGGAATTTTGGATAGTCCTCGATCCTGTCGACCAGCGCAAACATCTGTTCAGCGCTATAGGGCAGCAACACGGACTTGTGTACGACAGCCATTGCAAATAACCGTTTGATAAAATACGAAGCTTCATTTTAACTGACCTGCCCTCTTTCCCACATTCATGAGCATTATCGATAACAAAAAAGCCTTCCACGATTACTTCATCGAGGAGCGATACGAGGCAGGCATGGTGCTCGAAGGCTGGGAAGTCAAAGCGATCCGCGCGGGCCGCGCACAACTGAAGGAAGCCTATGTCATTGTCCGCAAGGGCGAGGTTTTCCTGTTCGGTGCGCACATCAGCCCGCTCGCGACCGCGTCGACCCATGTCTCGCCCGATCCGGTGCGCACCCGCAAACTCCTGCTTAACGGTGAAGAGATCAAGAAGCTGATCGGCAAGGTAGAACGCGCCGGCTACACGCTGGTACCGATCAACCTTCACTACACCAAGGGCCGCATCAAGTGCGAAATCGGCCTCGCCAAGGGTAAAAAACAGCACGACAAGCGAGAGAGCGAAAAACAGCGCGACTGGCAGCGCGAGCAACAATCCATCCTGAAGCAGAACCGGCGTTAGCCGGGATGGCGTTTCAGGTGTCGCCTCATTGCGGCACGGTGCAGGGCAAGTATGATGACTGCAATGGCGGTGGTATAAATCGGCGTGAGCAGCGGTCCGTAAGCAGAAAGACGTTGACCGTTATCGCGTGAGCGGTTCCTGCAGTACATTGCCAAACTGAAGTACAAAAAGTTAGCTTGTTTAGCATTTCAAGGCACGCACATCTGACCCGGATGCGCGTGCCTCAATATGAAATCCGCGTTAAACCTTCGGCTGCGCCTTCGCCACCTGCATCGCGCTCGCGATCAGTGTGCTGATATCACCAAGGTTAGCAGGGACAATGATGGAATTGTTTGTCTTTGCAAGTTTGGCGAACGCATCGACATACTGCTCCGCGACCTTGAGATTAACCGCATCCGCTCCGCCCGGCTCGCGTATCGCACCGGCTGTTTTGCGAATCGCTTCGGCACTGGCTTCCGCAATCGACAGGATTGCCGCGGCCTCGCCTTGCGCACGATTGATGGCAGCTTGCTTCTCGCCTTCCGACCTCGCGATCGAGGCTTCGCGTTCGCCGCTGGCAATATTGATTTGCTCTTGCCGACGACCTTCGGAAGCGGCAATCAAGGCACGCTTTTCACGCTCCGCCGTAATCTGAGCCTGCATGGCGTGCAGGATTTCGTTCGGCGGCGTAAGGTCCTTGATTTCGTAACGCAAGACCTTGACGCCCCAGTTCGCGGCGGATTCGTCGATGGCGCTGACGATCGCCTTGTTGATGTGATCGCGTTCCTCGAAGGTTTTGTCGAGTTCCATGCGGCCAATCACCGAGCGCAGCGTTGTCTGGGCAAGCTGGGTAATGGCGGCAATGTAGTTCGATGAACCGTAGGAAGCACGCATCGCATCCGTCACCTGAAAATACAGGATGCCATCGACCTGGAGCTGGGTATTGTCCTTGGTGATACAGACCTGGCTTGGCACATCGAGTGGAATTTCCTTCAGCGAATGCTTGTAGGCGATCCTGTCGATGAACGGCAAGACAATGTTGAGGCCAGGACCGAGCGTCGCATGGTATTTGCCGAGCCGTTCGACGACCCATGCATGCTGTTGCGGCACCACGTTGATCGTCTTGATGACGAAAACGACGGCGATGATAAACAGGACGATACTGAGACTGCCGAAACTAATTTCCATCGCGTTTCCCTTTTCTTTTCATTGTTATCATGGATGGCCGAGCGCAAGAATCAGTCGGCTTCCACGGATTTCCCTGATGACGAACGTCCCGGGATGCGGCGCTACACCGTCTTGCAATTCGGCATCCCAGTAGGCGCCACGATACAGGATGCGCGCGGTTCTGGGCTCGCCCTCGTCGCCGGTCCATGCGTCGACATGGACGGTTTGCCCAATATCGAGATTGATGTTTGGATCCTTCGTTGCGTCATGACGGGCAGGCCGCAACCATCGGCTGCGGCGTAAGGCATACGTCGCAATGATTCCTGCCACCGCCGCCGTAAGCAACTGTACAGGCCGACTTTCCGTACCAAGCGATACCAGGCCGCCCGCCGCCATGCCCAACCCTATCATCAAGAGGTAAAACGTCCCGCTGAACATCTCCAGGATGACAAGCACCCCAGCCAATCCGAACCAAAAAATCCAGTCTGACATGCATACCTCCCGTTGGGCATCATGATTCCATTGTACAAATAAAAAGCCCCCGTGACCCATCAGGGCAACAGGGGCGCAATACAACAACGGTACAGCTGTTTTTGTTGGTTGTTGTGCAGAAATAAGTTGGCTCAAGTCTAATCGAAAACCGCGACGGTTCAAATGCTTTTGCGTCACGGCGACTTCGTTTTGGCCCGCATACAACACAATCACTGCACAAAAAACGCGGACCGAAAGTCCGCGTTTTTCAGGAGCATACCCGCGTGTCGCTATTAAGCCGCCGACGCAAGCTGTTGCCAGGTGTCGACGACCGTATCCGGGTTCAGCGAGATCGACGCAATGCCTTCCTTCATCAGCCATTCGGCAAAGTCGGGATGATCCGAAGGTCCCTGACCGCAGATGCCGATATATTTTCCTTGCGCGAGGCAGGCCTTGATGGCCTGGGACAACAAGGCACGCACTGCATCGTCGCGTTCATCGAAGTCCGCCGCCAGCAGCTCCATACCGGAATCGCGATCCAGACCGAGCGTCAGCTGGGTCAGGTCGTTGGAGCCGATCGAAAAGCCGTCGAAGTATTCGAGGAAGCGGTCTGCCAGGATCGCATTCGATGGCACTTCGCACATCATGATCAGACGCAGGCCATTCTCGCCGCGCTTGAGACCGTTTTTAGCCAGCAGGTTGACGACTTTTTCGGCCTGTCCGAGCGTTCGCACGAACGGCACCATGATTTCCACGTTGGTGAGGCCCATGTCATTACGGACCCGCTTCATCGCTTCGCATTCCATCTGGAAGGATTCGGCAAAGTCTTCGGCCAGGTAACGTGCCGCACCGCGGAAGCCCAGCATCGGATTTTCTTCATCGGGTTCGTAGCGCGAACCGCCGATCAGCTTCTTGTACTCGTTCGACTTGAAGTCGGACAGGCGCACGATGACCGGCTTGGGCCAGAACGCGGCGGCAATGGTGGCGATGCCTTCCGCCAGCTTGTCGACGTAGAAAGCCCTGGGCGATGCGTGGCCGCGTGCGACCGATTCCACAGCCTTCTTCAGATCCGCATCAATGCCCGGATACTCCAGGATAGCTTTCGGATGCACGCCGATGTTGTTGTTGATGATGAACTCGAGACGGGCCAGGCCGACGCCGCCGTTCGGGATCGACTGGAAATCGAACGCCAGCTGCGGGTTACCTACGTTCATCATGATCTTCAACGGCAGCTTCGGCAATTCGCCGCGCGATACTTCGGTCACTTCGGTTTCAAGCAGGCCGTCGTAGATATGCCCTTCATCGCCTTCCGCGCAAGACACCGTGACCAGCGTGCCGTCTTTCAGCATGTCGGTTGCATTGCCGCAGCCCACCACCGCCGGGACACCCAATTCACGCGCGATGATCGCTGCGTGGCAGGTACGGCCGCCACGGTTGGTGACGATTGCGGCGGCGCGCTTCATGACCGGCTCCCAGTTGGGATCGGTCATGTCGGCGACCAGTACGTCACCAGGCTGGACACGTTCCATTTCGGATGGATCACGGATGACGCGTACCGGACCGGCACCGATCTTCTGACCAATCGCACGACCGGATGCCAGCACAGTGCCGGTATTTTTCAGTTTGAAGCGCTGCTGTGCATCGGTCGCCTTCTGCTGCGACTTCACGGTCTCGGGACGCGCCTGGAGGATGTAGAGCTTGCCGTCACGGCCATCCTTGCCCCACTCGATGTCCATCGGACGGGCATAATGCTTTTCGATGATGACGGCGTACTTTGCCAGTTCGACGATTTCCTGGTCGTTCAACGAATAGCGGTTACGCAATTCGATCGGTACATCGACGGTCTTGACGGAACGGCCCGCCTTGGCTTCGCCGGTGAATTCCATCTTGATCAGCTTGGAGCCGATGTTGCGACGGATGATCGGCAGCTTGCCTTGTTCGAGCATCGGCTTGTGGACGTAGAACTCATCGGGGTTGACCGCGCCCTGCACCACCGTCTCGCCCAGCCCATAACTGGAAGTAATGAATACAACGTCCTTGAAGCCCGATTCAGTATCAAGGGTAAACATCACGCCAGCCGCACCGACGTCGGAACGTACCATGCGCTGTACGCCGGCCGACAGGGCAACTTCCGCATGCGTAAAGCCCTTGTGGACGCGATACGAAATCGCGCGATCGTTGTACAGGGAGGCGAAAACATGCTTGATCGCTTCCAGTACATTGTCGATACCGACCACGTTCAGGAAGGTTTCCTGCTGACCCGCGAATGAAGCGTCCGGCAAATCTTCGGCGGTCGCGGAGGAACGCACGGCAAACGACATTTCGGCGGACGAATCGGCAACCAGGCGGTCGTAGAATTCGCGGATTTCCTGTTCCAGGCGTGGCTGGAAAGGCGTATCGATAATCCACTGTCGGATCTCGCTGCCAGCCTGCGCCAGAGCGCGGACATCGTCGATATTCAGGGAAGAAAGACGATCGGCAATGCGCTGCGCGAGCGTGGCGCCGCCATTGACGCTGTGCTCGAGAAAATCACGGAATGCGTGCGCAGTGGTCGCAAAACCACCAGGCACACGAACGCCAGCGCCAGCCAGCTGGCTGATCATCTCGCCGAGGGATGCGTTCTTGCCGCCGACGGACTCGACGTCCGTCATTCTTAGATTTTCAAAGGCTGCTACGTATGTAGCCCCCTGGGTTACCCCGTTGGATACTGCGTTGGACATAACTACACCTGTTTTGATGATAAGAAATCTGCATATGCGCCTTCGCCGCCCGGTTCTTTTTGTTATTCTTGGTGAGCACGATGTTGGTCGTTAATTGATCGTCATTTTACAGCGTGCAACTGCATCCTGCTTTATACAATTTCGCACTTACCGTTGATCTATATTCAATTTGATTATGCCAGACTTGCCCGTACACCACTTACCCGCCGCCGACCGTACTGTCTTCTTTGTGTCGGATGGCACCGGCATCACCGCCGAGACTTTCGGGCATTCCGTGCTGACCCAGTTTGAACTGCGTTTCAAGGAAGTGCGACTACCCTTTATCGATACCCTGGACAAGGCTTACGAGGCGGTTCGGGAGATCAACGACGCCTACGAACGCGATGGCAAACGGCCTATTGTCTTTTCGACATTAGTGAAGTCGGAATTGTCCTCGGTGGTACGGCATTCCAAGGGCATGCACATGGACCTGATCCAGACGTTCGTCGAACCGCTGGAGCAGGAACTTGGAGTGAAGTCCACGCACACAATAGGTCGCAGCCACAACATCGCCGATTCCGACGAATACAAGAACCGGATCGAGGCGATCAATTTTTCTCTGGCTCACGATGACGGCCAGTCGAACCAGAACCTTGCGTCGGCGGACGTCATCCTGGTTGGCGTATCACGCTCAGGAAAGACGCCGACCAGCTTGTATCTCGCCATGCAATACGGGGTGAAAGCGGCCAACTACCCGCTGATTCCGGAAGACTTCGAACGTAATAAGCTACCGAGCGGCCTGCTGCCGTACAAGAAAAAGCTGTTCGGCCTGTCGATTACCCCGGATCGCCTCGCCGAGGTCCGCAATGAACGCCGTCCTGGCAGCAAGTATGCAGCGCTTGAGCAATGTCGCTATGAGGTCAACGAGGCCGAAAAGATGATGCGGCGTGAAGGCATTAACTGGATGTCATCGACGACGAAATCCATTGAAGAGATTGCAACAATGATTCTCCAGGAGATCAAGTCAGACAAGCGAGCATATTGACATATTGATATTGAGTACCATCCGGGCAGGATTGCGCACGGTTAATCCTGCCGTCCACGGATCGAGGAACATGACAAAGAAGGCCGCTGGCGACAACCAGCGGCTTTTTTTATTGATGCCGCTCCAACAATGAATAGGAATAAATTTCGACGGGAACCTTACGCGAATCTTACGAGTCGACTATAAATAGAGTGAGAGTACGGATCGTGGAGGAGGTCGTATGGATCTGGTACTGATAGAGCTAGTCCTTTGGGTAGGTCTATTATTTTTCTTTTGGGCGTTGAAGGAAGGTCTGGGCAGGGTTGAATCAGACATCGAGGCGATGGGCCTGGTTCGGCATGGGCGCGACTCGACATCGTCTTCGTCAGCAACCCGGTATTACGCGGCAGAGCGCGTTGCCGAACCGATTGGCAGCTATCGGGATACGCAGATTTACCGTTATGCGGTAATCCAGGGCAGGACCTATCAGTTTGACCGTATCTGCCCGGCGGATAGCGGTATGGCGCTTGATCCTGATGAGCGTTGTCTTGCGCCCGGCCTGGTCTACCAGGAATGCACTGACCGAGGTCAGGTTCCACTTGCAACTGAATAGGCTTGAGCAGGCTTAGTCAGATAACTGGCCGCCGCTTGGGGCGATCAGCGCGAGTGGTGTGCGTGCGCTCGTTGCCCTCAATCGCCTACTGCGAGAGCGTCTTTTGCCTTACCTGCTCGAAAAAGCAGACCGCAGCGCTGGCAGCCACATTCAACGATTCCACCGGCCCCAGATGCGGAATCGATACCTTCTCGCTCGCGGCTGCAAGCAAGGACTCCGATACGCCTTGTCCCTCATGACCGAACAGCCACGCAACTGGTTGGCTGAGATCGAGGTCATATACCCGTCGACTGGCGTGAGAACTGGTGGCAAGCACTGGAATCTCCGCGGAGGCGATCAGATTCTGCAGATCGACGTTCTCAACAATGCGCAATGAAAAATGCGCTCCCATACCGGCCCGTAACACTTTCGGCGACCAAGCAAACGCGGTGCCCGTACTGCAGAATACTTCTTCAATCCCGGCCGCGGCCGCACTCCGAAGAATGGAACCCAGATTGCCGGGGTCTTGAAGATTATCGAGCAGCACCGCGGACCTTGCGAGCTTCCCAGGCACTGCAGTCTGCGGTGTATCCACCACAAACAGCAGGCCGATGCCGTTTTCAACCTGACTCAGCGTGTTGTACAAGGCGTCGGGGAACACCACGCACTGTACCCGGCCTAGCTCACAACGCTCGACGATGGCGGTGACTTCAGGAAGCATGACAGAACCTTCGCCCACTACGCATAGAGGAGGCATACCGACCTGTTCAAGATAAGTCTGGCACAGGTGTACGCCATCAAGGAGGCTGCGTCCGGCCTTGCGTCGCGCCTGCGAACTGGTCGCCAATAGTTTCAGCTCCTTGAAGAGCGGGTTATCCCTGGAGGTAATGGTTTTCATGCGAACGGCGTGTCTCGTTGTTTCGGTGCAAGCACCCTACTCGTCGTACGTTATAAAGCAAATTTCATCTTGGCGTACGGTTGACCGGGTCAGCTTTGACGCACACCAATCCGAAATTTGTCTAGGAAGCGACGGCTCTCAGTTCAAGCATTTCACGTACGGGGCCATAGCTCTTACGGTGCACCGGGGATACGCCATGCATGCGCAGGCGTTCAAGGTGCAGTGCCGTCGGATAACCCTTGTGCTGGTCGAAGCCATACACAGGATATTGCTGGTGCAGTTGCAGCAGCGCGGCATCGCGTGCCGTCTTGGCGAGGATGGATGCGGCGGAAATTGCCGGCACCTTGTCATCGCCCTTGACGATGGCTTCAGAACGGACTTGCATCACCGGGCAGCGGTTACCGTCGATCAGCGCCAGCGTCGGCGCGGTCTTCAGTCCTTCAACTGCGCGGCGCATGGCTAGCATCGACGCTTGCAGAATGTTGATCTCATCGATTTCGCTTTCGGTGCAGAATGCGATCGACCATGCCATGGCGCTTTGCTTGATTTCCTCTGCAAGGGTCTGCCGTTTCGCTTCGGACAACTTTTTGGAATCGCGTAATCCCTCAATCGGTCTTGCCGGATCGAGGATGACAGCAGCGGCATACACCGCGCCCGCAAGCGGTCCCCTGCCGGCTTCATCCACACCGCATACAAGTTCGCCTTCATAATCAAAAAGCGCCAGGCTAGGAGCTATTTTTTTCATAGTGCCACCTTAGGACCTATCAGTTCCAGCACGGCCTGTGCGCTTTCCTTCGCAGTGTCGCGCAGCAGTGAGTGATGCATTTCGGTGAATCTCTGGTACAGGCGTGCGCGATGCGCTGCGTCATGCAACTGCACCGACATGGCATCGGCCAGCGCGGTCGGTGTCGCAGCATCCTGCAGCAGTTCCGGCACCAGGAATTCCTGCGCCAGGATGTTCGGCAAACCTACCCAGGGCTGGTAGCCCATGTGACGCAGTACTTCCCAGGATGCCCGCATCATTTTATAGCCAATGACCATAGGTTTCTTGAACAGCGCCACTTCCAGCGTCGCAGTGCCGGAAGCGACCAGCACGGCATCGGCAGCGGCCATCGCGGTGTGCGATTTACCCGGCAGGATCTGAAGCGGCACGTCTTTGAGACCAGCCGTGGCAATCAATTCGGAAAAGTATGCCTGCTGACGTTCACCGGCCATGGGTACAACGATGCGTAGCGAAGGATTTCGCTGCACCAGCAGGCGCGCGGCTTCGATGAAGGCAACGGTGTTGAACTTGAGTTCCGACATCCGGCTTCCCGGCAAGATGGCGACGACTTGCGCCTCTGCAGGCAGGCCGAGCTCGGCACGGGCCGCTGCGACGTCGGGTTCCATGGGAATCACTTCCGCAAGCGGATAACCGACATAGCTGACGGGAATGCCTGCCTTGCGGTAGATCTCTTCCTCAAAGGGAAAGACCACCAGCATGTGTGAAACGGCGCGCGCAATCTTCTTGATGCGCCCGCCACGCCAGGCCCAGATCGACGGGCTGATGAAATGCATGGTCGGAATACCGGCCTGCTTGAGTTGGGCTTCCAGGCCAAAATTGAAATCGGGCGCGTCGACACCGATGAATGCGGCGGGCTTCTCGGCCAGCAGCTTGTCACGCAGTGCATTCTGGATGCCCTTGATTTCCCGGTAATGCGCAAGGACTTCAAACAGCCCGCGCACCGACAGCTTTTCCATTGGCCATTCACTGCGAAAACCGTACTCCGCCATGCGTTTGCCGCCTATGCCGTAGATATCGGCATCCGGCAACTGCGGCCGCAGCCCGGACAACAAGCGGCTGGCCAGCAGGTCGCCAGAGCTTTCGCCGGCCACCATGGCGATCGATAGCTTAGCGGACGATGCCACGGGTACTATTGTCGAGGAAGGTACGCATTAGCCGAAGCGGTTCGGCAGAGGCGGGCGAAGCGGATTCCGCCGCGGCAAGTGCTGTCTTGGCTTCATCCAATGTGAGGCCAGATTTGTAGATCAGCTTGTAGGCATTGCGCAAATCATTGATTTGTTCACGGCTGAAGCCGCGGCGCTTGAGTCCTTCGATATTGATGCCGTGCGGCTGCGCCGGATTGCCGGACAACAGCACATAAGGCGGTACGTCTTGAGTCAGGCTAGTATTCATGCCGACAAACGCATGGTCGCCGATCTTGCAAAACTGATGCACCGCGGCAAAGCCGCTCATGATGACCCAGTCGCCGACATGCACATGCCCGGCAAGCGAAGCGTTGTTGGAAAACACGGTGTTGTTGCCGACACGGCAGTCGTGCGCAAGATGCACATAGGCCAGCATCAGGTTGTCATTGCCAAGCGTCGTTACGCCTTCATCCTGAGCGGTACCAAGATTGAAGGTGCAAAATTCGCGAATCGTATTGCGGTCACCGATCTCCAAGCGGGTTGGCTCGCCTGCGTACTTCTTGTCCTGTGGCGGCCCGCCGATCGAGGAAAACTGGAAAAATACGTTATCCGTCCCGATCGTGGTATGGCCTTCGATCACTACATGCGGCCCCACTTTGGTCCGCGCGCCGATCTTGACGTGCGGTCCGATGATGGAATAAGCGCCAATCGCGACCGAATCGTCGAGTTCCGCTTTCGCGTCAACGATTGCGGTTGGATGGATTGTTGTCATTACTGCCCCGCTGGCTGGCTCGCGTCGGTGGCGCTACGCATGGTGCACATCAGTTCTGCTTCCACAGCGATCTGCCCATCGACCAGACCTTGTGCCTTGTATTTCCAGATACCACGCGCCGTGCGCAGAATCTCGACTTCCATCTTGAGCTGATCGCCCGGCTCGACTGGCCGCTTGAAGCGCGCGCCGTCGATACCGACGAAATAGACCACGCTGTTGTCATCCGGTTTCTGCCCCATGGTCAAAAAGGACAACAGGGCCGCGGTTTGGGCGAGCGCCTCGATCATGAGGACGCCGGGCATCACCGGTTTGTGCGGAAAGTGTCCGTTGAAGAACTCTTCGTTAACGGTCACATTCTTGATTGCGGTGATCGATTTGCCGGATTCCCAGTCCAGCACCCGGTCCACCAGCAACAACGGATAGCGGTGTGGAAGATATTGTTTGATTTGGGTGATATCGAGCGTTTTCATTACTTTTTTTCAGTGAGCAGTTTGATCGTTTTTTCGAGCTCGCGAATTTTCTCACGCATCGACCCGAGATTGCGCACGATTGCAGCGGATTTTTCCCAATCGGCATTTTTTGCCAGTGGATAGAAGCCCGTGTACTGGCCCGATTCCATAATGGAACGCGACACCAGGCTGCCAGACGAAATATGCACGTTGTCGGCAATGGTGAGGTGGCCGAGGATCATGGCGGCGCCACCGAAAGTACAGTTTTTGCCAATTTTGGCGCTGCCGGCCACGCCGACGCAGCCGGCCATGGCCGTGTGGGCGCCAATATGGCAGTTATGCGCGATCTGGATCTGGTTATCGAGCTTGACGTCGTCTTCGATCACCGTATCGGCCAGCGCACCACGATCAATCGTGGTGTTGGCGCCAATTTCGACGTCATTGCCGATGACCACCCTGCCGGTCTGCGGTATCTTGATCCAGGTGCCATGTTCCTTGGCAAAACCGAAGCCATCCGCACCAATGACCGCGCCGGAATGAATGATGCCGTTACTGCCGATTTCGCATCTCGCATGGAAACTTACGTTGGCATAGAAGTGCGTACCTTCGCCGATTTTCGCGTTGCGTCCGATGAAGCACCCAGCATCGATGGCGGCACCGGAATGGATGACCGCGCCCGCCTCGACCGTCACGTGTGGCCCGATGCTCGCATCCGTTGCAATCTGGGCATCGGGATGGACACTGGCGGTGGGATGAATGCCGGGCGTCGCGGGAATCGCCTGCTGTTCGGCGAACAACTGGGCAACACGAGCGAAGTACGCGTAGGGATTGCTTGTCACAATCCGTGTACCGCCATAGGTTGTGCTGACCACCGTATCATCGGCGGGCGACAATATCAGCGCTGCGGCTTCAGTTTGTGCAGCAAGGGCGCGAAGCTTGGGGTTTGACAGGAAGGTGATATGAGACGCTGCCGCCGCATCGAGCGGAGCGATGCCGGATACCACTACCTCGGGCTTGCCAATCAGTTGACCTCCGAGGCGTTCGACCAATTGTTCCAGTCGATAGCTCATTCTGGCCCTCTTCAGATGTTGGATCGTCTATAAAAGTATTCGGCACAAGCGACCTGTCCAGGTGGCTTGTGCCGAGTCGGCGTGCCTTGCGCTGAAGATGACTAAAGCGCGGCAGTCATGGCGAAGATCTGGCTGGCTTGGATACAGGCCAGCGCCAAAGGCCCACGACGTTATTTACCGTTTAATGCCTTCAGCACCTTGTCGGTAATGTCGATACGCGGGCTGGCGTACACCGCCTCCTGGAACACGATATCGAATTTTTCGGCTTCGGCGATCTGCTTGATCACCTTGTTGGTACGCTCCAGCACAATGGCCAGCTCTTCATTACGGCGCTGGTTCAGGTCTTCTCGAAACTCGCGCTGCTTGCGCTGGAAATCCTTGTCGAGATCGGCCAGTTCGCGCTGTCGCTTGACGCGATCGGATTCGGCCAGGATCGCAGCGTCTTTGTCGAGTTTGTCAGACATGCCCTTGAGGCGCGCCGCCATGTCCTGCAGTTCTTTTTCACGGCGTGAAAATTCCTGTTCGATCTTGGCTTGTGCTGCTTTTGCAGGAGCCGCCTCGCGGAAGATGCGTTCGGTGCTGACGAAGCCGACACGCGAGTCCTGTGCGTGGACGCCCGCGAGGGGCAGCATCAATGCTGCAAGCAGAGCCATGCACTTGACCGATACCGATTTTGTAAATGGAAACTTCAAGGTCGTTCTCCGCAAATCAAATTACTATTATGCCACCCGCCGGTCAGAAGCCGGTACCAAGCTGGAACTGGAAGTTCTGCTTTCGGTCACCCGCCTGGGACTTCAACGGAATACCGTAGCTCAGCTTGAGCGGCCCGATAGGCGATACCCAGCTGATACCTGCACCGACCGAGTAACGCAGATCGGACACATCGAACTTGGCACCTTCGGCGTAGACGTTACCCGCATCAAAGAAGGTGAACCAGCGCAGTGTCCGGTCATTGCCGGACCCTGGGAACGGGAACTGCAGCTCTGCATTGGCAATGATACGGGAAGTACCACCGAGCGGGTCGCCGTTCGATGCCTTCGGTCCAAGCGAGGAGCCTTCGTAACCGCGTACCGAACCGATACCACCCGCATAGAAATTCTTGAAAATCGGGTAGCGTTTGCCCCCCAGGCCGCGACCGTAGTCGACTTCTCCGTTCAGCGCCAGCGTAACGGCGCTGAACAACGGCATGAAGTACTGGTGCTGGTAAACAGCACGGTAATACTGGAGGCTACCAGCCGGCGCAATCTCAAGGTTGACACGCTGATAACGTCCGACAGTCGGCACCAGTGCGCTGTCGCGGCTGTCGCGCTGCCAGGCGGCGGTCAACGGGAAGCTGGTTGTGCTTGCCTCGGTACCATCGCCGAAGTCCTGTACATACCGCTTGTAAAGCTCAGGGCTGTCATTGAAGCCTGGCACGCCGGTATAAGTCGTCACGTCGGTTTTTTCTACGCCGAGACCGAAGAACACCGTGTCAACTTCAGAAAAGGGGACGCCGAACTTGACATTGCCGCCGGTTGTTTTAATGACGTAGTCGCCGGTGTTAACCTCGGGGGGACGGGTGGTGCGCAGGAAAACTTCATAGCTGCGGCTGATACCATCATCTGTAAAGTAAGGCGTCGTGGTGGAAACTGCGATAGTACGGTTACGACGGCTGGTATTGACGTCAATGCCCAGCGTGTTGCCACTGCCGAAGGCATTTTGCTGCTGGATCGAACCAGTAAGCATGACTTTTTCACTGCTTGAAAAGCCGGCACCGAGCAGGATGTTGCCGGTCGGCTTTTCGGCCACGGTCATGTTGACGTCAACCTGGTCAGTTGTACCAGGGACTTCCGGCGTGTCGATGCCGACTTCACGGAAATAACCGAGACGGTCGACGCGGTCACGGGAAAGGCGAATCTTTTCGCCGTCGTACCAGGAATTTTCAAACTGGCGGAATTCGCGGCGTACCACTTCGTCACGGGTCTTGGTATTGCCCGCAACGTTGATGCGCCGCACATAGACCCGTTTGCCGGGATCGATCAGTACAGTGAAACTAACTTCGCGTTTTTCGCGATTGATTTCCGGGTTGGCATTGACGTTGGCGAAGGCGTAGCCGAAATTACCCAGGCGCTCCGAAATCTTCTTGACGCTATCGGCGAGCTTTTCGCCCGAATAGACGTCGCCGCTCTTGAGCTGAACCAGGGAACGGAGTTCTTCTTCGCGGCCGAACATTTCGCCTTCGAATTTGACGCCCGATACCGTGTACTTTTCACCTTCGTTGATATTGATGGTGATGTAGATGTCTTTCTTGTCCGGCGTAATCGACACCTGGGTGGACTCGACCTGCATTTCGAGGTAACCGCGATTCAGATAGAACGAGCGCAGCGATTCGATATCGCCAGTCAGCTTTTGCTTGGAATACTGGTCGGCTTTCGTGTACCAGGTAAACCAACCCGGCGTGCGCAAGTTCAGAAGGCCAAGCAGTTCCTTTTCAGGAAACGCCTTGTTGCCAATAATATTGATTTGCCTGATGCGGGAAACATCGCCTTCGTCGACGGCAAAGCTGATGTTGACGCGGTTACGCTCGATCGGAGTGACCGTCGTCGTAATCTGGACGCCATACAGGCCGCGCGACAAGTATTGGCGCTTCAGTTCCTGCTCGGCACGGTCGACCAAGGCCTTGTCATAGATACGGGATTCACCGAGGCCGATATCCTTCAGCGCCTTGGTCAACGTTTCCTTGTCAAATTCCTTGGTGCCCGAAAATTCAACGCCCGCAATCGCCGGTCGCTCTTCGACCATCACAACAAGGACATCGCCTTCGACTTCGATCCGGATGTCCTTGAAGAAGCCGGTTGCGTAGAGCGCCTTGATGGCCGCAGCGCCTTTTTCATCGGTATAGGTCTCGCCAACGCGCACTGGAAGGTAACTGAACACAGTGCCGGCTTCTGTACGCTGAATGCCTTCGACACGAATATCCTTGACCGTGAACGGTGCAACGGCCAGCGCGCTGCCAGTGCAAAGTGCAAAGGCAGCGATAGCAATGAGGCGACGGGGGAAAAAGGACTGGGGAAAACGCTCGAATTGTAATTTCATCGGTTACTTTTTTTCAATGTCCCAGCGCGTCACCCCCTCGGGCAAACTGACCGGAACTCAGGACATGAGCCGTACGATGTCGTTAAAGACGGCAACTGCCATCAACGTCATCAATATGCCCACTCCTGCACGCTGGGCTATTTCTCCAACCCGCTCGGGAAGCGCCCGGCCGGTCAAAAGTTCCAGCGAATAATACAGTAAAAGCCCCCCGTCTAAAACTGGGATGGGGAGCAGGTTCATTACGCCCAGGCTGATGCTGATGAACGCAATGAACGTGAGGTAGCTGATGATGCCAATGCGTGCGGTCTGCCCGGCGTAGTCGGCGATGGTGATAGGACCGGTAATATTCTTCCAGGAAACTTCACCGATGAGCATTTTACCAAGCATTTTGAGTGTAAGGACGCTTGTATCCCAGGTCTTTGTGACCGCCTTGGCGACAGCGGCAACCGGCGCATCGCTGGTGGTGATCATTTCCGGAGCAAGTGGGACCTCGGCCTTGATACGGCCAATTGTCTGTTCGCCCTTTGAATAGGACTCCGGCGTGACGGTAATGTCGAAAGGCTGGCCGTTGGCATGCACACCCGTAATCTGCAAGGGTTTGCCGGAAGACGCGCGAATCAGCTCGACAAATGCAAGACCGTCAGTGACTGTGATGTCGCCGACCTTGTGAATCAGGTCACCCTCGCGCAGGCCGGCCTGCATCGCTGGACCATCGGGCATGATTTTGCCAAGAACGGGTTTGGGGCGCGCCAGGTCAAGCCCAAGCTTTGCCAGGAAATCGCCTTCCAGGTCTTCTGTGACAAGCCCATCGAGGCGCACAGTGACCGTATCGACAAACGTGGAACCCGGCGATGCAGGATTCGGACGCTGAACATCCAGTCTTGCCGGGGCTTTTTCAAGCGCCAGCTGGGTCAGCTTCCAGCGCAGGTCGGACCAGGCGCGAACCGTTTCTCCATTGACAGCAGTGATCAGTTCGCCGCCACGCAGACCGGCCTGATACGCTGCACTGGATTCCGGCATCGCCCGGATACGGGTTGCGGGCTCGGGCACGCCATAGCTGTACAGGCCGGCGAATACGGCAATTGCCAGCAGAAAGTTGGCGAGTGGCCCGGCAGCGACGATGGCAATACGCTTCCAGACAGACTGACTGGTGAATTCCCGCTTCAATTCGGCGGGAGGAAGCGTGCTCACATCCTGCTCGCGGGCGTCCAGCATCTTGACATAGCCGCCAAGCGGCAGCATCGAGATTGCCCACTCGGTCTGGTCTGGCCCGAAACGTCGCGACCAGACGATTTTACCCATGCCAACCGAAAAACGGAGTACTTTGACGCCGCACCAGCGGGCGACCCAATAGTGGCCAAGTTCGTGGACTACAACCAATACGGCGAGCGCTGCGAGGAACGCGATCACGGTTTGCAGGAAAGTCATAACTGGACTGCCTATTGAATAAAGGACTGGGCCGCCTCCCGGGCTCGGAGGTCCTGTTCGAGCAGCGCGCCGATATCGGACAATTCGCCATGGGGCAATCGCTCCATGACCTGGTCAATGACACGATCAATTGCGCGGAACCCGATCTTGCGATCTAAAAATGCTTGGACAGCAACTTCATTTGCCGCGTTCAGTATAGCCGGCGCGGTGCCGCCAGCCGATAATGCCTCATAGGCAAGACGCAGGCAGGGGAAACGCGTAAAGTCCGGACGATGAAACGCCAGTTGCCCGATCTTGACGAGGTCCACTGCCGCCACCCCGGAGGTGATCCGCTCCGGATAGGCCAGCGCATGGGCAATTGGTGTACGCATGTCTGGATTACCGAGTTGTGCGAGGACGGAGCCGTCAACATAGGACACCATGGAATGGATCACGCTTTGCGGGTGAATGACCACCTCAATCTGGCTGGCCGGTGCGCCGAACAGCCAGTGGGCTTCGATGACTTCCAGCCCCTTGTTCATCATGGTGGCCGAGTCTACCGAAATCTTGCGCCCCATAACCCAGTTTGGATGCGCGACCGCCTCTTCCGGCGTCACGTTTTCAAGCGTTTCCACCGCTCGATGGAGGAATGGGCCACCGGACGCAGTCAGCAAGACCTTGGCGACACCATGATTATCGGGTACACGTCCATAGCCGTGAGGAAGGCACTGGAAAATAGCATTATGTTCACTGTCGATAGGCAGCAGGGTTGCGCCGCTCGCGGCAATGGCCTCCATGAACAGGCGGCCGGACATCACCAGCGCTTCCTTATTGGCCAATAATACTTTTTTACCGGCTTTAGCCGCTGCCAGGGTTGGCGCCAGGCCCGCAGCGCCGACGATCGCTGCCATGACAGCATCGCAGTCCGCACTGCTCGCAACACGGCAGAGCGCAGCTTCACCATACTCTACGGCAGTCGTCAGACCTTTCGTCTTGAACAGGCCTGCCAGGCGATCCGCGGCGGCTGCGGTGCCAACCACGGCAACATCCGGCTTGAACCGCGCGCATTGCTCGGCAAGTTCGTCCACGCGCTGATGCGCGGTCAGGGCATGGACACGGTAACGATCCGGATGGCGTGCGACGACATCCAGTGTGGACACGCCGATGGAACCGGTGGCGCCGAGAATCGTAATTCGTTGCATACTGCCTTACCTATGTGTATTCATAGCCATGCACCGAGCAGCGCGGCAAGCGGCAGAGTCGGTATCAGGGCGTCAATCCGGTCAAGAACGCCGCCATGTCCGGGCAACAGATTACTGCTGTCCTTCATGCCCGCGCGACGTTTGAGCTGTGATTCAAACAGGTCGCCAACGATACTTGCCGCAACCATCAAAGTCATCACAACGAAGAAACCACCCCAACCCCAACGCGCCAGAACCTGCGGTGCGAATGTATCGGCGAGCAGCGGGTGAAACGTTGACGCAGCGGTGATGATCAGCACCGCCAGCCAGCCACCAATGGCACCTTCCCAGGATTTGCCTGGAGAAATGGTTGGTGCGAGTTTGCGCTTTCCAAATGCCTTACCGGAAAAGTACGCGCCGATGTCGGCGATCCAGACAATCGCCATGACGGAAAGAAGATATACCGGCGAGCGTTGAAACAAGGCGACGATCGCCAGGAAACAACCAAGTATCGCAATTCCGTAGATGCCGTTCAGCAGGCGGTTACCCAAGGCATCGAGCGGTGGCAAACCAAATTTAAGGGAAGGAATGAGACGGATCACCCAGATTGCGACGCTCAGCATGAAGAGCAAACGCGCGGACTCGGGTTCACCCTTCAATAACAGATACAGGAAGGCTGCTGTCCAGATAACTGCCCCAGGAATGGCCTGGCGCACCTGGAACAACCGAAAACTCTCCCACGCAGCGGCCGCGAAGAAGGCGGCGATCACGACAGAGAAAAGGATAAAAGACTTCGAAAACAATACTGTAAGCAGAACCGCCAGCAATACCAGCGCCGTGATGACGCGTGTTTTGAGCATTACGACGCCTTTTTCTGCTCTGTGACCTGGGCGCTGGTACGGCCGAAACGACGCTCCCGTTGGTGATAAGAGTCGATAGCCTTATCAAGTTCTTCCGCATTAAAATCCGGCCAATAGGTTTCTGTGAAATAAAATTCAGTGTAAGCGAGCTGCCACAAAAGAAAATTCGAAATGCGCTCTTCGCCGCCAGTCCGGATAAACAGATCCGGCTCTGGCGCGTAGGCCATGGCAAGATGAGGCGCGAGCTGATCCTCAGAGAAGTCGGTTGCGCCGGGATGCTGGGCGACCATCTTCCCAATTGCCTGCATGATATCCCAGCGGCCGCCGTAGTTTGCACAAACAGTCACGGTGAGCCGGGTATTGTGGGCGGTCCTGCGCTCCGCGCTGGCGATCAATCGACGAAGTTTGTCGTCAAATCGGCTTAAATCCCCGACGACTCTCAGGCGAATGCCATTGGCATGCATCTTTGCGACTTCGCGTTCAAGGGCCATGACGAATAGCCGCATGAGCAGCGACACTTCCTCTGCCGGACGACGCCAGTTCTCGGAGCTGAAGGCGAACAGGGTCAGGTATTCGATGCCGCGCTCAACACAGGCCTCGACGACCGCGCGCACCGCTTCAACGCCCTTGGCGTGTCCAGCAACGCGTGGCATGAAACGCCTGGTTGCCCATCGACCATTTCCATCCATGATGATGGCGACATGGCGTGGCACAGGAGGAAGTTCAGGTACCGCTTGAGTTGAGCTCAAATAGGTCATGTGAGGGCTTAAGCGAAAAATAGGTTGTCGTGGTGGTTTTTCAGTCAATCAGGGACATGGCCCTGGTCAGACTATATACCGCCATATGAAGCACGCCTTGCTAAATGGCAACCATCAGGCGCGTTGCCTTCACTTTTTTCTTGCTAATCGGGCGCATTGAAAGATTCATCGCACCCGACAAGAAGAAATTTACACCGTCAGAAGCTCTTTTTCCTTTTCAGCGATAAGTTTGTCGACTTCAGCAACAAACTTGTCGGTCAGCTTCTGGACATCGTCCTGGGCACGGCGCTCGTCATCTTCGGAACAAGCCTTGTCCTTGAGCAACTTCTTCAGGGCCTCATTCGAATCGCGACGGATATTGCGAATCGCGACCTTCGAGTCTTCGCCTTCACCTTTGACGAGCTTGACGATTTCCTTGCGGCGTTCTTCCGTCAGCGGGGGAGTCGGGACACGGATCATGTCACCCTGAGTCGAGGGGTTCAAGCCAAGATCTGACTCGCGGATGGCTTTCTCGACCACCGCAACCATCTTCTTTTCCCACGGCTGGACCCCGATGGTACGCGCGTCAATCAGTGTCACGTTCGCGACCTGGTTGATCTGGGTCGGTGTACCGTAGTAATCCACCTGCACATGATCAAGAATTCCGACATGTGCACGCCCTGTACGTACCTTGGCGAGATCGGCTTTCAGCGTCTCGATCGACTTTTGCATTTTTTGTTCGGCGTTCTTTTTGACGTCAACGACTGTCATGCTGCTCTCCTCTATTACCAGTTACAACGAGTAAGACTCGAATTACACGTGGACCAATGTCCCCTCGTCTTCGCCCATGATCACGTTTTTCAGGGCACCCGGCTTGACGATGGAAAATACCTTGATCGGCAATTTCTGGTCGCGACATAGCGCAAATGCTGTCGCATCCATGACCTGCAAGTGCTTGGCGATCGCCTCATCGAAGGTAATGGTCGAATAACGTGTTGCGTTGCGGTCCTTGTTTGGATCCGCGCTGTACACTCCATCGACTTTGGTTGCCTTCAAGACGATTTCCGCTCCGATTTCGGAGCCGCGCAAGGCGGCGGCAGTGTCGGTCGTAAAGAAGGGATTACCAGTACCGGCGGCAAATACCACTATTTTGCCTTCTTCAAGATATTGCAATGCCTTTGGGCGAACGTAAGGCTCAACCACCTGCTCGATGGCGATGGCGGACATGACGCGTGCGGTGATTCCGGCCTGGCGCATGGCATCGGCCAGCGCAAGAGAGTTCATGACAGTGGCCAGCATGCCCATGTAATCGGCCGTCGCGCGATCCATGCCTTGCGCGCCTGGCGCCACGCCGCGAAAAATGTTTCCACCGCCAATCACGATTGCCAGTTCCACCCCCAGCTTGGCGACTTCCGCCACGTCCGCCACCATGCGCTCAATGGTTGAGCGATTGATGCCATATGCATCGTCGCCCATTAACGCTTCCCCCGACAGTTTGAGGAGGACGCGCTTGTAAGCTGGTTTTGTCATGGACTTGGACTCCTAATAATTGTCCGATTCAAGATGAATATATTGTGTTCCCGCTGCCAAGGCCAGAAAGCCATCGTGTGGCTCAAGACGCAATGACATACGGGCGGCAGGTATACGGTGCGACAGGTCACGCACAAAGCAATGCCAACCGGAATTATCTGGTCGACTACACTTTCCAGATACGTGCTGTTCGCTGCTTCACGGCACCAACGCAACTTCGCATACACAGCCAGGTGGGCAATATGATATCGGCTCACCTATAAAAACGGGCCTTTCGGCCCGCTTTTTTCTTACGCCTGCTTGGCGGCAGCGACTTGGGCTGCCACCTCGGCTGCGAAGTCATCCTGTTTCTTCTCGATGCCTTCGCCGACGACGAACATGGTGAACGACTTGACAGTCGTGTTTGCGGCCTTGAGCATTTGCTCGACGGTCTGCTTGTCGTTCTTTACGAACGGCTGGTTAAACAGCGACACTTCTTTCAGGTACTTCTGAACGGTGCCTTCAACCATCTTCGCGACGATGTCGGCCGGCTTGCCGGATTCAGCAGCTTTCTGGGTGGCGATCGAACGCTCTTTTTCGATCAGATCGGCCGGAACGTCATTAGACGACAGCGCAACCGGTTTCATTGCAGCAACGTGCATCGCGACATCTTTGCCGACTTGCTCGTCTGCACCTGCGAAATCGACCAGCACGCCGATACGGGTGCCGTGCAGGTAAGCAGTCAGCTTGCCGTCGGTTTCATAGCGCTTGAAGCGGCGGAACGACATGTTTTCGCCGATTTTGCCGACCAGTGCGGCGCGCACTTCGTCCAAGGTTTTGCCCTCGAACGGCAATGCGGACAGTGCAGCCACGTCAGCAGGATTATTTTCAGCAACCAGCTTGGCTGCCGCGTTTGCCAGCGCGATGAAATCGTCATTCTTGGTCACGAAGTCGGTTTCGCAGTTAACTTCGACCAGCGCACCGACGTTGCCGGAAATGTAAGCAGCCACTACGCCTTCAGCGGTAATGCGGGACGCTGCCTTGGAGGCCTTGCTGCCCAGCTTTACACGCAGGATTTCTTCAGCACGGACCAGATCGCCTTCAGCTTCTGTCAGTGCTTTTTTGCATTCCATCATCGGCGCGTCTGTCTTTGCGCGCAGTTCGCCAACCATCGCTGCGGTAATTGCCGCCATGTCATTCTCCTCAATTCAATAAGCGTCTATGCGACGCGTTCAATCACAATACGTTCAGGCCGGGTACAAAAAAGGGGCGAACGACTGTTGCCCCCTTTCAGAATGCCCGACACATCAGGCGCAGGGCTTAGGCCTGCTCGCTGACCTCAACGAATTCGTCGGCTCCACCCTTGACGGCGTCGAGCACGTCATTGGTTGCATTGGCACGGCCTTCCAGGATCGCGTCTGCCACGCCACGCGCGTACAGGGTGATTGCCTTGGAGGAGTCGTCGTTGCCAGGAATGACGTAAGTGACGCCTTCAGGGGAGTGGTTGGTATCCACAACGCCGATGACCGGGATGCCAAGCTTGGCGGCTTCGGTGATCGCGCCCTTGTGGTAGCCGACGTCGATCACGAAGATCGCGTCAGGAATACCGCCCATGTCCTTGATACCGCCGATGGACTTCTGCAGCTTTTCCATCTCGCGCTGGAACATCAGCCCTTCCTTCTTGCTCAACTTCTCGACCGAACCGTCTTCCATTGCGACTTCCATTTCTTTCAGGCGCTTGATCGAGGTCTTGATGGTCTTGAAGTTGGTCAGCATGCCGCCCAGCCAGCGCTGGTCAACGAAAGGCATGCCTGCGCGCTGCGCTTCGGCTGCAACGATGTCACGAGCCTGGCGCTTGGTGCCGACCAAGAGGATGGTGCCGCGATTGGATGCCAACTGACGGATGTACTTCATCGCCTCCTGGTACATGCCCAGGGTCTTTTCCAGATTGACGATATGAATCTTGTTGCGGTGGCCGAAGATGTACGGGGCCATTTTGGGGTTCCAGAAGCGTGTCTGGTGACCAAAGTGGACACCGGCTTCCAGCATTTCGCGCATAGTAACGGACATGAATTTCTCCAGGGTTGGGTCTGGAATCCGGTCAGTTACCCTGCAGACTACTGCGGAAGGCACCCTTTGCGACCGGACTCGCGATTTAAAGAATTTAGCCCGGTCCAACTCCGATTTACCTTGAAGTCATTTCGAGCTAACCCGAGATTCTACCCCATCTTCCGGAATTATTTCAAGCGCCGCTGCGCCGGCCTTTAGGCGAAGGTGGCTGCGGTCGTCTATAATTTCATATTGACTATTTTCGCGCTTTCCCGCGCAGTTTGGCTAGCTATGGGTTCCATCACGATCAAAACCGAAGACGATATCAAGGGCATGCGCATTGCTGGCCGGCTTGCCGCCGAAGTGCTGGATTACATTGCTCCGTATGTGAAGCCAGGTGTCACCACCGGCGAACTGGATCGTCTTTGCCACGAATACATGACAAATGTGCAAGGCACCATTCCCGCCCCCCTGAATTATTGCCCACCCGGTTATACGCCTTATCCCAAGGCAATCTGCACTTCGGTCAACGATGTCATTTGCCATGGCATTCCGGGTGACAAGGTCTTGAAGAACGGCGATGTACTCAACATCGATATCACGGTGATCAAAGATGGGTATCACGGCGATACCAGCCGCATGTTCTTTGTCGGCGAGCCGTCGATCCTCGCCAAGCGTCTGACCGAGATCACCTATGAGTGCATGTGGCTGGGCATTTCCAAGATCAAGCCGGGCGCACACCTTGGCGACATCGGCTTTGTCATCCAGCAGCATGCTGAAAAAGCCGGCTACAGTGTCGTTCGCGAATTTTGCGGTCACGGCATCGGCAAGGTTTTCCATGAAGAGCCGCAGGTCTTGCATTACGGCCGTCCGGGCACGCTGGAGAAACTGGTTTCCGGCATGATTTTCACGGTAGAACCGATGATCAATGCCGGCAAGCGCGACATTCGCGAAATGGGTGATGGCTGGACGATCAAGACCAAGGATCGCAGTCTTTCCGCGCAGTGGGAACATACCGTGCTCGTGACGGAAACAGGATATGAAATCCTGACCGTATCGCCTGGCATGCCTGCGCCTCCGGCGTTCATCCAACAAGCGATCAGTTCCAACCCGGTCACAGCTTAATCAATGGCAACTCTCGCGTTGACGCTCAAGGAGCAGCTCAAGAGCGAACGCCAGGCGGCTATCGTCGCCTTCCAGGCTGAAGGCAAGCCGGAAAAGCTGCTGGTGCGCCTGCGCCAGAATGTGGATGCTGCGCTGATCCATGCGTGTCAGACGATCGGCTTACCAACGAGTGCAGCCCTGGTTGCCGTCGGCGGCTATGGCCGCGGCGAGCTGTTTCCGCATTCGGATGTGGATGTGCTGATTTTGCTGGAGTCTCCGGCGGATGAGGCGCTGCGTTCGAAGCTGGAAGAACTGGTCCAGCTGTTCTGGGATATCGGACTGGAGATCGGTCACAGTATCCGCACAGTCGACGAATGCCTGTCCGAGTCCGCCGCCGACATCACGGTACAGACAAGCTTGCTCGAAGCACGCCTGATCACCGGCAACCGCAAGCTGTTCCAATTCTTGCGCGAGCGTTGCAATGCCGCCATCAATCCACAGGCGTTCTTTCAGGCGAAGACCCTGGAAATGCGGCAACGGCACGTCAAATACGAAGACACGCCATATAGCCTTGAGCCGAATTGCAAGGAAAGCCCCGGCGGGCTACGCGATCTGCAGGTCATCCTTTGGGTCGCCAAGGCGGCGGGACTGGGCGACTCCTGGCGCAAGCTTGCCGAGCGCGGCCTGATCACTGCGACCGAAGCGCGCCAGCTGATGCAAAAGGAGCGCGCCTTCAAGGATATCCGTATCCGCCTGCATATCTACACCGGCCGTCGCGAAGACCGCCTGGTATTCGATGTACAGACACCGATTGCGGAAACTTTCGGCTTCCACACCACCGAAACCCGTCGGGCCAGCGAATACCTGATGCAGCATTATTACTGGGCAGCGAAAGCGGTCACCCAGCTCAATACCATCCTGCTGCAAAACATCGAGGCACAGCTCTTTCCGCAGCCCGGTTCGCCGCTGCCCATTAACGAGCGCTTCAATGAAGTCAACGGCCTGATCGATATCGCGAAGGACGATACCTTCGAAGTCACGCCGTCAGCGATGCTGGAAGTATTCCTGTTGCTGGCGCAGCATTCCGAACTGCAGGGAATGACCGCCCGCACCTTGCGTGCACTGTGGCACGCCCGCGTCCGGATCGACAGCAGCTTCCGCCGTGATCCCGCGAACCGTGCGCTGTTTCTCAAGATTATTCAAGCGCCCAAGGGCATCACTCACGCCTTGCGCGGAATGAACCAGACCAGCATCCTGGGCCGCTATCTGCCGAACTTCCGCCGCATCATCGGGCAGATGCAGCATGACTTGTTTCATGTCTACACCGTAGATCAGCACATCCTGATGGTGGTGCGCAACGTGCGCCGCTTCACCATGTCCGAGCACGCCCACGAATACCCGTTCTGCAGCCAGTTGATGGCGAACTTTGCGCAGCCGTGGCTGCTGTATATCGCTGCGCTGTTCCATGATATCGCGAAGGGGCGTGGCGGCGATCATTCCCGGCTTGGCATGGCCGATGCGCGCCGCTTCTGCCGGGACCACGGCTTAACGAAGGAAGATACCAATCTGGTGGTGTTTCTGGTTGAGCATCATCTTTCCATGTCGCAGGTCGCGCAGAAGCAGGATCTCTCGGATCCCGACGTGATCCGCGGGTTTGCCAACCTGGTGAAGGACGAGCGCCATCTGACCGCGCTGTATCTCCTGACGGTGGCCGATATTCGCGGCACCAGCCCGAAAGTCTGGAATGCCTGGAAGGGCAAGCTGCTGGAAGACCTGTATCGCATGACCCTGCGCGTGCTCGGCGGCGAAGATCCGTCCGCGGATCATGAACTGAAGAACCGACAGGAAGCTGCACTCAAGACACTGCGGCTCTATGGCCTGCCGGAGAATGCGCACCAGAAGTTGTGGCAGCAGCTCGATGTGGCGTATTTCCTGCGGCATGACGCGGCCGACATCGCCTGGCAGACCCGCTCGTTGTATAACAAGACGGATAGTCCCACACCGGTCGTCAAGTGCCGCCTCGCGCCGATCGGCGAAGGCGTGCAGGTCGCCGTGTACGTGAAAGACCAGCCAGATCTGTTCGCACGGATCTGCAGCTATTTCGACCGCAAGAACTTCAGCATTCTGGATGCGAAGATTCACACCACGCGCCATGGCTATGCACTCGATACTTTCCTGGTTACCGAACCGGCATTCGCCAACAGCTATCGCGACATCATCAGCCTGGTTGAGCACGAATTGACCCGTTTGCTGGAGACGCGCGAAGCATTGCCGCCGCCCACCGTGGGACGTCTGTCCCGCCTGTCCCGCACGTTCCCGATTACACCTACCGTCGATTTGCGTCCCGACGAGCGTGGCCAGTATTACCTGCTCTCCGTGTCAGCCAATGACCGCAACGGCTTGCTGTACTCGATTGCGAATGTGCTGGCCAGATACCGTGTCAATCTGCACACGGCCAAGATCATGACGCTCGGCGAGCGCGTGGAAGACGTCTTCCTTGTCGACGGCCCCACACTCAACAATGCCCGCAGCCAGATACAGCTTGAAAGCGATCTGCTGGACGCCTTGCGGGTCTGATTCCTTTTTCTATTGTGATTTTCCGATGACTGAACCTGTACGCCTTTCCAAACGCATGTCTGAACTTGGCCTGTGCTCCCGGCGCGAAGCCGATGAGTGGATTGCACGCGGCTGGGTCCGTGTCGATGGCAAGATCATCTCCGAACTCGGCAGCAAGGTGCTGCCCAACCAGCGCATCACCGTAGAGCGCCAGGCCAGTGCCGAACAGGCGCGTCGCGTGACGGTGCTAATCAACAAGCCGATGGGTTTCGTCAGTGGGCAGGCGGAAGATGGCTATAAACCGGCGGTGACCCTGGTGAATGCCGAGTCGCGCTGGAAGGAAGACAAGGCGCCCATACAGTTCCATCCGAGCCAGCTGCGCAGCCTGGTGCCCGCGGGGCGTCTGGATATTGACTCGGTAGGTTTGCTGGTACTGACGCAGGATGGACGCATTGCCAAACAACTGATTGGCGAAGACACGTCGATCGAGAAAGAATACCTGGTGCGTGTGCAATATTCCAAGCCCGGTCGTCTGCCCGAATCCGATCTCAAGCTACTCAACCATGGGTTGTCTCTCGATGGCAAGAAGCTGCTACCGGCCAAGGTCCGGTGGCAAAACGAAGACCAGCTAAGTTTTATCCTGCGCGAAGGCAAAAAGCGTCAAATCCGCCGGATGTGCGAGGCGGTAGGCCTGCGGGTCATCGGGCTCAAGCGTGTACGCATCGGGCGCGTTACGCTCGGCGATCTGCCGACCGGACAATGGCGCTACCTTCGCGCGGACGAAAAGTTTTAGAGCGGCGTTATTGCTTCCAGCCGCTGTCCTTATTATCCGCCACGATTTCCGCATCCCTTGCGAACATATTCTCAAGCTCCTCGCGAGCTTGCGCAGCCATGGAAATCATTTGTTCCTGATCCTTGTAGTACGGATAAACAGCCTGTAATGTCTTCAGGTTGTGGGCGCGGAATTTCATTGCTGCCTGGCGCGCCTGGTAGGCGCCGAATCCCAGTTGCTGCAAAGTGCGCCGGCCAAGCTGCAACGCTGCCTCGAAGGTTTCGCGCTCGATCACGGTGACGCCCCTGTCCATCAGGTCATAGTAATGCGTGACGTTTCTTGCGCGGGCCAGGATGGGCACATGCGGAAACTCTTCTCTGACCGCATCAACCAGCGCGAGACTGTCTTCCACGTTGTCGATCGCCACGATGAGCGCTCTCGCCTTCTCGCATCCTGCGGCACGCAATAAATCGACGCGTGTCGCATCACCGTAATACACCTTCAATCCGTAACGGCGCAGCAAGTCAATCTGGTCCGGGTCATGATCGAGCACCGTGATGCCGATATGGTTTGCACGTAGCAGGCGTCCGACGATTTGCCCGAACCGTCCGAAGCCGGCAATGATGACAGGCTGCGCCTCACCATCGATTTCATCGTCGGGGCGTTCGTTGGCGGATTCAAAGCGTGGAGCGATGAATTTGTCGTGCAACACCAGAAGCAACGGCGTTGCCACCATCGACAACGCGACCACCACCATCAGCATCGATGCGGTTTCATCGGAGAACACGTTGGCGGTTGCCGCGGCGCCAAAAATCACAAACGCAAACTCACCGCCCTGTGACAGAACGATGGCAAAGAAGGGCTGCTGCCCCGGCAATATGCCAAAGCGCTTGCTCAGTCCATACAGAACGGCCGATTTGATGGCGAGAAATCCGGCGACCAATGCAAGCACCGTTCCGGGATGGCGCAGAAGGACGCCGAAATCGATAGACATGCCGACTGCAATAAAGAACAGGCCAAGCAGCAGTCCCTTGAATGGCTCAAGGTCAGTCTCCAGCGCATGCCGGTATTCCGAATCGGCCAGCAGCACGCCGGCCAGAAAACTGCCCAGCGCCATCGACAAGCCAACCGATTGCATGAGCAGGCCAATGGCAATGACGAGAAGCAAGGCTAATGCCGTAAACACTTCGCGGATGTCAGCCTTCGCAATCAGCCTGAACAAGGGGCCCATCAGGAAACGCCCAACCAGCACCAGGCCGCCTAGTACGGCGGCAACTTTGAGTGCGGTCATCCAGCCATTTCCTTCGCCGGCAGCGGCGCCGCCCAACATGGGGACGATGGCGATCATGGGAATCGCTGCGATATCCTGGAACAGCAGAATCGAGAACGATGCCGAACCGGCCCCGGTCGGCATCAGATTGCGTTCGTCCAGGGTCGCCAGGGCGATCGCCGTCGATGACAGCGACAGTCCCAGTCCGGCAATTAGGGCGGTTTTCCAATCCGCGCCGATCGCATAGCCGGCGGCGAAGAGCCCCAGGGTCACCAGCGCAACCTGCGCCCCGCCCCAACCGAATATCGAGTGTCTAAGCGACCACAAGCGACGGGGTTCGAGTTCCAGACCGATCAGGAACAGCAAGAGCACGACGCCGAATTCGGAAAAGTGCAGGATATCTTCGACACCACTGATCAGGCCTAAGCCCCACGGCCCAATTGCCACCCCGGCCATCAGGTAACCGAGGACCGCGCCCAGTCCGAAACGCTTGGCGATAGGAACGGCAACAACGGCCGCCGCCAGGTAAATCAGAGCATTGAACAGGAGGCTATGCGTCATTCGGATTTCCTGGCTGCAGTTGAGGCTCGATGGGGTCGCGGTCGGCGGGCGTCTCGATTCGCATTGACCATGCGGGGTAAGTCGAAAGTCGTTCGCGGTAGGTATTGAATTGCGATGCCATCTCTTCTTCGCTGGCGCGTCGCGTGCCATGCACGATAAGCGGTGGCAGCCAGCGCATGCCGCACAGGTGGGCCGTCTGTTCGTAAGGCGGAAGGAAAGCATCGAAGGTGTGGCGATGATAGCCGTCCGGCTGGTACGCCGAAGCAGCTCCGCCAGTCGTGGCAACCAGCATCAGATCCTTGCCGCGCAAGGCATGCCCGTCATGGCCATAGGCCCAGCCGTGTTCGAACACGACGTCTATCCATTCCTTCAGCAGCGAAGGCATGCTGTACCACTGTACCGGGTGCTGCAGGACGATCAGATCGCTCGCTTCAAGCGCCTGTTGCTCATGCGGAATGTCGATATGGAAATCCGGATACATTTCATACAGGTCATGCACCCGGACGTTGGGAAGGTCCTGCACGTGCTCGCGCAGTCGCCGGTTCACCCGGGATGTGCCGTGGGAAGGATGGGCATAGAGGATCAGGATGCGCGGCGGCGATGTCATTTTTATGTGTTTTACGGGACCGATGGATGGCGGCCAGAGTGCATGCTATGCCCTCAAGACCCTGATATTGCCAGACATGGTAACAAAACTAGGCGCCACTGCTTTCCGGATGCTTGAACGCCGAAATCCGGATCAATCGTCGTCGCTGGCTTTCATATCGGGAAAGAGGACATCCATAAAACCGAATTTGGAAAAATCCTTGATGCGCATGGGATACAGCGTGCCGATCAGGTGATCGCATTCATGCTGCACCACGCGTGCATGAAAGCCTTCGGCTTCACGGCTGATCCGGTTGCCATGCGCATCGAAACCTTCGTAATGCACTCGGGCCCAGCGTGGCACCATGCCACGCAATCCGGGAACCGACAGGCAGCCTTCCCAGTTTTCTTCCATGTCCGGGGACAAGGGCGTGATCACGGGATTGATGAGGACGGTCTCGGGTACCGGAGCCGCGTCTGGGTAGCGCACGTTCTTCTTGAAGCCGAAAATCACCACCTGCAGGTTGATTCCGATCTGCGGTGCGGCAAGTCCTGCGCCATCGGCGGCGTGCATCGTTTCGAACATATCCTCGATCAGGCCAAGCAATTGGGGCGTGCCGAATTCAGTAACCGGTTCAGCATGCCGCAGAAGGCGTGGGTCGCCCATTTTCAGGATGTCATATACGGCCATATCAGTCTCCGGATCTTTCGGTGCTCATCAAGGTTATACAACTCTTTTTCGTTTTACACGCTTTTCAAGAAGTGCCAGAGCATCCAGCTCACGCTGATCCGCCGCTTAAACACCGAGTCACCGCTCCCCTTGTTGCTGCTCCTCTTGTTGCAGCTCCACTTCTGGTAGCTGCCTATCCAGCAAGCCAAGCAACCCGGGCTCGTCCAGAATCATGACGCCCAATTCCTGTGCCTTGACGAGCTTGCTCCCCGCCTCTTCGCCCGCGACCACATAACTGGTCTTCTTGGACACCGAGCCCGCAACCTTGCCGCCCGCCGCCTCAATTCGCGCAGCGGCTTCATCGCGCGTCATGTTGGGCAATGTGCCGGTCAGTACAAAGGTCTTGCCGGCGAACGGCTTGGGTACCGCTGCCGCCGGTTCGGATTCGGGCCAATGGATTCCGGCGGCACGCAGCTGTTCAATCAATTCAATATTGAGCGGATCCGACAGAAAGCTGACGATGGAACGCGCCACGACGGGCCCAATGTCGGCGACCTCGATCAATTGTTCTTCGGAAGCACGCAGGAAGGCATCAAGATTGCCGAAATGACGCGCCAGTTCCTTGGCGGTTGCTTCGCCCACATGGCGAATGCCGAGGCCGTAAATGAAGCGGGCCAGCGTCGTCGACTTGGATTTCTCAAGTGCTTTCAGGACGTTTTGGGCCGACTTGTCCGCCATGCGGTCAAGTTCTGCAAGAGCGGTCAGGCCGAGCTTGTACAGGTCGGCAGCGGTGGTGATGATGTTTTTGTCGACCAGCTGTTCAATCAGTTGCTCGCCGAAGCCCTCAATGTCCAGGGCGCGACGCGACACGAAGTGCAGCAAACCGCCCTTGCGTTGTGCCGGGCACTTGATCCAGCCGCCGGAACAGCGCGCGACCGCTTCTTCTTCGGGACGCACGATGGGCGAACCGCACACCGGGCAAGTCGCCGGCATCACAAAACGCCGCACATTATCCGGACGGAGTTCCGGAACGTAAGCAACCACTTCGGGAATCACATCGCCGGCACGACGCACGATGACGGTGTCGCCGATCTGGATATCCTTGCGGTTAACCTCGTCCTCATTATGCAGGGTGGCATTGGTGACGGTGACGCCGCCAACGAAGACGGGCGCAAGACGCGCAACCGGGGTAATCGCACCGGTACGGCCCACCTGCACGCCGATATCCTGCACGACCGTCATGGCTTCTTCGGCGGGAAATTTATGGGCGATGGCAAAACGTGGGGCGCGCGATACGAAACCAAGCCGCTGCTGATGATCGAGCCGGTCTACCTTGTACACGACGCCGTCGATATCGTACGCAAGTCCGCGACGCTTTTCCGCGATTGAATGGAAAAAGTCCAGCAAACCCTTTGCGCCTTTGACCACTGCACGCTCGCGGCACACCGGCAGTCCCATCGCTGCATACCAGTCGAGCAGTGCGGAATGCGAGCCCGGCATCCCGGCCCCTTCCAGCACGCCGATGCCGTAAGCAAAGAAGCGTAGCGTGCGCTGCGCAGTGATGCGCGAGTCGAGCTGTCGCAGACTGCCGGCAGCCGCGTTACGCGGATTGGCAAATTCTTTCTGCCCGGCTTCACGCTGCCTTTCGTTGAGGCGCGCGAAGTCGGCCTTGAACATCAGCACTTCTCCGCGCACATCCAGCACAGCCGGCGGCGTATCGGTATTGAGGCGCAGCGGCACAGCACGGACGGTGCGGATATTGGCGGTGACGTTTTCACCGGTCGTGCCGTCACCTCGGGTTGCCGCCTGGACCAGGTAACCGTTTTCATAACGCAGGCTGATTGCCAGCCCGTCGAACTTCAGTTCGGTCGAGTAGGTAATGTCCTCGGTCGTGTTGAGGCCTTCGCGCACGCGACGGTCGAAGGAGACGATATCTTCCTCGCCAAACGCATTGTTCAGCGACAGCATTGGCAACGCATGCCTAACCTGCTCGAATTGCGGTAATGGCTTGCCGCCGACGCGCTGCGTTGGAGAATCCGATGTCACCAGGTCAGGATGGTCCTGCTCCAGCTCGACCAGTTCGCGGAACATCTTGTCGTATTCCGCATCTGGAATCGTCGGATTATCCAGCACATAATAAGCATGGCTGTGACGGTTGAGTTCAGCCTTTAGCCAGGCAGCACGTTCCTGCCAGTGATTCACTTCGGGCTTGTGCACGCCTCCCGCTTGCGAATCAGGAAAAAAATCATTTTGCATGTCAGCTGAACAAACGCGTGGCCCGAACCGAACCGGCTGGAATATTCGACTCTTCCATATGGGTGTAGAAGGCGGCGACCTGCTCGGCAATTTCGGCGAGGGCGGCATCGGTCAGCGGCTGGTTGCCATCATCGACCACCACGCCGTCGAGACGGGCGGCGAGCATGCGCGCGCAAGCGATCATGGCCCCGAATCCGTCGTGCGAAGGAGTGACGCGGGGAACATCCAGCAACAGCGTCAGGCGAGTCGTCGTTTCTGCTGCCAGGCTGACATTGGTAGACAACGAGAACAGCACGCCGCCGTCGCCGTCGGGCATCACCAGACGGCCATCCGGACGTAAGTCAAATCCTTGACGTTCCAGCGCAGCCAGCAGGGTATTAATTGCCCACGGTGCGCCCTTGGCCTGGATATTGACGCTCAGCTGGGCATCGTATTCGGCGACAAACTGATGTAGGGAACGGGCGCTTGCCATGACCGCGCCCATGTCGGGCACATCCAGTTCGGCCTCGATGTCGTCCGCGATCTGTCGAAGACGCGTAATCAGTTCCGAATATTCAATTTCATTAAGTGCGCTGCTGCGGTTAGCGAGCTGGACACCGGCAAATAAGCCGTAATACAGGGCGCCATGGGCCACGGTTTCCCAGTTGCCATCTTCACGCTGCCCAATGAAATGCACGGGCTTGTTGCCGACATGACGCAAAGTTTGCAGCTTGGGAAGGATTTTTTCGCCGCGCACCGGACCGCCGAGCTCGAGGGCGATCGCGCAATCAATCAGTTCATCGACCGGCAATTCTTTTTGTGGCTGGCGTACCGGGGCTTCCACTGGCGCTTCCGCAGGTGCGGACGCACTATCTACAGCCGCAGAAGCAGCAATCGCCGGTTCTGTCGCAGGCGATGGTGCAGTTACGTTGTCCGGTGCCAGCGTGGGCTCGTGACGTGTCTCGGGGCCGCTGTCGGTTGCTGCGCCCGGATTCATCAGCACATCGTCGTGCTCGGACGCAAAGGCGCGTTGCACCGTCTTCTTGGCTTTGTATTCCTGCCATTTATTATAGCTGATAACGCCTACGACTATCGTGCCACCGATTGCCATCAGGCTTGCTTGGAGGTCGGTCATGCGCAATGGCCCTTGTTATGGTTGACGCATTTACGGCATTGCCGCGGATCAGCGGGAATGCCAGGTTGCGAGATGGTTTCGGTCATTTCGAAGAACAAAAAGTAGTTGGCCTCTGCGGCACATTGCCTGCGAGCAAAATTTATTTCATACCCCATGCAGACTGCCGATTTGCCTAGCAAACAGGAACTGAGGGTAGTGTCCGCTCATAAAGTTGTCAAGGCAGGTAGTTTGCTGTCGAAATGTTCGTAAAGCATCATTTTTGGTGCTTGCAGGAAAAAATGTACGTGAGGCATTGATCATTGCCGAATGGATGGGTTCACTCCGTTGACCCTCGTCAATACCCGGCAGGGGCGCGAAATAAAGAATAACAATTATTCCGGCGCGACATATTCGGGGGCTTGAAGCGGTCATAACGCAGTGTCGCACCATCTGGCGTACCAAAGAAACGAAGCATACCAAGATCCTTTCGATTAGGGAGAACCGCATGAACGTTGATCATGGAGCAAGCACGATGTCACGACCGTTTCGTAGCGCGTCGGGACGGACTGAAAACGGGACAACCAGCATTCGAGGAGCAACGATGAATACACAGACGATCAAATCGAAACTTGAGCTTTCCGGCGCAAAAGACTTCAAACTGCAAGATCTGGCCATGATGTCGCTGAGCCCCATCCTGCGTTCGCTTCAGCACTGGTGGCTGCAACGCGCGGAGCGTCACTACCTGATCTGCGCCGACGTCGAGCAGCAGCGCGCCAAGGAAGCGCAAATGAACGTCGCCTACTACCAGAAGCGCGCCGCCCTGGCACGTTCGGCGCGTAACTGATGGGCATCGTTGCCTGAAGGAGGCCCTCCTTCAGGCTGCCAGGCTGGTCTTCGGATATCCCGGCCTTGACCATCTTCAGGCTCATTCCCGTCCGACGCCCCATTCATATGCTTGTTAGGCTGCCTCCGCCTCGCTGGCAAAGCTCGCAGCCGACTCCATGTCCACCGCCACGATTCGCGATACACCCTGCTCCTGCATGGTGACGCCGATCAGTTGCTGCGCCATTTCCATTGCAATCTTGTTATGCGAAATGAACAGGAACTGCGTCTGCAAGGACATGCGCTTGACCATATTACAGAAACGTTCGGTGTTCGCGTCGTCCAGTGGCGCATCGACCTCGTCCAGCAGGCAGAACGGCGCCGGATTCAGCTGGAACATCGAGAACACCAGCGCAGTCGCCGTCAATGCCTTTTCACCACCGGACAGCAGGTGAATCGTCGCGTTTTTCTTGCCGGGCGGCTGTGCCATGACTTGCACGCCGGAGTCAAGAATCTCTTCGCCGGTCATGATCAGTTTGGCCTGACCGCCGCCGAACAGGATCGGGAACAACTCGCCGAAGTGCTTGTTGACCTTGTCAAAGGTGTCCTGCAGCAAGTCGCGGGTTTCACGGTCGATCTTGTTGATCGCGTCTTCCAGCGTATTGATTGCTTCAGTCAGGTCGGCGTGCTGAGCGTCGAGGAAATTCTTTCGCTCTGAAGCCTGCGCAAGCTCGTCCAGCGCGGCCAGGTTGACTGCGCCCAGCGCGGCGATGGCGTTGGTCAGACGGGTAACCTCGCCCTGCAGATAAGAGGGGCGCATATCGGCGTTCAGCTTTTCCGCCAACGCAGCTTCGTCGGCCTGCGCCTCGGCGAGCTGCTGCGCATATTGTTCCTGGTTCAGGCGTGCTGCCTGTTCCTTCAGCTGCAGTTCCATGATGCGGTCGCGCTGCGGTTGCAGGCTGCGTTCGGCCTGCATGCGCGCTTCTTCCGAATGCCGCAGTTTCTGGGTCAGCTGGTCGAGTTCATGACGGGCATCGGCCAGCGCACGCTCCTGGTCGGATCGCTTGTCCAGCAGCGATTGCAGACCGGCCTGCGCGGCCTGGTCGTCCAGGCTTTCCAGTTCCAGGCTGCCCTGCTGCATGCTGGCAAACAGCTGCGCTGACTGTTCCAGCGCGGTCGAAATGCCGCGCTTGAGTTCTTCGATCTTGTTGCGGTGTGCCTTTTCGGCGAACTCGGCTTCCTGTGCCGCACGCTCCAGCTCGCGTAGCCGCTGGCGCGCGTCATTGAGCTGCTGTTCCTTGGCGAGGTAGGCAGTCTGGCCATCTTCATGGTTTTCCTGCAGCTCTGCCAGCTCAATGTCGAGTTGTTCAAACTTGGCTTCCGATTCCGCCTTGGCCTGTTGCTGCTCAGCTTCCTGTGCGGCGATTTCTGCCAGATCGGTTTCGATCTGCGTGCTGCGCTGGTTGAAGCGCTCCTGCACTTCGGACAGCTTCATGACGTCGATCTGCAGGCCATGAACCGCCTGCGTCAGCGTGGTGACGCGCTGGCGCAGTTCCTGCAGTCGCTGTGTCGCCTGCGAAACGGCGGCATCGGCGCGAACCGCACGCGACTTCGCTTCGTCGGCCAGCATCTGCTGGGCACGCAGCTGCTTGGTGATGTTTTCAATTTCATGCTGACGCGCCAGCATGCCATCCTGCTCGGAATCCGATGCGTAGAAACGCACGCTGGTCTTGCCGATGACATGGCCCTGACGCGTAACAAAATAGCCACCGACCGGGAGCTTGGCACGATCAACAAAGGCGGCATTGAAATCGTCCGCAGCAAATACATTACTCAGCCAGTCCTGCATCAAGGCGCGCAGGCCCGGATCATTCAGCTGAAGCAGGTTGATGAAAGGCTTGAGGCCGGCAGGTGCTTCGCCGACTGCTGGCTGAGCGGTTTCATTCGGGGTAAACAAGGCCAGCTTGGCCGGCGGCGCATCATTGAAGAATGCCTTGGCCCAATCCAGGTTGGACACTTCGAGCGCCGATGTGCGTTCACGCAGCACCGATTCCAGCGCGGTTTCCCAACCCTGGTCGATATGCAGCTTTTGCCACAAGCGCGGCAGGTCACCAAGTTCATGCTTTTTCAGCCATGGCTGAACCTTGCCTTGCGTCTGCACGCTTTCCTGCAGCTGCTTCAGCGCGCTCAGGCGTGCTTCGAGCTGGGCATTGTTGGCGGTTTCGGTGTTGACCTGCTGCTGGGCGACACGACGTTCTTCTTCGAGTCTGGGCTGCTGTTCCTGCGCGGCTTCCAGATGTTCACGCGCTTCTTCCAGCGACGCCTGCTTTTCTTCCAGCTGCATCCTGAGGTTGCTCAGGTGGGCGGTGTCCGGTAGCGACATGCCGTTCTTTTCCTGCGACAGGCGCTCACGGCGTGTGGCGAGGTTGGCAAGGATGTTGGAAGCATTGCGCTGGTGTGTCGATTCCAGCTCGATCTGCTGCTGGATCTGCATGATCTTGCCGCGCGACTCCGTGGTCTTGAGTTGAAGCTCGCGCCAGGACTGTTCGAGTGCGGGGATCACGTCGTTCTGGCTGTGCGCCGCCTGCTGGGCCTGTTCAACACGCATGCCGTGTTCTTCCAGGTGCATCTCGGCCTCTTCCAGCTCTTCCTGCTGCTGCTGGCTCTGGCGCTGCCACTGGTCACGCTGGGCGGTCAGCGAATTCAACTGGGTTTGCAGGCGGTTGCGCGATTCGATCACGAATTTAATCTGCGCTTCCAGACTGCCGATTTCAGCGTTGGTCTGGTACAGGTTGCCTTGCGCGGTATGCATGCGGTCACCGGCGCCGTAGTGCGCCTGCCGCATGTGTTCGAGTTCGGTCTCGACGTGCCGCAGTTTGGCCGTCTGCTCTTCCAGATCGGTCTGGGCTTTCTCGATGTCGCGGAAAAACTTTTCCTGTTCGGACTTTGCCTCGTTCTTGCGCAACAGCCAGAGAAGCTTTTGCTTCTCGTCCTGGTCGGCTTGCAATTCGCGGAACCTTTGGGCGACTGCCGCCTGTGACTCAAGTTTTTCGAGGTTGGTGTTCAGTTCGCGCAGGATGTCTTCGACACGAGTCAGGTTTTCGCGTGTGTCCTGCAGGCGGTTTTCGGTTTCACGACGGCGTTCCTTGTACTTCGACACGCCGGCCGCTTCCTCAAGAAAGATGCGCAGGTCTTCGGGGCGCGCTTCAATGATCCGCGAAATCATGCCCTGGCCGATGATCGCGTACGCGCGCGGTCCAAGGCCGGTGCCGAGGAAGATATCCTGGATGTCGCGGCGGCGCACTGCCTGGTTATTGATGTAATAGGTCGAGGTGCCGTCGCGGGTCAGTGTGCGCTTGACGGCGATTTCCGCATACTGACTCCATTGCCCGGCAGCACGGCCGTCGCTGTTGTCGAATACGAGTTCCACGGATGCGCGACCGGCCGGCTTGCGGTTGGTCGATCCGTTGAAAATGACGTCCTGCATCGATTCGCCACGCAGTTCGGAGGCCTTGGACTCGCCCAACACCCAGCGTACCGCGTCCATAATATTGGACTTGCCGCAACCGTTCGGGCCGACGACACCGACCAACTGACCGGGAACCTGGAAGTTGGTGGGATCCACGAAGGACTTGAATCCTGATAATTTAAGAGAAGTTAGGCGCACGTTGTCGACTGTTCCAGACGAGTTAAACTAGAACGGAGTTAGCCCCCGTGAAAGGGCCTTATCATATCATTTCAAGTCCGCAGAACATCATTTTCCATCCGGTGTGGCGGACGCGCAGTACACGGCGGACGGTATAATGCCGCGTTGTTTCTTTTAGCATTCCCTATCTTTTGCCGAGCTCTCCCACGTGAACCCGCTCTTAACCAAATTACAACCTTATCCTTTCGAAAAGCTGCGCGAGCTTTTTGCGGGCATCCAGCCGAATCCCGATTATTCTCCGATCAGCCTAGGCATCGGCGAGCCCAAGCATCCGACGCCTGCGTTCATCCAGAATGCACTGGCGGACAATCTTAGCGGATTGGCAAGCTATCCGTCGACCACTGGCGCCGAGGGCTTGCGTGCCGCCATCGCCGGCTGGCTGGAACGCCGCTATGGACTGCCGAAGGTCGATGCCGCCACACAGGTATTGCCGGTCAACGGTTCTCGCGAAGCATTGTTCGCGCTGGCGCAGACCATCATTGATCCGCGTCCCGGTGCGCTGGTGATGTGCCCCAATCCGTTCTACCAGATCTACGAAGGCGCGGCCTACCTCGCCGGCGCGGAGCCCTACTTTGTCAATTCCGACCCGGCGCGCAACTTTGCGCCCGATTACCGGAGTGTCCCGGCCGACGTATGGGAACGGGTGCAGTTACTGTATCTATGTTCCCCCGGCAACCCGACCGGCGCGGTACTGACGCTGGAAGACTGGAAGGAATTGTTCGCGTTGTCGGATCGTTATGGTTTTGTGATTGCCGCCGACGAATGCTATTCCGAGATTTACTTCAAGTCGGTTGCGCCGCTGGGTGGCCTCGAAGCGGCGCACCAGCTCGGACGTAGCGATTTCCGCCGCCTGATCGCTTTTTCCAGCCTCTCCAAGCGTTCGAACGTGCCCGGCATGCGTTCCGGCTTTGTTGCCGGCGATGCCGAGATCATGAAAAAATTCCTTCTCTATCGCACCTATCATGGCAGCGCGATGAGTCCATCGATTCAGTCTGCGTCGATTGCAGCATGGAATGATGAACAACATGTGGCGGAAAACCGTGCCAAGTACATCGCCAAGTTCAATGATGTCACGCCGCTGCTGCAAGAAGTGCTCGACGTACAACTGCCGGACGCCGGCTTTTACCTGTGGGCCAAGGTGCCCAAGCTGTCCGATACCGAGTTCGCGAAGCGTCTGCATGCCGAATATAATGTGACCGTGTTGCCCGGCAGTTATCTTGCGCGCGATGCCCACGGCATCAACCCCGGACAGAACCGGGTTCGCATGGCACTGGTGGCTGAAGTGTCGGAGTGCCTGGAAGCGGCGCGCCGCATTGTCGAATTTACCCAGAAACTTTCCTGATTTCCTGATTCACTTACGAAAAAAGCGATCCAAATGACTCAACAACTCCAACAGATCATCGACCAGGCATGGGAAAACCGCGCCGACTTTTCGCCGAAATCCGCTCCTGCCGAAGTCCGCGATGCCGTGGCGCATGTGCTTGAACAGCTGAATCAGGGTACCCTTCGCGTCGCTCAAAAAGACAGCGGCAACTGGGTCGTCAACCAATGGGTCAAGAAAGCCGTCCTGCTGTCCTTCCGCCTCGAAGACAATGTGCCGATGCCGGCCGGCGGCGACATGCAGTTCTATGACAAGGTTCCGACCAAGTTTGCCAACTACACCGCTGAAGATTTCGCCAAAGGCGGCTTCCGGGTAGTTCCGCCGGCAGTGGCACGCCGTGGCAGCTTCATTGGCAAGAATGTTGTGCTGATGCCTTCCTACGTCAACATCGGCGCCTATGTCGATGAAGGCACCATGGTCGATACCTGGGCTACTGTCGGCTCCTGCGCACAGATCGGCAAGAACGTCCACTTGTCGGGCGGCGTTGGCATTGGTGGTGTGCTTGAGCCAATGCAGGCCAACCCGACCATCATTGAAGACAACTGCTTCATCGGCGCGCGTTCGGAAATCGTCGAAGGCGTGATCGTCGAAGAAAATTCCGTGATTTCGATGGGCGTCTACATCGGGCAGTCGACCAAGATTTACGATCGCGCCACCGGCGAAGTCAGCTATGGCCGCATTCCATCCGGCTCGGTCGTCGTGTCGGGCAGCCTGCCATCCGCTGATGGCAAGTACAGCCTGTACTGTGCCGTTATCGTCAAGCGCGTGGATGCGAAGACCCGTGCCAAGACCGGGATCAATGAACTGCTGCGCGAAGCCTGATGGCCTGATGGCCTGATGGCCTGATGGCCTGATGGCCTGATGGCCTGATGGCCTGATCGTTTTACCGCGGAAGCGGGGCGTCATGTTGGCGCGCCCCGCCCTCGCAAAGCCAGGCTAACCGCAACGCGGACGGCCATACCGGATTCAACGCTTTACCAGCGGGCAGGGCCACCTGTCCCGCAAATTCCGCACAACACGCACGGAGGCCGACATGGCGATGGATCGCTTGTTCCAGTTAATGAAGGACAAAAAGGCATCGGACCTGTTCATCACGGTCAATTCGCCAATCCATATCAAGATCAATGGACATCTTCTTCCGGTCAATCAGCAGAAGATGGACAACGCGACAATCAAGTCGCTGCTTGCAGAAGTCATCTCCACTGCGCAATTGCAGGAACTGGAAACCCATAACGAACTCAATATGGGTATTCCCGTTTCCGGGCTGGGAAGTTTCCGTCTCTCCGCATTTCGGCAGCGCGGCACCATCTCCGCGGTATTCCGTTACATTCCGGGCGATATCCCGCGCCTTTCGGACCTGAGTGTCCCTCCGGTCCTGGCCGACATCATCATGGAAAAGCGCGGCTTGATCCTGGTGGTAGGGGCGACAGGTTCCGGAAAATCAACCACCATCGCGGCGATGCTGGATCACCGCAACATCCAGAAGACCGGCCATATCCTGACGCTGGAAGACCCGATCGAATTCCTGTTCACCAACAAGAAATCCATCGTCAACCAGCGCGAGATCGGCACCGATGCCGAAAGCCTGAAAGTCGCATTGAAGAATGCGCTGCGGCAGGCACCCGACTGCATCCTGATCGGCGAAATCCGTGACAAGGAAACCATGGCTGCGGCGCTTGCCTATGCGCAGTCAGGCCACCTTGTCGTCGCCACCCTGCATGCAAACAACAGCTATCAGGCGCTGACGCGCATCATCAATTTCTACCCGCTGGAAAACCGTCCTTCGCTGCTACCGGATCTTGCAGCCACGATCAAGGCGGTAGTGTCCCAGCGACTTGTGCTCGCCAAGGATGGCGGCCGCCGCGCGGCGGTCGAAGTGCTGCTCAATACGCGCCATATCGCCGAGCTGATCGAACAGGGCGACATCAGCCAGATCAAGGAAGCGATCGAAAAAAGCATGTCGCCGGGATCGCAGACTTTTGAGCAGGCACTGATGCAGTTGATCCAGGACGATGTAATTACACAGGAAGAGGCGCTGGCCAATGCGGACTCCGCGACCAATCTCTATTGGCTGATCAATAACGCCCAAGGCAAGGCGCCGGAACCCGAACCGGAACCAAAGAAGGACGACGGCCCGACCTTTACGGAATTCACCCTTAACGTCTGAGCCTCTACCTTTTTAACTTTTTCAATTCAATGGCAATTACTCTCTACGGCATTCCCAATTGCGACACCGTCAAGAAGGCGCGCACCTGGCTCGACCAGAACGGCGTTCCTTATACCTTTCATGATTTCAAGAAAGCGGGACTGAACGCGGATACCGTACACGGCTGGCTTAAACACGTCCCGTGGGAAACGCTGGTCAACCGCAAAGGCACAACATGGCGCGGCTTGCCTGAAGAGCGGAAAGCGGCAATCGTCGATGCCGGGAGTGCTGTCGCACTGATGCTGGAAACGCCTTCAGTGATCAAGCGACCAGTGCTGGTCGACGACAAGTCCGCATATGTCGGCTTTTCCGACTCGCTCTATCAGCAACACTTCGCCAAGTCATGAGCCGCACGCTTGCCCTGACCGAGGAACTGATTGCATTATCGTCCGTGACACCGGACGACAACGGCTGTCAGCAACGTCTGATTTCACACCTGGAGCCGCTCAGCTTCCGTTGCGAAACCATCAGGTCGGGCAATGTCAGCAATCTCTGGGCACGCAAAGGCAACGCCCAGCCACTGATCGTCTTTGCGGGACATACCGATGTCGTGCCAACCGGACCGGTGGAACAATGGACTTCGCCCCCCTTCTCGCCGACACGACGTGACGGCAGATTGTTCGGGCGTGGTGCCGCCGACATGAAGACGTCGATTGCGGCAATGGTGGTCGCGGTCGAAGAATTTGTAGAGGCCCATCCCGGGCATCGCGGCTCCATTGCCTTTCTGCTGACCAGCGATGAAGAAGGGCCGGCGACCGACGGCACAGCCGTTGTCTGCAACATGCTCAAGGTACGTGGCGAGCAGCTTGACTATTGCGTTATCGGCGAACCTACCTCGAGCGACATGCTGGGCGATGTGATCAAGAACGGCAGGCGCGGCTCGATGTCAGGCAGGCTGATCATCAAGGGCGTACAAGGCCATATTGCCTATCCGCAGCTCGCAAAGAATCCGATTCATCTTGCCGCCCCGGCCCTGGCTGAACTTGTCTGCGAAAAATGGGATGAAGGCAATGAGTACTATCTGCCCACATCTTGGCAGGTGTCAAATATCCATGGCGGCACAGGCGCAGGCAATGTGATCCCCGGCGAAGTTGTCGTTGATTTCAATTTCCGCTTTTCAACGGCAAGCACCATCGAAGGACTGCAGACGCGCGTACATGAGATACTGAACAAATACGATTTTGGCTACGACATCAAGTGGACCATCAGCGGACTGCCCTTCCTGACGCCGCGCGGCGAACTCAGCGAAGCCATTACACGCGCGATCAAGAGCGAGACCGGCATCGATGCCGATTTGTCGACGACCGGCGGCACGTCGGACGGCCGTTTCATTGCGCAGATCTGTCCGCAGGTGATCGAATTTGGACCACCCAACGAAAGTATTCACAAGATCGACGAGAACATCGAGCTGCGCTTCATCGATCCACTGAAAAACATTTACCGGCGTACGCTGGAAAACCTGCTGCTGTAGCACGCTTTCCCACCTTCGCCGCCCCCGTTTTTGATACCCGATACGCGTCGGGATAACCGAACACTTCAACACCCTCTCTTCATGACACCCAATAATTTCACTACTGTTCGCGATCTGTTGCGTTACGCCGTTACCCGGTTCAACACCGGCAATCTGTTTTTCGGCCACGGCAGCAATAACGCCTTCGACGAAGCCGCCTATCTGATTTTGCATACACTCAAACTACCGCTCGACAAGCTTGAACCTTTCCTTGATGCTCACTTGTTGCCGAATGAAACAGCGCAGGTGCTGCAAGTCATCGAGCGCCGCACCAGTGAACGTGTGCCCGCTGCTTATCTGACCAATGAGGCATGGCTGGGCGACTATCGTTTCTATGTCGACGAGCGCGTCATCGTGCCGCGCTCATTCATCGCCGAACTGATTCCGGAACAATTCTCACCGTGGGTTGAGGACGCGGAATCGGTGACCAGCATTCTCGAACTGTGCACCGGTTCAGGCTGTCTGCCGATCATGCTGGCCGATGCATTCCCGAACGCGCAAGTCGACGCGGTAGATATTTCGGCCGATGCGCTGGAAGTGGCGCGGCGCAATGTCGCCGACTATGCACTGGAAGACCGCATCAGCCTGATTCAGTCCGACTTGTATGGCAGCGTGCCGAAAAAGAAGTACGACCTGATCGTCACCAACCCGCCTTATGTCAATGCCGGCTCGATGTCCAAGCTGCCGGAAGAGTACCGCCGTGAACCACAAGTTGCGCTGGCAGGCGGAGACGATGGCATGGATCTGGTGCGCAAGATCGTCGCTGGCGCGGCGGAGCGGCTAACCAGGAACGGTGTCCTGATCGTTGAAATCGGTAATGAGCGCGCTTTCGCGGAAGCGGCGTTTCCTGACCTTGAGCTTACCTGGGTATCGACCAGCGCAGGCGACGACATGGTATTCCTGTTGACCGCAGACCAATTGAAGAAGCAATGATACGTTTTCAGCATGTCAGCCTCGCACGAGGCATCAAGCCGCTGCTTGAAGATGTCGACCTGACCTTGAACCCGGGCGACAAGATCGGCCTGATCGGCGCCAACGGCGCGGGCAAGTCCAGCCTGTTTGCGATGCTGCGCGGCGAACTCCACGCCGATCTCGGCGAAGTCGACTATCCCACGAAATGGCGCATGGCCTATGTCGCGCAGGAAACCCCTGCACTGGATCGTCCTGCGCTGGAATACGCAATTGACGGCGACGCCGACTTGCGCCGACTGGAAGCCGAGCTTGCGGCCCTGGAAAGCGGTCCGGAAAGCCATGGCGATGGCACACGCATTGGTGAGCTGCACGCAGCGCTCGCCGACGCTGACGCCTACACCGTGCGCTCGCGTGCAGAGCAGTTGCTGACTGGTCTTGGCTTCAGCATCGATCAGATGCAGCAGCCTGTCGCCAGTTTTTCCGGCGGCTGGCGTATGCGCCTGAATCTGGCCCAGGCGCTGATGTGTCCTTCCGAACTGCTGCTACTTGACGAACCGACCAACCACCTTGACCTTGATGCGATCATCTGGCTGGAAGACTGGCTCAAGCGCTACGAAGGCACGCTCATTATCATTTCGCACGATCGCGATTTCCTCGATGGCGTCGTCAATGTGATCGTTCATATCGATGAGCGCAAGCTTAAGCGCTATTCGGGCAACTACTCTTCCTTCGAGCGCCAGCGTGCCGCACACATGGCGCTGACTCAGGCTGCCGCCGAAAAGCAGTCACGGCAGCGCGCCCACCTGCAATCCTTCATCGACCGCTTCAAGGCGAAAGCCACCAAGGCAAGGCAGGCGCAAAGTCGCATGAAAATGCTGGCAAAGATGGAGGAAGTGGCGCCACTGCGCGCCGCTGCGGAGTTCTCCTTTGAGTTCCGCGAGCCACTCAGCGCGCCGAATCCTTTGTTGGTGATGGAAGACGTCATTGCCGGTTACCGGATCGAGAACGACAACGAGGTCACCGAGAAGCCCATCGTGCGGGGGGTCAATTTTTCCCTGCAGACCGGTCAGCGCATCGGCCTGCTCGGCGTCAACGGTGCTGGTAAATCGACGATGGTGAAAACCATTGCCGGCGAGCTGAAGCAACTGGAGGGCGACGTGCGCCTTGGCAAAGGCTTGTCGATCGGTTATTTCGCTCAGCATCAGGTCGAAATGCTCCGACATGACGAATCACCCTTATGGCACCTGGCCAAAATCGCACCAACCACGCGTGAACAGGAGTTGCGGAACTTCCTTGGCGGATTCAATTTTGGTGGCGAAATGGTGACCAGCAAGATCGCTCCATTTTCTGGCGGCGAAAAGGCCAGGTTGGCGCTGGCGCTGATTGTCTGGCAGCGCCCCAACCTGTTGCTGCTCGACGAACCAACCAACCATTTGGATTTGGAAACACGCGAGGCCCTGACCATGGCGCTTGCGCAATTCGAAGGCACGCTGGTACTCGTATCACACGATCGCCACCTATTGCGGGCCACCACCGATGAGTTCATGATTGTGGCGGATGGCAAGCTGCAGCCTTTCGACGGCGACCTCGACGATTACAAGGACTGGTTGTTCAAGACCAAGCTGGGCAAGGCCGATGTCACGTTGCCGACAACGGGCAAGGCGGACGGTGCGAACATCCAAACTGGCGTCACTGGCGCTGAATCGCGTGAATCCCGCGAAGACCGGCAAGAGCGCAGGCGCCTGGAAGCAGAGGAAAGGCAGCGCCTGTCTTCGCTGAAAAAACCGATCGAATCGCGCATCAAGCGCCTGGACGAACAGATGGCTAAGCTCAATGCGCGCAAGACGGAAGTCGATGCGAAGCTGGCCGATCCGTCAATCTACGACGATGCGAAGAAGGAAGAATTGAAAGCATTGATCCTTGACCAAGCCTATCTGGCAAAGGAACTGGAACAACTGGAAACGGAGTGGCTGGAACAGCAGGACGCACTCGAACAGTTATCCGCATAACATACCGCCCGTTCAGCGACGCGATAAGATAGGCGTCGTCACAACGGGCATCGGGTCAAACCAGGAAAAGAACCGCAAAAGACGGAAAGAGACACATGTCGCCAGCACACCATTCTGCCCAGCCGATTGACAAGCCCCTGCACGGGATTCGTGTTCTGGACTTAACGCGCTTGCTGCCGGGTCCGATGGCGACCATGCATCTTGCCGACATGGGTGCGGAAGTCATCAAGATTGAAGACTTGGGTATGGGTGACTACGCGCGCACCATGGGCCCGGTGCGCAACGAGGTGTCGCAATTTTTTGTCGCGGTCAATCGCGGTAAGCAATCCTTGCGCCTCGATTTGAAAAATGCAGAGGACCGGACAGCGTTCCTGGACATGGTCGCTACTGCCGACGTGGTGGTCGAAAGCTTTCGGCCCGGCGTGATGGACAAGCTTGGTGTGGGATGGCATGTCCTGAAGGAGCGCAATCCCAGACTGATCATGTGTGCAATTTCCGGTTATGGCAAAGACGGCCCCTTTTCGCAGTTGGCCGGGCATGACATCAACTATATCGGCATCGCTGGCATGCTTGAACAAAACGTGGGGCGCGACGGGACTCCCGCCTTGGGCAATCTCCAGGTCGGCGACTTGCTGGGCGGCGCGCAGGCCGCGGTCCAAGGCATTCTAGCTGCACTGGTTGGCGTTAAGTGCGGCGGGACTGGACGATTCGTCGACGTGTCGATGACCGATGCGGTATTTGCCCACAACATCATGCCTTTAGTAGCAGTGAATAATTTCGGGAAGCCGGCAGATCCAGGCCAGGATCTGCTTACGGGCGGCGTGCCCTGCTATAACGTTTATCGCACCAGCGACGGCCGCTTCATGGCGGTGGGTGCGCTGGAACTGAAATTCTGGGAAGGCTGCTGCGAGGTACTTGGCCGCCCGGATCTCAAGTCGCGCCACTGGAGTCTTGGACAGGAAGTTGGCGGCACTGATGCGCTGGCTGTGCGCAAGGAACTGGATGCCATCTTTTCTCAGGAAACGCTCGCCACCTGGACCGAACGTTTCAGCAAGTCTGACTGTTGCGTAACTCCGGTCCTCCGTACCGACGAGGCCTTGTCGCATCCGCTATTCGAGGCACGTGGCATGGCGGTGCGCAGCAAACATCCAACCGAAGGTGAATACTGGGCGACTGGCCCTGCAGTCAAATTCGATTCATGACAGGAGTGAAACCGTGCGCATGCTGACACTCTTTCCTGAATTGCTGACTGACCGCCTGCGGCTGCGGCAGATATCGCCGGCAGACGCTCACGCACTCTTCACGATTCACTCGGACCAGGAATGGATGCGCTGGTATGGTGTCGATCCGGTCAAGGATCCGGCCGAAGCAGCGCAACTGGCGGAACTGTTTGCTGGCTGGTTCGACGCCGGCACCGGTTTCCGCTGGGCTCTCGAACGCGTCGAGGACCGGCGCCTGATCGGCACCTGCGGGCTGTTCCGCTGGAATCGAAGCTGGCGCAATTGTGTCATTGGCTATGAGATCGCCCGCGACTGCCAGCGGCAGGGATATATGCGTGAAGCGCTTACCGCCGTGCTGGACTACGGCTTTAGCATGATGCGTCTGCACCGGGTTCAGGCGGAAACACATCCGGACAATGCGTCATCGATCGGACTGGCGACAAGGCTGGGTTTTCGCTTTGAGGGCATTCATCGCGAGCAGGCTTATTGGGATAACCGTTTCCATAACCTGAATTGCTATTCACTGCTGGAAACGGATTGGTCCGCAGTTCGGCGCGTGATGGCCAATGGAAGTGAAAGGGCCTTGTGATGCATATCTTACCTACCATGAATATCATCGGCTGCGGCAAGCTGGGCATGACCCTAGGCCGGCTATGGAATGACTGTGGCGCATTCACGATTGGCCAAGTGCTCAACCGCAGCCATCACAGTGCCGCCCTGGCGACAGGCTTCATGCATGGCGGCGTGCCGATTGCCCATTTAAATGCATTGCAGCCCGCAGACGTATGGCTGATCGGGACGCCCGATGACGACATTGCAGCCGCTTGCGAAAGCCTGGCCGCCAGTGGCCTCTTGCGACACGGCGATATTGTTTTTCACTGCAGCGGGGCCCTTTCCTCCTCTGCCCTTGCGGCAGCCTCGGCATGCGGCGCGTTGGTTGCCAGCGTGCACCCCATTCGCAGTTTTGCCGATCCGGCAGAAGTTGTGCAAAGCTTTACGGGAACCTATTGCGGTGCCGAAGGGGATATGGTGGCGCTGGAGCTTCTCAATGCGGCGTTTACTTCCATTGGCGCAAAAATTGTTCATGTCGACCCAGAATTCAAAACGCTCTATCACGCCGCGGCGGTATTTGCGTCAAATTACCTGGTCACTGTGCTCGACGTTGCCGTACAGGCATATGTGAAAGCCGGCATCGCGGAAGAGACGGCGTTGCAATTGATGGAGCCCCTGGTACGCGGCACGGTCGACGGGGTATTTCGGCTCGGCACGACGCAAGCGCTCACCGGCCCGATCGCACGCGGAGACATTGCCACAGCCGTCAGGCAATATCGGAGCGTCAATGCATGGGACGAACGACATGGCGAGCTTTATAAGCAACTTGGAAAGCTGACTGCCGACATCGCGGCTCGACGCCGCAACAAAGCTTGAATCCGGCACCTGGAGCAACTAAAGAAATTGTCTGATTTCGCGAAGCGGCCGAACACGATATGCAGGTAAAACAATTATTCAAGAATGCCAGCTGTTTTGACGTTGCGACCGTCAGGGCGGATTGCATGAGAAATCGCAGCAACCGCCGTTCTGCGATTCAGGTCTCCGGGAGAAAATTGAAGTGATTCAGACAGATGGATTGCAGGCTCTGCGTGTACCAGGTTGGACCACACCGAAAAATTTTGCCTTAGCGCTTCGGGCCGTAAATATCGTGACCAACTTCGTCAATCTGACGGCGCAGCGCGCGCCGCTCGTCAGCACTAAGCCTGCCCTGCCGGCGAGCGTTTTCGGCGGCCTCACCGGTGCGTCCTTCTGCAGGACCGCCGTAGCCGCTGCTATCCTGGCCGACGATGTCCCGGCTCCGGCGTCGATCGGGCTGAGCCTGCTCCCGCTGATGACGGAAGTCACCGCGCTCTTGCGCTACGCCCTGCACTTGAAAAGCCCGCACGATCTCGCGTCCCGAGCGCCAACCGTCAGAGGGCGAAGCGATTGCGATCGCCGCGCCGAGCGCCAACAGAAGAAATGTGCCAAGGAGTTTGAGTCGCATTGTCGATAACCGATTAGTCATCGTTACTGGCAGAAGTTACCCCGCAATCCGGGATACACTGCTAGCAACCATGAACCCAGTGTATGCTTGTTTGTGCGGCGCGATAATCCATGTAAGGTAAAGTTTGTAACACTTTGTAATGGTTTGCGCCAGACATATTCCCGCTTTTTTTTCTGACGTTACCATAGCGCCATGAATACGACAAATCTGACAACGAATCCGCCCGGGCATACGCCCAACGGCCATCAAGGCAAGATACTTGTGGTCGATGACGACCTGCGTTTGCGAGACCTGCTGCGACGCTATCTCGCCGAGCAGGGCTTTAATGTCGTCACGGCGGAAAATGCCCAGGCGATGAACAAGCTGTGGATCCGCGAACGCTACGACCTTCTGGTCCTCGACCTGATGCTGCCCGGCGAAGACGGACTTTCGATCTGCCGCCGCCTGCGTGGTGCCGGAGACCAGACACCGATTATCATGCTGACTGCGAAAGGCGAAGACGTCGACCGCATCGTCGGACTCGAGATGGGCGCCGACGACTATCTGCCCAAGCCATTCAATCCGCGCGAGCTGGTGGCCCGCATCAATGCCGTCCTGCGCCGCAAGGGACCGGACGAGATTCCCGGTGCGCCGTCCGAAACACCGCAGACCTTTACGTTCGGCGATTTCATCCTCGACCTGGGCACGCGTACGCTGAAGAAGAATGGCGAATCCATTTCGCTGACGACCGGCGAGTTCTCCGTGCTCAAGGTGTTTGCACGCCATGCTCGCCAGCCGCTGTCACGGGAGAAGTTGATGGAACTGGCCCGTGGCCGCGAATATGAGGTCTTCGACCGCAGCCTGGACGTACAGATTTCACGCCTGCGCAAGCTGATCGAACCCGATCCTTCCAATCCCATCTATATCCAGACAGTCTGGGGGCTGGGTTACGTCTTCATTCCCGAAGGCCAACCCCGCTAACGTCCGATCTTGATCCCCCTCATCGGAAACCGCCTTAACTGGCTTGGAAGCGGCCTGTTCTGGCGTACCTTCTTCCTGCTCGCTTTCCTGATCGCCGTCAGCATCATGGCCTGGGTGGCGAGCTTTCGTATTGTCGAACGCACGCCACGTGCTCAGCAAATGGCGGCGCAGGTGATCTCCATCGTAACGATCACCCGCGCCGCCCTGACCCATTCTGCCCCGGACTTGCGTCGCGAATTGCTATTTGACCTCGCCAGTAACGAAGGCATCCGTATTTACCCGCTGGAAAAAACTGACGTGGTCAAGCCGCCGCCTGATAGCGGCCTGATGCCGGTGCTGGAAGAAAGTGTCAAGGCGAGATTGGGCAAGGACACTAAATTTGCCGGCAGCGTCAACGATGTTGCCGGCTTCTGGGTGAGCTTCAAGATCGACGAGGATGAATACTGGCTGCGCCTGGACCGGGAGCGCATCGAAGGCGTGTCGAGCACCCAGTGGCTCGGATTGGCCACCACGACGCTGGTGCTGTCGCTCTTTGGTGCGGTATTCATCTCGAGGCTGATCAACCAGCCACTGGCGCGTATCACCACCGCAACGCGCTATATTGCCAAAGGACAGAAGCCGCAACCCCTCCCCGAGAAAGGTCCGGCGGAAATCCGCGAGGCCAATCGCAGCTTCAATCAGATGGTCGCCGATCTCGACCGTGTCGAATCGGATCGCGCGGTCATCCTGGCGGGTATTTCGCATGATCTCCGTACACCGCTGGCGCGCATGCAGCTCGAAGTGGAAATGGCAAAGTTGCCTGATGACGCACGCCAGGGCATGCAGTCGGATCTCGCGCAGATGGACGAAATCATTGGCCAGTTTCTTGAGTATGCGAAGCCCACCGACAAGTCTCCCGTCGCAAGCGTGGACCTGAGCGCGCTCCTTCGTGATTGCGCACATGAAGCCGAACGGCTACCCGACGTGAAGGTGACATCCAGCATTGCCGATGACGTTAATGTTTTCGGCAACGTGACTGACCTGCGCCGGGTCGTCAACAACCTGATCGAAAATGCCCGGCGCTACGGCAAGACACCGGAGAGCGACCAGACGTGCATTGACATCGCCTGCAAGGCTCAGGCAAGCATGGCGGTCATCGAAATCGCTGACCGTGGGCCGGGAGTGCCCGAAGAGGAAATGGAAAGGCTGCTGCGCCCGTTTACCCGACTTGACACCGCGCGCGGGCAAGCCAACGGTGCCGGGCTTGGGCTCGCGATTGTGGACCGTATCGTACGACGCCATCATGGGCTCATGAAGCTCTCGAACAATCCGACTGGCGGGCTTCGGATCCGTATAACGATTCCGGTCACCGGGATACTGTAATGTCGCCGAAGTGAGGCCACGGCGATCCGCCGGGCCTTCACTGTCAGCCCTCAACGCCGGGAAATGACGAATTGCGGCGTGCATCGATGCAAATGATGCGCACCGCTTACCATTTCAGTAAGGCGCAGTCGGCGCCAAGGCCGGTGCGTTAGGCTTGAACTGCAACGATTTGTACTCCAGGAATTCTTCCATTCCATACGGCCCCATTTCACGTCCGCGTCCGGACTGCTTGTACCCGCCAAAAGGAGCGAACAGGTTAAAGCCGCCACCGTTGATGTCGATCTGGCCGGTACGTAAACGCTTTGCCAGTTGCTGCGCGCGCTCGTCCGAACCCGCCCATACGCCCCCAGCCAGGCCGTATGGCGTTCCATTGGCGATACGTACCGCCTCTTCTTCGTCGCGGTAGGTAATGATCGACAAGACCGGTCCAAAGATTTCCTCCTGTGCGATCGTACTGTCCGGTTTCACGCGGCCGAATACGGTAGGCTTGACGTAATATCCCTTCGGTAGCTCCTCCGGTGCATCGGGGCCGCCGCATAACAGTTCCGCTCCCTCTTCCATTCCCTTGCGAATGTAATTGCGTACGCGTTCGCGCTGCGCTTCGGAAATCAGCGGCCCCAGTTTTGCGCTGCCGCCAAACGGGTCGCCAATGGAAAACGCCGATGCCGTTTCCACAGCAAGCTTTGCCACTTCTTCATACCGCGATTCCGGCACCAGCATGCGCGTGTGGGCCGAGCAAGTCTGGCCGCTATTAAGGAAGCAGGCATTGATGGTTCCTTTCACTGCCGCGGGGAGGTCCGCATCATCGAGGATCACGGAGGCGGATTTCCCGCCGAGTTCCAGCGCGACGCGCTTGACGGTGGCTGCCGCAACCTCGGAAATACGTTTGCCGGCACGCGTTGACCCGGTGAACGACACCATGTCGACGTCCGGGTGGCGGACCAGGGCTTCACCCGCGACCGGGCCGGTTCCGCTAATCAAATTGAAGACGCCGGGCGGTAAGCCTGCAGCGTCAATAACTTCGGCCAGGATGAATGCATTCACTGGCGCGACTTCCGAGGGCTTGAGAACCACGGTGCACCCTGCTGCCAGGGCTGCGGCTACTTTCGCTGCAATCTGATGGAGAGGATAGTTCCAGGGTGTAATGCAAGCCACTACCCCGACTGGTTCACGTACCACGCGCGAATTGCCGGTGACCTCTGACCATTGAAATTCACTTGCCATTTTGGCGTAATAACCGAAGTTCGCAATCGGCGATCCAACCTGTATCAGTCCGGCTAACTTGAGCGGCATGCCAACTTCCGCGGCAATCACTTTCGCAAGTTCATCGCTACGCGCCTTCATGCCTTCCTGCACTTTTTTCAGCAAGGCGCCGCGTTCAGCAGGCGGCGTATTGCTCCAGTGATCGAACGCGGCCCGAGCCGCGGTGACTGCTGCATCGGCGTCGTGCTCGTCGCCTTCCGGAATGGTCGCCATAACCTCTTCGGTCGATGCATTGATGACGTCGATTTTGCCCTTGCCGGACGGGGCAATCCATTTGCCGTTGATATAAAAATTATTCCACTCTTGCATGATCCGTCTCCAATTGATTTATATGACTCGCTATGTTCGCCGGGCTTATTGTTACATGGGATGCCGCGGCTTGCAGGTGGCGGAGTGCTTTCGCGTTGGTCGATACCTCTCGATTCCATATGGCATCGATTCCGCAATCGGCTTAGTTCGATATGTATCCGGCCGGTTCTTTTGCGCTGAGACAAATGATGTGTTTTTCGCCGGTATAAATTCGTTACAAGTACCGACACGACGAAACAAATTTCCCGTGGCGGCGTCTACAAAACACGGTTACACACAGTCTGCTGTTGTCCGCCGTCGTGGCGTGCGACATGCCAGTCCAGGAGAAGGTGGCCGCAGGTGATGGGCACCAGATGAAAAAGAATCCCCTTTACAGCAAGTCATCCCGGGCTCGTCGCGTCGATACGACCGCGTCCGCCGCACCGGGCCGTCCTGCATCACAATCGCGTTCACAAGCTGTTCCGCCATCGGACCAGGCAGGTCCGCATGTTTCCGCTAAGGCTTCCGCCGCTTCCAGTTCGGCAACGCGCCCGCGTCGTTTTAACAGAATCCGCATGCTAGCGAGCAGACATGAGAGGCTGTTATTGATATTCACCTCCGTTTTGCTAAGCGCCATGCTGTTTTACGGGTACACCGAATTGCGTCCGGTCGAGCGGAAGCTGACACAGAAAGACATCGACGCTGCCGTCATGCACACGCTGGACCGGAACGTCCTGCCGTCACCGGAAGCAAAAGCCTTTGCACGCATACGCCCCTCTGTGGTGCGTGTCACGCAAGTTGGCGGAAATCAAAATCAAAAGGAGACGACGCCGGCTAAAGCCCTGGGCGTAGGTACAGGTGTCGTTATCGTTGATCGCGGCATCATCCTGACCAATCTGCACGTGGTGGAAGGGGATAATAAAATTCAGATTGACTTTGCTGACGGTACCAAGTCCGACGCAGTGATTTTACAAAGGCAACCTGAAAACGATCTTGCAGTATTGCAGGCCACCACCATACCTGACGATTTAATTCCTGCAACCTTACGTTCGACACAAGGACTTGCCGTGGGCGACAAGGTGGTCGCAGTGGGATTTCCATTTAACATCGGTCCGTCCGCTTCGTCCGGCATCGTGTCGGGCCTCAAGCGCAGCTATCACTCCGAAGACGACAAACGGATGCTTGCCAACCTGATTCAGTTCGATGCGGCGGCCAATCCGGGCAACTCCGGTGGTCCGCTGATTACCATGAATGGCGAGGTGGTCGGCATTGTTACCGCAATCCTGAGCCCGAACCCACAAGGGTCGTTTATCGGGATCGGTTTCGCAGTCCCGATTGAAACCGCCGCGGCCGCTGCAGGTGAAGCACCATTCTGAAACCGTAACGAAGCATTCATATTGAACAGGCAGGAGCCCATGGAAGACAGAGACAAGGTCAGTACCGAAGTATCACGCCAGATGGAGCAGGTGCTCTACGAGGTCAAACGCATTGTGGTCGGCCAGGATCATTTCCTGGAACGGGTGCTGGTGGCGATTCTTGCGCGCGGCCATTTGCTGGTGGAAGGCGTGCCGGGACTAGCCAAGACGCTGACTGTCAAAACGCTGGCGCGCACCATACAGGGAAGTTTCAAGCGTATTCAGTTCACTCCGGACCTGGTGCCTGCGGACCTGATCGGCACCCGCATCTACAACCAGAAATCCGGCGAATTCACGACGTCGCTCGGACCGGTTTTTGCCAACCTGATCCTTGCCGACGAGATCAACCGCGCGCCGGCCAAGGTACAGAGCGCGTTGCTGGAAGTCATGCAGGAATGTCAGGTAACGATCGCCGGCGATACGCATAAGGTGCCGATGCCTTTCCTGGTCATGGCAACACAGAATCCGATCGAAACAGAAGGTACTTATCCACTCCCGGAGGCACAGGTCGACCGCTTCATGATGAAAGTGCTGGTCAACTACCCCACCGAGGAAGAAGAATTTGTCATCGTGAATCGCGTGACCGGCCCCGCCTCCGACATTGCAGCAGTCACCAGTACTGAGCAATTGGCACGCCTGCAGCAGCAATGCAGCGAATGCTATGTGGATCCTTCGCTGGTGCACTATGCCGTACGCCTGGTCGCGGCCACACGTGATCCGGACCGCTACAACGTGCCTAATCTCGCGCATTACCTGACATGCGGCGCCAGCCCGCGTGCATCGATTCACTTGGTTGAAGGTGCACGCGCACTCGCACTCTTGCGCGGCCGCAATCATGTGCGACCTGAAGACGTCAGCGACCTGGTCCCGGATGTCTTGCGTCATCGGCTTGCGCTCTCCTATGAAGCGCTGGCGGACGCGATCACGCCTGATCACATTATCCATCGCATCATGAAACACATACCCGCTCCTGAAAGGATGCTTGAAACCCATGTCCGAGTTGACGCCAACGCCTGAAGCCGTTCTCCGCCGCATCGAACTGACGGTGCTACGTCAGCTCGATGGGATGCTGCATGGGGATTACCACACCCTGTTTCGTGGGCTCGGCATGGATCTGGCCGACCTGCGCGAATACCATTATGAAGACGATGTACGACATATCGACTGGAACGTTACCGCACGCATGCAGACTCCTTACGTGCGCGAGTATTATGAAGAACGGGATGTCACCGCCTGGTTTTTGCTCGATCTGAGTGCGTCCGAGGATTTCGGATCGCAAGAAGTGACCAAGCGTTCGCAGGCGGCTGAAGTGGTTGGCTTGCTGTCGAGCATGTTAACCCGGCACGGCAACCGTGTTGGAGCCCTGTTTTATGGAGGCAGCGTCGACACGGTGATTCCATCCGGCAGCGGCAGGCGCCATGTATTGCAGATCCTTCACAGGATGATGGCACGCGAACGGCTGGTGCATTCCGGAGCGACACGGCTGGAGGATTTACTGAAGACATCGGCGCAAGTCATGAAAAGACGATCGCTCGTGTTTGTGATTTCCGACTTCATCTCCCAGCCTGGCTGGGAAAAAGCCATGGCGCTGTTAACGCAGCGGCATGACGTACTTGCCATGCGCCTGTACGATCCTCTCGAAATGGAGTTGCCCGATCTTGGTCTGCTGACCATGCAGGATTCTGAGACCGAGGAACAATTACTGGTGGATACGCACGATCACGCTTTCCGCTCGCGCTTCAGCGCTGCCGTGACGCGGCGCGAGGACGCTTTGCACGAAGCATTTGCCAATGCCGGTGTCGACGTACTTGAACTGTCGACTGAAGACATGGTAGTGGACGCGCTGGTCCGATTTTCCGAACTGCGCAAGGGCCGTAGCCGCCTGATGGCGGGAGGCTCGTTGCCAATGCATATGGGGCGAAGATGACTTTTATCTGGCCTGGTTTCCTATGGTTCCTGTTATGTGTGCCGCTACTCGTATTGACGTACTGGCTGATGCTGCGCAGGAAAAAAAAGCATGCGGTCCGCTATGCCGGGCTCACGACTGTCAAGGAAGCAATGGGACGCTCGCAGCAGTTCCGTCGCCATTTGCCGCCCTTGCTATTTTTGATCGCCTTGACGGTAATGTTGCTGGCCGTCGCGCGTCCGGCGGCGCTCGTCACCTTGCCGTCGCAATATGAGACCGTCATTCTTGCCATCGACGTGTCGGGCAGCATGCGCGCAAGCGATGTGAAGCCAACGCGTATTGCAGCGGCGCAAGCGGCAGTACAGGGATTCGTCGAGCAGCAGCCACGCAATACGCGCGTAGGGGTCGTCACCTTCGCAGGCACTGCGGCACTGACCCAACCGCCAACGGAAAACCGGCAAGACATTCTTGCCGCGATTGATCGTATCCAGTTGCAACGTGCTACCGCGATAGGCAGTGGAATCCTGGTATCGTTGAAGGCCATTTTTCCCGAGATCGAGTTCAATCTCAACTCGTCCGATCCACGCCCTGCAGAAAGAGACAACAGTGAAGCACGTGCCATTGGTGAAAGGCCAAAGGAAAAGCGCGCTGACTTCAAACCCGTGCAACCAGGGTCGTACATGTCGGCGGCAATCATTCTGTTGACCGATGGCCAGACCACCACAGGTCCGGACCCGATTGAATCTTCCATGATGGCCGCTGAGCGCGGAGTCCGTGTGTTCACAGTGGGTATTGGTACCACCGAAGGAGAAGTCGTTGCGGGCGAAGGATGGTCCATGCATGTGCGGCTTGATGAAGACTCGCTTAAAAAAATCGCTGCGTCGACAGGAGCCGAATATTTCTATGCCGGTACCGCGGACGACTTGGCCAAGGTGTACAAGGTGCTCAATTCCAAGCTGACCCTGGAGCGCAAGGAAACCGAAATCACGGCGCTGTTTGCAGCGGTCGCCGCATTCTTTGCGCTACTGTCAGCGATGCTGTCAATGCTGTGGTTTAACCGCATTCTGTGATTCCGGAAATACCGCACGACGAAGGACTTCGCGACCATGGTGCGGAGTCCTTTGCATCTCGGGAAATCGTTATCGCCGCCTATGGTGAATCAACCATGACCGGCTGGGGTTTGCCCGATGGAGAAAATATTCCCGCTTTTTTGCAACGGCTGCTGCCTCACACTTGCGTTGTCAATGAGGGTGTTCCGGCAACGACTGCGCGTCAATTGCTTACTGGCAATGACGGCAAACATATGCAACCGTGGCGCCGCCAGATGCGGGATAGCCGGGCATCCATCATCGTACTGAACCGTGGCATTAACGAGCCGTACAACGGGGAATCGCCGGCGGACTTCAAGCAGGCACTACAAGAGCTGGCGATCACCGCTCTGCATGCAGGCAAGATAGTCGTACTGCAGACACCAAGCCCTACGATTACTGGTACCGAGCTCGATCGCGGCGTGGCAACCAGCGCACGCGTCATCCGTGAAGTAGCCCATGAGTTGCAGCTACCGCTATCTGATGCGCACCGTCTCGTGCAGCGTTTGCTACGGGAAAAGGGGAGTACCACTATTCCAGATGGAGTGCATCCGACAGCGGAGGTGTACCGAGTCATGGCGCTCGACCTGGCGCAGATCATCACGCCTCTTCTGGCCTCGCTCCAGGGGCCGGCTTGAATGGAAGATTCATCCGGAAACTGTGTCGGCCATCACGATATCATGGCTTGCCAATTCTTAAGGAGGGATTCCCATGTTCGAGGTTGCCGGACTAGACCATATCTACATCGCTGTTTCCGATTTGCGGCGCTCGGAGCTGTTTTACGACCGGGCAATGACGACGTTGGGATTTCATAAAAACTCGTTCACGCTGGAAGGTGATCCGCACATTCAATATTTCAATCGCCATTTCGGTTATGTGCTGCGCCCGGCGCGGACCGCACGAGAACATGATAACTACGCTCCCGGTTTGCACCATCTTTGTCTTCGTGTTAATTCGATCGACGATGTGATCAATGCGGCTAAAGCGCTGAAGGAAGCTGGAGTCGACGCACCTCCGGCAAAACACTTTCCGGAATATGCGCCTGATTATTGGGCGACATTTTTCTCAGATCCGGATGGCTTGCGCCTTGAGATCACCAACTACAGGCAGGAGCGCCGTGAACGCCATGACAATTGGGACGAACTGGTCGGAAGGGAAAAATCTAAACCGATCGATCATGTTTAGTCGTGAAAAGAACCGGCTTCTTCTCCAGTAAATGTTAGGCATTCCTGCGTGTAAGTTAAACGATCAACTGGCCTACTTTACAGCCCACAGTTGGACTGTTACGATAAATAAGAGCAGAACTCTGTTTCGCTATGCAGAACAACATGAAGCGACAGTCCTCTGCTGTAGTTCCTGACTTGCTTAGCCCGCAAGGTGCATAAGAACGGGCGGTGACAACACAGCCAGTGCGCAGTTGCACCGCCATGTTCAACACAGGATGCGTTTTGCAAATTACCCAGGAGACACATAATGAGCGTCAAGCAGTTATTCAGCCTCGAAGGTCGTATCGCATTGATTACCGGTGGTTCTCGCGGACTGGGATTGCAAATGGCTGAGGCGCTCGGTGAAATGGGGTGCAAGCTCGCCCTAACTGCGCGCAAAGCGGATGAATTGTCCGAGGCAAGGACCCATCTTGAACAGATGGGATATGAAGTGCTGACTGTCGTCAACGACTTGTCTAACACCAGTCAGATTCCCGGCATGGTGGATCAGGTCATGCAGCGCTTTGGCGCCATCGACATCCTGGTAAACAACGCTGGCGCAACCTGGAGTGCACCTGCTGAAGAGTACCCCGACGAAGCCTGGCGCAAGGTGTTGGGGCTGAATGTCGATTCCTTGTTCTTTGTGGCACGTGAAGTCGCAAAGCGCAGCATGATCCCAAGAAAGTCCGGCAAGATACTCAACATCGCTTCTGTCGCTGGATTACGTGGAAGCGCCGTCAACGTCAACACGATCGCGTACCACACATCAAAAGGCGCCGTCGTCAACTTCACTCGCTCCCTCGCGTCCGAATGGGGAAAGTACAATATCAATGTGAATGCGATCTGTCCCGGCTTTTTCCCGTCCAAGATGTCGGCTGGCTTGCTGGAGAAGGTTGCGGAGTCCGTCATTGCACGAGCGCCCCTGCATCGTATCGGCGGTGACGAAGACCTGAAAGGCATTGTCGTATTTCTCGCCTCGGAAGCGTCGCGCCATATCACCGGCCAGGCCATTGCTGTGGATGGCGGCATCAGTGCAGTGTAAGTGGAACCGATCTCGCCGAACCCCGCCATGCGGCATCACGCCGCATTAACTGTTTATTGAAGAAAACCATGTCCGACCGCCATCTGGCATTCTGGCCAGGCACCCTGCCGAAACACCTGACGGTGCCGCAGACCAATCTTTACTATAACGTGGAAGTGTCTGCGACACGTTTCCCCGATAAACCATACATCCTGTTTTACGATACGCCAATCACCTTTGCGGAATTCCGCGATGAGACCGAGCGCATTGCCGGTTTTCTGCAGCAGGAGTGCAAGGTAAAACAAGGCGACCGCGTGTTGCTCTACCTGCAGAACAGCCCACAGTTTATTCTTGCCTACTACGGCATCTTGCGGGCGAACGCGGTCGTCGTTCCTGTCAATCCCATGAATCGCACCAACGAGTTGCGTCACTACGTGTCCGATACCGGCGCAACCACGGCGGTCGTACCCCAGGACCTGTATGCACAAATAGCTCCGCTCCTCGGTGAAGGACTAGAGCAAGTAGTCGTGGCAGCCTATTCGGATTACCTGAAGCGGCCTACCGATCTGCGGATACCGGAGTTTGTCAGCGCTCCGCGTGAGCCTATCACTGGCAAAGGCGTGACGCTTTGGTCGGATATGCTCGCAAAAAATCTGCGGCCTGGTCCGCTGACGACCGGCCCGGACGACCTGTGCGTCATGCCTTATACATCGGGCACCACCGGCAATCCCAAAGGCTGCATGCACACACATCGCAGTGTCATGTATAGCGTGGTGGCAAGCATGCAGTGGTTTGGCACGCAACAAGATGCGACTTTGCTATCCGTACTGCCGTTTTTCCATGTCACCGGTATGCAGGGAAGCATGAGCGGACCGCTCTATCTCGGCAGCACGATTGTGTTGCTGCCGCGCTGGGATCGGGAAGTCGCTGTGGAATGCATACAGCGTTATCGCGTGACCTCGCTGCAGGTGATTTCAACCATGGTGGTTGACTTGCTCGCGAACCCAAAGATTGGTGAATACAACCTGTCGAGTATTAAAGGTGTACGCGGTGGTGGCGCAGCGATGCCGGAGGCGGTTGCGCAAAAATTGAACGATATATTCGGTGTGCCTTACGTTGAAGGTTACGGCATGTCGGAAACGATGGCCGCAACCCATATCAATCCGCCGCAGAGACCAAAGAAGCAATGCCTCGGCGTGCCGCTCTTCGATGTTGACGCACGTGTTGTCGATCCATCAGACTTTCATGAATTGCCGCCCGGCGAGGTCGGTGAAATCGTCGTCAATGCGCCCAACGTCATGCTGGGATACTGGAATCATCCGGAAGGTACGCGTGAGGCTTTCGTCGAGATCGGCGGCAAGCGCTTCCTGCGGACCGGCGATCTGGCCATGACCGATGAAGACGGGTACTTCTTCATGGTCGACCGCCTTAAGCGCATGATCAATGCATCGGGTTTCAAGGTATGGCCTGCTGAAGTTGAAGCACTGATGTATCAGCACCCTGCAATACAAGAGGCCTGTGTAATCGGCACGCGCGATCCTAAACGTGGCGAGACGGTGAAAGCAGTGATCGTCTTGCGCGAAGCCTTCCGTGGCAAGGTGAGCGAGCAGGACATTGTCGAATGGGCGCATCAAAATATGGCCGCCTACAAGAGTCCGCGCATCGTGCAGTTTGCCGAATCCTTGCCCAAGTCGTCGACGGGGAAGATTCAATGGCGTGAATTGCAGGAGAAGGAAAATGCTGCCTGAAAAGAAGTCACTCACAGGCTATAAATAGAAAATCATTTGGGACAGGAGACAACATGCGTTTTGAAGAAAAGGTAGCCATCATCACCGGCGCTGCAAGCGGGATTGGCCGCGCGACCGCACTCCGTCTGGCGCGCGAAGGCGCGTGTGTAGCACTGGTCGACCGCAATGATGCCGGCCTTGCCGAACTAGCCGCGCAACTGCCTGATACATTGAAGGTATGGTCGCGGGCGCTCGACATTTCCCGCGAGGAAGAAGTGCAGGCTTGTGTGAACGATGTCTTCACCCGCTTCGGACGCATTGATGCCATGTGCAATAACGCCGGTATTTCCGGCGGTGACTACTCTGCAATTACAGATACCGACACCAGCGTCTGGCAGCAAATCCTTGCTGTGAATGTCATGGGTGCTGTCCACTTCACCAAATACGCCGCGCGCATCATGTGTGAGCAGCGCAGTGGCGCTATCGTCAATACGGCATCCGTGGCGGGCGTACGCTCCGGTGCTGGCGGTAATGCGTACAGCGCATCGAAAGCAGCGGTGATCAACCTGACAATGACTACCGCCTGCGACCTCGGCCAATGGAATGTACGCGTCAATGCAGTTTGTCCCGGTCTGATCGAAACTGGAATGACTGCGCCTGTGTTTGAACGGGCGCGCGCTGTCAACAAGGAAGACAAGTTGGGCTCCCGCTGTGAGTTGCGTCGTTATGGACGACCCGAAGAGGTCGCCGCGGTGATCGCCTTTCTCGCCAGCGACGATGCCAGTTATGTGACCGGGCAAGCGCTGCCGGTCGATGGGGGCAACACCGCCTCCTTGAATTTGCCGGGTATGAAAGTCTGACCTGCGCCTTGAGGACTTCAGAGTAATTTCACCATCATTGGATATCACTATGGTGCGTCATCGGCATGCGATGCATTTAATCGCCTGCCGATGACGCACCACGTTCCGTAACCAATCAGCAAGGCAACGAAAGAATCGGTTGGAAATGGAAGGCTCGAGCGAGATGCTACGTTTGAGTAGAATGGTGGATACTCGCAATTACGGCTTCTTCGCCGCATGTATCATGCCTCCAAAAGATTCTGCGACTCGCAATCAGCCCAAGTCGCCTTCCGACCTTTTCCTTTCCTTCACCTTTATCGCATTACAGGGGTTTGGCGGTGTATTGGCAGTGATTCAACAAAATCTTGTTGAACGCAAACGTTGGCTGACGAGAGAGGAGTTTATTGAGGAATGGGCTGTCGCGCAGATCATGCCCGGACCCAACGTCGTCAACCTCGCACTAGTGATTGGTGGACGCTATTTTGGTTTACGCGGCGCACTCGCTGCCCTGGCCGGAATGATTCTTGTCCCTCTTCTGCTTTTGCTAGTTCTTGCAGCCATTTATGCACGGTTCGCCGACCATCCCGGGACTGCTGGCGCACTACGTGGGATGGGCGCCGTCGCAGCTGGCTTGATCGGTGCCACCGGCTTAAAACTAGCCACCACGCTTCAAAACCATCCTCTTGGCAGAGGGCTTGTGGTCGCATTTTGTCTCCTCGGCTTTATCGCTGTTGCTTTACTGCGCTTCCCCTTGGTCGCCGTTTTACCAATCTTGGGAGGTCTTAGCTGCTTTCTGACCTATCGAAAGATGAAGCCTTGAACTTGCCCCCGTCACTTCATCTTGAGTTAATGGATTGGCTCAGTCTTTTTGGACAGTACATGCTCTTGTCCTTACTGTCGATTGGCGGAGCGATTTCCACGACTTCAGAGATGCATCGCTTTCTCGTCGACGAACATCACTGGCTTACGCCTAGCCAGTTCAACGCGTCGATTGCCATTGCGCAGGCGGCGCCTGGCCCGAACGTTCTTTTCGTTGCATTGATGGGCTGGAATGTCGGTATGAATGCAGGTGGGCTGTCTAATGCATTACTCGGCGTCGTGATTACCATGGTAGGAATTCTTCTACCGAGTACCACGCTGACCTACCTTGCAGCTCAATGGGGATACCGTAATCGCGAACTCCGTTCCGTCCGTGCATTTAAGTCCGGCATGGCTCCTATCGTCATTGCACTATTACTTGCAACAAGCTGGACGCTTGCCAGTGTAAATAGCACAGGCAATGATCAATGGAAATTATGGATGGTCTCGATCGTATCGGCGCTAATCATTTGGAAAACGAGACTTCATCTCCTCCTCTTGCTAGCAACCGGCGCCTTGCTTGGATGGTTCGGTTTTATTTAACGCATCTCTGAAGTTGCCGTACATGCAATGCTATCCGCCTTTGCCGCCGTGTGACGTTGTGCGAGTCCGCCATGTTGGGGACCTGCCTCGTCGAATTTCCATGCCTTGCCCGAACCGCCAGACGCCGCGAGCATGAGTGAGCTTTTAGGCTAGATGCGCGGAGGACATTAAAAGAAGGACTGCGATGCTGGATGGGAAGGAGGCGCTGGAACGCAAAAAGCCCCATCCTGTTGGGGATGGGGCTTTTGGTAATACAAGCCTGACGATGACCTACTTTCA
>NZ_LMHZ01000010.1 GCF_001428545.1 Noviherbaspirillum sp. Root189
GCTCTTTTGGGAACCCGAAGGGCGGCTGAACCGGGGTCGCCTTTCTTTGCTCACTTTCTTTGGCGAAGCAAAGAAAGTGAGTGGCCCGCCGGGGCCAGTCCCGGCTAGCATCCACGAAGAACAAACAGCCCAGAATCACCGAAGAAAAAACCCAACACCCCAACACCCCAACACCCCAACACCCCAACACCCCAACACCCCAACACCCCAACACCCCTCAAGGCGCCACCACCACCTTCACCTGCGCCTCCTTCAACACCTTCGCCAACGCCTCCGGCGGCCGCGCATCCGTAAACAACATATCAATCTGCGACAAACTCGCCATCCTCACCAACGCCTGCCGCCCAAACTTATCCCGATCCGCCACCAGCCACACCTCCCGCGACTGCTCGATAATCGCCTGCGCCACCTTCACCTCACGCGGATCGAAGTCGCGCAGAGTCCCATCCGCCTCGATACTCGAAATCCCGATAATCCCGATATCCACCTTGAACTGCCGGATAAAATCAATCGTCGCCTCGCCCACAATCCCTCGGTCACGCCCACGCACCACGCCGCCGGCAATGATCACTTCACACTGCGGATTGTCAGCAAGAATCGCCGCGACATTCAGATTGTTGGTCACCACGTGCAAACCATGATGATGGGAAAGGGCCCGCGCCACTTCCTCGGTCGTCGTCCCGATATTGATCAGCAAGGAACATCCCGGCGGCACCTGCTTGGCCACCGCGCCCGCGATGCGCCGCTTGGCATCGATATTCATCACCTGCCGCTGGCTGTAGTCGATGTTCTCCACTGACGATGGTAGTCCCACGCCACCGTGATACCGCGCCAGCAGTTTCGCTTCTTCCATTTGCTTCACATCGCGCCGCACCGTCTGCGGTGTCACATCCAGTTCTTGCGCGAGCTCCTCGACCGACATCGTCACCCGCTGCCTGACCACTTCAAGCAAGCGCCTTTGACGTGGATTAAGAGTCATTCGTTATCTCCGGTAAACAATTGCGAAACCTCTAAGCTGATTGTAAACGAACACAAACGAAAAAATAAAATCAAAATTTCTGTTGATTTGAGTTCGAACATTGTCGTATCTTACGCACAGTCATCTTACCGAGAATACACTTCGAAGGCGATTACCGCATGGAAAATAGCCCGCACATACTGGATTGCGACCTGCTTATCGTGGGCGGCGGCATCAATGGTGCCGGTATCGCCCGTGATGCGGCGGGTCGTGGATTGTCCGTGGTCTTGTGCGAAAAAGATGATCTCGCCGCGCATACCTCGTCGGCGTCGACCAAGCTGATCCATGGGGGCTTGCGCTATCTTGAGTATTACGAATTCAACCTAGTACGCAAGGCGCTGATCGAACGCGAAGTGTTGTTGCGCTCCGCGCCGCACATCATGTGGCCGCTGCGCTTTGTCATGCCGCACGATAAAGGGCAGCGGCCGGGCTGGATGATTCGCACCGGCCTGTTTCTTTACGATAGCCTGGCAAAGCGGGAAATCCTGCCAGGCTCCCAAGGCATCGATCTGCGCAAGCATGCTGCGGGCGAGCCGCTCAAGCCGACATTCACGCGCGGCTTCGTCTATTCGGATGGCTGGGTCGAGGACGCGCGCCTGGTTGTACTGAATGCGGTCGACGCTGCTGAAAAAGGCGCGAAGATTTTTACCCGCACCCGCTGCGAATCCGCACAACGACAAGGCGACCGTTGGATAGCGCAACTGCGGACGGCTGACGGTTCCACGATCAACGCCAGGGCGAAATGCCTGGTCAACGCGGCAGGTCCCTGGACCGCCCACTTCCTGCAGACTGCGGCGCAGCGACCGTCAGCCAAGTCGCTGCGACTGATCAAGGGCAGCCATATCGTCGTCAAGCGCCTGTTCGACCATCCGTATGCGTACATCTTTCAGCATCCGGACAGCCGTATCGTCTTCGCCATTCCCTATGAGCAGGATTTCACGCTGGTAGGAACCACGGACATCGATTATCAGGGCGACATGAACAAGGTCGAAATCGACCAGCAGGAGATTTCTTACCTGTGTGAACTGGCCAATCGCTACTTCAAAAAAGGCATTACGCCGCAGGACGTGGTGTGGACCTATTCCGGTGTGCGTCCACTGGTAGAAGACGAAGCCGCGAGCGCGTCGGCTGTGACGCGTGATTACCGCTTCGAACTCGATGAGGATGGGGCACCACTGCTATCCGTGTTTGGCGGCAAGATCACTACCTTTCGCAAGCTGGCCGAAGAAGCGGTCGACATGATCGCTCCTAAACTTTCCGTACAAAAAGGTGCATGGACCGCTGACGCTTGCATGCCCGGCGGCGACTTGTTCGGCAGCAAGCCGAACAATCGCGCAGTGCTGGAATTCGACCGCTTCGTGCGGGAATTGCAAATGAACTATGCATGGCTGCCGGCGCCGCTGGTCGCGCGTTACGCCCGTGCCTATGGCACACGCACCCATGTCCTGCTATCGGGGCGCACACATATAGGCGACATGGGCGGAGAAATCGCACCCGGGTTGTATGTCGCGGAAGTCAATTATCTGATGGAGCATGAATGGGCGGTCACGGCCGCCGACATCCTCTGGCGTCGTTCAAAGCTCGGCCTGCATGTACCCGCAGGCACGGAAGCAAAGCTCGACGCCTGGATGCATACCGGTCGGGCAGTCGCATAGATTGAGGAATAGCCCGGCAAACTGCGCCATAAACATAACAACGGCGATAACAACGGCGCACAGGGATTTTTAGGAGGAAGACAGCGTGCTTCTAGCATTGGAAAACGTCAGCAAGAAATATGGCGCGGAAGATCACATCTATCCGTTGTCGTTTTCGCTGATACCAGGGACCATCAATGTCCTGCTCGGAACAACCCGGGCCGGCAAGACGACCCTTATGCGGCTGATGGCGGGGCTCGATCGCCCGACTACCGGCCATGTGATCGCCGACGGCAGGGACGTCACCGGCGTATCCGTCCGCCATCGCGACCTGGCGATGGTGTACCAGCAATTCATTAACTATCCATCGTTCACGGTGTTCGAGAATATCGCATCGCCGCTGCGCATCAAGCGGGTACCCGAAGCCGAAATCAAGAAGCGTGTGCATGACATGGCGGAACGCCTGCATATCACGCCTTACCTTCAGCGTTCGCCGGCTGAACTCTCTGGCGGCCAGCAGCAGCGCACGGCGCTGGCACGCGCGCTGATCAAGGACGCCGGATTGTTGCTGCTTGACGAGCCGCTGGTCAACCTTGACTACAAGCTGCGCGAAGAACTGCGCCGCGAACTCACCGAATTGTTTTCCGAAGGCCGTACCACGGTCGTTTATGCGACGACCGAACCGCTGGAAGCACTGCAGCTGGGTGGCCACGTTGCTGTGCTACATGAGGGCAGGTTGCTGCAGAGCGGACCAACGGTTGATGTGTTCAATGCACCGATTTCGATCCAGGCCGCACGGACTTTCAGCGATCCACCGATCAACCTGATGTCGGCCAGCATCAACGGCGATGGAACCGCACATCTCGACGGCGACCTCGCCATTCATCTTAATCCGGAGCAATTGCAAAGGGCGTCCGGCCACAAACAAGTGAGGCTCGGCTTGCGTGCACACAGTCTTCGGCTGGCCGCACGCTACCCTGACGACGTTGCCATCGATGCGCAGGTCGACCTGTCTGAGATCAGCGGATCGGAAACCTATATACACGTGCATCGCGGACCGATAGCACTGGTCGCGCAACTGCCCGGCGTGCATGACCTTGAAATCGGGTCGCATTGCAGCATGTACTGCCGCCCCGGGGACTTGTTCCTCTTCGCAGAGGATGGTGCGCTGTTATTTGCGCCAACCCACCTTCCGGCAGGAGCATAAGCATGGCCCGCATAGAACTCAAGGAACTGGCGCATGCCTACAAGCCGAATCCCTCGCAGCCGAGCGATTACGCCTTGCGCCCAATGGATATGCAATGGAACGATGGCGGCGCATACGCGCTGCTGGGCCCTTCCGGTTGCGGCAAGACCACGCTGCTCAATATCATTTCCGGGCTGGTGCATCCGTCGCACGGACGTGTCTTGTTCGATGGCAAGGATGTCACCGAGCTGCCCCCCGAGGCGCGCAATATTGCCCAGGTGTTTCAGTTTCCAGTGATTTACGACACCATGACGGTGTTCGACAACCTCGCTTTTCCCTTGCGCAACCGCGGCTGGAAAACCGCGGACATCAACAAGCGCGTGCATCAGATCGGCGACATGCTGGAACTGACGCCTGATCTCAAGCACCGCGCCAGCGGCCTATCGGTCGATGCGAAGCAAAAGATTTCCCTTGGCCGCGGCCTGGTCCGCCCAGACGTCGCCGCGGTACTGTTCGACGAGCCATTGACGGTGATCGATCCGCACCTGAAGTGGCTATTGCGCCGCAAACTCAAGGAAATCCACCACGAACTCAAGTTATCGCTGATTTATGTCACGCATGACCAGGTGGAAGCGCTCACGTTCGCCGACAAGGTGGTTGTCATGACCGAGGGAGAGGTGGTGCAGGCGGGCAGTGCCCAGGAGTTGTTCGAAGAACCGGCGCATACCTTCGTCGGCTACTTCATCGGCAATCCCGGCATGAACCTGCTGCCATGCTCCGTTCGCGATGGCCTTGCGCATATCGACGGCAGCGCCATTCCGCTTGCACCTGCCGCTGCGTCGGTACTGCAAGGCGCCGACGGCAAGATCACTCTGGGCATTCGCCCGGAGTTTGTCGAGCCGATGTTCGATGCACAGCCGGGCACCGCCGCCGCGACCGTCACAGCGGTGCGCAATCTCGGCACACACTGCCTTGGCGAGTTCCAGGTTGGTGCCCATACCGTGTTTGCCAAACTGCGCCACCTGAGCGCAAAAGCAGGCGACAAGGTCTGGCTGCACCTGCCGATAGCTCGCACTCTTTACTACGTCAACGACAAGCGGGTGGCATGACATGAAAACCTATAACAACCGCGCGTGGTTCCTGATTTTGCCCGTGATCCTCTGTGTCGCGTTTTCTGCGATCCTGCCATTAATGACGATCGTCAATTACTCGGTACAGGACATTCTGAGCCCGACGCAAAAAGTATTCGTGGGCACCGAATGGTTCAGGCTGGTGATGCGCGACGAGGAACTGCATGGCGCACTGTATCGCCAGATGCTGTTTTCGCTGTCAGTGCTGGCAATACAAATTCCGCTTGGCATCCTGATCGCGCTCGCGATGCCCGCGCAAGGATGGAAAGCCTCGATGTCCCTGGTGCTGATCGCCTTGCCGCTGCTGATTCCCTGGAACGTTGTCGGCACCATCTGGCAGATCTTCGGTCGCGGCGACATCGGCTTACTGGGCTATGGCATCAACAGCCTTGGCGTGGACTACAACTACACCGGCGATTCCGTCGATGCCTGGGTCACCGTTCTGGTCATGGATATATGGCACTGGACGCCGCTGGTGGTTCTGTTGTGCTACGCAGGTTTGCGTGCCATTCCGGATGCGTATTACCAGGCGGCGCGCATCGATGGCGCTTCGCGGTGGGCGGTGTTCCGTTTCATACAGTTGCCCAAACTGCGCAATGTGCTGATGATCGCCGTGCTGCTGCGCTTCATGGATAGCTTCATGATCTATACCGAGCCATTCGTACTGACTGGCGGCGGACCTGGCAATGCGACGACTTTCCTGTCGCAATACCTGACGCAGAAGGCGGTTGGACAGTTCGATCTTGGACCGGCAGCGGCGTTTTCACTGATCTATTTCCTGATCATCCTGCTGTTCTGCTTCGTGCTCTACAACTGGATGCAGCGCGTTGGAACGGGAGATCAAAAATGATGAGCAAACGCCTGACGGCACCCATCCTCATAATCTACCTGCTGCTGTCGCTGTTGCCGATCTACTGGATGCTCAACATGTCGTTGAAAACCAATGAAGAAATCATTGGCGCGTTGACGATGTGGCCGAACAACCTGACCTTCGACAACTTCAAGACAATCTTTACCGACCCGTCATGGTATGACGGTTACATCAATTCGATCATTTATGTCGCGATCAATATGGTGTTGTCGGTACTGGTTGCCTTGCCTGCGGCGTATGCGTTTTCACGTTACTCCTTCCTCGGCGACAAGCACCTTTTTTTCTGGCTGCTGACCAACCGGATGACACCGCCTGCGGTGTTTCTTCTGCCGTTCTTTCAGTTGTATTCAACGGTAGGACTGATGGACACGCATCTGGCAGTCGCGTTGGCGCACATGGTATTCAATGTGCCGCTGGCGGTATGGATCCTGGAAGGCTTCATGTCCGGCATCCCGAAGGAGATCGACGAAACCGCTTACATCGATGGATACAGCTTCCCGAAATTCTTCGTGAAGATATTCCTGCCGATGATCAAGTCGGGTGTCGGTGTGACGGCATTCTTTTGCTTCATGTTCAGTTGGGTCGAATTACTGCTGGCACGTACGCTGACCTCGGTGAACGCAAAGCCGATCTCGGCCACCATGACGCGGACCGTGTCGGCGGCCGGCATGGACTGGGGCGTGCTTGCCGCAGCGGGCGTATTGACAATCGTGCCTGGCGCGCTGGTGATCTGGTTCGTCCGGCATTACATCGCCAAGGGCTTTGCCATGGGAAGGGTGTGAGATGGAAAACACGTTTGCATGGATGGCGTGGACACCGCCCGTTGCCATCTTCTTTACTGCCATCGTATTGATGCTGTTCGGCATGACTCTCTGGCAGGTGCGTTCGCCTACCGTGGAGCGCAAGGGTTTTCTGCCGATCAGCACGACGCGCGGCGACCGCTTGTTCATTGGCTTGCTCACTGCCGCCTATGTCAACCTTGCGTGGGCCGGCTTTACAGAACTCGATCAATGGATTGGCGCGGTAATCGGATTCGTTGTGCTGGTGATTGTGATGCGCTGGGGGTGACCCACGCCGCGGCACAGGATGGGTACCTTTCCCGCCATCCTGTGCTTCTGTCCAGGGAAAGGCATAAAAAGGTGGAGATATGAGACTGAAACTGACAGCATTAGCGGCTGCGGCAATGCTTGCCTCAGGCGCATCCTGGGCCGACATGAAGGCCGCCGAAAAATGGGTGGACCAGGAATTCCAGCCATCCACATTGAGCAAGCAGCAACAGCTCGATGAGATGAAATGGTTTATCGCCGCGGCAGACAAGTTGAAAGCCAAAGGCGTCAAGGAAATCAGCGTGGTATCGGAAACCATCGATACCCACGTCTATGAATCCAAGACACTGGCCAAGGCCTTTGCCGAAATCACCGGCATTGCCGTCAACCACGACTTGATCCAGGAAGGTGACGTAGTCGAAAAGCTGCAGACATCCATGCAGTCCGGCAAGAGCATTTACGACGGCTGGATTTCCGACTCCGATCTGATCGGCACCCACTATCGCTATGGTGCGATCGAGCCGCTGTCCGACTATATGGCAGGCAAGGGCAAGGACTTCACCAACCCGAATCTTGATATCAAGGATTTCATCGGTACCAGCTTCACCACCGCACCGGATGGCAAGCTGTACCAGTTGCCCGACCAGCAGTTTGCCAACCTGTACTGGTTCCGCGCCGATCTGTTCGAGCGCAAGGACCTGAAGGACAAATTCAAGGCCAAGTATGGCTATGATCTCGGCGTGCCGGTCAACTGGTCCGCCTATGAAGACATCGCCAACTTCTTCACCAATGACGTGAAGGAAATCGACGGCAAGAAGATTTACGGTCACATGGACTACGGCAAGAAAGACCCGTCGCTCGGCTGGCGCTTTACCGATGCGTGGTTGTCGATGGCCGGTACCGCCGACAAGGGAATTCCGAACGGCTTGCCGGTCGACGAGTGGGGCATCCGCGTCGCAGACGACAAGTGCACGCCGGTTGGCGCGTCCGTGTCGCGTGGCGGTGCAACCAACTCGCCGGCAGCCGTCTATGCACTGACCAAGTATGTCGACTGGATGAAGAAGTACGCCCCGCCGCAAGCCAACGGCATGACCTTCTCCGAGGCCGGTCCGGTACCGGGACAAGGCGAAATCGCCCAGCAGATTTTCTGGTACACCGCGTTCACCGCGCCCATGACCAAGGCCGCCGCCGTGATCAACCAGGACGGCACACCGAAGTGGCGCATGGCGCCCGGCCCGCATGGCCCGTACTGGAAAGACGGCATGCAGAATGGTTATCAGGACGTCGGTTCATGGACCTTCTTCAAGTCGACGCCGGATGACCGCAAGGCCGCAGCATGGCTGTATGCGCAGTTCGTGAATGCAAAGACCACCTCGCTGAAGAAATCCATTGTCGGCGTGACCTTTGTGCGCGACTCCGACATCCGTCACGAGTACTTCACCAAGAACGCAGCGAAGTACGGCGGCCTGATCGAGTTCTATCGCAGCCCGGCACGCGTGGCATGGACACCGACCGGCACCAACGTTCCGGATTATCCAAAGCTCGCACAGCTCTGGTGGAAAAACGTCGCTACCGCAGTCACCGGCGAAAAGACTCCACAGGCGGCGATGGATAACCTGGCCGAGGAAATGGATCAGGTGATGGCGCGTCTGCAGCGTGCCGGCATGAAGGCTTGCGCACCGAAGCTCAATGCCAAGGGTGATCCAAACAAGTATCTGTCCGATACCGGCGCACCGTGGAAGAAGCTGGCGAACGAAAAGCCGAAGGGTGAGACGATTGCCTACGACAAGTTGCTGCAGGCATGGAAAGAAGGACGCGTGAAGTAATATCATGCACTTCAGGAAAGGCGCGGCGCTTGCCGCGCTTTTTTTAACCCGGACCGTTTGGGTCCGGGTGTGCATTCGTATCCGGCATTCGTACCCGGTTTAGTGATGGAGGTTCCACGGTGACCCAATACATACTCGCCCTCGACCAGGGCACGACCAGTTCGCGCGCCATTCTGTTCGATCATGGCGGCCGTTTGCACGGCATCGCCCAACAGGAATTCAGGCAGATCTTTCCCCAGTCCGGCTGGGTCGAACATGACGCCAATGAAATCTGGAGCAGCCAGCTCACGGTGGCGCAGCAAGTACTGAAGGACACCGGCGTTGCTGCCACGGATATTGCCGCCATCGGCATCACCAACCAGCGCGAGACGGTCGTACTGTGGGATCGTGCTACCGGCGAACCCGTCGCCAATGCAATCGTCTGGCAGGATCATCGCACCGCGGCACTGTGCGACGCCTTGCGCGAACAAGGCAAGGAACCCATCTTCCAGCAAAAGACGGGGCTGGTGCTCGATGCCTATTTCTCCGGCACCAAACTCAAATGGCTGCTCGACAATGTGCCCGGTGCGCGGCGACGTGCGGAACATGGTGAACTGGCATTCGGCACCATCGATTCATGGCTGATCTTCAAGCTCTGCGGCAAGCATGTCGTCGATACCAGCAATGCCTCGCGCACCTTGCTGTTCAATATCCATCGTATGCAGTGGGATGAAGAACTGCTTGCGCTGCTCGATATACCGGCGAGCCTGCTGCCGCAAGTCGTGCCGGGCAGCGGCATTGTCGGGAACTGCGCAGCTGAACTGCTGGGCAGGGAAATTCCGATTGCCGGCATTGCGGGCGACCAGCAAGCCGCTACTTTTGGCCAGGCTTGCCATCAGCCGGGCATGGCGAAGAACACCTATGGCACCGGTTGTTTCATGCTGATGAATACCGGCAAGCAGGCAATCACCTCGCACAATAACTTGCTGACAACGGTGGGTTGGACCCTCGGACAACAAACCGATTACATGCTGGAAGGCAGTGTCTTCAACGCTGGTGCAGCAGTGCAGTGGCTGCGCGACGGTCTTGGCATCATCAAGACTTCGGCGGAAGTTGAAGCATTGGCGCAAAGCGTGCCGGACACGGGGGGCGTGTTTTTTGTGCCGGCATTTGCCGGTCTGGGTGCGCCGTACTGGGACGCCTATGCGCGCGGCACGATTGTGGGCATCAGCCGCGGTACCACCAGTGCGCATATCGCACGCGCAACACTGGCTGGTATCGCCTACCAGAGCGCCGATGTACTGGAAGCGATGCAGCGTGATGCGGCAATCCAGTTAACGGAACTGCGTGTTGACGGCGGTGCCGCGCGCAACGATCTGCTAATGCAGTTCCAGGCAGATATTCTTGGGGTTCCCGTGGTGCGTCCGATGGTGACCGAGACCACTGCGTTGGGTGCCGCTTATCTGGCAGGACTGGCAGTTGGATACTGGCAATCACAGGAAGAGATCGCCGCGCAATGGCAAGTTGAAAAGCGTTTTGAACCACAGATGTCACAGGATGAACGCGTGCAAAGAATGCATCAGTGGCGACGCGCGGTGCAGCGCTCCCAGCAGTGGCTGGAGTGATGCTGACCGCTTGCCCAATGGAAGGAAAACGCTGACGTTGGATAATGACCAAGGTGGAAATAGCGTGGTGTAACCCCAACAATGGTTACATCTCTAAACAATTGACCCATGGGTTAGTTGCTATACTTCCACAATGCTCAAACAACGTACCGTCAAACAGCTTGTAAAAACCATTGGCGTCGGACTCCATTCCGGCACCAAGGTCGAACTTACGTTGCGCCCGGCAGCGCCGGATACCGGCATCGTCTTCCGCCGCGTCGACCTCGATCCTCCTGTTGACCTTCCGGCAAGCGCAACCGGGGTAGGTGATACCCGCATGGCCTCGGTCCTCGACAGCGACGGTGCGCGCGTATCGACGGTGGAGCACCTGATGTCCGCCTGCGCGGGACTTGGCATCGACAATCTCTACGTCGATGTGACCGCCGAAGAAATTCCCATCATGGACGGCTCGGCCGCATCCTTCGTTTTCCTGCTGCAGCAGGCCGGTTTGCAGGAACAGAACGTCCCCAAGAAATTCATCCGGGTTAAAAAGCCAGTCGAAGTTCGCGAGGGCCAGGGCGCGCAAGAAAAGTGGGCGCGTCTCGAACCGTATGACGGATTCCGTCTCAAGTTTTTCATCGAATTCAATCATCCCGCGGTAGATGCCACAGGGCAGACCGCCGAAGTCGATTTTGCTATTGAATCCTATGTAAAAGAGATCGCGCGCGCGCGTACCTTCGGCTTCATGCAGGATGTTGAAACCTTGCGTGGCATGGGCCTGGCCCGCGGCGGTTCGCTGGAAAACGCGATCGTGATGGACGAATACCGGATCCTGAATGCCGATGGCCTGCGCTATGACAATGAGTTTGTGCGCCACAAGATTCTCGACGCGATCGGCGATTTGTACCTGGTCGGCCATCCATTGTTGGCCAGTTATGTCGCACACAAGTCTGGCCACACCCTGAATAACCTGCTATTGCGCGAACTGCTGGCACACCCTGAGGCGTACGACATCGTCACGTTCGACTCTGATGCCGCTGCACCGCATGCCTACGCTCGCCAGACCAGGCAGGAATGGGCGTTCAACTAGCGTCGGTTCCCAATTGGGATGCGGAGAAACAATTTGCGGCACCACTACACCACCACTACACCAATGTGGAATCCGCTTCGACGCCAGGCCGGGATGCCAATTAGCGGCCGCTCCGATGTCGGTTGACCATCGCACTTAACGCTGCTTTAAGTGCCTCGTTACGCGGTGAATCGTCGAGCGATTCCGTCAGCGAAGCAAGCGCTGAAACTGCCTGTACAGGCAGGCTGATTTGCTTTACAGGTTTTGCTTTTTCAACAATCTTTCTAACTTGCACTTTAAGGCGTATTGCGTTAACCTGCCAACCCCGTTGCAATAGTGCTTCTTGAAGTTTAGGCAACTGTTGCTTGAGTTTGGCGGCGAGTGCGGCGTTCGGTGTTGAAAAAACAAGTTGTCCGGATTCGAACTGGATCACCGAACAGGCGTCAAATATCGCGGGAAGAATCGCCGTGCAGTCCTGCTGCAGGGCGGCCATCCGAGTAATCGCCGGCAACAGCGCAGCCATTTTGTCGTTGGCACGCAGGTAGTCGGTAATGCCCTGAGCAGACTTTTTCGCAGGGCTGCGTCCAGGCCGCGTACCTGGACCATAAGAGAGAAATGAGGGCGAGCGGATCATGCTCAAACCTTATCACACCTCATCCACGATGGACGAATCGCAGGAGACGTAATGCAAATTATCCTGTTGCACCCCCGCTTCAATGCCAGGTCGGTCACGCTTACACACTGGCATCTGCTTCTGGCAGCGCTCGGATTCATACTGGCCGTCATCATGGCCGCTTGCCTTCTCTATTATCTGACCTTTCGTCACGCGACCGAATTGAATATTCCGATGGTCAAGGAAGCCTTGGCCTCCGCTAACCAGGAAGACGCAAACAAGAAGGACAGGTATGTAAAGGAAAGCCTGACCGCAATGGCGATGAAGCTGGGTGAAATGCAGGCTCAATTGATGCGCCTGGATGCCTTGGGCGAACGTGTTCAAGGATTGGCAGGCGTCAAGCCGCAGGAGTTCAATTTCAAGGAATTGCCGGGGCGCGGTGGCGCGGAGCCTTCCAGCATCAAGGACCAGCCAATCAGCATGGTTGATTTTCAACGATTGCTGGATGCCACGGCAAAAGATGTGGAACACCGCGCTGACTATATGAATGTGGTGGAAACCACGCTTATGAGTCAAAAAATCAAATCCAAACTGTTGCCGACCATCCAGCCGGTGAACGTAAGCTATAACGCATCGGGATTTGGCTGGCGCCTCGACCCTTTTACCGGGCGCAATACTTTTCATGAAGGTATTGATTTTGCTGCCGTGCCCGGCACGGCCATCGTTGCCGCTGCAGGCGGTGTGGTAATTGCCGCCGAATATCACCACCAGTTCGGCAACATGCTCGAGATCGATCATGGCAACAATATTGTTAGCCGCTATGCGCATGCTTCCCGCTTGCTGGCTAAAGTGGGAGATATTGTCAAGCGCGGACAACATGTCGCCGATATCGGCTCGACAGGACGTTCGACCGGTGCCCACCTGCATTTTGAAGTGCTGGTCAAAGGCGTGCAGCAGGATCCGCATAAATTCCTGGCGGCGGGTGCCGATCAGGGAAGGCTTGCCAACCTGGCTGCCAAATAACTTGTTGCAATATTTGTAGTGTTCCAGAATGCCGGGTATTGTTTCCTGATGACCAGGCCCCACTTAGTCCGTTGACTGAGATATTTACCGGCTAAAACAGTGCGCGCTGATTTTGCGTCAAGCGGCTTCGGCCGAGCCGCATGATAGAATCCGCAATTTAGCCTAGTCCGGAAAACGCCAGTGCCAACGTCGCACCTGCGGAACCATTTTCAGAATCCAAGCATGTCATTACTGACCCAGATTTTCGGCAGTCGCAACCAGCGGCTGATCAAACAGTACCAAAAGACCGTTCGCGAGATCAATGCGATCGAGCCGGCCATGGAAAAGCTCTCGGATGCCGAGTTGCAGGCCAAGACGCCCGAGTTCAAGGATCGTATTGCCAAAGGCACTTCTCTGGACGACATCCTGCCAGAAGCCTTCGCGGTGTGCCGCGAGGCCAGCAAGCGGGTGCTGAAAATGCGCCACTTCGACGTCCAGCTGATCGGCGGCATGGTTCTCCACTACGGCAAGATTGCCGAAATGGGTACGGGCGAAGGCAAGACGCTGATGGCCACGCTGGCCGCCTACCTGAATGCCTTGTCCGGCAAGGGCGTGCACGTGGTGACGGTCAATGACTATCTCGCCCAGCGCGATGCGGAATGGATGGGACGCCTGTACGGCTGGTTGGGCCTGACCACCGGCGTCAACCTGTCGCAGATGGCACACGACACCAAGCAGGGTGCCTATGCCGCCGACATCACTTACGGCACCAACAATGAATTCGGCTTTGACTACCTGCGCGATAACATGGTGTATGACACCGGTGACCGCGTGCAGCGCAGCCTGAATTTCGCCATCGTTGATGAAGTGGACTCGATCCTCATCGATGAAGCACGTACGCCACTGATCATTTCCGGCCAGGCCGAAGATCATACCGACATGTATGTTCGTATGAACGACGTACCGCCAATGCTGACGCTGCAAATTGGCGAAGAGACACCGGATGGCAAGGGCAAGATCGAAGTGCCCGGCGACTATACCAAGGACGAGAAAGCGCACCAGGTGCTGTTGACCGAGGCCGGCCATGAAAAGGCAGAGCAGATCCTGACCGGCATGGGCCTGCTGCCCGAAGGTGCGTCGCTCTACGATCCGGCCAACATCACCCTGATCCACCATCTGTATGCGGCCTTGCGCGCGCATACGCTGTACCACAAGGACCAGCACTATGTGGTGCAGAACGGCGAAGTCATCATCGTCGACGAATTTACCGGCCGCCTGATGACCGGGCGTCGCTGGTCCGATGGCCTGCATCAGGCAGTCGAGGCCAAAGAGCGCGTCAAGATCCAGAACGAGAACCAGACGCTGGCCTCGATCACCTTCCAGAATTATTTCCGCATGTACGGCAAGCTGGCCGGCATGACAGGTACGGCAGATACCGAAGCCTACGAGTTCCAGGAAATCTACGGCCTCGAAACCGTCGTGATTCCGCCTAACCGTCCGAGCCAGCGCAAGGACCGTCAGGACCAGGTGTACAAGAGCGCGCAGGAAAAATACAACGCGATGCTCACGGATATCCAGGACTGCTATGAGCGTGGACAGCCGGTGCTGGTCGGTACCACCTCGATTGAGAACTCCGAACTGCTGTCCGGCATCCTCAATAAGGCAAAGCTGCCGCACAACGTCCTGAACGCCAAACAGCATGCGCGTGAAGCGGAAATCGTTGCGCAGGCCGGTCGTCCGAAGATGATCACCATCGCCACCAACATGGCCGGTCGCGGTACTGACATCGTCCTCGGCGGCAATGTCGAAAAGCAGATCCAGATCATTGAAGCCGACCCTAACCTGAGCGATGCCGACAAGCAGGCGCAGGCGAAGACGCTGCGCGATGAATGGCAGTCCCTGCACGACCATGTGGTATCGGTTGGCGGCTTGCATATCATCGGTACCGAGCGTCATGAATCCCGTCGCGTGGACAATCAGCTGCGTGGACGTTCAGGGCGTCAGGGCGACCCGGGTTCCTCGCGCTTCTACCTCTCGCTTGATGACCCCTTGCTGCGCATCTTTGCCGGCGACCGCGTGCGCGCGATCATGGACCGTCTCAAGATGCCGGAAGGCGAGCCGATTGAAGCCGGTATCGTCTCGCGTTCCATCGAGTCTGCACAGCGCAAGGTTGAAGCCCGCAACTTCGACATCCGTAAGCAATTGCTCGAATACGACGACGTTGCCAATGACCAGCGCAAGGTAATCTATCAGCAGCGTAATGAGCTGCTCGAGTCGCAGGACGTCTCTGAGTTGGTTGCCTCTTTGCGGCAAGGGGTGTTCACGGATCTTTTCCGCAGCTTCGTGCCGGCCGAATCGATGGAAGAACAGTGGGACATCAAGGGCCTGGAGGCGGCGCTGTCCGGCGAATGGCAACTCGACGTGCCGCTTTCGACGATGCTGGAAGCCGAACCTGATCTTACCGACGAAGATTTGCTCGAACGTGTGATCAAGGCTGCCAACGACGCTTACACCGCGAAGGTGGATGTGATTGGCAAGGACGCGTTTGCCGGCTTCGAGCGCAGTGTGATGCTGCAGAGCATCGACACGCACTGGCGCGAACACCTGGCCGCACTCGACCACCTGCGTCAAGGCATCCATCTGCGCGGCTATGCGCAGAAGAACCCGAAGCAGGAATACAAGCGCGAGGCCTTTGAACTGTTTGGTCAGATGCTGGACCTGATCAAGAACGAGGTCGTACGCATTGTGATGACAGTGCGCATTCAGTCTCGTGAGGAAATCGACGCGGCTGAAGAAGAGCTGTCACATTCCCAGGTCGAAAACCTGCACTTCCAGCATGCAGACTTCAATCCGGACGCAGCACCCGAAGAATTGCTCGCGCCGGTTGCGACCGCGAACGATGCCCGTCGGCAGTCTGTCGCCGACGGTCTGCCGAAGGTCGGTCGCAACGATCCTTGCCCTTGCGGCAGCGGCAAGAAGTACAAACAATGTCATGGCAAACTGGCCTAAGTCGTAATCAGCAGTAGGTCGCAAGACAGACATGAAGTCATGTCGTGAAAAAAGGGCAGGGTAACCTGCCCTTTCTTTTTTCTGCAGGCGATCGCTGATGGAGTTTATTTGGCGGAGGTAGTTGCCTTGGCAGGATCCCGCCGTGGGGCATCTGCCGCACGAACCGTTTACAATATCGCTCTTCTCCAACCGTCCTACGAGCAACACCGCCATGGCCGTCAATCTTCCGCTTCCTGTTCCCGCCAATTTGAAACCCGTCGCCGGCATCGAGCTCGGCCATGCCGAGGCCGGCGTGCGAAAAGCCAACCGCAAGGATTTGCTGGTGCTGAAGCTGGCCCCGACCGCGAGCGTTGCCGGTGTCTTCACCAAGAACCGTTTTTGTGCAGCACCGGTACAGATCTGCAAGACGCATCTCGGCAAGCTCAATCAGGGTGGTGCGCCGATTCGCGCACTGATCATCAATACCGGCAATGCCAATGCGGGCACAGGTGACACCGGTCTGGCGAATGCCAATGCAACTTGTGCCGCGCTTGCTGAATTGCTGGCTTGCGATGCATCGCAAATTCTTCCGTTTTCCACTGGTGTCATTCTCGAGCAATTACCGGTCGATCGGATCAAGGCAGGCATGCCGCAGGCAATTGCCAACCTTCAGGCGGACAACTGGTACAACGCCGCTGAAGCCATCATGACTACCGATACGCAGCCGAAGGCGGCCTCGCGTACCGTGACAATCGATGGCAAGAGCGTGACCATGACCGGCATCAGCAAGGGCGCAGGTATGATCAAGCCGAATATGGCAACCATGCTCGGCTTCCTGGCGATCGATGCCAAGGTCGCGCAGCCGCTTCTGGAGCGCATGGTAAAGGAAGCCGCCGACCAGTCCTTCAATTGCATTACGATCGACGGCGATACATCGACCAACGACTCCTTCATGCTGATTGCGACCGGCGCTGGTCAGCTCGAAGTGAATGATGCCAATACCCCTGCGTACACCGAACTGTCCGCGGCAGTGACGGCAATTTCGCAGGAACTGGCGCAGATGATTGTGCGCGATGGTGAAGGTGCAACCAAGTTCATGACGATCACGGTGGAAGAGGGCGCGAATGTTGATGAGTGCCGCCAGATTGCTTATTCGATCGGCCATTCTCCGCTCGTCAAAACAGCGTTTTATGCGTCGGACCCGAACCTCGGCCGCATCCTGGCTGCGATCGGTTATGCCGGTATCAATGACCTCGATGTCAGCAAGCTGAACTTATACCTGGACGATGTGCTGGTTGCCAAGAACGGCGGACGCAATCCCGACTACAAGGAAGAAGACGGGCAGCGTGTCATGAAGCAAAGCGAGATCACCATCCGTGTTCAGCTTGCACGCGGCACCGCCGCAGCAACCATCTGGACCTGCGACCTGTCGCATGACTATGTAAGCATCAACGCCGACTATCGTTCCTGACATGACACAGCTTGATCAATTTCTGACGCGGGCGGAAGCCTTGCTTGCGCGCCTCGAAGCCGTTCTGCCTCCGGCAAGTTTCACTCCTGACTGGAGCGCTGCTACTGCTTTCCGTTGGCGTAAGCGTGGCGGAAAGGACGGAAGCGGCTACCTGCAGCCAGTTGCCCATATCGCGCCGATTGCACTTTCAGACCTGCACAACATCGAACAGCAGAAGTCGCAGATCGAACAGAACACGCGACAATTTGTTGAAGGCCGTCCAGCCAATAACGTGCTGCTCACCGGCGCACGCGGTACCGGCAAATCGTCGCTGATCAAAGCCTGCCTCAATCAGTACGCGGCACAAGGCTTGCGGCTGATCGAAGTGGATAAAGACGATCTCGGCGATCTGCCGGATATTGTTGATCTGGTGGCCGGACGCAATGAGCGCTTCGTGATTTTTTGTGACGATCTTTCCTTCGAGGAAGGCGAGAGCGGCTACAAGGCATTGAAGGTGGCGCTGGATGGCAGCATCGCCGCGCAGTCCGACAATGTGCTGATCTATGCGACATCCAATCGCCGCCACCTGTTGCCGGAGCGCGTTTCGGACAATGCTACCTATGTGCATACCGAGGATGGCGATCTGCATCCGGGTGAAACGGTGGAAGAAAAAATTTCCCTGTCCGAACGATTCGGTCTCTGGGTCTCCTTTTATCCATTCAAGCAGGACGATTTCCTGGATATCGTCGCGCATTGGTTGCGGCACTTTGGCTGCAACGGCCAGCAGATCGAAGAAGCAAGAGGCGATGCATTACGCTGGGCGCTGCAGCGTGGCTCAAGGTCAGGGCGGGTCGCCTGGCAGTTCGCCAAGGACCACGCCGGCAAGATCAATCACTGAAGTCATCTGTATGTCCACAAACACTGCTTCTCCCATTGATGTCGCCGTTGGCATCCTCATGAAGCCGAACGGCGATGTCTTGCTTGGACAGCGCCCCCACGGGAAACCCTATGCTGGTTATTGGGAGTTTCCGGGAGGTAAAGTGGAGCCAGGCGAAGCCATCCTGGACGCGCTCAAGCGTGAACTGCGGGAAGAACTTGGCGTTCAAGTATTATCGGCAGACCCCTGGTGTGGAGTTGAGCATGTCTATCCGCATGCCCATGTCCGCCTGCACTTCTACATCAGCCGCGATTGGGAAGGCGAGCCGCAAAGCCTGGAAGACCAGGCGTTCGCATGGCAAGGGACCGTCGGTGTCGAACCTCTGCTTCCGGCAACGATCCCCTTGATCGAGTGGCTGGATAGGCTGCGTTATCCGGCTTAATGACAGCTTTAATTCGGTCAAGACTCTGTACTCTCTGTACTAAACACAAGATTTTATCTATTGCATGGTGGCTACTGCCGCAAGACTCGTTGTGTATTAATTTGTGTACAGTGTAAACATTTTATTACACAAATATAAGTCATTGATTTTAAATACAAAAATGTCTTAATATGAGAATGTGTACACAATAACATACAGCTACTAATTTCAAGTTTATTATTTGTAAACTTAAGTCCTTGATTTCATTGTTGTTTGCCATTTGGCACGCATGTTGCTGAATGAACGTCCAGATGGAGAAGCCTTTTGCTTCTTCCGCACACTGGAGCAGACGAATGGGCGCAAGGTCCCAGCATGCGGGCGCGGTACTCAGTATTGATCTGGGGGCAATTCAGGAAAACTACCGGATCCTCCGGCAGCGGTCCGGGCGCGCGCAGTGTGCCGCAGTACTGAAGGCAAATGCCTACGGTCTCGGTGCCGACCATGTAGCTCCGGCGCTTTCCGCTGCAGGCTGTACCCAATTTTTTGTTGCTCACCTCGATGAGGCACTCGCCCTTCGTCCGTACTTGCCCGAAACGGCTCAGATCTATGTGCTCCACGGACCGCCTGTCGGTGCCGAGATGGAATTTGTCCACCATCGGCTGATCCCGGTCCTCAACAGTGTCACGCAGATTGACGGTTGGCGCCGTACCGCAGCTACCTTGAATCATTCTGTTCGTGGCATTCTGCAAGTTGATACCGGAATGTCCAGGCTTGGGTTGGGCACAGCGGAAGTCAAGGAGCTGCTTGCCAACCCCGACAAGCTGCGTGGTATCGAGCTGCAGTATCTGATGAGTCATCTCGCTTGTGCCGAACAGACCGATCATCCAATGAATCATCGGCAGCTCTCCGCGTTCACGGCATTGCGCAAGGCGTTCCCGGCTTGCCCTGCAAGCTTTGCCAACTCCTCCGGCATTTTTCTCGGTCCCGACTATCAATTCGACCTGGTACGTCCCGGAGCAGCACTGTACGGCATTGCGCCGGTATGTGGCGCTGCCAACCCGATGATGCCGGTAGTTCGTCTGCAGGGAAGGATTATTCAAACCCGCGATATCGCTGCAGGCACCGGCGTCGGCTACGGAATAAGCTACCACGCCCAGGGGCCGCGCGCGATTGCCACTGTTGCGATCGGCTATGCCGATGGCTGGCTCCGTGCATTCAGCAATCGCGGTTCGGTCGTTATCGGCGACACCACGGCACCTATTGTTGGCAAGGTTTCAATGGACACCTGCGCAATCGACGTAACAGGCTTGTCTCCGGCTTTGCTGCAATCCGGTGCACTGGTCGATTTCATCGGCCCGCATCAGCCGGTCGATGCAGTAGCCGCGCAAGCCGACACCATTGCCTATGAAATTCTGACCAGCCTCGGTCACCGCTACCACCGCCAGTACATCGGTGCACAGGTGCAGACAGCCACTATCAGCACATACCTGCCAGTCAAAGAGCTGAGCATTTGAATCGTTACACCAATCGGATTTCGAAGGAGACATCGTGAAGATCATTATTTTAGGTAGCGGCGTTATAGGCACCGCATCCGCGTATTACCTGGCGCAGGCCGGGCATGAAGTTACGGTCGTGGACCGTCAGCCGGCCGCCGCGCTGGAAACAAGCTTTGCCAATGCGGGCGAAGTCTCTCCCGGATATTCCGCACCGTGGGCCGCGCCTGGCATTCCGGTCAAGGCGCTCAAATGGCTGTTGATGCGCCATAGCCCGCTCGTAATCCAACCCAGTGTCGACCGTGACATGTGGCGTTGGGTGTTCCAGATGCTGGCAAATTGCACTACCTCCCGCTATGAAACCAACAAGGGCCGCATGGTAAGGCTTGCGGAATACAGTCGCGACTGCCTGATCGAATTGCGGGCCGCTACCGGCATCAGTTATGACCATCGGACACAAGGCACTTTGCAACTATTCCGCACGCAGAAGCAGCTCGATGCGTCGGCACAGGACATTGCCGTTCTGCAGCAATATGGCGTGCCTTACGAAGTCCTCGATCCGGCCGGTTGCATCGGTGTCGAACCAGCCCTTGCACACGTAAAAGGAAAGTTCGTTGGCGCCTTACGCTTGCCGAACGATGAAACCGGCGACTGCTTCAAGTTTACGCAGCGTCTGGCAGAGTTGGCCGAACAAGCGGGTGTGGTGTTCAAGTACAACGTTAAAATAGAGAAATTGATTGCCGATGGCCGCAAGATCACCTCGATCAAGACCTCCACTGGCGAACTGCGGGCTGATAGCTATGTGCTCGCGCTGGGAAGTTACTCTCCGCTGCTTTTGCGCGACATTGGCATTCGCATTCCGGTCTACCCAATCAAGGGATATTCAATTACCGTACCCATCGAGAACGCTGCCGGCGCGCCAGAGTCGACCATCATGGATGAAACCTACAAGGTAGCGATTACACGTCTCGGTGATCGCATACGCGTTGGCGGTACCGCAGAGATTGCCGGTTATGACCTTACGCTGCGCAAAGCAAGGCGTGAAACGCTGGAGCATTCTGTTACCGATCTGTTTCCGCTGGGTGGCGATGTGAGCCGCGCAGAGTTCTGGGCGGGCTTGCGGCCCATGACACCGGACGGTACACCGGTGGTTGGTCCAACCCCGTATGGCAATCTTTTCCTGAACACCGGGCATGGCACCTTGGGATGGACGATGGCGTGTGGCTCTGGCCGCCTGCTGGCCGACCTCGTTTCCGGAAGGCTTCCGGAGATCGATACGGAAGGGCTTTTCATGAATCGCTACAGCCGTGCAAACCGTACCTTCGGCGTTCCGCAAGAGGTGCGCGCATGAGCCCGCATGGCGCGGAGCAGCCCTCATCAGTGCAGGAATTCCTTTTCGGTGACGCCTTGCTGCATACACGATTTTCCATGGCGATCGATGTACTGGCGCGCCTTGTAATGGCGCATCCCCGCTCGATGACCGCCGCGGCGCTTGCCGAGGCATCCGGACAAACGGCACGAAGTGTCCGGACCTTGCTGGGCACCATGCAGGTATGTGGACTGGTTTATCCCGACGACAAGATCAAGGATGCCTGGAGTTGCCCCGCGGCGCCAGGCAGGGTCACGCTGGCCGATGTCTTTCGCAGTGTTTCGATTGCACGTCCCGATGCTGCAACAACGAAGAAAACGGAAGGGCCAAAAGATTCGTCAGACGATACCCATTCCCCTGCACGTGCCGGCGTTGACCTGTTGCTAATGCAGGCCACAATGGCAATCAATCAAGTCGTATTCCAGCATCTGCAGTCGTTTGATCTTGGCAAGCTCAAGGCGGTATCGACAGGGGGGTCTTTCCAGATGTTGAAGTCAAAGTCACGCGACTATATCCCGGAGCCGCTGTAGCCAAACTTCGGATGTGACTATTGTCGCATCCGAAGCGAGGGGATAAAGTAAATTCTCAGTCCGTCACCTTCAGGGTGGCGCACACACCTGAAATATTGAAACGGGAGATTATGCGGATAGACGTCCAGTTCGCCGACCGCGTCGGCATCGCACATGAAATTCTCGCTGTTCTGGCCAGACGCAATATGAATGTAGTGGCTGTAGAAGTCGACTCATCAGACGTCTTTATCGACATCCCGGAGCTGACGCCGGATCTGTTACCACCTCTGCGTGAAGATTTCATGCAGGTGGCCGGTGTCGGGGGTGTCGATGTGGTTGACGTGTTGCCGGGCGCGCGCAGGCGACTTCACCTCGATACCTTGATGGCGGTGATGGCCGATCCGGTAATGGCAGTAGATGCCAGTGGCAGTATTGTCGCTGCCAATGCCGCTGCAGCCGCCGTTGCCCATCTGCCTGAAAATGACTTGCACGGCAGGACGTTGCAAGCTCTGTTCGGTGAAGCATCCCTGCATGCCGAACTTGTGAACGGAAAGTTCAATGCCCTCGCACGTGAAGTGCGGCTACACGGCGAGCCTTTTCTGCTAGAGGCGACCCCTGTATCAGAACCCGTCGACTCCAGCCTCGGCCAGACTGTCGGCGGCGTGATTACTCTGCATGCCCCACGCCGCCTCGGCGGTCGTCTGCATGCCCTCCAGCATGCGGGTGGAGGCTTTGACTCCATCATTGGAGAGTCCGAAGCAATCCGTGCACTCAAGGCGCGCGGCGCCCGCGTGGCAACGGTCGACGCGCCCTTGCTTATTACCGGAGAAACCGGGACCGGCAAAGAGTTGGTTGCGCAAGCCTGCCATGCCGCCAGCCCGCGTGCCAACGCGCCATTCCTTGCGCTCAATTGCGCTGCGTTGCCGGAAAGTCTCGCGGAAAGCGAGCTGTTCGGCTATATGTCGGGTGCCTTTACGGGTGCTGAACGAGGTGGTAAGCCCGGATTGATCGAGATGGCGGAAGGGGGCAGCGTTTTCCTCGATGAAATCGGCGAAATGTCTCTGTATTTGCAGGCCAAATTGCTGCGTTTCCTGAACGACGGGAAATTCCGCCGAATCGGCAGCGATCGCGAGATCAAGGTCAATGTGCGCATCATCAGCGCGACACACCGCAATCTACGCAAGATGGTGGCTGAAGGCGCGTTTCGGGAAGATCTGTTTTACCGTCTCAACGTACTGCAATTAGAAATGCCCGCACTTCGGGAACGCCCGGACGACATCCTGCTGCTTGCACGGCATTTCATTGAACGCGCCTGCACGCAGGCGCAAAAGCCGATTTGTCGGCTCAATCCCCAGGCGTGCGCGGCGCTGGTTGCCAATAGCTGGCCGGGCAATGTCCGTCAGCTGCAGAACGTGGTGTTCCGGGCAATCACCATGACGGACAAACGTATGCTGGATGTCTCGGACCTGGACCTCCCGGACCCGCACAGCAAGTTGGGCTTGATGGGCTTGACTGGGGACGTTGTACCGGCGGAGGATTGGGAGCATTCGATGGCAGGTTTCGAACGCATGCTATTGCAGAAGTTGTATCCACAATTCCCGTCGAGCCGCAAGCTCGCTCAGCGGCTCAAGACGTCGCACTCCATGATCGCGAACAAGTTGCGCAAGTACGGCATTCCGGGTCATCGAGGGGATTGATTTTTGAGCGGGCGACAGTGCCATGCCGGCTGAGGCCGGTATTGGCACTGTGTTCGGCCGATCGATTTGAATAGCGGCATCAATGGTGCCCATGATGCGAAAGCGAAGTGGCCGGAGTAAGTCAACCGCTCCCTACAACGATAGGAAAGAGCCATCCCGTTCGGAAGCCGCGTTAATGAGCCGACGTGTCGTCGTCCAGATCTTCAGGTGGATTTACCGCAGGAATGGTGTATTTCTCTTCCGCCCAGGCACCCAGGTCGATCTGCTTGCAGCGCTCGGAGCAAAATGGGCGGTACTTGTTTTTGTCGTTCCATTCGACCTTTTTGCCGCACGTCGGGCAATCTACTACGGTCGTCATCGTTTACCTCAAAAATTGCAAAGTGTTAATTCAAAGGGGACGTCACTCTCGAAGGACTTTGGCTTCATATCGCCATCCTGCGAAGTAAAGCGGACCCACAACATGTACTTGTTGGCCGATATTTCCGGAATCGCACCCAGTGCTCCATCAATGGTCAGGCGAAGCATCTGATATACCTTTCCTTGCAGCATTTGCTGATAGCTACCCGCTTGGGCTACGGTGTTCACGGTGCGACCAGATTCACGCAGCAGCTTCAGGACAACGCCGATCGCATCGAACAGTGGGGCTAATGGTGCGAACCAGTGCGAAATATCGTCATAACGCTGCTGAGGCGTACGATGCTGCCACGCAAAATACGAGGGGAGGTCGAATTCGCAGGCGCCACCGGGAATGATGGTTCTTCCGCGAATGCTCATCAGCCATTCATTCTCCCGTACGTTTTGTCCGGTCCTGCCCTGAGCTGCCATCAGCGCCGTGCTACTGCGGTCGATGTCGGATAGCACTTCATCCAGCCGCTCGGAAAGAACGTTTGGATTGGACTTAAATCCTAAAAGAGTCTGTTTTTGCCGTTCGAGTTCCTGCAGCAAGTCGGACTTCAGATCCGCCCGTCCGGCAACTTCCAGCATTTCAAAGATGGTCGACAACGCGACATGGTGCTGCAGGGCATGTTCCTGATGGAGAAAAAAAACGAACTTCTCATACAGGTCCTCCAGCCGCAGCAGTGTGCGAATACGCTCGTTGAAAGGGTATTCGTAGATGATCAAAGTGACGTCCCTTTGGTGGAAAGGTGGGCTGGAAACATTTACGTGATTCTGAACGAAGCCATGAAAAATTACAAATCCTGCATGTCAAATGAATCGTAACGAAACGTGTCGCTTCAATGGTAAATCCATCGAGTCGCAACCCCTTCGATCAGGAAGCGGTCGCCAGAGCCAAATACCGTGCGTGCAGCTGTTCAACCTGAGGTATCAGCGCGGATGCCTCGCCATCGTTGTCGATCACGTCGTCAGCCGCCGCCAGGCGCTCCTCACGAGATACCTGGGCCGCCATAATGGCGTGTACCTGAGGCTCCGTAAGGCCACTTCGGCTCATGACACGTCTTACCTGCGTAACCTCCTGGCAATCAACGACCAATACCCGTGATACGCGATCCTTCCAGCCACGCGACTCTACCAGCAAGGGTACGACAAAGATCAGGTAGACACCCTGCGCTTCCGCGGCGGCGCGCTCGGTTTCGATGCGGATCAGCGGGTGGAGTATGGCTTCCAGTCGTACTTTGGCGTCAGGTTCGGCAAAGACGTACTCTCGCATTCGTGCACGATTCATGGCACCGTCGGGAGTCAGGAAAGCGGCACCGAACTGTGCATGAATCTCGGGAATGGCCAAACCGCCTGGCATCGTTAATTGATGCGCTATCAGGTCGGTATCGACGACGGCAGCGCCACGTGCGGCCAGCATGTCGGCAACGGTCGTCTTGCCGCTGCCGATGCCGCCGGTCAGGCCGACCGAAAATCTGCGTTTCGGGATTGGTTCCATACCCGTCATGTTAAACCGGAAAACCGAGGTATGCCTCGGCCAGCGGTTTGCCATACAGCAGAGCGATCACTCCTGCTGCCGCGAGATAAGGGCCAAAGGGAATCGGGTTATTGCGACCATGCCGTGCAAAGGCGATCAGCGAAATACCGACGACTGCGCCGACCAGGGAGGACAGCAGAATGATGCTCGGCAGCATTTTCCAGCCCAGCCAGGCACCCAGCGCGCCGAGAAGCTTGAAGTCGCCATATCCCATCCCTTCCTTGCCGGTCGCCAGTTTGAATAGCCAATACACGGCCCACAGCACCAGGTAGCCGGCCGCGGCGCCAATCACGGCTTCATTGAGCGGAACAAATACACCATTCAAATTGATCAGGAGGCCACACCAAAGCAGCGGCAGCGTCAGGTCATCAGGCAGCAACTGCGTATCCGCGTCGATAAAGGTCATTGCGATCAGGAGGTAAGCGAATAACAAAGTGGCGAGTCCCGCCACGCCGCTGCCGAACCGCCAGACCAGAAAGGCGGACAAGGTGCCTGTCAGCAGTTCAACGATCGGGTAACGTGCCGATATCGGCGCCTTGCACCCCCTGCATTTACCGCGCAGAACCAGATAGCTGATCACGGGGATGTTTTCGAGAGCCGTGATCTGGTGGCCACAATGCGGGCAGCAGGAACGCGGCACCATCAAGTTGTAGCGATCGGTATGCGGCAAGGGCTTGCCGCTTTCATGCGCGACATAGTTATCGGACTCACGCTGCATCATCTTGGGCAGGCGATGAATCACGACGTTGAGGAAACTACCGATCAGCAAGCCGAATACGCCTGCCAATATGGTTGGAAGCAGGCTGCCAGGTGGCGCGAAAAGATACGGGTCAAACAACATTCAGCCTACCTCGCTATGCTGCACACCAAAACCAGCGCTTTGCAATGGTTTCTGAATGATGTGCTTTGATGATTTAATTGATACAGGGTTAATGAAGTACTACCGTCGGCCACTCGCCGCAATGTGTGCGTTGTGGTCTACGCGAAGCGAGCGCATATTAAAACATAAGGCGCGAAAGTGAACTAGCAGCAATGCTTCCTATATGTCCAGGCGCCTCTGGTCCATTCCCGATTCACGTATGCCAAACAAAAACTCCTTCGGCTTTGCGGCGGAAGGAGTTTCAAGAGAAGTCATGCGGTATCGTGGGTCAGACGACTGCGCCCAGTTTAAAGATTGGCAGGTACATCGCAATAACCAGGCCGCCAATCAGCACGCCAAGAATGGCCATGATGAGCGGTTCCATCAAACTGGACAACGATGCGACGGCCTCATCCACCTCGGCTTCATAGAAATCCGCCACTTTGCCGAGCATTTGGTCAAGCGCACCGGACTCCTCGCCAATGGACACCATCTGGGTCACCATATTCGGAAAGACATTTGAGTTCTGCATTGCAGCGGTCAGGCTGGTACCGGTACTGACTTCCGTCTGAATCTTTTTAGTGGCATCCATATAAATGGTATTGCCCGATGCGCCGCCAACCGAGTCCAGCGACTCGACTAATGGAACACCGGCCGCAAACATTGTCGCCAGCGTTCGCGTCCAGCGTGCAATTGTCGCCTTGCGAATCACCGCGCCGAAAATCGGCGCCTGCAGCAGGACCTTGTCCATGAAACGCTGCACCTTCTGGGACCGCCGCCACGATTGAAAGAACAGGTACAGCCCGGAGAACAGGCCGCCAAAAATAATGTACCAGTAACTGACGAAGAAATCGGAAATTGCCATCACAAACAAGGTTGGCGCCGGCAAGTCCGCACCAAAGCTTTTGAACACTTCCTTGAACGCCGGGACCACCCAGATCATGATCACCGAGGTCACCACGAAGGCGACCACCAGGATGGAAATCGGATAGAAGAGTGCCGATTTGATCTTGCCCTTGATGGCCTGTGTTTTTTCCTTGTAGATCGCAAGCCGCGTCAGCAGGTCCTCAAGAATACCCGCCTGCTCGCCTGCGGCGACCAGGTTACAGAACAGGTTGTCGAAATACAGCGGAAACTTGCGGAACGCCTGGTTCAGGCTGCTGCCAGTTTCGATATCGGTACGGATATCCTGGATCAGCTTCGCCACCGAGGGGTTGGAATGTCCCTTGCCGACGATATCGAAGGACTGCAGCAGCGGCACCCCCGCCTTCATCATGGTGGCGAGCTGACGCGTGAACAGAGTAATGTCCTTGTCGCTGATCTTCTTCCCGCTGCGGAAGGTTTTCTTCTTGAGCTTGGTGACCAGAATGCCTTGGCGGCGCAGTGTCACGTTGACGATGGTTTCGCTGCCCGCGCGTAACTCGCCCTTGATGACCTTGCCGGCCTTGTCCTTGCCTTCCCAGAGATAGACTGTTTCCTTGACGGCGGTCGCCATCGCACCTTTACTGGCACTGGTTGCCATACGTTTCCCCTTACTATTCGTTGGTGCAGCCGAGTACTTCTTCCAGGCTGGTCAGGCCCTGCTTGACCTTGACCAGACCTGATTCACGCAGTGTCTTCACACCGTCGCGGCGGGATTGTTCTTCGATTTCCAATGCGGTGCCGTGAGCCAGAATAATGCGCTCGATCTCTTCGGAAATCGGCATGATCTGATAAATGCCCACCCGGCCCTTGTAGCCGCTGCCGCTGCATCGTTCGCAGCCGACAGGCTTGTACGGCATCCATGTGCCGTCAAGTTCATCTTCCTTGAATCCGGCTTCCAGGAGAGCTTCATCCGGAATCGATACCGGTTGCTTGCAGGTGCACAGACGCCGTGCAAGGCGCTGTGCGGTAATCATGATGACCGAGGAGGCGATATTGAAGGGCGCCACGCCCATGTTCATCAGGCGGGTCAGTGTCGACGGCGCATCGTTGGTGTGCAGAGTGGAAAACACCATGTGACCCGTCTGTGCTGCCTTGATGGCAATGTCTGCGGTATCCAGGTCGCGAATCTCGCCCACCATGATGATGTCGGGATCCTGGCGCAGGAAAGCCTTCAGTGCCGCAGCAAAGGTCAGGCCCGCGCGGTCATTGACGTTGACCTGGTTGACGCCGGGCAGGTTGATTTCAGCCGGATCCTCGGCGGTCGAGATGTTGATTCCCGGTTTGTTCAGGATGTTGAGACAGGTGTACAGCGAGACGGTCTTGCCGGAGCCGGTCGGCCCGGTGACCAGCACCATGCCGTACGGGCGCTCGATCGCCTTGAGCAGCAGCTCCTTCTGATCCGGATCGTAACCCAAGGCCTCAATGCCCATCTGCGCCTGGCTGGGATCAAGGATACGCATGACGATCTTTTCGCCGAAGAGCGTGGGCAGTGTGCTGACACGGAAATCGATCGCCCGGTTCTTTGACACGACCAGCTTCATGCGGCCATCTTGCGGCACGCGCTTTTCAGAGATATCGAGCTTGGAAATCACCTTGATGCGCGATGCCAGCTTTTCCTTGATTGCCAGCGGTGGTTGCGCAATTTCTTTCAATACGCCATCGACGCGAAAACGAATACGGTAAAACTTTTCGAACGGTTCGAAATGGAGATCGGATGCGCCCATATTGATCGCATCCAGCAAAATCTTTTGCAGGAACTTGACCACCGGCGCATCGTCGATATCCGCGCTTTGGGCTTCGCTCGAGGCGGCTGCGGCGACTTCTTCATCGGTCAGGTCGATATCGAGATCATCACCGATCAGGTCGCTCAGGTTTTCTTCGGTGCTTTTGCCCAGTTTGTCGATCAGCTGTACCAGCGCCCGATGTTCAACAATCACCGGTTCGACGGTCAGCTCGGTCTGGAACTTGATCTGGTCGAGAATGTGGGTATTGGTCGGGTCCGAAATGGCGACCGATAGCTTGTTGCCTCGCTTGGCGAGCGCGACCACACGCTGTTTCTGCACCAGCTTGATGTCGATGACGTTCGCTGGCAGGTAGTTCAGGTTGAAAACTGAAAAGTCGACCAGAGGATAACCAAACGTATCGGAACAAAACGAGGCAAGAGCGCGCGCGTCGATGCTGCCGCTATCGATCAGCACATCGATGAATGGCACTTTCTCTGCTGTCGCCTGTTTGTTCAGGGCGTCAGCCTGCTGTGCAGTGAGCTTGCCTGCCTGTACCAAAGCACGGGCAAGGCTGGGAAGGGCCGCACTTGTGGGCTGATTGGGAAGTACCGCCGCCATGTATGTTATTGAGCCGTGTTGAGGTCAGAATCGTCCAAGTTGCATTAGATGATGCCTACAGGCATCTAATTTGTAAAGGTATTGTGCCAAAGTGACATCAAGATGGTGCCAAGTGTGTCTTGTGTGTGTCACTTCCGGGAAACAGATGTCGCGCCCAGCAGGTGCGGCAGGTGCCGACGTCAGAATTTGATCAGCTTGACGACCTTGATGGACTGGTTCTGAACCTGCACGATTTCGACGATGCAGTCGGCGATCTTCAGACTGACCAGTGCCTCTGGAATGTCGCGCAATTCCTCCAGCAGCAGGCCATTGAGTGTCTTGGGGCCGTCGACGGGCAGCGTCAGCCCAAGATGTTTGTTAATGTCGCGCAGCGTGGTCGTTCCTTCGACCAGGCATTCGCCCTTGGCATCCCAGCAAAAGCCTTCAGCCCGTGCAGCGCCCGGCATGGAAGTAGTGAATTCTCCGATCATCTCCTCGATGATGTCTTCCAGCGTCACCAAGCCCTGAACCTCGCCGTACTCATCGACGATGATGCCCAGGCGCTCATGATTTTCCTGAAAATACTGGAGTTGCGTGAAGACGCCCGTGTCTTCGGGAATGAAATAGGGTGGCGTCAGCAGTTGGCGGAAATGCTCGGCATTGAGTTCGTCTTCCTGATCAAGTAATGCAATCGCCTTACGCACGTGAAGAATGCCAATGACGCGATTGATTTCGCCTTCGTAGACCGGCAACTTATTGTGGTAGCACGTCGTCAGCTGGTGCAGAATTTCCTCGACTGGCATCGCAATGTTCAGGGCTTCGATCTGGGCACGCGGTGTCATGACGTCCTCGACCGACAGGTCTTCAAGTGCAAACAGATTGAGCAGGATGCTCTTATGTTTTCGCGGAATGAAGTGCCCGCTTTCCATGACGATTGAACGCAATTCTTCTGTTGACACGGCCGTATCTGTACTTCTTTGCTCTACTCGCAGTATGCGGAGCAGGAAGCCAACGATCAGGTTGGTCAGCCATACCAGCGGATTCATGATGACCATGAGAAATCGCAAGACCGGGGCGACGAGCATGGCAATCCGTTCCGGATGCGCCGCGCCGATCACCTTTGGCGTAATTTCAGCAAAGATAATGATGGCGAACGAAACTCCGGTCGATGCGACAGCGAGCGCATATTTGCTTTGGCCGAAATAATAGATGGCAAAGGCTGCAGCCAGTGCCGAGGCGGCCGAGTTGATCAGGTTATTGCCGAGAAGGATGACGCCGAGCAGACGTTCCGTTTCCTCCAGTAACTGGAGGACCAGGGTGGCGCGCCGGTTTCCGGTCGAGGCGAGATGCCGCATGCGATAGCGGCTCAAGGCCATCATCGCCGTTTCAGAAATCGAAAAAAAACCAGATAGAAGGAGGAGTAAGACAAGCCCAAGTACTTGGGCCCATAAGGGAACGGCATCCAAAGGGTCACCGTGAGAAAGGATGGAAGAGGTTATTCGGGACAGCCATGATGCTGGCTAACTGTCCGAAGCATTCCGAAGCATTCCGAACCATAAAAGAATTGGTCGGGGTGAGAGGATTCGAACCTCCGGCCTCTACGTCCCGAACGTAGCGCTCTACCAGGCTAAGCTACACCCCGCTTGCAGTAGCGACGAAACACTCACAGGCGGATTCGCCTAGTGGTTACGGTCGACCGCGAAAGCGCATAATTGTAGCAGGGAATCCTTGAATTTGCTATTCCCGAGCGCTGCGATTGCGTCCGCTGCGCGTTTCGCCGCATTCTCGGCTTGCCGTTTTGTGTAATCAAGTGCGCCGGAATTTATGATCGCGGACAGGATTTCGTCAAAGTGCTGCTCATCACCGTTTTGTATGCAGGCACGCACCAGGTGGCGCTGCTCATCGGTGCCATGTTGCATGAGATAAATCAGCGGCAGGGTAGGCTTGCCTTCTCGCAGGTCATCGCCCACATTCTTGCCGATGTCATCGGCATTCCCACTGTAATCAAGCACATCGTCGATCAGTTGAAATGCCGTACCGACGGAGCGTCCATACTCTGCGGCAGCATCGATTTCGGTCTCACTGGCGCCAGCGATCAGGGCGCCAAGCTGTGCCGCTGCTTCGAACAGCTTGGCGGTCTTGGAGCGGATAACCTGCAGATAGCGTTCTTCGGTGACGTCCGGGTCGTGCATGTTCAGCAGCTGCAGCACTTCGCCTTCTGCGATCACATTCGTCGCATCGGCCAGGATTTGCATGACCCGCATATTGCCAACGGCAACCATGATCTGAAATGCCCGGGAATAGACGAAGTCTCCAACCAGCACTGAGGCAGCATTGCCGAACATCGCATTCGCTGTTTCACGCCCGCGCCGCATTGACGATTCGTCAACCACGTCGTCATGCAGCAGGGTGGCGGTATGGATAAATTCCACCACCGCCGCGAGGTCATGATGATGTGAACCACGATACCCGAAAGCATTTGCAACCAGCAGGACGAGTACCGGCCGGATGCGCTTGCCGCCGGCACTGATGATGTACTCCGCAATCTGGTTGACCAAAGGTACTTCAGAATGAAGTTGCCGGCGGATGACCGTGTTAACGGCTTCCATGTCGGCGGAAATCGGTTCGATGATGCTGTTTTGGGTAGCGGGTTGTGGAGCGGCAGACAAGATAAAACCTGCGGAAGCGTGAATTTGCGGAATTATACGATGACAAGAGGGACTCGCCAGCATTGCTTTTATCGTCACGGCGTTGATGATATCCGTCCGGCACTTCCGAAAACGTCTTTTGACGCATGTTCTAAGTCTATGTATAATCAGGGGTTTTCCCGAATCCAACCGGATTGACAGGGCAGGAGCGGAAAAAAGAATAGTTCATTTACATATATTTGATGAGGTTTCACATGTACGCGGTCATAAAAACCGGTGGCAAACAGTATAAAGTTGCTGCTGGCGAAAAACTTAAAGTAGAACAGATACCGGCAGACATTGGTTCCGAAATCACCCTTGATCAAGTGCTCGCAGTGGGCGCTGGTGACACCATTAAATTCGGTGCGCCGCTGGTTGAAGGTGCCAAGGTCCAGGCTACGGTAGTGGCGCACGGTCGCCACGATAAGGTCAAAATTTTCAAGATGCGCCGCCGCAAGCACTACCAGAAGCGTCAAGGGCATCGTCAAAATTACACCGAATTGCAAATCGTCTCGATCAACGCCTGATTCAAGCGAACATCGAGCTAACCGGATACCAAGGAGTCTTAAATGGCACACAAAAAAGGCGGCGGCACCACGCGCAACGGTCGCGATTCCGAGTCGAAACGACTGGGCGTCAAAGTCTACGGCGGCCAAAGCATCAATGCAGGCGGCATCATCATTCGTCAGCGCGGCACACGCGTGCATGCTGGTGAAAACGTCGGCATGGGCAAGGACCACACCCTGTTCGCGCTGATCGACGGCAAGGTGCAGTTCACCACCAAGGGCGCACTGCAGCGCCACACCGTGATGGTAGTGCCGGCGTAATCGCCGACCCTGCAACAACACAAGCAAAGGCGAAAGCCTTCGATAAAAAGGCTCTGCCGACGGTAGGGCCTTTTTAGTTTTTATGGGTATTTTTGGCGGCAATTATGAAGTTTATCGACGAAGCAAAAATTGAAGTCATTGCTGGGGACGGCGGTAACGGCGTCGCGTCGTTTTGCCGAGAAAAATTCCGGCCATTCGGTGGACCCGACGGCGGCGACGGCGGCAAGGGCGGCAGCATCTGGGCGATCGCGGATCGCAATATCAATACGCTGGTCGACTACCGGTATTCCAAGCTGCACAGGGCGAAGAATGGCGAGAATGGTCGCGGTTCCGATTGCTATGGCAAGGGCGCGGACGACGTCATGCTGCGCATGCCGGTCGGTACGCAAATCAGCGATTTCAATAGCGGCGAAATCATCGCCGACCTGACCGACCACGGACAAGTAGTCTTGCTGGCAAAAGGTGGCGAGGGTGGCTGGGGCAATATTCATTTCAAGACCTCGACCAACCGTGCACCACGACAGAAGACTGACGGCAAGGAAGGCGAACATCGCGAGCTCAAGCTGGAGCTGAAGGTGCTGGCCGATATCGGTCTGCTCGGTATGCCGAATGCCGGCAAATCGACCTTCATTACCGCGGTGTCGAATGCCCGTCCCAAGATCGCCGACTATCCGTTCACGACCCTGCATCCAAATCTGGGTGTGGTGCGCGTCAGCCACGAAAAGAGCTTCGTCATTGCCGATATTCCAGGCTTGATCGAAGGCGCGGCGGAAGGCGCCGGTCTTGGCCATCAGTTCCTGCGGCATTTGCAGCGCACACGTCTGCTGCTGCATATTGTCGACGTGGCCCCATTCGAAGATACCGTCGATCCGGTCAAGGAGGCGAAGGCCATCGTCAAGGAACTGAAGAAGTACGATGAATCCTTGTATGAGAAGCCGCGTTGGCTGGTGCTGAACAAGCTCGACATGGTGCCCGAAGACGATCGCAAAAAACGCGTCAAGGATTTCATCAAGCGCTTTGGCTGGAAAGGCCCGGTATTCGAAATTTCGGCACTCACACGTGAAGGCTGTGAAGATTTGATCATCGCCATTTATGAATACCTTGCAGAGCAGCGACAGCAAGAACATCGTGCGGAAGAAACGCAGATGGTCGAAGAAGCGCGAGGCATCGCGTCAATTGATCCGGACGATCCACGCTTTAAAGTCATAGAATAGAGTCTGTTTCGCTGGCCGCTGCATTGGCCAGCGTTGGCTGATGCGCCGGGCGACGGGAGACGTTCACGTATTCGGCGTGTCCGTCATCTCCGCTGTCTGCGCTGTCGTCACCTACTATGAATTCAGTTATTCAAAAAGCCAAACGCATCATCATCAAAGTCGGCTCGTCGCTGGTCACCAATGACGGCAAGGGCCTAGACAGTAGCGCGATTGCCAAGTGGGCCGAGCAGATCGCGCAGTTGCGGGCACTTGGCAAGGAAGTGGTATTGGTCAGTTCAGGTGCGATTGCCGAAGGCATGCAACGTCTGGGATTTGAGAAGCGGCCGACCGGCGTGCATGAATTGCAAGCCTGTGCCGCCGTCGGGCAAATGGGCCTGGCACAGATCTACGAAACCAGTTTTCGGCATCATAATTTGCGTACCGCGCAGGTACTGCTTACGCATGCCGATCTTGCCGACCGCGAGCGTTACCTGAATGCGCGCTCCACGTTGTTCACGCTGCTGCGATTCGGGGTCATCCCTATCATTAATGAAAACGATACGGTGGTTACCGATGAAATCAAGTTCGGGGACAACGATACCCTTGGCGCCCTGGTAGCCAACCTGATCGAAGGTGATGCACTTGTCATTCTCACGGACCAGAAAGGCTTGTACACGGCCGATCCACGCAGAAATCCCGCCGCTGAATTCGTCCATGAAGCGAAAGCTGGAGATCCCACGCTGGAAGCAATGGCGGGCGGGGCCGGAACCGGTATTGGCCGTGGCGGCATGCTGACCAAGATTCTCGCTGCCAAGCGTGCAGCAACGTCGGGCGCACATACGGTGATTGCCTGGGGCAGGGAAGAGCAGGTATTGACCAGGCTTGCTACCGGCGAAGCAATCGGTACCCAGTTAACAGCGCAGACAGCGCAACTGACCGCTCGCAAGCAATGGATGGCGGATCACCTGCAGACCGCAGGTAAAGTGGTATTGGATGCAGGTGCGGTTCAGAAGCTCACTGCGGAAGGCAAGTCACTGTTGCCTATCGGTGTCATCGAAGTCGCAGGCGACTTCGGACGAGGGGACGTGATTACGTGTATCGATGAAAACGGACGCCCGGTAGCGCGCGGCATGAGCAATTATGCAAGTTCCGAGGCCCGTCGCATCATGCGGAGGCCATCGACTGAAATCCTGTCCATTCTCGGCTTCGTCGAAGAGCCGGAACTTGTGCATCGGGATAACATGGTGCTGTTGTAACAAGCCTGCGCAAAGCGCCTTGCCAAGCTTTGCCGTGTCGATTTGTTAAGCGAAGCCGGTCAGCGGTAATTTTCTGACGTCATCGGCTTTTTCTCCCGAATACGGTCAACCATCTGCCTAGCATTGCCGGCAACCATCAGCTGCTCACAAAAATAGTCTTTTGCCAACACGGCATGGTGCCGGTTGACGCTATTACCTGAGATACGCTCCCACTGATCGCGTCGCGAGCGTGACCAGGAGCCATCCTGTTGACCAAACGCATACAACTTGTGTTCGAACGCCGCACAACGGATACCTTCGTAGCTGACATTTCTGGCACCGCCAGTGCTCAACGCCACCAGTACATAGCGAACCACCCCGTCGGTACCGACCGAGACGGAAGTCGAATCAATGGCGAATGATTGTGATGGACTGGAGAAAAACGGCAACAGGTTTTCTTGCTTTGGCGCAGGCGGGAGCTGGACCGCAATTTCCTGCCACGGTTTGTCTTCATCGTTGAAATCTTCTTCGAAACGCGATTGCGCCTGAACGGCAGCGGCGGCTAGCACGAGTGCGCACAACGCAGCTGCACGGATGACTCCTGCGGGCATGGCAATATCCTTTCTTTGAGCCATGCCGATTTCTTCAGCATGGCTCACCATTAATTTGAGCGTAAAGGCAAAGAACCGATTATTCCTGCTTCGGCTTGGCGGCGGGAGGTTGTGTTTCACCCGTCTGACGCGCAGCATGGTTCTGCCTCAGGTATCTTGCACCGTGGCGTTGTCCACCTACACCATGAGAAGGCCGGGTCAGGAAGCGTGATAGTTCCTGCAATGCCTTTTGGTACACCTCGCGCTTGAACTCGATGACAACGTCCAGCGGCACCCAGTAATCATGCCAGCGCCATGCATCGAATTCCGGATGATCGGTACCGCGCAAGTTGATATCACAATCACGGCCCACCATGCGCAACAAGAACCAGATCTGCTTCTGTCCACGGTAATGACCACGGATTTCCCTTTTAATAAAGCGGTCGGGAACTTCGTAGCGCAGCCAGTCGCGCGTACGTCCGATGATTTTTACATGTTCAGCCTTCAGGCCGACTTCTTCCTCCAGTTCGCGGAACATCGCCTGTTCGGGTGTCTCTCCGAACTTGATGCCGCCTTGCGGAAACTGCCACGAATGTTCGCGCACCCTTTTTCCCCACCACACCTCGTTATGGGTGTTCAGGAGGATAATGCCGACGTTCGGGCGAAAGCCTTCACGGTCCAGCATGTTGCACCTCAAAACTTTCTGCGGCTAGATCACCCTCATCGTTACAAATTTTGCATGCGCCGGATAGCGCAGGCATCATGCCCCCCCCGCTTTCGGGTGGCAGCGTGAATCAAATATGTCGGTAATGGATGCATCAGCCAGCTAATCCTTTAAAATTGAGTTGATTATAACCCTCTCTTTTTAAAAAGAATTCACCGTCATGCGCGCATCACGATTTTTTATTTCTACCCTTAAAGAAGCTCCATCGGACGCCGAAATCATCAGCCATAAACTCATGATGCGCGCCGGGATGATCAAACGTCTCGGCTCTGGCATCTATACCTATATGCCCATGGGTTTGCGCGTGATCCGCAAGGTGGAAAACATCGTGCGCGAAGAAATGAACCGGGCCGGTGCCATCGAGATGCTGATGCCGGTTGTTCAACCCGCAGAGCTTTGGCAGGAAACCGGCCGCTGGGACAAGATGGGGCCGGAACTGATGCGCGTCAAGGATCGCCATGGCCGCGACTATGCAATCCAGCCGACTTCCGAAGAAGTCGTCACCGATGTTGTCCGCATGGATATCAAGTCCTATCGCCAGTTGCCGATCAACTTCTACCATATCCAGACCAAGTTCCGCGATGAACGCCGCCCGCGCTTCGGCCTGATGCGTGGTCGCGAATTCACAATGAAGGATGCATATTCGTTCGACCGGGATGTTGAAGGAATGCAGAATTCTTACAAGATCATGTACGACGCCTATGTCCGTATCTTCGATCGCTTCGGGCTGCAGTTCCGTGCGGTCGCCGCCGATAATGGCGCGATCGGCGGTTCCGGTTCGCATGAGTTCCACGTGATTGCCGATACCGGCGAAGATGCTCTCGTTTATTGCCCGCAGTCCGACTATGCGGCCAATATGGAAGCAGCTGAAGCCGTCGCACCTTTAGCTCCGCGCGCTGCGGCCACACAGCCGCTTGTGAAGACACCGACACCGGGCAAGGCAAAATGTGAACATGTTGCCGAGTTGCTGAACCTGCCTTTATCGCAGACGGTAAAGTCCATCGTACTGACCGTCGAAAAGGAAGACGCCGACAAGGAAGTCTGGCTGTTATTGCTACGCGGCGACCATGAGCTTAATGAGGTCAAGGCCAGCAAGATTCCCGGCCTGACCAATTATCGGTTCGCCAGCGAAGCTGAAATCCTGGAATGGTTCGGCACCAAGCCTGGATACCTTGGACCCATAGGCCCCAAAAAACCGATAAAGCTTGTTGCCGATCGGACGGTCGTCGCCATGGCCGACTTCGTTTGCGGTGCCAACGAAGAAGATTTCCACTATACCGGCGTGAATTGGGGACGTGATATTCCTGAGCCTGTCGTAGCCGACTTGCGCAACGTGGTGGAGGGAGACCCGTCTCCGGACGGCAAGGGTGTGCTCGCGATCCAGCGCGGGATCGAGGTTGGTCACGTATTTCAGCTCGGCACCCGGTATTCGAAAGACATGAACGCGACCTACCTGGATGAAACCGGCAAGCCGCAGTTCATGCAGATGGGCTGCTACGGCATTGGTGTCACACGCATTCTGGGCGCGGCAATCGAGCAGAATTTTGACGACAAGGGCATCATCTGGCCGGCCTCAATCGCGCCGTTCGCAGTCGTCCTGTGCCCGATGGGTTACGACCGCAGTGAAGCCGTGAAGGCCGAGACTGACAAGCTGTATGAGGCCATGCTTGCTGCCGGCGTTGATGTCATTCTCGATGACCGTGGCGAACGTCCGGGTGTCATGCTCGCCGATTGGGAATTGATCGGCGTGCCGCATCGCGTGGTGGTCGGCGAGCGCGGACTCAAGGAAGGCAAGCTTGAATACCAGGGGCGCCGCGATGCTGCTGCGACCCCGGTGCCTGCAGCCGAGATGCTCGCTTTCGTTCAGGCGCGTCTCAGCGCGTGAGGATAGCCTCGACGTGACGCAATTTTACTTGCGCCTGCTGGCAGTCGCCCTGGCGCTGTGGATAGCTGCTGACGCCCGTGCCGGCAACCAGAAGGAAGAAGCGCTGGCCGACTCGGTCCGGCTGGCGCTGGCACGGTCCATCAGCGACACCCGTCCCCCCAGGACTGAATTTCCGGATATCCAGGAGCGCATCAAATACCTGCACTGGTTGGGTGAAATGTCCGAGCGGCTGAAGAAGCGCATGCCTGACATGCAGATCCGGCGTGAATTTCTGCAGACAGCGTGGTATGAGGCCAAGCGGGCCGGCCTTGATCCTGCCATGGTTCTCGGCCTGATCCAGGTCGAATCCGCCTTCCGGAAATATGCCGTGTCGCCGGTAGGCGCACACGGTTATATGCAAGTCATGCCATTCTGGACTCGTGTCATCGGTGACGGCGATCGCAAAAAGCTGTTCCACATGCAGACCAACCTCCGCTACGGCTGCTCCATCCTGCGGCTTTACCTCGACATTGAACGCGGCGACCTCTATCTGGCGCTCGGCCGTTACAACGGTAGTCGGGGCAAGCCGGAGTATCCGAATGCCGTACTGGCGGCATGGAAGAATTGGGAATTCAAACAGTAAGTCCTTGGAGCGCGTTCGTCCTGCTTCGGTCAGGCAAGGCCGATGTGAAGAGCCGACCGTCCGGCTCATGGCTTATTCAGCGGTATTTTCAGCTGTAAAAACAAAAACGCCCGCGCGATGCGGGCGTTTTTGTTTGGCCTCTGGAAAGAGAGATTATTGCAGGTGATTGGAAATGAGTTTCGTCATTTCGAACATCGACACTTGCTTCTTCCCGCCAAACACAGCTTTCAGCTTGTCATCCGCATTGATCATGCGCTTGTTGGCATCATCTTGCAGCTTGTTCTTCTTGATGTAGTCCCAAACCTTCTTGGTGACTTCAGTACGCGGCAGCGGATTGGCACCAATCACTGCACCCAAGGTAGCGGATGGCGTCATCGGCTTCATGAACGCTGCATTCGGCTTGCGTGCGGCCTTCGGTTTTGCTGCTGCTTTCTTTGCTACCGGCTTGGCTGCTGCCTTTTTCGCAGGAGCTGCTTTCTTTGCCGGAGCGGCTTTCTTGGCTGCGGGTTTTGCTGCTGCTTTCTTTGCTACCGGCTTGGCTGCTGCTTTTTTTGCAGGAGCTGCTTTCTTTGCCGGAGCGGCCTTTTTTGCTGCAGGTTTTGCTGCGGCTTTCTTCGCAGCGGGCTTCTTGGCGGCTGCCTTGGCCGCGGGTTTTTTGGCTGTTGCCATCTTCAAGCCTCCTTCACAAAGTGTGTTGGGAAATTGCGTCATATCACGCAACGCTAATAGTGGTGCGGTTTTTCAAGGTATGCAAGTGTTTTTTGATCGTTTTCATATGATTTTTTGGAGTGCGCGAGACGCGATCTTCATAGGAGAAAATGCGATATCGACCTTATGTGAAAGGGGCATGGCACAGTCATGATGCAGTGAAGCGTGCGAGGAAGGCGCCGCAGTGCACCGCTTGGTGAGGCCATATCGACGTGGCGCGAAAAACGTCGATAGGCCGGAGAGCCGCGCTGGGCGCGGCTCTCCGAGGGGTAGGGGGTGTAAGGGCAAGGCCGCGACGATACATCCGCACGACGAATACGGCTGTCCGGCAGGCCTTATGTCCCGCGCTTGATCACCGATTTGGTAAGGCGGCTTTCACCGTTTGGATGCGTCGTCTCCCCTCTGACAGAGCCGTTTTCACAGCGCGGCGCGCTACTAACCTACGTCTGTGCGCGTTGGATGCAAGCCACGCTATAAGCCATTGGGCTTGAATCGGCCGTCGTGAATGGGGAGTCGCCAGAGACAGACTGGCCGTAGGAACGCAAACTCGGTCAACGCGGCTACGGCGGTAAGGGGTGCTTGGGCCCGCCAGACGCTATGGCATTCTGCAAGGCGCACGCACCACCGTGCAGACAGGGCGAAAAAAAGCCGGCTTGGTCGCCGGCTTCCAGGACAATCGCGAAAGCGACTTAACGCATTCCGCCGGGCAGCATGCCTTTCATGCCGCGCATCATTTTCATCATGCCGCCGCCCTTGAGCTTTTTCATCATCGACTGCATTTGCTCGAACTGGGCGAGCATGCGGTTGACTTCCTGGACCTGGACGCCCGCGCCGGCGGCAATCCGGCGCTTGCGCGATGCTTTGATCAGGTCGGGTTTGGCACGTTCCTGCGGGGTCATCGAATTGATGATGCCTTCCATCCGGCGTACCTGCTTTTCGGCTTGGTCCATGTCGGCATTTCCCGCCGCCTGCTGGAATTGGGCCGGCAGCTTATCGAGCAGGCTGGACAGTCCACCCATCTTCTTCATCTGGCTGATCTGGGACTTGAAATCGTTCAGGTCGAATTTGCCGCCGCCCTTGATCTTGTCCGCCAGGTCTTTAGCCGCGGCAACATCGACGCCTTTCTTGGCCTCTTCCACCAGCGCCAGGATATCGCCCATGCCGAGAATTCGGTTGGCCATGCGGTTGGGGTCGAAGGCTTCGAGGCCGTCCAGTTTTTCCGCCACGCCCGCAAACTTCACCGGCTTGCCAGTGATATGGCGCACCGACAGCGCGGCGCCGCCTCGGGCATCGCCGTCAAGTTTGGTGAGTACCACACCGGTCAGGGGCAGGGTATCGTTGAAGGCTTTGGCGGTATTGATGGCGTCCTGGCCGAGCATCGCGTCGACCACGAACAGGGTTTCGATCGGCTTGAGCGCAGTGTGCAGTGCCGCGATTTCCTGCATCATCGCTTCGTCGATACCGAGGCGGCCGGCGGTGTCGACGATCAGGACGTCGTGGTAGTGCTTCTTTGCATAGTCGAGTGCGGCGAGCGCGATGTCGACCGGCTTGTCGGTTGGCTTGGACGGAAAAAAGTCCGCGCCGACCTGTCCGGTCACTGTCTCCAGCTGGCCAATCGCGGCAGGGCGGTACACGTCGGCAGAGACCGTCAGGACCTTTTTCTTTTTCTGTTCCTTGAGAAATTTTGCAAGCTTACCGACGGTGGTCGTCTTACCTGCACCCTGCAGGCCGGCCATCAGGATGACCGCCGGCGGCTGGGTGGCAAAGTTGAGCTGCGATGCATCGGGACCGAGATCGGCGCCCATGATGGACGCCAGTTCGCGCTGTACCACGCCGACCAGCGCCTGGCCCGGTGTCAGAGAGCCGACGACTTCCTCGCCGACGGCTTTTTCTTTCACGCGGGCGATGAATTCGCGGACCGCAGGCAGGGCGACGTCCGCCTCAAGCAGGGCAAGCCGTACTTCGCGTAGCATTTCCGCGGTATTCGATTCAGTCAGACGCGCTTCACCGCGCATCGTTTTCACGACTTTGGCTAGCCGTTGGGTGAGATTATCGAGCATGGGTTAGGGTATCTCTGGATATTTCTGGAAATGGAAGGTCGCTGCAAGAATGGAAACAGCAGCGTGGAAGCCACCATTTTACCTGATGGCGCTCTTTGGTCCGGTGTTGTCAAGGCCTGCGGCACAAGCTGGAAATGCCTGAATGCAAACTTCGCCATACCGTGTGCCATGGCGTCCTGCGTTGTGCCTGTGCGGCATACCGCATCAAACAAGCAGCACTGTCCGGCAAACCGCCCAATAGATAAGCCGGGAGTACCTGACTTTGCGCTTCAAGCCGGGGATTGCACTGCCGTCGAAAGAAATCAGCCCTCTCTCGCCGGTATTGCTTCGGATGGCATAAAGTCTGCGTTAGTACGACAGGTACTACCGAACACACCAGGCACAGCCATGCCGCGCGCCTTACACAAGGGTAATATGGGGTCTGCAACACGCGACGGCAAGGCCGTCGAATTCAATCTGGACGACTGCCGACAAGACGAACACATGAATACGGCCAAGCAAAAGGCAATACTCTTTCTGGTAATCGTTAGCGCCTGTCTGATTGTCACGTCGGTGTACCTGCTCGGCGCAAGCAAGGCCCGTAACGACATTCACGCCGCCGGCGACCGGCAATTGCAGATCATCGCGCTCGATCTGGAATCGGTGCTTGAGCGTTATGAAACCCTGCCATTTACGTTGGGAGTGAATCCGGATGTGGTGCAGGTCTTGTTGCAGCCTGCCGACCGCAGCGCGATCCATCGGCTCAACCTCACGCTCAAGCTGATCCAGCAACAGGCTAAAGTCAGCGCCATTTATCTGTTGGACCGGGAGGGCAATACCCTCGCGGCGAGCAACTGGGACGAGGCGCTCACCTTTGTCGGAAGAAATTTCGCATTCAGACCGTATTTTCGCGACGCGGCCGCCGGAAGAGCGGGGCGCTTTTATGGTATCGGGAACGCCACAGGCGAGCCCGGATATTTCATCGCACAACCGGTCTATGCCAATAGCATGCACCGGTTGGCAGCGCCAGTCGGCGTAATCGCAGTGAAGATTGGCCTGTCGGAACTCGAGCAGACTTGGCGCAGCAGCGAAGAGCCGATAGCCCTTGCGGATCGCAGCGGGGTAGTCTTTTTGAGCAACCGCCCGGACTGGCGCTATCACAGCATGACGCCGCTCGACGAGCCGGCACAAAGGCATCTGGCCGGCACCCTGCAATACGCGGCCCAAACCATCTACCCGATTGCATCCCTGCCCAGAAGCGTGCGAGCCGGATTCGGCGACCATGTCAGCAAACCTGTCGGCCGGCTGGGATGGCAGTTGATGATGTTTCCCGCACAGGCAAGGATCAATCGCGCAGCCCTGCTGTCCGCGCTCGGCGCCTTCCTGGTGCTGGCAGCGACCGCAATTGGCTATTGGGCAGTCCATCAGCGCCGCCGTCGGCTTGAAGAACGGCAGCAGTCGCGCAAAGCCTTGCAGCAGGCGGCGGAGGAGCTGGACAGAAAAATTGCCCAACGTACCCAGGAATTGCTGCAGGCGAACCAGCATCTTGAATCCCGCTACGCCAAGCTGCAGGAAGCCGAACATCTGCTGCGTTCGACCCAGAACGAGCTGGTACAGGCAGGCAAGCTTGCCATGCTCGGCCAGATGGCAGCCGGCGTCACGCATGAGCTGAATCAGCCATTGGCAGCGATCCGGGCCTTCGCCGACAATGCCGTGACGTTCCTGACCCGCGGACAAGCCGACAAGGCAGCCGAAAATCTCGGGCATATCAGCTCGGCCAGCGCACGCATGGGCGCCATCATCGGGCAACTCAAGGGCTTTGCCCGCAAGAGTCACGACACGGCCGCCGCAGTGTCGACGGTCGATCTGGCGCAATCGATTCGCGCATCGGCCATGCTGCTCGAAAGCGAATTCCGTCGTCATGGCGTACGGCTCGACATGGACATCGATGTCTCGGCGGCGGTGCTGGGAGACGCGGTACGTACCGAACAGGTGCTGATCAATCTGTTGCGCAATGCGCTCGATGCGGTGGAAAACGCAGAGCAGCGCAAGGTTGTCGTGTCGCTCGACCGCCAGGAAAAGGATGCGCTGGTGCGGATCCGCGACTCTGGTCCCGGCATCCCGGAAGATGTCGCACAGCATCTGTTCGAGCCTTTCTTTACCACTAAGCCTTCCGGTAAAGGTCTCGGCCTTGGTCTCGCCATTTCCTCTTCCATCGTGCAGGCAATGAATGGTCAACTAAGCGCACACAATCTGCCCGAAGGCGGCGCCGAATTTACGGTCAGGTTGCCGCTGGCGGCCGATCAGCATCATGAACACGGAGGAGCACTTGCCCATGCACGAAGTCATACTGATTGAAGATGAACAAGCGGTGCGCCTGGCGACTACCCAGACGCTGGAACTCGGTGGCTTCCAGGTACAGGCCTGCGAAAGCGCCGAGCGGGCACAGAGCTTATTGCAGCCCGGCTTTCCCGGAGTCGTGGTGACGGACGTCCGCCTGCCCGGCAAATCCGGACTCGATCTGTTGTCGGAAACCGTAGCCGCCGATGCGGATTTGCCCGTGATCGTTGTCACCGGTCATGGCGATGTCGACATGGCGGTTGAGGCCATGCGTGCCGGCGCCTATGACTTCATCGAAAAACCCTTTGCCGCAGAACGGCTGGTGGAAACAGTACGGCGCGCCCAGGAAAAGCGTCGTCTCGTGCTGGAAAACCAGCGCCTCAAAGCGGCATGGGCATCCCATCCCGACATGCCTGCGCTGATCGGAGAGTCGGCGGCGATCGAACGTGTGCGCATGCTGATCCGTGCAGTCGGACCGACCGCCGCCGATGTTCTGATCAATGGCCAGACCGGTTCCGGAAAGGAAGTCGTTGCCCGCCATTTGCACGCAGTCAGCGGACGCAAGGGTCCTTTTGTCGCGCTTAATTGTGGCGCCTTGCCCGAGACGATGTTCGAAAGCGAAATTTTCGGACATGAGGCTGGCGCATTCACCAGCGCGCAGAAGCGGCGCATCGGCAAGCTTGAGCATGCCAATGGCGGCACGGTATTTCTCGATGAAATAGAAACGATGCCGCTGGCGCTGCAGGTCAAGCTGTTGCGAGTGCTGCAGGAGCGCAAGCTGGAACGGCTCGGCGGAAACGATCCGATCAGCATCGATTGTCGGGTCATCGCAGCCAGCAAGACCAACCTGCTCGAGTTGAGCGCTCAGGGAAAGTTCAGGGAAGACCTGTACTACCGTATCGGTGTCGTGAGCATCGACCTGCCACGCCTGGTCGACCGGCGTGACGACATTCCGCCGCTGCTTGCCCATTTCGTGCAGGGGGCGGCGATTCGCTACCAGCGTCCGGCGCCAGCCTGGACCCACGCACAGATCACCCAATGGAAAGCGCGGGACTGGCCCGGCAATGTCCGGGAGTTACGTAATTTCGCCGACCGCATGGTGCTCGGCGTGCTCGATCAGCCCGGTGCCCTGGCAGAGCCGGCGACGATGATGGCGAATACACTCCCGCAGCAGGTCGACGCCTATGAACGCACGCTGATCGCCGATGCGCTGGCTGCCCATGACGGCAACGTCGCGGCAACCGCCGACCATCTTGGTGTGCCGAAAAAGACCTTGTATGACAAACTAAAAAAATATCAGCTGCCGGCCGGAAGGGCGGTCGATGAGAAAGTAACATGACAAATAGCATGACAAATAGCATGACAAATAACATGACACCTTGGGCAGACTGGCGCACGCTTGCGACAGTAGCGTAAGCGACGCACCAGCTTGCCGGGTCGACGGCCGGACATGGTGTAAACTCAGGAATCTCTCCATAACCGTCCTTGCGCGATGCACATCACCTTTTTTGTATTGGCAGCGCTGCTCTACGCGACTTGCGCCGTTTTGCCTTCCCGGCAACGGATTGCCATTTCCGCCGGGACTGCGGTCGGCTGGCTACTGCATGGCGGTGCGCTCTGGGCTGACATGGTCCAACCCGGATCGCTGCGCATCGGGTTTGCCTTCGTACTGTCCGCCACGCTCTGGATTTCCGTCGCCGCGTACTGGCTCGAGAATCGTAACTTCTCGCTCGATAGCCTGCGCGTAATGGTGCTGCCCACCGCCGCAGTTGCCGTCATCCTGCCCGGCCTGTTTCCGGGCAGCCTGATTCCTCTCGAGGGCAAATCATCACTGTTTCCGTGGCACGTCGCGATTGCCATTCTTGCGTATAGCTCGCTGACCATCGCCGCCTTCCATGCGGTACTGATGGCATTGCAGGAGGCGCAACTGCATGCATCGCCCGGCGAAGCGCGCGGTCGCTGGCTGGCGCGCGCCATCGACCGGCTGCCAGCGCTCCTGACCATGGAGAAAATCCTGTTCCGCATGATCGCCTTCGGTTTCACGCTGCTGACCATGACGGTCCTGTCCGGTATTGTGTTTTCAGAACAACTGTTCGGCATACCGATCAAGTGGGATCACAAGACCATTTTCACCCTGTTGTCTTGGATACTGTTTGGATTGCTGCTCGCCGGCCGGTTCTGGCGCGGGTGGCGCGGCAAGATGGCCTTGCGCTTTACCCTGACTGGATTTGCGACCCTTTTGCTTGCGTATGTCGGTAGCCGCTTCGTCCTGGAAGTGGTGTTGCATCGGAGCCTGGCATGAAGTTTCTGCTTTGGGCGGTAATTATTGCCCTGGTCGTGATGTGGATCCTGCGCGAAAAAAAGGTCAGCGGCACCGTGCGCGACGCGCGGCAAGGCACAGGAACGGGACGTGAGGCGCTCCCTGAACCGCAGCCAATGCTACAGTGCGCGGAATGCGGCCTCCACCTGCCGGCATCCGAAGCGCTGGCCGGACCGCACGGCATGATTTTTTGCAGCGAAGAACACCGGTTGCGACATGCCGGTCGTTGACTTGCGGGCAATGGCAACACGCCTGTCGGCGAGCCGATGATGGACACCGTACTGCAGCGGCGGGAAAGCCGCGAAACCTTCTGGCGCACCCTGCAAACCTTTTGTGCGACGCGTGTTGTGATCACGCTGGTGCTGCTTGCCTATTTCAGCATCAACGCATTCCGCGAGTCGCAGGGCAGCAATGGCTATGCCGAATGGCAAACCTGCCTGCTTTATCTCGTGCTCGCCTTGGGTTTCGGATCCCTCTCCACCTATGTACAGCGGCGCTTCATGCTGCAACTACTGGCGCAACTGGTGGTCGACATTAGTGCGATTTCGATTTTGTACATTGCCGCCGGCGGTGCGCGCAGCGGCCTGGCGATTCTTTATCTGTTTCCGTTGTCTGGCGCGGCGGTCCTGGCACCGCTGGTACTGGCGCTGTTCTTTGTCTCCATCGTCACGCTGATCCTGCTGGGCGAAAGCCTGTACCAGTTGCTGTACTCAATGGCGGATACCTCGCCGTCGCAGGCAGGCCTCTACGGCGCTGCATTTTTCGCCGCAATCTTTGTCATCAACCGCCTCGCAGCCAAGCTAATCAAGCAGGAAGACCTGGCAACACAGCGAGGCCGGGACCTGCAATTGCAGGAGGCAATCAATCGCCTGGTGATTGCGGACATGAACGATGGGATTCTCGTGGTGGGCGACGACACCGAAGTTTTTGCCGGTAATCCCGCTGCCGAACGCATGCTGGGCATGTCGGTTGCATATGGTCAACCACGCTACAAACTGACCGACCGCGAGACCCTGACACCGATCGCCGAGGCCTTCTTTGCATGGCAGCAAGCCGCAGTTGGCCACACAGAAGATAGCGAATCCTCCACCTATGTCAGGGTGAAGCCTGGCGACGATATGGGAGTGACGCGACCAATGACGACGCGCGATCGTCGACGCGACCTGCACACGCATCTGAAATTGCGCTTTGCTTCGGTGAAGAGTGCCGGTCTCAGCAATGACCGTACCGTGATTTTCCTGCAGGACGTCAGCGAAATCGAAAACCAGGCGCAGCAACTCAAACTGGCGTCGATGGGCCGTCTGACCGCGAGCATCGCTCACGAAGTAAGGAATCCCCTGTCGGCCATTTCCCATGCGGCTTCGCTGCTGAGCGAAGACCTGGTCCAGCCGACCGAAAAGCGCCTGCTCAATATCGTCAGCGACAATGTGATCCGACTGAATCGCATGATTGAAGACATTCTGAAACTGTCGCGTAAGGCGCATACGCAGGCCGAGCCGCTGCAGTTGACACCCTTCCTGTCGGAAGCGGTGCTCGAACTGCGGGAAACCCACAAACTTACGCCCGACATGATTGCCGTCGGCCGGATGGACAATGCCCAGGTGCGGTTCGACCCGCTGCATTTGCGCGAGGTAGTCATGAATCTGTTAACCAACGCATTGCGCTACGCCAGCGGAAGGCCTGGCAGTATACGTCTGCTGGCAGTGTCGCCGACCCCCGAACGCCTCGAGTTGCATGTGCAGGACGATGGGCCGGCTATCACGCCTGAAGTGAGGGCACATCTGTTCGAACCGTTTTACACTACATCCAGCAAGGGAACCGGGCTGGGGCTATATGTCGCCCGCGAACTGTGCCTCAACAATGGCGCGATGCTCGACTATGAATACCGGATGGACCTTTCCGGTGATGGCCGCGACGAGCCGAGCGGACGTTTTGTGATTACCTTTGCCGTATAACGTGCCGGGCACAGCGCCTGGCACATCGATGATTGATGTGAGTATTATTCATGACAGCACCCCGTATCCTGGTCGTCGACGATGAAGCTGACCTGCGTGAACTGCTGGAGATCACGCTGATTAAAATGGGCCTGGATGTCGATTGCGCCGATTGCCTGGACGCGGCACGCCAGCTTTTGCAGCAAACCGAGTATGCCCTGGTCCTGACCGATATGCGCCTGCCCGATGGACTGGGCATTGAACTGGTGCGCGAAGTCACCTCTCTATATAAGAACACACCGATTGCCGTGATCACTGCTTTCGGCAGCACGGATAATGCCGTGTCCGCTTTAAAGGCGGGTGCGTTCGACTATCTGACCAAGCCGGTCGCGCTCGACCAGTTGCGCCAGATGGTGCGGTCGGCGTTGCGGATCCATACGACCGAGGCCGGTGGCTCTGCATCGGGCGCCACCACCACGGGGGGCGATTCCTGTCTGGTCGGCCAATCCGCCGTCATGCGTGACTTGCGCGCGCAGATTGTGCGCCTTGCGCGCAGCATGGCGCCGGTGGCGATTACCGGCGAATCGGGCAGCGGCAAGGAACTGGCGGCACGCGATATCCATGCGCACAGTGCCCGGGCCGACAAGCCTTTCATCGCCGTCAATTGCGGCGCGATTCCGGAAGCGCTGATGGAAGCCGAGTTCTTTGGCTATCGCAAGGGTGCCTTTACGGGTGCAACCGACGATCGCGACGGTTTTTTCCAGGCCGCGAACGGCGGCACGCTGATGCTCGACGAAGTCGCCGACCTGCCACTCGCCATGCAGGTAAAACTGCTGCGCGCCATCCAGGAACGCCGGGTGCGCAAGGTCGGCGCGACGGTCGAAGAGCCGGTCGACGTGCGTATCATCAGCGCGACGCACCAGAACCTGGCCGAATGCGTGGAGCAGGGAAGATTCCGTCAGGACTTGTTTTACCGGCTCAATGTCATCGAACTGCGCTTGCCGCCATTGCGTGAACGGCTCGACGATATCGGTCTGCTCTCCGATGCCATTCTCGCGCGCCTGGCACTTGGCGGTACGCCTGGGGTATTGAGTTCCGCCGCACTGGATGCCTTGCGTGCCTATTCATTTCCCGGCAATGTGCGCGAACTCGAGAACGTGCTGGAACGGGCGATGGCATTTGCGAACGACAGTGTCATTGAGGTGGAAGACCTGGCACTGAAGCAGACCGGTCCGGGAGCTTCAGCCGGCGTGCGCCCGGCCACAGCCGCCGCGTCTTTGTCGGTACAGCCCGAACCTGTCTTGATTCCACCGGCACTGGCACCGTTGCCGGTGCCGGTGGAGCCGAACATGGAGGTGGCCGACACCACAGAGCGGATCAACGAGGATGTGTGTGCAGCCCAATCCGGCAACGACTTACCGGCATCGCTTCCCGACTATCTCGACCAGGTCGAGCGTGAAGTGATCTGCCGTGCGCTCGCCAAAACGCATTTCAACCGGACCCAGGCCGCCGAACTTCTGGGCATCAGCTTTCGCCAGCTCCGCTATCGCATGCAGCGCCTGTCCATCCACGAACCCGAATCATGAACCGATTCCAGATTGATGCCGGCGGCTGGTCTTCCGGTGTGGAGCGCCAGCCTTCACCCAACTTCGATCCACGAGCACCCGATACCGTGGTGGATCTGCTCGTCATCCACAATATCAGCCTGCCGCCGAATCAGTTTGGCGGACCCTATATCGCCGATCTGTTCGGTAACCGGCTCGACTGCGATGCCCATCCGTACTTCGATCAATTACGGGCGCTGAAGGTATCGGCACACTTCCTGATCCGGCGCGACGGTCATGTCATGCAATTCGTGTCGGCGAACGACCGTGCATGGCATGCCGGCGCGTCCAGCTTTTGCGGCCGTGAGCGCTGCAACGACTTGTCGATTGGAATAGAACTGGAGGGCACGGACTTCGATCCCTTCGAAGATGCGCAGTACGATGCGCTGGCTGACCTGACCTCTGCGCTCAAGGCCCGTTATCCGCTCACCGACGTGGCGGGACATGAACATATTGCGCCCGGACGTAAAACCGATCCCGGGCCGCACTTCGACTGGGACCGTTTCCGCAAGTCCTTGATTCGAAACAAGTGCGTTTCCATCACACAATCGAATCTGCGCTTTCCCGCTTGATAAGAGGAAAAGTCAACCCTGTTTACGCAGGAAATTTGTTGTCCGTCCCATAAAAAAGATATTGCAACATCCTAGGCCTGCCACTAGAATTAGTCTCAATCGCAGCGGGAACCACTAGATATAGTAGTTGCTCTAATGGTTGCTGTGAGTCCCTTACAGGGCTGTTCAAGTAGTTCATCAGCGTAATAGTTGTTATGTAGTGGGTGGGCCGCGAACAGCTCTCCCCTTGAAATGCACACCGTGCGGAACGATGCCAGATGTCGGGCAGAGACCCGTTCGCGCCATAAAAGCACGGTTTGCACGAATACGTGAACGCTGCCCGCACGGAGTGTTCTAAATTAATAACCAAACAGCTGCACGGCTGTCGCGTTACGTCAGGAGGCAAGATGCTCGCAAATCAAGAAGTCAATCAAAAATCCACCGCCGAATTCGGCCTGATCCCTCCGCACGCTCCTACCTCCGCTTCCGTAGCCAACATGAATGTCAATCTCGGCGACTACAAAGTCATTCGCCGCAATGGTGCGGTCGTTGGCTTCGAGCCGTCAAAGATTTCGATCGCCATGACCAAGGCTTTCCTCGCCGTGAACGGCGGGCAGGGCGCGGCATCGGCGCGCGTGCGTGAACTGGTCGAGCAGCTGACGAACGGCGTGGTCTCGGCATTGGTGCGCCGCCAGCCGGCAGGCGGCACCTTCCATATCGAAGACGTGCAGGACCAGGTTGAACTGGCGCTGATGCGTTCGGGCGAACATGATGTGGCCCGTGCCTACGTGCTGTACCGCGCCAAGCGCATGGAAGAACGTGCGCAGCAGCAAGCCGCAAAGCCGACCGATGCGCCACAATTGCATGTCACCGAAGATGGTCAGCGTCGTCCGCTCGACCTTAACCAGGTCCGCGACCTGATCACCGCTGCCTGCGTCGGCCTCGAAAAGCATGTTGACGCGGAAGCGATCCTGGCCGAAACGGTCAAGAACCTGTACGACGGCGTGCCGGTCGAAGAGCTGCACAAGTCCGCCATCCTGGCTGCCCGCGCGCTGATGGAAAAGGACCCGGCCTATAGCCGCGTCACCGCTCGCCTGCTCATGCACACCATCCGTAAGGAAGTGTTCGGTCAGGAAGTTGCACAAGCCGATGCCGCTGCACATTACCTCGAATACTTCCCGAAATACATCAAGAAGGGTATCGAAGCCGACCTGCTCGACACCAAGCTGGCGCAGTTCGACCTGAAGAAACTGGCTGATGCGCTGCAACCCGACCGCGACCTGCAGTTTGGCTACCTTGGCCTGCAGACCCTGTACGACCGCTACTTCCTGCATATCGAAGGCACCCGCATCGAAATGCCGCAGGCTTTCTACATGCGTGTCGCGATGGGCCTGGCGCTCAACGAGATCAACCGCGAAGCCCGCGCGATCGAGTTCTACAACCTGCTGTCGTCCTTCGATTTCATGAGCTCGACACCAACCCTGTTCAATTCCGGTACGCAGCGTTCGCAGCTGTCGTCCTGCTACCTGACCACGGTTGCCGATGATCTCGACGGCATCTACGAAGCCATCAAGGAAAACGCGCTGCTGGCTAAATTCGCCGGCGGCCTGGGCAATGACTGGACGCCGGTACGTGCGCTTGGCGCCCATATCAAGGGTACCAACGGCAAGTCGCAGGGCGTGGTTCCTTTCCTGAAAGTCGTGAACGACACCGCCGTCGCCGTCAACCAGGGCGGAAAGCGCAAGGGCGCAGTCTGTGCCTACCTGGAAACCTGGCACATGGATATCGAGGAATTCCTCGATCTGCGCAAGAACACTGGCGATGATCGCCGCCGTACACACGACATGAACACCGCGAACTGGATTCCCGACCTGTTCATGAAGCGCGTGATGGAAAAGGGCGAGTGGACACTGTTCTCGCCGTCCGATGTGCCTGACCTGCATGAAAAGTTCGGCAAAGCCTTTGAAGAAGCCTACAACGGCTACGAAGCCAAGGCTGCCCGCGGCGAACTGAAGTTGTTCAAGAAGATTCAGGCGCTCGACCTGTGGCGCAAGATGCTGTCCATGCTGTTCGAGACTGGCCACCCATGGATCACATTCAAGGATCCGTGCAACATCCGTTCCCCGCAGCAGCATGTCGGCGTCGTTCACAGCTCCAACCTGTGCACCGAGATCACGCTCAACACCAACGAGTCCGAAATCGCGGTCTGTAACCTCGGTTCGGTCAACATGCCGGCCCACATGAAGGACGGCAAGCTGGACCACGTCAAGCTGCAAAAGACCATCCGCACCGCGATGCGCATGCTGGATAACGTGATCGATATCAACTATTACGCAGTCAAGAAGGCGCGTGATTCCAACCTGCGTCACCGTCCGGTCGGCATGGGCATCATGGGTTTCCAGGATTGCCTCCACATGATGCGCATTCCGTACGCCTCGATGGATGCGGTCGAATTCGCCGACCGTTCGATGGAAGCCGTCTGCTACTACGCTTACTGGGCATCGACCGAATTGGCGGAAGAGCGCGGCCGTTACAGTTCCTACCGTGGTTCGTTGTGGGATCGTGGCATCCTGCCGCAGGACTCCCTGAAGCTGCTGGCCGAAGAACGCGGCGGGTACCTCGAAGTCGACACCACCGAGACCATGGACTGGGCATCGCTGCGCGCACGCATCAAGGAACACGGGATGCGCAATTCGAACTGCGTTGCCATCGCGCCGACCGCAACGATCTCGAACATCATCGACGTGTCTGCCTGCATCGAGCCGACCTATCAGAACCTGTACGTGAAGTCGAATCTGTCCGGCGAATTTACCGAGATCAACGAACACCTGGTGCGCGACCTGAAGGCGCGCGGCCTGTGGGATGAAGTGATGGTTGCCGATCTCAAGTACTTCGACGGCAGCCTGGCCAAGATCGACCGCATTCCGCAAGACCTGCGTGAAATCTACGCAACCGCATTCGAGGCTGAGCCAAAGTGGCTGGTCGAAGCCGCATCGCGTCGCCAGAAATGGATTGACCAGGCGCAATCGCTGAACATCTACATGGCCGGCGCCTCGGGCAAGAAACTCGACGAAACCTACAAGCTGGCATGGTTGCGCGGCCTGAAGACCACGTACTACCTGCGCACCATCGGCGCGACACACGCCGAAAAGTCGACCACCAAGGCCGGTGCGTTGAATGCAGTCTCCGCTAGCGGCAGCATGAACAGCGGCATGTCTTCTGCACCGGTCGCGACAGCTTCCGCGGCGACCGAAGAGCTCGCAGGTCCTGCTTGCATGCTGCGTCCGGGCGACCCGGGCTTTGAAGAATGCGAAGCCTGCCAGTAACATTCGGGACCTGAAGACCCGAAGCAAAAGCCGGTTGGCGACCACGGATCGCCGCCGGCTTGAAAGTGCCGCGCAAAAACCGCGCTTGAACAACACGCAAGTACAACTACAATACCTGTAAGGAAGATCGACCATGCTTAGTTGGGATGACGAAGTAACTCCAGTCGCAAGACCCGCTCAGGCTCCGCAACCGGCGCTGGCGCCGGCGTCCTCGTCGGCATCGCATGCGCTGTCCCCCAATGCGCAAATGAATGCGCAGCTCACCAATACCCCGATGAATCCGGCCCTGGTCGCCAAGCCAACCGCTGCCGAGGAATCGCGTCGCGTGAACGCGGCAGACAAGCGCATCATCAACGGCCAGACCGACGTCAACCAGCTCGTTCCGTTCAAATACAAATGGGCATGGGACAAATACCTGGCCGGCTGCGCCAACCACTGGATGCCGCAAGAAATCAACATGCAGCGCGACATCGAGCTGTGGAAGAACCCAAACGGCCTGACCGAGGACGAGCGTCGCCTGGTCAAGCGCAATCTCGGTTTCTTCGTCACTGCCGATTCGCTGGCCGCCAACAACATCGTGCTGGGCACTTACCGCCACATCACGGCGCCCGAGTGCCGCCAGTACCTGCTGCGCCAGGCATTCGAAGAGGCAATTCATACCCACGCCTATCAGTACATCGTGGAATCGCTGGGCCTGGATGAAGGCGAGATCTTCAATGCGTACCACGAAGTTGCATCGATCCGCGACAAGGATGAATTCCTGATTCCCTTCATCGACGTGCTTACCAATCCGGAATTCAAGACCGGTACCGTCGAAGCAGACCAGACGCTGCTGCGTTCGCTGATCGTGTTTGCGTGCCTGATGGAAGGCTTGTTCTTCTATGTCGGCTTCACGCAGATCCTTGCACTCGGCCGTCAGAACAAGATGATGGGTGCAGCTGAGCAGTATCAATACATCCTGCGCGATGAGTCGATGCACTGCAACTTCGGGATCGATCTGATCAATACAATCAAGCTCGAGAATCCGCATTTGTGGACTGCAGAATTCCGTGAAGAGATTAAATCGTTGTTTTTGCGCGCGGTGGAGTTGGAATATCGCTACGCAGAGGATACAATGCCGCGTGGAGTGCTAGGTTTAAATGCGCCGATGTTTAAAGGGTACCTGCGATTCATCGCAAATCGTCGCGCGCAACAGATCGGCCTTGATCCGATGTTCCCGCAGGAAGAAAATCCTTTCCCGTGGATGAGCGAGATGATCGACCTGAAGAAAGAACGCAACTTCTTCGAGACTCGTGTGATCGAATACCAGACCGGTGGTGCACTGAACTGGGAATAAGCAAGAACAGGATGAATAAGCCCGTTTCGAAATGAGCGGGCGTTGGAGACAAAGCAGTTGACCGGAATAAGACCATGAGGTGGCCGGTGACTGAAAACCTGAAGGACTATCACCTAAGTTAATGAACAGTAGACGAACGACCAGATCATCTCTGTTATCGCCGCTGAACCCGACGCTGTCGGGAAAGGCGGCTTTTTCCCTGAAAAACCTGTTGGTTTTTGTGAAAGAGTATTCCTGCGCCGGCTTTGTTGCCGGCGTTTTTTTTGGCTACGGCAATCGCGACGCCCTTTGCGCGCGATAGAAGTCCTCCGTCACGACCGACGCGCGGCGTGATTTTCAGAAGAGAGGCGTAGCTGAAAAAGGCTGAAGTGCTGCATGAGTGAGGTGATGCAGCAGTTCAGCTGGTGCCGAATTCATTAGCGCAAGCAGAAGCTTGCTTGCGCCGATGAATAATCCGCATGACCCATCGCGATGGGGCAGGCGGGTTTACAACCTCGTAGTTTGAATTTTCCATCACGTGAAGGAGAAACAAATGGCAACAGCAAAGAAAGCGGCTGCGAAAAAAGCAGCCTCGGCAAAGAAGCCGGCAGCAGCAAAGAAGCCTGCAGCCAAGAAAGCAGCAGCTCCTAAGAAGGCCGCAGCAGCGAAGAAGCCGGTAGCCAAGAAGGCAGCAGCTCCTAAGAAAGCAGCAGCGAAGAAGCCGGTAGCCAAGAAAGCTGCAACTCCTAAGAAAGCAGCAGCGAAGAAGCCAGTAGCCAAGAAGGCAGCAGCTCCTAAGAAAGCAGCAGCGAAAAAGACTGTAGCCAAGAAAGCTGCAGCTCCTAAGAAAGCAGCAGCGAAGAAGCCGGTAGCCAAGAAAGCTGCAGCTCCTAAGAAAGCAGCAGCGAAAAAGACCGTAGCCAAGAAGGCAGCAGCTCCTAAGAAAGCAGCTCCTAAGAAAGCGGCAGCGAAGAAGCCGGTAGCCAAGAAAGCTGCAGCTCCCAAGAAAGCCGCTGCCAAGCCTGCTGCGAAAAAAGCTGCAGCACCCAAGAAGGCTGCTCCGAAAAAGGCCGCTGCGAAGAAATCCGCTGCCAAGCCTGCCGCTGCACCTGCGGTAAAAACTGTGTTGAATCCGGCAGCGGCATGGCCGTTTCCGACCGGCACACGTCCGTAATAGCTGAGCTTGCTCGCAGGCCTGATTAAGTTCAGGCAAAATGCCCGTTGCGTGGCCCTCGGCCGCACAACGGGCTTTTTTCATGTGGAGACCAGATAGTGCTGACTAGCATTCTTACTTTGATTGTCGATGCCATTGCAGGCATCTTGGGTGGCGTTTTTCTGCTCCGATTCTGGATGCAGGTGGTGCGCGTACGCCCACCAAATACGTTGGGCCAATTCATTTTTCAACTAACAGACTGGTTCGTGCGGCCCATGCGCCGTGTTCTCCCTGGTGTCGGCGGCTACGACTGGGCCAGCCTGATCGGCGCCATTCTTGTCATCGTCCTGGCTGTCGCAATCGATCTCGCAATCGTCTCGCGTTTCGCGGTCGAATTCCTGGTCGTGCTGTCACTCATGCGGTTCTTTGAGTGGATCTTCTATGGCTTCATGGGTCTGTTGATCATCGAAGCCGTATTTAGCTGGGTCAATCCGCATGCACCCCTGGCGCCCTTCATCCGCGCGCTCAACGACCCCTTGCTGCGCCCGCTGCGTCGCGTGGTACCGTTGATCGGCAACGTCGATCTCAGTCCACTGGTTGCGCTGATCCTGCTGCGTATCGCCTTGATGCTGGTTACCACCCTCATCACTTCGCTTGCCTGATGAAAGAGTGGTGGGCCCCGATACCCGGCGGGGTGCGTATCACCGTGCAGGTTCAGCCCAATGCGAGGAAAAGCGAAGTCGTCGGCGTACATGATGATGCCCTGAAGATCCGGTTGCAAGCGCAGCCGATCGAGGGCAAGGCAAATGACGCGCTGGTGAAGCATCTCGCCGACACGCTGGGCTGCCCAAAAAGTCGCGTCACGATCACGCATGGACACACCAGCCGACGCAAGATTGTGGAACTTGCCGGCGTAACGCCAGAGGAAGTGCAGCGTCTGCTCACATTGGCATGATGCGGCTGCGGTCATCCAAAAAGAAGCCATCGCGCTAATGACGCGGCATGGCGGTATGCTGAAAAACGGAAACGTTTGATATCCGGCATACGTCGCAGCCGTATCCGCAAGGACGAAGACTGCTTACGCATTGTCGCCGCGCGGTTAGTGGGTCAGTCGCACTTGCCCATTGTTGGTCGTTACTTTCACGATCTCTCCAACACGAAAGCTCTCGTTGGAGGTCACCGCAAAAGTACGCAGCTCGCCATTGTCGAGGCGCACCGTGACCTCGGTGCTGCTGCGGCCGGAACTCGACTGTTCAGCGTGCTGGCCCGCCATGCCGCCGGCAACCGCACCGCCGATTCCTGCAATCGCGCTGCCGGTGCCGCTACCTATACGGCTTCCGGCGACGCCACCCAGAATACTGCCGACAAAGGAGCCAACACCCGAGTTGTGGCCGTCGCGCAGGACGACATCCTTTACTTCTGTGACTTGAGCGTTCTGTACCAGAAAGCTGCCTTGAGTAGAAGAAACCATAGTTGAAGTCGGAGGAGGCGAGGCGCAGCCGACAAGCGCAATGCTCGTCAACAGGAACACCAATATTCTTCCATTATTACGCATGCCGTCTCCAACACAACACTCGCTTGCACTACCCGAGAGCATTCCGCTACGTGACTGCAACAGGAAGCCACGAGCCCGACGCGGATCTCGATTTACGCAAAGCGATAACCGAATGCCTTCTGGAACTGTTCTTCGATGGCGACACGGGCCGGAATGTGATTCTGGCCCCCCTGATAAGCGATCTTGATCGACCCCATCAAGCTGGCCAGGCGACCGGTGGTTTCCCAATCCATGTCATTCGTCAGCCCGTACATCAGGCCAGCCCTGAAAGCATCGCCACAGCCGGTCGGGTCGACAATTTGCTCGGCCGGCACGCACGGAATGTCGATGCGCTTGCCGTCGGTGAAGATCTCCGCACCCAATTCGCCACGTGTCACGATCAGCGCTGACAGGCGCTGGGCGATCTGCTCGAACGAGAGTCCGGTACGCTCCGTCAATAGTTCCGCTTCATAATCATTGACCGCCACATAAGTAGCCAGTTCAATGAACTGTTTCAGGTCAGCACCGTTAAACATTGGTAAACCTTGACCAGGATCGAAAATCAGCGGGATGTTCAGGTCGGCGCAATCCTTCGCATGCTGCAGCATACCGTCGCGGCCGTCCGGCGCGACAATCGCCAGCTTGACCGCGCCCGCGTCGGCGACCTTGTTCTCATGCGACCGCGTCATCGCGCCGGGATGGAAGGCGGTGATCTGGTTACCGCCGGCGTCGGTCGTGATGAATGCCTGGGCCGTATAGGCGTCGTCGATCATGCGGATACAGCGGCGTGAAATTTGCAGGCGATCCAGACGCTCCAGATAGGGGGACGCATCCTGGCCGACGGTGGCCATGATCAGCGGGTCACCACCCAGCAGCTTGAGGTTGTAGCCGATATTGCCAGCGCAGCCGCCAAACTCTTTGCGCATTTCCGGGACCAGGAAGGATACGTTGATCTTGTGCAGCTGGTCCGCCAGCAGTGCTTCGGAAAAGCGCCCGCCAAACAGCATGATGGAGTCAAAAGCGAGGGAGCCGCAGATAAGGGATGTCATGGTGGGTGATCTCAATGGAATGGAAAATGGACCGCAGTCTTATACCAATCGTGCGTTATGGGTTGGCATTGGCATTAAGGGTAGAACAGGTAGACCCGGTAGCCTGCGGCCTTGAGCTGCGACAATTCAAAATACAGTTTCAGCGGCTGTTCGGAACTGGCGGCGAAACCACGTTCCAGCTCCTTGCTTGATACGAGATACTCGCGTGGCATGAATACCCGGCGCGCGAGCGGTTTTTCGCTCGCATCGTTGAGAGTCAGTTCGATGCTCGGCCATGCCTGGGCAACCAGACTATGATTGCGAAGCAGCACTGTCAGGCTGAAAGTATTCGAATCCGGTGCCAGCGTTTGCAATTCGCTTGACTCGATTGAGACCGAATCAATCTGCGCCGGCAAGCCGACCTGACATCCGCTACGCTCGCAGGCGGCCGCGAGTACAGGTTGTGCCTGTGGAAGGCGGGCGGCGATCTGGTTGCGGAATATGTAAGCCGCCTGCGCAATCAGCACGCCGAGCAGCAAGGCCGAAGCCGTACCCATGAATATGGTCAGCGCCCGGCCGATTGTTTCGCGGCGCCGCGCCTGTCGCACAAACCCCGGTTCCTCATAGTCGGCCGCATCCGCCTGATCGAGCGCATCGCCTCCGGTTTCCACTGACGCATCGGGTTTGCGCCGCCACGGCCGCGTCTGCAGGTCGTCGATGGCCTGTTCCACAAAATCATCTCCGGTGCCGCTTTTTCGATTGCTATCGGCAGGCTCATCGGCGGAAGGTTTGCGTGGCACATGCGCAATGTCCATCAGCGTCATGCGCAACAAGGGATCGTCTTTCTGTCTTGCAGCGCCCGTCGTGTCGGTTGTGGCGGAAGCGGATGCATCCGCTTCGGTGTATTCGCCTGTACCGGAGCCAGTCGCAGAATGATCCGGCATGACTTGTTTCCCCGCGTCGGAGGATGGCACGCTGGCAACTGAAGTGGGCGGTCCTTCTGAACCAGTCGAGGCAGGGGAAACTGGAACCGTAGTACCGGAGGGCGTTTCGGACAATGGAAAAGGCGTACCCGCAGGCGCTTGCGTCGATGCAAGCGTGGCAGCACCATCAGTTCCACCAGCAGCAAGCTCTTCCGGCCGGAGCAGGTTTTCTATGCCATTGAAAATCTGCTTGCAGGAGCCACAGCGGACCAGTCCGGCCCGCAGTTTAAGTTGGTCATGCGCGACCCGGAATGTCGTATGGCAATGCGGACACTGGGTTGCGAGGGCCATTGCTTTTTAGGGTTTGGCGGCAGACTGGCCAGCCAAGACAACCCAGCCGTCATGTTCAGCCCATACTGCCATCTTGATGAAGGGCGCGTAGGCGGCAGCGACTTCGTCAGACTGCCGGGTCAGGATGCCGGACAACACCAGCATGCCAGCAGGAGCGACGCGTGATGACAGCATCGGTGCCATCAGTTTCAGCGGACTGGAAAGGATGTTGGCGACAACCACGCCATAGGTTTGCGGATGCGCTGCACCGGCAAACTCCTCAGGCACGTAATAATCGATGTCGCAGTGATTACGTTCACTGTTGTAGCGCGCGGACTCGATCGCCTGCGGATCGATGTCCACGCCGACCACTTCCGCCGCACCCAGTTTTTTGGCCACCATGGCCAGGATGCCGGATCCGCAGCCGTAGTCAAGCACAGTCGAACCTTGCGGCGGATGCGCTTCAAGCCACTCCATGCACAGGCGCGTAGTGGGGTGACTGCCGGTGCCGAACGCCAGGCCGGGATCCAGTTCCAGTACCAGTCCGTTCGGGTCCGGTGCATCGTGCCAACTGGGTACGACCCAGATATTCTTGCCAATATGGATGGGATCGAACTGCGATTGGGTCAGCCTGACCCAATCCTGTTCCGCAACCGGACGCAAGGTAAATTGCGGTACCGGCGTGACGCCGCAAGCTGCTGCGGCGGCCACCACGATCGCCGCGTGGTCGGCCTCTTCATCAGCCAGTGCAACGACGCGGCTGTGTTCCCAGGCGGCTTCGGTCGGCTCCATGCCGGGCTCGCCGAACAGCGGACGTTCGGCTTCCGTGCCTTCATCAGCGTCTTCCACCGACACCGAAAGCGCACCCGCTTCCATCAATGCATCGGACAGCGCCTCCGCATGGTCGCGTGCAACTTCGATGACGATTTCAGTCCAGCTCATGGTCTTCCTTGTTTACTTCCCACCCTTGGCCAGCGCCTTGGGCAAATCGGGCTTCGCAGCCAGTTTCTGTTCCAGATAATGGATGTTGGTGCCGCCTTCAAAGAAGCGTGCGTCCACCATCAGTTCGCGGTGCAGCGGAATGTTGGTCTGTATGCCTTCGACCACCATTTCGGACAGGGCGATCTGCATGCGACGGATCGCTTGTTCGCGGGTGGCGCCATAGGCGATCACCTTGCCCACCATGGAATCATAGGTCGGCGGCACGAAATAACCGGCATAAGCATGCGAATCGACGCGAATGCCCGGGCCACCGGGGGCATGCCATGAAACGATTTTACCTGGCGACGGGGTGAACTTGAACGGGTCTTCCGCATTGATGCGGCACTCGATCGCATGGCCGGACAGTTCAATATCACGCTGGCGAAAACGCAGCTTTTCACCTGCGGCAACACGGATCTGCTCCTGCACCAGGTCGACGCCGGTAATCATTTCTGTGACCGGATGTTCCACCTGGATACGAGTATTCATTTCAATGAAATAAAACTCGCCGTTTTCATACAGGAATTCAAATGTACCCGCACCGCGATAACCGATCTTGCGGCAAGCTTCCGCACAGCGGTCGCCGATGCGTTCGATCAGCTTGCGCGGAATACCGGGTGCCGGTGCTTCTTCGATCACTTTCTGGTGTCGGCGTTGCATCGAGCAGTCGCGTTCGCCCAGCCAGATGGCGTTCTTGAATTCATCAGCGAGGATCTGGATTTCCACGTGACGCGGATTTTCCAGGTATTTCTCCATATAGACTTCGGGATTGCCGAAGGCTGCGCCGGCTTCGCTCTTGGTCATGGTGACCGCGTTGAGGAGCGCAGCTTCGGTATGCACGACACGCATGCCGCGCCCGCCACCGCCACCGGCGGCCTTGATGATGACCGGATAACCGATCTTGCGCGCGATACGGATGATTTCCTTCGGGTCTTCCGGCAATGCGCCTTCCGAACCCGGAACGCACGGTACGCCGGTCTTGATCATGGCTTGCTTGGCGGAGACCTTGTCGCCCATCAGGCGAATCGATTCCGGGCGGGGGCCGATGAACACGAAACCGGATTTTTCGACACGCTCGGCAAAGTCGGCGTTCTCGGACAGAAATCCATAGCCGGGGTGAATTGCTTCAGCGTCGGTCACTTCCGCTGCGCTGATGATCGCCGGCATATTCAGATAGCTCAGCGATGATGGCGCCGGACCGATACAGACCGATTCGTCGGCCAACTTGACGTACTTGGCTTCGCGGTCGGCCTCGGAGTGGACGACAACGGTCTTGATGCCCATTTCGCGGCATGCACGCTGAATGCGCAGCGCGATTTCACCACGATTGGCGATAAGAATTTTTTCGAACATGGCGGTTGAGTTACGTTGTGATGCGTTGGTTTGCGTGCAGGAGCTGTCTAGTGGTGTGGCCGGCAAGCGAGAGCCGGCCGCGAAACGCTTAACCGATCACAAACAGGGGCTGGCCGAATTCCACCGGCTGGCCATTCTCAACCAGGATTTGCTTGATCACGCCGGAAGCGTCGGCGTCGATTTCATTGAGCAGCTTCATTGCTTCGATGATGCAGAGGGTATCGCCTTCCTTGACGGTGGCGCCGACTTCAACGAAAGCAGGGTTGCCGGGAGCGGATGCACGATAGAAGGTGCCAACCATCGGCGACTTGACAATATGGCCTTCCGGTTCCGGTGCAGCAGCCGGTATGCCTGCTGTGGCCGACGCTGCGGCGGGAGCAGGGGCCGACAGCGTCTGCTGCGGCATCGACTGCGGCTGCATCATGACGACCTGGCTTTGCGGTGCTCCGGAGGATTTGACGATACGGACTTTGCTTTCGCCCTCGGTGACTTCGAGCTCGGCGATGTCTGATTCGGCGACGAGGTCGATCAGCGTCTTGAGTTTTCGTAGATCCATATGAAATCCCTCAGAATAGTATTTTTATTGCAATTGGAGCCGCCACGATTATAAGTGTTCGCGGCGAGATAGAGAAAATTAAAGCTTTTTGAGTGCGAAATCGATTGCGGCACGATAGCCGTCGACACCCAGACCACAGATCACGCCGACGGCGACTGCTGACAGATAAGAGTGGTGACGGAATTCTTCACGCCTGTGAATATTAGAGATATGCACTTCAATGAATGGGATGGCGACGCCAGCCAGCGCATCGCGCAGCGACACACTGGTGTGTGTGAGGCCGCCCGGATTAATGACGATGCAGTCCACGCCTTCGGAACGTGCGGCGTGAATGCGGTCGATCAGCTCGCCCTCATGGTTACTTTGAAAGCAGGTAAGAACGGCACCGGCAGCCGCAGCTTGTGCGGTTGCCGCTTGCTCGACATCAGCAAGCGTGGTCGATCCATAGACTTCTGGTTCACGTGTGCCCAGCAGATTCAGGTTCGGGCCATTGACCAGAAGAAGCTTTTTTGCCATGGGAGTTCTGACTCCGTTTGACGAGGATGGCGCATTTTGCCGCCAAATGATGCTGATTGGCAAGGAAAAAGATCAGGTAAACACTACAACTGTTCAAGATCCTTGCGCAATTCATCCATTTTCAGACGCCCGAGGTAAGTCTTTTTCACTTGGCCGTCACTGCTCACCAGCACCGTAAACGGCAGCCCGCCAGCCTGATTGCCCAGCTTTCGGGACAATTCGCTACCGCCCATGCCCCCCACATAGATTGGATAAGTAATCTGGTATTTGGAGACAAATTGCGCGATATTGGCTGGGGAATCAATTCCGATGCCTAAAATCTGTGCTTTTTTGCCAGTATCGAGTTCGCTTTGCAACGCAGACAGTTCCGGCATTTCTTCAACACAGGGCGCGCACCAGGTTGCCCAGAAATTGATGACCAGCGGCCTTCCCTTCCACTGCGACAGCGCTTGCGTTTTTCCGGATGCATCGGCCATTGATTCGGCGAGCAGAGCATCGACGGCAGATGCTTCGGCAGGTGCCGGCGAGGTTTGCCGAACGCCCAAATACACACCAATTCCGGCAAACAAGACGGCAACTACGGCAAACAGAGCTATATTTTTCTTCATTCCTCTTCGCTTTCTGCGATCAGCGCACGCACCGATTCGGTATCGGCGCGCGTTATTCTACCGTCAGACGACACTTTTATTGCGCCACGCAAATCATCGGTCTCGTATAGGCTGAGATGCACTCCCTCGTTGTGCCACATAAAGCTGACCGTTTCGACGGGTTCCCCGCGTCCCTTGAAGTGCGGCGTCTCGGAAACTTCAAAATCCACATTTTTGTTGATCAGGAAGATTTCGACATCTTTGGCGCTTTCCGCAAAAAGCTGCAAATGAATGTCCGAGTGCTCGCCTGCCGTGCCGTTGAGCACAGCCCCGGTCAGATATGGCGAGAAACCGGCCAGATCGGTCATGAGGCGCAGAGCGAGTTTGCGCAAATGCAATAAACGTTCTGGCTGGGTGTCGGCAAAGAACAACTCGTTATATAGACGTACTTCATCTTCGATCTGGGCGTTGTCGGGCATGTATTCGCCGCGCACCTTGGTATTTCCAAGGACTTGTTTGGCAGCCTTTCGCTTGGCCGTTCCATAATCTGCGCCGTCTTCGGCGATCAGGCGGGCGGCTGCGGCGGCGATTTCCGCACGCAGCATGTCGATATTGCTTGTGAAATTGCTCATGGTGTCGATGATACTCCCTAAGGCAGGCGGTCGCCGGTCAGGTAAAATTCCGGATTCGCCGAATCCTGCCTGATTGGACCGATAGAAGTTGGACCTTTCTCCAGGCAGACCGGTCAGATCTCTCTTTCATTTGAAACAGCACAATGCATATCCACATTCTCGGCATCTGCGGCACCTTCATGGGCGGACTCGCGGTGCTGGCAAAAGAAGCCGGCCACAAGGTTACCGGTTGCGACGCCAACGTCTACCCGCCGATGAGTACCCAGCTACAGGCCCAGGGAATTGAACTCATCGAAGGTTTCGCGCCTGATCAGGTCAATCTGCAGCCGGATCTTTTTGTTATCGGCAACGTGGTGTCGCGTGGCAATCCCCTGATGGAAGAGATCCTGAACCGGGGTTTGGCCTATGTTTCGGGTCCGCAATGGATAGGAGAACATATCCTGCGCAATAAATGGGTGTTGTCGGTCGCCGGTACGCACGGCAAAACCACGACGTCATCCATGCTGGCGTGGATACTGGAAGATGCCGGTTACGATCCTGGATTCCTGATCGGTGGCGTGCCAATGAACTTCGGCATTTCGGCGCGCCTGTCCGGCAAGGGCAAGGAGTCGTCATTTTTTGTTATCGAAGCCGATGAATACGACACGGCCTTCTTCGACAAGCGCAGCAAGTTCGTGCACTACCGGACCAAAACCGCGGTGCTGAACAACCTGGAATATGATCACGCGGATATTTTTCCGGATCTGGGCGCCATCGAAACCCAGTTCCACCATCTGGTTCGCACCGTGCCCGGTGTCGGCCGCCTGATCGTCAACGGCCGTGAAGAATCGCTGCGCCGCGTCGTCGCGCGCGGATGCTGGAGCGACAAGGAATGGTTCGGTACGGATGCCACGAATGTCATAGAGGGCGCTGCAGGCTGGGCGCTGAAAACCCATGAGGATGACAGTTTTGATGTGATCTTCAATGGCGCCCTGCAGGGAACCGTGAACTGGTCGTTGACCGGCGAACACAACCGCATGAACGCGCTGGCATCGATTGCCGCAGCCCGGCATGTCGGCGTGACGCCGGCGGTGGCCATCGAGGCATTGCAGAAATTCGAGAACGTCAAACGACGCATGGAAGTGCGCGGCACTGTCACGGACATCACGGTCTACGACGATTTCGCCCACCATCCGACCGCGATAGCCACCACGGTAGCAGGCCTGCGCAAGAAAGTCGGCAATGCACGCATCCTCGCGGTGCTTGAGCCGCGTTCCAATACCATGAAGCTTGGCACGATGAAGGAAGCCTTGCCCGGCAGCCTGACCGATGCTGACCTGGTGTTCGGCTACGGCGCAAAGGCAGGCAAGGATGCGCTTGGCTGGAACCTGTCCGAAGCGCTGGCGCCACTAGGCCGGAATGCCTCTACTTATGACGAGCTCGATACGCTGGTGCAAGCCATCACCCGGGCTGCGCGCCCCGGTGATCATGTGCTGGTCATGAGCAATGGCGGTTTCGGCGGCGTGCATCAAAAAATTCTCGACGCCCTCGCGCAATGATCCTGTACCTGCACGGTTTCCGGTCGTCGCCGCTGTCATTCAAGGCGCGCATGCTGCAGCAGCGGATGACAGAGCTTGGGCATGCATCCGCGTACCAGTGCCCCCAGCTGCCGGCATCCCCGCGTGAAGCGATTGCCCTGGCGGAGGACATTGCGAGCAAGGAAACATCCCAGTCTCTGACGCTGATCGGATCATCGCTCGGCGGCTACTATGCGACCTATCTTGCAGAGCGGTTGGGATGCAGGGCGGTGTTGCTCAATCCGGCGATTACGCCGCCGCGCGATCTGGAAAAGTATGTCGGTGTGATGACGGCTTACCATTCCGACGAACCTTTCGAATTCAAGCGTGAATATATCGACGAGCTGAAAGCACTGAAGGTATCGAAGGTGACGCATCCTGAACGTTACCTGCTGGTCGCTGCGACCGGTGATGAAGTCCTTGACTGGCGCGAAATGGTTGCTCACTATCCCGCGTCCCGGCAAATCGTCATCGAGGGCAGCGATCATGGCATCTCCGATTTTGCCAAATATCAGGACGAGGTACTGGCCTTTTGCGGCATTGAGACAGGAAACCGTCAGTGACGCCGCTCAAGGTAAAACATGCGCGCTGGTGCACGCATGTGAATGGTGTTTTTCCATCGCCTGTCATGCGTGACTGGCTGTCGGACAACGGTTCGCTCACACGCAAGCTGACTTTGCATAGCCGCCAGTTTCGGGTCGAGCGTTTGCGCCAGGAGCAGTCCAGGTGTCTCTCTGACGAGTTCCGCATGATCGGGCTGCCTCGTCAGGCCAGGGTGCAAGAGCGGGAAGTGCTGCTGCGATGCGATGAACTGCCAGTCGTGTTTGGGCATACCATAGTACCGACAGGCGCAACGGCGGCAGACTGGCCTTTTTTCGGCACACTCGGCAATCGTTCGCTGGGAACAACATTGTTCGGTGATCCGCGTGTTGTGCAGGGGACATTGCAATACGCGCGCCTGCATCTGCAGCACCCGCTGGCACGCAGGGCAGGCATGGCAATTGGCAAGGAATTCACGGCGCCGCTGTTCGCACGACGCTGCTTGTATCAAAGAAAGAAGGGCGTATTGCTGGTCACGGAGTTATTCCTACCCGCACTGTCCGACCTCACGTCGCATTCGCGCCCAGGCGCGCGGCTTAACGAATCAACACGCTGAAAAGCGAAGCATCCATGAATCTATTCTTTGAAGAGTCCGGCGATTTCAAGGCCGGCGCAGTCCTTTCCCAGCAAGGTGAGGCATATCAGGTTGAAATGCAGACCGGCAAACGCACCAAGGTCAAATCACGCGATGTGCTGTTTCAATTTTCCTCGCCCGAGCCGGCGCAATTATTGACTGATGCGAAGACAGTGGCGGATGACATCGACCTTGATTTCCTGTGGGAAGTGGCTGGACAGGAAGAGTTCGGATTCGCGGAACTCGGGACGGAATATTTTGGCCATGACCCCAAACCGCACGAAGCAGCCGGCCTGTTGCTACGCTTGCATCATGCGCCTGTCTATTTTTACAAGAAGGGCAAAGGGCGTTACAAGGCGGCGCCGGAAGAGTCATTGAAAGCGGCGCTTGCCGGTATCGAAAAGAAAAAGCAGCAAGCGCTGATGCAGGCGCAATACGTGGAAGAACTGAAGGCCAATCGCTTGCCCGAGGCGTTCAAGCCTATCGTCATGCAACTCTTGTTCAAGCCGGACAAGAACAGCATCGAATACAAGGCGCTGGAAGCAGCATGCTCGGAATTGCGCACTTCTCCGCAGCGCCTGATGCTGACGGTCGGTGGCATTCCATCGCCGAAGCAGTTGCACCTGACGCGCTTTTTGCATGAATACTTTCCGAAGGGGACCGGTTTTCCAGCCATTACCTTGCCGCAGGTGCCGGCACTTCCGGTGGCCGATGTCCGCGCCTTCTCGATTGACGATGTGACCACCACCGAGATTGACGATGCCTTCTCCATCGTGCCGCTCGGCGATGGCAGAATCCGTGTCGGCATTCACATCGCCGCGCCGGGCCTAGGCATCAAGCGCAATGACGCCATTGATGCAATCGCACGCCAGCGCCTGTCGACTGTTTATATGCCGGGCGACAAGATCACCATGCTGCCCGATGAACTGGTTGAAGCATTTACGCTGGGCGAAGGCCGCACCTGCCCCGCACTGTCCTTGTATGCAACTCTTGATACGAGCGACTGGTCGGTACTATCCACCGAGACCAAGGCCGAAGCGGTGCCGATTGCCGCCAACTTGCGTCACAACGATCTCGACGCACTGGTGACCGAGGAAACACTTGCCGATGGCAGCGGCGACTATGCGCACAAGGACGATATCGCTTTGCTATGGCAATGGGCTCAAGTGTTGGAAAAAAGCCGCATGGTCAAACGTGAAGGATTTGGCCTGAAGCCCGAGCAAACCAATCGTGTCGATTTCAATTTTTATGTTGTTGACGATGTCGTCAGCATCGTGCGCCGCAAACGTGGTGCACCACTCGACAAGATTGTCGCGGAGCTGATGATTTTTGCCAACAGCACCTGGGGCAAGCTGATGCACGACCATGGCGTGCCCGGCATTTATCGCGCTCAGGGTGGCGGCAGCGGCGGATGGGCAGCAAAAATGCAGGTGCGCATGGTGACCCACGCGGCGCCGCACCAGGGACTTGGCGTCGACCAGTATGCATGGAGCACGTCGCCGCTACGCCGCTACACGGACCTCGTCAACCAGTGGCAGATTCTCGCGTGTGTCGAGCACGGCGTTACCGCGCCTCTGGCCGCGCAGTTCAAGCCCAAGGACGCCGACCTGTTCGCCGTGGTCTCCGCGTTCGACGCGGCCTATGGCGCGTATGCGGATTTCCAGGGCAATATGGAACGCTACTGGTGCCTGCGCTGGCTCGCCCAGGAGAACCTCCGCCATGTCGAAGCCGTGGTGCTGAAAGATGAAGTGCTGCGTCTGGTTGATATTCCATTAATCATCCGTCTGCCGGGCATGCCGCAAGCCGCACGCGGCACGCAGGTCCGGCTCGAACTGATTCGCTGGGATGAAGTCGAGCTCACCATCGAAGCGCGTCTGCTCGAAATGGCAACAGGTTCACCCGAGGAGGCCGAAGAAGTCGAGGCGCCCGATGACGAAATCGCTACAACCGAGACCGAAGCAGGGGCCGAGTCTGTTTCCGAGTGAAAAAGTCCGGCAAACAAGACCGGGCTTTATCGTAAAATCCTAGGCTTCTACAACCGCTCGTTTCCTGCCGCGTGAAGCTACTATTACCTGATAACCGTACCCTGACGATTGCCATTGCGGCATCGGTGCTGGTGCACGGCGCGCTGCTGGCAGTGCGGTTTGCTGCGCCGGATTCCTTCAAGTTCAAACCGGCGGACCCGGGCCTCGAAGTCATCCTCGTCAATGCCAAGCATGACCGCAAGCCAGTCAAGGCAGAGGCGCTTGCCCAGGCCAACCTGGATGGCGGCGGCAATGCCGAGGCCGGGCGTTCGAAGTCACCGCTGCCCGACATGCGTCGCAGCGAAGACGGCGATGGCATGAAGACCATGCAAAAGCGCATTGAAGAACTGGAACGCCAGCAGCGCATGCTGGCCCAGATGAACAAGAAATCGCCGCTTGCCACTGCACCGACCAAGGAACACAACAAGCCGCAAGTCAACCCGACACGTCCCGATGCCGCCGATGCCAGCGAAAGCGCCAAGGAAATCCTGCGGCGTGAAGCCGAGATTGCCAAGCGCATCGAAGATGAAAACAAGCGTCCGAAAAAAACCTTTATCTCGCCGAGCACGCGTGAGGTCGGCTATGCGATGTACTTCAACAGCGTGCGCCAGAAAATCGAAAAGCTGGGCACCACCAACTTTCCGCAAAAGGATGGCCGCAAGCTGTATGGCGAGTTGACGCTGTCGATTTCCATCTTCCAGGACGGCAGCATTTATGCAAAGGACAAGGATGAAGGCGTGACAGTCGAGCGCTCGTCCGGCAATCCTTCGCTCGATGAAGCGGCGCGCCGCATCGTGCGCCGCTCGGCGCCGTTCGGTGCATTTGCCAAGAACATGCGATCGAGCGACAAGGACGATGTCTGGGTAATGACGACGCGTTTCAAGTTCACGCGTGACAACGAACTCGAAGCCAATCTGCAGGGAGGAAGCAGTTGAGCCTGTCGCCAGAGCGTTACGGTGTGATCGGCAACCCGATCGCGCATAGCAAGTCCCCGGACATCCATGCGGAATTTGCCCGGCAAACCGCGCAGCACATGGTGTACGAGCGCATACTCGCGCCGGTCAATGCCTTTGCAGCAAGCGTTCACGGATTGATCGGGCAGGGCTTCAAGGGCGCGAACGTCACCGTGCCGTTCAAGCTGGACGCACATGCGCTTGCGACCTCCCTCACGGAACGTGCGCAGGCTGCCGGTGCCGTGAATACCCTGAAGTTCGATGGCGACCGCATCATCGGTGACAACACCGATGGGGTCGGTCTGGTTACCGATATTGTTGTCAATGCGGGGATCGCCTTGCGTGGCCGCCGGGTCCTGTTGCTCGGTGCCGGAGGCGCGGCGCGCGGTGTCATTCTTCCCATCCTGGCAGAGTCGCCGGAACGACTTGTCATTGCCAATCGCACAGTGTCGAAAGCGGAAGAACTGGTTGCGCAGTTCGCAGCGAAGGGAAGGGTGTCCGCGAGCAACTTCGGGGCATTGCATGAACCCTTTGACGTGGTCATCAATGCTACCTCCGCCAGCCTGTCCGCCGACTTGCCGCCTGTTGCCGCCGAGGTGTTCGGTGCTGACTCGCTCGCCTACGACATGATGTATGGGAAGGAGCCGACGGTATTCATGCAGTTCGCGTCCCGCCACGGCGCATCGACGCGCGATGGCTTGGGCATGCTGGTTGAGCAGGCGGCCGAGTCCTTCATGCTCTGGCGTGGCGTGCGTCCCGCCACGGCGTCTGTATTCGCGGCATTGCGTTCCCGGCTATAAGCATGATGAAACGCTTGCGCAAGTTGTTGTTGTGGCTGATCGTCGCGCCGATAGCGCTCGTCCTTGTCTTGCAGCTGTATTTTTTTGTGCAGATCTGGTGGTGGGTCGACCACAATCCCGGTTCCACCAGCTTCATGAGCCGGCAGCTTTCCGTGCTACGTGAAAAGGACCCCAAGGCCCAGCTCAAGCATACCTGGGTGCCGTACAACCGCATATCAAATCATCTCAAGCGCGCCATCATCGCTGCCGAAGATTCGAATTTTTCCGGGCACGAAGGTGTCGACTGGCAGGCGATGCAAAAAGCCTACGAAAGAAATACCAGGAAGGGCAAGGTGATCGCTGGTGGATCGACCATCACCCAGCAGCTTGCGAAAAATCTTTTTCTTTCCGGAGAGCGTAGCTATCTGCGCAAAGGGCAGGAAGTGATCATCACTTACATGCTCGAATCCATGATGGACAAGGAACGTATCTTCGAAATCTATCTGAATGTGGTCGAGTGGGGGGTGGGCGTGTTCGGCGCGGAAGCCGCTGCCCAGCATTACTATGGCGTATCGGCCGCCGCCCTGGGACCAGCGCAGGCGGCACGGCTTGCCGTGATGTTGCCGAAACCGCGCTTCTATGACAAGAATCGCAACTCCACTTATCTTTCCCGTCGTACCAACCTGATCTTGCGGCGCATGGGGGCCGCAGAACTTCCCTGAGCATGTTCATGCCCATGAGGGTCAGGCGCAGAAATATCCCGCGGGACGGCCTGTCCTGGCCACGGTGCGCCGCTTCATAGCGTTCTACCGCGACGATCTCGGTTCGCTTTGAACATCGGTAGCAACAGTAGACTCAGGAAAAAGACAGCCGGGTCGGCGGCCACCCACGCGGCGCACCATAACTGGCGCTCCGCGAAGGAAACGTCCCGGCTGTTGTCACCTTCAGGCGGTCGAGCGAAAACTGTCGCAGGTGCTGGAACACGCTCTGATTGATTCCCATCGTGGCCTGCATGACCAGCATGTCGACTTCGCGATGGACGGTATCGGCCAGTGGCTGCGCTGCCAATGGGCGGCGTTTCGCGGCGCGGGCGCACTCCAGTTGCTCGGACACGACGCAACGGAACGCATCTTCCAGCGTTAGTTTACTGGTCTCGCAGGCCAGCGCCCAGCATTGCGGCTGTTCGGGATGCCGACGCAATACCTGTTCGCGGCACAGCGTCGCGCACAGTTTCAGCAAGTCCCTGATCGGCATGCGGGTCTGTCGCTTCAACTGGTCAAGAGTCAGGGAACGCGGCGCGCACGACACGAACTGGCCAAGCACTTCGGTCATCACGCAGAGACGTGCGTGCAAGGCGCTGTCGCCCAATAAAAAATCATCGATGGCGTTCATGCTGCTTTCTCCAGTAAATTTGCGTCCAACGCCATGTGGGTCAGGCAGTTCTGCATCCTGCGCCTTGCCGGTCAAAAAAGTCCATCGATCTCATTTGTCACGTTACAGCTTGGGATCGGTATTACGTAAGCGAACGAATTACCTGATAAGTGAAAAATTCTTGCTCATGGTTCCATGGAGGCTGGCAGAAAGGCGCCTGACAGGTGAAAAATGGCCGCCGCATTGAAATAGGCCGACCTCAGGATGCGGCATTGCAAAGAAGGCGTGTCGAAACCCCTGTTTATAGGGCACCGGCGAGCCAAGCCGGGTTGCACGAGTGGCCAGTGGAGCAAGCATGTATCCACGAATTTCCTGTCGGCTGACCGACTCCGCAGAAAGTGTGCAGGCGGCACACAAACCCGCTTGCCTGCCGTCGCCTATCTCAGTACACTTGCGAAGTTTTCGTTTCCGGAGACCCGTCTTGGGTAGTCCTAGTACACACAGTCAACCGTCGACACACAGTCGACCGGCGAGATAACGCTCTACCCAGCATCGGCAAGCGTCTTCTCGCCATACTCTGGTGGGCGGACGCGTCCAGGCCAATCCCGTGGCCGCGTTCCCTGAAAAATCAATCTGCCTGCGGAACTCTTTCGCAGGCGGCCGTGACCTATACAAAGGCCATGGCCGGGAGAGCACATGATTAATGTATTCGTCTTGCAGAACGGACGCCTGAACCAGGTCAACATTGAAACCAGGCACGACCTGGAAAATGCTGCACCGGTCTGGGTTGACCTGACCGATCCAAATGATGACGAGCGCGCGTGGGTGAAAAGCATCTACGGCGTGACACTGCCTGGCGAAGATGAGGTAAAGGACATTGAAGCATCTGCGCGTTATTACGAGGCGGAAAATGGTGACCTGCACCTGCGTACCGATTTCCTGCTTGAAGAGGACGACGGGCCATCGCGCGTCGTGACGGTTGCGTTCATCCTCGCACGCAATATGCTGTTTTCCGTCCACACCGACGACCTGCCGGTTTTCCGTCTGGTTCGCATGCGCGCCCGTTCGCGCCCCGGCTCCATTGGTGACTACAAGGATGTCCTGCTCGACCTGTATGCAACCGATGCGGAATATTCCGCGGACGCGCTGGAAGGTATTTACCAAAGCCTGGAAGAAGTCAGCCGCCGCGTACTGCAAAAGGAACTGACCGACCAGGACGCCGCAGGCGCACTGAATGCGATTGCCCAGGAAGAGGACTTGAACGGACGTATCCGCCGCAACATGATGGATACCCGCCGCGCGGTCAGCTTTCTGATGCGTGGACGACTGCTCAACGCGGAACAATTTGAAGAGGCGCGTCAGATTCTTCGCGATATCGAATCACTCGACGGCCACACCGCGTTCCTGTTCGATAAGATCAACTTCCTGATGGATGCAACCGTCGGTTTCATTAACATTAACCAGAACAAGATTATCAAGATCTTTTCGGTGGCGAGCGTGGCCTTCCTGCCGCCGACGCTCATTGCAAGTATCTACGGCATGAACTTCCGCCTCCTGCCGGAACTGAACTGGGATCTTGGCTATCCGTTCGCGCTGACCCTGATGATAGGCAGTGCGGTTGCGCCCTTCCTGTATTTCCGCCGGCGCGGCTGGCTCAACTGAAGGTGGCTATGACGCCACTATCCCAGGCCTGCATCGGGATAGTGGCGCATCGAGGTCATTTGGCTGATTTGGCTGAGCACCCCAAGGCGCATCAAACACGGACGGATAGGTTCAACCCAGCGACGCGAATGCCTTGCCGGCTGCGGTCAGTGTTGCATCAATGATGTCGTCGCCGTGCGCCGCCGATACAAATCCCGCTTCGAATGCGGACGGTGCAAGATACACGCCGAGGTCGAGCATCGCGTGGAAGAAGATATTGAACTTCTCCTTGTCGCACGTCATGATTTCAGCGAAACTGCCCGGCACCTTGTCGCCGAAGTACAGGCCGAACATGCCGCCCACCGAATCCGCGCAGAAGCTCACGCCATTTGCCCTCGCCACTTTCGTCAGGCCGCGTGCGAGCTTGTCCGTCTGGGATGCCAGCGTTTCATAGAATCCGGGTTGCTGAATCAGCTTCAGGGTAGCCATGCCGGCAGCGACCGCAACCGGATTGCCCGACAGCGTGCCAGCCTGATAAACCGGTCCCAGCGGCGCCAGAAACTTCATCAGATCCTTACGGCCGCCGAAGGCCGCCACCGGCAAGCCGCCACCGATCACCTTGCCCAATACCGTCAGGTCCGGCGCGATGCCATACATGCCTTGCGCACCGGTCAGACCGACGCGGAAGCCGCACATCACTTCATCAAAAATCAGGACTGCGCCATGCTGTGTGCAGAGGCGGCGCATGGCTTGCAGGAATTCCGGTGTGGCTCGCACCAGGTTCATGTTGCCGGCAACCGGCTCGACGATCACGCAGGCAATCTGATCGCCCAACTGTTGAAATACTTCTTCGAGCTGCTGCGGATTGTTGTAGTCGAGCACCAGCGTATGCTTGGCGAAGTCTTCCGGCACGCCGGCCGAGGTCGGATTGCCGAAAGTGAGCAAGCCGCTGCCTGCCTTGACCAGCAGGGAATCGGCATGGCCATGATAGCAACCTTCAAATTTGACGATCTTGTCGCGGCCGGTGGCGCCGCGTGCGAGACGTAAGGCGCTCATCGCCGCTTCAGTACCGCTGGAGACCAGGCGTACCTGCTCAACCGATGGCAGGATGCGGCAGATTTCTTCCGCCATCTCGATCTCGCCTTCGGTCGGCGCGCCAAAGCTGAGGCCGCGGGCGGCGGCTTCCTGCACGGCCCGGATTACCTCCGGATGTGCGTGTCCGACAATCGCCGGACCCCATGATCCAATGTAATCGATATAGCGCTTGTCATCGGCATCCCAGAAGTAGGGGCCATCCGCACGCGTGATGAAACGCGGCGTGCCGCCGACTGATCGGAATGCGCGAACGGGTGAATTGACGCCGCCCGGTGTGCTGGACTGCGCGCGGGTAAAAAGGGTTTCGTTCCTGGAAGTCATACGAGAAAAGAAAGAGGGTTATTGAGTAGGGTCTTCATCTTGTTCGCGTGCCCAGAAGTAGCGATCCGGAACCAGTTTGCCCATGCCAAGGCGATGGGCGTTGGTCAGCGCGGCATGGGTGAATTCCTGTGCCTCGAAGGCGGCTTCGGGTGCATCGACGCCACTGGAAAGCATCGCTGCCATGGTTGCCGACAAGGTGCTGCCGGCGCCGCTGAACGACCCGGGTAGCCGTGGCCATGCATCGTTGCGCACCGCACCCGATTCATCGAACAGCGTGTTGTTGATCGCATGTACATCGCCCGGCGTTCCCGTCACCAATAAGTATTCGCATCCCATTTCGATGATGCGCATCGCATCAACGGCAAGCATGTCGTCACTGGAAGGTTCGCGCCATGTTTCAGCCAGGCGGGATAGTTCAACGGCCGACGCCACGAACAAGGTTGTTTGCGGGATCAGCAGTTCGCGAATTGCGATCAGCATGTCCTCGCTGTCCTGTCCCTGGTCCGGCATCGCGGACAGGAAGGGGTCAAGGATCAGTGGAATGTCCGGGTAATCGGAAACGATCTCGGCGATGACCGACACGTTCTCGATGCTTGCTACCGCGCCAACCTTGAGCGCCGCCACCGGCATGTCTTCAAGGATCACGCGGGCCTGGTCGGCAACCCAGTCGGCATCGATCACTTGAATGTCTTCAATGCGCGCCGTGTCGGCGATCAGGATGGAGGTGATGACAGACAAACCATGACAACCCATTGCCGCGAAGGCTGCCAGATCGGCCTGGATACCAACAGCGCCGACCGGGTCCGTTGCGCCGAAGGTCAGAATCAGGGGAGAAGTTTGGTTTTGCACGGCTGGTAGATTAAGATATCCGACTTTGCATTTTACTTGATTGAAGGGCAGTCAACTGTGAGTAATACCGCTACATTGCCGAACGAAGAATTCAAAACCTGGATGTGCCTGATCTGCGGCTGGATCTACGACGAGGAAGCCGGTTTGCCGGACGAAGGCATTGCTCCCGGCACCCGATGGGCCGATGTGCCGATCAACTGGACCTGCCCGGAATGCGGCGCCCGCAAGGAAGACTTCGAGATGGTGGCAATTTAAAGACACTTGCAGAAAGAGCGTGTTGCAAAAATTGCAACGTTCGTGCATCATTCTTCACGGCAATGCTAAGATCGACACAAGTGTCCAAAATTTTTCCGCAGAAATATTAGGTTGATCTGCGTCAATTCGATACTTGTATTAAAGCATCTTGCTTTTTGTTACAGTTGAATCGTATATTGCACGAAGGCAAATGAGATTACGTCATGACAACATCTTTGGATAACGGCAGTCTCAAGATTATGGTGATCGACGATAGCAGCACAATCCGTCGGTCAGCTGAAATCTTTCTCGGCCAGGCAGGCTATCAGGTCGTGCTTGCCGACGATGGGTTCGATGCACTGGCGAAGATGAACGATCATCGGCCCGCCCTGATTTTCTGCGACATTCTGATGCCGCGTCTGGATGGTTATCAAACCTGCGCCCTGATCAAGAAGAGCGCGAAGTTTCATTCAACACCGGTCATCATGCTGTCTTCCAAGGACGGCTTATTTGATCGTGCGCGCGGCGCCATGGTCGGTTCCGATGCCTATCTCACTAAACCATTTACCAAGGACAGCCTGCTCAAGACCGTGCGCGAGCACGCCGCCCAAGCCGTTCAAGCCGTTCCCCGGTGATTTTTTTGCTGTAAAGGTTCAAGATGCCCATTCAAAAAATCCTCGTTGTCGATGACTCTCCGACAGAGCGTTACTTCCTGACGGACATTCTGATCAAGAATGGTTTTTCCGTCTCTACTGCCGAAAACGGGGAAGAGGCACTCCTCAAGGTCAAGGCCGACAAACCGCAACTCATCCTGATGGACGTGGTGATGCCCGGCCAGAATGGCTTCCAGATTACCCGTGCGATTTCGCGCGATCCGGAAACCCAGGAAGTGCCGATCATCATCTGCACCAGCAAGGGTCAGGAAACTGACCGCATCTGGGGTTTGCGCCAGGGTGCACGCGACTACATCGTGAAGCCGGTCGATCCCCAGGAGCTGTTGTCGAAGATCGCTGCGCTCGGCTGATCCCATCATGAGCCCGCCATCCCTGGATCCCGGATCCATCGCCGTGAAAGAGAAGGACAGCGGCGCCCGCAGAAACCGCCTGCGCGAGTTCCAGGCGCAGCTCGTCGAGCGCATGCAGGCCGCCAGTACAGGGACGCAAGCGCAGTCCAGCCAGCTCGGCGTGATGATCGGGCAGAGCCGCTGGCTGATCAACCTGCAGGAAGCCGGTGAAATCGTATCCGTGGGCGCCATCACCCAGGTGCCCCTTACCCAGGACTGGTTCCTCGGCCTCACCAATATCCGGGGTAACCTGATCAGCGTCATTGACCTTGCACGATTCTGCGGCATGCCTGCAACTCCGGTAGACAAGGAAAGCAGGATCGTGGCATTTGGACCATCCTTGTCCTTCAATAGCGGATTACTGGTGTCGCGCGTAATGGGCTTGCGCAATGTCGCCGAAATGGAAGTCCAGCAGGACGATACGGACGACACTGGCCATGCCGGCAATACCCCATGGGTTGCGCGGCGCTATGCCGACCGCGACTCCCAGGTCTGGACCGAACTCAACTTATCTTTAATTGTGCAGGATCCGCAGTTCCTGCAAGTCGGTATCTGAACCGCCCGGTTCCTTTGCCGCACATACCGTAAATAGAATCACGAGGAGACTCAGTAATGGCGTTTAAATTACCGTTCTTGGCTAACGATAAAAAAGAAGCATTTGCTGAGGAAGCCAATGTTGCGGGCGACGCAGTCGTTCTCGACACTCCCGAGCAATCTTTGGGCGGCGATACCGTCACCAAAGTCACCGAGGCGGCAACGCGCGCTGCCGCACCTCAAGTTGCTGCAGCGCCGGCTGCCGATCCGCAGCGTAACCTGAATGCGACGTTCCTCGGCGATGCGCTCGAAAAAGGCGGCGATATCCGCCTGCCGCTGATCGGCAACCTGCCGCTGCAGCAGCAGGTCCGCATCCTGCTCGGCATGCTGGGCGCATCGCTGGTGATGGGTGCCGGCTTCGTCTGGGTCAATAACAGCCACTCCTCGCTGGCTTCGACCCAGACGCAAATCGCCGGTGACGCGCTGATGCACTCGCAGCGTATCGGTAAGGCAGCACCGAATGCGATTCAGGGTAACCTGGAAGCGTTCAAGCAGCTCGCGGAAAGCCGCAAGGAATTCAACCGTGACCTGAACGTGCTGCTCAATGGCGGTGACTATCAGGGCCGTGACATTGCGACACCGGATGCGCAGATGGAAGCGATCCTCAAGGAAACGCAGAAGATCTGGATCAATTCCGACAAAGCCTCGGACACGATTCTCAAGCTCAAGAAAGAGCTGACCGGCTTCGGTACCACACTGCAAAAGCTCAACACGCTTTCCCCAGTCCTGCTGGAGCTGACCGAGCAGATCGCGACGCTGAAAGCCCAGGGCGGCGCATCTCCACGTGAAATTTCCGCTGCCGGCCAGTTGGTGATGCTGACGCAGCGTCTCGGCCGAAGCGCCAATGAATTCCTGACATCGGAAGGTGTGAACCCGGAAACGGCGTTCTTGCTCGGCAAGGACACCAATACTTTCCGCGACATTACCGAAGGCTTCCTGAACGGCAGCGAGGTGCTGCGCCTGACCGCGACCACGGATCAAGACACCCGCGAAAAACTGCTCGAACTGCAGAAAACCTTTGCGGAATACCAGCAGTCGGTGGCAAGCATTCTCGGCAACCTGCAAAACTTCATTGCCGCAAAACAATCCGAACAGTTGATTTTTGCGGAAAACGAGACGCTCAAGCAACGCATCACCAACCTGCAGAAAGCCTACCGCGCAGAGGAAGATTCCCAGCACTGGTCGGCATGGCTGATGATGGCCAGCGCCGCCGGTGCGTTGCTTGCCGCGGTCGGTATTGCGCTGGTCCTGTTGCAGGACAGCCGCAACCGTACCAAGGAGGCTGACCAGCGTCGCCAGGAAGCGGACGAGCAGCGTCTGCAGGCGATGCGTCAGGAAGATGAAGCCAAGCGCGCCAATGATCAGAATCAGGCTGCGATTCTCCGTCTGATGAACGAATTGCAGGAAGTGGCGGACGGCGACTTGACCGTGCAGGCTACCGTGTCGGAAGACATCACCGGTGCGATCGCCGACTCGGTTAACTACACGGTGGAAGAACTGCGTGGCCTGGTAGGCCGGGTTACCAAGACTGCGGAACAGGTTACCGCCGCATCGAACACGGCGCAGGAAATTTCCAATGGCCTGATGGACGCGTCGCAGAAACAGTCGCGCGAGATTCAGGAAACCGGCCAGGCGGTACTCGAAATGGCGGTGCAGATTACCGACGTCTCCAAGTCCGCGAATGAATCCGCCGAAGTTGCCCGCCAGTCAGTGTCCGCTGCGGAGGAAGGCGCCAGGGCGGTGGAAGACGCAATCAAGGGCATGAACGAAATTCGTGAACAGATCCAGGAAACGTCCAAGCGAATCAAGCGCCTCGGCGAATCCTCGCAAGAGATTGGCGAAATCACCGAACTGATTTCCGACATTACCGAACAGACCAACGTGCTGGCGCTGAATGCGGCGATCCAGGCGGCTTCGGCAGGTGAAGCAGGCCGCGGCTTCTCGGTGGTTGCGGAAGAGGTGCAGCGCCTCGCGGAACGTTCCGGCGAGGCGACCAAGCAGATCGGCGCGCTGGTGCGTACGATTCAGACCGATACCCACGATGCGGTCGCCGCGATGGAAAAATCCACACAGGGTGTCGTTGAAGGAGCCAAACTCTCCGACGCGGCCGGTGCGGCGCTGTCTGAAATCCGTAGCGTGTCGAATCGCCTCGCGGACCTGATCCAGAGCATTTCCGCAGCGACCGAACAGCAGGCGACCTCGGCCAACGGCGTTGCTCAAAACATCCAGAACATCCTGACGGTAACCGAGCAGACGCAACAGGGTACCCAGCAGACCGCGCAGTCAATTCGCGAACTGTCCAAGCTGGCCGAAGAGCTCAAGAACTCGGTATCCCGCTTCCGGGTGACCGCGTGATCACTTGACGCCGAACCAGACGTCACGGGCCGCGTCCGTACGCGGTCCCTGTAGTTCTACCGTTATACCAGGCAGCGCACCGGTCTGGTGCGCTGCCTTTTGACCCCGCGAGGCAGTCATGACCACCCCATCTTCCACCTCATCGCACGGTGCTCGCGAGACCTTCGACACCGGCCCGCTTTCCTGGGTAATGGGGGAAATCCGAGAATCCCTTAACCGCTCGAAGACCTCTGTCCAGGAAGCCGTCACGCAAGACGCCGAAACGCAAGCGACCGCGATTCGTCATGCGAAGAGCTATCTGCACCAGGCGCATGGCGCGCTGCAGATTGTTGACGTCGACGGCGTTGCGATCATCACTGAAACCGTCGAAGATCTGCTTGATCGGGTCGATGCCGGACAGCTGACCCTGAGCGCCGAGCTTGCGCAAGCCATCGCGACCGGTTATCAGGCCCTGACCGAGTATCTCGATGAACTGCTGGCCGGCATGTCTCACCAGCCGGTCCGGTTGTTCCCGTATTACCGTGCATTGCTGGAAGTACGTGGCGCCGAGCGGATCCATCCGGCCGACTTGTTCTTCCCCAATCTGGCGGTGCGCCCGAAGATGCCGGTGCCGGCCTCGGTTGAGGAGGTCAAGCCTGCCCGTTACGTCGGATTGCGCCAGCGCTTCGAAAAGGCATTGCTGCCGTTCCTGAAGAGCAGCGACCGCGATGCCGAACTGGCCAATGCGGCGGTCATGCGCGATATCGTCGGTGAAATAGAAAGTCTGCAAACCAATCAGCAGATCCGGGCATTCTGGTGGGTCATGCATGGCCTGACGGAAGCGGTTGCCGGCGGCCAGATCGAAAACGAAATTTACGTCAAGCAGCTGTTTGCGCGCATCAACCTGCAAATTCGCCGGCTCTGCCAGGGATCGTCGAGTATTGCCGAACGGCTGTTGCGGGATGCCTTGTTCTTTATCGCCAAGGCCAAAGATCCTTCGCCGCGTGCACGCGAAATTCGTCGCGTCTACCAGCTCGACGGCCTCGTTCCCGAGGACTACGACCGCAAGCGTTATGGTCAGATCGACGGCGACGCGCTTGCGCTGGCCAAGGACCGCCTGTCCCAGGCCAAAACTATGTGGAATCGCATCGTCGGCGGTGACGCCAGTGTTGCTGAATCGTTCGAACATGAAATGCGTGTGCTGGCCGAGGCCGGATCGCGGCTCAATTCTCCGCCGCTCACAAAGTTGCTGCGTGAGCTCAAAGGCATTGCACGTCATGCTGCCCATGCGAAGCCGGGCGATATTCTCGGCCTCGAAATGGCAACCAGCCTGCTGTTCATAGAAAACTCGCTGAACCAGATCGGTCGCCTGCCAGAGAATTTCACGGAACGGGCGGACGCCATGACGGCCCGTCTGCTGGCGGTCGTCACTGGCGACCAACCCGCACAGGCTATGCCCTGGCTGGACGATATGTCACGCGAGGCGCAGCAGCGCCAGACCATGACCGCGCTGGCCGGTGAAATGCAGAACAGTCTGCGTCAGGTCGAGAAGATGCTGGATGAATACTTCCGCGACCCCGCGCAGCGCAATGCACTTGGGCAGCTCGACCACGTTCTGCACCAGATCGAAGGCGCCATGGCGGTCCTTGACCAGGATGACGCAATGCGCACCATCCAGCACACCCGCAAGACCGTGCAGAATTTCCTGGTATCCGACGAAGGCACGCCAGCCGTCGAGGACTTCCAGCATGTTGCCCAGAACGTCGGCGCACTCAGCTTCTTCATTGAAACCCTGCAGCATCAGCCCGATAGTGCAAAGGACCGTTTCTCGTTCGACGAAGGACAGGGCCTGTTTCGTGCAAACCTGATCGAACCGGGCGGCACCGGCGACCCGGAAATCAATGAGCCGGTCGTGACGGATTTCAGCGCGGGCGAGACGGAAATTGCCGCTGAATCCGCCTCGCCCGCCGCCGTAGCGTCCGTACAGACTGTCGAAGACGAACTCGCTTTTCATCAGCAACAATCGGCAGAACTGGCAATGTCCCTCAGTGCCCAGCCGGATAACCATGCGCTCCAGGAACAGCTGAAGGAATCGCTGGAAAAGATTCGTCAGGATGCGACGCTGGTCGACAATCCTGAAGCAAATGATCGTGCACAAGCCGGTATTGACATCCTGCAGCGGGCAGATTTTTCGTCCTCCAGCGAGGCGCTGGCAGAGATCATCACCGCCACGGTACCGGCGGTGCAAGCGGTGGAGGTATTGCCACCCATGGTTGCCCCGACAAGCGACGAGGCAATCGATGCCGAACTGCTGGAAATCTTTCTGCTCGAAGCGGAAGAGGTTCTCGGCACGGTATTGCAAACCTTGCCGGACTCGCGCAACCAGCCGCACAACCAGGAACACCTGACGACCCTGAGGCGCTCCTTCCATACCCTCAAGGGCAGCGGCCGTATGGTCGGTCTTGTAGCGTTCGGCGAAGCGGCGTGGAGCATCGAGCAGGTATTGAACCTACGCCTGTCAGAATCGCGCGGCGGCGACCATGAACTGTATGCACTGCTCGACAAGGCGGTAGTCGTGTTGGGCGACTGGGTTCAGGATCTCACGCAAACTGGTCGTTCCAACCGAACGCCGGATGCCCTGGTACGGGCAGCTGAACGCGTCAAGGCAGGCGGCCAGTTCGTCTACGAAGAAGAAGCCGCAAGCGAAACGCCTGCGGCTGAACAGGCTGCCGCGGCAACGCCTGTCCCCTTCGTATCTGAATTCGATCTTCCACCCTTGCCCGAGATCCATCAGCAGGAGTCTGGGGAAGCATCGGTCTCAGATGCGCAAGCGGAAGAAGTCGTCGTGCCTTCCGACCTGCCACTGGTTGAAGAACTGCCAATGTCCGATGCCGATATGGCGATGTTCGCCGTGCCGGGCAGCAGGGATGAGTTGATCGCTTCGGCGAATGAACTGTCGGCTAGCGATAACTTGCCAGCGCTGGACATGGATACGGGTAATGCAAACAGCGCGGATATTGGTGATATTGCTGAAGCGCCGGGACCGGCAGCTGTGGCTGACTTCGTTGAACCAGTAAGTGAGGTTGACACCATCAAGGTCGATGAAATCACTGAGGCCGACAAAGCCAGTGAAGTCAGTGAAGCCGTTGAAGCGCTGACGCAAGAGAACGCCGATACCGACCTGCTTGCCGACGTACAACTGTTATCCGAAGACGAATTCGCTCAACAAGACCTCATGTCCGAAGCTGTCGTCCTGTCAGAGTTGGAAGCCGTGGACGAGCAGACTGAGACAGCGCATCTGGCTCCGCCCCCAGCGACACCGGCCATTGCCGAGGTCATCGAATTTCCGACCATGCATGCGCCCGAAGTACGCGTCAACGATAACGTCAAGCGTATCGGCGACCTCGAAATCAGCGTGCCGCTGCACAACATCTATCTGGCCGAAACCGATGAGCTGGTCCGCGTTCTCGCGCACGATATTTCCGAATGGCGCCATGAGCCGGACCGTGAAGTCAGCGTGCAGTCGGTCCACGCCGCACACTCGCTCGCGGGAAGCTCCGCGACCGTTGGCTTCATGTCGTTGCATGAAGTCGCCCACGCGCTGGAAAAGGTCTTGCAATTCCTGATGCGCCGCCCGGTGCACCTGCAATTGCACGAATACGACACGCTTGAGCAGACTATCGAGCGACTCAAAGCCATGCTGCAACAGTTTGCTCTCGGCGACATGCCGGCGGACGAACCGCATTATGTGCGCGTCCTGGACAACCTGCGGCGCGATATCGAGCTGCGCTCACAGATGGCTGAACTGTCGGACACGCAGGATCTGCCGTCCACATCCCCCGATGTGCTTCCTGTCGCTGAACTCGAATTGCCGCATGCGGACGCCTTTGCAGATATTTCGGCGCTGGAGGACAGCGACAGCGCGCTGATTCCCGAACTTGATCACGTCATTGACAGCGTAGTTGATATGCAGCCTGCGGCAACGCAGGACGTGTTGATACTGGCCGCAGCCGCTCAGCCCGTTGCGTCGCTGGCAGGCACCAGCGCCGAATCGGAGTTGGCAGCCGATCCATCGCTCGCCATTCGTGATGAACTGGATGCCGACCTCTTGCCAGTTTTCCTGGAAGAAGGTCGCGACATGTTCCCGCAGATGGGTACCGCATTGCGCGGCTGGCAGGAGCAGGGCAGCAGCATCGCCGCGCCGCAGTCGGTGCTGCGCCTGTTGCATACGCTGAAGGGCAGTGCACGCATGGCCGGTGCGATGAACCTCGGCCAGCACCTGCACGATATGGAGACCCGCATTGAGAACATCATGCATCTGGGTACTCCCGAGCCGCTTGCGCTGGAAGACCTGCTGATCCGCTACGACCAGGCACAGCATATGTTCGAACTGCTGCAGAATCCCTCTGCCGCAGCACCTGCCGCTACACAGGTGGCCGAGGCGCCCGTCGGAGACATGACGCCGGTTGCTGCGGCACATGCCGCCAGTTCTGGTCCGGTCGTGCTTTCGCCACTGATGCCGGTTCCGTCCGTCAATCCGGCGATGCCTGCACCGCTGGCAAACCGGGCCGTCGCACCATCCGCTGCGGTTCCCGCTCCGCTGGTCCGTGTACGGGCCGATATTCTCGACCGCCTTGTGAATCAGGCCGGTGAAGTATCGATCTCGCGTTCCAAGCTCGAAACGGAAGTCGGGACCTTGAAGCAATCGCTGTCGGAACTGACCGACAACGTCAGCCGTTTGCGCGATCAGCTGCGTGAAATCGAAATGCAGGCGGAAACCCAGATTACCTCGCGCATGGCCCTTTCCGGCGATCGCGAATTCGATCCGCTGGAGTTCGACCGCTTCACGCGCCTGCAGGAACTGACCCGCATGATGGCCGAGAGCGTCAATGACGTCGGCTCGGTGCACCAGAACCTTAGCCGCACGCTCGACAGCGCCGTTGGCGACCTGTCGATCCAGGCACGCCTGACACGCGACCTGCAGCAGGACCTGATGCGTGTGCGCATGGTGCAGTTCGCCAGCATTTCGGAGCGTCTGTTCCGCGTTACCCGCCAGGCCGCCAAGGAAGTCGACAAGCGCGTCAACCTCGACATCCGCGGCAGTGCCGTTGAAATCGATCGCGGCGTTCTCGAAAAGATGACCGGCCCGTTCGAACACCTGTTGCGCAATGCGATCGTGCACGGCGTGGAAACACGCGACGCACGCCGCGCTGCGGGCAAGAACGAAACCGGCGAACTGCTGGTGGAAGTGCGCCAGGAAGGTAATGAAGTCGTGATCCAGTTCTCGGATGACGGCCAGGGACTCAACGTCGGTCGTATTCGCGACAAGGCTCAGCGGATCGGCTTGCTGACCAACGAGGCGCCCTTGTCAGATGACGAAGTGACCGACCTGATCTTCCATCCCGGCTTTTCGACCGCCGAAGAAATCACCGAACTCGCCGGACGTGGTGTAGGTATGGACGTTGTGCGCTCGGAAGCGGCTGCGCTGGGCGGACGGGTGACCACCTGGACCGAACCTGGCAAAGGCACGCAGTTCACGATCCGCCTGCCGCTGACACTGGCGGTAACACAGGTAGTACTGATCTCGACCGGTGGCCTCACGTATGCCCTGCCATCGGGACTGGTCGAACAGGTACAGCAACTCAAGACCAATGCATTGGCTGCCGCCTATAACGAAGGCGCTGTTATCTGGCAGGGTCAGCGCGTGCCGATGCATTACCTGTCCTCGCTGCTCGGTAATAAGCAGGCATCGCCCGTGTCGCAGCACTATTCACCCTTGTTGATCCTCAAGAGCGGCAATGACCGGGTCGCAGTGCACGTCGATGAAATCATGGGTAACCGCGAGGTCGTGGTCAAGAACATCGGTCCCCAGCTATCACGCATGATCGGCATCGCGGGCGCAACCGTGCTCGGTTCCGGCGACATCGTACTGATCCTCAATCCGGTTCCGCTGGCACAGCGTGCGGCGCTGGAAAACATCCGCGCGCCGCGCATCATGGCGACCGACGTTCCTGAAGCGATGGGTGCGGTTGCGGAAATGTCCGCACACGAACCGTCATCGCCCAAGAGTGGACCGGTACAGGGCTTGCGTACGCAAAACATTGTGATGGTGGTCGACGACTCCCTCACGGTGCGTCGTGTCACGCAGCGCCTGCTGACCCGCGAAGGGTATCAGGTCGTGCTGGCAAAGGATGGCGTGGATGCGCTCGAGCACCTGCAGTCGATCACGCCGGATGTCATGCTGGTCGACATCGAAATGCCGCGCATGGATGGTTTCGACCTGACACGCAATGTGCGCGGCGACGAACGCACCCGGCATGTTCCTATCATCATGATCACCTCGCGTACTGCGGGCAAGCATCGTAACTATGCGCTGGAACTTGGTGTCAATGAGTATCTCGGCAAGCCCTATCAGGAAGACCAGTTGCTTGGACTGATCGCGGGTTTTGTGAAGAAGGATGTGACAGTTTCCTGAGGTAATACCAATCCCAACCTATAACGTAACGAATGAGATCGATGGATTTTTTTGACTGGCAAGGCGCAGGAGGAGTCAATAGCGGGCTATTGACGACGAGTGCAACGCCGGCAGGCGGAAAAAGACACGATCTCATGGTGCGTGATGGGTTGGGATTGGTATAAGCGCCACCTGTAACCGTGCTGCTTGGTGCAAGTGAAGAAAGGCCCGCATTTATGCGGGCCTTTTTGTTTGGCGCACCTTTCAACATGCCAGGTGCGGCGTGGCGCCCGCTGATCAGCGATGCAACTAAACAGCATAGGTCGCAACGCCTTCACTCGTCTTCTTCTATCGGAGTAAGCTCAGTCTTCACTTTCTTCACAACCGCATACCGCTGCAATGTGCGTTGCCGCGCTTCGTCGTGCTGCACGAGAGGGAAAGGGTAATCGGTACCAAGAACCAGGCCGGCGTCACGCAAGACCGCCGTGGGTGCGAGCCATGGGGCATGGATCCACTTGTCCGGGACACGTGAGAGCTGCGGCAGGTAACGCCGGATGAACTTGCCCTGCGCATCGAATTTTTCTGATTGGGTAACTGGATTGAAAATACGGAAGTACGGCTGGGCGTCGCAGCCCGACGACGATGCCCACTGCCAGCCGCCGTTGTTGGCCGACATGTCATAGTCATTCAGCTGCTCCGCAAAATAGCGCTCGCCACGGCGCCAGTCTATGCCCAGATCCTTGATCAGAAAGCAGGCCGTGACCATGCGCAGACGGTTGTGCATGAAACCGGTTCGGTTCAGTTGGAGCATGGCCGCGTCCACCAGCGGATATCCGGTGCGGCCCTCGCACCATGCGTGGAACAGTTCCTCGCCCGCTTCACCGTCTTCCCAGCGAATAGCGTCGTATTCCGGTTTGAACGATCGCTCCGCCACTCGTGGATGATGATGCAGGATCATGAAATAGAAGTCCCGCCAGATCAGTTCCGATAGCCAGGTGGCCGCGCCGTTGCCAGTGCCGGGTTGTCGCATCGCGTCCACCGCTTGTCTGGCGAGCCCGCGTACCGACACCGTCCCAAAACGCAAATGCACCGAAAGATACGAAGTGCCTTCGACTGCGGGGAAGTTCCGGGCTTCATCGTAATAGCCCAGCTTGTCCCGAAATTCTGCAAACAACTCTGCACCGCCCGACATGCCGGGTGGAATGCCGAATTGCGCAAGATCGACCGGTGCGAAACCGAGCTTCGCCAGCGATGGCGTCTCCGGCCGCGCATGCTTATCGGGTGGTGCCAGCCGGGAGGCATACGTTTCGACCGGATAGGCCTTCAGGTAAAAACCATCATCGGCTGCATGCAATCTCTTTAGCCACGCATTCTTGTACGGTGTAAAGACCGAGAATGGTTTTGCGGACAAGGTCAGCACCTCATCTTTTTCAAATATCACCTGATCCTTGTAAGTACGCAAAACCTTTCCGTCGCGCTCCAGCGCGTGGGCGACAGCGGCATCCCGCGCCACCGCAGCCGGTTCATAGTCATGGTTGGCAAACACCGCATCAACCTGCAATTCCTTAGCCAGTGCAAGGATGTCCTGTGCAGCAGGGGCATGCCGTACGATCAGGTGGCCGCCAAGAAGACGCAGTTCGGTGTCCAGTTCGACGATACTGGCGTGAATGAAGCCTACCCGTCGGTCCTGCCGGGGCAACGAGTCCAGAATGTCCTTGTCAAAAATGAAAGCGCAATAGACGCTGCGGCTTTGCTTCAGTGCATGATAGAGCGCCGCGTGATCGAAGCTGCGCAGGTCGCGGCGAAACCATACCAGAGACTTGTTGAACTCTTGCATTGCAGACCTTTGATCGTACAGGGGAAGATTTTTGAGGACCGACCGGGATGGAGCATACGGCAAAACTGGTAAAATGCGCATCATGGTGAAACCCAGTAAAGCACGCATATCGTCCTCCAGAGCCCGGGCTGCCCGGAGCGCGGCCGAATTTTCGGATGCGCCCGAAACAGGCGCCGATACCGGGCTCAATCTTGCTGACCATTTCCTGATCGCAATGCCTTCCATGCTCGATCCAGTGTTTGGCGGCACGGTCGTCTACTTGTGCGAGCATAACGATAATGGCGCGCTCGGGGTGATCATCAACAAGCCGACCGACATGACCATGGACGTGCTGCTGGAGCGCATTGAACTCGATCCTGAATATGCACTCGGTGCTGCTTCGGTAGACAAGAAGCCGGTCATGTTTGGTGGACCGGTCCAGGTGGAACGCGGCTTTGTACTGCATTCGCCGCACGGCGGATTTTCATCGATGTTGCCGGTCAACGAAGAGATCGCGCTGACGACGTCGAAAGATGTATTGGAAGCGGTCGCCTCCGGTGACGGCCCGCGCCGCCTGCTAGTCAGCTTGGGTTGCTGCGGCTGGAGCGCCGGGCAGCTGGAAGAGGAAATTGCGCGCAACGGCTGGCTGACGGTCCGCGCCGACTCCCATATCATCTTTGACCTTCCGGTGGAACAACGTTTCTTCGCTGCCATGAAATTGCTTGGCATCGATCCCATGATGCTGACCGGCGACATGGGGCATGCCTGACTGTGGAAACGGTACTGGCGTTTGATTTCGGCCTCAAGCGGATCGGTGTTGCCATCGGCAATACCTTGCTTCAGCAAGGGCAGCCGCTGACTGTCATCACGTCCGCCACCAACGACGCCAGGTTTGCCGACATCGAAGCGCTTATCCGGGAGTGGCAACCGCAACGCTGCGTGGTCGGACTGCCGACGCATCCCGACGGCACCGAGCATGAGATGACGGCGCGCTGCCGCCGTTTCGCCAATCAACTTCATGGCCGCTTCGGCCTTCCCGTCGTGCTTGTGGATGAGCGTTACTCTTCCGCCGTCCTATCGCAGCGTCGTGGAGACGTGATCGACGATGCCGCTGCCGCAATCATTTTGCAACAATACTTTGACGAATATGCCGAATCTTAATCTCGACGCGGAAGCCCTGTACCGGCAATTGGCTGAAAGTGTCAAAGCCGGCCTGGGCGACGCCGACAATGTCGCCATCGTGGGCATCTACTCCGGCGGCGCATGGCTCGCCGAACGCCTTGCGACGGAACTGAATCTTGAGGGGCAAGGTCGCCTTGGTTTCATCGATGTCTCCTTTTATCGCGACGATTATGCGGAGAAGGGCTTGCATGCCGAGGTCAAACCGACCCAGATCCCGTTTGAGGTAGAAGGCGCGACCATTCTCCTGGTCGACGATGTGCTTTACACGGGGCGCACCACGCGCGCCGCGATCAATGAACTGTTCGACTACGGACGTCCAGCGCGCATCCGCCTTGCCGCGCTGGTCGATCGCGGTGGGCGCGAGCTGCCGATTGCAGCTGATTTTGTCGCGCAAACCGTAACCCTGACTTCTGACCAGCAACTCGTATTAGGCCGCGACGACGACGGCCGGTTTTCCCTGACGGTGGACCATGCATAACCCGCAATTGAATAAACACGGCGAGCTGCAGCACCTGCTCACCATTGAAGGCCTGCCGAAAGCAGTCGTCAACCATATTCTCGATACCGCGTCGTCGTTCGTCAGCATCAGCGACCGCGAAGTCAAGAAGGTGCCGCTGATGCGGGGCAAGAGTGTCTTCAACCTCTTCTTCGAAAATTCGACGCGCACCCGCACGACGTTCGAGATTGCATCCAAGCGCCTGTCCGCCGACGTCATCAATCTCAATATCTCGGCATCCAGCACCAGCAAGGGCGAATCGCTGCTCGATACCATCGACAACCTTGCCGCGATGCATGCCGACATGTTCGTCGTGCGCCATGCGCAGTCCGGCGCGCCTTACCTGATTGCCAAGCACCTGATCGACACCAATCAGCCGCATGTACATGTGGTCAATGCCGGCGACGGACGCCATGCGCATCCGACGCAGGGCTTGCTCGACATGTACACCATCCGCCATTACAAACAGGATTTCACCAACCTGACGGTGGCGATCGTCGGCGATATCCTGCACAGCCGCGTCGCTCGTTCCGACATTCATGCATTGACCACGCTGGGCGTACCGGAAGTGCGTGCCATCGGTCCGCGCACCTTGCTGCCGGGCGGGCTCGAGCAGCTCGGTGTGCGGGTGTTCACCGACATGAATGAAGGTTTGAAAGGTGTCGATGTCATCATCATGCTGCGCCTGCAGAACGAACGCATGACTGGCGCATTGCTGCCCTCCGCACAGGAATTCTTCAAGAGCTACGGACTGACTCCGGAGCGTCTCGCGCTTGCCAAGCCGGACGCCATCGTGATGCACCCGGGTCCCATGAATCGTGGTGTGGAAATCGACTCGGCGGTTGCCGATGGCGCGCAGGCCGTGATCCTGCCGCAGGTGACCTTCGGCATTGCGGTGCGCATGGCGGTGATGAGTATTTTGGCAGGAAATTAATTCATGAAACTCCAGATCAAGAATGGCCGCGTGATCGACCCGGCCAACGGCATTGACGCGCAAAACGATGTCTATATCGATAACGGCAGGATTGCTGCGATTGGACAGGCACCTGAGGGCTTCACCGCAGACAAGAGCGTCGACGCGACAGGCATGATCGTGGCGCCCGGCCTCGTCGACCTGAGCGCACGCTTGCGCGAACCAGGCTACGAATACAAGGCCACACTCGAATCCGAAATGCAGGCGGCAATGCAGGGCGGTGTGACCAGCCTGATCTGCCCGCCGGATACCGACCCGGTACTCGATGAGCCCGGCCTGGTCGAAATGCTGAAGTACCGGGCCAAGAGCCTGAACCAGGCGAACGTCTACCCGCTCGGTGCGCTGACCATGGGCCTGAAAGGCCATTCGCTGACCGAGATGGCGGAACTGACCGAAGCCGGCTGCATCGGTTTTTCGCAGGCCGAAGAGCCGATTGTCGATACCACCGTGCTGCTCCGGGCGCTCCAGTACGCGAAAACCTTCAATTACACGGTATGGCTGCGTCCCCAGGACCCGCACCTCAGCATCGGCGGCATTGCCCACAGCGGACCGGTGGCTTCGCGCCTCGGCTTGTCCGGCGTGCCGGTCATGTCCGAAACCATCGCCTTGCACACCATTTTCGAACTGATGCGCGCCACCGGCGCGCGCGTTCACCTGTGCCGCATGTCCTCGGCTTCCGGCCTCGACCTCGTGCGGGCGGCCAAGAAGGAAGGCTTGCCAGTCACCTGCGACGTTGGCGCGCACCATATTCACCTGACCGATGTGGACATCGGATTCTTTGATTCGAATGCCCGCATGACCCCGCCATTGCGCTCGACACGCGACCGCGACGCCATTCGCGAGGCGCTGCGTGACGGCACCATCGATGTCATCTGCTCCGACCATACACCGGTCGACGACGATGAAAAGCTGTTGCCATTCGGCGAGGCATCGCCGGGTGCAACCGGGCTTGAGTTGCTGCTGCCGCTGGCGCTGAAGTGGGCTGAGGAATGTCTCGACAAATCAGACCGTCCGTTATCGCGTGCGATCGCAAAACTGACCTCGGATGCGGCCAGCGTTGTTGGACTGTCCTGCGGCAAGCTGTCGGTAGGCAGTGCCGCGGATATCTGCATATTCGATCCCACGGCGCGCTGGAAGGTGGATGCAAAGGCGCTGGCCAGTCAGGGCAAACACACGCCTTTCCTTGGTTACGAAATGACGGGCCAGGTCAGGGCGACCATCGTTGGTGGCCATATCGCGTTCAGTCGCTGACGGTCCGCCGGAATGCTCGGTCTGCGTTTGCTGCGCGTGGTGTTGCACCTGTTCCAGGGGCTCGCCACGTGCGCGTTCGTGTTCCCCTTTCTGGATCATGCCGGGCGCCAGGTATGCATCAAGCGCTGGTCCGCCAGGCTGGTTCGCCTGTCCGGAATCAGCGTCATCATCGAGCAGCCGCATGCCGTCACCGCCGCGCCACGTGCGTTGATTGTGTCCAATCACGTGTCCTGGCTCGATATCTTCGTCATCAATTCGCTGGAGCCTTGCCGCTTCGTCGCCAAATCCGATATCCGTGACTGGCCGCTGATCGGGTGGCTATGCGAAAAAACCGGAACGATCTTCATATCGCGCGGCAAATTGCGTGATGTGCGCAGAATCTATCAAGGCTTGGTGAACAGCCTGCATTCGGGCGAGCGCGTTGCCTTTTTTCCCGAAGGGACGACATCGGCGCAAGGGCAGGTGTTGCCTTTTCATGCCAACCTGTTTGAGGCCGCGATTGAAGCGCAAGTACCGGTGCAGCCCTATGCGGTGCGTTACACCGACAGCGCAGGGCGTCTGCATCCCGCAGCGAACTTCATTGGCGAGATGACCTTTGTGCAAAGCATGGTGACCGTCCTCAAGTCCGGCGGCATGACGGCACACCTGACCATGCTGCCGCCGATTGAAACACCGCCGGGTTCGCATCGACGTGACATTGCCGAATTGGCGCATCGTGCTGTTGCCGGCGCCTTGCGGCAGTGGAGTTCGGCTGAGACCGTTGAGCTGGGCCAGACGGAGAAGTATTAGTAGATCAATCAGATGAATGCGCAGAGGGAATCCGACGGCGCTTGTTGGAAGCGCATCGAATCCATCCGGACATTCTTCTAAATCGAACCCGGCTTCTGATATTGCGGGCAATCGACCTGCACTATGCTGCGGTCGTCCAGGCAGACCGCGCTCAGTTTGCCGCCCCAGAGGCACCCGGTATCAAGGCTGATGACATCGGGCCGCATGATCAATCCCAACGTGGACCAGTGTCCGAAAACCACCGTCACATCTTCCGTCTTGCGGCCCGGGACGTCGAACCAGCGCATGAAACCCGGCAGTTCGATTTCGGCCCCCTTGGAGGTCGTCAGATCCATCGTACCTTCGGCGTCGCAGAATCGGATACGTGTCAGCGCATTGACGATGCAGCGCAAGCGGTCCGCACCGTCGAGCCTGTCGTCCCAGCGTGCCGGCTGGTTGCCATACATCTGGCGCAAAAATTCCACCCAGTCCGGTCCCTGCAGTACGGCTTCCACTTCGCGTGACAAGGCAACGGTTTGTTCCGCGGTCCATTGCGGCAGCACGCCGGCATGCACCATCAGGTGCTTGTTTTCGAGGATGGCAAGCGGGCGGTGCCGCAGCCAGTCCAGCAGTTCATCGCGATCGGGTGCGGCAAGGATATCGTCCAGTGTGTCCGAGCGATGCTGCGGACGAATTCCGTTGGCAACCGCCAGCAGGTGCAAGTCATGGTTGCCAAGTACCACATTTGTGGTATCGCCGAGAGCACGTACTTCGCGTAGAGTTTCGAGTGAATTTGGACCCCGGTTAACCAGGTCGCCCACGAAAATCAGGCGAGGGTCCGGGCAGGACATCCGGATCTTGTCCAGCAGTTCGGTGAGTTTGGGGCGGCATCCTTGAAGATCACCGATTGCATAAGTTGGCATAGTACTTTGTTGTTTGATTGGCAAAATGAGCGGGAACGACCACACTTTGGTCGTGCTTCGGCTTCGCATTATAGGGAAATCGGTCTGCTTCCCGCGTGCAACATGCGCCACAGGCACCACACGCACAACTGGCCACATGGCTGCAAAAAGCGGTCAAAAGTGGAGCAAAGGAGGGATGTCGTAACAATCCCTTACCCAAGTAACGAGCGAATCCTGTTTAAATACCCGCTGCCCAAATACGATTTTAATAATTAAATTCAAGTAAAATCATGGGTTTACTCAAATTCACCCACTTCCGGGATTCTGCATGATTTTAGTGACGGGTGGTGCCGGCTTCATCGGCTCCAACTTTGTAATTGACTGGCTGGCATCGAGTGACGAACCTCTCGTCAACCTCGATAAGCTGACATATGCCGGTAATCTCAATAACCTGCTGTCCGTACGGCAGGACCCTCGTCACATCTTTGTCAAAGGCGATATCGGTGATGCAAGTCTGGTGTCGGGCCTGTTGCAGCAATATCAGCCCCGGGCGATCCTTCACTTTGCCGCAGAAAGCCACGTCGACCGTTCCATCCATGGTCCGGCGGATTTCATCAACACCAATATCAACGGCACCTTCACCTTGCTCGAAGCCGCGCGCGCCTATCATGCCGCACTTCCGGCCCCGCAGCGCGACAGTTTCCGTTTCCTGCACGTGTCGACCGATGAAGTCTATGGCTCGCTTGGTCCGGCCGACCCGGCTTTCCGCGAAACGGACGCGTATGCGCCCAACAGTCCGTATTCCGCATCGAAGGCCGCATCGGACCACCTGGTGCGCGCATACCACCACACCTATGGCTTGCCGACGCTGACGACCAACTGTTCGAACAATTACGGTCCCTACCAGTTCCCGGAAAAGCTGATTCCATTGATGATCGCCAATGCATTGGCCGGCAAGCCGCTGCCGGTCTATGGCGATGGCGCCAACGTGCGCGACTGGTTATATGTCGGCGATCACTGCGCCGCGATCTGTCGCGTGCTGGCAGCGGGTGTCACGGGTGAAACCTACAACATCGGCGGCTGGAACGAGAAAACCAATCTTGAGGTGGTGCATACGCTGTGCGACATCCTCGACCAGCTCGCAGCAAAGCCTGCCAGCTACCGTGACCAGATTACCTTTGTCGCAGACCGGCCAGGACATGATCGGCGCTATGCCATTGACGCCGGCCGCATCGAGCGTGAACTGAACTGGAAACCGGCGGAAACCTTCGACAGCGGCATTCGCAAGACGGTGCGGTGGTATCTCGACAACGGCGACTGGTTGCAGAATGTCCTGTCCGGCGCTTACCTGCATCAAGCATCCCGGGTTGCCGAGACAGTTGACGGGGAAGGAGTGCGCGCATGACGACGGCACGCAAAGGCATCATCCTGGCCGGCGGCTCCGGCACGCGCCTCTACCCGGTCACATTGGCAGCCTCCAAGCAGCTGCTGCCGGTGTACGACAAGCCCATGATCTATTATCCGCTCAGCACCCTGATGCTGGCAGGGATACGCGAGATCCTTATCATTTCAACGCCGGCCGATACGCCGCGCTTCCAGGAACTGCTGGGTGATGGCAGCCAGTGGGGCATCAATTTCGAGTATGCGGTCCAAGCCGCGCCCGAAGGTCTGGCACAGGCGTTCATTATCGGACGTCAATTCATCGGCAATGCGCAGTCTGCGCTGATTCTGGGCGACAACCTCTATTACGGCCATGCCTTCGACGAACAGTTGCGCAAAGCCGCCGCGCAGGTGCAAGGCGCGACGGTGTTCGCGTATCACGTGCAAGACCCGGAACGCTATGGTGTGGTGGAGTTCGACGGTGCCGGTCGCGCGGTCAGCATCGTCGAAAAACCCAAGCTGCCGAAATCGAATTACGCGGTGACGGGACTGTATTTCTACGATAACCAGGTCTGTGATATTGCGGCCGGCATCCGGCCTTCGGCGCGTGGTGAACTCGAGATCACCGATGTCAACCAGGCTTATCTCGATCTCGGTCAGCTGAACGTGGAAGTCATGGGGCGCGGCATGGCCTGGCTCGACACCGGCACGCATGAATCGCTGCTCGATGCCGCGCAGTTCATTGCGACCATGGAAAAGCGGCAGGGCCTGAAAGTCGCTTGTCCCGAAGAAATCGCGTTTCGCAAGGGCTACATCAGCCCCGCGCAACTGGAAGCGCTCGCACAGCCGCTTCGCAAGAGCAGTTATGGCGAATACCTGATGCATATTCTTAACGACAAGGTGTTCTGACCATGCGTGTGATTTCGACAGCTATTCCTGATGTGAAGCTCATTGAGCCGGCTTGCTTCGGCGACGAGCGCGGATTCTTTTTCGAGAGCTACAACGAACGCGCGTTTGCCGCGCTGGTCAATGGCGGCCAGTCGGTACGCTTCGTGCAGGATAACCACTCTCGTTCCGCGCGCAATGTGTTGCGCGGCCTGCATTACCAGATCAGCCAGGCACAGGGCAAGCTGGTGCGCGTGGTTGCGGGTGAAGTATTCGACGTGGCCGTCGATATTCGGCGCAGCTCACCCACCTTTGGGCAATGGGTGGGAGCGCTGCTGTCTGCGGAAAACAGGGTGCAGATGTGGGTCCCGGCCGGCTTCGCGCATGGGTTTCTGACCCTTAGCGAATCCGCCGAATTTTTGTATAAAACCACCGATTACTGGGCCAGGGAATACGAGCGTTGCATCGCCTGGGACGATCCGTCGATTGCTGTCGAATGGCCGATTGAGGTTGCCCCGGTATTGTCCGAGAAGGACCGTCACGGCAGTCTGCTGCTGGATGCCGAGGTATATCCATGAAGATCCTGCTGACAGGGAGGACCGGCCAGGTTGGCTACGAGCTCGAGCGCAGCCTGCAAGCTCTGGGAACGGTGATCGCGCTGGACCGCAGTCAACTGGACTTGTCCGACCTCGGCCAGGTGCGCGATGTCGTGCGGGCGCAGCGGCCCGACCTGATCGTCAATCCGGCTGCCTACACGGCCGTCGATCAGGCCGAGAAGGAACCGGAACTGGCAATGCGCATCAATGGCGAGGCCCCTGGTGTGATGGCCGACGAAGCGCGCAAGCTGGGCGCCGCCATGGTCCATTATTCAACCGATTATGTGTTCGATGGTTCCAAGGACGGACCGTACAGCGAGGATGACTTGCCGTCGCCTGCCAATGTCTATGGCCGCACCAAGCTGGCCGGCGAACAAGCCGTGCAGGCCAGCGGCATACCGCACCTGATTTTGCGGACCAGCTGGGTGTACGGGATGCGCGGCAAGAATTTCCTGCTGACCGTGCGGCGACTGGCGCAGGAGCGGGAAGAGCTCCGTATTGTCGCAGATCAACACGGAGCGCCGACATGGTGTCGTACCATCGCGGACACGAGCGCCCTTGTTGTGGCAAACCTACAGACTGCCGGCGGCAAAGGTGGGTTGGATCATGACCTGTGGCGCCAAAACAGCGGTGTCTATCATCTTGCTGCGCAAGGTCAAACCAGTTGGCACGGTTTTGCCCAGACTATTGTTGCGCACTGGTCATTAAATAAAAAGCCAATGGTCACGCCGATCAGTACGCACGAGTATCCGCTACCCGCAAAACGGCCCGCAAATTCAGTGCTGTGCTGCAAGCTGCTGACGGAGCGGTTCTGCCGTTTGCCCGCATGGGACGAGGCGCTGAAACTGTGCCTGGAATGATTTATGGCGATGCCGGATGGCGTTGAATTTCAATTACCGGTTCTGTCGTCAGCCTCAACGAATTAACACTGTGAGAAAAAAACTATGCTGATCCCCATTATTCTTTCCGGCGGCGCCGGCACCCGACTGTGGCCTGTTTCGCGCGAAGCGCATCCAAAGCCTTTCATGCGTATCGGCGGCGGCAAGAGTCTTCTCACGCAGACGCATGAGCGCGCGCTCGAAGTATCGGGCAATACCCCGCCGCTGATTGTCACCAACCGGGATTATTATTTTCTGTCCAAGGATGAGCTGGCGGACCAGCAGGTCAAGCCGCAGTACATGCTTGAGCCGTCCGGCCGCAATACCGCGCCGGCGATTGCGCTTGCCGCGCTGTGGGCGGTCCAGCAGAAACCCGATGCCTGCATGCTGGTGATGCCGGCCGATCACCTGATCAAGGACACGCCATCCTTCTACACCTCGGTACGGCATGCGGAAAACCTCGCGAAGGATGGTTTTCTCGTGCTGTTCGGCGTCAAGCCGACCGGCCCGGAAACCGGCTTCGGTTACATCGAAATGGGCAACAAGGTCAGCGAACACGCACAGGTCGTTCAGCGCTTCGTCGAGAAACCGGACGCCGTGAATGCAGCCCGCATGCTGGCCGAAGGCAACTTCGTGTGGAACAGCGGCATGTTCTGTTTCAAGGCCAGCACCATCCTCGAGGCATTTGCGACCTACAACCCGGCATTGCTTGAATCGGCGCGCGAAGTCTGGAACAGCACCAAACCGGACGGCGACAAGATGGAACTGCCCGCCGGCTTCACTGCGCTGGAAAACATTTCGATCGACTACGCGGTGATGGAAAAGGCGAAGAACCTCGCTGTCATCCCCGGCGATTTCGACTGGAGCGACATCGGCGCCTGGAAAGCCGTGGCGGAAGCCATCCCGGCGGACGCGCAGGGCAATACCAATAATGATTGCCAGACCATCGTCATCGACAGCCGCAATACCCATATCCAGACCACCGATCGCCTGGTCGCGGTGATCGGCCTCGACAACCTGCTGGTGATCGATACGCCCGACGCGCTGCTGGTGGCCGACAAGTCGCGCAGCCAGGAAGTGAAGGAAGTGGTCAACCGCCTCAAGGCCAGCGGCCATGAAGCGCACAAGAACCACCGCACGGTCGCTCGTCCCTGGGGTACTTACACGGTGCTGCAGGATGCGCCGGGATTCAAGATCAAGCGCATCGCGGTCAAGCCGGGTGCTTCCCTGTCGCTGCAGATGCATCACCACCGCAGCGAACACTGGGTCGTGGTGTCCGGCAAGGCCGAAGTCATCAATGGCGAACAGACCGTCACGCTGGAAGCCAACCAGTCCACCTATATCCCGGCTGGCAACAAGCATCGCCTGACCAACGTCGGCGACACGGAACTGGCCCTGATCGAGGTACAATGCGGCTCCTATCTGGGCGAGGATGACATCGTCCGTTTTGAAGATATATACGGCAGGGTTCAATAATGGCAGTAAGCATGTTGCGTTCGATATGGAGCTATCGCGGCTTCATATCGGGCAGCGTCAAGCGGGAGTTTCAGTCGCGTTACCGCAATTCGCTGTTGGGCGCAGCATGGACGGTTCTGAATCCGCTGGCGATGATCGTGGTGTACACGGTCATCTTTTCCCAGGTCATGCGGACCCGCCTGCCGGGTGTCGATAACGGCTTCGCGTACAGTATCTACCTGTGCGCGGGCATCCTCACCTGGGGATTGTTTGCCGAAATTGTCAGCCGGGCGCAAAACGTCTTTCTCGAACATGCCAACCTGATCAAGAAGATCAGCTTTCCCCGCATCTGCCTGCCGATCATCGTGCTGCTCAATGCCGGAATCAACTTTACGATCATTTTCAGCCTGTTCGTGCTGTTCCTGCTGTTTTCCGGCACTTTTCCAGGGATCAGTTTCGTCGCCATTTTTCCTGTGCTTGCGATCCAGATCGCGTTCGCAATTGGCCTTGGTATCATTGTCGGCGTACTGAATGTTTTTTTTCGTGATGTAGGTCAGTTTTTCGCCGTTTTGCTGCAGTTCTGGTTCTGGTTTACGCCCGTGGTTTATCCGGAATCCATTTTGCCGGACGCAGTGCGTCCCTACCTGAACCTGAATCCGATGGCGCCTCTCGTCAGCGCCTACCATCAAATCCTGGTGCATGGACAATGGCCCGAGTGGGGCTCGCTGCTGATACCTGCGGTACTGGCGGCGATACTGTGTATTGTCGGCATGCGCCTGTTCCGCAAGCGCGTCGGCGAAATCGTGGATGAACTCTGATGGGCCGGATAAGCGTTTCAAACCTTGGTAAGGCTTACAAGCAATACCACAATCACTGGTCGCGCCTCGTAGAATGGGTGTTTCCGTTCGGCGGGCCACGGCATCGCCTGAAATGGGTAATGCGCGAGGTCAGCTTCAACCTGGAGCAGGGTGAGGCGGTCGGCATCATCGGTATCAACGGCGCCGGCAAGAGCACGCTGCTCAAGATGATTACCGGGACCACGCAGCCTACTACCGGCAGCGTTGAAATCACCGGACGGGTGGCTGCGCTGCTGGAGCTCGGCATGGGCTTCCATCCTGATTTTACCGGCAGGCAGAACGTCTTCATGTCGGGCCAGTTGCTCGGCCTGAGCGTCGAGGAAATTGCCCGGCTGATGCCGGACATCGAGGCGTTTGCCGAAATCGGCGACTACATCGATCAGCCGGTACGCACGTATTCAAGCGGCATGCAGATGCGGCTTGCCTTCAGCGTCGCCACCGCCAAGCGGCCGGATGTGCTGATCGTTGACGAAGCCCTGTCGGTCGGCGATGCGTATTTCCAGCACAAGAGCTTTGACCGGATCCGCTCGTACAGCAAGGCTGGCACCACGCTGCTGATCGTCTCGCACGACAAGAATGCGATCCAGTCGATCTGTGATCGGGCCATCCTGCTCGACGGCGGACGGCTGGTAAAGGAAGGTGCGCCGGAAGAGGTGATGGATTACTATAACGCCCGGCTGGCGGAGCGGGAAAACGCCAACCTGAACCTGAAGCAGCAGATACTCGCGGATGGCAAGGTGCAGACGGTTTCCGGGACCGGCGAGGCAACCGTCATGGATATTGCCCTGCTCAATGAGCGTGGCGAACCGCAGGAACTGTTCGATGTTGGCGTGCCGGTGGCGCTGCAGATCAAGGTCAGGATCCATGCCGCGATTCCGCGCCTGGTGCTGGGCTTCATGATCAAGGACAGGCTGGGCCAGGAGATTTACGGGACCAATACCGATCTGACGAAGCAGCCGTTGCATGAAGTCGAGGCGGGCGAAGTGATCACATACCGTGTCGAGTTCCCGCTGGACCTGGGACCGGGCACCTATTCGATTGCGACCGCACTGGAAAGTACAGATACGCACCTCGTCCATAATTATGAATGGCGCGATCTGGCACTGGTCTTTTCGGTGACCAACCTGAGCAAGCCGGAGTTCGTCGGCTGCACATGGCTCAACCCGCAAATCAGCATCGCGCGGCCCGGTTCGGGCGCTGCGCACGTTGCCGCGAAGATGGCAACACAAATAGCAACAAAATAGCAGCACATAGTGTGCAGGACAGAGAGGCTTGCCGGCCAAGGCAGGCAGGGAGCAGTATTGAATTGATAGGGGCTTTGATTCAGGCTGTGACTCAGACTGAGATTCAGGCTCGTACAAGATCAATCGGGATACGATGAAGAAGATAAAAATACTGATGCTGGCGAACTATCCGATCGTCGAGCCACGCCATGGCGGACAGCTTCGGACATTCCACATCAAGCAGGAATACGCAAGAGCAGGGATCGAGGTCGACCTGGTGTCGTTTTTCCAGGAAGGCGGCTACCAGTACTACGAAAGCACCGACATTCCGCTGCCGGGCAGCCTGGCCGTCACTATCAACAAGGAATTCGACTACGCAGTCTACGACTACCTGTCGGCGCTGCACGTCGCACAAGATCCGGTCATTTACGACAAGCTCGCGTCGAAAATCCGTACCGGCGGCTACGACTATGTGCAGCTGGAGCAGCCGTATTTCTGGCCGGTCGTAAAAAAAATCCTTGCGTCTCAACCATCGGAAGCAGCAGGCACTGCGCCGCGCGTCATCTTCTCGTCGCAGAACATCGAATACGAGATGAAGGAAGAAGTGCTGCACAAGATCAAGGCGCCGCAGGACTATGTCAGCCTCATCAGCGACAGCATTCGCCAGATCGAAATCGAACTGGTGCGCAGCGCGCACATTACTTTTGCCGTGTCCGAGCAGGATCGCGTCAAACTGCAGGAACTTGGCGGGCGCGACGATGTGGTGCTGCTGCCCAATGGCGTCGGCAAGCTGGATGTCGATCCGCAGTCGGTCGAAGGCTGGCGCGCGATCGTGCCGAAGGAACCCTTCGCCACCTACATCAGCAGCGCCCACCTGCCCAATGCGGTCGGTTTCTTTTCGCTGCTCGGCAATTCGCTGGCCTTCCTGCCGCCCGATCGCAAAATGGTTGTGGCCGGAGGCGTGTGTCAGCTCATCGAACGTTCCGAGGAATTCAACAAGTGGATCAGCATCAACCGCTCGCGCAGCATCCTGTTCGGACCGGTGGATAACATCGGCGTTGCGGCGCTGCGCAAGTTTACGCAAGTCTTCGTGCTGCCGATCACGACCGGCGGCGGCTCCAACATCAAGACCGCCGAAGCCCTGGTGACGGGGGCCTATGTGCTCGGCACTTCGACCGCTTTCCGCGGCTTCGAACATTTTGCCAATGAAGCCGGCGTCTTCATCGAAGATGACCCGCAGGCATTCAGGAGCCGCCTCGTGTCGTTGCTCAGCCTTCCGCCCAACAAGGTTAGTGAAGACAGCCGCAGCAGGCGCGAAAGCCTGTTGTGGGAAAACACCCTGAAGGAAATTTCCAAAGTTGTTCTGAAAGATTGCAATGCTCGCTAACGCCGCGTCCACTCAGACTGAGCCAACCATCTGGTTCGATTTCACGACCTCGTTCAACTGGACCCGGCCGGCGGTGGGCATCGTGCGCATGGAGCAGGAGTGCTGCCGCGCGCTGCTCAATATGGTGCCGGGCCGGATGCGTGCCTGCATTTTCGATCAGCGCACGCTGTCCTACTATGAATTGCCGCTGGACGAAGTCTGGCGCATCCTCAACCGCGTGTGGTCCGATGCGCCGACAGTGACGCCGGTCGCCGCCCCGGTTGCGGCAGCCTCGGGCGAAGTCGGTTTTGCCCGTCGCAGCGAACAGGTATTGCGCCGTATCGCTCGCAAGTGCGTTTCCGCCTTGCCGGTGCGCCAGCAGCTCGCGGCAAAGGCCAAACTGATGAAGATGCGCCGCATCGCCGCGTACGCCTACCGTGAATGGAAGACGCCGGACGCCATTGCCCCGGCGCTGCAGTCGAATGCGGGCGTCGCGAACGAGCCGTCCAGCTATCCGAAGGCCAATATCCGCAAGTCCGATACCTACCTGACCATGGGCTTGGACTGGGATCACAACAAGATCGAGTTCCTGTATCGCCTGAAGAAGGAAATCGGCTTCCGCATCAACTGCGTTGCCTACGACATCATTCCGGTGCTGTTCCCGCACTTCTATTCGGAAGGCGCGGACCAGTTCTTTGCGCATTATTTTTCGAACATGGCATGGATTGCCGACCACATCTTCTGCATTTCGGAATGCACGCGCAAGGATCTGCGCAAGCTGCTGGTCGAGCTGGGCACGCCTGTGCCCAACATGTCGGTCGTGCGCCTGGGCGACATGCTGCCGGTCATCCACGAACAGCAGCATTCGGATGCGGTCAAGCGCGTCGCGCAGGAGCATTTCATTCTGATGGTGTCGACCATTGAAATCCGCAAGAACCACCAGGTGCTGTACAACGCCTATGTACGCCTGATCGAGCAGGGCGTGACCGACCTGCCGAAACTGGTGTTTGTCGGCATGCCGGGATGGCGCGTCAACGACTTCATTTTTACCATCCAGCAAGACAAACGGGTGCGCGACAAGATCATCGTGCTCAACCGCGTCACGGACGCCGACCTGGACTTGCTCTACGAAAGCTGCGCATTCACCGTGTACCCGTCGCTGTATGAAGGTTGGGGCTTACCGGTCGCAGAGAGCCTGACGCATGGAAAATTCTGTCTGACATCCAATGCGGGGTCGATTCCGGAAATCGCCGGTGATATCCTTGAGTATCTGGAGCCATGGGACGTGCTGGGCTGGGCTGATAAGATCAAGACCTACTCGACCGACCCGGCTGCGCTGGAAGCAAAGGTGCATGCCATCAAGAGCCGGTACAAAACAACCTCATGGAATGAAACTGCTGCGTCAATTCTGAAGCAACTTTGATTTCCGTTATCACCGACAACATTGAACTCGATTAATTTGTGCAGATGCTCCGAGTACTGTTTCTAAAATGCAATGACGAGCAGATTTGCCGACCTGAGTTGGTATTCCCTTTTCATTTCCAGACCTTATAAAGCTTAACAATGACTACACCATCTACCGCAATCGTCACCGGTATCACCGGACAGGATGGCGCTTATCTCGCCGAACTTCTGCTCAACAAGGGCTATACCGTCTACGGCACCTATCGCCGCACCAGTTCGGTCAATTTCTGGCGTATTGAAGAACTGGGCATCGAAAAGCATCCCAAACTGCACCTCGTCGAATACGACCTGACTGACCTCAGTGCCAGCATCCGCCTGCTGCAGTCAACCGGCGCCACCGAGGTGTACAACCTCGCCGCACAGAGCTTCGTCGGCGTCTCCTTCGACCAGCCGGCCACCACAGCCGAGATCACCGGTATCGGCCCGCTTAACCTGCTCGAAGCCATCCGTATCGTCAATCCGAAGGTGCGTTTCTACCAGGCATCCACCTCGGAAATGTTCGGCAAGGTCCAAGCGATTCCGCAGATCGAAAGCACGCCTTTCTATCCACGCAGCCCGTACGGCGTCGCCAAGCTGTACGCGCACTGGATCACCATCAACTACCGCGAGTCCTACGATATCTTCGGCTGCAGCGGCATCCTGTTCAACCATGAATCCCCACTGCGCGGCCGCGAATTCGTGACCCGCAAGATCACGGACACCGTCGCCAAGATCCGTCTCGGCAAACAGGACGTGCTTGAACTCGGCAACATGGACGCCAAGCGCGACTGGGGCTATGCGAAGGAATACGTGGAAGGCATGTGGCGCATGCTGCAGGCCGATGAGCCGGATACTTTCGTGCTGGCCACCAACCGTACCGAGACCGTACGCGATTTCGTCACCATGGCATTCAAGGCGGCTGACATGCAGCTCGAATGGCGTGGCTCGGGCGAGAATGAAACCGCGGTCGATGCCTCCAGCGGCAAGATCATGGTTCGTGTGAATCCGAAGTTTTATCGTCCCGCGGAAGTCGATCTGCTGATCGGCAATCCCGAGAAGGCCAAGCAGAAGCTGGGCTGGGAACCGCAAACAACGCTGGAGCAGTTGTGCCAGATGATGGTACAGGCCGACTTGCGGAGAAACGAGCGTGGGTTCTCCTTCTAATCAGGATCAGGCAGCAGACGGCCATCGCGGCCGCGTGCTGCTCACCGGCGCCAACGGTTTCACCGGCAAGTACGTCCGGGCGGAACTGGAGGCGGCCGGCTATTCGGTGTGCGGCGCGCTGGTTGGCGCCGCGCGCGGATCGCATGAAACGACACTCGACATCACCTCGCTGGATGATTGCCGGCGCGTGATCGACAAGGTGCGCCCGGATTTTCTGGTGCACCTGGCGGCGATCAGCTTCGTCGCCCATGCTGATGCCGATGCGTTCTACCGGGTCAATGTCATCGGCACCATGAACCTGCTGCAAGCCATTAGCGATACCGGTGCGCCGGTCAAGCGCGTGCTGGTCGCCAGCAGTGCGAATGTATATGGCAACGCGACTGCGGGCGTGATCGCCGAAACGCAGCCGCCGCAACCGGTCAATCATTACGCGGCCAGCAAACTGGCGATGGAACACCTGGTGCGGACCTGGTCCGATCGTTTGCCCATCGTGATTTCGCGTCCGTTCAATTACACCGGCGTCGGCCAGCAGCCGAATTTCCTGGTGCCCAAGATCGTCTCGCATTTTGCCAGCAATGCATCGGTCATCGAACTCGGCAACCTCGACGTGGAGCGGGATTTTTCCGACGTGCGCATGGTGGCGCATGCCTACCACGGCTTGCTGGAAAACGATTGCGCCGGCGAAACCGTCAATGTTTGCACCGGCCAGCCTTATTCGCTGCGATCCATCATCGAGATGATGCAGGACATCGCCGGCTATCAAATCGAAGTTCGGGTCAATCCTGCCTTCGTGCGGCAGTCCGAAGTAAAGACCCTGGTCGGATCGCCCGACAAGCTGCGCAGCATCGTTCCCGACCTCAACCCCATCCCTTTGCAAGAGACCTTACGCTGGATGTATGCGGCTGGCATTGGACAATAAGCGTGCATACCCTGTGTGACAAAACCGGCGCGCCGTTCCGGGACGAGCAAGCGCTCCCTGCCCGGGAGCAGCTTCACACGGACACGTTCGCTGGTGTGCGACTGGGCATCAACGCCGTGCCTTTGCTGGGACCGTTGACTGGTGTCGGTCAGTACACGTACCGCTTGATTGCCGAAATGCAGCAACTGATGCCGCAGCAGCCATGGCTGTTCTACGGCACTTCCTGGGATACCAGGGTGCGTACGGCGGCGCCGGCGGCAGTCCGTCAGGTCAACAATGCGATCAAGCGACTGTTGCCGCGCCCGCATGTGATTGCGCGTTTTCTCAAGCAGACACGGTTTTCTGCGGGGGTGAAGGCTAATGGCATCACGCTGTACCATGAACCGGCTTACCTGGCTTTCCGCTTCAAGGGACCGACGGTGGTCACCGTGCATGACATTTCCTGGATCCGCCATCCGGAGACGCATCCGGAAGACCGGGTGCGCGAAATGAACCGGGTGATGCCTTCGGTGATGAATCGCGCCAGTCACATCATGGTCGATTCCGAATTTGTGCGACGTGAAGTGATCGACTACTACGGCGTGGTGCCGGAGAGGGTGACGACGGTCCTGCTTGGCGTGTCGCCTGAATTCCAGCCGGTGGCGCCGGTCCATTGTGCAGCAGTGCTGCAGCAGTTTGACCTGCAACCCGGTCAATATCTGCTGGCAGTCGGCACCCTGGAGCCGCGCAAGAACCTGTCCACCGTGATCGCCGCCTATGCCCAGTTGCCCGACGCGGTGCGACAGCGTTATCCTCTGGTCATCGTCGGTATGAACGGCTGGGGAATGGAACGCTTTTCCGACAGTCTGAAACACATGATTCAGCGCGGCGAAGTGCGCTTGCCAGGTTACGTCGCACAGGCCGATCTGCCGGCCCTGTATTCCGGCGCACGCTTGTTCGTGTACCCGTCGCTGTATGAAGGTTTTGGTTTGCCGCCGCTGGAAGCGATGGCCTGCGGTGTGCCGGTCATTGCATCGAACCGAGCATCGCTGCCCGAAGTGGTGGGCGACGCCGGCCTGCTGGTTGAACCGCTTGATGATGGCAGGATCGCCACGCACATGCGATCGCTGATTGAAGACGATGCCTTGCATGCGCGTCTGAGCACGGCAGGCCGCCAGCGTGCCGAAAGTTTTACCTGGCGCAAATTTGCGTTGGAAACACTGGCTATTTACCGTAAGGTGCTTGCCTGAACGACGGCAAAACTTCATGCCGATAACACGAGTCCCGAGATTGTTTTTGCAAGCGAGTCAGCATCATGCGCCTTAGTTGTGCCGTCGTCAGTTACCACAACGACCCCGAGCAGATTGCCGAGGTGCTGCGCAGCGTCGCGTCGACGCCGATGGATATTGCGCTGTACCTCGTCGATAATTCAGGTAACGACCAGCTTGCCGCTGTCGCGCAGGAATTCGGCGCCCACTATATCCATCGCCCGGACAATCCCGGCTTTGGCGTGGCACACAATCTTGCGATTGCCGCCGCGCTGGAGCAGGGTGTCGACTACCACGTCGTATTGAATCCGGATATCTCGTTCGGCCCCGAAGTCTTGCCTGCCCTGTCTGCTTACATGGAACAGCACCGGGATATCGGCCTTATCATGCCTGACATCCGTTATCCCGACGGCAGCCGCCAGCATCTATGCAAGTTGCTGCCGCATCCGGTCGATCTCACAGTGCGACGCTTCCTGCCGGGGCTGTACCGGCTGAGCGGAAGGCTTGAACACTATGAAATGCGAGGCGGCGATTATGACCGCGTCATGGAAGTACCGGCGCTGTCCGGTTGCTTCATGTTTTTGCGCAGTTCAGTGCTGAAGCAGGTCGGCGGCTTCGACGAGCGCTTCTTCATGTACCTCGAAGATGTGGACCTGTCGCGTCGTGTCGGCCGCGTTGCCCGTACCGTGTACTTCCCTGGCGTGTCGATCACCCATGCCTACCAGAAGGGTTCGTACAAGAACAGCGCGTTGCTGCTGAGGCATATTCGTTCCGCGGTCCAGTACTTTGGCAAGTGGGGCTGGTTGTTCGATGCGGAACGCGTTGCGGTCAACCGCCGTGCGCTGAACAACTTGCAGCACGGTGCCGAACTCCCGGCCGCATCGGGTTCGCTGCTCGACCGCAAACCCTGAGCCGGGCGCGACCATGAAAAAGGTGCTGATCGACCTCACCCAATTGCCGCTGCAGCGAACCGGTGTCGGCATCTATGCGGTGAACTACGTGCGCCGACTGCAAAGCATGGCGGGCAACCGGCAACTCTATTTCCTGGTGCAGGACGATGACAGCGAATTGCTGGCCGAGACGCGTGCCATTCCCGCTGTGGTCGTGCTGCCTCTGAAAGCGGCTTTGTTTCGCCGCATCGCCTTTCGCGTGCTGCTCGAACAGCTATTGATTCCGGCTTATGCGCTTGCCAGAGGCATCGACGCGGTTCATTCGCTGCACTACAGTTTTCCCTTGTTATCCTTCGGTCGCTTCAAGCGCATCGTGACCGTCTGCGACATGTCGTTCTTCCTGTTTCCGGAACTGCATGTGCCGGTCAAGCGCAAGTTCTTCCAGTTCTTTATCCGTCACCTGCCGCGCGCCGATGGCTTGCTCTTCATTTCGGCATCGACGAAAAAGGACTTTCATCGTTACTTCCCATCCAGCCGGGTACCGGAAGAGATCATTCCGCTCGGCACCGATCCGGCACGTCTCGCCAGTCCGCCCGACCCGGCACTGCTAAACGGATTGCGACAGCGCTTCGCGATCGACCAGTACATCCTGTATGTGGGCACGATCGAACCACGTAAAAATATCCTGGGCTTGGTCAAAGCTTTTGAAAGCATCGCCGCGCGCCATCCTGCCGTCAAGCTGGTCATTGCCGGCAAGCTTGGATGGGATTACGACACGCTGCTGCACTATGTGCAGGCATCGCCCTTACGCGAACGTATCGTGCTGACCGGCTACATCAATGAAGCCGAAAAGCATGCGCTGCTGAAGGGCGCGTTGCTGTTCACCTATGTATCCTTTTACGAAGGTTTCGGTCTTCCGGTGCTGGAAGGCATGGCGGCCGGCGTCGCGACGATTACCAGCAACCTGTCGTCGATGCCCGAAGTGGCGGGCGACGGCGCCCTGCAGGTTGACCCGCATCAGCCGGCGCGAATTGCCGAGGCGATCGATGGGCTGCTGGCGGATCCGCAGGCGAGGGCGGCGCTCGCCGCTCGGGGACTGGAACAAAGCCGCCACTTTACCTGGGAAAACATGACCAGCACCTCGCTCGCGTTTTACGATCAGGTCGTCACGCCATCGGCCATCGTGGCCTGAGCTGTCTTCTTCATGCACACCCTGCGCTTCTTTGCCTTCAACCTGCTTGGGCACGTGCTTCCCATGGTGGTTGCGCTGGTATCGGTGCCGGTGATTGCGCATGCGGCTGGCGTGGAGCGCCTCGGCGCGCTCGGCATCGTCTGGGCGCTGGTCGGCTACTTCAGCTTTCTCGATTTCGGTCTCAGCCGTGTCGTAACGCGACGCGTCGCCAATGCGGCCGACCAGGGAAACCTGGCTGAAGAACTGACGATCCTGCGTGGCTTTTTCTGGTGGCGGGCGCTTCCCGGACTGCTGGCTATCGGAGCGGTGCTGTGGCTGTTGCGTCCGCTGTTCCAGCCTTACCTGCCGCCGGATAACCTGGGTCGTGAAATTACCGCCGGGTGGGTGTGGATCGCGTGGAGCATTCCCGTCACACTGGCGACCAACTGGTTGCGCGGCGCGCTGGAGGGCGTGCACCGTTTCGCGCGGGTCAACTTGCTGCGCACTGTGTTCGGTGCATGGACCTATGCCGCGCCGGCCGTGGCAGCGCTGGTCTCGCCGACGCTGGATAGCCTGATCGCGGCAATCGTCATCGGACGCGTGCTGGCCTTGCTCGCCCATGCACTCGCCAGTCTGCGCGCCGAACCGGGCATTCTGCTGGGGGCGGCCCGCCCATCCAGCATGCGGATTTTCTTTCAGGAAGGCGGATGGATCACCGTGTCCAATATCATCGGCCCGCTGATGGTGTACTCGGATCGCTTCGTCCTCGCTGCCTTGCTGCCGCCAAAAGCGGTCGCCTGGTATGTCACCTCGCAGGAGGTGATGCTGCGTACCCTCGTGATTCCCGCTGCGCTGACGGGCGTGCTGTTTCCCAAGTTCGCCGGCAAGCTTGACGCACGGAGCGAGGCGGCGCTGACCGGGCTCTACGAAAGAGGCATCCGTGTGGCGGCCGCACTCATGCTTCCGCTGTGCGCGCTGGCTGCTGCCGGCGCCTATGACGGCCTGCGCTTATGGCTGGGCGAAGACTTCGCAATCAATGGCTATCGTGTGGTGGAAATCGTTGCAGTCGGCATCTTCGTCAATGCCATTGCCACTCTGCCGTTTGCCTGGCTGCAGGCGACCGGACGCTCGAACCTGACCGCCCGTATCCATCTGATCGAATTACCCTTGTATGCAGCCGGTTTGTATGTCGCCGCCGTCACCAACGGCATCGTCGGCGCGGCAGCGTTGTGGACGGTGCGGGTAACGGTCGACTGCTTGCTCTTACTTTCCTGTGCCGGGCGGACAGGGCTTCGTCCCGCCGTTCCTTCCTTGCTGGCCGGCATGACCCTGGTCATTGCAGCGGGACTATGTTCCCACCCCATGCTGCCGTGGCCATGGCGTGCCGTCGTCTGCATGGTCGCCATCCTCACAGGCTTGGGTCTTGGCTGGATGCAATTCCTTTCTCCGCAAGACCGGAACGAGGTCTTGCGTCGTCCTCGCCACCGAGTTGATAATCAGATAAGTCCATGAAAGATTAGTAAAAAATTCCCAAATCAGGTGATAAACGTATGGCAATAATTTAGACTGTCACCTTCTTTCGCCCCGGCTAAGCAACGCCGTCTTCCATGCCATGAATATCTGGTCTGAGAGCGTCGGCCTGTGCAGCCATTGTTAATCTTTCATGTCGTCTTTTCTCATCAGTTTCATTGTTTCCGCCTTTCTGACGCTCTTCATCATCAAGCAGGCCCGGCTGCATGGATCGGCGCTCGACAACGACCTCGACGGCGTACAAAAGGTGCACGCCCGCGCCGTGCCGCGCATTGGCGGCGCGGCCATCTTCCTGGCGGTGGTGATCGCAGCAGGTATCGCCATGCTGCGCACGCCGGATATCGGCAAGGGCATCCTGCTGATTCTGCTTTGTTCGACCGTCGCCTTCGCCGGCGGCATCATCGAGGATTTCACCAAAAGGGTCAGTCCCGCGCGCCGGTTGCTGATGACCATGGTGGCTGCGGTCATGGGCTTTTACCTACTCAATGCGCGCATCGAGCGGATAGACTGGATCGATTCGGTCTGGTCGCTGAACTATATCTGGATCGCCTTGCCGCTGACGGTGCTGGCCGTCGCAGGGATTGCCAATGCCATCAATATCATCGACGGCTTCAATGGCCTGGCCACTGTCGTCAGCATCTGCATGCTGCTGTCGCTTGGCTATGTCGCGCTGCAGGTCAACGATACTTTCATCGTCGTGGCGGCGCTGGTCGTGGCTGGTGCGGCAGCCGGCTTCCTGGTCTGGAACTATCCGGCCGGGCTGATTTTCCTGGGCGACGGTGGCGCGTATTTCCTTGGATTCATGCTGGGCGAACTGTCGGTACTGCTGGTCATGCGCAATCCGGAGGTGTCGACCTGGTATGCGGTGCTGCTGCTGATTTATCCGGTATTCGAGACCCTGTTTTCCGCATACCGCCGGCTCTTCCTGCGCGGCCAGTCGCCCGGAACGCCAGATGGCATCCACCTGCACAGCCTGATTTTCCGTCGCGTGGTGTTGTGGGCCGTGGGCCGGCGCGATGCGCGCGCATTGAACTTGCGCAACGCCATGACCTCCCCCTATCTGTGGCTACTGTCCCTGATGGCAGTGATTCCGGCGACGCTGTTATGGCGTCATACCTGGGCATTGATGTCGCTATGCATGCTTTTCATTGTCAGCTACGTCTGGCTGTATGCGCGTATTGTGCGTTTCCGGTCGCCGCGCTGGATGATTGTTCGCAGAAAAAAAAAGTCACAACGCAACCGGCGTGACAAGTAGACCAGCCAGTCCGGCCGAAAGCATTCCGGACGAACGCACCTCAGGCGAACGCAGCGTCTGCAGCATCGGCCGGTCTTCCGTATAGTTCTATGTTTTTGTGGCTCTGTTTATTATGGCTTCTCTTTCTCAAAGCATCTTCAAGGCCTACGACATCCGTGGGATCGTGGGCAAAACACTCGACGCGGATGTTGCCGCCGGGATCGGCCAGGCATTTGGCACCGCTGCAGCCCGCAAAGGCGAACAAACCGTGGTCATCGGCCGCGACGGCCGCCTGTCCGGCCCTGAACTGTCGGCCGCATTGGCCTCGGGCCTGCAACGCGCCGGCATCAATGTGATCGACCTCGGCGTGGTCGCCACCCCGATGCTGTACTTTGCCACCNCCTGAACTGTCGGCCGCATTGGCCTCGGGCCTGCAACGCGCCGGCATCAATGTGATCGACCTCGGCGTGGTCGCCACCCCGATGCTGTACTTTGCCACCCACGTGCTCGACGCCCAGTCCGGCATCATGGTCACCGGCAGCCACAATCCGCCCGACTACAACGGCTTCAAGATGGTGCTCGGYGGTGAAGCCATCTACGGCGACGCGATCCAGGGCTTGTACCAGGCCATCGTCAAGGGCGACTTTGCCCAGGGCAACGGCAGCTACACCACCCACGACATCAAGGATGCCTACCTCGAACGCATCGTCGGCGACGTCAAGGTCTCGCGCCCGATGAAGATYGCCGTCGATTGCGGCAACGGCGTGGCCGGTGCTTTCGCGCCCGAGCTGTACCGCAAGATGGGCTGTGAGGTCRTCGAAYTGTTTTGCGAAGTCGACGGCAAYTTCCCCAACCACCATCCCGATCCGGCCCATCCGGAAAACCTGCAAGACCTGATCCGCTGCCTCAAYGAGACCGATGCCGAAATCGGCCTGGCCTTCGACGGTGACGGCGACCGCCTCGGCGTGGTGACCAAGGATGGCCAGATYATTTATCCGGACCGCCAGCTGATGCTGTTTGCGCAGGATGTGCTGACCCGGCATCCGGGCAAGGAAATCCTGTACGACGTCAAATGCACGCGCCACATCGGGCCGTGGGTCAGGCAGCATGGCGGCGTGCCGYTGATGTGGAAGACCGGTCATTCGCTGGTCAAGGCCAAGCTGCGCGAAACCGGCGCACCGCTGGGCGGCGAGATGAGCGGGCATGTGTTCTTCAAGGACCGCTGGTACGGCTTTGACGATGGCTTGTACGCCGGCGCACGACTGCTGGAACTGTTGTCGCGCATGCGCGATCCATCGGCACAGCTCAATGCCTTGCCGCAGGCGAGCAGTACGCCGGAGTTGCATCTGCACCTGGAAGAGGGCGAGAACGTCGCACTGATTGCCAAACTGCAGCAGGACGCGAAGTTTCCGGATGCCGAGCAGATCGTCACCATCGATGGCTTGCGGGTCGAATATGCGGATGGCTTTGGACTGGCGCGTTCATCCAACACCACGCCGGTGGTGGTGATGCG
>NZ_LMHZ01000011.1 GCF_001428545.1 Noviherbaspirillum sp. Root189
AAGATGCTCGTACTGACGCGGATCAAGGCAGTCTGAATCTGCAGCAAACAGCATTCTTTGAAGCCGCCCGAAAATCGCTTCGTTTTCGTGCAGCAAAGAGGCGAGATTATGTAACGTTTAGCAGCCTTGGTCAAGGGTTACAGGAAAGATTTTTGGAAACATCAAAGGTGGCGTAAAGTGCGTTGGCCGTTTATCGCAGGACGGGCGGTAGCACACTCTGCTTAATAAGTATGGACACTGAGCCGGAGAAGCATCTCCGTGGCGTCGGCAAAAGAACTATATGCCTTTAGGTGACTTGGCATCGGCGACACAAATTCAGCATTACGCAACGCAGATGCCAGGAAACGAGCCAACAGTGTGGCCGAATATTGTGCCCTTTAGATAGCATTGCCGCCTGAAGTAATTGTCGCTCTGAAGCGACTATCTTTTGCCGCGCGACTCTATTGAGCAAATGTATTGTCCGGCCGACAAGGATCCCTAATTTGCGTTGCGTCGGCGCCAGTCATCAAGCGCGTCACGTAGTTCGTCGAGGTCGAGCACTCTTACAGTTGGTGGTGGGCGACGTACGAGAACAGCACTGCGTCCACCGACCCAGATCTCGGTCGAATCGGGAACCTCGGCGCGCAAATCGCCTAGCGACTCAAGTACATGCGCAGGCCGCACAGAAGCAGAAAAGGATAAAGCGATAATATCTGCCGACTGTACCTGCACAGCCTTCGCGATCTCCGTGATGGGAGTCTGCACGCCAAGGGAGACGCAGCTTGCGCCTTCAAGCGTTAATATCGCCTCTGACATTAGCAGACCTAATCCATGGGGTTCATTAGGCACGGTAGTTAGCAGGATTCGCGGCCGCATCGGCATGCCTGCGTGGATGGACGCTGCAGGAACAGAGGAAATTGCATTTCGCATAACCATCTGCACGCACTCGGTATATAGATGTTCTTCAAATACAGCGAGGTCGCCCTTGGCCCAGTGATCACCTACCATTGTGGTGAGCGGAGCGACGACATCGGTGACAAATCGATACATACCCATCCTGAGAAGTGATTGCGACAAGTCTCGACGCATCTCGTCCAAACGATGCGCCTTGCATAGTTTAATGAAATGCAGCAATTCTTCCGTTTCAGCATAGGCATCATCCGCAACGGCTTCAGCGCTGCCCTCCGGACGGACGATAGCCCGTAGCTCATCCATCTCGACGCCGACGATCTTCCCTGGCCGATGCCCCCGGTCCATAAGGATTTTGATCAGCCTTAATTTTTCGACCTGCTCCGGTGGATAGATGCGCTCGCCAAACTCATCACGCCCTGGGAAGGGGAAATCGTAGCGGCGCTCCCAAACGCGCAAGGTATCTTTGGACAGTCCAGTTTCCCGCTCGACTGCCGCGATGCTCAATCCATTTGGGGCAACCATAGTCATGTTTTTCAAAAAACTTCCTGAATACGCTGAACTTAAACAAAGATATTGCAAATTCAATTTTTGTCTAAGACAAAACGGAAATAGTGCGAACCTCGCATTATGTATCTTGTCTAGGTCAGCATGAGTGGAAAAGATCACTCTGTATTTAACCTCGGCGTAGAAATACTTGCCTTGCTTTTTTTCAACTCACTATAAAGGAGTTCATCATGGCTACAGCACAAGGTCATATTCAGGAAAGACGTCATATTTCAGATCGTCGCTCGGACGCTTCTCACACTCATGCAAAGCGTATGGGTGCGGTAGATTGGCTCGCAATGATTCTTCTTATAGTTGGCGGCGTTAACTGGGGATTGGTGGGTTTGTTCAATTTTGATTTGGTTGCGACATTGTTTGGGGAAATGAGCGCACTCTCAAGAATTGTCTATATTGTTGTTGGTTTGTGCGCGCTGTACTCGATTTATACCAGTAACAAGCTGTCGCGCCGATAGCCTTAGTAGATCGTACATTCTGTGTAGGCCCAGGCCGGTATGACCTTACCGGCTTTTTTCTGTCACTCCCCGCAGGAATTAGTGCGACGTGACCTTGGACAAATCAGTTCACAGAGCGTATTTAAGTAGAACGTTCTTTAGTATTGTCTAAGACAATATGGGATGTAACTTGCGCAATCTCAAAGTCGTAGACGTCTGGCTTTCTATCATTTGTGTACACGTCGAATCTACTCCGCAACGTCACTCTGCTGCCTTTATTTGCGGCTGCGGAGGCAGTGACGACTCCGACGCACCAGTAGCCGCAGCGACGATGGCAGAGCTTGTGCCAACCCTAGCGGACACCAGCTTAAGAGTAACCGTGTTTGCGCCGACCGATACGGCGTTTGCCACGGCACCGGCCGGCCTGACTACGCCGCAGCTCGCGACCGTGCTGACATACCATGTTTTAGGGTCGCAAGTGCTTGCCTCACAAATCCCTTTTGGTACTGCAGTCAATACGCTGGCTAATCAGGCAATTACCTTCAATGTAGGAACACCGCCTGCTATCACCGATACGACCCAAGCTGCGGCCATTAAAGATGATATCGGCTTTGGGATATTATCGACTCGCTAGAATGCAATCCGGTGTGTGATCCACATGTAGTCTCAAACTCAAGGCAGCGTCACCTTTTCCGTAGTGCCGTACGTTGGACGCGCAATGTCAGAGAATATCCTACGTGCATCGGTAACGGAATCACTGCCGAGCCGGCACGAAAGAATCTTGTGTTGCGCGTCCTTGATTAAAGAGGGTAGCGTGCTGGCGATCTCACTGCTTGAAACGATCTCGCCGGTAAGCTGAGCCAGCTTTCAACGAATTAGCAAAACAGGCACTGAGGACCTTGCAATGACCTTCGTCGCAACTGAACCCATGATCAGGTTCTTCAGCGCACCATGGCCGTGAGCGCCCATTACGACCATGTCAATCTGGTGACGCTCCGTATAGGCATGGATTTGCTCTGCTACTTCCCCGACCACATAACCGGCCTTAAAAGAAATGCCCTTGGAGCGCAACAGATCCTGGTGCGGCAACAAAACGGCTTCCGCCACTTCTCTATAGTAATTTTCCACTGCTGCGGTACCGAGTGCTGCTTTAGCACGTCCTTCGGGAATTGGCTCTTGCACATAAAGCACATGAAACTCAGGCAGCTCCTTGAACCAGTTGAATCTCGCAATCAGAAAGTCAACAGCCTTGGCTGTATAGATGGAACCGTCTACCGCGCTCAGTATTTTCATGATGATACTTGTATGTTACTTGATGTCTTATGCGGCTGAAGACGGGTTTTAGTCGTATCGAGAGCCTTTGTTGGGCGCAGTGTGTTCGAATGAAAAACAAAAGAAATTGATTGAAGTCAAATTTGCCCAAATCGTCCCGGATTCTCTGCAAGCGGCCCGTTAAGCGCTCAGAGCTTTCGGAATAAGTTGACTCTTCCAGTCGGGTTGACTTGCAAACCGTGACTGCGCATCATGCGTGGGCGATCAACTTCAGGCTGACACGACCAAACTTGTGCACTCCTGCTTGAGATTTGATACAACGCTTCACAGATCGATGACGAATACTTCGTAATATTCGATTGACGGCGGAATTTGTTTCCAAGAATATTGCGACATGCCATATCTTTCTCTGTTTCTTCCCGTTCTGTTTGTAGTAGCGCTGGCTTTTCTGCTCAAACATTTTTTGGCTTCGCTCGCTTGGGCTGGCCTGCTTGCTGTTATTACCTGGCCGGTCCATCAGATGCTGATCCGCCGTGGCGGGTCAAGGACAGGAAGTGCGGTGCTCATTCTCGCTGTGCTGATCATCAGCTTTGTGGCGCCCTCCGTCTTCCTGTTCAATACACTGAGCAATGAACTCTCGACGGTAGAACGGCTGGTTGGCCAACTGAATCAAACGGGCGTACCGGTGCCTGAGTGGCTTATGCGTCTCCCGATGATCGCGAAACCGGCCGTAAAGTGGTGGCAGGAGAATCTTGAGGTGCCCGGCGGGCTAAATACCCTGATACAAACGACGGCAGGTGACCTTGTCCCCCACCTCAGCAGTGCGCTAAGTACTTTGGGGCCAAGTATCCTTGCCAACGCCCTGTATCTGTTTCTTGCACTATTGACATTATTTATTCTCTACATAGAGGGGCCGGCGGTAGTCCGTTATGTCGATCACGCCGGTGAACGAATCACCCCTAAGTATTATGCTGTGGTGCGCCGCCTGTTTCCGCTTTCGGTTCGGGGAACCGCGCTCGGCCTTTGCTCCGTTGCGATCCTTGAAGGCGTCGTCCTCGGGGTCGCTTATGCTGTTGCGGGTGCTCCGGCACCAGTGCTGCTAGGTGTGATCACTGGTTACATGGCATTGATCCCGGGCGGGGCGCCGTTGTCCTTTACGGCGGTATCCCTGCTTTTGCTGGGTCAGGGTAATGCAGGCGCGGCACTGGGGCTCTTTTGCTGGGGTGCGTTTGAACTGTTTATGGTCGACAAATTTATTCGTCCCAAACTCATTGGGCAGCGCGTCGACCTGCCTTTCCTTGCTGTACTGTTCGGCTTGCTTGGCGGCGTCTCGACAATGGGTGTCCTCGGGCTGTTTATCGGTCCCTTCATGATGGCGGTTCTGTTCTGGTGGCTGCGTAACGGGAAGGATGACTCTGTGCAGGGTCCCTCCGTACCGTCGAAAAGCGATAAATTAGCCGCTTGATTTTTACTCTAGCACCCACAACCCGGCGTTAACAGTACCTTGGCTGCGTCGGGGCAGGAGCAATCAGCGCCAGGCTTTAAATCATGCTTGATGCGACCAAATTGGTTGCGAAAATTCAAACTTCCCTTCGAGTACGTATTTTCCTACGTTGAAAGACAGCGGATTCCGATGTTCCGCATTCATGCCCTTGGATATATTGCCTTCATCGAAGCAGCAATCTGGATTAAACATATCTATTCAAGGGGCAGAACATGAGTGATGAAGCAGACGTTGCAAACGACAAGATTGAGATGGACCGCATGGCAGCGATCGAAGCATGCCGTCGGCAACCGGGATTGCCGGCTAAAGGAGCTTGCTGGTTCTGCGACGAGGCATTACCGCCCATGAAAAAATTCTGCGACAGCGACTGCGCGGCAGACTATGAACTCGAACAGGCAGCGTGGGCCCGTGCCGGCCGCCCTCGTGGGCCGAGCGAAATGCACGCCGATTAAACAGAGCGGGCTGAATCAACTACTCAAGCGCGGGCCGGCCAATGCACTCACCCCATTAGCCGAGTGCCTGCGCAAAAGTCGGCGTAAATTGGTAGGCAAGCTGTGCATCTCTCACGCCGATAGACTGAAAGATATGGAAGCTGAGCCATTCGGTATCACCCGAGATGCATATTTCCGCTTCGAAAATCTCGCGCATGAGCATTACCGTGGTATTCCAGTTATCGCTCTCTACCGGCAAATAGCATAGACCTGATTTGTCCTGCGGCGCAGACACAATCGCATGCGCGACTAGCGTATTGAGCAACTCGACCGCTGCCTCGCTTAGTACTTCTTCGACCGCCCTATTTATCTGCATGGGAGATAGTATGCCTCGAACCAATGGAGGCATGCCAGTCCTTTTGCTCTTGAATGCGCAAGGAGTATCCGGCCACTTCATCGTTAGTTACTTCCTCTACAGATCAAAGCTTCCTGCTATCCGTCAAGACCCATGAATGCGCGCCGCGTAGACTTGAACTCATTTTTATTGGCCCCTCGTTTCCAGCATGACGCGGGCCATGCCTTATCAATGAGGAAAGGAAAGATTTGAAAAAGATCGCCATTGTCGGCGCCGGGTTTTCTGGCGCTGTTATCGCACACGAGCTTGCCAAGGCCGATTATCAACTTGAAGTGTTCGATTCCCGTCCGCATGTCGCAGGTAATTGTCATTCACAGCGCGACCCGGAGACGGGTGTCATGGTACACACCTATGGGCCGCACATTTTTCACACCAGTAATGAAAAAGTCTGGAACTATGTCCGCCAGTTCGACGAATTCATGCCCTATACCAATAGGGTCAAGGCTATTACAAAAGGGCGCGTGTTTTCGCTGCCGGTGAACCTGCTGACGATTAACCAGTTTTTCGGAAAAACATTCAACCCAAGGGAAGCAGAAGCGTTCCTGGCATCAATTGGCGATCAAAGCATCAGCGATCCGAAGACTTTTGAAGAACAGGCATTGCGATTTGTCGGTAAGGACTTATACGAAGCATTTTTCAAAGGATACACGACCAAACAATGGGGTATGCATCCTTCGGAACTTCCGGCCAGCATTCTGAAGCGGCTGCCGGTTCGGTTTAATTATGATGACAACTATTACGCCAGCAACTTCCAGGGAATGCCAAAGAACGGCTATACCTTCATTGTCGAAAAGATGCTAGATCATCCCGGCATTCAGCTCCATCTCGGCACCACGTTCGAACGTGAATCGGCCGGCGACTATGATCATGTTTTTTATAGCGGACCGATTGATACCTGGTTTGGATATAGTCAGGGAAGATTGGGATACCGAACGCTGGACTTCAAATCCGAAACCCACGATGGCGACTATCAAGGCAACGCGGTATTGAATTATTGCGACGAGGATGTGCCATGGACCCGGATCTCCGAGCATAAGCATTTTTCGCCCTGGGAATCGCATGAGAAAACCGTGATTTTCAAGGAATACAGTCGCTTCTGCGAAGAGAACGACATCCCTTATTATCCGATCCGACTGGTGAAGGACAAATCGCAGCTGAAGGAATACATCGAACTCGCACAGGCGGAACGCAATATTACGTTCGTGGGACGGCTGGGTACCTACCGTTATCTGGACATGCACATTACGATTGCAGAAGCGCTTGATGTCGCGGAGCAGTTCCTTGCGCGAGCAGGCGGTAGCGAGCCTATGCCATCGTTTACCGTCAACCCGCTGGGGTGAGCTGCGCTTGGCAGACGGTTGAGACAAGACCGATGCTGGCCCGCCAGACAAGCGACTTGTTCGCGCGGCTTGTCTGGCCGGTCTACTATTTGCGATTCAAAGATCTTCCGGCGGCATCTCCGTCATGGTGACGGTACTGCGAATGCTGTTACTGAACTCAGGTAATACCTGCGCCTCGCCTTGCAGTTCTGGCTTCCTGAAGGCATAGATGCGTGCATGCGTCTGCGCCGGCATGTCTCCGATGCCGTCGGAAAGCATGGCCGAAAGCGACGAAGGGTTCTCCAGACCGCTCTTTTGCCGTTGACGTCCCTGTAATGAAATCACCGGACACTTGTTCATGACTCTCTCCCCTTGTACAGAGATTGCAGTATAGAACCGGAGTGCTCCGGGGACTGTGACATTTTGTTTCGCACGCGATGTTGTTTCGTCCCTTAAGAAACAATCGATGCAGCGGTCTGTCATATCCATACAGAGACCTCTTGAGGATGCGATCGATGATGCCCGTTGAAAAACTTGAAGCGATATCAGCCAGCCTGAATCAATTGAAAAGTGACTTGAAGCGAGCGCTGAATGAAGGAGATCATCCCCTTGATGGCCACAGCGCGCTGGTTCGACAAGCAGAGGAATGCGAGTTCATGCTCCCCGAGAAGTTGACGACCGGGGCACTGGCCGAGGCAGTTGACCGCAAGCTTGCAAATGTCGCCGTCCTTCTTGAACGAGCACGGAGACACGAAAGTCTGCCAGAGGACGCACAGGCTGCGGCTGAGCAAGAGTACATGCTGTCTGATGAAGACTATGCGGCAAATGCCGGTCACCCGCTAGAGCACGGTAAAGAGCCTGGAGTGCCGCCGCAAAATTAAGCGATTCACTGTGCCAGCGGGAGGCGGATCCTTAGAATTCACTTCTGACTGGTCGCTCGAACCAGCATTTGTCGCTCTTCCGTTAATTGCATTTCTTCGGACAGCCGCCTCGGCTGAATCCGCGTACCCCCCGTAATGTCGTACAGCATGTCACGGATCCACCGATGCGCTGGATCACGTGCATAACGTTCATGCCACAGCATATCGACATGCACTGGCGGCAAATCAAAAGGCATCTCGCGGTCAATGACGAGATCGGTCAAGCCGATCGCTGCGATAAGGTGACGCGGTACGACGGCAAGCAAATCAGAATAGGCAACGACTTTGCCTACCGTGAAAAACTGATTGACGGTCAGCGCGATGTGGCGCTCGCGGCCGAATTGGTTAAGCACGTCATCCACTAGGCCATGTGCCTTGCCGGAAACGCTCATCAGGACATGCTCGGCACGACAATAGTCATCAATCGTAAAATCACTCTCTGCGAGAGGATGACCGCACCGCATAATGCAGACGTACGAACCGCTATATAAGCGCTGATGCAAGATCGCAGAAAATGCCCCCTGCCCGCCCGAAATCTGCGCGGCAATGCCAGGGAAATAACCGATGGCAAGATCGATCTCTCCTTGCAACAGGAGCGGCTTAGGATCACGTGTCAAGAGAGGGATCAGACGGATACAGAGATGAGGCGCGAGGCGCTTTATCTCGCGCATCAGCGATGGCAGGACAAGCGCCGCCGTAGAGTCCGCCATGGCAAAGCGGAAAGTCGCATGCATTTCCGACAGATCGAATGTTTGCGGCGTAATTGCTTCTTCGAGCGCGGTCAGGGCAAGCCGCACCGCGGGCCACAACTCTTCAGCGCGTGAGGTGGGCGTAACCCCGTGCGCATTCCGGACCAACAAGTCGTCACGCAGTGCTTCACGCAGCCGACGCAAGGCATTGGATACCGCCGGCTGTGTCATGGAGAGACGCATTGCGGCACGAGTGAGGTTCTGTTCACTCATGACAGCATCGAACACGCGAAGCAGGTTCAGATCCAGTGTCTGGAAGCTCATCGAAAGCTCGCTATAAGTTCGGATGTCGCGACGTTGCCCGGGAACGGATACGCCTGCCGGACAAAATAGCGTCGCTGTCATGAATATACTGCATCGACCGAGATGACGCGCAAGGCTCTACACGCTTGATGTGCGTAATAACAAATGACGTTCCTTTTGGAAAGTGCAGGCGTTTATTTTTGAGATTTTTCGGTTGATGCTCTATACGAAAGTACGATCCATGTGCCGCTGCCTTTATTGCAACGACGAGTTTTCTTGACACCGACGTTTGCTCGTCGACCCATCATCGTCACGCTTAGTCCTGGCGCATTTCTTCCTTTTCAAAATTCCGTCCGAAGGAAACATGAAGGTTTGGGACTGTGATGGTGAGTTCGATTCTTGCATTATGTGCGCACGTTTCTGCGTCGATCAATCCGAACTAACCGGCGCTTTACCTCTGCCATCCCGATGGAGCAGTGCACATGTTCACATTGGTGACGCACTATTAAGCCGTCAAGGTGTTGATTTCAACCAGGTGCAAGTGTATATATTTTCCATCTTAAGTCTTAATACCAACGGCACGCGGTTAGTTCGGATCCCTTGCAACCGCCAGTGATCCACGCCACAATGTGACTTTGGCCATGCATACTCTGATTGCCTTACGATGACACTGCCATTATTCCCTGCCGACGACCACGCGCTCCTCGAAGAGCGCCTGCGTGGACTGTTCAGGTCCTGGGTTGACTTTCGTGCTCTCTCTAACTCACGTGTCCGGACTGAGCGTCCGTTGAAGGAAGAGTCCGCGACCGTGTATCAAGAGATGTGGCATGCGTTTGCTGCGTTCTGTGCAGCGCGAAATCTTGATACGTCGACGATCAGCGCTGCGGATATCCAGACCTTCCTCATGCTGCGCGGGAGTGGGAATGACGATGAAAAGCCGCGTGTCAGCATCAAAGGAGAAGAACTGTCTCCACGTTATGCATGGCGCATGCTGACACTCATTGATCGAATCACTCGCTTCCATGCAGAGCGTGAGGGCGTACCGCCTAATCGCGCGGCGACCGAACTGCTGCAAAAAAATGAATACCGTTATGCCAACGCCAGCCATCGCGACCCACTGCCAGAATTCTGTACCGAGGCGCAGGCAAAACGCCTTATCGGTTATCTGACAGAGATCCGGCACACGGATTCCGCCGAAGGCCCACTACCGTGGAAAGAGGTACGGGATCGAACGGCGGTTGCACTGATGCTTGGCGCGGGACTGACTCCGGGCGATGTCCGTGCCATAACGCTCGACGGTATTACCATTGATGGCGGACGCAAAGCCGGGATTCCCTGGAAGCTTGCCCTGCCCGGCAACGGCAACGCCCCCGCACGTGAGACGCCGGTCGCAGAATGGGCTGGACGACAACTGGCGTTATGGATGTCGATACGGACGAAACAACGGATTCAAGGCGATCTGGTCTTTCCCTCCACGCTGGCTGGCAAACCTTGGTCGCATACGGGTTGCTACGAATGCTGCAAAGCGGTGTTGGCTGGCGCCGGCATGGAAGGTGACTCCGGCGGCGTATTCAAATTGCGGCACACGTTTGCCTTGAGGCAGCTTTCCAAAGGGAAGAGCGAGGTGGAAGTTGCGCGCTGGCTTGGACTGCTGGACATGAACGGCATGGCACGGTACCGCCGTGTCATGCCGCGTCCGGTAGACATTGTATAAAGCGCGTTGCCCCGACTGCACCGTCAATGCCTGGCGCCTTTTGTGGCGCAGCCAAGGGGAAGCGCTCCGGCAAGCGTCAGCTAAGCTCTATACGTCAACACACGTCAACACGCTTCGCGGATAGAGAGGGCTGAATTGAAAGCAGTCCGGTATTGATTTTTGCCTGATCGTTTGGCCTGGTACATCAGGCGATCGGCATTTGCCATCAGTTCTTCGACACTTGTAGCTTCCGGATCGGGATGGATACAGATGCCAATGCTGCTGCTGATGCGTAATTCAGCATGACCGGCAATACGCAGTGCCCCGATGGCTTGCAGGATTTTGTTGGCCAGCCATTCCGCATCTTCCGGGGCGACGAGATTATGTGCCAGGACAGCAAACTCATCGCCTCCTATGCGTCCGATATCGTCGGATGTGCGCAGCGACTGCCTCAAGCTGTGCGCGACCTGCTTCAGCACTTCATCGCCAGCATTATGTCCGGCGATATCATTGACCGCCTTGAAACCATCCAGGTCCAGCAACATGACTGCGCTGATCCTGCCGTCCGCATCGGTATTTTCCAGCATCTGGGCTAGCGATGCGTCGAAGCCGGCACGGTTTAGCACACCAGTGAGCGGGTCTGTCCTTGTTGCCGCTTCAAGTGCAATCGCACGCTGGTGCAACTCCTTCCGGCCCCGGGTGATTTGTTCGGATACCAGGGCCACTTGCCATGGAATGATCAGCGTTGCCAGCACGACTCCGAGGGAAACCAGGGGCACGCTGCTCCAGAATGGCGACAGCATGAAAGCCAGCGCCATCAATAGGCTGCCGAGCAACGATGCCACCTTCGCATAGTAAGTGCCGCCTATCAAACCACACCCCACAGATACACTGATCGGTCCCCACAGCACCGGCGCGATCATATCGCCTCCCATCAGGGTGGCAGCGGCAAGCACACTCTGGTCAACCAGGATAGAGATCGCCAGCCTGTGCTCGAGGCGCAACAGTGAGCGCTTTACCAGCCACACCCATACCAGCGAAAAGCACAGAAAGCCGAAGAACAGAATAAACAGTGCCGGCCTGACGTAGACATGCAAGGCGAAGTGCATGACTCCCAGGTAGAGCCCGAAGCCGGAAGCAATCGTCAGGCGAAAAAGTACCTGGCCGACTTCGATATCGAGAGAAGGCCTGGTCATACGTAACTGATTCGTACGGAACAGGGCGTTTATCACAATAGATTAGAGCGAGTGCTTTCTGTAGGTCGACTTACGGCTACCTCATGATAGACGCACTATGCAATTACTATATGGAAACAATTGTACGGATCTGTGTACGCTCCCGCTTCCCATAAACTAGGGGTGTTTGCGGTTTCTTTGAACATAGTTACATTCGCCAATGTGGTTATGTAAGGCAACATCGGACTTACCCGATATGCCTACCGCCCGTTGGGTTGCTTGAAGTTTGAATTTTGATGCTTCTTCCGCAGACGAGCCATGCGCCAGGAAAAAGGAGCCGCTTTCGCCTTGCATGGAGGTAAATACGCATTACCTTTAACAGCAGAGCACGATGTTACCGCGCGGAAAATTAACGGATAGATTACCGTTTTGATAGGTTGATCTAGATCAATTATTCGAGAGTTGAATCGAAAACATAGGCTAAATAACTATTTTATGGGAGAAACAAGTTTGCCGTAAAAGCTATACTCCGTCTAAGCGGAGAGACGGCATAAGCCTGTAGCGTCTTAAAAACAGACAATTTAAAAAATAAGATAGTCCGCTGCCCAGGGAGCTGCAAATGGAATATCTGACGTTGTGCAAGCAATATCTCAAAGCGATTAACGCTGGAAGCCTCCCCTTGGTATTATCGCTTTTCGAGTCGCCGGAAGCCATTGTGCGCTCACCCATCTATGGCCAGATGACGGCGGGGACCTATTACCGCATTTTGTTCTCCGATACGCGCGATGCCATTATCCGTATCAGGCATGTCTACGAAGCGCTTTCCGATACGCCTTCCATTGCTCTGCATTTCAGTTACACATGTATCACCGGCAATGGGCACACTGTTGAGTTTGACGGCGTTGATGTCTTTGAACTTACTGCGGATGAGACGCACTTTACAAAGTTGACCATCATCTACGATCCGACCCACATCGGGCTTACCCCGAGGCTGCCTCAACACCCTGGACGCATTGGTGCGGCGAATTTAGATTTGCCTGCCTACAATCTTGAACTGAAGTTCATTTAGTTGATGTAATGATCTCATCGGCGGGTCGGATCTCCGCCTGAACAGCCTTGCCCCTGAGTGCAATGAATATTGCATAGCGGCAGCGCCTTTGGACGAACCGCAAATGTGTCATCTTCCAGCAATGACATACCTCGGTGGTTAAGAGGCTGACCACCTATTTTCCTTGCGGCCCAGCCCTGTATCAGGTACTGTCCCCCTCACCTGTATTAACGTTGTTTGCACCGATGGAACCCCGGCGTAATATACAGGTCGACATCATTGCGCAATCCCAAGCCACACTGCTGGCCAATCAGGTAAAAAAGACAAAATCCACTTATTCGCGCCATGCTCAAAGGTAAATTCAGCTCATTTATCCTGGCACTTCCCGCCTCGGACCATGACAAATCGGGTGGCTCGCCTTCCAAAGCGAGCCCATCTCCGGTAGATCTGCCTGGTGCTGTCGGCGACCGCCTTGCGCAGGCCACAACACGTCGTGTGCTCGTTGTGGACGACAATGAAGATGCAGCGCAATCCACCGCAGAGTTGCTTCGACTGTTCGGGCATGAAGTTTTTATCGCCCACGAAGGCACCTCTGCGTTGGCCGAACGCGCGCGCCTGAAGCCGGACGTCGTACTGCTTGACATCAGTCTTCCTGACATCGATGGTTATGAAGTCGCACGGAGAATGCGCGGCGAAGCTGAACAGAACTCGATGGTACTGGTCGCTATGACTGGCTGGGGCAATGAAGAAGACAAGCAGCGGGCAAACGATGCGGGCTTTGACCAGCACTGGGTCAAACCGGTCAGCATCGACAAACTGAAAGATATTGCCGCACTCACGCACCAGCGTCCCTGAATTCCAGAACATCGGTCAACACGACAGTCGCAAGGCGCAGTGGGGGAGAAAAGTACAGGCTGCGCCATGCCATGTACCGCTGCGAGTGGATTAAAAAAGATTTCCAATTGATGCACTGGTAAAATCAGGCCACTTCTTCGTGTGCATCATGATCAAAATTTTTACTATCCGGCCACCATCATTTTCCCGACTGATCGCATCGCGCCGTGTCCGTATCGGCGTTGGATCTGTTGTCGCGCTTGTGCTGCTCTATACAGCAATCGGTTTTCTTGCGCTCCCTGTGATTATTCAGTCCCAACTCACGAAGGCCATCCAGGAAAAGCTTGGTCGATCAGCGGTGGTGGAGACAGTCAAGGTCAATCCCTTTGCGCTGACCGTCGCCCTGTCGGGGCTCAGGGTGATGGAGGCAAATGGCAAAGATGTTTTTGCCAGCATCGATTCCATCAACCTCGATCTTTCGGCGGAATCCTTGATTCGTCTGGCGCCGGTCATCGAATACCTGCAAGTTTCGACACCTTTGGTTCATGTAATACGTACCGAGGCAAATCACTATAATTTTGATGATATTGTCAGCGCGCTGGCACAGCAGCCCGCATCTGAAGAGCCCGCTCGCTTTTCCGTGAACAATATCCGTGTTGAACGAGGAGGGATTGTATTTATCGACCGCCCCGCCAAGGCAAAGCATGTCGTTGCAGACCTGGAATTGGGCGTACCGTTCATTTCATCGCTTCCGTCACAGGTCCAGATCTTTGTCGAACCGCTATTAAGCGCAAAAGTCAACGACACTCCTATTCTTATCCAGGGAAAGGCGCGACCTTTCGCCAAACCACGCGACGCGATCGTCGAACTTACGCTCAATGACCTGGACTTGACGCGCTTTATCGATTACCTGCCGGCGAAGCTCCGGATCAAGGTACCGAGTGCCAGACTCGCCCTGAACATGAGCGCGAGCTTCGTGCAGCCGGAAGACAAACCGGCAGCGCTGGTACTGAATGGCAGCACCACGCTCAAATCCTTACAGCTCAACGAACTAAGCGGAAAACCCGTGCTGAAGCTGGCGGAAATGAAAGTGGATTTACGAGATGCGAGCGTACTGGGCAATCGGTTCGACATCGCTCGAATCGCTGTCCATGGCCTGCAGGCAGCAGCGGAACGCAGCGCAAACGGTCAGGCTAGCTGGGAGCGCTGGCTTCCCTCCGTTGCGCCCGTTGCCACCACGAGACCGTCCGGCGCCACCACATCGAACGCAAGCCCTTACATCGTTGTCGGAGAAGTCGACGTGCAGAATGCCTCGCTGCACTATGCAGATGCACTGCCGTCGCGACCCGTGCAGGCAGAGGTAGAAGAGTTTGGCCTGTCATTGCGCAAGGTGGCCGTCGATACCGGCAAAAAAACTGTTTCCATCGCGGAGGTTCGTTCGGACAGCGGTAACTTCCTTCTGCGACAAGACAAGCGAAGTGACAAGTCGGTAACCGCGACGGCACCGGCCGCGCAAGAAATGACTGCCTCGGCAAAGCCGCCTGTACCACCAGCAAAACAAACTGACAATGCAAACGATCAGTACGTCGTGACCGTTGGTCGCGTCGGCATCGACAACTGGTCGGCTCGCCTGGAAGATCGGGACCATGCGGAGCCGGCGGTCACGACCATCGCGCCGCTCAGTGTCGCGATGCAGGACATATCGACTGCAGCGAACGCCGCACCGACGCAAATCAACGTCAAGGCGGGCGTCAACAAGAGCGGGCAATTGGCAGTGAACGGCAAGCTTGCACTGGCACCATTCAGCAGCGAGTTGTCCATCAATATGAAAGGTGTTGACATTCTGCCTGTGCAGCCTTACGTCACGGATAGCATTAACCTTCGCCTGACACGTGCGAGCCTGACAACGACAGGGCAATTGCGCCTCGCCACAGGCAAGGACGGTGCGGTCGAAGGTGGTTATCAGGGAGATGTCACGATAGGTAACCTGGCAACCGTCGACAAACTTAGCGGAAACGATTTCCTGCGCTGGAAATCGCTTTTCGTCGGCGGCATGAATGTGCGGTTCGCACCGTTTGCATTGAAGGCAGACCAGGTTGCACTCAGTGACTTTTTTGCCCGCGTGATCATCGATCCGAGCGGCCGCATCAATTTACAGGACATTGCACGCGGCCCTGCCGATGCGCAGCGCAGTCTTACGGAATCTGGAAAGGAAACCACGTCCGTCGCCAAAAAATCGACACCTGTCCCGGACCAGAAGACGTCGCCTGCCGCCCCACTGCCCATAGAGGTTCGCAAGCTCACCCTGCAGGGTGGCCGCGTACGCTTTACGGACAACTTCATCAAGCCCAACTACACCGCCACGCTTGCCAGTCTTGGCGGCACCGTAACGGATCTGTCGGCTGCCAACGCTGCAGGCGCAAACATCGATTTGCATGGTGAAGTCAACAATGCACCTCTCGCAATCACTGGCCGCGTGAATCCCTTGCGCGGCGACTTGTTCCTGGATCTTCAAGCCAATGTGCGCGGCATGGAACTGGCTCCCTTATCCGCCTATGCGGGACGCTATGTCGGCTATGGCATAGAGAAGGGCAAACTGTCGTTTGATGTAGCGTATCGGGTGGAGGCACGCAAGCTCACGGCCCGGAATCGACTGGTCCTTGATCAGCTTACATTCGGTGACAAGGTGGATAGCCCTTCCGCAACCAAGCTGCCCGTGCAGTTTGCCGTTGCCTTGCTGCGTGACCGCAACGGTGTTATTGATGTCAATCTTCCGGTGGGAGGTTCGCTCGATGATCCACAGTTTTCCATCGGCGCGCTGCTCGCCAGGGTGATCGGCAACGTGATTCTCAAGGCAGTGAGTCAGCCGTTTGCGCTACTCGGTGCAGCGTTTGGCGGCGGCGAGCAACTGTCTTCGATGGAATTTGAACCGGGACGGGCAAGCATCTCCGCGACCGCCGAAGAAAAACTCAAAGCCCTTGCCAAAGCGCTCACCGAACGCCCTGGCCTGAAGCTGGACATTGCGGGACGAGTCGATCCGGAATCCGACAAGGATGGTCTCAAGCGCGCCTACGTCGAGCGCAAGGTGCGTAGCGTGAAGACGCGCGACCTTGCTGCCCGTGGCGTAACGCCAGAACCTGGCAGGGCGACAGTCCAGCCAGACGAATACCGCGACTTGCTGACAAGGGCATATCGCGACGAAAAATTCCCCAAGCCGCGCAATGTCATCGGCTTACCCAAGTCACTTTCTGTTGAAGAAATGGAACAATTGATGATGGCGAATGCCGAAATCAATGAAGACGACTTCCTCGCATTGGGTAACCAGCGCGCGCAGGCTGCCAAGGCTTGGCTACAGCGCAATGGCAACATACCAGAAGAACGGCTGTTTATTCTTGCTTCCAGGATAGGGAACAGCGACGGTAAGGGCGGGCGTGTTAGCTTTTCATTAAGATAAAAAGTCACAGGGTGTTGCAAGAAACATTTTGTAACTATCTTTACCCGTTAACTATGGTTATGTACATGCCAATGCGATGTAATGAAGCCATCAACCAAGGAGATGGACCATGAATAAAGCATTTGGCGTTACGGGATTGATCGCAGGCGTGGCCCTGTTGCTGTCTTCTGGCGCTGCGCTGGCGCGCGTCGATGTAGGCATCAATATCGACGTACCCGGTCCGTACGTGCGGCCGGCGCCGATCTATGTTGAACCCCAACCAGTCTACGTACAGCCGCGCCCGGTGTACGTACAACCGCGCCCGGTCTATGTACAGCCGCAGCCCGTGTACGTACAGCCGCGCCCGATCGTCATCGAGCAGCGCGGTTACCATCACGGCTGGCAACATCGGCACGGTCATGGGGGACATGACCGGGATCACGATGGCGTACCGAATCGCTACGATCGCCGCCCCAATAACCCTTACCGTTACTGAAATTGCTGAAATCCGACGGCATGATGTAGAGGTCGATCGCATCGATCTCTGATATGGGTCACCATCTTCTGCAGTCGGCCGGCGCATCCTACTCCCTCGCTACTTAAAGCGGGGGTCGGGCTGTCACGCATCCAAGGTTTGCATTGGCAGGCATTCCCCTGCGCAAATGGAGGGAAGTGTGCCCGATTTGAAGCGCCGCATTTCGGTTGTTGTCCTCACGTACAACCGTAAAGTCGAAGTGTGCCATACCCTGCGCCGCATGCTTGCCTTGCCGCAAGCCATCGACATCATCGTCGTCGACAACGCCTCCACCGACGGCACACGGGATCTGATCCATTCTGAATTTCCGCAGGTTCGCTTCGTTTGCTTGCCGCGTAATGTCGGTGCTGCCGCACGGAACGTCGGGGTCGAGATGGCAAACACGCCTTACATTGCCTTCTGCGATGACGATTCGTGGTGGGCTGCCGGGTCGCTTGAGCGCGCAGTCCATATCCTTGATGCCCATCCACGTGTTGCAGCCTTGTGCGCGCGTATCCTGCTCGGGCCGCAAGAAGCCGAGGACCCTGTTTGCCAAGTGCTGGCAAACAGCCCGTTACCTTCCGCCGGTTTGCCGGGACGCGCCCTGCTTGGCTTCATTGCCTGCGCGACGGTGGTGCGCCGTGCGGCGTATCTCCAGGCGGGTGGTTATGAGCAGCGCTTCTTTGTCGGTGGCGAAGAAGAACTGCTGAGCATCGATCTTGTGAGCAACGGCTGGAGCGTCGTGTATGCGCCAGAGCTGACCATTCATCACTATCCCTCCCCACAACGCGACAACCCCGGCCGGCAGAAAATCGTCTTGCGCAATACGCTTTGGGTCAGTTGGTTGCGGCTGCCCTTCGCGAGCGCACTGAGGCAGACTTGGGCAACGTGCCGCTCGGCGCGCGACATTCGCACCCTGGCAGCCGCTCTTCTGGAAGCCTTGCGTGAGTTACCCTGGGTATGGCGGGAACGCCGGGTTATTTCTCCCCAGGTGCATCAGATGTACCGTGTCCTGCGGGATTGAAGGAAGATACAAGGACCGACGCTTCTGCTCTGTATAAACGCACCTTTGAAACGCACCTTTGCCAAGTCCTGCGTCGGCTCAATGCGCGACGGCACGCTGCCGGAACAAAGTTACGCGGCGTCTACTCATAACGGGATCAAGGCATGTGAAATCGTCAACATGCGGCAAGCGTTAGCAGAGGAATCCTTCATGCGCACCCCAGATCGTTTCAATAAAGAGCAGCTCCTCCATGGCGCGCTGCAGTTCGCGGTAGCTGCCTTCTCGCTGTGGCAAGCCCGGCGCCGCACGCAACAGCGCCAGCAGGCGCGACAGATACAACAACGGCAACCAGTGCAGCATGCGTTTACCGCTGCCACATTCGACGGTCGGCAGTTGCAGCCGCGGGTCGATGCGGACCGTGCACAGCAGGCGGATGCCCTTCAGCATGATGCGCAACAGCTAAAGGCTAAACAGAAAATGGATGAAGGCGAAAAGCTGCGGCATGAATCCAAGCCGAAAGCCTTGTTCCACATCGCAATATCTGCAGCCAAAGAGTGGTCCGCGCATCGCGCAGCCAGCAAAGGTGCTGCGCTTGCTCTCTATACCTTGTTCTCGCTGGCGCCGATGCTACTGCTGGTGGTAACCATTGCCGGCTTCTTCTTCGGCGAAGATACGGTGCGCGCGCTGCTGATCGAACAACTCTCCGGCTTGATGGGAGAACAGGGCGCCGATGCCGTAAAAACCATTCTGGGCGGTACCAAACAGGATTCCGGCGGACTCATGGCCGGCATTATTTCCGTCGCCCTGGTGCTCATCAGTGCGACCAGTGCATTTGCCGAACTCAAGGATAGCCTAGACGAGTTGTGGGAAGTGCCGCCGTCAAAAGCGTCAGGACTGTGGGCATTTATTCGTGAACGCGTTCTTTCGTTTGGCTTGATCCTGGTGCTGGTCCTCATGCTGATGACGACGCTGGCGGTCAGCACCGCACTGGCCGCCATGGAAGGCGTTTTTGGCGGCGGCAGTACCGGCACAGCATTGAAAGCCATCACGCTGGTCGTCACGCACCTGGTATCGTTCGCCGTCGTGACTGGTCTGTTCGCAACGATTTTCAAATACCTGCCCGGCGTCAAGATCGCATGGAAGGACGTGTTCATCGGCTCGGTGATCACCGCCGCCCTGTTCACCCTCGGCAAATTTGCGATTGGCCTTTACGTGGCGAATGCCGACATCAGTTCATCCTATGGCGCGGCCGGCTCGGTGGTTGTGTTGATTACGTGGATCTACTACTCGGCCCAAATTTTTTTCTATGGTTCACTGTTCACGCACGAGTATGCGATGAAGCTCGGCAGCCGTGCGCAATTGCGCGACAGTGCAGCGCCGGCGGATCATGCGTCCACTGAACAACAACAAACGCAACAACAATCGCAAGCCGGCCTCATTCCTTCGAAGTGACGAAGTAGAAGCGCTTGACGTCCTTCACATAGCGCTGCGTTTCCAGAAAGGGAGGTACGCCGTTGTACTTGCGCACATTGCCGGGGCCCGAATTGTAGGCTGCAAGCACTTCGTCGAAGGTCGCATGGTTTTGCATCAGGTACTTGAGGTAGGCAGTGCCCGCATTGATGTTGGTTTGCGGGTCATACAGGTTGCTGCCGTCCGCAACACCGACAAATCTCGCGGCACCCGACGTTACCTGCATCAGGCCGCGCGCCTGCCGATGCGAAGTGGCCAAAGGGTTGTAGCCGGATTCTTTTTGAATCACGGCATGGATCAATCCGGACGGCACGCCATGCCGGCTCGAGGCTGACAACACCAGGCGATGGTAAGGCTTGTCTTCGCACGCGCGGCAAACGGTATTCGCCAGAATCTCCTGGATCGTCGCGCTGTAATCGTGAAGTCCTCCAGACGGCGGCGGCACGCGTGCATTCTGGTGACCGCGTCCAGGTACATGGCGTTTATGATCCAGTCCGAAGGTGCTCCATTCGGCAAGAATATGCCGGACGGTGATCGTGTGGATCGGAGTCTTTGCCTGCTCTCCCTCGGCGGGCGCCGCCGCTTGATCAGGCGTCATCCCGGCGCACCCTGCAAGGAGGCCGCACACAACCATCGTCGCGTAAACACGACGACCCCCATCATGAAGCGGGCCACAAGGTGCCGGCGCAACAGACGAGCCTGCTCCGCGTCGAAAACGCATTTGTACTGGAGACATGGTTCCTCGCAAGTCGAATCAATGCGTGTCGTCTATGCGACACAATGGTTAGCGCATTGGCCAACGGCCGGGCAGCGGTGACAGCACGAGGCATACATCAGGCCGCGATGAACGAGCGTGCGGGAGAGATCACAGTTCGTGGCGAACTGCCATTCCCTACCGTTCAAGGCGTGCAGCCCTGCTGTCATGGGCGTTGCGCCGTTAGACCAGTAGCTTTGCGTCCCCGTCTTTCAACGGGTTTGCCGATATCGAATAAAACTGAATGACAAAAAATGAAACTGCCGAGCCAGCATAGCGGCTCGGCTTTCCCATGGGAAATTAAAAATGGCTATTGGACATCGCCGCTGAATTCGGTATTGGGTACATGGCCAGTGTCAGCCAGTGTCAAACAGGTGCATCATGGGCACACCGATGCCATGGCTCGTACCGACGCCCAGAACAGGATGCGAATCGCCTGCGATCAAGCTGCAACACGTCCGGCGTTGCCCGAAAACCATTAATATGTCGCCATTGTCAATTTGCCGAGAACATGAATGACACAAAATAACAACGATAATCCGCTGTGGAACGAAGACCTGGCGCCAACTACCGATGCGCAACGCACCTGGACCGCGACCCATTACGCGGCCCTATGGGTGTCGATGGCGGTTTCCGTTCCCGCCTACATGCTGGCATCGGGACTGATGAGCGAGGGTATGAACTGGTGGCAGGCGGTCCTGACCGTTTTTCTCGGTAACGTCATCGTGCTGATTCCCATGGTGCTGGTTGGCCATGCCGGCGCAAAGCACGGGATTCCGTATCCGGTACTGGCAAGAACTTCATTTGGGGTACGTGGCGCACAATTGCCGGCGATCCTGCGCGCCGTCGTTGCCTGCGGCTGGTTCGGCATCCAGACCTGGCTGGGCGGCCAGGCGATCTACACCATCCTGAATCTGGTCATGAACAATGCATTGCAGGGAAGCGCGCTGCCGGGTCTGGGCATCAACGCAGGGCAGCTCGGGTGCTTCCTGCTGTTCTGGGCCTTGCATATCTATTTCATCGCCAAAGGTACCGACTCGATCCGCTGGATGGAAACCGCGGCTGCGCCCTTGCTGCTGCTATCGGCACTGGGCCTGGTCTGGTGGGCCTATAGCAAGGCCGGCGGCTTTGGGCCGATGGTGTCGACGCCATCGCAGTTCGTCGAAGGCGGCAAGAAGGCGGGGCAGTTCTGGACTGTGTTCTGGCCGTCACTGACCGCCATGGTCGGCTACTGGGCCACGCTTGCATTGAATATTCCCGACTTCACCCGCTTCGCACGCAGCCAGCGCGACCAGATGGTAGGACAGGCGATTGGCCTGCCGATTCCTATGGGCCTGCTTGCGCTGGTGGCGGTGCTGGTAACGTCGGCTACCGTGGCGATTTATGGTGAAGCGATCTGGGATCCGGTGGCGCTGACCGGCAAGATGGGCGGCATCTCCGTCGTGATTGCACTGATCGCCTTGATCATCGCCACCATCACGACCAACCTCGCCGCGAACGTGGTGTCGCCCGCCTACGATTTCTCGAACCTGGCACCGCGCCGTATTTCATTCAAGATGGGCGGCTACATCACAGCCGGTATTGGTCTGGCGATGTTCCCATGGAAAATCCTTGAAACCACGCAGGGCTACATTTTCACCTGGCTGATCGGCTACGGCGCCTTGCTCGGCCCGATCGCAGGCATCATGCTGGTCGATTATTTCCTGATCCGCCGCACCCGCCTCAATCATGCGGACCTGTTCACGGAGCACGGCGAGTATGGTTATAGCAATGGCTGGAACCTGCGCGCCGTGGTTGCACTCGTACTTGGCGTATTGCCGAACCTGCCCGGATTCCTGAAGGCCGCCGGCTTCATTTCCTCCACCCTGCCGGTATTTGAAACGCTGTATACCTATGCGTGGTTTGTCGGGCTAGCGATCTCAGCGGTGGTCTATGCGTTGCTGATGCCACGTAAAACCACCTGAACCATCATAAGCATAACGAACGCATCTAGCATCTACCTGGAAACGACATGAAACAAGATCCGCGCTTTCCCAACCTGCACATCCTGAGTCATCCGCTGATCCAGCATAAGCTTACGCATATGCGCGACCGCGAGACCTCGACACGCACCTTCCGCGAATTGCTGCGTGAAATAACGCTGCTGATGGGATATGAAATTACCCGCAACCTGCCGCTCACGACGATCCGGGTCGAGACACCGCTGCAGACCATTGATGCGCCTATCATCGCCGGCAAGAAGCTGGTCGTGGTGCCTGTACTGCGTGCCGGTATCGGCATGAGCGATGGCTTGCTGGAGCTGATTCCGTCGGCACGCGTCGGCCACATCGGCGTCTACCGTGATCCCGACACGCACCGCCCGGTCGAGTACCTGGTTCGCTTGCCCGATCTGGCGGAGCGCACCTTCATCCTGTGCGATCCCATGCTTGCCACCGGCAATTCGGCGGTCCATGCGGTGGATGTGCTGAAGAAAAGAAACGTCACCGGCGAGCAGATCATTTTTGTGGCACTGGTGGCGGCTCCGGAAGGGATTGACGTATTCCAGAAAGCCCATCCGGATGTGAAAGTCTATGTTGCTTCACTCGATTCCCATCTCGATGATCATGCCTATATCGTGCCCGGACTCGGCGATGCCGGAGACCGTCTTTTCGGAACCAAATAACACGGGCAACGGACGCATTGGAGCGCACGATGAAAGCCTTCCCTGGCCATATTCATGTCAGGGAATATTATTTTTGCGTAACTGCAATTTTATTCATGCTGCTTATTGATAGGCGCTTGCCGCTCCACGGCAGTTAATCGGAACATTGTCCCTGTTGACGTGTCGCAGATATTTTGGAGGCAGTCATGAACCGCAAACCTGTCGATAGCGCTAAAACCGGGCAAGGCAAGGATGAGGGCGCGCTGGAAAAGATGGCGCAGTTTATCAATCCGCCAAGCCGCGAAATTACCGACGACGAGCTTGCCGATCCCGGCAACAATATTCCTTCATCCAGTCACACGCTGAACGAGTCCAGCAAGGGGTTGGACCAGACCAGCCGGCGTCCCCCGCATTCGAAATAATCTTGTCACGACCGAGTCATGTGGCAGGTTCGCTTGCTGCTACATGACAAAAAAGATCAAGCCAAGTCCTGCCAGCATGGCGACAATCAACAGCATCACGATTACCGGTATTTTCACAGTGCGTCCTTTCCTGTCAATTGAGCAATTTCCTTTTTGAGGCAGGTACGCCAAAATCGTTCATCGCACGCTGCGGCCACGAACCCGTCATACATCCCGCAGACTGAGGCATGCAGACGGGTGCCGCGAGTGCGTCAAGGCAAGGTCGCCGACTTCCTCTACAATCTTCGGTGTTGACACTACATTGCAGAGGCGCCCAAATGGCAGAACTGCCGCTTACCCCCCGTCCCGCCGCAACATTGGTACTTGCGCGTGATACGCCGGACGGTCTTGAAGTTTTCATGATGCAGCGCACTCACCAGGCCGTCTTCGTTCCGGGCGGCTATGTCTTTCCAGGCGGCGCGGTCGATACCGCCGACGCCGATGCGTTTGCCGACCTGTCGCAATCCTGCCTGAGCGATGCGGAAGCGAGCCGGCGCTTAAGTATTGCGCAAGGTGGTCTTGCCTATTGGGTTGCCGCAATCCGCGAATGTTTTGAAGAGGCCGGGCTGCTGCTTGCCTATGACAGGGCTGGGAAACTGGTTGAGCTCAATGATCCGGGCATTGCGTCCGACTTCGCCGCGATGCGTCCCTTGGTGGCATCGGGCGAACTGGGCTTTGCCGACATGTGCGCCCGATTCGGGATACGCCCCGCCTTTGACCGACTCAGTTATTTTGCGCACTGGATTACGCCGGTCGGCGCACCGCGCCGCTTCGATACGCGTTTCTTTGTCGCCATCGCGCCGGCAAGCCAGACAGGTTCCCACGACAACGCTGAAACGATCGGTCACGCATGGATGCGGCCGTCGGACGCGCTTGCCCGCCAGCGTGCCGGCGAACTTGACATGATGTTTGCCACCATCCGGACGCTGGAAGAACTGGCGCGCTTCGACAACACTGAAGCGCTAATGACTTACGCGGCGACCGAGCGCGCGATTCCGACTTACCTGCCCCGTGTATCGACCGGACCAAAGGGACGTCGGGTGCTGATACAGGGCGACCACGCCTATGCCGAAGTCGGCAAACTCGACCCGAATGGCAAGGGCCATGTACTAAGTCACATCGTGCCCGGCACACTGACCGTGCTGTCACCGCGCCTGCGGCGGGTTACCGCTCCCAACCCGCACTTCATGACCGGACCGGGCACCAACAGTTACCTGATCGGCGCCAGCGAGGACATCGCCGTCATCGATCCCGGACCTGCCGACCCTACGCATATCGATCAGCTGCTCGCGCATGCAAACGGGCGCATACGCTGGATCCTGACCACCCATACGCATATCGATCATTCACCGGGCGCGGCGCTGCTCAAGCAGAAGACCGGCGCCCAGGTGCTGGGTCTGCCCGCACCGGATGCCGGCAATCAGGACCGTGGGTTCAGGCCGGATGACACCCTGCATGATGGACAGCGCATCGAAGTCGGTGGCTGCACACTGCAAGTCATCCATACCCCGGGCCATGCATCGAATCATCTTTGTTATCTGCTGGAGGAAGACCATATCCTGCTGACCGGCGATCACATCATGCAAGGGTCGACCGTTGTCATTAATCCTCCTGACGGCGATATGCGCGCCTACCTTGCGTCGCTAGAGCGACTGAAGGAATTCGACATCAGTTATTTCGCACCGGGACATGGGTTTTTAATGGAGAAGCCGCACGCCGTCATCGACCGCATTGTGGCCCATCGGCTCGCGCGCGAACGCAAGGTGATGGCTGCCCTGCGGAGCCTGGACAGGGCGACAACGCAAGCGCTGTTGCCTATCGCGTATGACGATGTGCCCCCGCAACGCCACGCAATGGCGGAAAGGTCGCTGCTGGCCCACTTGCAAAAACTGGAAGCCGATGGCCTGGTGGCACAGCACGATGCACAATGGCAGATGCAAACCCCGCTGTAGGACTTGTTTGACAGGCACAGCCTAAGCAGGTCTTCCAAGACCTTGGTGGGTTCTCAATGTCCTCGCATGGTCAGGCCGCAAAGCGCCGGAGACTGGCGCCCCGGCGCCCCGGCGCGCTTTTTCGTCAGTATGAATCGTAGACCGACTGGCGACGTTCAAACAGCGGACGGTTGCGCGAACGATCGATTGCACGGCGGCGCGGATAAGTACCGGCAAGGAAGAAATGCATGGGATTACGCCGGTCCGCTCCACGGTCCGCATACCGGCGGTTTGGCTGCTGGGTACGCCCCAATGTCAGCCACGCAATGGCAGCAATGCCGCCGGCAATACCAACCAGCAGTCCCTTGTTTGCCAACAGGCGGGACGTGCGCCCTGTTGTCGGCACCCTCGTGTACAAATCCATCTCGGCTCCTCCTTGAATATGGTTTTCGGCGATCACGGACACGCGCTACGGCTTGCTGATGCGCGCCGGTGCCCGTCTCGGTATGACTATCTTTATTGCCATTTTGTTCTTGACCAGACGCACGGCAAGCGCCTGTCGCCTCGCCGGACGACAACTTCCCGAACGGCATTCAAGATAACGCAAACCAGGGGTTGATTTCCCTATCAGAAGGATCTAAACGATAGGCTTTCAGAGCCTGGCACCGCATTCAATGGAGGGAGAGAGGGGAAAGGCATAGCCATGGAGCAAGCGTGATTTTGTCGCAGCAACACTGTCGAGGAACCATACCGGTGTTCGTGTACTCGACGCATAGTAGGCGGTCTGTCTTTGTATCGCCCTATAATGAATCCCTCAAGAGAGATGCATGAAGCGTCAAAGCTTCATGTGTTCCGCTTATTTCAAAGACAGCGTCATATGCCAGCCCAACGCGAACCCGAATGCAAAAATTCCTGATCCAGAATGAATTTGGCCAAGCCCAGGAATTACTGGGCGAAGAAATCGTCGTCCCCGATTTTGAAGAACTGCAGTTCATTCTGCACGCCTGGCTCTACGACAATCGCGGAGGCTGGGCCATCACCGAGCGCTCGTCCGGCAAACGCATCACCAGCGGTCCGCAGGGAACCGAATATCTGGCCCGCGAACAGCTGGAACGGCAGTTGCGGCTGCATGGCAAAGACGCGTTGATGCGCGTGCTTGGACAGGGACGCCTGTCCAGCTGACGATCAGCTGCGGACTGCAAACCATACCGCGCATAGCGCGATGGAGGTACTGAACGTGCAGTTCCTTAATCCGATTCCCGACCCGGCTCTGCCTTCTCAAACGTCTCCATCGACTGTATCAGTGCAGCCACATCGGGATAGCGGGTCTGGTATTCGCTGACCTGTGCATCGTATTCTTCGCGGCCGATATGGTTGCCATGCTGGTAAGCGACGATTTCATTGAGCATCGCGCTCAGCTTGTGGGAGAGGCGCAGCCTGCGTGCCACACGCACAACGCGCGATTGACGGTCGATGAGCGTGAGCCATACGGTGTACCGGATATCCTTGTTCAACACCTCGGGCGTTGGACGCGTCTCGGGCGGATAAAGAAAGACATGGAACTGCGCATCGCCTGCCATCGCATCGCCAATCTTCCAGAGCACCACGCCCAGGTCCCGCATCTGCATCGCTCCGATATAACAGTCGCTTTGTTCCACCGCGCGAACAATGTCGTCGGGAATCGATGAAAAGCACAGGCGCAACTCCGGGCCGGATTTCGAAAATTCAAAGACGGCGATATCACTGTCAGGCAACGAGCCGGAATAAGTCTTACCGACGACGAGATTCTCAGGTGTCATGCATCATCCTCTATGAAACATCCGCAATTACGCGGTCCTGGTAAAAAATGCAGGTTGACGCTCAGCGTGGCAAGCTTGCCGGATTAAGCTTGACCTGTACTTGCCCGGCTCGGCCGTTCTGGCGGGCATACAGAAATTCCGCGTAGTCGCGAATCGCTGACATGCGCCCCTCTTCATCGAGCTCGCCCCATGCCGGTCCCTGGTGATGCGCAATCACCTCGTCGATCGAGAATTCGACCAAACTTGCTTGATCGCCATCATCGATTTCTGCCTTGATCCTGCTCATCGCCTTTCCTCTCGTTCTGTTTAGCCGAACAGACTGTCAAGCGAAAGGCGTGCCGACGGATGCTTGGCGGGAGTTCCGCAAAACAAGAGGCGACCATCCGCATTCCGTGAACGGAGCGATGCCAACAGACTTAATTTCTCAGAAGAATGATGGAATAGCGCTGCTTGAAACCATAAATCGTGGTTAATTGATATCAGGCAAGTTCACATTGTTTGCTTTGATTCCTGTGGGTCAATAATTACGCTACGATAAGGTTTTGACGAGGAATGCTATTTTGCAACAGTGTGCCGTCTTGCCACAAAACGAAATTGCAATACAGTCAACACACCCGGAAGCATGTAAAGACGCACTTCCTGTTAAACCACTGCCGATAACGGAGCATGACGGATGGATGCCTTGCCTATTAGCGAAATAGCCGAAGTCGAAAAACTCTCAGCAAGCGGGCCGCAAGCCAATACGGAAAGCGCGACGGCAGGGATGGATGCCCTTACCGAAGCCTTCCTCAGAGGGGCAGGCCTGCCATCTTCCGCGCTACCTTCCGGCTTGACGCCGGAATCGATGGAGACCATTGGCAAGCTGCTTGCCGCTTCCATTAACGGCACGCTTGAGCTGAACAAATTGCGTGCAACGGTAAAGCGGGAAGTGAAGGCCGATGTAACCATGGTAGTGGTACGCAATAACAATGCCCTGAAGTTTTTCTCCGATAGCGAAACGGTGCTGACGCAGATGCTGCGTAAAAAGATGCCCGGCTTCATGGGCCCGGTCGAGGCCATGACGGACGCCTACGACGATCTCAAGGCGCACCAGCTCGGCATCATCGCCGGCGTACGAGAACAGATGCGCCACCTCATCGCGCAGCTCGATCCGAACGCCATGGAGGCAGATGTCCCCGCCCGTCCGATTGCGGACGCCTTGTTTCCTTCCATCCGGAAAGCAGCCATGTGGGATAAATTCCATGTGCATTACCGCGCCATCAACCGCAATCCGAACGCGGATTTCCATGAATTATTCGGCCAGGTCTTTGTAGACGCCTATGAGCGTGAAACGGAGCGGGTCAAGAGCGCCGCCAGCGATGAATAGCTTACTTTCCGCTGTCATGACCCTGGAAGTGGCCTCACTCAGCAGTCCGGGCGGGCGCCAGGCCAACGAAGACGCATTCAAATTGTCCGCACGAGGGCCACTGGCGTGCTTTGCCGTATCGGATGGCGTCGGTGGTGAAATAGGCGGCGACCTTGCTGCGCGTGCCGTGGTGGAATCCATTGTTGCCGGATTTGATGCGGACCCGGCGGTCAACGAACATGCGCTGGCGCGATATCTGGATTCCGCAAAAGCGGAAGTCGTCCACCAGCAACTGGCAGATCCCGTCCTCAAGAACATGAGCGCAACCGTTGCCGTCGCTCTTATCGACTGCGCCCATGCGCAGGTCCATTGGGGGCATCTCGGCGACACCCGTATCTATCAGTTTCGCGATGGCGGTGTCCATCGGATGACGAAGGATCACAGTGCGGTCCAGCAACTGGTCGACGCCGGTCTTTGCGCCGCTGAAAAAATTCGTTCCCATCCTTTGCGCAGCAGTCTGCTGGGGGCAATCGGTGTTACCGACGAAGGTGCCGCCGATATTGCATACAGTAGCAAGCGCCTTGAAAAAGGCGATGCCTTGCTGCTTTGCACGGATGGGTTTTGGGAGTGGATCACCGAACCCGAGATGGAAGCCTCACTGCGGGAAGCCAGTTCGGTAGCCAACTGGCTCAGCGCCATGGACCACATCGCACAGCACAATGCCTCGTCATCGCGAGATCCTCGCCAACCTCGCGATAACTACACCGCCATCGCCATCCGGGTCGCAGACCAGGAGCCGCTTCTTGAGCAGGCATAGTGTGAACCAGACCATCGCCCACCTCCCTCACCTGCCGGACGCTGCGCATCGCGACCTCGCTTCGGCATCGGAAAACTGCCTCGCGACCGGTACGCGGCTTGCCGAATTTGAAATCCGGGGCGTGATCGGCGAGGGCGGCTTTGGTATCGTCTATCTGGCATTCGACCATTCGCTGCAGCGCACCGTGGCGATCAAAGAATACATGCCGGCTGTACTTGCCGGCCGCGGACCGGACACGAGCGTGGCAGTCCGTTCAAGGCAAAACCAGGGAACCTTTGAAAAAGGTCTGAGAAGCTTTATCAACGAAGCAAGGCTGCTGGCCCAATTCGATCACCCCGCCCTGATCAAGGTCTATCGCTTCTGGGAGCAGAACAATACCGCCTACATGGTCATGCGGCACTACGAAGGACATACGCTGAAGGCCATCGTCAGCGACAACCCGGAACTGGTCACCGAAGCCTGGCTGAAGGCTATGCTCGCCCCGCTTCTTGAAGCGCTGGAAACGCTTTACCGGGCCAAGGTGCTGCATCGTGATATATCCCCGGACAACATCATGATCCAACCCGATGGGCAGGCGGTGTTGCTCGATTTCGGCGCGGCGCGCCAGATCATCAGCGACATCACGCAGTCGCTGACCGTGATCCTGAAGCCCGGTTATGCGCCGGTCGAGCAATACGCGGATGACGACTTGATGGTGCAAGGCCCCTGGACCGACATTTATTCGCTGTCGGCAGTGCTCTATCTGCTGATCACCAGGAAACCCCCGCCCGCATCGGTCGGCCGGATGATCAAGGATCCGATCGAGATCCTGGAAAACAGCGAACGTCCAGGCTTTGACAAACCGTTTCTCGCCGCGATCGACAAGGGGCTGGCAATTCGGCCGGAAGACCGTCCGCAATCGGTTGAAGCGTTCAGGATTCTCCTCGGCTTGGTAACCCAGCCTGCCGCAGCAGGTAGTGCTCCGCCAATCCGCATGCCGACAATGCCGGAACCGGCGCAAGTACCGGCAGCACTTTCGGAACACACACCGCATGCCGCACCGAAGCTGAGCAAACCGGCAGTGGGGTCTAAATGGCTGGGAGCCGCAGGCGCGATACTGCTTGGCATGATCGCCATCGCCGTGGTTGCGATCAAGGACCGTCCGCAGACCGAGGCGCCCGCGACGGAAACATCGATACCGACATCATTGCCGCCGGCAGCAACTGCGGATGAAGAGGTAACCGCATGGGCCAGGATTGATAACAATGCAAAGGCCACGCGTGAGGACGTCGAAGCCTTTTTGAGTAAATTCCCCGATGGGAAGTACACGGCACCCGCCAGGTTCAGGCTCGAAACCCTTCAGGACCGGGTCATTTCTTCTCAGGCGGGGACCACTGCGGCGGTCACTGAAACAGAATCGAAGAAAGAATTAGCGGCAAGCCCCGCGCTTGGCACCGTCAAACTGATGATCAAGCCCTGGGGCAATATTTCTGTCGACGGTGTCGCCAGGGGACCCAGCCCACCGCTCAAGCGCCTCTCACTCCCTGAAGGCAAGCATCAGATCGTGATAGAGAACCCTGCCTTCCCTTCCCGTACCGTCGACATTGATGTCGTCGGCAAGAAACAGATAAGCATCGAGCATAGTTTTTCAGCACCTAAACCATGAATGTATTTCCGTTTTCCTTCAAGCAGTTGCCGTCCGCAGTTTGCATCGTTTTGTTATGTGGCTGTGCCACCCGGATGCCGGATGCTGTCAGCGACCCGGCGGTCACTGCTGCTGCCAGACCGGTTGCAGAAAAGCCTGCACCAACAGAGAAGCGCTCCCCGGCTGAAAGCTCACTGCCGCCCTCTGAAGCGGCATTAAAGGAAGGCATCGCACTGTACAACGACGGCAACTTCGCCGCCGCGATACGACGGCTGAACTCCATCAGCGGTGCCGACAAACCAATCCAGATCCAAGCCCACAAATACGCTGCGTTCAGTTATTGCGTCAGCGACAAAAGAACACTTTGCCGACAGCAGTTTGAAAAGGCGCTGAAGCTCGATCCCGGCTTCGATCTCGAACCAGGTGAAAAGGGTCATCCCTTGTGGGGACGTGTTTTCGAGCAAGTGAAGAAACGAAAAAAATAACCCTCCCGCTGTAGGCGTCGATTAATCCCTGTAGCGCAGCTGCTCCGCGACAAAGCCATCGAAGGCTTGCAGTACCGGAGCGTAACGCGCGCTGTCTTGCTCCAGTTGGGCAAGCGCATGACAAGTCGCCTCCAGGGTCGAAAGCTGGTCGGGTAGATGCGCCTTGCGTATCCGGTATTGCGAAGGCGCCGCCGCTTGTAGTGCAAGCCGCGGCAACTCCTGAAGCATAGGATTCAGATACAGCATTTTTCGGCTTTTGCGCCAGGTACCGTCCAGTACGACGAGCCGCAGCCGTGCGGCGTTATCAGACACAACTTCTTTCCGATGCGAACTGCCGGATGCCTGCCCAGCCGTATCGGGGTAGAGCAACAGGGTTTGCCTGCGGCATGGATGGCAGGACGCCACATCCGTCCTCGCATCGGGGAACGGAGCGTAGAGCAGCGCATGCAGTTGTTCTTCTGAAAAACTTTCACCCACCACGAGCTGACTCCCCGGTAGGCTCAAGTGCAACAGGCGCGCGCTACCTTTTGCATGACGCGTTTCCATCGGATGCTGGAGGATCAGCACTTCCGTGCGTGACTGCACCGGCACGATCCAGTGGCAAATGCATGCCGATTGGGCACGCAGGCAATGCGGGCATTCCGCGCGCCGGCCCGGGTCTGGCTGCTGGTCGGGGGATGGAGTCATTCACAGTCTCGGGTTGAAATTGATATGAATTACAGGTCAATGTAACGGCGAACTGATACATCCACGCGCGCAGAATCCTGATCTCTTACCAGAGTGCCATATCGCACGCTAAGTGATCAATTGAAATAAATCTTTCTGGCAAGCTTATCCCAGCTCCACTCGTCGCGGAAAAGTAAGACGCGCACTGCAAATTTCCTGACATAAATGCAAATATGAAATTTAGTTTCCTCCAATGTCAGAAACACGTCGCGATTTAACTGCAATCGGTAATTTAATTGGTTTAATGTCACGCATCATACGGAAGTGACAGTAGCAAGGGCGCAAAATCAAATCACTTTCACACCTTTGATAACCATGCCATGGACACTATGCTTGAACGTACATTGCATCCGCAGATAGTAGGAAGCTTTGCGGTATATACCCAAAATCCTGATCTTGCGAAGAAGGTACTGGAACAGGTGCGTGCAAGTCATTTGCAGACTGTTCCATTCGGAACAGTTACCCTGGAGACAGGCGAGCAAATTGATTGGGTCAACATCCGTTACGGAGTAAAGCCCCAACAAGCTGATCAGAATGAATAATGGACTTGCCTCTGTATGACACAGTGAAAAATCTTTCCATGCCACGATTTCATCATGGGTACTCCTATCCCGGTTATCGTGGTTGCCCGTCGATGGTGGGTCGGCGGGCTTTTTTATTCAGCACCAGCTTAGTCGGTTTGCTTAACCTTAGTTATATGAAGCAGGACTATGAAGCAAAACTTAATTAAAACCAGCTACGATCCGAATCGCTTGCTCGACAGTGTCATGAACCGGCTTGGACTGAACAGCGACAGACAGTTGTCACGCAAGCTCCGTGTCACACTACAGGTCATTGCACGCATCCGCTCAGGCCGTCTGCCGGTTGGCGCTTCCATGCTTTTGTGGATATCGGAGTGCACTGGTGACAGCATTCACGAACTTCGCCACATCCTCGGGGACCGGCGTGCAAAGGCACGCCTGAACTGCGCACTGGCCAGCACGAGGAGAGCGGGATGAAGGTCACGGAAGCCATGCTGGATGCCGCACTTCGCAAAGCCACCGAGGCCGGTCTATTTCCACGCCATTGCAGTTCTTATGAAATGCAGGTAAACCGCGACGTCATGTACGGCATCCTATCCGCGGCGATGCGTGAAGCGGCGGTGGACTTCATCGAAGGCACACTAGTCGAATCCAAGGCCACACCCTTGCTCTCCCTGGTTCACTCCCATTACAAGTAAGGCATTAGTACAAGTCGGGTGCAGCCACGCCCTCCTGCCCCCCACGGGAAGACATGAATGGAACAGTCACGCAGGACATTCCTGCAGTATTCAGCAGCCGCGGTAGCGTCGACCGGAACTGCCGCCTCCAGAAACATGCATCTCGTCCTTCTAGGCGATTCGATTTTTGATAACGGCGCCTATACCGGCGGCAAGCCGGACGTTATTACGCAATTGCGCAATGTTATTCCACGGGGCTGGAAGGCGGACTTGCTGGCGCGCGATGGCGCGACGACAGAAGGGATCGCGGCACAGCTTGCACGCGTTCCGCCAGGCGCGACGCATCTCGTGCTGAGCGTCGGCGGCAACGACGCCCTCATGCAACAGCACCTGCTACGATCATCGGCGTCCTCTACCGCAGAAGCATTGACCGTGCTTGGCCATGCGGTCCGGCACTTCGAGACAGCCTATCGCAAGGTCATTGACGCCTGCGTTGCGCGCGGCCTGCCACTGACCATCTGCACCATCTACAACGGCAATTTCGACGACAGGCAATATCAGCGAATAGTGCAGGTTGCGCTAGCACTATTTAACGACGCCATCATCCGTACCGCAACGGAACACCACCTCAATGTAATCGAACTAAGGATGGTGTGCTCGCAGCCGGAAGACTATGCAAATGCCATCGAGCCCTCCAGTACCGGCGCCGCGAAAATCGCACGCGCGATCCTGATAGCCACCAAGAGTACGAGTAGCCAAAACACGAGTGGCATATCGGCGGTACGCGCCGCCCGGCTTTTTAGCGGACGAGGATAGGGCTTATACCAATCCCAACCTATATCGCACCATGAGATCGCGTCTTTTTCCGGGGGCGCCGAGCCGCCTGCCTACGTTGCACTCGTCGTCAATAGCCCGCTATTGACTCCTCCTGCGCCTTGCCAGTCAAAAAAAGCCATCGATCTCATTTGTCACGTTACAGGTTGGCATTGGTATTACATCGCCTGCCCAATTCATCAATGACGTCGTCCGTTTCCGCGAAACTGTCACGGTAAAATCGCCGTGCCGGCACATTAACTTATTTTGCAACTGTACAGGGACTAGGGCAGAATGGCCCATATAGGCTCATAGAAACATCGCAGGCAGAAAAACCCGTGCACTGCAGGTGTCTTGTCATGCCTTCCGATCCTTTACCATTGCGAGTCCTTTCATGGAAATGTTTCAGCCGCCGTCCGTCGTCTCTCTCGACCATATCCTGCCGCAAGAGCCGTTGTTAATGATGGGCGCCGGCCCGGTCCCGATTCCCCACAAAGTGGCCTATGCCAATTCGATTGTGATCAATCACCTTGGCGAGACCATGAACAAGGTGATCGAGCAGGTCAAGGAAATGGGCGCCTATGTGTTCCAGACTTCCTCCAAACATGTGCTTGGCGTTGCCGGCCCCGGCTCGGCAGCGATGGAAATGGCGATCTGCAACCTGGTCGCGCCGGACAGTCGGGTACTGTCGATCTGTAACGGATATTTCAGCCGGCGCATGGCGGAAATGGCCACGCGTGTCGGTGGCAAGGTGACCGTTCTGGATATCGCTGACAATCTCGCGGCTGAGCCTGCGCAAGTCGAGCAGTTGCTGAAGGAAGGTAATTTCCAGACGCTGACGATCGTTCAGGGTGAGACTTCCAATACGGTTTTCAACCGCCATCTCGAAGCGATTGCGCGACTTGCACATTCCTATGGCTGCATGGTGATCGTCGACGCGGTGTGCACGCTGAGCACCATGCCACTTGAGATGGACCGCTGGAAAGTTGACGCCGTCATCACGGGGGGTCAGAAGGGGCTGGCATCCATTCCGGGCGTGTCGCTACTGGCGTTTTCCGAACAAGCGTGGAAACGCATCGAAGCACGCAGCCACACCATCGCACACTGGTGTCTCGATGCGCTGTTGGCCGATAAGTTCTGGAATCAGAAGTCGTATCATTACACTGCACCGGTGTCCGGCATTCTTGCCTTGCATGAGGCCTTGCGCCTGGTTTGCGAGGAAACATTGCCGCGCCGGTTTGCGCGTCATGCCCTGTGCTCCAAGGCCTTGCAGCGGGGCATAGAAGCAATGGGACTGCGCCTGCTGGTGTCTGAAGATGTCAGGCTTAACTCCGTGGTCGGCATTACGGTCCCGGAAGGGATTTCCGGCGATGCGGTGCGTACGCATATGTCGCGCGTGCATCGCGTCGAGATATCAGGATCCTTTGGGCCTAACATTGTTCGCATCGGGCAGATGGGCGAACAGAGCCGCGCGCACAATCTGTTCAGAACCTTGCATGCATTCGGATCAAGCCTGCAATTTGCAGGCGCATCGCTTGACCTTCCAGCCGGGATCGCCGAACTGGAAAAAGGCTTGTCGAACCAGAGTGACGCGTCTGTGGCCGAATCGCGATAAAAATCTAGCTCCTGAGAACCGTCACGTTTTGATACAAAATTGACCATGAACTTCCGATAACGGATGCTTCTAACTTCATCCAGCAAGTGCTCGGTAAGTCATGTGAGTGATCCCTTGATCCTCCATGACCGATTCTCAATTTCTTCCAAGGATGGAGGCAGTGTATGAACAAGCTTTTGATCGCGATTCTGGTCTCGGCACTCGGTACCGGTGTCGCTGTTGCACAAACTTCTTCGACCGGTGGCAGCTCCGGCTCATCGGGTAGCTCCGGCTCATCCGGGTCCAGCGCAACAGGCGCATCGGACGCTTCGGGCACATCGGGTTCCAGTTCTTCAGGCAAGAGCTCGACCAAGAAGAAATCGTCGGAGTCGAGTGGCAGCAGCAGTAGCCCTAGTTCCAGCAGCTCTGGTTCCTCGGGCTCCTCTGATACTTCCGGAACAAGCGGCTCGGGCTCGTCAGGGTCATCCGGTTCGTCCGGCATGAGCAGCGGCGGATCATCGGGTACATCCGGCTCTTCAGGCAGCTCAGGTTCTTCCGGTTCTTCGGGATCCTCTGGTCTAAGCGGCGGTTCATCCGGCTCCGCTTCTTCCGGTGGTTCCGGCTCTTCGGGTGGTTCAGGCACTTCTGGCTCTTCCGGTTCCTCCGGCATGAGCGGTGGCTCATCCGGTTCGGGCAGCTCCAGCGGCTCCAGCAAGTAAGCACCAGGAAATGCCTTCTCTGCCGGACAGTGCCAATACTGGCCGGCAGAGCCCTCGAACGCTATCCCGCTATGGCGGTATTTCAGGCTAAACAGTGTTCAGGTCTGCCCTGTAACACCAATATGGCTTGGGACCCGTATACGGCCTCAACGCATCGGCGAATACGCAGTGGGCGTCAGTATGCAATTCTCGATACGTTCAACAATGATCCGTTCCGCCTCTGTCTCCGCACGTTTTGCCAACCACTCCGGATCACTTGCAAAGGCGTTCCACTTTGTCTCCCGCTCCGCCAGACTTTCCCATTCCAGCATGTAAGTCAGCGTCTGGTTACTGGCGCCGATCAATGTTGTCCAAAACCCTAGCGGGCGAATGCCGTATTTCTTCCAGAAGCCTAATACCAATCCCAAGCTATAACGTGACAAATGAGATCGATGGATTTTTTTGACTGGCAAGGCGCAGGAGGAGTCAATAGCAAGCTATTGACGACGAGTGCAACGCAGGCAGGCGAAAAAAGACGCGATCTCATGGTGCGTTATGGGTTGGGATTGGTATAAGGTAATCGTTTCGAAACGATTGTTCAGCGCGGGCAAACGGCCCGGTGCGCAGTGGTAAATCCTGAGTTCATGAATCACGGTTTCTCCGAAATGACAAAGTGATTGAGATTAGAAGACATTCAGTACATATTCCAAGCGCATCACGCATCGTCAACAGGTCATCAACGCGTCATGCGCGCGGTCGCAACGCGAGCCGCGGCGAGGTCCCAGGCAGCTTGACCGACGGTCTTGAAGATTGGCAGCGCCGCAGTGCTTACGCTGCCGCCCGGCAGTACATCCGCCAGACTGCGTACACCGCTCCAGTCGACGCCGGCCTGCAGGAGGTCGCCAGCCTCATGCTTTGCCCCCTCCAGATCATCCACGACAACCGTACGGGCGTGCACCAGCTCCGGAGGAAACTCGGCCATGTTGGGTTTGAAGGCGCCCACGCCAATGGCGAGGGTATGCGGCGCGATATTGGCGGGAATGACCGGCACCGTCGACGTGGTCAGCGCGATCACCACGTCAAACGTGCCAAGCTGCTCCGGCGTCAGCTGTTCCAGTGTCACGGCGCGCGCTTCCATGCCGGCGTGGCTCTGATTCAGTCCGGCACAAAATTTTTCTGTGCTCTCGATGGAGCGGGCCGCGACATGCAGTGAGGTAAGGCCGAAGTACTGATGCAGGGCTTCGGCATGCGCAGAAGACTGCACACCGGTTCCGATCAGGAGTGCCGACGCCGGTCGCTTTGGGAGAAGCGTCTGGATGCCAAGCAGCGTGACAGCCGCGGTCCTGCGTGCTGTCACTGTAGGACCGTCGAGCAAAGCGAGCCGACGGCCAGTTGCCGTATCAAATACGATCACCTCGCCCTGGATGGCTGGCAAGCCATGCGACGCATTGCCGTTATGCACGGTAATCAGTTTGGTTACGCCGATATCGTCGGCTACAGCGGGCATGCAGAGCAATACGCCACCTTCGACGGGGACGACCTGGCGCTCGGGTGCATGCAGGCTTCCCTCAGCGCGTTGCCGGGCCGCCAGAGCAATGGCGGGCACCAGTTCTGTGTAAGGCAGGGCGTTGGCGGTGTCGGCGGCGTTAAAAATCTGCATGGAAATCCTTGAATTACTAATGGTTATAAGCGGCGTGGGCAAACGGTCGATAAGTCACGGTTACGCGGTTAAGTGACGGCTGCCGATGCCACGCTCGAATATACCAGCCGACGTGAATTAACGTCGGCCGTTGAGGTTTGCTCCGCTGCGGCACCAGGCTTTACCTGTCTAAGCCAATTTGCAATCCGGCCTTGACCAGGCCCCAGGGAATTCAGATAATCGAAGCATTCGTATTCCGCATTCTCAGGCATTAACGTGCTTAATATGGTTGCCATTTCCTTTTACTACGCAAACGCACAGGGCTTCATGTCCCAGGCCGCTGCATGTGTAACCGGCAATGGCAAATCGAAGAAACAGTCGCTCACCTGACCGGGGCGCACTGTCCTGTCAGGTGAGCTGACAGGACAGCACATGCGTTCTTCACCCTCTTTTCCTTGCATATGCCAGCCAGCAGCTCCTGACAGTGACCGGACGGTCATTGCTTACAGGAGTCATCATGAATGGATTTACAGGTATCTGGGTTGCGCTAGCGACGCCTTTCCAGGATGGAGAAATCGACTTTGCTGCGCTTGCGCTGCTGGCGCGCAAGCTGTACGGCGAAGGAGCAACAGGGCTCGTCGTCTGCGGCTCCACGGGCGAAGCTTCCGCACTAAGTGACCACGAACAGCTCGCCGTGCTGGACAAGGTAATCGATGCCGTACCCGGGTGTCCGGTGATCATGGGGCTCGGCGGCAGTAGCCAGCGCGCTGTCATCGACCGACTGCGCGAGATACAGCAACGTCCGCTTGCCGGCGTGCTGATCCCGGCGCCATATTACGTCCGGCCTTCCCAGCACGGCATTGTTGCCTATTTCAACGCGATTGCCGATGCGTCGACAGTCCCTGTCATCCTCTACAACATCCCCTATCGTACCGGCGTCGCCATGGAGCTCGCCACCATACGCAGCATCGCCGAACACCCACATGTCGCCGCCATCAAGGATTGCGGCGGCGACTCCGCGCTGACCATGCAGTTGATCGCCGATCGGCGCCTTGCGGTATTGGCAGGAGAAGACAGCCAGATTTTCAGTACGCTATGCCTGGGAGGCGCCGGCGCCATCACCGCCGCCGCGCATATCCGCACCGACTTGTTCGTGAGGATGGCAAATGCAGTTGCCGCATCCAGACTGGATGAAGCACGCCGCCTGCATTTTGCACTGCTGCCCTTGATCGATACCTTGTTTGCGGAGCCCAATCCGGGACCGCTGAAAGCCGCGCTTGCGCTGCTCGGACTGTCCAGCGACGAAGTGCGTGCACCCATATTGCAGGCCTCGGCGACATGCAGGAAGGAGATCGCCGGCCTACTCGCTCGGTTGCCTGCCTTTGATCATGAAGTATATAAATTGTGACTTGATCCGACAGGATGTGTCATACCAATCCCAAGCTATAAGGTGACAAATGAGATCGATGGATTTTTTTGACTGGCAAGGCGCAGGAGGAGTCAATAGCGGGCTATTGACGACGAGTGCAACGCAGGCAGACGGAAAAAGACGCGATCTCATGGTGCAACTTCCAAGTTCGACCCAAAGGCGTCTTTCATCCACTTTTTAGGCGCTGAAACGAGCCGGCATACCAGTAAATTTGCTGCAAAACCGGACTTACTTTTTATGCGTACCGGCTGCAAACGATTCAATTTTACGAGTCGAACCGGACACGATGAGTAAATCGGCCGGGAGAATACGCGTGTCTGGTGTCGCGTGTTGAAAATCTTCATTCGCACGCTTTACACCGACCACCGTCACTCCGAATTTCTCTCTTACATGAGATTCTGACAACCTCAAATTGTGCGTGAGTGGCGGTGCATGAATTTTTGCAATGGCAAAGCCGTCTTCAAACTCGATGAAATCCATTAGCCGGCCCGTGATGAGGTGTGCGACTCTGGCGCCCATGTCGGCCTCGGGATATACGACATGATGGGCGCCGATGCGCTGGGCGATCTGGCCGTGTTCCGGGGTCATGGCCTTGACCCAGATGTCTTTGATCCCCAATTCAGTGAGCACCATGAGTGTCATGAGGCTTGACGCAAGGTCCGATCCTATTCCGACAATCGCATGCGCAAAGTCAGCAACGCCAAGTTGCAGCATGACGGCCTCGTTGGTCGAATCCGCCTGAACCGCGTGCGTCAACCTGTCCGCCCATACTTGTACGAGGTCCGGGTTTCTGTCGATTCCCATCACGTCATGACCCAGCCGCATGAGCGACTGTGAAACAGACCCGCCGAAGCGGCCCAACCCGATGACTACGACACTGTCACCTTTAGAAAAAGCGAACTGCTCCGTAAAAATTCTACCCAACAATTGGATGCTCCTCAGGATAGCGATAGGGCATGCGCCGCTCGGCCAGGACCAGCGACGTTGCAAGTGTGATTGTTCCTACTCTGCCCAGATACATGAGTAGGGTCAGCATAAGCTGGCCGAGCGGCGGCAAGTCAGCAGTGATGCCGGTTGACAATCCAACTGTGCCGAATGCAGAGATGACCTCGAAGATGATTCGGTCTGTAGTGAAATCGGAAATGCGCAACAGGACCATCGTGCCAAGTACAACCATCGCGCTGCCAAGCACAAGGACGGTGATGGCTTGCCGATGAGCCGAGGCGCCGACGCGACGGCCAAACGCTTCGCTGTCCGGGCGCCCCCGGATCTCCGCGACGACCAGCAATACAAGGATGACGGCTGTTCCAACCTTGACTCCTCCGGCCGTTCCGGCGCTTCCGCCGCCAATGAACATGAGAAGGTAATGCGCGGCCCAGGATTCTCGCGTCAGTGCTCCTATATCCAGGGCGTTGAAACCTGCCGTTCTTGCCGACACCGACGCGAATGCCGCGTTGAGCAATTTTCCGGGCAAAGCCATAGCACCCAAGGTCTTTGGATTGTCCCATTCGAATGCCAGTACCGCAATGAAACCCACCAGCAACAATACCCCCGTTCCGACAAGGGTAAGTTTGGTGTGCAGCGACCAATGGCGTGGGTCCCGGAATCGTACTCGCAGATCTTGCAAGACGGGGAAGCCGATTCCGCCGATGAAAATCGCCAGCATCACAGGCGTCAGGATCAGTGCATCGGCTGCATACCGGACCAAACCGTCCGGGTGGATAGAGAAACCAGCGTTATTGAACGCGGAAACGGCATGGAAAAGTCCGCTCCACGCCGACTCTCCCCACGTAAGACCGTACCCCATGCGAAACCTAAGCATCAGCAGGGCTGCGATAATGAATTCGCAGGCGAACGTTACAACAAGCACTAGCCTGGTAATACTCGCAATGTCGCCCAAGGCCAATGAATGGGTCTCGGCCTGCGCAACCAGCTTGGTTCGAAGCCTCGGCGAGCGGTTTACCATCAACCCGAGCAACGTCGCGGCCGTCATCATGCCAAACCCGCCAACCTGAAACAGGGCCAGGATGACAATCTGCCCAAACGTCGACCAATACGTGCCGGTGTCCACCACGGACAAGCCGGTGACGCACACGGCCGAGACGGAGGTGAAGAATGCGGTCAGCCACGGCACCGCTGTTCCTTCTGCCCGAGATACTGGAAGCATTAGAAGCAGGGTTCCGAGCGCAATTGCCACTAGAAAGCTCAGTGCCACTGCGCGGGCCGGATGAACTACCGGTCTCATCTGGAGGAAATCTCTTTCACTTGGAAAAATAAGTGTTCGGAAGGAATCAAACGCGCATCGGGTTATACCAATCCCAAGCTGTAACGTGACAAATGAGATCGATGGATTTTTTTGACTGGCAAGACGCAGGAGGAGTCAATAGCGAGCTATTGACGACGAGTGCAACGCAGGCAGACGGAAAAAGACGCGATCTCATGGTGCGTTATAGGGTGGGATTGGTATTATTGACGCGACAAAGTGAAAGCGGTTTATGGAATGGAATTGTAACCGGCAACAAGGGAGATTGCTTACGTAACAACTGCTGTAGCCTCAGGACGCGATGAAATTGGACAAAGGTTAGCAGATCGGGTCTGATTTACTACGCATTAAGACAACTACGCTAACGCATACTACGCCGGGACGAGCATCGCAACAGGCAAGTTTGCAAGTACTTCACTGAGCGTCAATTTTCCCGACTCGATTCTGATTGTGCGTCCGGTATAGATGTCCATCCACATCGAACTGGCGGCGGCAGGAAACAGAAGCACCGTATCCTGCCACGCGTCCACCGGGATAACCGGGCCGGCGCTGTCACCCATCAGCGTCGTCGGCAGGTGTGCAGCGATAACGATCGCTGTGCGCTCCTGCATCTGCCGCGCGAATCCGATGACATGTCGCGCAGCCGCGCCTTCTATCCGCAACGCCAGATACGTGCCGCGCGCAAAGAGATCCTGTTCTCGTGCACGCAATTGCAGAGTGTGCCGGATGACCGCTTGCTTGATCGCGCCGGACTGCCATCCCGCGGTATCGGTGATGTTTTTTTCCGCACCGGACAAGGTCTGTGTGCGTGCGGCGTAATCCACCGGGCGCCGGTTATCCGGATCGACAAGACTAAAATCCCAGAAATCAGTTCCCTGGTACAAGTCCGGCATACCCGGCGAGGTCATTCGCAACACACTCTGCGCCAGACTCTTCGCAACGCCCGCCGGCGTAATGCGATTCACCCATGCCACCAGTTGCGGAAGGAAGCTATTGCCCGGTCCGGCCTGGAGTACCGCATACAGAAAGCGCTTGCATGCCGCCTCATATTCTTCATTCGGCAGCACCCAGTCACTGACCTGCTTCGCTTCGCGCAGTGCCTTGGTCTGCCAGCGTTCAATGCGTTCAGCGAATTGTGTGACACCGTCACTATCATTCGGATCAAGGCCGATGGGCCAGGCGCCGGCCAGCATCTGATACAGCATTAGTTCATCGGCGGGGTGCGGCGCAGTCGATGGATCGGCCCCGCTGTCAGACGTGACGCTGCTGCGCAGTGGGGCATTCATGTGCATCCATTCACGCACCCTCTTTGTCCACTCATCCGGCAGCTCGCTCAGCACCGAGAGCCGGGCACGTACATCCTCGCCTCGCTTGTGGTCGTGCGTCGCGGTCGCCAGCATGGAGGATGGAAACCGTGTTGCGCGAATTTTATTCCCTTCGTGGAATTCATTCAGATCGACGGAAAACTGCTCGGGGTCGGAGCCCACTTCATTACGTGACAACAGTCGTCCGTAGCGATAAAACGCCGTATCTTCCACCGACTTGGCGGCCAGCGGCGGCGTCAGTTGCTGGAAGCGGGTGATGGCGCGCTGGTGCAGGCTGCGCACACGCGGATTGGCCGAATCGCGCGGTGCATCGCCGCCAAGCCAGCGTGCAATCACATCGAGGAGCGGCCCTTCGGTGCGGTCGACACTGTGGCGTGCCTGCTCCAGCGCGCGGTCGATGACTTCCTGGTCGAGGTCGTCGCGGCCGTTACTGTCCGCATAGGTCCGATAGACTGGAAAATGCACCAGCAATTCGTGAAACACGCGGCGGATCGCGCCAAGCGAAAAGTCACGCGTGCGCAGGTCGGTGCGGGCCACGGCATGCAAGGCGCGCGACGCGGCTTCAAATTCCCCTGCCAGATTATTAGCCAGCAATTGCCGCCGTGCTTCCCTTACTTCCGCATGAAAATCCTTGTCCTGCCCGGTAAGCTCCGTCCATAGTGCGGACAGTGGCGCCGCGCCCGTAGGGTCGTGCAGCAAGGCGCCAACGCGGTCCATGAAGTCGTAGCCGCTGGTGCCGTCGATCTCCCAGTTTTCCCTGAGGTGTTCGTTATTGGCGAGAATTTTCTCGACGATGATATAGGCAGGTGCCGGCGGCAGTTCGGGCGGACGCTGCGACGTCAGCGCCTGCAACCGCCGGCGCAGCTTGCGGCAATAGGCGCCGGGGTCGGCCAGGCCATCGACGTGGTCGATGCGCACGCCGTCGATCAGGCCTTCAGTGTAAAGACGGAAAATCAGGGCATGCGTCGCCTCGAACACGTCGTCCTGCTCGACCCTGACACCGGCAAGGTCGGTCACTTCAAAGAAGCGCCGCCAGTTAATGCCATCGGCAGCGCAACGCCACCACGCAAGCCGATAGTGCTGTTGTTCCAGCAAAGCGTGCAGCGCATTCAAGCCTTGCGGCGTGGTCGCATCGTGCGCGGCGATCGCAGCCTCAATCGCCGCAGCGCCTTCGGGCGTGCGTCCGGCCTCGCGCAGCTGGCCGAAGCCCATGTCGGCATTCTGCTGGCTGATGCCACCGTTTTCGTCCCTTCCTTCTTCAAATGCCGCAATCGCAGACACCAGGCTGTCCGATCCGGCCGAGCGCAGGACGCCGGCATAGCCGGCTGGTCCAATCGGAAAGCGGTGCGAATAATAAGCGGCGAAAAACTTGCCGCGCGTGGCATCGAATTGCAGCTTGATGTCGCCGGCGGCGAGTACATCGCCATAGGGTTGCCCCAGGAAGGGTGCCATCACCTTGCCTTGCAGCGTCTCATCGGCCGGGTGCCAGTCGATATCGAACCAGCGCGCATAGGGGCTGCCCTGCCCCCATTCGAGCACATGCTGCCACCACGGATTTTCCGGACCGACCCCCATATGGTTGGGCACGATGTCAAGAATCAGCCCCATGCCGGCTGCACGGATGCGGGCGACAAAGCGACGAAAGCCTTCTTCGCCGCCGAGTTCGGGATTGATGCGCGTCGGATCGACGATATCGTAGCCGTGCGTCGAGCCGCTGCGCGCGGTAAGGATGGGCGATGCATAGATATGACTGATGCCGAGCGATGCGTAGTACGGCAACACTTCGGCCGCCTGGTCGAATGTAAAGTCTTTATGCAACTGCAATCGGGCCGTGGCGCGCGGAATGGACATCAGGTTTGCCTCTTGAGTGAACGTGTCTGATTCAGGATGGAAAGCCGGGACGCGACCGCGGGATCGTCCAGCACTACATCAACCGGCTGCGGCAGGCGGCGGCGCCAGTTAGGATGGATATCGACGGTGCCGGGCAGGTTAGGTTGCTCCGGCAAACCAATCGCATCTTCCACCGGCAGCATGGCCAGCGGCGCGGGGGTTGCGGACATGAAGCCGACTGCGGCGTCCAGCGCAGCCAATGACTGCACATCGGGCACATTGCCATGCGCCTGTCCGGCTTCCTTCATCGCCTGCCACAGCAAGCTGCGTTCGTGTGCGCGCATCTGGCGTGCGTCCGCATCGCTTTGCCCCGGCTCATGCAGATCGAGTTTGGTGCGCCAGTCGATGTCGCGCTCCTGCCACCAGCCGGCGATGGTCGGCAAGTCGTGGGTGGTAGTGGTCGCGATCGCGTGACGCGGCCATTCGTCGGGACGCAGAAAACGGTCACCATGACGCTGGAACATCAGTACCCGGATACCAAGCAAACCGGCTTGCGCGAGCTGGGTATCGAAACCCTCCGGGACGGTACCCAGATCTTCGCCGATCACGATGGCGCGATGCCGCCACGATTCGAGCGCGATCAGGCGCAGCAGGTCTTGCATCGGATATTGCAGGTAGGCGCCATGTTCAGCGTTTGCACCCTGCGGCACCAGCCACAGACGGCCAAGCCCGAGCACATGGTCAATCCGTGCACCACCCGCATAGGCAAAGGTCGCACGCAACATTTCGATATACGCGCCGAATCCCCTGGCCTTCATCGCATGCGGTGAAAAGGCACCCAGTCCCCAGCTCTGGCCGCGCGTGTTGAGCAGGTCCGGCGGGGCGCCGACCGACAAGCCGTTGATGATTTCGGATTGACGGCTCCATGCCTGGCTCCCTCCGGTATCGGCGCCAACGGCAAGATCGGCGATCAGCCCGATGGGCATGCCGGCGTCGCGACCTGCCCGTTGCGCGCCTTGCAATCCGCGTGCTGCCTGCCATTGCAGGAATTCGTGAAAACCGACTTCGCTGGCATGCTGTCGCGCAAAGGCGTCCACATCGGCGGCGCGTGGATTGCGCAAGCCTTCCGGCCAGTGTTGCCAGTAGCCGTCCTCGCCATGCGCCAGGCGCCACGCATGCAAGGCTTCAAAGCGCGCATGGTCCTGCAGGGCACCGCCGCCGGCGCGACGAAATTCCTCGAATCCCGTATCCGTTGCGCCCAACTGGAATTGCTCATACAGCTTGCGCAGGATGGACAATCGCAACTCCGCCGCAGCCGGCCAGTCGATCAATTTTTCCTGTTCGAGATGCGCGAGGCGCGCACGTGCATCATTACCCAATGCATCCAGCGCGGCGTTCATGGCGTTCTGTCCAAGCACAGATGCCGGATCGATATGCAGGGCATTCAGGAACAGTCGGCTCGACGGTCCGTAAGGGCTGAAGCGGTGAACATCCGCGCTGAACATTGCGTGTACGGGACTGATGGCGACCGCTGCCGCGCCTTTCGCGGCAGCCGCGCGGACCAGCGTGGACAAGCCGGTGAAATCGCCAATCCCGCCGTCGCCTTGCCGACGCAGCGAATACAGTTGCACACCGAGTCCCCACAAGCGCGGATCGGCAGTGGTGTCGGTACCGGCCAGCGCATCGGCGACACCGAAGCAACGCGGCGGAGCAATTGCCAGGGTGATCTCGGTATCGCCGGTCAGCAAGCGGTGATAGCCGTATCGATCAATCGGCGGCAGCTCGGCTCCCGATGACATATCGTCGGGAAAGCGTCCGTCGACCTGTCCGCCCTCTTCCATCTCAATGTGAAAATTGAGTCCGGCAAGCCGGTTCACCGGGCCAATGCGCAGTCCGTGCCCGACGGTGCCCGTCAACAGTGGCGGAATAATGTCGCCGCTGTTGAGTGCGGTGAGCGCTGCCATGCTTTCATGGCATTGCTGCTCCGTCGTGCATGGATAGCCAAGCGCGTCGAGGATGGTACGCAGTGCGTCCGGACTCACCTTCATCGGCTGGCCATTCGCGCTGGTCCAGTCCTGCGCGAGTCCGGCGGCCCGCGCCAGTTCAAGTATGTGCAGGTCACTCATGATTCCGCCCCTTGCTCTTTCTCCAGCACGACGATGCAGGCGTGGGCCGGTAACTGGTTGGCCGGAACGGCGTCTTCGACACCATCGCTGGCGTAAAGGATGGTTCCGCCCTGGCCGTCGGCCAGACGGTCATAGCTGACGGCGACCGGTTGGCCCGCGAGATTGACAGCGATCATCAGGATGGCGCCATCGCCCATGGTCCAGCGCGCCTTGACCGCCCGTGGGCCCATGATCTGTGTATCGAGCGACTTTGCGCCTTGCAGGCGCGGAACAATTTCCTCGCGTCGGATGGTGACCATGGCTTTCGTCCAGTCACGCCAGGACCCTGCGAGTTCGCTGTCGGCCACAGGTATCGAATCCAGAAAGGTTTGCTCGGCATTCGGATCGGGAATCCGCTCACGCAACTCCGGATTGCTGAAAGCGTTGAAGCGTGCAAATTCCTCGCGGCGACCTTTGCGCACCGCATCCGCCAGTTCCGGTGTCAGATGGCTGGTGAAATACAGGAAGGGCTGGGTGGCGCCAAATTCCTCACCCATGAACAGCATAGGAATTTGCGGCGCCAACAGCAACAAGGCGCTCGCCGCGCGCAGTGCATGCGGATTGGCCAGCGTGGTCAAGCGCTCGCCAAATGCGCGATTGCCAATCTGATCGTGATTTTGCAGGAAGTTCACAAAGGAAGTCGGCGGCAAATGCGCGCTTGGTTCGCCACGCAGGGCACCACCCGGAAATAGCGACGTCTCGCCTTGATAAATGAAACCTTCGGCGAGTCCGCGCGCCAGCTTTTCTTCCGGCTGATTGATATAGCCCGCGTAGTAGCCTTCCTTTTCTCCGGTCAGCATCACATGCAGAGCGTGATGCATGTCGTCATTCCATTGCGCATCGAACAAACCGGTCGCGGTGCGCTCCAGCAGCATGGCGGAATTGTCGTCATTCTCAAGCACGAGGTGTACGTGCCTGCCTTGCGGCATCACCGCACTGACACGTTCGGACATCTCGATCAGCCAGTCCTTTTCACTGATCGCATGCACCGCGTCGAAGCGCAGTCCGTCGAAGCGATATTCCTGCAGCCAGTAGATCGCGTTCTCGGTGAAAAAGTCGCGCACCTGCTTGCGCCGGAAATCGATTGCCTGCCCCCATGGCGTCTTGACGTCATCACGGAAGAACGCTTCCGCGTAGGCACCAAGGTAATTCCCGTCCGGCCCGAAATGGTTGTACACCACGTCGAGGAATACCATGATGCCAAGGTCGTGGGCTTTATCGACCAGCGCCTTGAGTTGTTCAGGCGTGCCATACGCCTTGTCCGGCGCATACGGCAGCACACCGTCGTAACCCCAGTTGCGCGGACCGGGGAAATCGGCGACCGGCATCAGTTCAATGGCCGTAATGCCGAGGTCGGCCAGTGCCGCCAGCTGGTTACTGACGCCTTCGAAGCCGCCAAGCGCCCCGACGTGCAATTCATACAACACGGTTTCATGCCACGGACGTCCCTTCCAATCCTTGCACTGCCATTGGTAGAAGTGCGGATCGCACACGATACTGGCGTCATGCACATCACCAGCCTGCGCACGCGATGCAGGATCCGGCACCGCAAGGTCGTCACTGATCCGGTACTTGTAGAGCGCGCCCACGCCACATGCTGCCTCCGCTTCAAACCAGCCATCGTCCAGCTTGTTCATGGCGATCGGCGGCATGCCGTCGATCTCGATGCTGATTTTTTGCTTGCTTGGCGCCCAGAGGCGAAAATGGGTGCGGTTCGGCGCGATCAGTTGCGCGCCATAAGAATATTCAAATGTTGACATTGTCGGCCACCAGTAAAACCGCGCTGTGCGCGGCGACGTTGATCATGTTGCTTTCGGGTTTGCCGAGCGTTCCGTGGTGCCGCATATGTTCGGCGGCATCGATCAGCAGGCGCCACGGCATCGTGGGCTGCGGTAACGTGAATTCCCGGTCTTCCGAAAACGCGTTCAGCAACAGCAGGGATGCGGAGATTGATCCGGATTGCACGTTGCTGGCAATGCGCCGTAGCGCAAGCAGGCGACCCTCGGCAAAATGCCATCGTTCCGGGGTCATCTCATTGCCGGTTTCATCGAACCAGCTGATATCGGGCAGGCCATGCAGCGTCTTCGATGTCGGTTTCAGAAACCGGCTATTGCGCAAGGTCGGCAGTGCGCGTCTGGCGGCGATGCAGCGCCGCGTGAAATCGAGCAGCGCCTTGCCCTGCAACGTGTCGGCCAGGCTCCAGTCGAACCAGGAGACCGCGTTATCCTGGCAATACGGATTGTTATTGCCCATCTGCGTGCGGCCGAATTCGTCACCGCCGAGCAGCATCGGCGTGCCGTTGGAAAGCAGCAGCGTCATCAGCATCGCGCGCTTGACCTTTTCCCGCGTGGCGAGCACCGCACGGTCATGGGTCGGCCCTTCCTTGCCCCAGTTGGCACTGCGGTTTTCGTTAGTGCCATCGCGATTGTCTTCGCCGTTGGCCTGGTTATATTTATGCTGATAGCTCACCAGGTCTTGCAGCGTAAATCCGTCATGTGCTGTCACAAAGTTGACCGATGCCCAGGAGCGACGGCGATGATGATTGAACAAGTCCGCCGAGCCGAGCAGGCGCCCGGCCACTGCGCCGCGCATGCCGGCATCGCCGCGCCAGAAACTACGCACATCGTCGCGGAAACGGTCATTCCATTCGGCCACGCCTGCCGGATGATTACCAACCTGATAACCACCCGGACCGATATCCCAGGGTTCGGAAATCAGCTTTACTCTCGCCAGCACCGGGTCCTGCAGCAAGGCGTCGAAAAATCCGGCTCCCGGATCGAAGCCGTGTTGTTCACGTCCGAGTGTCGCGCCCAGATCGAAGCGGAAGCCGTCGATATGGAATTCCTGTACCCAGTAGCGCAGCGAATCCATCACCATCTGGATCACACGCGGGTGCGACATGTTCAGCGTATTGCCGCAGCCGGTATCGTTGATATGGTGGCGACGGTTGTCCGCATGCAGGCGGTAATAGCTGGCATTGTCAAATCCGCGAAACGACATCGTCGGCCCCAGCTCGCCTTCTTCGCAGGTGTGGTTATAGACCACATCGAGAATGACTTCGATGCCCGCTGCATGAAGCCGGCGCACCGCGTGCCGCAATTCGTTGAGCGCGCCGCTCGCGAGATAACGCGGCTCGGGCGCAAAGAACGACAGGGTGTTGTAGCCCCAGTAATTGCTCAGGCCGTTGCTGACCAGCCGTCGGTCCTGCAGGATCGCATGGATCGGCAACAGCTCGACCGCCGTGATGCCCAGCTTGACGAGATGATCGATGATGCAGGGATTCGCCAGTCCGGAAAACGTCCCGCGCTCACCAGCGGGAATCGCCTCGGCAAGCTGCGTCATGCCGCGCACATGGGTTTCATAGATCACCGTCTTTTCCCACGGCACGGCGGGCGGCTTGTCGCCATGCCAGTGAAAGCTGGCATCCGTGACGACCGCCTTCGGCATTGACAGTGCGCTATCGCGATGATCGAATGACAGGTCGGCGCGCGGTGAATGAAAACGATAGCCATATAAGCTATCGCTCCAGCGCACCTGGCCGCGCAGCATTCTGGCATAGGGGTCGAGCAGCAGTTTGTTCGGATTGAAGCGATGTCCCTGGTCGGGCTGGTACGGCCCATAGGCGCGGTAGCCATACAACACGCCCGCATGCACGCCTGGCAGGTAGCCATGCCAGACTTCATCTGTGCATTCCGGCAGCGCGCAGCGCGCGACTTCGTGCCTGCCACTGGGATCGAAGAAGCAGAGCTCCATCTTGACCGCATGGGCGGAAAAGACGGCGAAGTTGGTTCCTTCGCCGTCGTAGGTGGCACCTAGTGGATACGATGCGCCCGGTTCGATTGCAGGCAAGGGAAGCGGGACACTGACCATGTTCAGTGTGCAGGCTTGAGGACGATCGCGGACAGCGGCGGCAGCCGCAATACCAGGGATTGCGCCATGCCATGCGCCGGATGGTTGTCGACTTCGAAAGACTCGACCCGGTCGACGCCCGTGCCGCCATACACGTCCGCATCCGAATTGAGGACGACGCGCCAGCTCGCCACCTTGAATCCTGGTCCTTCCGGCACACCAATGCGATAGCCGTCGCGCATGACAGGAGTCATGTTCAGCACAATCAGCAAGGGGGCATCGCCTTCATTGCCCTTGCGCAGATAGGCAAAGACACTGTTGGAATTGTCGTCGCCGATCACCCATGCAAAGCCTTCGGATGCGTAGTCCGTCTTATGCAGTGCCGGCTCGGCCGCATACACGCGGTTCAGGTCGCGCACCAGCCGTTGCACGCCACGGTGGCGCGGATCGTCAAGCAGGTTCCACTCTGGCGAAGCGTCGTGGTTCCATTCCTTCTCCTGGGCAAACTCGCAGCCCATGAACAGCAGTTTCTTGCCCGGATGGGTCCACATGAAGCCCAGATAAGCGCGCAGGTTCGCCAGCCGTTGCGTGACATCGGCGCCGGGCATCTTGTTGAGCAGCGAGCCCTTGCCATGCACCACCTCGTCATGCGATATCGGCAGCACGAATTTTTCCGAGAATGCGTAGATCAGGCCGAACGTCATGTCGTGATGATGGTGCTGGCGATACAGCGGGTCATAGGACATGTAGCGCAAGGTGTCGTGCATCCAGCCCATGTTCCACTTGTGCGTGAATCCGAGCCCACCCTCTTCGACCGGGGCGGAGACGCCGGGCCAGGCGGTCGACTCTTCGGCGATCATCACCGCGCCCGGACAGCGCTGGCGTATCACCTGGTTGAGATTGCGCAGGAAAGCCACCGCTTCCAGGTTCTCCCGGCCACCATGGATATTGGGTATCCATTCACCGGCGTTGCGGCTGTAGTCGCGATACAGCATGGAGGCGACGGCGTCGACGCGGATGCCATCGACATGGTAGTGCTCCAGCCACTCCAGCGCGCTGGCGATCAGAAAGCCGCACACTTCATTGCGGCCGAGATTGTAGATCAGCGTATTCCAGTCCTGGTGAAAGCCTTCGCGCGGGTCCTGGTGTTCGTACAGCGCGGTGCCATCGAAACGCGCCAGTCCGTGTTCGTCCGAGGGAAAATGCGCGGGTACCCAGTCGAGGATCACGCCGATGCCTGCCGCATGGCAGCGGTCGACAAAGGAAGCAAAGCCGGCCGGCGAACCGAAACGTGCGCTGGGCGCAAACAGGCCGAGCGGCTGGTAACCCCAGGAGCCGCCGAACGGGTGCTCCATGATCGGCAAGAATTCGATATGCGTGAATCCCATGCCGGTAACGTAGGGAATCAGGCGATCGCCCAGTTCGTGCCAGTTCAGGCTGCGGTTTTCTTCTTCCAGAATGCGCAGCCAGGAGCCGGCATGGACCTCATAGACCGACATCGGTGCAGTGATATCGTGACGACGGGCGCGCTCAGCCATCCAGGCATCGTCGGTCCAGCGGAACGGCACATCGGAGGCGACGACGGAAACGGTCGATGGCGGCGCTTCGGTGGCGCGTGCGACCGGATCGGCCTTCAGCGGCAGTACGTTGCCATCGGCGCCGACAATCTCATATTTGTAGCGGGCACCGCTGCGAACACGCGGAATGAACAATTCCCAGACCCCGGCTTCGATGCGCCGGCGCATCGGATGGCGCCGTCCGTCCCAGGAATTGAAATCGCCGACCACCGATACGCGGCGCGCATTGGGCGCCCATACCGCAAAGCGGGTGCCTGCCATACCGTCGATCACCATCGGGTTGGCACCAAGGCACCGTCCGAGTTCGCGGTGATTGCCTTCGGCCAGCAAATGGATATCGAGGTCACCTAGCAGCAGACCGAAGCTGTAAGGATCTTCCGTGTACTGCACATGCTCGCCGCCGGATGTCGTAGGCCAGGTAATGCGTAACAGATAATTGTCGCCGCTGATGGAGGCTGGCGCCGCGCTGATGAACAAACCTGTCTGGTTGACGTTATACAAGGATTCGATCAGCTCGCCGGCCGCGTCATTGCCCGGCACGCGGGTAACGATGTCCACCGCGCGCGCGCCCGGCTGGAAGGTGCGTACCACCGTGCGATCCTCCATGCGATGCGGGCCGAACAAGGCAAAGGGGTCGGACAGGCGGCCTTGCAAAACGGCGTCAAGCGTCTTCTGGTGCACGTCGGTCAATTCTTCAATGCGGTCAGTCATTCGACTGTTCTCCTTCTGTAGTGCCGGTAGTACTGGTGGTGCCGGTGGTGCCGGTGGTGCCCGGTGTATCCGCAGTGCCTAATAGCTGGTCAGCGATTTTCGCCAAGCCATTGACCGGTACCGGAATCCATGTCGGACGATTGGCGGCCTCATAGCACACCTCGTATGCGGCTTTTTCAAGAACGAACAACTGGGTCAGGCTGCGCTCGGCCGCTTCGGACATCTGCATCGGCCCGTTCGACACCGCGTCGTGATAACCGCGCAGGAAGGCGTTCTGGCAAATCGGACCGAACTCGCGCAGGATCTGCTGCTTGCGCAACTCCGCCGATTCGCTCAGATCGGCCGGTCCCGACGTGCCGGCAAACGCAGCGGCATAGTCGAACGAGCGCAACAGGCCGGCGACATCGCGCAGCGGGCTGGATTTTCCGCGACGCTGGTCAAGCGGTTTGGCGGGTTCGCCTTCGAAGTCGACGATGTAGACGTCGCCTTGCGCTACCAGCACCTGGCCAAGGTGGAAATCACCATGGATACGGATACGCAATGTGCCGACACCGGCCGCCGCCAATGCATCGACACGTTCGAGGACGCGCTCGCGCTGAGCAATCAGGCGCTCAACACGCTTGGCTTCCGCATCATTGCTCCACGCCTTCGTGCTTGCCATGACGGCAAACGCCGCCTCGATCTGACGGCGTGCGCCAACTGCCCATTCCTCTGCATCATCGGCAGTCGCGGCCTCCGGTGCGAAATCCGGATTGTCGGTTGGTGTCGCCAGAGCGTTGTGCATTTCGCCGAGGCGACGGCCAAGCACCGCAGAAATTTCGACCAGATCGTCACCCGGGTTGGACATCTCCGCCAGTTCGGTGGTCGTCTCGGTACCACTGATCGTTTCCGTGATCGTGGTCTGCTGGATCCAGCGTGTCAGCGTGTCGAGTATCCATTGCCATGCGTCGCCCTGATTGTGAATAAAGCGCTGCAGCATGATCATCGTGTACGGCGTGCCATCGGTGGCGATGCGCGTGACCTCGCCCAGCATGGGCGGTGCATTGGCGTAGCCGAGCGAGGTGAGATAACGGCCCATCTCCGCTTCCGGATGGACGCCGGGCTGGATGTGGCGGATCACCTTGAGCACCATCGCATCTTCAAGGATGAGCGAACTGTTGGATTGTTCGGCCGACATGCGCCGCACCGTCGGTTCCTTGCCGATATCGATCCTGTCCAGCTCCCCGGTCGGGATGAAACAGATCTCGCCGTCTTCCGAGGCAAGCTTTGCTTGCGCCCGCAATAATTCGACGATGACGTAAGCAAAGGAGTCGAGCACGAAGCCGTCGGTCAGCAATCCGACGTTGCGGCCGCGACGCACCCGCGCAAGCGCGAGCTGCTGCGGCAGTGCGGTGACAATGTCTTCTTCCCGGATAAAGCCGAGCGGCATCAGGTAGCGCTCGGTGCCATGCGCGGTTTTGGTTTCGATTTCCGCCAGCATGGTGGGCATGACGTTGGGACGGGCCTGCGAAGCAGGCAGACCGGTCGCCATTGCAATGCGCACCGAGCGCAGTTTTTCCTGCTTGCCCGCGTACCAGCGCCGTTTTGGCAGATAGGCAGGCAAGGCCTCGCTTTCCAGGATGGCGCGCCGTGGCGGGTCGAGGATTTCCATGATGTCTTGCCGCAGCACCAGCGTCGCCAGTTCCGGCAGCGGTTCGGGCGCGGGCGTATGCCATGCAGGCATGCGGGTCTTGGTCGCCAGCAGGAACCAGTAAAAGCCGTAAGGCGGCAACGTCAGCAGATAGGGCAGCTGGCCGATCGGCGGAAATGCCGAGCCACCGATCATTTCCAGCGGCACTTGCCCGGCATAGCTCGACAGGTCGAGTTCGACCGCCTGCGCGGAGCGCGATACGTTCGCCACGCACAGGATGGTTTCGGTGGCGTCACCCTCTTCGGGACGGTATTCGCGCAGGTAGGCAAGAATACGGCGGTTGCTCGGATTCAGCAGGCTCAGCGATCCGCGGCTGAATGCGCAATGCTGCTTGCGCACCGCCAGCATGCGACGCATCCAATTCAGCAACGAATACGGATCACCCATCTGCGCTTCGACGTTGACCGCTTCATAGCCATACATCGGATCCATGATCGGTGGCAGGACCAGCCGGGCAGGGTCGGCGCGCGAGAAGCCGCCGTTACGATCGGGTGTCCATTGCATTGGCGTACGCACGCCATCGCGGTCGCCCAGATGGATGTTGTCGCCCATGCCGATTTCGTCGCCATAGTAGAGGACCGGCGTGCCGGGCATCGACAGCAGGAAGCTATTGAGCAGTTCGGCGCGGCGGCGATCGCGTTCCAGCAGCGGCAGCAGCCGGCGGCGGATGCCGAGGTTGATCCGCGCGCGCTTCTCGGACGCGTAGTGGTTCCACAGGTAGTCGCGCTCGCGGTCGGTCACCATTTCCAGCGTCAGCTCGTCATGGTTGCGCAGGAAAATCGCCCACTGGCAGTCCTTCGGAATCTCCGGGGTCTGCCGCAGGATATCCGCGATCGGAAAGCGGTCTTCCTGGGCGATTGCCATGTACATACGGGGCATCAGCGGGAAATGGAAGGCCATGTGGCATTCATCGTTATCGCCGAAATACTGCTGCACGTCCTCGGGCCACATGTTGGCTTCGGCCAGCAACATCCTGCCCGGGAAGGTGCGGTCCAGTTCTTCGCGAATGCGCTTGAGAATGGCATGCGTCTCCGGCAGGTTTTCATTGCTGGTGCCTTCGCGCTCGATCAGGTAAGGCACGGCGTCCAGCCGCAGGCCATCGACGCCAAGATCGAGCCAGAACGACATCACGCTCAGCACGGCTTTCAGCACTTGCGGATTGTCGAAGTTCAGGTCCGGCTGGTGCGAATAGAAACGGTGCCAGTAAAACGCGTTGGCAACCGGGTCCCAGGTCCAGTTGGATTTTTCGGTGTCGCAAAAAATGATGCGCGTGCCGCTGTACGCCTGGTCGTTATCGGACCAGACATAAAAATTGCGTGCCGCCGAGCCGGGCTTGGCCTTGCGCGCCCGCTGAAACCAGGGATGCTGGTCCGAGGTATGGTTGACGACCAGTTCGGTAATGACGCGCAGGCCGCGCCGGTGCGCTTCCGCGATAAAGCGGCGCGCATCGGCCATGGTGCCGTAATCGGGATGGACACCGCGGTACTCGGCAATATCATAGCCGTCGTCACGGCGCGGCGACGGATAGAACGGCAGCAGCCAGATCGTATTGACGCCAAGATCCGCAATATAGTCGAGCTTGTCGATTAGGCCGGCAAAATCGCCGATGCCGTCGTTGTTGGAATCGAAGTAAGACTTGACGTGCACCTGGTAAATGACCGCATCCTTATACCAGTGCAGATCATCGCTGAAACGCTTGGGCGATATGACGGTGGCCGTACCAGTAGTCGGACGGGCTGTCTTGCGGCGATCCATGCTTATGCTCCCTTGTGTCTAACGCGCCAGATGGCATACGGACAAACAAACGGATCCAGCCGCAGTGGCTGGAACTTGCCATGCCAGGCGATGCGCGCGCCGGTCACGAGGTCATCGGCCTCCAGTGTTCCGTCGTCGGCAATGCCGAATTCCCATAGCGGCAGTTCCAGCGTCGCTTCATGCGCCGCGAACGGATCCAGGTTAATGGCTACCATTATCACGTTGTCACCGAAATGCTGACAGCTGTCAGCAGGGGGCGTGGACTTGACGAAGAACAAGATATTGTCATTCGACGCATTCAGGAAGCGTATCCCGAGGTGGGTCTGCAGTGCCGGGTTCTCGGAACGGATGCGATTGAGCTGCGTGATCTCATGAATGATATTGCCGGGACGCTGCCAGTCCCAGGCACGAATCTCGTATTTTTCCGAATCCAGGTATTCTTCCTTGCCCGGTACCGGCGTCGCTTCGCACAACTCGAAACCGCTATACATGCCCCACAAGCCGGACAAGGTGGTGGCCAGCGCGGTACGGATCAGGAAACCGGGCCGCCCCGACTTTTGCAGGAAGACCGGATTAATGTCGGGGGTATTGACAAAGAAATGCGGCCGGAAGTATTCCTTCACATTGGTCGTCGACAGTTCGGTCATGTACTCGATGAACTCTTCCTTGGTATTGCGCCAGGTGAAGTACGTGTACGACTGCGAATAGCCTACCTTGGCGAGACGGTACATCATCTTCGGTCGGGTGAAGGCTTCCGACAGGAAGATGGTATCCGGATAGCGGCCGCGGATATCGCCGATCATCCACTCCCAGAACGGCAACGGCTTGGTGTGGGGATTATCGACGCGGAATACGCGCACGCCTTCCCTGACCCAGAACAGCACCGCATCGCGCAGCGCGATCCACAGGCCGGGTATCGCGCCTTCCGCATAGAAATCGACGTTGACGATGTCCTGATATTTTTTCGGCGGATTTTCCGCGTAGCGGATCGACCCGTCGGGACGCCATGCAAACCATTCCGGATGTTCCTTCAGCCAGGGATGGTCGGGTGAACACTGGATCGCAAAGTCGAGCGCAAGCTCCAGCCCATGACGCGCCGCTTCCTCCCGCAAATGCCGGAAATCGTCCAGCGTGCCAAGTTGCGGATGGATCGCATCATGGCCGCCTTCCTCGGAGCCGATTGCGTACGGGCTGCCCGGATCGTCCGGCCCCGGCGTCAGGCTGTTGTTGCGGCCTTTCCTGTGCTTCTTGCCGATCGGGTGGATGGGCGTGAAGTACAGCGTGTCGAAGCCCATCGCCTGGATCGCGGGCAGACGCTTTTCGACGTCGGCGAATGTGCCGTGCCGCACCGGGTCGCCGCTCTGTGAACGGGGAAACAGTTCATACCAGCTCGAAAAACGCGCCGCGCGGCGTTCCACGTCGATCCGCATCACCGGTTCGCTACGCACGACGAAGGGCCGCGCATCGGCCAGGCGCATTGCTTCGGCGGTCGGTTCGGACAGCAGCGCCGCGATCCTTTCCGCATCTTTCGATGCGGCCTTGGCCTGGTCGCGGGTCTGCGTCACCTTGAGCGACTTGGCGAGCGCCCTCAATGTCGGCAGCGCCGCGCCAATATCGGCTTGCTCCGCATGGGCCAGCGCGGATTCGACCAGCAGGCGTCCTTCTTCCAGTTCCAGCGAGACATTCAGGCCGGCGGTGGTTTTCTTTTCCAGCTCGTCGCGGTAGGTGGCAAAGGCATCGCGCCATGCCTCGATGGTGAATAGGTAACGGCCGATGCGGGTCAATGGCAGCGATGCGGCCCAGCGATCGTTTTCGGTCGGATGCATGCGAATCTCTCGCCACTCCGCCTCATCGGCCGGTCGCCACAATACGGCCACCGCCAGCTTGTCATGACCATCGACAAAGACGTCGGCTTCGATGGTCACCGAATCGCCGATCGTCCGCTTGACCGGAAACTTGCCGCCATCGACCGCCGGCTCAATCGCTTCAATGGCAATGCGCGGCGAACGCGCGGCGGCGGTGATGAACTGCTTGCCGCGCTGCACCGGCAGCAGGATGGGCGGAATGCGATGTGCGGCAAACAACTGGAACTCCGCACCGCCGATTTCCAGCGGATGCGTTTGTGTTTGCGGCTGCGGGTTGCCCTGCCCGGGCTCGCCGTGCGGCCACAGCCGTTGATAGCGAACATAACCGTCGGCGCGTTCCAGCAACTGGCTCTCATGAAGGACGCAACTGTGCAGTGCATCGGCATTCGCCACCATCATCAGCGCTCTGCCGGATGCGCTCTTCTCGGCTTCCTCACGCAGCAGGACCGCGATGTCGGCGTCGACGCTGCTCAGCAGACGTACCGGCTGTCCGTAACAGGCCGCGCCATTGCCAGCGATGAACGCATTGACTTCGGCAATCTCCGCCGACAGATCGAAAGGCGCATTGGCCTGTACCTGCGGCAGCGCATCCGGCCGGTTGCCGGGGATTGTCGCGGTGAGACCGGAGGCGCCGAACTCGAATCCCATGGGAATCAGGATGCCGTTGCCGGCGGCTGCGGCCAGCCGCAATGCGCGGCGATAGATTTGCTGTTGCACCGGGGCGTCTTCGTTGCCGGCAACGCGTCCGATGACAGGCTCATCGGGGCTGTCGGGAAACGCAATTGCCGGGCCGATGCGCGAAAGCCGCTGCTGTTCCTCGACCAGCCAGCGCGAACGGTAGTCCCACCATGCTCCTGATGAAAAGCTCGCATCGAAATCGCAACCGGCCAGCGCATCAATCTGTTCCGGCGTGCAGCCCGGTGTCCATGCGAGGAACCGCACAGGCTTGCCGCTTGCCTGCGCGCCGTCGCGCACCAGCTTGATCAAGCGGCACCAGAACGACACGTTGGGCCCCGCGATCTGGATGCAGCGAAAGCCCGCCACACCGGCTTCGAGCATTGCCTGCATGCGCGGATGCCAGTACGCCGCGACTTCCTGCATGACCGCCGGGTCCTCATAGCGAAGCCGGGGCGTCGTTCGCAAAGGTTGGGTACGTCGGGGGTCCGGCAAGTCATCGTCATGCCCGGCGGCGGAAAACCAGTTCGGATGCGTTGCTGCCAGCGCTTCATCGGCGCCAAGGCTGCCGGCGTCAAAGTCGACCAGCAGGCGGAGTTGCCGTTGCGCGCAAGCCTGGGCCAGTTGTCGCAACGATTCTTCCGATGCGGGTTGCGGTATGAGCACGTGATCGAAGCCCATCGCCACGCATCGCTGCAGGACGTTTTCAAATTCGGTCGACGGCCCCGCGAGGCGCGGGTCGACATAATAGATTCTGGGGAGAAAAGGCGTCGTAATCTGCGTAATTGGCGTCGTTGGCATTATTGGCATTGTTGTGAACTGGTCCCAGGTATAAAAAGAGCCGACCAGCCGGACTCCGGCAGACGGCCTGCGATCTTTTCAGATAGAGCACTCAAAACGGCAATTTGTTCGCAAACAGGCATTCATAAATCGCAAGTTTGCCGACCCTTCCCGTGGCTGTCCGCATATCAGCTGCAGATGTACTGCAGCGAAAGTTGCGCACAGGGCACAAATCAGCATCTTCTTGCCTATACGACATTGCGAAATTCCTCGAAGCAACAGATAGTGTGGTTCATGGTCGCATCCATTCCGAAAGCACAGAAAGTACAAGGCGGGGAGTAATTTCCGGTCTTGTCCGACTTCGACGATGAGACAACCGCCTGTGACACGCCGGGCGGCAACAAAAGATTGAACGCGCCCTTTGTGCAAGCGGGCTTTCACTGCCTGCGGCGCAATGCCACACACACACTTGGGCGCACTTGTTTTGTGAGACAGCCAATGATTATTTATCAGGTATATCCGCGCAGCTTCTGCGACTCCAATAACGATGGCATCGGCGACCTGGCCGGTATCGAACAAAAGCTTTCCTACATTAAAAGCCTTGGTGTCGACGCCATCTGGATCAGTCCCTTCTTCAAGTCGCCGATGAAGGATTTCGGGTATGACGTAGCCGACTACCGCGCGGTCGATCCCATCTTCGGGACGATGGACGACTTCAAGAATCTGATGAAGCGCGCGAAGGCGCTGAAACTCGGCGTGATCGTCGACATGGTGATCTCGCATACGTCGGAAGAGCACAGCTGGTTCAAGCAAAGCCGTGCGAAGCAAAATGGCAAGTCGGACTGGTATCTGTGGGCCGATCCGAAACCGGACGGCAGCCCGCCCAACAATTGGGTATCGGTCTTCGGTGGTACGGCCTGGCGCTGGGATGCCGAGCGTCGCCAGTATTATTTCCATTCCTTCTTCTCCAGCCAGCCCGACCTCAACATGCACAATCCCGATGTGCAGAACGCTGTGCTCGCGGAAATGGACTTCTGGCTCGACATGGGTGTATCGGGCTTTCGCTTTGATGCCTGCAACCACATCTTCCAGGACCTGCTGCTGCGCAATAACCCGCCGCGCGAAGATACCAGCGCGGCGCTGCATCCGTATGGCTTTCAGCTGCACGTGTACGATCAGGCGCGGCCGGAGATGCTGCCCTTCCTGGAAAAGATCCGCAAGCTGCTCGATGCCTACGGCGCGTTCAGTCTTGCCGAAGTCGGCGGGCATGATGCACTGAAACTGATGGGGCAGTACACGCATCCGGGCCGCCTGCATTCCGCATACAGCTTTTCGATGATGGGACCGGACAGCAGCGCGACACATGTGCGCAATGTGATCACGACACTGGAAGACAGTATCAGGACGCCGGGTGCGGCCTGCTACGCATTGAGCAATCATGACAAGCCGCGCGTGGCGACGCGCTGGCAAAACGGTCGCGACCGCGATGAGACGGCGAAGGAAATGCTGGCCCTGTTGTTTGCGATGCGCGGCGACATCTGCCTGTACCAGGGCGAAGAATTGGGATTGCCGCAGGCGGACGTGCCGTTCGAACGTTTGCAGGATCCGTTCGGCATTACCTTCTGGCCAAAATTCAAGGGGCGTGACGGCTGCCGCACCCCCATGCCGTGGGCCAACGCGCGCCACGGTGGATTTACGGAAGCCGAACCGTGGCTGCCGGTCGATCCCGTGCATATCGACATGAACGTCGAACGCCAGGAAGAACAGCCGGACTCGGTACTGAAGTTTGCGCGCGAAGTGCTGGCATTACGCAAAACGCATCCGGAACTGGACAAGGGGAGCATTCAACTCATCGATGCCCCGGAAGGCGTGCTCGCGTTCTCGCGCAAGCAGGAGGATCGCGAGATGATTTGTTTTTTTAATATGGATGTGACCCCGAAGAAGGTAACGTCGATGCAGTTTGGCGAGATGGTATTCGGAAGGCATGCACGCATCGATAACCGCTCGGTGATGCTGGAGGTCAGCGGGTTTTGCTTTTTGCAGGCTTAGGACAGGTTCGGCAGCAAGTGAAGTGTGTTGTAGTCCCTTCCCCTTTCCGCGGACTGCCTTGAAGGGGAAGGAATATCATGCACCGCATTCACGCTGCCAGGATTCGCGCGGCGCAACGGATGCGGCGCGAAACCCCGCACTTACTGCGCATATGACAGCTTCGACTGCTCAGCCGATGCCGCCACGCCAAGCGGCGCTGCATCAACGTCAGCGTCAGCGTCCATTTCCACCTCGTCCGCGGCATCCGCCGAGTCCTTGGTCCGACGCGCATAGCGACGATCCCGCGCATTATTCAACCCGAGGTCTTCTTCCTCGGAAAACCGCGACATGTTGCCGTCGCGATCGACCGCATACTCGTTGCATACGATCAGTTCATGCAGGTTCGCCTCAGGCAGTACACGCGTGTATTCAAACAGAATGCTGCGTGTCACCGTCGCGCCTGCGCAGATATGGCTGCCATGGCCGATCCAGGTCGGGCCGAGAATCTTGCTGCCGGCTTCGATATGGCAACCCGCGCCGATGTACACCGGGCCAGTGATGATCGTGTCCTCCCAGTCGATGCGCGTGTTGAGTCCCACCCACACGCCCGGACGTACCTGTTCGCCCGGCACCTGCATCTTCGGAATCTCTCCGGTCATCAGGCTTTGCAAGACACCCCAATAATCGGTAACGCTGCCGATGTCCAGCCACTGGAAGTCGTGGTTCAACGCATAGAAGGCCATACCCTTTTCTGCCAGCAACGGGAATAGCTGCGAGCCGATATCGAAGACTTCGCCCGACGGGATCATGTCGATCGCTTCCGGCTCGAAAATATAGATACCTGTACTGACCTGGTTCGACAAGGCGTCTTCGCGCTTGGGCTTTTCCTGAAACTTCTGGATACGGCCATCTGCGTCGCTGACAACGACGCCATAATCGGAAACCTTGTCCCAGGGAACTTCACGTGTAATCACGCTGGCGATCGCACCTTTACGCTTGTGTTCGGCGATGGCCGCATTGATGTCGAGGTCGATAATTGCATCGCCGCACAGCACGATCGTGGTTTCATCGAAAAACCTACCAAACTCTTGAATCTTTTTCATTCCGCCGGCAGAGCCAAGTGCTTCCGGAATAACCTCGCCACTTTCCGTCATGTAACCTTCGAACGAGTAGCCAATGCGTACGCCAAACTGGCTGCCTTCACCGAAATAGCTCTCAATCTTTTCATGCAGGTAGCTGACATTGACCATGATGTCCTGCACCCCGCACTTTGCAAGATGCTCGACGATATAGGCCATGACGGGTTTGCCGAGTACTGGAATCATGGGTTTCGGCAGGTCATAAGTCAGCGGACGTACACGAGTGCCTTTACCGGCAGCGAGAATCATTGCTTTCATATTTATTTAACCTTGAAGAATTGTTCGATTACACAGGTAATGTGTATGACCTAAAGGAGAACACGTGTTTCCGTAGAAGAGCTTGAACAAAGTCAAAGGAAGATACGGCAAGGAAACATATGTTCCGGTTGCAAGCACATTACATATCGAATGGCCGAGGGGTAATTTGCCTCGGCACGTTTGATACGCAAGATCGATGCCCGTTGCAATTGATTTTGCGCAAGGCCTTGGGAATGCGCGTGCCGAACACCGTCGTATTGGGGTCCTGCACTTCAATGGTATTTCCGTGATCTCGCGATTCTGCGACTCATCCAGCGCGCTGTCGAGCAGTAAATGCCATGTGCGCGGTGGCTCCGGAAAACTGAACGGCGAGGGATCATGTCCATCATTGATCAGCATCAACACCATGTCGATGAGACTGCCGTCATTGAAGCTTGCGCGTTGCGCGGGTCAGTGGCCGCATGCGGATTTTGCCACGCTTCGGAAGATAATTCTTCGCTGCGTTCATCGAAGCGCACAAAACGATAATTACCGCGCCCGCGTGGCCACGTACGCCGTCTCAGGCAGTCATGTATTGCGGCACTTCATCGACCAGCGGCTCCATCACCGGCGCGAACAGTTCGCCGGCCGCGTCAGGCGCGATCTCTTTATAAACCGCCATGTAGTCGTCAGCAGGCTGGTCCCAGGAAAAGTTTGCCGACATCGCGTTGCGCTGCATGCGATGCCATTCATTTGGTCGCGCATATAACTCGAACGCCCGACTGACTGCGGCGATCATGTCTTCCGCCGTTTCGCCGTCGAACAAGATGCCATTGGCGTTTTCCGGCGTCCCGCCGGCCAGGCCGCTGTCACTGATGGAATCGATCATGCCGCCGACGCGAGAGGCGATCGGGATGGTGCCATAGCGCATCGAATACAAAGGGGTCAGGCCGAATGGCTCGAAGCGTGTGCCGTGCAACAGCATATCGGCACCGGCGTGCAATGCATGTGCACGCCGTTCGTCGTAGCCGATGTAGACACTGACGCGCTCCGGAAATTGCTCCTCCAGCGCCACAAAACCTTGTTCATATTCCCGGTCGCCACGCCCGATCACGGCAAGCTGGGCGCGCGGATAGCGATGCAATACTTCTGGTAGCGACGCCAGGGCGACATCCGCCATCTTCTGATGGGTAATCCTGCTGCCGATGGCAAGAATGGGGGCGAAAGGGTCGATCGGCAGATTGAACAAATGCTGCAGGTCGCGCTTGCAGCCACTTTTTCCACGCATGTCGGAAAGGCTGAACGGGCGCGCAATCAAGCTGTCGGTCGCCGGGTCCCAGGCATCGAGGTCGACGCCATTGCGAATCGCAACGAGGTCGTCCTTGCGTGCATTCAGCAAGCCGTCCATTCCATGGCCGAAGCGCGGTGTGAGGATTTCGCTGGCATAGGACTGGCTCACGGTCGATATGCGGTCGGCATGCCGGATACCGGCTTTGAGGAAGCTTAGCTTGCCCCAGAATTCGAGTTCATCGGGGGTCAGCATGTGCGCCGGGATACCGAGCGCCGCCGCAAGGTCCATCGGGTAATTGCCCTGGAACGCCAGATTGTGAATCGTCAGCAGTGTGCCGACCTCCCTTATCCCGCGCAGGCGCAGCAATGCCGGAATCAGGCCGGCATGCCAGTCATTGGCATGCACGATATGCGGCGCCGGAAGCGCAGTCTCGCCTGCGCAGATGCTGACAGCGGCATGCGCCAGCGAGGCGAAGCACAAGGCATTGTCGGCAAACTCCTGGCCATGATGGTCGACGTAGGGGTTGGCAGTGCGCGTTGCGATGCATGCTGTGTCGAGCAGCAGGACAGGCACGTCGCTGTCGGGCATTGTGCCGCGTAACAGGCGTCCGGGCCCGCCGGGAAGTGAGATCAGGTCCCCGACCACCTGTACATCCTTTGCGCGGTCCATCGCCGCAGGGTAGCCTGGCATCAGTACGCTTGCATCGACTCCGCGCCGGCGCAGTGCCCGTGCAAGAGAGGTAATGACATCGGCGAGCCCGCCGGTTTTTACGAGTGGAACAGCTTCGGATGTGACGAGCAAGACACGGGCGTTCAAGGTTATGGCTCCCTGATTGTTAAATGGAGCGGCGTTTCCGGACACACGAAAGCGAGCCCGCCTGCACAGGCTAACGCGACATGCCGACTTGGGGACTTAACGGCCTTGAGTGCAGTAAACATGTCTGCGCTCAAGGAGTTGAAATGCCAATGGAAATACCGAGTCTCGCCACAATAAAACGTCGGCTTGCAAAGTCTATTGCGTAAAATCAACTCTCATGTGACGCGCCGCGAAGCTCGGCTCATTCGCCCATATTTATTACGGCTCCCGATCCAGATTCCCGCTACAGAGGTCCAGCCCTCAGCTTGCGTATTTCTGCTCGCGCCGTCCCTGCGCGAGAATTGCCGCCACCTCTTCCCGCGTCGCGGGCTTAACAATGTGGTAGTCGAAGCCGGCGGTTTCCGACTTTTCGCGGTCTTCCTTGCGCCCATAACCGGTCACCGCGATCAGCAAGGCATCACGGGTTTCGGGCATTTCGCGTAATTTGGCGGCCAGCGTATAACCGTCCATTTCAGGCAGTCCGATATCGAGCAGGAACACTTGCGGAGGCTGCCGCCGCGCCGTTTCCAGTGCCTTGTCGGCGCGATGTTCGACCGTGACACGATGTCCTTCCGCTTCCATCAGGACCGCAAGGCTGCGCGCCGCGTCGATGTTGTCATCAACAATCATGAGTTCACACGCTACCGTTGGACGCTTCGCATGTACCGCCGCTTCCGGCTTCAGCGCACCGACCAGGTCCTGCATTGCGAGGCGCGGCAGGCGCACCGTAAACAAACTTCCCCGATCTGTTCCTTCGCTGTAGGCGTCGACGCTGCCACCATGCAGTTCGACCAGGCTGCGTACCAGCGCCAGCCCAAGTCCGAGTCCACCTTGCGAACGATCGGGCGAGCGTTCGGCCTGGGTGAACAGTTCAAACACATGCGGCAACAGGTCGGACGAAATGCCGATTCCCGTATCCCGGACGCTGATGTCGACCGTATCGGCATTCAGGCCGACGGCGATGATGATGTCGCCGCCTTCGGCGGTATATTTGGCGGCGTTGTTCAACAGGTTGGACACGATCTGCACCAGGCGCGTGCGGTCGCCGGTCACATAAGCGACTTCGCTCAGCGGGCCGATCTTGAGCATGTGCTTACGCGACTGGATCAGTGGGCGCACCTGTTCGACGGCTCCCGAGATGACCTCGGCAGTACTGACCGGCTCGCGCTCCAACGTCACCAGTCCGCGCGTGACGCGCGAGACGTCCAGCAAGTCGTGGATCAGACTGGTCATGTGATCGACCTGGCGGGTGATGATTTCACTGGTGAGGCGCACACGTTCCGGGTCGGGATGCGCCATCTTGAGGATTTCCGCCGCTGTGCTGATCGGCGCGAGGGGATTCCTCAATTCATGGGCGAGCATCGCAAGGAACTCGTCCTTGCGCCGATTGGCTATCCGCAATGCTTCTTCCGCTTGTTTTCGTACCGTTACATCGAGCATGATGCCGCGCATCGATTGCGGATTGCCCTGATCGTCGCTGATGATTTTGCCACTGGCTTCGACCCAGATGAGCGCGCCCGTGTCGGAGCGGATCATCCGGACCACCTGATCGAAATAACTGCGTTCCCGGACGGCCTGATTGATTGCTTTGCGCAGCGCAGGCAAATCCTCGCGATGTACGGCATCCCATGCGGCATTGTCTGCCATGGTTGCGATGCCGAAAATGTCGGCGGCATTCGCTGAAAAGCGTAGCTGGCCGCTGCCGAGATCCCAATCCCAAACCGCCATGCGTGCAGCAACTAGGCCCTCGCGCAGACGCTCTTCGCTTTCACGTACGGCGCGTTCGGCACGTTCTATCTGCGAGACATCGGTATTGGTGCCAAACCATTGCACGATCCGCCCTGCCCCGTCCCGCAGGGGCGCGGCCGACGTGAAAAACGGCCGGAATTCGCCATCCGCGCCGCGCAGCGGAAAAGTCATCTGGAATGGCTGTCCGGTGTCGATACTTGCCTGCATGCGTTCGATCACGTGTGGCAGCATTGCCGGGTCATGCACCGACTGCCAGCCCAAGCCTTCCATCTGTTCGGGTTTGGTGCCGGTATATTCATACCAGCGATCGTTATACCAGTGGATACGTCCATCCGAATTGGCGATCCACGCAAGCTGGGGAATCGTATTGGCCAGTTGAAGAAATTTTTCACGCTCCCGCTGCAATTCCGCATGTTGTTCGTACAGGCGATCCAGCATGTGGTTGATCGATCCGGCGAGACTGGCGATCTCGGTGCTGCGACCGGGTTCGGCACGCTGTCGGCTAAAGCCTTCGCTGACCACGCTGCGTGAAAACGCTTCCAGCTTTTGCAGGTCCTTGGTCAGTTTGACTGCGAGGCGGGAACCGAGCACCAGCACCGTGCCCGCCAGTGCCAGCGCAATGATGAAGATTGTGGCGAATTGCGGTGCAAGGTCCGCAGCCGAAGTCTCGCGCGGCGGCTCGACGATGTGGAAATTCAGATGCTTGAAGACGGGCGGCGAGTTGACCGCTACCTTGACTGCAGGAATGCTTGTGCGCGTCGTCGCGGGTGCCGCCGTACCCCACGCCAGCCGCGCCATGTCATTGGGTTGCAAGTCGCGCAAAAGTATTTTGTAGAGTAAGGCACCTTCGGGTGTTTGCGTCCGCGCATACACCAGCAGTTCAACGCCGATCAGTTCCGGCCCGTTCGGCCCCTCGATAATGTCCGCGCCGCGCCGGCCGCTGTCGATATGACGCACCAGCCACTGCATATCCCTGTCAGTGAATTGCGCAATGCTGTTCCCTGAAATTTCCTTGCCGGAAAAATCGGTAAAGAGCACCTGTATCGGCACCCCGTTGATCTGACGGATGCTGTTGAGATAGGGCGTGATATAGGTTTCGCGGCCCGCGCTGTCGACCAGCCCGGTAGCCAGAATGCTGCTGTTGGCGACTTCCGACAGGCGTGACGAGATTGCGTGCAAGGTGGAGCTCATCGTCGCAGCATGAAAATCGACTTCCTTCTGCGAAAGAATATGCATCGCCGCGCCATGTTGCTGGGTGACCAGCCACCACGAGGACGCAGTCGTCAAGATCAAAGCAAACGTCGCCAGTGCGGCGCTTGCCAGGGCAAAGCGCCGTGCGAGGCTGCCGGCGGCTGGTCTACGGAAAATCATGCATCACTTCTTCGTCGGCACCAGCACACCATCGTGCCGGTAGCGGGCCATGATCAGTTCACCCGGTCCGAGCGCTTCATGCCGGGTGGGCGTGAATGGCGGTTTGTAGCGCTTGATCAGACCGCGGTATTCCGGTAACCGCTCCAGCGCGTCGCGTACCGCCGAGCGGTCAGCAGTACCGGCAAGATTGATGGCGCGGGCCAGGATATGCATCATGTCATAGGCGTGCGCGACACCGACCGGCGCATTGATATCGTCCACCTTGCGAACATCCGATATCTTCGCCGCGGTACGCATGAACTGGTTCAGCGGCTGTTTGTCGGCATTAAAGAAGCTGAAGGTCTGGATGACCGAGAAGTCAACGTCGTTGAGCGCGGGGCCGGCCTGCTTGACAAATTCGCCACCGGTGATGCCCCAGTGACTGATGATGGGAATGCGCTTCTCCGGCGGCAGGGCGGCGACTTCGCGCACCAGAACCGCCGCTTCATCGTCGTTGGCCACCAGGATCACGGCCTTGGCGCCTGCATTGTGCAGCTTGTTGTATTTATCGACAAGGGTCGTGTCACGCCAGTTGTACCACGTGGTCTGGACGATCTTGGGACCATCCACGCTCTCCAGGTACTTTTCCGCGGCAGCCAGGTTGCTCCGTCCCCACGAGGTATTGGTCAACAGCAGTCCCACATTTTTGAAGCCGCGCGCCTCCGCGCTTTTCAGCATGGTCGGCATGGCAAGGCTGTCGCGCAATGACAGCCGGAAAATATAGCTTGGCTTCATGCCGTTATCGACAATGACGTCGGCCGAGGACCAGACCGCCATGAACAGCAATTTTGTCTCGCGCAGCTTGGGCAGTTGTTCGATGATGACCGGACTGAAGCGTCCACCAAATACCGCGACCACATTTGGCATGGCAGCGAATTCTTCGATGTTGCGAATTCCACGCGCCGGCATCGAGCGATGATCCTTTGTCAGGATTTCCAGCGGCCTGCCACCCAGCACACCGCCCGCCTCATTGATTTCGGTGACCGCGACACGCACGCCGAACTCGACTGCCTGGGCCGAGGTGCTGTTGGCAAGCCCGAATTCGCCATCAATGCCGATGATGAGAGGCGTTTTGTCGGCGGCTTTGCCTGGCAGCGAGAAGGAAGAAACCATCCCGCCAAGGAGGGTCAACGCGAGGATCTTCCTGCGCCGGGCATCGGCTTGAAATGTGGAATCAGGCATGGAAACTCCATCGATTGAGAATGCAGGCCATGATACAACCAAGGCTTACATAAACTCTTTTCCAGTCGTAAAGTACGTTGCCGGCGTGCAATGCGGACTGCATCTGGTCCAGGGTGCAACCCGCGCAGCGAACCAGGATTGTGCATGTTTTCAGACCGCATTATAGATGCGGCGAGGGCAGCGTTACGTCGTCCCGGAAGTCGTAATACGTGTCACGTGTCCACCGCCTGCAGGAATGCCAGGAATTGTTTGTTGAACCGTATGGCCTGCTTCGCGCGGGTCATGGCAACATAGAGCAGATTGACCTCCTGCTCAAAATCCATGTGCCCGGTACGATTCGGCTTGCCCCTTTTATCTACCAGATCATGGAAATCGTCATCGAGTACCACCTGATCAAACTGCAAGCCTTTTGATCGGTGCGCCGTCATTAACAGCACATGCGCCTCCTCGGGATTTTCACAGGCATGGAGCATCACCTGTTCAATCAGACCGGGCAGTTTCTCCCGGTACCTGATGACAACGGACACGAGGGACAATATCTCTTTGTCTCCGGAGTCCCGACCATAGGTTGCCAGCGCATCGAAATCGGGGAACTCCCGATAGAAGCTGTCCTGTACCTGTTCTTTCTTTTCGATCCACATGCTGTAGACATCCCGCAATTTCCCGAACAGGTAACTCTGCAGACCACCGACGAAATGGATCTTGTGCTGGCCAAGCATCTGAATGGCTTGCGCAAAAACGCCGGCGTTGGTACGACTGATGATGGCAAAAGGCCGGGAATAATCGATATAGTCAGGCCGGGCTGCCATCCGGGCACGTCCGACGATGACATGGTTTTCACCTTTTAAACAGGTCAGGAGCGTCGTTGCAGCGTTGGCGACCAAGGGGCCGAAGCGCATGGACTGCGTGAGGTAATGCTGCTCTGCCTCGGGCAGCAAATCCATGACATTGACATTCCCCCTGAATCCATAGATCGCCTGGTGCTTGTCGCCGACTAGCACCTTCCCGCATGCCTGGCTAAAGACAATATCCGCCGTAACCGGATTGGTATCCTGTGCCTCGTCCAGCAGGATGACATCGTAGCGCTTCGACAATACTGGCCGGGAAAGCTGAAACAGCTTCAGGTAACCATCATGGGGCAAGGGGATCGGCTTGTTTTGATCCGCCATATCGTGCCACAGGTGCTGCGCGGCACCGACGATGCGCTGGCGATCCGTCAGGGCGAGTTCGCTCGGCACATGATCCAGCCCGACGGATGCATTGGCCGAATACATGAAGCTTTCAATCGTCTTGACGAGAACATCTGCCACAGCGAGATTAACGTCCGTGTAGTAACGCATGATGTCGGTCGGGCGCAGTTGTCCAAGCTTGTGCCTGAAGCGATGACCAAAGGCACTATAAGCCAGTGAATGAATTGTTTTGCAATCGACATTCTCCGGAAAGGAGTCCGCGGCCTCGGTCGCCATGGCCTTGTTAAAGGCAAGATAAAGGAGGCGTCGTCGCGGGCGTGCGGCGGCATACCCGCGAAGAGTTGTGGTTTTGCCAGTGCCGGCGAACGCGTTGACGACAACGCTGGCGGCCTGACTGTTGATGACACCGGTTTGCTCGTTCGTGAAATCCATGCCTGCATTGTAAATGGGCCAGGCGTGCCACGTTCACCACCCGATCAACGGAAAGTAATTGCGCCGCAAAGCCCACCCGGACCAGCAATGACAAGTCAGGCGATGCCCTTCAGCCAATCCAGGACATCGCGCTGCACTTCCTGGCGATTGGTTTCATTCAGCAGTTCATGGCGCGCGCCATCGTAAAAGCGATGGTCAAGGCGTGACATGCCCAAGGCCTTGTAACGGTCGAGCAAGACTTGTGTCGACTGCAGGTTCGCGCCCACCGGATCCAGTGCGCCTTGAATGACCAGCACCGGTAATGCCTTCGGAATGCGCGCCTCACGTGCCGGATCGCGTAATGCGGCCATGCCTTGGAAAAAATCACTGACAAGTTCATTGCTGAACGAAAAACCGGCCTGCGGGTCTTGCTGATATTTTTGAACCTCAGCGGGGTCGCGGCTCAGCCATTCGAATCCCGGCTTGCCGGTGAACGGCTTGTTGAAGTCCGTGAAGAGCCCCGCCCAGAATTGGGATGGCTCGAGCGGTGCGGCTCTGGTCGCTGCATGGAGAGCCGTCAGGAGTTCCGGCGGTGGCGCCGGACTGTATGCGGTACCGCTTAGGATCAAACCGTCAAGCTGGCTTGTGCGGGTGATGTAGTCCTGGGCGATGAAGGAGCCCATGCTATGGCCGAACAACACCAGTTTTGCTTGCGGATGCTGCTGTCGAATGATGTGGCTGAGCGTTATTTCATCGTCGACAAAACGGTTCCAGGCGTCCGGACCGGCGTCGCCGAGTTGGCCGGAACGGACCCGGGTTCGTCCGTGCCCGCGATGGTCGCTTGCATAAACTGCATAGCCCTCATTAACCAACGCCTCGGCAAAGCGGTCATAGCGTCCGCTATGCTCGGCTGCGCCATGGATGATCTGCACCGCGAGCCTCGGCGTGGCGGCTTTTTGCCATTCCCGATAGTGAATCTCGGCGCCGTCCTTCGCCCGGAATGAAGACCAAGCTTTTTTCCCTGTCGAGCCACCGGTCACGGTCGCACACCCACTCGCCAGGATCGATAGACCAGCCATCCCGGCTGCCGCCATCCATGTGCATCCCTGCACGAAATCTCGCCTGCCATGATGCATGTTCGTCTCCGTTATCGTTAGGGAAGTCACATTGTTGATGAATTTGAGATCCTGGGCTTGATGTAAATAAAGCTTGAAGTCGTGTGGAAATCCGCTGTCATCACACCAAAACGCTTTCGTCCACTGTCCACAATGAACGGTCTGTCAGCTACAGCCTGGCTCTGACTAACGCAGACAATTCCGCATCCTCAATAACGAGCGGATTGGTTCGCATGCTTCCACCGCGACTGCCAGCTACCACCCGGTCAATATCCGCTTCTCCGACGCCAAAACTTGCAAGCCGCGGCAGATTCAAACGTCGTGTCCAGTCCCGTAATACATCAATCAGTTGGTCGCCGGCGTCGCTGTCAGGCAAGGTGGGATCATTCGTGAGTAAGCGACCGGCATCGGCATACTTGCGCAGGGCTGGGGACCGTGGTGCCCGCTCGCGTAAAGCGCGAATATTGACGGCCGTTGCTTCGGCGACCAGCGTGCCGCATACAACGCCGTGCGGTATCGGGAAATATGCGCCAAGCGGCGACGCGAGACCATGCACCGAACCCAGTCCCGCTTGCGCCAGCGTGATGCCGGATAACATGGAGGCATAGGCCAAAGCTTGCAATCCGTTTGCCGCATCAGGATGCCCTGCTTCCCATGCGGGCCAGAAGCCATCACGGAAGGACGCCAGGCCCGACATCGCGAGCGCATCGGTAAATGGGCTCGCCTGTGTTGAGACCAGTGATTCGAGCAGCTGCGTAAAGGCATCCATGCCATTGGCAGCGATCAGGTCTTTCGGACAGGAAGCAAGCAGCGACGGATCGATGATCGCAATGCGTGGCACCAGCAGGTCATGGCGAAACGATTTCTTGAAGCCTTGATGGCCGCGCACGCTGAGCACCGCATTCTTGGTCGCTTCACTGCCGGTGCCGGCCGTGGTCGGAACCGCGAGCAAGGGAACAGCAGGTCCGGTGTAGGCAAGGCCCTTCCCCACACCTTCCAGATAATCCATGACCGAATTGCGCACGTCCAATAGTCCAGCGATGGCTTTGGCGGCATCCAGCACGCTGCCGCCCCCGATGCCGATCACGAGCCCGATACCGGTTCCGCCAAAACGCGCGGTAGCCGCGTCCACCAGTTCGGGGGAGGGTTCATCAATGACTTGCAGCCATTCCCAACTGATACCGTGCCGCGCCAGTCCGGACTGCAGTGCACTCCAGTGCGGCGTCGAAATGAAAGACTTGCCACCGGTCACGAGCAAAACTTTCGTGGCAAACTGTACTGCCACGTCGGGGATTTCACCGATGCGGCCCGCGCCAAAACGGATTTCCGGCAGGCGCGCAACAGAAAAAGCAGAGAAAGCAGAAAAGGTATTCAAGTGTGACATCGGTGTGCTGGCAGGTAATCGACATTGATCGGGCTTGTCACTATACCGCGAGACGCAGAATCGTTTCGGCGCAGGTCGGCAGTGAGAACACCGGCGCGCTTTGCCTGTCTGAGGAAATTGCTGGTACTGTTTCAGCTGGACACACGTGACGGGACAACCGTCTAACCGCGTATTGACGCGACTAATGATAGGAAAACCATGGAAGGCACCACCCTGAAAGACAACAAGGACGCAGGTCGTTATGAATTGATAGCCGATGGCGAAGTCGTGGGCTTTGCCCAGTACCGGATGTCGGGCGACACCGTAACGATTACCCATACCGAAATCGATCCGGCGCATGAAGGCAAAGGCTATGGCTCCGCGCTGGCAAAACAGACGCTAGACCGGCTGAAGGCAAACCGGCAGAGTCTCATTCCCGCATGCCCGTTCATTGCAGGCTATGTCGGCAAACACCGGGAATACGCTGATCTGGTTGCCTCCTGAAAAGGCGATGAACCGGCTACGCCAGGGTAATGTTCAGCGTGTTGTCGACAAGACACGCGCTGCCTGCGGCGTTGATCACCATAGTTATTCCGACTGGCACTACTCCGTGACGATTGACGATTGGCGATCGCGCCACGCTGGGCGGTTCAAGTTCTCTTTGATCCCGCAGCAGACTTATTCGCCTCCGTGATCGTCCAGTAGTAAAGGGTTTTACCGCCGATGCGTTCTTCGCGTTCCGGCGGCCATTCCGGTCCCATATCGAAATCATGGGATACGACGCGGGTACCGACTTTCAATTGCCTCCACAACATGGGCCTGATCTTGCGATTGACTTCGGGAAGCAGGTACAGGGTCACGACGGTGGCTTTTGATACGTCAGCCTTGAACAGGTCGCCCACACGGAAAGCAACCCGGTCTTCCACGCCCGCCTGTTTGGCATTTGCCTTGGCTTCCTCAATGCGTGTCGGATTGAGATCGATTCCAACGCCAGTGGCACCCCGCTCTTTCGCGGCGGTGATGACGATACGCCCATCTCCGCAACCAAGGTCATACAGCACGTCGCCCTTTCCGACCTTGGCCAGATCAAGCATACGGTTGACGATTTTAGGGGGAGTGGGCACATAGGGAACATCGAGCTTGGGTCCGGTCTGAGAACGTGCCTGCGTATGCGCCGTCCCGAGCAAGGCGCACACCAGGCACAGCAGAAAAGTCGAAAGTGGTCCGCGTTTGTAAGAGATCGCGTGAAAGGGGGATCGAAGCAGGTGCATGGCGCTACTCCTTTTCTGAAATGGAAGAAAGCGATGAAGCCTGTATGCCTGACTGCATACCGGATGGGACTGAACGCATTCGCGAGCCGGAAGGAAAGCGTCGCATCAGAAGCAGAAGAACAATGCCCATGAACAAGACGGCAATGCCTATCCATGCCGCATTCCAACCACCAAGTTCCTGGCTATACACATACGACAGGCTGGACCACAGCATGAACGCGCATGTGACGCAAAACATCAGTGGCAACAGCGGATAGAAAGGGACGCGGAAGGGTCGCGGCGTATTCGGTTCGCGCACGCGAAGGACGATCAGCGACATCCCGGACAGGAGAAAGAACACCCAGAATACCGGCGCGGTAAATTCCACCATGGATTTAAAGCCGTTGCCGACCAGGCCGCCGATGAACAGCAGGCACAGCGCAGCAATGCATTGCACCCGCATCGCTGTTGCCGGGCTGTCGCGATGCGGATCCCAGGCAGCAAGTCGTCCCAGTATCGGCCAGTCGCATGCCAGTGCATAGCTGGTTCGCGCACCGACGATCATGGTCGCATTGATGGACGTCACTGCGGATACGAGTACCAGCACCGCAATGAAGCGTTCCCCGCCGGCACCAAAGGAAGACCGCATCAGATCTGCCGCGACCGTGTCGGACTTACCCATGGCTTCCATGCCGAGTCCTTTCCAGAACGCCCAGACCACCAGCAGATACAGCATGGTAATAATGACGATGGAGGCAGTAAGGGCCGTTACCAAATTGCGCTTGCCATCCTTGACTTCCGCGCTGATATAGGCGGCCTCGTTCCACCCCCCGAATGTCAGGAGAACTAACACCATGGCCATTCCAAACGAAGATGTCGCCGGCATCGTGACCGTGGCACTCTCTTCCCGGAGACCACCGGCCACGCTTGCTGCGATGACGATGGCCAGCAAGCCAAGGACTTCAAGCACGGTAAGCCATGTCTGCGTCACTGATCCGGCGCGAATGCCGAACAGGTTGATCCACGTAAGGGCGATGACGCATGACGCCGCGTAGACTACCGGTCCCCATTTGTTTCCCACACCGCCGAGTGGCAGCAAACCGTGCAGATAATCTCCGAAGACAAATGCCAGCAAGGCGATCGATCCAGTCGTAATGACCGAGAGCCGGGCCCAGCCGAACAGGAATCCGACAGAACGGCCATAGGCGCGCACCAGGAAGTGATAATCTCCACCGGCATGCGAATAGGCGGTGGTAAGTTCCGCATAGCAAAGAGCGCCGACCAGCGAAACAATGCCGCCGAGAATCCATGCGCCGAACATCCATTCGATGCTGCCCGTCATGCTTGCAACCAGCGCCGGGGATTTGAAAATGCCTGCGCCGATCACTACGCCGACAATCAGCGTGATCGCCTCGAACAGACCGAGTGTCGGACGGGGCAGCGCCTGTGCTGATGCTGAGGCCGCAGCCGAAGACATGAGCGTCGGCGTGGGGTCTGCCATGTCAGTTCCCGGTACCTGGATCGTCGCTATTGACGAAATCAGCGCATCGGGCTGATGTGGACGTGCGGAAGACTTGTGTGAGCTGCATCATCTTGTGCATGGCCATTTTTTCTGATTCGATGAACAGGAAATAACGCATTCACGCGGAATCGACTACGTTGCAAGGCTATCCAGGGCACTCTGCCCATTAGGCTTTGCGAGATGCTCGCTTCTGTAAGGTTCGATCAGCTTCATCGCACCATGATATGGATCAGAGCCTCGTGTATTAAGGCAACGCGTTATGCCGCCCCATTACCTTGTCAATCAGCACCGATATCTTATTCGCGCGGAATCAATCATGGGTTTCATGCATTAATCATTCTGATGAAAACTTTTTCCCCTATCCATGACTTAAAACGGTCAATTTTGTCCGGTTATGCGCGAAGCGGACAATTTTGTCCTATAATGCCCGCATGACCAAGCTCCGATCCGACGCCGCGGTACGGCGTGACCTGATACTGGATGCAGCGGACGCAGTATTTTCCGAACATGGCGTCACCGCACCGCTTGATCTCGTAGTCGAGCGCGCAGGCGTCGGGCGGGCCACGCTCTATCGCAATTTTCCAGACCGCGGCGCGCTGATGGAGGCGCTGCTCGAGCGCAACTTGCAGGCGCTCGAAGAGCATGCGACAGTGCATGCGAACCGGGATGATCTTCTATTCCTGCTGTTGGAGCGCATCGCGTACCGTATCGTCGAATCCCCTGCGGTAACGGATTACTGGCGCGCGGTCGGCTATGATCATCCGATCATGGACGCAGTGCGCGGGCGGGTGAGCCGCATCTTTCGGGCTCCCGTCGCGCGCGCCATCGATGCCGGCCTGTGCCGGCCGGACCTGAGCTTGTCCGACATTTCACTCATTTCCGGCATGCTCGGCGCTGCCTTGCGTGGCCGCTCGCCTGGCAACCGTAGGCAATTGGTCAAGCGCGCACTGGACCTGTTGCGCGACGGCCTTGCCGCGCCTGTGGCCATGGAGCGCTGAATGGTGCAATACCTCAAGCGCCCGCCAGAGTGGGAGGAACACGAAAAGCCATCACTTCCGGGTTCCGCCTCGATGCCTTGGCATCCGCCCTGGGTCCGCCTTGCCTATGCCTGCGTCGCGATTCTGATCGGCATCACCGGCGGACTCGGCAGCGCGCTGGTGTCGGTGAACCTCCCGACAATCCAGGGTCACCTGGGCCTGACGCCATCACAGGCCGCATGGCTCCCGGCGGCCTATGTGATGGTGAATGTCACCGCCAACCTGCTGGTGTACAAATTCCGCCAGCAGTACGGCATGCGTATGTTCACTGAAATCGGCTTGGGTCTATATGCCGCGCTTACACTGCTGCACTTGACGGTCGGCAACCTGGAAACCACCCTCATCGTGCGCGCTGCCAGCGGCCTGGCCGGTGCGACATGCGGCACCCTGGCCATGCTGTACATGCTGCAGGCGCTGCCAAGGCAATATACGGGCAAGATGCTGGTCGTCGGCACCGGCATCAGCCAGCTTGCGACGCCGCTAGCCTGGCTGCTGTCGCCATCGTTGCTGGACTTGGGCGAATGGCATAACCTCTACCTGTTTGAAGCAGGACTCGCGCTGTGCGCGTTCGCCGCGGTCGTGGTACTCAAGCTGCCGCCCGGCATCCATATCAAGGTGTTCGAGCGGCTCGACTTCCTGACCTTCGCACTGGTTGCGCCAGCCGTGGCCATGATCGTCGCCGTCCTGGCGCAGGGCTACACGCATTGGTGGCTCGATACTCCCTGGCTTGCGTACCTGCTGATCGCCGCCATCGTGCTGCTGACTATTGCTTTCCTCATCGAACACCACCGTCGCAATCCCCTGATCCAGACGCGCTGGCTGCTCAATGGAAGCACCTTGCGTTTCATTCTCGGCGCTTTCCTCATCCGCTTCCTCACCTCCGAACAGACCTACGGTGCTGTCGGGATGTTGCGCATGCTGGGCATGGGGCCGGACCAGATGCAGCCGCTATTCGCTGTCATCATGGCAGGAACGATTTGCGGCATCGCCGCCAGCGCGCTTACGTTCAGCCAGAAAACCATCATCCCGCAGATCCTGGTGTCGATCCTGCTACTCGGCATTGCCGCCCTGCTCGATTACGGGCGGACCGGTCTCGATCGCCCGCATGATTTTTTCGTCAGCCAATTTCTGGTGTCGGTCGGCGCCGGCATGTTCATGGGTCCACTGATCATGATCGGTATCATGCAGGCGCTCAAGCAAGGGGCCGACCATGTCGTCACGTTTTCCGTGGCGCTTTCCATGACGCAGGCCTTGGGCGGTTTCGTGGGAGCGGCGGCGTTGAGCACTTACCAACTGCACCGGGAACATGTTTATTCCGCGCAAATCGTGTCTAGTGTCGATCCGACCAACGCCATTGTGGCGCAACGATTGCGCCAGCAACAGCAGGTATACGGCGCGACCATCACCGACCCGACGCTGCGCAACGCGCAGGGTACTGCCCTGCTTTCACAGACAGCGCGGCGCGAGGCGAATGTGCGGGCCTTCAACGATGTCTTCGCCCTGAGCGGCGTGCTGGCCCTGCTTTTCCTGATCTGGTCGCTTGTCCTCGCCGTTCGCGCGGCGATCCTGAAAAGGAATGCCGCGCCGCCTGCCGTGGAGGCGCCCTCCGGAGCCGACGTCAAGGCGAGCACCACTTAATCAAACCAATCAATCAGTATGAGCAATTTGACCGAACCGTCCCGTGAAGCTTCAGCATCCGAAAATACGAATCCGCCGGTCCCTACCGACTCGCACGACGAAAGCCCGTCGGCCGTCGCGCCGCCGCCGCCCAAGAAGATCAAGCCCAAGCCGCTGACCGTCGTGCTGATGGCCGGCCTGGCCCTGGTCGGCATCGCGCTGATTCTATGGGCATGGCATCTCGGCCCGTTCAACACCCCGGTGGTCACCACCGACAACGCCTATGTGCGAGGTCCGATCACGGTACTCGCGCCGCAGGTGAGCGGCTACATCGACAAGGTGCTGGTGAAAGATTTCGATCATGTGAAAGCCGGCCAGCCGCTGGTGCACATCGACAACCGTATCTACGCCGAGAAAGTCGCGCAGGCGAAAGCGCAGCGCGACAACGCGGTCGCCCAGCTCGCCAACGCCGAGCAAACCCAGGCGCAGAATCTGGCTTCACTCGGCGCGTCGCGCGCCAATCTGGCTGCGGTAGAAGCCGAGGTGGCGCGCGCCAAGGCGGAACTGGCGCGGGTCGAAGAACTGGCGGCCAAAGGTTCCGTCTCGCTCAACGAGCGTGACAAGGTGAGGACCAACGCACGACTGGCTGCGGCCAATGTGCAAAAGGCCAAGGCCGATATCAAAATCGCCGAAGAAAGAGTGAAGGCGACCAAGGTATCGCGCGCCGGGCTGGACGCTCAGGTGAAGATGGCCGAGGCGCAGCGGGCGCTGGCGGAAATCGATCTCGCCAACACCGTCATCCGCGCTCCGCGCGACGGCCAGGTCAGCGAGGCATCGGTACGCCAAGGCCAATACGTGGCCGCGGGTTCGCAATTGCTGTTCCTCGTGCCCGATGCGATGTGGGTCGTCGCCAATTTCAAGGAAACGCAGACCTACGGCATGGGCGTCGGCCAGCGCGCCAGTTTCACGGTCGATGCGCTCGACGGCGCATCCCTTACCGGGCGGGTAGAAGAAATCGCGCCGGCCACCGGCTCCGAGTTCAGCGTGCTGCGCCCGGATAACGCTTCCGGCAACTTCACCAAGGTGGTCCAGCGCCTGCCAGTGCGCATTGCGATCGACCCGGATCAGCCGCTTGCGCAGCGTTTGCGCCCGGGCATGTCGGTGATTGCCAGGGTGGATACCGCTGGCGGCCAGGAGCGTGCGCGATGAATCTCCGTTCTTCGTGCACGCGTGCGATGGCCGCTGCGATGATCATCGCGCTCGCCGGTTGCATGCCGGCCCATCGACAGGTGCCGCCGCTTTCCCGCGTCAATGTGCCCGCGGGCTGGCACGAGGCGGCCCCCGGCAATGCTGTAATCGATGTCTACTGGTGGCGCACATTCGGCGATACGAGCTTGAGCGAGCTGGTGGAGGCAGCGCTCAAGCGCAATACCGATGTGCTCGTTGCCATGGCCCGCGTGGATGAAGCCCGTGCACTTGCGCAGGTGGCCGATGCAGCACGCATGCCGGCGCTTAATGCAACAGCGGGAGCACAGTCCGGCCGCACGTTGGGCAGCACCGGCGTCACGGTCACCCACTCGGTGCAACCGGAACTACAGGCAAGCTGGGAAGTGGATCTGTGGGGCCGGCTGCACGATCTAGCAAAGTCTGCAGCGCTGCAGTATCAGGCCAGCCAGGTCGAACGCGATGGCGTCGCGCTGGCTGTCGCGGCTGCCACCGCACAATCGTATATCGGGCTGCTGGCGCTGGATGAGCAACTCCGGATCACGAAGGCAACCGCCGCATCGCGTGCCGAAGCTTTGCAGCTGGCGACCGACCAAGCCCGGCTTGGCTATACCTCGCAACTGCAGTTGACACAGGCCCAGTCCGAACATGAAGCGGTACTGCAGGCCATCCCACAGCTCGAACTGGCCATTCAACGGCAGGAGAATGCGCTGCGGCTGCTCATCGGGGAAACGCCAGGGGATGTAACTCGCGGCCATCGATTCCAAGCTCTGCAATTGCCGCCAGTAGCGCCGTCGCTGCCTTCCGATTTGCTCAGCCGGAGGCCCGACATCGTCCAACAGGAACTGCAGCTGGCTGCGAGCGATGCCAGCCTCTCGTCGCGGCGCGCGGCGTTTCTGCCGCAAGTTGCACTGAGCGCCAAGATCGGAAGCCTTTTTAGCAATGGGATCGACTACGACCCGATTTCGGTCTGGAGTATTGGCGGCAGTATTCTGGCGCCGATTTTTTCCAGCGGCCGCCTCACCGCGCAAGTGGATGCAGCCGCTGCGCAGCGTGATCAGGCCGCCTACGCTTACCGCAACGCGGTACTGACTGCATTCAGCGAAGTGGAAAATGCACTGACTGGCGTGTCTCGCCTGCAAGCGCAGATGGAACACTCCCAAAAAAGACGCGAAATCCTTGCGCGCACGCTGGAATTCGCTCATGACCGTTACCAGGCTGGCTATGCCTCCTACCTCGAAGAGCTGGACGCACAACGCAACCTTTACCAAGTCGAGCTTGATGCCGTTACCATCCGCCAAAGCCAGCTGAACAACGTCATAGCGCTCTATCGTGCTTTGGGTGGCGGATGGTCGATTCGGCCAGAGAACAAGGGAAAATTCGTCGGTTAAGATCCGCCTTGAAGTTGAAATCAGATAGCTTGTAAAGACTTGCTGTTCATAAATTAGTCTATGCATGGCAATTGTCATTCAACAGGCGACTTGTGTAGGGTTCTGGTACTCTGGGCATAGCTATATTCCATGTAATTCCCTATTGCAATCTTTGGGAGAGCAACGTGACATCAGGCCGTGACCAAATGCCCAACTTCGACAGGCTGTCGATTACGTCCCGCCGGATGCTTGAGATCAAAGAAAATATTCTCGCCGAATGGGAGAAAAGAACACGCGCAGCTTTTAAAGACGCCAATGAACTTCGCCATCCGGTCTTCATCAATACCATTCCTTCCTACTATGACAATTTGGTTGAGGCGTTGTCACCAGAATATCCAAGGGACACGGCAATATCGTCGTCCACATTGGCCAGCGAACATGGCGGCGAGCGTGCCCGCCTAACCAATTACAGCCCTGAAGCGCTGGTGCTCGAATATCAGATCTTCAGGGCAACCCTGATCGATATCGTGAGTGAGAGCGGCATACCGTTGAGCGTCGAAGAACTTCGGATCATTAATACATCGATCGACGATTCGATCAGAGAAGCCGTTACTTCGTTCTCCCTAGTGGTATCAGCATTGCGCGAGCAGTTCGTCGCCGCCCTTACGCACGACATGCGCGGGCCGCTTGGCTCGGCCAGTATGGCCGCTGAGCTTATTAGCCTCACCACGGATTCACTAAAAACAAAACAACTTGCTGACAGGATCCGCGACAACATTGAGCGAGTCGATAGAATGGCCCAGGGACTGCTGGATACGATGGTTTTTGATCGCGGTGAGAGACTGCGGCTAAAGCTGTCTCATTTCGACGCGCGTGAGGTGGCAGTCGAGGTGATCCAGGATTCCACACATACCCACGGCGCTCGTTGCGACATTATCGGCGAATCGGTTCATGGATGGTGGGACCGGGATGCCTTGAAAAGAGCATTGGAAAACCTAATAGGCAACGCCCTGAAGTACAGCGTGCAGCGCTCCCGGATTACCATCAAGCTTGATGAGTCCCATGGACGTTTGGTAATGTCGGTGCATAACGACGGCAATCCAATTCCAGTTGAAGAGCAGGAGTCAATCTTTCAGATATTTAGACGGGCAAACGATACGAAGCAAGGCAAGCAAAAAGGCTGGGGCATTGGTCTTCCCTATGTGCGGGCAGTCGCGGAGAGCCATGGCGGCAGCGTTGGTATTGATAGCGCAACTGAGCGGGGGACGACGTTTCTCATTGATATCCCGATCGATGCTCGACCTTTTCAAGAAGCGCCGGCTTTCGGACAAACAGCTTGAGTGCTGATTGGCGGTACGCAGCAACCGAGAGGGGGCCTTGAAAGACAGGCCCGCGCCAGGTTGACCGGGCAAGACTCAGCGGACCTGAATGTGCCGGGCTGCCCTACTGCATGTGGCCAGGCTCGCCTTCCAGGATCAGCTGGTACATGCCATCCTCGTCCGGCCCGAAATAGGCTTTGGCGAGATAGAAGGTCTGGCTGTTGACAGGAAAGGGTTCGGCGATCGGCGGCATGTGCGGCAGTTCGAACAGGCCAAGATCTGTGCGTGCGCCGTTGGCGCTTTCATGGAAGACTTGTACTTTCATTGAGGGTCCCATTCATTGATGGATGGCGTTGGACGATTTGGAGCTGATCCTGGCCTGGCGTACAAGGCAAAGATCAAGGTGCAGCTGTACGGCAATACCAGATCCGCTCTAACCATAGAGTCACGAGTGCGATGACAGTTTCCACATTCGCCTCGTCATCGATTTCATGTATTCATTGCAGTCAGGAAGCAATGGGCTCGCAACGCACCGCATCACCTACTTGCACGATGCCACCCCATACGATGCGTGCAGTAAGCCCGCCATGCCCGCGCATGGCGTTGTAGCCGCCCGGCCCAAGCACTTCTTCCATACGCGAACATGGCTCACATGGCCCGGTGATCGTCAGGACGACATCCGTACCAATGCGCAACAGGAAGGGCTGATCATTAAACAGGCTGCGCGTGGCAATCCGGTTAATGCCAGACACAATGAGGTTGCGCCGTAACAAGCCCGGATCGACGCGCTCAAGACCGCACAATGCGGCAACCACCGGCAGGTGTTCCTCCTGGATCAGGGTGACCTGTCGCTTCCCGTTCCCGTTCCCGCCGCCGCGCAAGCTGACATGATCGCCATCGAGCCCCTGCCCTGCCACGGCCAGCACTTCCTTGACCGATCTGGTCTCGGACCGACGCGCGGGGCGCACCAGGATACCGGTGACCGTTCCCGTACGCGGGAAGCGGCTGACCAGCTCACGTAACTGCATGGCTGCTTTCCGCCTACTCAACCGGCACGGTTTCCCAGGCATTGACCCCCGCCTTGCGCAGGGCTTCCTGCTGAGCCTGGTGATAGGACCGGCCACCGAGCCAGAAGATCAGGGCGATCACGGTAAAGGCCAACTGACCGGATGCCAGCCACAGCACCGAATGCGAGAGAAAAGGTGCCACCACACCGGAGACGACCGCGGCCAGCATGGTTTGCGTAAATGACTGACACGATGCGACCAAGCCCCGTATCTCGGGAAACAGATCAAGCACCAGCAGCGTGACACCGGGCGCGACAATCGACATGCCGAAGGCATAGAAGAACAGCGGCGCAACCGACCAAGGCAGGGCCGGCGGAAAGAATGCATGGTAAAGCACATTCACCACGCCGGCGCCGATCAGGAAGCAGAACCCGAGGATGACTTGCCGTGGCACCGTCATATTGCCTGCAAGACGGTTGACCGTCAGTGCTCCCAGGAAGATGCCGCCCACGGTAGGAACAAACTGCCAGCCGAACTGGTCCGGACCCAGCCCCAGATGCTGTGTGATGAATACCGGCGCGGCCGCGACATACAAGAACAGACCCGCGAAATTGAAGGCGACGGTGCCGGCTTTCAGGTGAAATATAGGCGAACCGAATACCCGTTTGTAGCTTCTAGCCAATGCTTGCGGGCTGAACGGCTGGCGCTTGTCCGGCGGCAGGGTTTCCGGCAAGCGCTTGTAACAGCACCAGATCAGGATCGCGGTATAAAGGAAAAGAAACAGAAAAATCGCCCGCCAGTCGCGGATTTTGACGATCCATCCACCGAGGATGGGGGCTATCGCCGGGGCAACCGAGAAAATCATCGTGACCAGCGACAGCAGCTTTGCGGCCGGCGGGCCGGAATAAAGGTCGCGGATGATGGCGCGTCCGATCACCACACCGGCACCGGCGGACACGCCCTGCAGAATGCGGAACGCCCACAGATATTCGACGCTGTGCACGGCGGCACAGCCCAGTGACGCCACGCAGAATACGGCAAGCGAGCCGAGGATGATGTTGCGCCTGCCGAAGGCATCGGACAGCGCGCCGTGCCACAGGATCATCACTGCGAACGAAAACATGTAGGCGGTGAGCGTCTGCTGGACTTCGATCGCGGTCGCGTTCAGGCTGGCCTGTATGCTTGGAAAGGCTGGCAGGTAGGTGTCGACGGAAAACGGGCCGAGCATGGCAAGCGCGGCCAGCAGCAGAGGTAGTCCGCGCCAGTGCGCTACAGCGGAACCGCCAATGTTCGCGGCGTCTTCTTCGGCGCGCCGTACCGTGTGCTGTGTTCTTTTCATCGCTGGCTCTGGAAATTCATTGGCGACCGGACTGGCGCGGCAGGCCTTTCGCGTTCACTCTGGTCGGACTTGAAGCGGCCTCAATTGGTTCAGCGGGCTCAGCAGGTTCAGCGGATTGGGCCGCTGCGCGGACGTCATCGCCGCGGTGCATCCACGCGACTCAATCTCGATCCACCCAGTTCACCCGTTCAAACTTCCGGTAAAAGGCTTCCGGCATCGGCACCACTTTGGTCTGCTTGTAATTGAAAAACACGAAGCCCGATTTGGCCATCGCCACCAGTGCGTTATCGCGGGGACGCGTAATGCGAAACATGATGTCTCCGCCATATCTGTTGAGGTCCATGATGCCCACCTCGAACAATAACTGGTCACGCGCATGTGCCTCGGTGCGGTAAGTCGTTGCCAGATCGGTCACGATGATGCCGACACTGTCTTCCTGTGTTTCTTCAATCCTGAAGTCATACAGGAAACGCGCACGTGCTTCCGAGATCATGGAGATCATCGAATCGTTGCCGAGATGATTGGCACCGTTGATATCGGTGACGCGAACCGTCAGGTGGGTGGAGTAGTAGAACTGGTCTTCCGGAAATTCGAGCTTGAGGCGGGCCATTATGATTTTCTTAACACGGAGCAGAGCCGGATGCGGCTTTCATACATCTACACGCATGTCAGCGTTGATTCCTGACATCACCCAGCATTTTACCCGTTCACCGTTGTTAAGGTATGGACACGGTTAGTGTGCCGTTCAACGGCCGGAAGAGCTTTGCGTTTCCCCTGTGCGCTTGGCGTCCGCCGTGTTCGGCGCCTTGTTTGGCGGTGGTGCAACCGGCTTCTTGCCTGCTTCGGCCAGCAGTTCCTTGCATGGCGCTTCTTCGCCCGGACCAGGATTGATCAGCGCCAGCAGGGCCGCTACCGGTGCCGCAATCGTTCCCAGTGCAACCGCTGCGCCCGCCTTCAATGCGACCACGCCTTTGTCGATACCGACATCGGGATGTTTAAATGTGCCCTCGACATGCAGCGGCGAACGCAGGGAGATGATGCGGATGCCTTTGCTCTCGGGCCGGATCTTGAGCTTCATCTCTTCGGTATCGAAATTGATATGGCCATCCACCAGGATCGTCGCATCCTCGGTATCGACGACAAAGGCACGCGTTTCCATCAAGCCATCCTTGACGCCGAAATCCGCGGCTAGGCAATTCAACTGGACCTGCCGGTCGCCGAATACCTTTGCAATCACCGCGCTACCGACATTCAGCCCCATCGCTTCAAGAATGAATTTGCTCACGCTGCCCTGCGTCACCAGCGATTTGACTTCGCCGTCGGCGGAGGCCATCAACGTGGCGATCGAATTACCTTTTGCCGTCAGCTTCGCGTCGCCGTTCAGTTCACCGAGGCTGGCCTGCATGGATTCGACTTTGGGAAACATCTGCTTGATCTTGAGCCCGCGTGCGGTGACGTTCATCCGTGCGTTGGCCGGATCGTTGCGGCCATCGATACTGAGTTCGGTTGTCAGTCTGCCGCCAGCCACGCCGAAGTTGAGTGGCGCCAGCGACAGCACGCCATCCTTCATGTCGATCTTGGTGAACAGGTTATCAATAGGCACGCTTTCCGCCCGGACGATCTTGCGCCCGGTGAACTTCACCTGCACGTCCATTTTTCTCCAGCGCTCCGTCTTGAAAGGCGATACCGGCAACACCTTATCCGGCGGCTGCTTGACATCGGATGCATTCTTTTTCGGACCATCCTTGTCGCCCGCGCCGATCAGTTCACCGAGGTCGCCAAGATCGAGATAGTTCGACACGACCTCGCCAGTCAGCGTCGGACGCGGCTCCTGCTGATGATATTCCAGGGTACCGGCAATATCGCTGGAACCGACCTTGCCCTTGAATTTCTCATACTTCAGCCGCATCGCGCCGGGCGTCAGGTTGCCCACGAGGCGACCTTCGGTGGAGAACTTCGGTGTGGTCGGCAACAGGACGCCGCTCAGTGGAAACAGGTCGGCCATGCTGGCGCCGAGAACTTTCATATCCAGTTCGAGCGCACTCAGGTGCGCCGGTTCAGTCAGCGTGCCATTGGCGGTAATCGTGGTCTCACCGACCTTGAGCAAGGCCTGCACCGGGAATTTGACGTTCTTCTCTTGCAGGGACAGCAGGCTTCCCACCTTGCCGTTACCGCTGACCTTTTCTTTATTGAATTTTCCGCTTGCATTGAAGGTGACGCTCTGGTCCTGGTCGGTATCTATCCGCACCGCGACATCGGCCTTCTTGCCAGGGTCGACATAGCGGACATTGCCTTCGCGAATCGCCAGGTCCTGTACCTTGAACTGCCACTTCGATTCTTCTTCATCTTTCTTGGGAAACGTCCAGTTGTTCTGATCGCTGTCTTTTTCCTGTTCAAGATTTAATTTGGCCTGCGAAATCGTGAGTGAATGCACGACGATGGTCTTGCGCAGCAGTGCCAGTAAATTGATGCCGAAATCGACCTGGCCGATGCGCGCCATCTCCGGACCGGTTGTTGCCCAGTCAGGATTTCCCAGCACGACGTCCTTGGCCTGAAAATGGGGCCAGGGCACATATCGTCTCCAGCCTTGTTGCTGGTTCAGCGGCCTGGTCCAGCTGAGCGACAGATCGCCATTGATCGCAAAGGACCGCTCGGTCGCCTCGCTGACGCGCTCATTGATCCAGGGCTTGGCACGGTTCAGGTCGGCATGCGACAGCAGCACGGCGACCAGCGCCAGCAGGACAATGATCCCGGCGAGGATGCCAAGGGCGATTTTCGGTGGGCGCGTCATATCGATATGATCGAACTGACAAGCCGTAGTTCTCGGGCGGCGATTTCTCTGGTGGTTGCAGCTGCTCAGACATGATCAATGTCAAGAAGCGCGGGATGAAGCATGTCGGATTGATGCCTGAGTGCTGCATCCCTATTCACCATCCTGGAAGCCACCACGAACTGCACCAACTAAATGCACGATATTGCATGTTGCAAATCATGCTTTCTTTAGCGGGGAAAACGCGGTACATTTTGCCGCGAGCAAAAAGCACGCTCGTTCGAATCCGGAAAAACCTTCGCAGAAAGGCCTCCGGGATTGCTGATATGCAATTTTCCTTTCATGACAATGACATAGCGGGAGACAATATGTTCGTCAAAAAAACACTCGTAGCATCCTTCCTCGCCTTACTCGGCGCATCGGCACCTGGTGTCGCCTCCGCCGGTGAAGTCAGGATCGGTTCGGTCTTCGGACTGACAGGACCCACCGCCTCTACCTCTGCGGAGGGGCTGGCGATCGCCAACGGTTATTTCGACATGATCAATGCCAAAGGCGGCATCAACGGCAACACGCTCAAACTTGTGATGCGCGACGACCAGTATGATCCGCGCAAGACCCCGGTCCTGGTCGATGAACTCGTCAACAAGGAAGGCATTGTTGCACTGGTCAATGGATTAGGCACTGCCAACACGGCGGCACTCATGAAGACCGGGATCCTCAACCAGCACAAGGTACCGCTGGTCGGTGTGTTTAGCGGGTCCGACATCATTCGCGGTCCCGGCTCGGAACAGATCTTTCATACCCGCGCAAGCTACACCGATGAAGTGATGAAAATTGCGCGCCTGTCGACGACATTGGGCTTGAAGCGCGTTGCCGTGTTGTACCAGGACGACGGTTTCGGCGCGAGCATCAACCAGAGCATCGCCAAAGCGGCGCAGGATTACCAGTTCGAGGTTATCCAGAAATCTGGATACAAGGCGGGTGCCACCGATTTCTCGCAGCAGGCGAAAGAAATTGCAGGCGCGAAACCGCAAGCGATTTTCCTGATGGGAGTGCCGGAGGCGGTGTTCCGATTCATGAAAGCGTATGACGCACCCAAGGGAGCCTCGCAAATCTATGCCCTGTCCTTCGTGCCGGCCAAGAGCCTCGCCGATTTTGCGGGCGAACAACGCGTGCGTGGTATCGGCATCAGTCAGGTCGTTCCCAATCCGGGCTCGACCACGCTGCCGCTGGCAAAGGACTTTCAGACTTTTCTGAAAAGTCCCTATGGCAAGGGAGTAACATCGAATCCGCTCAACTTCGAGGTTTACCTGAATATCCGCCTGGTGGTTGATGCGATCAAAATGGCGGGTGCCAAACCGACACCGGAAAAAGTCACGCAGGCATTGGCCTCCATGAATGGTTACCAGCTTGGTGGCTACCCGATCAGCTTTAGCGAATCGAATCGGCGCGGTTCGCATTACCTGGACATCGGTGTGATCGGACCCAATGCGCGTTTGTCTTATTGATTGATATCCCCCGGCCACGCCTGCGGCCCATGTCGTCCGCGTGGCCTTGCTATTTCTTGCACCGGCGCCAGGAACGGTTTGCGGCGCCGCTATATACTGGCGTGCCATCAGCAAACGACCGGTTCGGTCGAAGATATCTTCAAGTATGCGTGCACTTCCACTATTTTGGATTCTTTGCTGTTTTCTATCTGGCAGCAGCCCGGCCACAGCGGACACTGACCGTTCGCAGGTCAGGTCAATCATCGACAATGCGGTCCGGCCCGTCATTCAGCAATACGATCTGCCAGGAATGGCAATCGCCATCACCATGGATGGTGAGCGTTATTTTTATCATGCCGGCGTGATGTCGCGTGAAACACGGCAACCCGTTACAAGCAATACGCTATTCGAGATCGGCTCCATCAGCAAGACTTTCACCGCAACACTGGCTACCTATGCTCAGCAGGACGGCAAGCTATCCCTCGACGACACGCTTAGCAAACATCTCCCCGCGCTGAGGGGCAGCAGTTTCGAACACGTCAGCTTGCTTAACCTGGCCACGCATACCGCTGGCAAGCTTCCGCTGCAGGTGCCTGACGACATCCATGGTAACGATCAATTGATGGATTATTTGCGGCAATGGCGTCCTGTGTTTAGTGCCGGCACACACAGGACGTACTCCAACATCAGCATTGGATTGCTGGGTGTGGCCGCCGCTGCCAGCATGCGTCTGCCGTTTGAGGATGCGATTGAAAAGAAATTGTTTCCAGGGCTTGGCATGACACATAGCTATATTCGTGTGCCTGCTGAGCAAACACCGCATTACGCACAGGGCTATAGCAGGAAGGACGCGCCAGTCAGGTTGAATCCCGGCGTACTGGCATCGGAAGCGTATGGTGTGAAATCCAATGTGGTTGATATGATTCGCTTCATTGAAGCCAACATGCAAATGCTCGCTCTCGATCCGAAACTGCAAAGGGCAGTGATCGATACGCATGCCGGGTACTTCAAGGCAGGAGACATGACACAGGACCTGATCTGGGAACAATATCCTTATCCGGTCGCTTTGAAACAAGTTCTGTCCGGTAATTCCGATGCCATGGTGTACGGGTCGACGCCGGTGACAAGCCTGGATGGGCCGTTGCCGCCGGCTGAAAATATGATGATCAACAAAACCGGTTCCACGAACGGTTTCGCAGCGTACGTCGCGTTTATTCCCGCCAGAAAATTGGGCATTGTGATGCTGGCGAACAAGAACTATCCTGTCGCTGCACGGGTCACTGCGGCCTACCGGATCTTGACTGCACTGGATAAGCAGATGACCGGCACGCGTTAAACACTTTATCGTCACATTCATAGAATCGCATCCATGCATATTCCTGTCGTTTCCGAGCAAGAGGTCGAGTTCAATGCGATCCGTGCCCAGGGTGCGGGCGGCCAAAACGTCAACAAGGTATCGAGCGCCGTCCATCTGCGCTTTGATATCCGCGCTTCGTCGTTGCCGGAACAGCTGAAGGATAAACTGCTCGCCTTGAATGACCAGCGGATCACCAGGGAAGGCGTGGTGATCATCAAGGCTCAGTCACATCGCAGCCAGGAAAAGAACAAGGAAGAGGCGCTGCAACGCTTGCAGCAACTGATCGCGAGCATTGCCGTGCCGCCTCGCGCGCGCGTTCCCACAAAACCTACGCGAAGCTCGCAACGCAGACGGCTGGACACCAAAAATATGCGCGGCCGCATCAAGTCGATGCGAGGCAAGATTTCGGATTAGTTCGCCGGTCGTAGCCACGTATATCCGAGACGGTCCATGCTTTTCCGGATGGTTGCGTGGGTACGCTTGGTGCACTTGCATGCCGCTCCATCACCACTGGTACCACTGGTATCACTGGTCAGCCGGATATGGGTCTGTCCGATATGACATGAAAGAAGTCCAACTCAGCCATAGTGCGCCAGCGCAAGAGCAGGCAGACTGAAGCGGCTTCACCGGACATCTGCGGCGACATCGATGATGCATGGATCTCCTCTATGGGTCATATGCCGCAGATCTTGCTGCCAACTTTACCGTAGGGAGAACAACATGCACCACACCTATCGCGGCGCCTGCCACTGCGGACGCGTGACCTTCGAGCTGCAAGCAAAACTCGACTATGTCATGGATTGCAACTGCTCGGTCTGCCGTCGCGGCGGAGCGCTGTGGCACGGCACGGCGGATCAATATCTGCGCATACTGAGTGGCGAAGAGGACCTGGTCCTGTATCAATTTCATACACGCACGGCGAAGCATTACTTCTGCAAGCATTGCGGCATACGACCATTCAGCCGGCCAAGACTGGATCCGGGCAAATGGGTGGTCAACGTACGCTGCATTGATGAGGTAGACCTTGCGGCGCTGCCGGTGCGGAAGTTCGATGGAGCGAACTGGGAAATCGCGGCGAAGGCCTTGTATGCGCAACGCGCATAGCACTCTCCGGCTTCATAGGAATTTTCTGTTTTCGTGTCAGCAGCGAGGTGCGAAATCCCGTGCGAAGCCACGCCGGTAGGTGCGGGCCAGGTCGGCCGCTTTTTGCCGCATGCGAGATGGCTCTACCGTGAGTGCCTGCAATGCCGCTATGTAGATGTCATCGATAGTCACCACGCCCGGCATTCCCGCCATTTCCCATGTGTGCGCATAACTCCATTGCTTGCCGTGCGGGGATGGCGTGGCATGTCGGATGTTCAGTCGAGGCAAGGCATAAGCCATGGCAAGAATACGTCCATGCAGGCTGCTGCCTATGTACAGTTTGCTTGAAGCAATCACCGCACAGATATCCCAGAGCTGGAGGGTCGTGACGATATGCGTCTGAGGTACCTTGACTTCAGGCCCCGTCATTCGCGCCACGATACGGCGATACGCCTGCAGGTCATCATGCCAGGGGGCGGCGCCGGCACGAAAGAAGACCACGCCGTAACCGGTTTCCGCAGCGAGACGTTTCAGCTGTATCGCCATCGCGTCAAGGCTCGCATCGTCGTCGAAGTCACTACTAAACTGTGCCGCGACATACCCTGCCGGGAACAGTGCTCGCAGTCGTGCGGCTTCACCGTCTCTCGCGTACGCCAGGATTTGCGTGTCGAAGAGTTCGGCGGCCATGACCGCAGGATCGGGCAGCAACCGCGCGGTGATACCCGAATCACGCAAATGTGCCTGCGTTGCTGCGTCGCGCACGCTGACGACGTCTGCGAGCTTGAGTTTGGCCATGACTTCGTCGCGCTGTGCGGGATGCCGTGCAAAGAGATCCGCGCCGCCTACGGCGTGATAGATTACTTGCGCTGCGTCAGGATATTGCGCCCGTGATACCGCGTAAGGCACAAGTGCATCGGTGCCCAGGCAGGTTCTTGCCCACGATCGTTGCGCGTCAGGATCGCCGTCCAGGCGTATAACAACCTCCATCGCATCGGCTGCGGGCAATAGCATGACTGCCGCTTCCCATACGTTACAGGTCAGCACCTCGCCTCCGACATGAACAATCTTGTACGGGGAGCCACGCAGCGATGCGGCATGCTGCTGCAGGCGCATGACGTGATGACCGCCATTCACGCTCAAGTCACGTTCCGCGAGTCCGGCGAAACGCAGAGGCTTATCGCCCGACAGCGCCGCAACCACATGCGGAAACAGCATATCGCCGAAATTGTGCCGGTCAAAAGCACCGAACAGGATGACAGGAGTTTGATGCATGGAGGGAGATACGGCGTTATCGTCGTGCGCAGCCTGGGGATCGCTACATCAACCAGCTGGCGACAATAAGACCGGCGCCGACATAAATGGCCAGCCGTATGCCGGGAATGCCATCGCTATGCAGACGCGCCATATTAGCCAGTGCGAGGCTACCCCACAACAGCAGCTCGCCGCCGCCACGCATGGCGTCGGTACCGTTATGCGCATACATCAGCAAATGAACGCCTTGTCCACACAGGAAGGCGCACGCCACCGCAAGCGCAATGCGTACGTTCTTGTTTTGCAGCAAGTCATCGAACTGATGTGGCGACATGGCAGTCGATTCGACAGTCTAGTCTTAACAACTGGGAACCCGAACCACAATAGCGCGATGCGCGATGCCATGTCATGAGCAAGCACAATGAAGCGACAGGCGTTTTCTATCGGACAGGTCAGCGAAGCGCCCCGGGTGTCGTGCCGAACTCACGTTTGACCAGTTTGCGTAACGCCGTACCGTCCTGGTAACCGACCTGTTCGGCGATCGCATCAATCGATAGCGAAGTCGTCTGGATGAGGTGCGCGGCGCGCATCAGGCGTCTGCGCTGGATGAATTTCACTGGCGATACACCGGTCGCCGCTTCGATGCGCCGTCCCAGTGTTTTAGGTGAAACGGCCAGCGTGGACGACAGGCGCGCGACACTAATCGGTTCGGACAGATGCTTGTCGACCCATCGCTCTGCGGCGGCGACAGTGGGATCAGTGTGCTGCCGATGGGTAGGAATCATGTAACGGACCTGGGAGGGCCGCTGGTCGATCAACAAATACCGCGAACATAACTGTGCGACCGAACTGCCCATGGTGTCGGCTACGATGGCCAGCGCGAGGTCAAGCTGGGCAAAGGCCGACCCTGCCGTAAGGCAATTGCGGTCGCGCACGAGCATCTTGCTTTCATCCAGCTTCACATCGGGAAAGCGTGAGCGAAATAGCGATGCCAGCCACCATGTCATCGTAACCTGATGGCCATTCAACACGCCGGCTTGCCCAAACAGAAATACCGCGGAGCAGGAAGCAGCGATCTTTACCTTACGGCCTGCCTCTGCTTGCAACAGGTCCATGGCCGCTCTGGCATCGCGCCGTGCAAAACGCGCCTCGATCTCCGCGTCTGACGTCAGGCCCAGGCCGGGCACGATGATCCACTCCGGCACGGCGTCCAGGGCGGCGACTTCCTTGAAGGTCATATCTGGTGTCAGCTTCAGTCCGGCGCCTGTACTGACCGACTTTCCATAACCGACTGTGGCAATGCGTATGGCCGCTGGCTGGCGGGAACGGGCAAGGAAGCCCTGTCCCGCCTTGAGCGTGTCAAGCGTGATGGCGAGGCTGGAGTCCATGACGCCGTCCAGTACGAGGATCAGAAGCGTTTTCATTTGTCTATTCTGGCATGAAAAACGCCATTTCAAATCGTGACTGCACGCTGGTTCGGTTTTAGCGCCTTCATGGGCAGAATTGGGATTATTGGCAAAAGCCATCACTCACGAAAATCGGCGCTACTGAATGCCTTTACGACCGGCTCTCGCAGGCCTCGTTTATTCCGGCAGCCCCGCTCTGCGCAGACCTTCCACCAATATGGCGAGATTCTCCGTCCGGTAGATCGGCAGCCAGTCTGCGATATTGGACAGGCGCAACGTCGGGTCGAGCTGACGCAACTGAGCCATTGCGCGCTGCGCTTCGCCCATCCTTGCGGCAAGCGCATGGCCGGCCGCAAGGATGGCGCCGGCCAGCAGAAAACTCGGTAATTCCCGGAACGCTTTCTCCGCCCACGACAGCGCCATATCAAAGCGCCCCAGAAAAAGATGTGCAGCTGCCATGCCGGCCTGCATTCGATACAGTTCCGGGTCAAGGGGACTCAATCGCATGGCATGCGCGAGGTGCTTGATGGCTGCCTCAGTTTCACCATGCCAGAGTCTGAGGAACCCGCCGAGGAACCACGCTGCTGCAAGGTTCGGGTTGAGCACGAGTGCCTTGTCCAGCAAGGCGATGCCGCCCTGGAGGTCGCCGGCAAGATGGCCGAGCGCATGGCCGCCTCGGGTGAGAGCGACGGCATCGCCCTTGTCCAGTTCCACGGCCCGGCGCGCTAGTCGGCTACCCTCCGCCATCTCCCGTGAGGGATCAGTCATCCAGCCGTTGACCTTGCGCCAGCAATGACACCATGCCGCCATCGCATAGGCCGACGCAAAATCCGGATCGAACTCGATTGCTTTATGGAACAGCGGAAGCGCCTCGTCGATGCACTCCCTGGTGCCATGATGCGACTTGGCCATTCCGCGCAGATAATAGTCGTAGGCGTCGAGGCTGCCGGTTGGCTTGTCCCTCGCACGTTCGATCTCCGCCCGCTCAAGCTGCGGCGCGATCGCGCCGACCACGCTCTCGGTAATCTGGTCCTGCAGTTCGAAGATGTCATCCAGCACGCCTTCAAAGCGGCCTGCCCAGTGATGCGCGCCGGTTGTCGCATCGATCAGCTGGCCCGTGATCCGCACACGGTTTTTTGCTTTGCGCCAACTGCCTTCCAGCACATAGCGCACCCCTAGCTCGCGCCCGACTTGTTTCATGTCTACCGCACGAGCTTTATAGGTAAAGCTCGAATTGCGCGCGACGACGAACAGCCAGCGATACTGCGACAACGCCGCGATGATGTCCTCTACCACGCCGTCGGCCAGGTAGTCCTGCTCCAGGTCTCCGCTCAAGTTCATAAACGGCAAGACCGCGATCGACGGTTTGGCCGGCAAGGCTGGCGCGGCTGCAGAGGCTGGCACCAATGTGGCGGACTGGGCGCCAGAAAGGTCGGTGTTGTCCGGTGGCTTGGCCTCATTGACATCGGCGGTGAACCGGAAGCCCTTGCGCGCAACGGTCCGAATCACGCGTTGTTGCTCGCCGCTGTCGCCAACCGCCTTGCGCACTGCGTTGATGTGGCTGGCCAAGGTCGATTCCGAAACAATTCGGCCCGACCATACCGCATCGATGAGTTCGTCCCTGCTGACAACGCGCTCGCGGTGCTTCGCCAGATAAGCCAGCAGGTCGAAGACCTGGGGCGCGGTGGCAACAACCTGGGATGCCCGGAGCAGTTCCCGCCGGTCCAGGTCGAGCACGCAGTTCTCAAACATGAATCGCATTCACGGCTCCCTGTTCCGTGTCACCACGCGGGTTTCTGGACAAATACCCAAGCCAAATTCAATGGAAATCCAAGGCATCGGCAAAGTATTGCGCGCAACGGACCAGCATACTGTATCCATCAATCGCAGCAATGAAGATGATAAACACTGAATCAAGGAGCGGGACATGAAAATAGTTGTTATTGGCGGCAGCGGGCTGATCGGGTCAAACATTGTAAACCGGCTACGTCTTAATGGTCATGAGGTGATAGCGGCATCGCCGAGTACGGGCGTGAATACCCTCACCGGGCAAGGGCTGGCTGAAGTGCTTGCGGGCACCCAGGTTGTCGTCGACGTGGCGAACTCGCCTTCATTTGAAGACCGGGCGGTACTGGAATTTTTCGAAACGTCTGGTCGCAACCTGCTTGCCGCCGAAGCTGGCGCTGGCGTAGAGCACCACGTCGCACTCTCTATCGTTGGCACTGACCGCCTTCCGGATAATGGCTACTTCCGGGCCAAAGTGGCGCAGGAAAACCTCATCAAGGCATCAAAGATTCCCTACACCATCCTGCGTGCGACCCAGTTCTTCGAGTTCATGGAAGGCATTATCAACTCGGGCGACGACAACGGCACGATTCGTCTTTCCCCTGCCCTGATCCAGCCGATCGCGGCGAACGACGTTTCGGCTGTACTGGCCGATCTTGCGGTGGGGACACCGGTCAACGGTATGGTTGAAGTGGGCGGCCCTGATCGCTTTCCTCTCGACGAACTTGGATCCAAGTTTCTTGCCGCGCGCGGCGACAAGCGGCCGGTAATCGCCGATGTGCATGCGCGCTACTTCGGCAGCGAGCTGGATGATCGATCTCTGGTCACCGGTGACAACGCACGCATCGGCCCGACACGCTTCCACAACTGGCTCAGCCGCGCAGCGACGCAAGGATGAGCCTGTAATTCATGGGCCGCGCCGGCCCGCCATCTACGTTTTTTACATTAAGGATCCACCATGACCCAACGCATCGATTACCAGAAGCAATCTCCCGAGCTGTTCAGGAAGTTCGTCGAGTTCAGCCTTGCGCTCAAGCAGTCGTCCATCGAGACATCGATCCGCGATCTCGTGGATATCCGGGCATCGCAGATCAACGGCTGCGCCTTCTGCCTTGACATGCATGTCAAGGAAGCGACGATACATGGAGAGCGCCCGCTCAGGCTGCATCATGTTGCCACCTGGCGCGAGTCGACACTGTTTAGTACGCGCGAGCGCGCCGCCCTGGCGTGGACGGAAGCACTGACCCAGATTCCCGCCCAGGGCGTGCCGGATGACGTCTATGAGCGTGTTCGCTCGCAACTTTCCGAGAAAGAATTATCGGATCTGACCTTCCTGGTGATGTCGATCAATGCCTGGAATCGGGTCAACGTGGGCTTCCGGGTCGTGCCCGGTACGTACGACAAGGCATTCGGCGTAGACAAGTCGGGCCTGTCCTGACACGGCCTCGGCGCAGCCGGACAAAGATGCTGCGCCGCTACCCACGCACTTACAACAAGGAACAAGCCATGCCTATTGTTAACGTCATCGCCATGCTGTTGCTGTTGACAGCCGGCGCCGCCAGCGCGCAGCAGGCATCCCCTGAGGCGCACGTCACACCGCTGATGACCAAAGCGCTCGCCGACTATCCAGGTAAAGAAGGATTAGTTATTACGGTCGACTATCCGCCCGGCGGAGAAAGTTCAGTGCATCGTCACAATGCGCACGCATTCGTTTATGTGCTTGAAGGGTCGATTGTAATGGGTGTGCGCGGCGGCAAAACCGTCACGCTGACGCCGGGCCAGACTTTCTACGAAGGCCCGGACGATATACACACGGTCTCGCGCAACGCCAGTCTCACCAAGCCCGCCAAGTTTCTGGTCGTCCTGTTGAAGAACGGTGGCGAACCTGTCTCGATGCCGGTGCCCTGAAGCCGGCACCGCCGCATTGCTCGAAAGACAGACACCACGACGTATAAGATAAGCTGGACGCGCGTGAGGACCGGAAGAATTGTCTACTTGCAAATCTCGCTTCCTGGCAATGGCAGCGTGGTCTAAAGCTTGCTGTGTCTGGCCAGTCAACAGCTGCTATAGACTCACCCAGACAAGGCTTGGAAAGGTAGAGAAACTATGCCGTGTTCTATGGAAAAGACAATTATGACCATGTTGCTTGTCTGCGGAGGATTGCAAGCATGCGGGTACACCGGGACCGAAGGTCGACAATCGATCGCCGGTGGGCTTCAGTCCGAGATGCAGGAAATACGACTTTTGATGGCGCGGGAAGTGGGAGACGCCTCCGCGCAACGAATTGAGCAGTGCCATGCTATTCCAGTTGGTTCAAAAGCCTGTGGAGGTCCTCAGTCTTTCGTGATCTATTCAACCGCAGTCTCTAACGAGCACAAGCTGCAGGAGCTCGCGAGACAGTACACGGAAGCCGAAGAGAAGTACAACCGTGTGACCCAGGCAATGAGTACATGTAGCTACATTACGCCGCCCGAGGTTTACCTCGAAAGCGGGAAATGCACAATCAAGCAGTCTCAAGCATGGCGGAAGTGACAGCTTCATTCAGCAGGATCGGCAAGGACCTGCTGAGCTAGGTTGTCGACCACCACAGGACTTTCGAAGTAGCTTACTGTTGGATCGGTGCCGTACTTCTCCCGGACGAATGAGCGCCATGACTCTGTGTACATTGCTTCTGCCTCTGCCCTCGAGTTCCACAGGTAGACGCCGCCCGCTGTTAAGCCGTCCTGGGAGAGCACGTAGTGCTTACGATACAAACCTTGTACGCCACGATACGTTGGTGCAGTGCTCAGGAAGATACTGCGCGCTTCCTCACGAGTAATTGGCTTTGGCAAAGTAAATGCAGTAAAGACGATAATCATCCATATCTCCGATTGTGTTGTGTAGTCAATGCCGCCCAACTGCATATAAACCCACCTGATGCATCCTGCACCGTTACGCACTCGTTATAGCGGATCGAAATGCGTAAGTCTTTGCCAGGATGCGTAATCAAATTGCCATCGCCACGATGGATGTCCATTTTTTTCCTTTTGCAAGGATTGATTTCGGCGGAATTCTTCTCGCCTGTTCCGTATTAGACAGAGTCGAGAAATTCAACTCAACCGGTATTTATGCATGGCTGGCATTCGCTCACTGCATGGCAAACATTTAAATAGCTTAAGTCTTAAGTCGATGCCTTTGTCAGGCCTACTAGTCGTTGCAAGTAATTCAACCAGAACGGATAATAAATTTGCTTTGACGACATGAGAGCCGCGCATGAATAATCCTTTATTGAATCTCCCCCCGCTGGATGCATTGCGCGGCTTTGTTGCAGTTGCAAGGCGCTTGAGCATTACGCAGGCAGCAAACGATCTTTGCCTGACCCAGTCTGCCGTTAGCCGGCAAATTCAGGCACTGGAAGAATATTTGGGCACACCGGTTTTTGTCCGGAAGCACAGAGCGATTGCTTTGACTGATGCGGGTGAACGGCTGATGGCACTGGCATCCCCATGGATGGATCGCCTGGCTGCATTTACCGACTCTGTCAGAAACAATGGCCATACCCGCTCTATTACCATTACCGCCTCATTTGGCGTCACGGCCTTGTGGTTGTTACCCAAACTTGCTGCCTTTCAGGATGCAAATCCGAATATCGACGTCAGGGTCACAGCGACTACCCGCGTTCTGGAATTGAAACAAGAAGGTATCGATCTCGCAATCCGGTATGCGCGTGAAGCTGACGTTCCTTCAGGAGCGATCAGGTTATTTGGTGAACGAATCATTCCGATAGCAAGCAAAGCTGTCGCCGCACAGGCATTTAAACATCCGAATGCCTTGTTGAATGAAGTTTTACTGGAATACGATGAGCCGCGTGCACGCCCCTGGCTGCGCTGGTCCGAGTGGCTGGCAGCCTCCGGCATGGCAGATGCCAAACCCAAAGCATATCTTCATTGCAATCAATATAATCAGCTAGTTCAATTGGCTGTAGATGGCCGCGGCATTGCTTTAGGACGTGTAGCACTGATTCTTCCGATGTTAGCAGATGGACGATTGGTCGTCATGCCAATAGATAAGATTGGCGAAAGCGACTATGCCTATTGGCTGGTTGACGCCATTCCAGATGCACACCCCGACGTTGCGAAATTTCGGGATTGGCTGATTTCAGAGGCCCGGCACACCGTCGAACAAATGGAGAGTTTGCAGTTCGACGAATTAAATGCTTCTTCGTCCGAAGCAGGAAGAAGTGGTCAGAAACCGAAAGCGGGATCGCATCGGAGTGCCCATTGATCGAATTAATACTCGCGTATGCAGCAACTGTCGTAGCAAGCTGATGCGAGCCTTGCATGTGTGATGAGCAAGCTATTATTCTTCACCGAAGAGCGGAAAACCGCTGCGCCATCTTGTGTTCACGAAAGTGCGCAACGATGAAATCAACGAAGGCGCGCGTCTTTGCCGGCAGCAGGTTCTGCGCCGGAAAGTAGAGTGCCAGCATACCGCTGTCAACGTACCAGTCCGGAAGTACCCGTAACAGCCGGCCACTGTCGAGATACGGCACTGCATGCGGCATGCTGGTCAGGCAAATTCCCATTCCCATTTCGGCAATCCGGCAAACCGCTTCCGCGTCGCTCATGGTGATGTGCTGGCGAAGCTGGATAGGGACCTGCTGCCCGGCACGATTACGCAGGGGCCAGGAGCGCACCCTGCCGGTTTGCGGAGAACGGACCAGAATGCCGTCGCATTCCGCCAGGTCAGCCGGCTCGATGATCGGCGGACGCTGCTGCAAATATTGCGGCGACGCCAACAGCACGCGGTGCGCCGGCCCCAAATCACGCGCGACTACCCCAGGTGCAATATCGAAGCCGCCACCAATGGCGGCATCAAAGTTCTCCCCGAGGAGATCCACCGGGCGGTTATCGAAATGCCAGTCGGGCGAAATACGCGGATATTGCTGCAGGAATTTATCCAGCAACGGCACGATATAGGTAAGGCCGAAAGAATTGCCCATGCTCACGCGCAGCGTGCCGGACGGTTCGCCGGCAGCGCTCCCAAGATTGGCGACCGCTGTCTGGATGGTGGTGAGACCTCCACTGACTTCCGCGAGAAAGCGTTGTCCCGCTTCTGTCAGGGTGAGATGGCGTGTACTACGGTGAAACAACCGGACCCCAACGCTTGCCTCCAGTTTGGCGACATTCTTACCGACCGCGGCCGACGTCAGGCCAAGCCGCCGCCCCGCTTCGGAAAAGCTGCCGGCTTCGGCGCTACGCACAAAGCATTCAATACTGTTCAAGGTTTCCATGATTCATTTTAAACCGTTGGTATGAACAGAATAGCGCAACTACCGGCTATTCGCGACGTAATGTTCGGTCAATACTGGACACCTCATTTCAATCTTTAAGGAGTTCACTCATGTCGATCGAAACAGGTTTATCGGGTAAGGTTGCATTCATCCAGGGCGGTTCACGTGGCATCGGCGCAGCCATTGCCAAGCGCCTCGCCGCAGAGGGAGCCGCGGTCGCAATTACCTACGTCAGTGCTGCCGATAAAGCGCAGGCTGTGGTGAGCGCAATCGAAGGTGCAGGCGGACGCGCCATCGCACTCAAGGCCGACAGCGCCGATGCAGGCGTACTGACCGCCGCCATCCGTACGGCGGTTGAGAAATTGGGCCGCCTCGACATTCTTGTTAACAACGCCGGGGTGTTGGCTGTGGCGCCTCTGGACCAGTTCAGCCTTGGTGACTTCGACCGCACACTCGCGGTGAATGTGCGCAGCGTGTTTGTAGCCTCACAGGAAGCGGCACGGCACATGAATGACGGCGGCCGCATCATTAACATCGGCAGTACCAACGCCGACCGCATGCCGTTTTCAGGCGGCGCACCGTACGCGATGAGCAAATCCGCGCTGGTTGGCCTGACTCGCGGTTTGGCACGCGACCTTGGGCCCCGCGGCATCACGGTCAACAATGTGCAACCTGGGCCGGTCGATACTGAAATGAATCCGGACAGCGGCGATTTTGCGGAGATGTTGAAGGGCATGATGGCGCTGGGGCGCTATGGAAAAGCCAACGAAATTGCCGGTTTTGTCGCTTACCTGGCAAGTGCCGAAGCAGGCTATGTCACCGGTGCCAGCCTGTCGATCGACGGTGGATTTTCTGCATAGGGCAATCAAGCCGCCGCACGCGCTTTGGTGAATGGCGGCATTTGCGGCATCTTATGGCGACTCAGCCATCCTAACGAACCGGCAAGCGCGAAGTCGATTTGATTTCGCGCATCGCCAGGCTGGAACGGATCGACGTCACGCCGGGAAGTTTGCGCAGCACGTGGGTGACAAAGTCGCCGTACGACTCAAGGTCGCGCGTGACGACTTGCAGAAAATAGTCCGCCTCGCCGCTGACGTTGTGGCAGGACAAAACTTCTGGAATCGACTGGATCGCCGCTTCAAACTGGGCCGGTTGGTCTCCGGTGTGATTGGCGAAGTTAATCTGCACAAAGGCGATCAGCCCGAAACCCAGCTTGTGGCGGTCTACCCGCGCCCCGTATCCCTTGATATAGCCGTCTTCCTCCAGCCGCCGCAGGCGACGCCAGACCGGGGTTTCCGTCAGATGCAAGTGCTCGGCCAACCTGGCGTTAGACATCCGGCCTTCGTCCTGCAATAGGCTCAGGATACGAAGATCCACGTCATCCAGCATTTCCTGAGGGGTTTTCATCTTATCATCCGCATAGTTGAGAAGAATCTGCTCAATATAGTAATTCTTCAGTAAATTTTCGCAAGAAAAATCCAGCGCACAAGCGAGATAATTTCGACACCAGATTATCCTGCACCAACCGTCCCGAACAAGGAACCGCGCGATGGACCTCACCCTCTTTTCCCTTTATTTTTCCGCACTGGTTGCGGTGTACCTGTTGCCCGGCCCTGACATGGCGCTTGTCATCGCGACCACCTCGGCACGCGGTGTACGCATGGCGCTGATTACCAGCGTCGGCATTGCCTTGTCGCGCGGCGCCCATGTGCTGATGTCGGGACTGGGTCTTGCCGCACTGATGGCGGCCAATCCGGTGTTGCTGGATATTGTGCGATGGGTGGGTGCCGCCTATTTGCTGTTTCTGGCGGTGCAAGTTGTGCGCGCCGATCTGCGCGTCGATGCCGCCCAGCGTACAGAGGCATCCGCCATATCGACGTTCGCGCGCGGCTTTTTCACGAACCTGCTGAATCCGAAAGCCCTGCTGTTTTGCGGCCTGTTTCTTCCTCAGTTCGTTTCGGCCGGTCATGGTCCGGTATTAATGCAGTTTCTCTGGCTTGGCGTGATTCTGGTTGTTACCGGCTTTGCTTTCGATGCGGCCTATTCCCTGCTGGCTGCGCGAATCGGTCGCAGCATCGGTCGCAACGTCAGCGCAAAAGCCGCTTCGCCAGTCAAAAAATGGTTGTTGCCGACTGTCTTTGTGCTGCTCGCTGGCAGGTTGATAGCAAGCTGACGCACTGACCTGACTCGACGCTCGGCGCCCGCCGTTCCTACCTCAACCGGTTTGCTGGTGCGCAAAATACCAGTGCCAGGGTTCATAGCTGAAACCGAGCGCATTGTTCCTCGGGTAGGACATGATGAAGCCGAAGCGGGATGCATGAGTCATCAGCCAGTCGAACGCCGTGGTCTCTTCAAACGGTATTTCACGCGGGATGCTGCCTGGCGTGTTGATATCGACCGCGCGGCCGGTGTGGTGTTCACTGTAGCCGGGTGGCGCGCTAAGGGTAAAAATTGTGGGGAGCGACATGCCGCGCTCCAGTTTTTCACGGACGATGTCGGATTGACTGTCCAGGTCGCGAAACGCCGACACGATATACAGCTCAATGCCATCGCCGTTCGCGGCGGCTTTCATTTCTTTCCACGCGGCGGCGGCTTCCGGTATCAGGCAATGCTCTGCGCCGTCCATGCCGCGCTCCGCAACCGCGAGTTCAGCCGGCTCGCGATGGAATGGCAGGCGCGTCCGCGCGATGTCTTCGTTGGAAATGCCTAGCGTTGCCAGTGCACGGGCAACGCTGATTACGTATTTATCAAGATCAGGGGGCATGGTGATGTTGTCATTAATCGATTGTCACTATCCTAGGCGGCGCCGGCTAGCCGCACCGGATACACCTTTAAACCAAGGGCCCTGTCTGATTTCCCTGGCCGCAAACAGTTCCAGGCTGCATTGCCGTACTGCTCAGGTATCGCCAGCACGATAGCAGTACACTCATGTTTTCCACCATGATACCGTTCGTCCATGTCGAAGCCAAAAGATCAGACCGCGCCGGATCCGCGCCCTACGCCGCCTGTCGAACCGCAACTTGAAGATTGCTGCGGCAATGGCTGCGACCCTTGCGTGTTCGACCTGTATCAAATGGCCATGGACCGTTACCGTGCAGCGCTGGCGGCATGGGAAGCGAGGCAGGCGATACCGGCGAAACACAGCAAAAAGTGATAACACCGTCGCCATCTCTATCGAGGACATCTGTGATCAGCCTCACGCTGATCGCAATGATCGCCTTTGCGGCTAATTCGCTGCTGTGCAGGATGGCGCTGAAATACACCACGATCGATCCGGCCAGCTTTACGACAGTACGCATTCTTTCCGGGGCACTGGTCTTGTGGCTGATCGTCACGCTGCGAGGTGGCAACAGACACCTTGGCGGCAACTGGCTTTCCGCGATGGCGCTCTTCGTGTACGCGGCAGCGTTTTCCTTTGCCTATGTCAGCCTGTCGACGGCAACCGGTGCGCTGATTCTATTCGGTGCCGTCCAGGCGTCGATGATCGGCTACGGCCTTTTTCGCGGTGAGCGACTGCGTGGCATGCGTCGCGCAGGGTTCCTTATCGCGGCTTGCGGCTTGCTGGCACTGCTGCTACCTGGTGCCTCTCGACCCTCGCTGGGCGGCTCGCTGCTGATGCTGGCCTCGGGAGCGGCGTGGGCAGTATATTCATTGAGGGCTAAAGGCGCGGGAGACCCGACCGCAACCACCGCCGGAAATTTTGTGCGTGCCCTGCCGTTGGCGCTTGGCCTGAGCATGTTTATGCTTCCCTCCTTGTCGGTTGACCTTGCCGGACTGGCCTACGCCGCCTTATCGGGAGGCACAGCCTCCGGCCTCGGCTACATCATCTGGTATATGGCTCTGCGCGGCTTGAGTGCGATCGAAGCCTCCACCGTGCAGCTCTTTGTGCCTGTCCTCGCGGCGGGCGGCGGCACTCTGTTCTTATCTGAACCGGTCACGCTGCGTTTGCTCTTGACGGGTGCCGCAATTCTCGGCGGTGTGGCCATGGTCGTAATCCATGGAAAGAACGCAGATTAAGGGCCAAGGACGAGCGCATGGTTTGCTGGAAGATAGCCCACTTCGGCGAGGTGGTTTTCTAGTCGATGGTCGGTCCGTTTAGCGGGACGAGCTGGAGCGTTTAAGCGCTGTACTGCAATGGGTGCCAAAGCCGACGCGGAGCACCGTGATTTCGACTATGATGTTTGCCCGAACCCATGCAGGCAATTCAGTAATGAACAACGAGCAACATGATCCGTCCGCCGACGAAGAAAGTGACGGCAACGAAGCGACCACGATCCACGAGGCTCGGCTTTGGCACGACGACGGCTGGACGGCACGTGTGATCAAGAATGAAGACGACGACGGTTGGGCCGTCGCCATGATCAAGGACGGCGAGCGCGAGCCGGCACTCGTCGGTCCATGGACCATGGGCCGTGACAAGAAGAACCCGAAACCGCTCGACGCGGGCGCGTTCCAGACCTTGGTGAAAACCGCTTCGGAAGTTCTGCGCCGGCATGAGCAGCAATTGCATGCGATGCTGCATAAGAGCATCACCGTCAGCACCGCCTCCGCATCGATCACCGTCATGCTCGACATCGTGCCCGACGAAGATGATCCTTATGCAACCTTGAGTGCGGAAGATGAAAGTGGTGAACGGCTGGCCGAGGCCCGCGTGGCGCCCAATTTCAAGCTGACGCGCGCAAGCGCCGAAGCCTGGATTGAAAGCGGCTACAGCAGGCCGCGCTGATTCATGCTCCTGCGACGCGCCTTTATACCAATCCAAACCTATAACGCACCATGACATCGCGTCTTTTTCCGGGGGCGCCGAGCCGCCTGCCGGCGTTGCACTCGTCGTCAATAGCTCGCTATTGACTCCTCCTGCGCCTTGCCAGTCAAAAAATACAGCTTGGGATCGGTATTAGACTTTCTGCATCAGGTGCGTCGGTTTCCCATCGCCTCGCACAATTGCACGAGGCGCTCCGGCTTCCAGTCCGGATTAAAATTGACGGTGTCCTTGGGAAAGAGCATGACGACCGTTGAGCCCAGGAGGAAACGTCCCATTTCCTTCCCGCGTGCGATATCGACCGGCTTGTCATCGTAACGCCACTCGCGAATATCCGCGGTGCGCGGCGGATTGACTACGCCATGCCAGACGGTTGCCATGCTGCCGACGATGGTCGCACCGACCAGCACCATGACAAACGGGCCATCCTTGCCTTCGAAGACACAGACCACCCGCTCATTGCGCGCGAACAGGTTGGGCACCCCGCGTGCCGTGGTTGGATTTACCGAAAACAGGTCACCCGGCACATAAATCATTCGCGTCAGGCGGCCATCGCATGGCATATGGATGCGGTGATAGTCTTTGGGGCTGAGATAAATCGTCGCAAATTCACCATCCTCAAATAATCCGGCAAGCTGACGGTCGCCGCCAACCAGTGCGAGCGTGGAATATTCATGGCCCTTGGCCTGGAATATTCTGTCCTTATGAATACGGCCGAACTGGCTGACCGCTCCATCGACCGGGCACAGGAAATCGGCATTGGCAAAGGGCCGTGCACCTTCCCGCAGAGGTCGTGTGAAAAATTCATTGAAGCTTGCGTAGCTGCCGATATCCGGGTTTGCCGCTTCCTGCATATTGACGCCGTAAAAATTGACAAAGGCACGGATCAGCGCGGTGGTGAAAGCGCCGCCACGGGCACCGGCGATTTTTCCGGCGAGGACGGTCATGGCCTGTTTTGGTAACAGGTATTGGTGCAAGACAGCAAGACGATTCGGCACGATGAATGGCAGAGAGAAAGAAATTACCGTGATTGTACCGGTCTCGCCGTTTCTGGCCACCATCACACTTGACCTCCTGCTGATAAAAGCACACTCCGGTATGCTTTAACCGGTTAGCTTGATTGCATCAATTAACCGTATAACTACAGGAGACGCCGATGAAATTTTCCGTAAGCCACGCAGCAAATTCCGAGTTCGAGAAGCAAGGCCTGCGCGCCTTTTTCGAGTACCGCGATCTTGGCATCCGCGAGGCAACCGACGGCAAAATTGCCGCACATGTTATCAGGGCAAGTCCTGGCGAAGCAGTGAGCGGAGGACGCCACCGGCATGAACTGGAATTCCAGATGATTTATTGCCTGAAGGGCTGGATACGTTTCGACTACGAAGGCGTGGGCGAAGTCTTGCTGGTGCCCGGCACCTGCGTACACCAGCCGCCGGGAATACGACATACCGAACTGGGGCATTCCGACGATCTGGAATTGCTGGAAATTGTCATGCCCGCTGACTTTGCCACCGTGCCGGATTCATCGGGGATATGAGTCAACACGCGCCCCGCAAATAGGCGCGGCGGCATAGTCTGGCGGCCGACGACGCTTACGGTTTCGACACTTCCTGAAGCATGCGGGTCATCAGGTACAACCGTGGCACGATCGAGTCCACGGTAATGTACTCATTGCGCGCATGGTAGCCGAAGCCCGCGAGGCCGAAACTTTCCAGCACAACCGCCTTCCCTGAACGCCCTGCAAAGCCGGCATCGGTGGCGCCGCCCGTACCCGGAATCAAGGTCAGCGGGCGATTGATCTCGGCATAGATTGCTTCGGCTTTCCTTGCCAGTTCACGTCCGGCGTCCGATGCCACATACGGCGGCCGGCCCCGTTCGATACTGACGGTCGTCTCGGTATCAGGTACTCGCTTGTTCTTGATGCGTTCCTTCAGCGCCGCTTCAAGACGATCAAAACCGTCCGGCACAGTCAGTCGCATGTCGCCTGTTGCGGAAGCGCGTTCCGGAATCTGGTTGCGTACCACACCGCCCTGCGACATCGTCCAGTTCAGCTGTGTGCCTGGCACGTCCTTGGCCACGTCCTCTGTCTGCAGCAACTGATGCGACAGCTCAATCACGGCATTCCGTCCCATCTCCGGCGACGCCCCTGCATGCGACGCGCGACCACGCACCTGTATGTGGACCGTGCCGGTTCCACTGGCGCCGAGCAGAATTCCTTCGGGCTTGTCCGGGGTCGGCTCACAGGAAAACACATAGTCGTGTTCCGCAGCGACATTGGCAATCAGTTCACCCGAACCCATGGAACCCGTTTCTTCGTCGGCGTTGAACATCACCGTCAGTCGGCCATAGTCGCGCCAGCCAGCCTCTTTCAGCATCTTCAGCGCATGCAGGATGAGCGCGATACCTCCCTTGTCGTCGGCAATGCCAGGGCCATAGATACGATTTTCTTCAATACGATAAGGCTGTGACTGCAGTGTGCCAACCGGATAGACCGTGTCCATGTGAGCAATCAGCAGGATACGCTTGCTGCCGCCACCGGTGAAGGTAGCCGTCACAATCTCGCCTGGTCCCCGTGTTCCTTTACGTCGTTCGATGTTTGCGCCAAGTGCACGCAGGCGCTTTTCGGTGTAGTCGGCCATCTTTGACAGGCCGGCCGCGTCGGCACTCGGCGACTCGATTTCCACCATGTCCTTCAGGCTCACGATGAGCGCGGGTTGCTCGCGCCAAGCCGCCTCGAGTAACTGTGTATCGGCTGCAGCAGTTGCGGCAACTGTGGCGGCAACCGTGGAGGCCGACCACATCGCAGCTTGCGACATCAGCAGAAACAGCAGGGGGCGAACCAGGCGCGCGCTGACGGTAATACATTTCATGCAGTCTCCGGACAAATTTTTGTGCTTCGATTATAGGTCCGGAACGCGGGATCGGTTTGGCATACTGCAAGGCAGGACAGAGAACCGGTGCGGACTCTATTGCAGCATTGGTTTATGCGCTGGTAAGTTTGAAGTATGATTTCAGTATGCAGTATGCGGCGATTGCGATCTGGTTCCAAGAACAAGGCCCGATGCATTGCGACCTCCATCCGGTTCTGAAGGCAAGACAGATCCATCGTAGCCTACTGCAAATTGAGCGGCTTACAACGCAAACGATGGATCAACCCGAGATCAATGAAAGGTCTGTCAGAATGGCAATAGCGGAATCCATGAGAACCTGGGCCAGGCGCATCAAGCGGGATGCCGTCATGCTCTGGTTTGCGCGCCGCCATCCGGATACGCCCTTGCTGGCAAAAGCCCTATGCATTTTCACCGTGGCGTATGCCCTGAGTCCGATCGACCTTATCCCGGATTTCATCCCGGTCCTTGGATACGTTGACGACGTGCTGTTGCTACCGTCATTTATCTGGCTTGCTGTCCGACTTCTTCCACACCATGTCATCCAGGAGTGCCGGGTACAGGCTGAAGCGTGGATGGAAAAAGAAAAGGCCAAGCCTGCCAGCTACGCGGGTGCAATCGGCATCGTACTTATATGGATTGCGGTCCTTGGCCTTTGCTGGTGGTACTTCTATCGGGCATAGGAGGCAATATTGTGTAGTTGTAACTGCTGGCGTCAAGAGATCAGGCAATTCTGCTGCGGGCGAGTCGGTCGGCGCCACCAGCGGCTATTTCCTCGAATACCGCGTCGAGTTGTGTGTACACATCCCAGCGATCGACGTGTAATCGCGCGGCAATCTCATCGATGATGGATAACTCCAGGGCTTCCTCGCGTTTTCCCTTCCAGAGCTTGTCAGCCAGCGCAACCGACTTTTCCTCGAACGATACACCAGCCACCTGCCAGGCGGCATGGGAGACACAACAGCGCGCGACTTCCGGAGCAACGCCATGCGCGAGCAGCAAGGTCTGACCCGCGGGCTCGTGCCGGGAACCTGGCGCATCAAGTTCAGCCGGGTATTGAATCTTTCCGGCATCGTGTATCGCCACGCCCAACTCGATTAGCCGGGCATCGTACCGCATGCCAAGCTGCGTGTACGCATTCATCAACATCGCAGCAGCTTCACCAACCAGGTGCACATGCAGCAGGAGACGATCGGATGCGCCAAGCGCTGCCAGCAGTTGATAGGCGTCATGACGGGTTTGCAGCATCTTTATCCTTATGAATGACCAAGCCAGGCAGCGATGTCGCACATGGCAATGAGATGCGGGGTTTCACACTTTAGCGCGCTTCCGGGGACTGGATGGAGTGCATCCCGAGCTGATGTGGTATGTCGCTCACCGAGGAGAAAACCAGTTCCGGTGACTTGGCCTGGAGCGCGTCCAGCCGCGTATAGCCCCATGACACCGCACCGAATGCAATTCCCTCGGCACGCGCCGCTTCAGCGTCACGCGTTTCATCACCGATGCACAGGATGCGATGACGCGCGATGCCGCTGGCGGATACCAGGCGCCGCAATTTACTTCTTTTACCGAACAAAGCCGCACCGCATTCATACTGGCCGATCAGAGCGGCATTGGACGGACCAAGCACTGCCTTGACATTGCTTTCTGAATTGGAGGTCAGCACTGCCAGTCGTACTCCCTGCGCGACAAGCGAATGGAGCATGTCGCTTACGCCTTCGAACAGGGCGACGCGCGAGATCTCCTTCGCCATCAGTGCCTTGAACTCATGTGCCACGTCAGGCACCTTCCATAGCGGGATGCCGACATGCTTCATGATCTGGCGGGCGTCATAGCCACGCAGCACGTTAATGTCCTCCCCTGCAATGCGTCTGAATCCATGCCGGTCGGCGAGGCGGTCGAATACCGCAATGAAAAATTCGAAGGAATCGGCAAGCGTGCCGTCGAAATCGAAAATCAACAGTTCATATTTCAGATTGGGTAAGGTCATGCTTCGTAAGTCTGGAAAATAAGGACGTCAACGATAGCGAGTATAGTCATTCAGCGACCAAATAAAACGCGTTTTGACCGGCACGAAAACGCCCTGACGTTGGTCGTATCGCAAGTATGTTTAATGCACGCGCCGCAAACCGGTTGACGCCTGGCGTGTAGCGTGCTTCCCCGAACGATGCAGCAGCCAGCCGCCACCGAGCATTAATGCACCCCAGATCAGGAAACCGACATCCCAGTAAATCCATTGTTCAGGCGGCACAGTCTCATTGACATGATGTAGTTCCAGGAGGTGATGGTCGATGATGCCTTCGACTACGTTGAACAATCCGAACCCCATGAGTATGGTTCCTATCAGCATCATGCCGGACCACCAGATATGCGCACGGTGGGCAGCCCGCCAGAGCAGGACCAGACCAATTACAACGAAGACGTAGGTTGCTCCATGAAAGAGGCCATCGAGCAATGTGTTGAATTTTAAATTAGCCACCGTATCGGGCGGATAGCCGGCACTGGTGACCATGTGGTGCCATTGCAATATCTGGTGCAATACAATGCCATCGAAGAATCCGCCCAGGCCAAGTCCAAAGAAAATACCTGCAGCACTGGGAAACTGTCCACGTGATCCGACGGGTTGTACAGCCATAGGCCTAGCCGCCTTTCGGCAAAGGGCCGGCATCCACTACGCTTAAGCGCGCGAGTGTCCAGCCACCGTTGCCCGCACCCTGGACAGCGCCCTGGATTTCCGCTTCGTATTGATGCCCGGCATCGTCGTACACTTCGACTACCGCACGAAAGGCGTGTCCATTGCCTGAGTCCGGTTCATCGCTTGACACGATGATCGCGCCAAGATGGGTTGGGCCATCGAGGTTGGCCTCGCTGCGCGCGATGCGACCCTTTTCACTCCGATCAATCTGCATGGAAATTTCTTGCTGCAAAAAGCGTATTGCGTCTTTTGCTTCGCTGGCCGGCATGCTTTCTCCTGTGATTCGCTGATGAAGGTCAGACCATGACAGAAGGGGCAAGTTTAATCATAGCCGATAGCCGATAGCCGATAGTGCAGGCCGCCGTACAGTGACAAAGAGAAATTAAAACGGATACTGCCGCGGTGTGGTCTGTAGTGAAATCCAGCGCAGGCCGGTAAATTCGGCGATGCCGGCCTTCCCGCCGAAACGTCCCATACCGCTACCCTTCATGCCATTGACGCGCACGATCGGCTTGACCGGGCCGAAGGACTCATCATGGTATCTTTACCGATGTAAAGATGGCGATATTAACGGGATTGTGCTTCATCTGGCGAGTCCATTGCCCTTGGCAAGCCAAGGCCTTATAGAGACTGGAACCCGCTACTAATATGTCCACCGGTACGATTTACAACCGGGATGCACATCGACGTAACGTAACATATATGGACTCCCTCCAAAGTACAAGAGACTGACCGACGGGAATGACATTAGGGAGAAGCCTGCAGTCGTATATCCGGCATCTAATGTGGACTCTGTCG
>NZ_LMHZ01000012.1 GCF_001428545.1 Noviherbaspirillum sp. Root189
GAGAATCGTGATGCAGAGTTCGGACCGAATGGATGACCGGCGCAAGACGGTAATATGGCGCGAATGGAAAAGGGGAAGCCCCATGAGCCTGATTGCGCGTGTTTTAGAGAAACCACCTGCCACGGTGTTTTCCTATCTTCTCTATCACGGTGGAATCCAGCCGCGAGTGCGCTGTCGGCGACCGATCGCATTGTCTATCGAGGAGCGAGAGGAAATTTCCAGAGGCTTGGCCAATCACCACAGCATACGCTCGATTGCCTTGCATCTGGGGCGTAGCGCGTCTACCATCAGTCGAGAAATAAGCAGGAACGGTGGCCTTTCCAGGTACCGTGCCACGGAAGCAGATAARTCAGCATGGAAACGTGCTACCCGACCTAAGGCCTGCCGTCTTGCCCTCAACACTAAGCTCAAGAGCTTGGTTACGCAGAAGCTGTCGGAGGACTGGTCGCCAGAGCAGATCTCCGGCTGGCTCAAGATTGCCTATGCGAATAATGTTGATATGCAGGTGTCGCATGAAACTATCTACAAGAGCCTGTTCATACAGMCCCGGGGCCTGTTTCGCAAAGAGCTACGCGAACATTTAAGGACCAAACGGAAATTCCGCCATGCCCGGGGCCATCGAGCCGGCTCGCGCGGCCAGATCGTGGATGGGATCTCGATTCGTGAGCGGCCAGCTGCAGTCGATGACCGTGCTGTACCCGGACATTGGGAAGGCGACCTAATTTGCGGATCAAGGAACAGCTACATCGCTACAGTCGTAGAACGGCAGACACGCTTCACGATACTGGTCAAGGTAGAGAGCAAGAATACCGATCACGTGGTCAGCGCACTCTCCAAACAGATGAGCAAACTACCTGAACTCCTACAGCAAAGCCTGACGTGGGATCGTGGACAGGAGATGGCCAGGCATCACGCTTTTACGTTAGCGACAAATATGGACGTGTACTTTTGCGATCCACAAAGTCCCTGGCAGCGTGGGACTAACGAAAATACGAATGGGCTACTACGACAGTACTTTCCAAATGGGACTTGCCTGTCGGTTTTTACCCAGCAAGAGTTAAACAGGGTCGCATTAAAATTGAACACTCGACCAAGGAAAACGCTTGGCTTTCAAACGCCAGCCGATAAACTGGCCGAGGTGTTGCACTGACCGATTGAATGCATCGGGCATTAAAATTGAACACTCGACCAAGGAAAACGCTTGGCTTTCAAACGCCAGCCGATAAACTGGCCGAGGTGTTGCACTGACCGATTGAATGCATCGGCTTTGAAAGTAGAATTTCTCAACATTGAATCGAGGAAGTTTTACATGAAGAAGTCACGGTTTTCGGAAAGCCAGATCATCGTCATTCTCAAACAAGCCGACGGTGGCACTCCAGTTCCGGAACTGTGCCGGGAACACGGCATGAACTCGGCACTGTTTTACCGCTGGCGCAGTAAGTTCGGTGGCATGGACGCCTCCATGATGGCGCGGCTGAAGGAGTTCGAAGAGGAGAACGGCCGCCTGAAGAAGATGTATGCCGAAGAGCGCCTGAAGGCTGAGATCGTCGCTGAGGCGCTGGAACTGAACCTGCGCATCAAGCCGAAGAAGCGCCTGGTGCGCGAGAAGCCGGAGCCTCTGTCCGAGCCGACGGCACTTAACCAGGTGTGGTCAATGTACTTCATGCATGACCAACTGTCGGACGGCCGCAACATTCGGTTGTTCAACGTGATCGATGACTTCAACCGCGAAGGCTTGGACATTGAAGTGGATTTTTCCCTTCCATCCGAGCGCGTAATCCGTTCACTGGAGCGCATCATTGAATGGCGCGGCAGGCCGGATCGGATACGTTGTGACAATGCTCCTACTCTTGATGGCTGACATTCTGCATGTACAATGGTCCGGAATACGTCAGCGCAGCACTGATGGCGTGGGCAAATCGGCGTGGCATTCATGCCGAGTTCATTCGACCCGGCAAGCCGCAGCAGAATGCCTACATCAAGCGTTACAACCGGACAGTGCGTTACGACCGGCTGGCTCACTACCAGTTCGACAGCATCGAAGAGGTGCAGGAATTCGTAACCCGTTGGCTATGGACCTATAATCACGAGCGCCCCAATATGGCCATCGGCGGCATCACGCCGCAACAGGAACTGGCCTTGGCCGCATAGTTTCTACTCTCAGGCCGCATCAAAAATGGGGGGATTACCATCTGGAAGAGATGTACGGTACCGAGGTGTCGCCTATGCTCATTTCTTCGGTCACGGATGCGGTCATGGACGAAGTCAAGGCATGGCAGGCCCGTCCCCTGGATGCGCTTTACCCGATCGTCTATCTCGACTGCATTCATGCCAAAGTGCGTGACGGCGGCGCGGGCGAGTCAAGGCGGTGTATCTGGCATTGGGTGTAAACCTCAATGCCGACAAGGAGTTGCTGGGCCTGTGGGTGGCCCAGACCGAGGGTGCCAAGTTCTGGCTGCAGGTCGCCACAGAGTTGAAGAACCGCGGCGTGCAGGACATCTTCATTGCCTGCGTGGATGGTCTCAAGGGCTTTCCTGAAGCGATTGAAGCGGTGTTTCCGAAGACGGCGGTGCAGCTGTGCATCGAGCACATGGTGCGCTACAGCCTGAACTTCGTCGGCTGGAAACTGCGCAAGGCGGTGGCCGCGGATTGTGCGTTCTTCGACTACCCCGCCGAGATCCGAAAAGTGATCTACACAACCAATGCCATCGAGTCGGTCAACATGGGTATGCGCAAAGTCACAAGGAGCCGCGGCGCATTTCCCAATGACGATGCCCTGATCAAGCTGTACTATCTGGCACTGCGCAACATCAGCAAGAAATGGACGATGCCGATTCAGAACTGGAAAGCCGCCCTGAACCGGTTCACCATCATGTTCGATGAGCGTATGCCACAGCATTAAACAGTTTCCCGATTACACAAAATCGCGGACACCCCTCGTTCGCCCATAATTTAAATCTTGGAAACGGTTTATCTGGCCTCTTCTTTTGCTCTATCGTTTTGCTTCATTGATTAAATAACGCGTTTGTAAGGTTTGCTGAGGCATTTACATGCATATCCCGCTCGTTCGCCCTCGCCGATCCGACCAGTTTCGGCGGGTCGTTCGTTTATGATTAGAGCTGCTCGCTCTTCGTCAACAGTTCGCTGATCGACGCCATGAGCCGTCTATCTTTCCAGACCAAATATACTGCCTACGCGCTCCACGCATTCACTCCTATACGTGCCTACAAACTAGTAGGGTTCCTATTTGCATTTATCAACTCCAACCATCCCATCAAAGATCTCGCCCGTCCTCTCATCAAGTCATATAGCCGCCCAATCCGTTTTACCTTTCCAAATTAGCCCTAGCTTCACCTGCCATTCGCCCTTCCCTAAAGAACGATTCCGTACCGCAATATCTTTGCGTAAAATCAATTCCCTGAGGTAATCGCCTGCTACATTGAATTCATTGCACATGAGCAATAAGAGGTCTCTGTGTTTACCCTGCTTTATTGCCCTGCCTGGTTCGGCGTATTTAGATACGTTGGCGCCGATTCGCACAACGAAGTGCACAGGTATCCCTCGGCAGATATGACGCACTGCGTCTCAGTCAACCTTCCGATGGAATCCTGTCTGTCTTTCCCTTAATGCATTTCCGTAATTGGCATCAGCTTGAGGAGAAACAGATCATGACAAAAGCATACTCGAAAGTCGAGACGACAGAGGGTAGGTCCCAAGCACATGGATCGCGCCTCGGTTTGCATTGTCCGGTGGCCAGCCTGGCTGGGCTGCGCGCGGCGGTAAACAATGGTGCCGACGGTATACTTCTCGATTTCGACCAACCCTCTTCCTTACGCAGTCATTGCGCCGGACACGACCAGTTTCAAGCCCTTGCACGGGGCATACGTTATGCAGCAGAACAGCAAGTCGATACTGTCCTGGCGATCAAGGCATGCCATCTGGACGCATCATGGTCTTTGGCGCGCCTGGCAATCGACACTGCGGCGGATCTCCGCATGGATGCCGTCGCCATGTCGGATCCGGCGCTGATGCTCTACACCGCTGCGCGTTATCCCGATCTACAGCAACACTATACCGTCCCTCCTTCGGGCGTCTCTGCCGAGGCGATTGGCTTTCTTTGCAAGCAAATCGACATCAGCAGGCTGGTGCTCCCACGGATGGCATCTCTGAGTCAGGTGAAACGTGTAGCGGAGTACACGGGCATCAACGTGGAACTCGTAGGTTTTGGCCCATTGTGCAACATCATTGACAACCTTAAACCTGCGTTCGGGTTACGCGACAACGAAGCGGTAGATTGGCATTCCAGTCCTGAAGCTGCTTACTTGGACTTCGCCGCGCTCAACGCCAGTGGAGGTCGTTGCGCACTGGATGAAACGCCAAGCAACGATCATTACTACCTCGACATCGGAAATGCCGATGCAAGCGCACTGCGCCTTCTGCCACGACTCTCGGACGCCGGCGTTCGCGTCCTGCGCATCGAGGCGCATGTACATTCACCTGTTAAGCTCGGTCAGGCAACGAAGGTCTGGCGCGAAGCCATTGACCACTGCCTGGAAGATAGAGAAGGTTATACAGTACGCATGGCATGGGTTGAGCGACTAAGCCATTTGTCACCAGTACTTCGTGTCTGTCATGAGGGTTAGTGTGATCCATACTGCAAGTCGCCCGAAACTTAGTGCGACTCGTTATAGGGCGCTAATCGCCTTGCAAGCAGCGCCACTGCATAACGGAGATGGAACAAAGTCCATCGCTGCAACTTTAAATTCGGACGCGATAATCATTCACATCAACGATGTCGACAACGCAATCAAGCTCCAGTGAAATGAGCGATCACTGACCCGGGCCTTGACTATCCTGCTGTTGAAGGCGATTCCAGTCTGATTTAGCCAGCGCTAAGATTGCTTCTGCCTTGAATGTATGTTGCGCATTGATACTGTTTTGGTTGCGACGAAAATTTCGCGAAGCAAATAAACGAAACTTCCGATCAGGCAAAACATCCCGAGCACAAAACAAAAGGCAATGAAGCTAGCCAGGCCCAGATTCAGTGCATCGCCGATAAAAAGTGCCGCTACAACGATGCAAACTAACAGGCCACACGACGTACTCAAAGTGATAGCCCGGTTGATCAGGTGCGAACGTCGGTACAAGGTATCCAGTTCAGCATAAGCGTCCGTATGGTCGGCACCCGTCGTTGCCTGGATACGATCTTCAAGGACACGCGACCGGTCAATAATCCGGGCAAGGCGATTGGTCAACACCGAGAGCTTGGTACCCACGCCAGTCAGCAAAAACACAGGAGCAATCGCAAGCTGGATGATATGGCTGATCTCGCCTAACTGGATGTCGATATTCATGAGGTTGGCTTGGTTCGTAAAGCAGATCTGTCTTAATTGCATCTTCCTGGTGCCGTAGTCTATCAGCTCACCTCTGCAACGTGCCAATCTGCAGTCATGGACCTTTTGCCTACGTACGGCAAACGATTGAGCGAACGCAAACGGCTTTGTCACATGGGGAATCATGTTTACGCTGTGCTTACTATGCAGCAACCGCGCGATTGTGATTTCTCAACGGCGGTTGATTTCGCCCCGCTACTTTGAATTTCGCACTGTCTGATGCTGAGATATCTCTGAAGTCCCAACGCAAAGATATTGGTTTCGTCAACATGAGCGGCGTCGGGCGCCGGTATGATCAACCTGCATGTCTACAAAAGCGATACGTACCACTAGCAAGCCTTCGGGCGCAGATCTGAATAATGCGCACCTGCGGCCATATCATGCGGCGCGGCTCCCATCGGTACGCCGCCTTGCAACCAATCATTCGCGAATGCATAGCGCCGACCATCGGCCCTCAGGCAACAGAGAAATTGTGATGACAACCTATTTGGAACCCAGCACCGGCAAGCTGACAAACATCATCACCACACTTGCCCGATTTCCCACGAGCAAAGTGGGATCATCACTTCTTTCCGTCATCCAGTCCGCGATGGATGGGGTCATCATTATCGACGCCATGCGACAGATCGTACTGGTAAATCAGACGGCGGAGCGCATTTTCGGACACCCCGCGCAAACTCTGCTCGACCAGCCACTGGATATCCTGATGCCTGCACATTACGTTGATGAGCAATGCCAGAGAATGGACCGACTGGCAAGCGCACGCATTACCGGCCGTCGCGCCAAGGTCGAACTCAAAGGCCTGCATGCGGCAGGCAACCTGCTTTCCCTCAATGCAAACGTCGCGCGAGTAAATGTCTGCGGCGAGTTGTTCCTTGCGCTTATTGTCCAGGACCCATCTATGCACCAATCCGTTGCAGAATCCAAGCAAAGGCCTATACGGCCTTCCGAACTACGTAAATGGGCGGCATCAACGCAGCAGGCAACCGAAGTCGAGAAAAGGCGATTCTCCAAAAAACTGTACGATGACATCGGCCAGCGACTCAGCGTACTCAAGTTGGACCTTGACTGGCTGGAAAACAGCCTTGCGCAAACAGATGACGGCCTACCGGCCCGCGTTGCGCAAATGCAAGGTTTGCTGGACAACGTGATTACAATGACTAAAACGATGGCCTCTGCCTTGAGGCCGCCGTTGCTGGACGATTTCGGCCTCCTGCCTGCGGTGGAATGGATGGCCGAGAATTTTCAGAAAAAAACAGGCATTTCTTGCCGCGTCGAAAGCCAGGGGTTCTACAAGAAGCTTGAAGACCCAATTGAATCAGCGATTTTTCGGGTGATTCAGGAAGGGTTGTCAAATATCGAACGGCATTCACATGCTTCTCATGCGCGAATTTCCTTTGCGCATACAGGGAACCAACTCGATGTTATGATTGAGGATGATGGTATCGGCATAGAAGCCGGGAGCGAAAGCAAACCGGGATGCTACGGGCTCATTGCGATGCAGGAACGTATCTTTGTATTGGGGGGTACAATCAGCATCCGGAGCGCCGAACCACATGGTGTTGTCATTTACGCATCGATTCCAGTGGAGCCGATTTTTCCAAACGACCAGTCAACTTCAACGCCCACAAACCGCCTATGATTCGCATTGTTATTGCCGACGACCACACCATCATGCGTGAAGGACTTAAGCGCATTCTCGATGGAGCCGACGATATTGAAGTCGTTGGTGAGGCAGTAGATGGTTTCGAGGCATTGGCACATGTGCGGAAAGGCGGTTTCGACCTGCTGATGCTGGATCTGTCCATGCCGGGGCGTAGCGGCGTGGAATTGATTCGCCAGATCAAGGATGAAGTCCCCAAACTCCCTATCCTCATCCTGACCATGCATGAGGAAGAACAATACGCCGTACGCGCGATCCGCGCGGGCGCACGTGGTTATCTGACCAAGGAAAGTGCCGGTACGCAGCTGGTCAGTGCGATCCGTAAAGTCGCTTCCGGTCGCCCCTATATCAGTCTGGAAGTCGCTGAACAGTTGGCGATGGATGTGATGCCCGCCAATGAGGACCTGCCACACAAGCAGCTGTCCAATCGTGAATTTGAAGTATTTACCCTCCTGGTCAGTGGGAAATCGATTACCGAGATCGCCGACTTTCTTCACTTGAGCGCGAAAACCGTCAGCACCCACAAGACCCGCATCCTTACCAAAATGAATATGAACTCGCTGGCTGAAATGGTTCAGTATGCCGTTCAGCACCGCCTTCTCGGCCCCTTGAGAAATTAAGCCTTTCAAGTTCCTGGTACGGAACCTTGCTCTTCACACTGGGCTGTTCTGGCCTGTCGTATGCATGTTATCTCGCATTTTTTCTATACCGGCGAGCCACCATTTTTTGTAACTCGCTTGTCATACTTTCCCTACAGACTCTTGCTTGCAAGTTCCTGCGATTTTCTGTCGATGTGGACTAAGAACCTTATTCCTTGCGGGTTCTCAAGGAATGCAACAGATTCTTCTAACTTTTTTATCAGTAAAGTTCCCATACGCTTGTAAGGATAATCCTACGAGAAGCGCGAGTCTCCTACATTTCAATTCAGCCCACACCGATAGCAATTCGCTGTTGCGATTGCGATACTGGCCATTCATTCGAAGCATGACAGGCTAGAAACCCGCCACTGATTCTGGACAACCTGATACTACGTAGTTAGTACATAGGAAATTTTCCAAAAATCATAACTGGTGAAGCACTGATAATCATGCGGGCATTCCTGCCCCCGCATGAACTAAACTGATTGATCTGAATTAGGAGATGACCATGTTGTCAACGCAAACCCCCGACGTCCGCCCTGAGTCCACTTCGTCGACCATGCACTCCCCATCGATGGAAGCGGGCTGGCAGCGTCAAGGCAAGCTGTGGTCCAATCTTAAGGAATTGTGCGAAGTCCTTCGCATCCCTTCGGCGGCGATCCATACCGACGAAGAATTGCTGTTTCAGCATGTCCAGTTCAAGACCGGGCAGCGCATCCACACAATCGGCCAGCCATTCGACACCTTGTACATTGTGCATTCCGGCTTTTTGAAAACCGTTCTGATCGACGAATTTGGTAATGAACAGGTGTTGAGCTTTCCAATGAAAGGCGATCTGTTCGGCGTCGATGGGATCCATACCAAGCGCTATGCATCCGAAGCTGTTGCCCTGTCGAACTGCGACCTGATCCTGCTTCCATTTAAGAAGTTGACTGCGCTTGGGCGTGCGCATGTCGAATTCGAACACGCCATGTATAGCGTCATGAGCCGCGAACTGGTGCGCGAGCAAGCGATGGTCAGTATGCTCGGCGCCCTAAGTGCGGAAGCGCGCGTGGCACGCTTCCTGGTGAACCTGTCGGAGCGCTATGCCGACATGGGTTACTCGAGCAAACTCTTCAATCTCCGCATGACACGCCATGAAATCGGCAGCTATCTTGGCTTGACTCTGGAAACTGTCAGCCGCACGCTGTCTGCCTTCAATGAAATCGGTCTGATTACCGTAGACCAGCGCTCCATCGGCATTAAAGATCCGGAAGCCTTGCGGACCTTGCGCCGCCTGCCGCCGTCGAGCTCGCGTGCCAAGCAAGTCGCGGCCAAAAAATCCAAGCAGGCTGCTCAAAAAAATGACCAGCCGGATGGTGAAGGCGATTGGGGCCAACTCGCAACTGCCTGACACCTTATACCAATCCCAACCCATAACGCACCATGAGATCGCGTCTTTTTCCGCCTGCCTGCGTTGCACTCGTCGTCAATAGCTCGCTATTGACTCCTCGTCAGTCAAAAAAATCCATCGATCTCATTCGTTACGTTATAGCTTGGGATTGGTATTAGCGCATTTTCGCAAGATGAAAAAAGCCCGCATGATGCGGGCTTTTCCATTTCACAAAAATCCTTCGATCTAATTTTTTACGTTACAGGTCGGGATTGGTATTATTTCTTTTTGCCGCCTGTCGTCGGATAGATTTTCTTATCCGAGCCGCTTGCGTCGGCGGCGGCGTCGACTGCTGGCACGAGCACCTCCGGTGCGGATGCCGTTGCCTGGATACCGGAAGAGGCCGCTGTGGCCGCTGCTGCCGTCGCTGCGTCTGCCACATTGGTCGCAGCATCGGATGCTGCCTGTGTCATATTATTTGCGGTTGCCGCTGCTGCGCCCATGTTACGTTGGGCCAGCGTTGCGACATCCTTGAATGCGTTTTCCCACATCGAAAACATGCTGGCCATCGGGTTGGCATTCGTCGTGGCATTACTGCTTGTGTTTGCTGCAGTTGAAGCGGTGGAGGTTGTTCCCGCAAACGGCGTCTTGATGCCATTCACGGCCTGGTTACGAAATTGCTCAACATAATCCTGCATGCTTTGACCGATTTCGCTCTGCATCTCGACGACGATGCGTACTAGTTCACGCTGGTACTCAGTCGCCGGGCTCGAGTTGCGCGACATCATGCGTGATTGCAGCGCCGAACCGATGGCACCCGGATCGCGGGCGGTTGCCAGTTCTCTGACGAAATCAAGCTGGTCAGTGAAAAGTTGATGCGTCGCACCGATCATCACGCTGTCTATCTTTTGTGTGCCGGTGAAGAAGGCGTCTGCAAGACGGCGCGAAGCTTCAAGTTGCGTCTGATAGACGCCGGCAAGCGGGTTAAGTGCGTTTTGCATATGTTCAATCCTGATATGAAATGTTGAAGGAAAGCGAGTTCAGCGAGCCTATTTTCTGCGTTTTCTGACTGCACGCACGTACCCGTTCGATGCCTGGTTGACGTATGTCAATCAAGCATCGACGCAGTTCATTGCATGTGCTGTCCGCCATTGATAGCGATATTTGCACCGGTCACAAACCCAGCCTCGTCAGAGCAAAGATAGACGACAAGACCAGCGACCTCTTCGGGTTCGCCAAGTCGGCCCAGTGGTATTTGGGGAAGGATTTTTTCTTTGAGAATGCTTTCTGGTATCTGCGTCACCATCTTGGTTTTCAGATAGCCCGGCGATATGGTGTTGACGGTAATGCCTTTATTGGCGACTTCCAATGCAAGCGCCTTGGTAAAGCCGTGCATTGCCGCCTTCGCCGCCGCATAGTTGGTCTGGCCAAACGCGCCTTTCTGCCCGTTTACCGAGGAGATATTTACGACGCGACCCCACTGGTTTTCCAGCATGCCATGCAAAGCCAGCTTAGTCATATTGAAGACACTGTCAAGATTGGTTTTGCGGACGATTTGCCAATCCTCGAATGTCATCTTCTTCAATGTTGCATCACGCGTCACACCGGCATTGTTGACGAGAACATCAATACGGCCCTGATCACGCAAGACTTGCATAATGCCGGCTTCACAGGAAGAGAATTCCGCGACATCAATGCAGACGGTGCTGAAGTCGTATCCTTCGCTACGATGGGAAGCAATCCACGCCGATGCGTCCTTGTTTCCAGGTGAATGCGTTGCGACAACGCGAAATCCTGCGTCATGCAACTTCCTGCAAATGGCCTCCCCTAGCCCTCCCATTCCACCCGTCACGATGGCCACTCGTTTTTTATCCATGGCTGTCTCCTTGTGTTGAATGAAGATAGATTTCTAGCGATCGCTTCGGCATGGTTGGGGGCAATGCTCGATGTCCACGACCAAGGAATATTTAAAGCTCATCAAATGAATAGGCACAGATGTGCAGCAAGACGCTCTCGCTGTCTTGCCGGGGAAGATTCGAGTATGAGAATGTAAATTAGTTCGGATGCAATCCCGATCCAATGTCTTGCATCACGGATGCCAATGAATAGCCATGGTGCAGGGCGATATGCCGAGCCATTGCAGCAATTGCAGCCATTGCGGTTTTGACGCACGAATAGAAACGAAACGCGGGCCTGCCTGTTCGGCTGGAATCATTTGCCTGTTCTTATTCACGTCCGTGTCGAGTGGACTGGTCCATCACAGAACCATCAAACCTCAATTAGTCGCTCAATAGCTCAGGCGCGATCGCCTGAGTGTCCTTCAGCGTCTGCAGAACAATATTGGACTTGATGTCGAGTACACCCGCAGTCTTGTATAACTTCTCCAGGACAAACGAAGAAAAATGCTTGAGGCTGCGTGCCCTGACGCGTAACAGGTAGTTCGCTTCACCGGCAATGATGTACGAGCCGACCACCTCGGGCCAGGCGGCAATGGAAGCTGTAAAGTTTTCATGCCAGTGTTCGACATCACGCCGCATCGTGACCTGTACAAAGGCATCCACCTCAAGGCCCAGAGCGGCGGCATTCAGCACTGCGCTATAGCGGCTGATCATGCCACTTTCCTCCAGCATACGGACGCGGCGCAGGCAGGAGGAAGGCGACAAAAATACCTTCTCCGCCAGTTCAAGATTGCTCATCCTTCCATCTTGTTGGAGCAGGTTGAGTAACTTGAGATCGGTCGCATCAAGCTTCATGGTGTTTTCATTCATTTTTTCACGGATTCCTGCAATGATATTCTAATTGTCTTGCATTTGGCCGATCAGATTGCGTAAAAAATGCGGCGTTTACGGCTTAAAATTCGAGCAGAACATCAAGGAAATCTTATGCCCTCTTCCAATACCCTTTGGGATATCAGCCCTGTCCTTTCTCCTGCAATTCCGGTCTGGCCAGGGGACACGCCGTTCAGCACCGAGCCCACCTGGAAAATTGAAGGCGGTTGCCCCGTGCAGGTGAGCCGCATCACCATGTCAACACACACGGGCGCGCACTGCGATGCGCCGTCGCATTACGACGCCCAGGGTGAATCTATCGATAGCGTAGCCCTGCATGCCTATCTCGGCCCTTGCCGCCTGATCGACTGCATCGGCGTGAGCCGCGTCGAGCCGTATCATGTCGAAACCGCGTTGACCGATATGCCGCCACGCGTGCTGTTCCGCACCTATGCGACGGCGCCCCAGGACCGTTGGGATGCGCAGTTTGCGAGCGTATCCCCCGCCACGATCGCGTTGCTGGCCAGGCAAGGAGTCGTACTGATTGGCATTGATACGGCCTCACTTGATCCACAGGAATCCAAGACCATGGATGCACATCGCGCGGTTCGCGCCAACCGCATGGCTATCCTTGAAGGCATCATCCTTGACGGTGTGCCGGCGGGCGACTATGAATTGATTGCATTGCCCCTGAAGCTGGCGGGAATGGACGCCAGCCCCGTGCGCGCCATACTACGCAGCTTGCCAGGAGGTGCGCAATGATGACACGTGACGATTGCGTCGCTCGGGATAAGGCCGACAAACTTTCCTCGCTGCGGGACCAGTTCGACCTGCCCGATGGCGTCATTTACCTAGATGGCAATTCGCTGGGCGCACGCCCGAAAGTCGCGCTGTCCCGCGTACAGCAGGTGGTGAACGACGAATGGGGAAAGGACCTCATCCGCAGCTGGAATAAAGCGGGCTGGTTCGATCTGCCGTCCCGCCTGGGAGACAAGCTTGCTACGCTGATCGGCGCCAATCCGAATGAAGTCGTGGTGACCGATTCCACCTCGATCAATCTCTTCAAGACGCTCGCCGCAGCGCTTCACAAGCAGTCCCGTGCTGAAGGACGATCGCAGCGCCATGTCATCGTGACCGAACGCGCCAATTTCCCAACCGACGTGTACATCGCGCAGGGACTGACGTCCTGGCTGGATAGCGGCTATGAGATCCGAATGATCGATTCGCCGGACCAGTTAAATGCCGCCATCGACGAGGATACCGCTGTCGTCATGCTGACTCATGTCAACTACCGCACCGGACATATGCATGACATGCGCGAGGTCAGCACTCTTGCCCACGCGCGCGGCGCTCTGATGCTGTGGGATCTTGCCCATTCGGCCGGTGCCGTGCCGGTTAACCTGAATGCGGATGGTGCCGATTATGCGGTCGGCTGCACTTACAAGTACCTGAATGGCGGTCCAGGGTCGCCGGCCTTCATCTGGGTCGCGGCGCAGCATCAGAAGGATTTCCGTCAGCCGCTGTCCGGCTGGTGGTCGCATGCAAGCCCGTTTGCCATGCAGCCGCAGTTTGAAGCGACCGGCGGCATACGGCGCGCATTATGCGGCACGCAGCCAATCGCTTCGCTGGCGATGGTCGAATGCGGGCTCGACATTTTTGCGCAAACGTCGATGGCGGCGCTACGCGAGAAATCGCTGGCGTTGACCGATCTCTTCATCGACCTGGTGGAATCGCGCTGCCGCGTTCATCCGCTGGAACTGGTAACGCCACGTGAACATGCACATCGCGGCAGCCAGGTGAGCTTTGCCCATCCGCATGGTTATCCGGTCATGCAAGCCCTGATTTCGCGCGGCGTCATCGGCGACTACCGGGAACCACACATCATGCGCTTTGGCTTTACCCCGCTTTACACGCGTTTTATTGACGTGTGGGATGCGGTCGACATACTCGTCGATATTCTGGACAACAAGCGTTACGATCCGGCCGCCCTGCGCGACGCCGTGACCTGAGGAGGCAAACATGGACACAGACAAGAAAGCCACATCCTGGCATGGCGCGCAGATGGATTTCTCGAAGTCGATGAGCTATGGGGATTATCTCGGCCTTGAGCAGATCCTGTCGGCGCAGCATCCGCGTTCACCCGACCACAATGAAATGCTGTTCATCATCCAGCATCAGACCAGCGAACTATGGATGAAGCTGATGTTGCATGAGCTTTACGCGGCAAGACAGCAAATCCGTCAGGATGAACTGCAGCCCGCATTCAAAATGCTGGCCCGCGTGGCACGCATCATGGATCAGCTGGTCCATGCATGGGATGTGCTGGCAACCATGACGCCGCCCGAGTACAGCGCCATCAGGCCGTATCTCGGCCAGTCCTCGGGCTTCCAGTCCTGCCAGTATCGGGAGATCGAATTTATCCTCGGGAACAAGAACCCTTCACTGCTCGCCGTCCATGCAGCAGTGCCCGACAACTATCAGCATCTGGAAACAGCGCTGCGCACGCCCTCCATTTACGACGAGGCGATCATGCTGCTTGCCCGCGAAGGCTTCCATATCGATGCCGAGCGTCTCAACGCTGATCCGACCCAGGCGACGGTGGCCAACGAATCCGTCAAGCAGGCATGGCTTGATGTCTATCGCGAGCCCACGAAACACTGGGCCTTGTATGAACTTGCGGAGAAACTGGTGGATCTGGAAACAGCGTTCCGCTTCTGGCGCTTCCGCCATGTGACGACGGTTGAGCGCATCATCGGATTCAAAACCGGGACCGGCGGCACCGCCGGTGCAAGCTACCTCAAAAAAATGCTGGATATAGTGCTATTCCCCGAGTTGTTCGCACTCCGGACCGCACTGTAACGAAAAGAAAAAGTATGGGGAATCAGGAGGATAGCTCCGCAGCAGCAGGTATAATACGGCGCAAAGCACAGAGCGAGTGGTGAGCAATTGTTCAATGCGCCGTAATGAAATCCGCTTTCCCCAGACCGTTCGGGCCGCTTTCCATGCGGCCCGTTTCATTTGGCAAGCGGTGCATTCCATTTTGCTCACGGTGCGGCCGCGTCTACCGATAAGGCGATTACCCGATGAGCCGATAAGCGTTTATGTCAACGAAACAAAATAGCAAACCGATAGAGATCAAGATTTCAACCGTTGTCGCCGTGTCGGCCATACTGCGCACGGCCGACCTGGAAACGCTCGACGCCACCCTGAAGAAAACCACGGGTGGCGCGCCGGATTATTTTGACAACGACCTCGTGGTGATCGACGTCAGTGCCATCGACTTCAGCGGAACTGCCATTGATTGGTCTGCCCTGACCTCGCTGTTCAGCTCGTACAGCCTGAATCCGGTTGCGGTGCGCGGCGCCCCGCCCGAACTCGAACACCAAATCGTCGCCCATGGCATGAGTATCGATACGCTCGCCCCGCAGCGCCAGGAAGCTTCATCCGAAGAAACCGGGGCCGCACCGGCGCCCGTCATTGCACCGCCCCCTGCGTCGACACCGGCGCCGGCGCCGGTTCAGCAATCTCCCGAAGTGCATAGCCCGGTCGCGGCAGCAGTCCCCGCCATGATCATCGATTCCCCGGTACGCGCCGGCCAACGCATTTATGCTCGCGGTTGCGATCTGATTGTCAATGCCATCGTCAACAATGGTGCCGAGCTTATTGCAGACGGCAGCATCCATGTATATGCTCCGCTTCGCGGGCGGGCGCTTGCAGGGGCCAGCGGCAATGCGGAGGCACGTATCTTCACACTCAGCATGGAGGCCGAACTGGTATCCATTGCAGGCATTTACCGCACGTTTGACGGCGGGTTACCGAAGGATCTGGCGAAGCAACCGGCGCAGGTCCGTCTTCAGGGCGACCGGATAGATGTCCTGTCCATTCGCGCCTAGTTATTTGTCAATTAAGGAGTTTTTTGTGGCCAAAATCATCGTTGTAACGTCAGGTAAAGGAGGCGTGGGCAAAACCACCTCCAGCGCCAGCTTCGCGTCAGGACTCGCCCTGCGTGGGCACAAGACCGTTGTGATCGACTTCGACGTCGGTCTACGTAACCTTGACCTGATCATGGGTTGCGAGCGACGTGTCGTCTATGACCTGATCAACGTGGTCAACAACGAAGCCACCCTCAACCAGGCCCTGATCAAGGATAAGCATTGCGACAACCTGTTTGTGCTGCCCGCCTCGCAGACACGTGACAAGGATGCGCTGACCGAAGCAGGCGTGGAGCGCGTCCTGAACGACTTGCGCAAGATGGATTTTGAATACATCGTCTGCGACTCACCAGCGGGTATCGAACACGGTGCGGTCATGGCGCTGACATTCGCGGACGAGGCGATCGTCGTCACCAACCCGGAAGTTTCCTCGGTGCGTGACTCGGACCGCATTCTGGGCATCATCCAGGCTAAATCGCGCCGTGCCCTGGCCGGCGACGAACCGGTCAAGGAACACCTGCTGATCACCCGCTACGTTCCCAAGCGGGTGGAAGCCGGCGAAATGCTGTCGTTCACCGACGTCCAGGAAATCCTGCGCATTCCGCTCATAGGCATCATTCCGGAATCGGAGTCGGTATTGCACGCGTCAAACCAGGGCAATCCGGCGATCCACATTACAGGCAGCGATGTTTCGGAAGCCTATCAGGACGTCGTTGCGCGCTTCCTGGGACATGAAGTGCCAATGCGCTTTACCGCCTACGAAAAGCCCGGGTTGTTCCAGAGAATCTTCAAGGGTAAGTGATATGGCGCTACTCTCATTCCTGTTTAACAACAAACCCAAAACCGCAAGTGCGGCGAAAGAACGCCTGCAGGTAATCATTGCCCGCGAACGCAATGGCCGAGACGGTCCGGACTTTCTCCCCGCGCTGCATAAGGAATTGATTGCGGTGATTTCGAAGTACGCGAATGTGAACGCCGACGATATCAAGATTTCACTTGATCGCCAGGGCAATCTGGAAGTCCTGGACGTAAACGTCGTGCTGCCGGATGCGGTTCCGGGCAAGTAAGCTGCGTCAGACCAACTTACCAGCTTAATTTGATGAAACTCCTCTGAAGCCGACCAACCGGCCTTCAGAGGAGCCTTGCGTCATGAGATCCTATCGATTGGCCCTCAGCCTTGCAGGGCAATACTGTCAGCGTTTGCTTGCGCCGCAGTGCTCGGTTCAGCATTACAGTTCAATAAGACAACTCCACTATCCGCATCAGTGCAACTGGTGTTTCAGGTCAGATAGTTCACGGTGAGCCTGCATCACCACATCCCTGAGCTCGCTGTCGACCATCGGTGCGTTTTCGCAGGCATCCTTGGCGCGATCACCCAGCTGCTCCAGATCATCGACACATTGCACGATCTGTTGCTCATCTTGCGATTTCATCATGCCTCGCGCCTGGTCTATTCTCTGATCCAGCTGCTGCATGCAATTTTTCAACTCCATCGGTACGCTTTGCGTCGATTCGCAGCGCTGTGCAGCTTCGTGAATCATGCTTTCCACATGACTAAAGCGTTGCTGCAGTTCGTTTGCTTGCATCATGGTAGATCTCCTGTCATTGAGCGATGCCGGTAGCGGCAACGGGAAAGTTTTGATGACGGGCTGACAAGCGAGTTCCACCCGTTATGACCTGCAGCCATCAGGAAAAGAAATCACGGGTGAGTATTGATAGCCCGTAGTGCAACGGGTTTCGCACGGTGCCCTGCTGCGACGCAAGCACCTCATATTGTCGAACTCATCACAAATGAATATGTCCAATAACATGGCCCGACTGCACAATCGTGCAGGCCGTTGCACGGAGGCGTCCATGAAAACAATCAAACCACGGTTTCTCATTATCCTGGTCATTGGATTACTCTTCAGCGAACTAGCCTGGGCGCATGGTGGATACGGACATTACGGGCGCTGGCACGGACGGTCGCATGCTTCGGTCGGCATCGTCCTTGGGGTTCCACTGGTCGGCGCATGGGGCTACTACCGCCAGCCCGGCATTTATACCTATCCCCCCGTTGTCACCGTTCCCAATGTCCCGCAGGCCTACATGGAAAAGAATGCGCGTGAGCAGCAGGCAAATTCATGGTGGTACTACTGCCGTTCCGCCCAAGCTTACTATCCATACGTTCGCGAGTGTCCCAATGGTTGGGAACTGGTTTCGCCACAACCGTCAGATTTGCGGTGAACAGGAATGGTCATGACGCCGCATAGCTTGCTGGTTGGCATTACCCTCGTTTTCGTCGCAGGATGCACAACTGTGCCACCGAACCAGCCTAGCGTCATGGTGCTTCCCGGCACTGGGAAGAGTTTTGAGGAGTTCCGGGCCGACAACGAATTATGCAGGCAGTTCGCCTCCGAGCAAGTCAGTGGTGGTACGCCTGATAGTGCCGGAATTGACAGCGGTACGCGCTCCGCAGCGCTCGGGACTTTACTTGGTGCCGCAGCGGGCGCCGCAATCAACGGCGGACGTGGAGCAGCGGTCGGGGCCGGCAGCGGCTTGGCGCTTGGCGGGCTTGCCGGAGCCGGTGCAGCCGAAAGCAGTTCGGCGCAACTCCAGCGGCGTTACGATATCGGCTTCCAGCAATGCATGTATGCCAAGGGCCACCGGATTCCTTCCGCAGGAGGCATTATGGGGCAGTTTTTCCGTGATTTCCCGGCGCGGTCGACGGCAGCACCTCCCTTACCGCCACCAGGTCGCATTGTTCGCTGAAAATCTGAATATTGCCTCCAATTGCCCCTTCCCGAGCAACTCCTGACCGTGCTTCCTGTCAGAGCACACTGGCCTCTTGACATGCCCGCTCGGAAGCCGTCCGCAACGCATTTCCGGTACAATCCGCCCCAACATGAACACACCCAAAAACTTGTTTTCCTATCCCCGCTATCGAGCCGATTACACCTCGCCCGTTCCTTATCTGCCGATGTCGCGCGCAGAAATGGATACGCTCGGATGGGATTCCTGTGACGTCATCCTGGTCACAGGGGACGCCTATATCGATCATCCAAGCTTTGGCATGGCGCTGGTCGGACGTCTGCTTGAAAAACAAGGCTTCAGGGTGGGCATTATCAGCCAGCCGGACTGGCATTCTGCGGACGCATTCCGCGCGCTTGGACGTCCGAATCTGTATTTTGGCATTACCGCCGGCAATATGGATTCAATGATCAATCGGTACACCTCTGACCGGAAGATCCGCTCCGAGGATGCCTATACGGCCAATGGCGATCCCAACAGGCGTCCAGACCGTGCGCTCGTCGTCTATGCGCAGCGTGCGCGCGAAGCCTTCCCGGATGCCAGCATCGTCGTCGGCAGCATTGAAGCAAGCCTGCGCCGCATCGCCCATTATGACTACTGGTCTGATAAGGTCCGTCGTTCAGTACTGCCAGACTCCAAGGCCGATATCCTGCTGTACGGCAATGCAGAGCGCGCTCTGGTTGAACTGACACACCGCCTTGCTGCCGGCGAATCAATCAGGGAAATCCGTGATCTGCGCGGAACTGCGTTTATGGTGCCAAGCGGCTGGAAGCCTGCAACCGACTGGGCAGAAGCTAATTCGACCCGCTATGACACGCCCGGACGCGTGGAGCCGCATCCGGATCCGTATGAAATGAAAACCAAGGAACCGGAAAGCTGTGCCACTGGACCGGTTCCCGCGGCTGAAAAACCGATTCTGATCCTTAGCCGTGAAGAACGCCAGGCAGCATTAAAGGAACAGCGCAACAAGACCGTTGTACGGTTACCGGCTTATGAGTCCGTCAAGGATGATCCTATCCTGTATGCCCATGCGTCACGCATTCTGCACCTGGAGTCCAACCCCGGCAATGCCCGCGCGCTGGTGCAGGCGCATGGCGAGCGAGACGTCTGGCTGAACCCGCCGCCGCTGCCACTGGCGATGGATGAAATGGACGGTGTCTACGACATGCCCTATGCGCGTGCTCCGCACCCGGTGTATGGCAAGGCGAGGATTCCCGCGTGGGAAATGATCCGCTTCTCGGTCAACATCATGCGGGGTTGCTTCGGTGGTTGCACATTCTGCTCGATCACTGAACACGAGGGTCGCATTATCCAGAGTCGCTCGGAGCCATCGATCCTGCGTGAAATTGAACTGATCCGCGACAAGACCAAGGGCTTTACCGGAACGATTTCCGATCTTGGCGGACCGACTGCGAACATGTACCGCCTTGCATGCAAGGACAAGAAAATTGAAGAGTCTTGCCGCAGACTATCCTGTGTGTATCCGAGCATCTGTTCGAACCTCAATACCGATCACAGCAAGCTGATCCAGTTGTACCGGAAGGCGCGAGCCATTCCCGGCATCAAGAAGATTCTGGTCAGTTCGGGGCTGCGCTACGATCTGGCAGTCCGCTCGCCGGAATATGTGAAAGAACTGGTGACTCACCACGTCGGCGGTTTGCTGAAGATCGCGCCGGAGCATTCAGAGGATGGCCCGCTCTCCAAGATGATGAAACCCGGCATGGGCTCGTACTATGCGTTCAAGGAAATGTTCGAGCGTTTTTCGAAAGAAGCAGGCAAGGAACAGTACCTGATTCCCTACTTTATCGCTGCGCATCCAGGCACAACCGACGAAGACATGCTCAACCTCGCTATCTGGCTGAAGAAAAACAACTTCCAGCTCGATCAGGTGCAGACTTTCTTACCCACGCCAATGGCGATGGCGACCGCGATGTACCATGGGAAAAAGAATCCGTTGCATAAAATTTCCGCAGATTCTGAAGCGGTTGAGACTGCGCGTGCCGGCAAGATCAGGCGCCTGCATAAGGCTTTTCTCCGCTATCACGATCCGGAAAACTGGCCTATCCTGCGCGAAGCCTTGCAGCGCATGGGCCGTTCCGACCTCATTGGCAACAGCGACCGACATTTGGTGCCGCGCTATACGCCCCCTGCAGTAGGAACGCCGGCGCGAACTGGTCAACGCCCGGGTTCTGTTGGAACGGCAACCAGATCACGCAAGATATTTGCAGGTGCTGCCCCCGCTACACCAGTCAAGAATGCCCGTAAACCATTCGGTCAGGTGGCGAAACCCGGTCGAAAAGGATAGTCGTTGCCGCTATAGCAATATCGAGGCGACTATTTTATAAAGTCGTGCGAACATTTTGCTTCAAACAGCGGTACGACACTACACGTCATGCCTGTTATTCAAATTTCATATATCAGTTATTGTGAGAAAAAAGCAGACGAGTTCTAAACGGTGGACTATAGTGAATGTGTCTCCTCCAACTCTTCTTGAATTGGATTCAGCCCGCAACCGAAAGGTACGCGGGCTTTTTTTCGTCTGATGTACTTATCTGATGTACTTACAGAGAGGACGCATACGAGTTCCGTGAATGTGCGCACGCGACCAGCCATCCTTACATCAACTTGCCTGACTTCCTGCCAGCATCGTGAGGCAGAGCTTGTTTTTGATCAAAAGTAATTTCATGAAAGTTGCCTGTTGAACTATTGATTAGTGGCATGATTTCGTTAGAATGACATAAGGCAAGCAATTGCCATTTATCAACGGAGATGCCATGAGAAACGCAAGACGAGATGCAGTTGCTTATCAAGCCGAATCCGGATTTAACTTTAATAAGCTGCAAGCTGCCCTTTGCATTGCAACGTCCTCAGCAGTCAGTATTGGTTTGATGTATCTCGGCATTCGCTGGCTGAGCTAAGCATTAGATTTATATATCGCGCATCGGCGAGCGCTTGTTCGCTGAACGCCGCATGATCATACGTATTCGCGGCCGAAGCGCCCTCCTCAGCTGTACTCACATACTTTTCTTCCCAAGCGTCTTCGTAATTCTGTAAATCGAAGCAGATAACTTGGCACGCAGGGCAAAGCGCGCGTATTGAAATGTCGTTGTGCTCCGTGGCACACAGATGACAAATAATACCAATCCCAACCCATAACGCACCATGACATCGCGTCTTTTTCTGCCTGCCTGCGTTGCACTCGTCGTCAATAGCCCGCTATTGACTCCTCCTGCGCCTTGCCAGTCAAAAAAATCCATCGATCTCATGGTATAACGCGGCCATCCGCCCTCGGAGCGGCCCAGGGCGATAGTATTCTTAATACAAAATCAAATTCCCAATTTACCCAGGTCAAGGGCTAAACGACCGCTAAGCAGCGCTCCATCGTGATACATAAACAGTACATGGGTGTTTTCTGCTGTCTGGAGGAATGCCGACCGTAGCGCATGAACTTCGGAATCGTCCAGTTGAGCAAGATTATTGGTCGACAGATGGATCACTTCACGATAATAAGGGGCGTACCAACCCGCGATATGCCGCCCAAACGAATCAGACAACATGACCAAACGGCGATTGGGGGCAAGCGGATTGGTATAACGTGATACGTCGCCAAGTTTGGCCATGGGTGCCTGAAGTTGCGGGAAGCAGGTTGGCCCGCCGCACTCCGTAATACCTGAAGCCTTGAAATCGGCGACCTCGACCGAGCTGTCCAATTCAACGCCAGGAAAAAGATGGGAAATATCTGATGGCAAAGACTGCTGCGACGTTTGGAGTGTCGGTGTGGCACGCGCTTTGGCATCCCAGAAATGGCGCACGCTGGCTTCGGCAACCATACGTGGTCCGGTCCCGGACCAATGAAACCAGGTTGCGGGGATCACGTTTGCAGTGCGCTCGATGGCACGCATGTCGTCTATTGGATAATAGATGCGCTGACGTGCTTGCGGCGTCATGCTATCCGACGCAAGCACACGCGGGATTGGCTCAGCGGACGGGTCACATCGCTGAGCAAGCCAGGTCGGCAATTCATCCCGATAAAGGACTGGCGAACTCGGGGCGATCAACATCTTTGCATCGACTCCCAGCTTGCGAAATCCCGCATCAAATGCGCTAAGGTGCTTCGCAATTAAGTCGGTCTGCTCATACTGGTAGCCGCAAGCCTGAATAATCGCTGCATAGGGCGCATGCGCTGTCGAATGCGCAGCGAGGAATATTCTTCCCCCTTTGCCTTCAATGACTTGCATGGTCGGGAACTGCTTGAACAGCGTATAGCGGACCCGGTTATTCAGCTTGACAAGCAGGTCGCGAAACCCGAAATGGTCGTTAATCCAGAGATCAAGTTGCGCGGGAAATTTGACGATGCTGTCCCAGCTGTGCGGCCGCTCCGGGAAATTGGCAAGCTTGCGATTCTCCCCTACCCCTTCCTGCCGGCCGCCGGTCGCCAGCAGCGCGGGAATGAGCAGCACGGTCACAACCATAATCTTTGCAGCGTTTGCAGCAATCTGCGGTGCGAAGCCTGCCATGTCAGAAACGGAAATAGATAAACGGGTTATAGGTACCGGCAGCAAGGCTGGCCGCGCAAAGTACAAATGCCGCTGCCGCGCCAACCGCTCGCAACGGCAGGGAAGAAAGTGCCAGTTGCAGGCCCTTTCGCGGTGCGGCACTCTGGGTTGGCATATCTCCGGAAAAACGCCAGGTTGCGATCAAGGTGCCGGTGATCAGCGCTGCCGCAGCGGCTGCACCAAAATCCATCTGCCAGGGATGTGCGCCGCTGGATGCGCCGCCAAACATCACGCCCAGGAACTTCAACGCATGCGGCACATCATTGGCCCGGAAGAATACCCACCCGATCATCACCACAAGCAGCGTATAGGCGTGCGACACCATCGGCGGCAATCTTTCCAGCATACGGCCAAGTCCCATGCGTTCTATGATCAGCAACGCACCATGCCAGGCGCCCCAGATGATGAATGTCCATGCCGCACCATGCCACAAGCCGCACAGCAAAAACACAATACCAAGATTTGCGTAGGTCCTGAACGGTGAAACGCGATTTCCGCCAAGCGGAATATAAAGATAGTCACGGAACCAAGACGACAGACTAATGTGCCAGCGCCGCCAGAATTCAGTCACTGAGGTGGAAGAATACGGACGATTGAAATTGGGGGGATAACTAAAGCCGATCATATGACCGATGCCGATGGCCATGTTTGAGTACCCGGCAAAGTCATACAGGATCTGAATGGAATAGCACGCGATTCCTATCCACGCCCCGGTGGTCGACAGCTGGTCAGGTGCCACCGCGAAGAGCTTGTCTGCCGACAGTGCCACGGTATTGGCAATCAGCACCTTCTGGGCGAGTCCGACGATAAACTGTTGCAGACCTGCCAGTACCCGTGCATTCGGTATCGATCTGTGGTCAACTTCGTCCGCTATCTGTCGGTACCGGACGATAGGCCCGGCGATCAACTGGGGGAACATCGCCTTATACATTGCGAAGGTCCAGAAACTCTTTTGTGCATTGACGTCGCCCCGGTACACATCGATAAGATAGGAAATCCCCTGAAATGTGAAAAACGAAATCCCTAGCGGGAGGATGATTTCCGGGACATATAGCGGGCTCGAAAACAACGAAACCAGCTCATTAGCGATGGTTACAAAGAAACCGATGTATTTGTAATACATCAGGAAGACAAGATTGGCGGCCACGCCAAACCACAACAGCGGCTTTTTCCTGGCTGCAAAACGCTGGATCGCGTAGCCAACGCTGTAATTCAGCACCGCCGAAAACATCAGCAAAGGGACGAATCGTGGCTCACCCCATGCGTAGAACACGAGACTGGCGATCAGCAGTACCGGATTCTTCCATGGCAGAACATAGTAAAGAATCAGGAATACAGGAAAGAAGTAAAACAGGAAAGTTGCGGAGCTGAATACCATGTCACCCGGATACCGTTCTTGTAATAGCGGCTATATTGCCACATGAGAATGGGCGACACTTTACCATGCCTTAGCCTAGATTTTATTGACCGGAACGATGACAATCAAGGCTGTGCGACGAAAGAGTAAGCAACGAACCAGATGGATTATCGCTTTACATAGGTGAGATACAGATAACTTGCTGAAAGCACTGTCAGGACAATACAGGCAAACGCAAAGCCGATTCCGGCGCTCATGCAGAAGAACGCCGCACACAGGTAGTTGGTGCTTTGGGTAGTTGCCGTTGCCATCAGATCAGACAATACCTGGGTGAGCTGCATCATGCAGATGGCAATCCCAATCCATTTCCCCATAAAGAATGGCAAAATTTTGCGTTGCGCCCGGTTATACCGATAGTTTGCAATGCGCTGCTCCACGGTTCCCCGCCCGGCGTCGCGAAACATCCAGAAAGGGATGGCAAGTCGCCACAAATATTGAAGAGTAAAAGCCAGTTTTTTAACTAGCGTCTGATCGTTGCTTTTCATAGGGCCTTGCACCTCCTGCTACTTAGTCAGGATTTGAAGGTCGTTGTTCACGAGGACATGGTGTCTGAATCGATCAACCGCAAACAATGCCAGGGAAATGTCGAACGACTGAAGAATAGTGCAGGCACGAAAAAATTCCGCATTGCATGATGACCCATCATGCTACATGCCGTCACAGCGTGGTGCCTGAAGACCGCGTCCAGAGTGCTTGCATTCAGGACCGGCAAATCGCGCGATTCCCCCTTTTACAACTCACGAGCGCACCCCAAGCAACCTTTGAAATTGTGCACTGACGATGCCATAGCACTCGCAAGCCACCTCTTCGAGTCCTTTGCGATCAAGGATATGCACAACACCTCGCTTGTACTCGATGAGGCCAGCACGTTGCAGCGTCCCGGCAATCAAACTGACACTAGGGCGATGGACGCCTAGCATCATCGCCAGGTACTCCTGTGTAATTTGAAAATCATCACGTTTCATCCTGTCGTGGCTCATGAGCAACCAGCGCGACATCCGTTGTTCAAGACCATGTAACCGGTTGCAAGCAACCGACTGGGAAACCTGGCTCAGATACGCCTGAAGATACTTCAACACGACGCGTCGCAAGACGGTGTCCGTTGCAGTCATCTCCTTGAAAACGCTCGCAGGCATCCTCAGAGAATTGCCGGGGATTTGACACACAGTACTTTCAATCGCCAGGTCTCCCCCAAGAATGAGGTCAATTGTAGACATGCCCTCATAACCAACCGTACCAACTTCGACAGCTGCACCGTCCTCCATTGTCGCCAGAATCGAATGCTCACCGATCAGAGGAAAGTAGGCATAGTTAATTGGCTTGCCCCGCTCGAAGAGCACAAAATGAAGCGGCGTATCGATAAACACAAGATGTGGAAGCAATGCCTGATAGTCGGGCACAGGCAACATTGACAGCAAAAGATTGCTGCACTCCGACGGGGAGCCAGGGACAGTGCTCATTCAAGCCTCCTGATAGATCTGCCAATCTGATTGACAAAAATGCAATCCATAAGATCGCGACGCCCATGCTTCGCCTTACCACCAGTGTATCGAGCTTCAGAGGTGGGAGGAGTTCATGGCATTACCGGCAGTTTTGAATAAACTTGGGCTTCAAGCAAAAAGGCCAGCATGCCGCTAGCCTTTTCAGGTTAGGAAATGGTCACTTTAGTCAAGTTTGATCCCTTTGGAATGGATGACCTTGCCCCATTTCTCACGTTCGGCTTTTGCATATGCTGCCATGTCTTGCGGCGAACTTGGAATCGCTTCCAGCCCCAATGCCTGGAAACGCTCCTTGACCGCAGGTGTATCAATGGCTTTCAATAACGCCTTATTCAATACATCGACAGCAGCAGCCGGCGTCTTGGCGGGCGCCACCATGCCTTGCCATGCATAAGCTTCAAATCCCTTCAAGCCTTGTTCATCAAGCGTCGGTACTGTATCGAAGCTTTGTATGCGTTTCGGGCTGGCAACGCCGATTGCCCTGAGTTTTCCTGCTCGAATATGAGGAGCGCCACTTGCGGTGTCGACGAACATCATCGGTACTTGTCCAGCGATCACATCCTGCACGGCGGGTGCAGCGCCTTTGTACGGAACATGAGTGAGCTTGATCCCTACCAGGTCGGAAAACAGTTCAGTGGCGAGATGATGGGGGCTTCCTGCCCCGGGAGTGCCATAGGCAACGGCGTTCGGCTGTGCCTTTGCCCATGCGAGGAACTCCTTCAAGTCCTTTACCGGTACGTTCTGTGGATTGACGACCAAGATCATCGGAAAACGGGCCATCAATCCAATCGTCACGAAGTCCTTTTCCGCGCTATATCCTGGCTTACTGTATAGGAAAGGATTCGCAGCCAGCGTTGCTGTATCTGCTGTCAAGACCACATGACCGTCTGCACTTGCCTTGGCAACGTAAGCAGCACCAATGTTGGTGCCGGCACCTGGTTTGTTGTTGATAATAATCGGCTGACCAAGCGTCTTTGTCATTTCCGATGCGATGGTCCTCGCGACAACATCGGAGCCGCCGCCTGCGGCATAGGGAACGACCCATTCGATCGGTTGAGTTGGAAAGGCAAAGGCGGCGATTGGTATTGTGAGCGCAGCCAGTGCGGTCGAACGGTAAAGCAGTTTAAAAAAATTCATCGTGTGTCTCCTTAAGATTATGGTGATGATTGATATCAGGAACGATCAGGCCGGTTACAAATCCTTGGCCGCACTCCCGATCATGCCAAGGACAATTTCTTTATCCCCGATCTGGTTGGCCAGCAGCAAGCTAAGTTTTGCGAGGAGCAGTTCAGAACGCTCACCAGCTTGATCGATTTTCAGCGCTAATTCGTCGTAGATCATTTCCAAGTCCTGAGTAGGCATACCGGTATTCATTTGCACAATTCCTTACAGAAGTCAGTGGAGGTACGCGAATGCGCTCAAAGTGCGCCGTATCTGCTCAATACAATATGCATCGGGTTCCTGCCAGCAGCCTGCAATATGCTGGTCCGGGCGCACGAGAAAAACACGCGGCCGCTTGTCTTTGTTGCCCCAAACTGTCGCTCCAAAATTGCCAGCCGGGTCGACCAGGGACACGACTCCGTCGATCGCTGCTTGCTTGCCGCCTGCCATCGTGCGAATGGCTAAAAGCTCAAAAGGGCTTCCCTGCTCATTCATTTCGTGCTGCAGTCTGCATAGCATATCCATTCCGCTGATATCGGTGCTTCCTGCGTCGTCGCTAATGATTACCACGAATTTGGGTGAAAGATAATCAAGCAGATACGAACCATCACCGAGCTTCACGTTAGGCATGACCGCACCGACTTTGACGTCCGCAGCAAGTCCGACTGGCGTGGTCGAGGCATTGATTGGCGAGTCTGTATAGGTATGCGCGCGCGAAGTCCGCCAATGGAACAAAGGCCTGACGAATTCATGTTGCAATGCCAGTGACAATGTCGCATTGCGCATCAGCCTGAATCCATGACTGGGCGGGGTCATGAAGCGGGTGCTTCTGCCACCTTCCTGAATGATTTCGCGCGCTGCGCCGACGCGCTCGTACGAATAGGTTTCGAGACAATCCGGCTGCGCTCTCTTCTGGCAGACCAGCGCAAGCTTCCAGGCAAGGTTCTGTGCGTCCTGGAATGCGGTGTTCGCGCCTCGCACACCAAAGATCGGCAACATATGTGCGGCATCGCCAACAAACAGAATGTGTCCATGCCGGTAGTCCGGCAGGGTCATGGCCCTGGCAGAGTAGACCGAACACCAATCCATTTCCCACGGCAATCCACCTTTGCCGATCATTTCAAGCTGGGCATCGATGCGCGCTTTCAACGATTCGGGCCTTAATGCTTCCTCCGGCGACTCGCCTGTCGGCAACTGATAGTCGATACGCCAGATGCCATGTGGCTCCCGATGCATCAGCACGGTATTGCCCGGGTTCCAGGATGGATCAAAGAAGGCCAGGCGTTCAGTCGGATAATCCAGATCGATCCTGATATCGGCAATCACAAACTTGCCTTCATAAGAATCGCCTTCCATTTTCAGCCCATACTTTTGGCGGATCGCCGAGCGCGCTCCGTCTGCTGCAATCAACCAGTCGGCCTGCATTTGATATTCGCCTTCTGGCGTATCGATCCGCAGCGTCACGACCGGCTCATGCGCGATGATGTCTTCAATCTTGTTGCCCCACCTGATTTCAATTCCCGCTTCGCTGCACGCGTCGACCAAATACTCTTCGAGGTACTGCTGCTGGATATTGATCAATGGTGGAAACCGGTCATTTTCGCTCAGCGCGGCGTCCATGCGGAATACCCGTTGCCCCCTGTAGAACGAATTGCCTGCATGCCAAGGCAACCCATTTTCCATAATACGATTCGCCACCCCAGCTTGCTGCAGGATTTCCATGGACCGCCGTGTAAAGACAATGGCACGACTTCCCTGGCTAACCTGGCGTTCTGCTTCGAGAATCACACAATCGACCCCCATACGTTTGAGAATCAGTGCAGCAGTCATCCCCGCCGGTCCGGCACCAGCGATGACAACTTGCTTGTGCGGCTGCGCCTTTAATGTGGCCAGTGGCAGGCACGGGTAAACCTGATAGTGGTAATAGATGGAAGGACGAGGCGAAGCGTCGGGCTGGTGCATAAGGATCTCGCAAAGATGCAACGTTTTCTGGACATTCGAGGAGCTGTAGCAATTTTTGCCTTATAAGCGTACAGTTTTCTCATTATCTGATAATTAAGTCTATCTTTCGACGTATTTGATGTCAACGAATTCTCAGATGCGATAATGAACTTCTTGTTTAATTAATCAGTTGCAATATAGTAAAAATGGCAAACTCTTCTTCGCCTTCAGTCATCGGTCGGGTCATGGTGATCCTGAACTTGTTTCGTGAACACAAACCATGGATTACAATCGAAGACGTTGCTACCGCTTTGGAAGTGAGTGCTCCATCGGCATACCGCTATGCCGGCGAGCTAACGCAGGCAGGCCTTTTATTGAGAACCTCCGGACGTTACCGCTTGGGGCCAAAAATCATCGAGCTGGAATACCTCATTCGTTCATATGATCCGATCATCCAGGCAGCACACAACCTGTTGTATGGCTTGGCCGAATTAACCGAGTGTGATGTATTGCTGTGCAATGTCTATGACCAGACCATCGTCAATGTTTTTCACGTTCCTGGCAAGCATCCAGTTAATCTGACCTACACAAAAGGGCTGCCAATGCCGCTTTTTCGCGGGTCGCAGGCACATGTCATTCTTGCCCATATGGAGCGCCGCAAGCTCAAACGTATCTATGATGCAGCAATGGCGGATCCCGCTCTTGCTGCCGACGCTAGAGCAATCGGTTCCGACTGGGCCGCATTCTCGAAGGAATTAAAGCGCATTCGCAATAGCGGCTATTACATTTCGCGCGGAGAACTTGACAAGGATGTAACCGGCGTTGCGGCACCCGTGTTTGATGAAAAAGGAGAAATTGTAGGAAGTTTGGTATTAAGTCTGAACATAAAAGCATCGCCGCCGATCAGTGAAGAAATGCTGATTGGGATGGTCATCCAGACCGCAAACGAAATCACCAAGCGCATCGAACAGATGGCCGTCGAGCCGACGTTACCATCGCCATGACCCATGGCTGCTTAATGCGTTACATGGACGCCGCCAGTGCCCGATACGCCCGGCTGGGATACTGACTGCTCTGATCTCACAGAACAGTGCGAATAGCTGTAGAGTTGCACCGACCGATGCCTTTTACTTCATCGGATGGGCAGGAAGCACTTGTCCAGTACAGAGCCCGAAGCCAACCCGGTATCCTTCACCCTGACACCATCCACGCAGCGTTAGCTCATCACCATCTTCGATAAAGGATCGTGTCTCGCCTGACTGCAGCTTTATTGGTTCACGTCCGTTAAACGTCATCTCTAGTAATGATCCGAGGGAACCCGGGGTTGGACCGCTGATTGTTCCCGAACCCATCAGATCGCCTACCCGTGTATTGCATCCGGATACGGTGTGGTGAGTAAGCTGCTGGGCCATGGTCCAGTACATATACTTGAAATTGGTTTGCGTAATCGTGGTCGCTTCTGCCGCAGTTTCTGGCTTCAGCGTTGCCTCGAGGTGAATATCAAATGCATGCTCGCCTGTGTGCTGAAGATAGGCAAGCGGCAGTGGGACTTGAGTTGGTTGAAGTGTGCGAAACGGCTCGAGCGCATCCATCGTTACTATCCACGGTGAAATAGTAGTCGCAAACGTTTTTGCATTAAACGGTCCAAGGGGAACATATTCCCACGCCTGAAAATCTCGCGCGCTCCAATCATTGAGCAATACCATACCAAAAATATGCTTCTCGGCTTCTTCGATCGGAATTGGTTCGCCTAGTGCATTGGGGATGCCGACAATAAAACCGGTCTCTAATTCAAGATCGAGCTTACGGCATGGACTAAACACTGGACGATCCTGATCGGGCAGTTTGATTTGACCATTCGGTCGCCGTACAGGTGTGCCGCTGACAATCACCGATGAAGCACGTCCGTTATAACCGATCGGGATTTCGGACCAGTTTGGCAGCAATGCATTCTTTGGATCACGGAACAACATGCCCACATTGGTTGCGTGTTCCCTGGATGAGTAAAAGTCCGTATAACCCTGAATTTCCACCGGCAGGTGCATCGTAGCTGCCGCCTGCTGAATCAGGGCTTTTTCGCGCAGCGCCGCATTGCCTTGCAATGTATGGTTGGACGCTGATAGCAGTGCACTGATTTGTTCACGGACTTTGCGCCATACGATTGGGCCTAATGCAATGAAGTCGTTGAGACGGACTTGCGTAACAACCGTTAGGGGACACGCAATCAGACCCTCTTCAGCTAGAACTGTCAGATCGAGAATACTATCGCCAATCGCCACACCAACACGTGCTGCCGAGTGCTCAGTGCTGAAGATCCCGTACGGCAGGTTTTGGATGGGAAATTCGCAATCTGGTGCATTGGCACGCTCGACCCAGCTCTTCAGTTCTGGCGCCGTAGTTTGGTCATGCGCGCTCATTTCTTCTCCGGATTGAAATTCTTCTTCAGGTTTTGCCAGCATTGGTAATACTCGTTCTGCAGTTGCGAGGTTTCCAACGCAAATTGCGTCGGCTTGATCACTGCCGGCGTCTCGAACATAAAAGCCATGGTGTGGTCAACCTTGCCGGGCTTGGAGGTGTCCGACTGGCTGGCCTTCTCGAAAGTATCGGCGTCCGGGCCATGCCCGGACATGCAGTTGTGCAGGCTCGCGCCGCCCGGGACGAAACCTTCGGCCTTGGCGTCGTACTCACCATGAATCAAGCCCATGAATTCGCTCGCGAAGTTGCGATGGAACCAGGGCGGACGGAACGTGTTTTCCGCCGCCAGCCAGCGTGGTGGGAAGATGACAAAGTCGATCGTGTCCACGCCCGGGACTGCGCTCGGTGCCTGCAATACCAGGAAGATGGACGGATCGGGATGGTCGTAGCTGATCGAACCGATTGTGTTGAAGCGCCGCAGGTCGTACTTGTACGGCGCGTAGTTGCCATGCCAGGCAACTACATCCAGCGGGGAATGATTGATGGACGCACTCCACAGCCGGCCATTAAATTTGGCCAACAATTCGAAGTCGCCCTCCACATCTTCAAAAGCAGCAACCGGGGTCAGGAAATCGCGCGGATTTGCCAAGCCATTGGAACCGATCACGCCCAGGTCAGGGAGGCGAAACAGCGCGCCAAAGTTTTCACAGATGTATCCCCTCGCCTGGCCATCCGGCAGTTTGACCTGGAAACGGACGCCGCGCGGAATAACGGCAATCTCCTGTGGTTCGACCTCAATTAATCCCAGTTCAGTCGCGATCTGCAGTCGACCCTGCTGAGGCACGATGAGCAATTCGCCATCGGCATTGTAGAAATAACGGTCTTGCATCGATTGATTGGCCGCATACAGGTGAATGCCGCAACCGGTCATTGCCTCCGGCGAGCCATTGCCTGCCATCGTGACCCAGCCATCGATGAAGTCAGTGGACGCATCGGGCATGGGGAGCGGGTCCCATCGCAGCTGGTTGGGCGGCGTCGGGGGCGTGGCCGTAAAATCAGAGACGATGCGAGGACCTTCAACTTGCTTGAAGGGCTGGTGCACTGCAGCCGGCCGGATACGGTATAGCCAAGAGCGGCGGTTGTGGCTGCGCGGCGCGGTAAAGGCCGTGCCGGAAATCTGTTCGGCATACAAGCCATAGGGCGCACGCTGCGGCGAGTTTTGTCCAACCGGCAAGGCGCCGGGCAACGCCTCGGTCGCAAATTCATTACAAAAACCCGACAGATAATGCATCTGCTTCGGCGTATCGTTGAATCCATTCATCTTTGTGTCCCCATGTTGGATTGGTTTCTACCTCTGAAGCTTGGCTTAAGCGTGAGCGCTGTGGTTCGTCCTATGCAGTCTTACCATGAGGCCGACAAGCGCCCGTTCTCAATGATGGTCTCAACATGAATGGCTGGCGAATGCATTGGCGTCTCCGTTTGCAATTGTTGTGACGGACAGTGGTAGCTCAATGCTGCTATCACGTCACTATAGTTAATCGTATTATTGTTTAAAATAGAAATTCCTAAATATCAATTATTGATATCCTAAATAATGATCGACATCGCACACATCGACCTCAACCTGCTTGTCGTATTCCATGAGATGTATCGATTAAGAAATGTTTCTCAAGTAGCGAAACGGCTCGGGCTATCACAACCGACAGTAAGCAATGCGCTGTCGCGCCTTCGCAAGACGTGCGGCGATGAATTGTTCGTGCGGACCGGGCAAGGCATGCAGCCGACCCCGTATGGACAGCGAGTCTCCGAGCCGATCGCCCATGCGCTGTCCAGCGTGACCCAGGCGCTTAACCAGGAAGACCATTTCAATCCAGCCACCAGCAAGCGCAATTTTGTAATTGCGATGACGGATGTTGGAGAAATCCATTTCATGCCGGCCTTGGTGGATTTATGTCGGCGCACTGCGCCCTATATAGGGATCGGTTCGGTGCGAGCAAGCGCGGTCGACTGGCAGCAAGGAATGGAAACGGGGCAAATAGATTTGGCCATCGGGGCGTTTGCCAATGTGCCGGAAAGCCTATATCACCGGAAACTGTTTAGCCAGGGCTATGTGACCATGTTTCGCCGAGGTCATCGCTTCGGAAAAGGTTCGGTTGACTTGAAGACCTTCCTAAGCGCAACGCATTTGCTTGTCACTTCACGCGACAGCCCTTACGACCAGATCAATGCCCGACTCGAAAAGGCGGGCGTTGCCAGCACAGTAAGTTTTCAGGTACCCCATTTCACCGCGGTTCCCTACATTATCAGTACCACCGATATGGTCGTCACCGTGCCGAAGAAACTGGCCGAACAGACTGTCATGCCATTTGCGCTAGACTTCATCGAGCCTCCGTTTCGACTGCCAATGCTCAATACCAATATCCTTTGGCACCGACGCTATAATCAAGATAAAGGAAATCAGTGGCTACGCGGACTGATCGCGGAAAGATTCAAAGAATAAAAACCATTCGCAGTTTACGAGCAATAGACATCGGCGTCGCGCCTTCTCCTCGAAAAGCATACGCTACCTCATGCTTTAAAGGAGCCACAATGAAAAAAGCCTGCTCAATCGGCAGGCTCTTTTTGACTCAACTATGCCCCAACTGAGTGGGTTTGCGCAGTAAAACGTTGTAGATACTGCGGCTGAAGTTCTTGAATTCTTGGTGGACAGTACTGGGATTGAACCAGTGACCCCCGCCGTGTGAAGGCGGTGCTCTACCCCTGAGCTAACTGTCCGGGAGGCGGCATTATCGCACAGATGCCACGATGAATCAATTTGCTGTGGGTGCCGGCTCCAGACGCCAGACGCAGCTACCCTTCGCTTCCTTGTCGAGCCGATCCAGCAAGGCTTCATGTTCAGCAACTTCATCATCGCTCGCGCGCACGATGATCATCTCCGAGACTGAAATTGATTCTATCAATTGCTCACCGCCGGACGTATTGGACTCCACGGCCAGATCGATTGTGAGGCTGTTCTGGCCGCGTGTCATCGCCAGATAAACCTCGGCGAGCAGCTCGGCGTCGAGCAGCGCGCCGTGCAAGGCACGATGCGCGTTCGAAATACCGTAACGGTCGCACAAGGCATCAAGCGAATTACGTTTTCCAGGGTGCATTTCCTTTGCCTGCACCAAGGTGTCGGTTACCGCCGCGACGTGGGTAGCGAAACGCGGAAACCCGAGCCGTGCAAACTCGGCATCGAGAAACCCGAGGTCGAATGGCGCGTTGTGGATGATGACTTCGGCATCGCGCACGTAATCGCGCAACTCATCCGCGATCTCTGCAAATTTCGGTTTGTCGCTGAGGAATTCAGTCGTCAGGCCGTGTACGGCGAGCGCACCCTCTTCCGAGTCGCGCTCGGGGTTGATGTAGGTATGAAAGTTGTTGCCGGTCAGGCGACGATTGACGATTTCCACGCAGCCGACTTCAATGATGCGGTCGCCGGAGCGTGGGTTAAGGCCTGTGGTTTCAGTATCGAGAACGATTTGTCGCATGTTTAATGTGCAGTAGCGGCAATCGGCGCCACGGGCTCGGCCGGATCAACCGGCGCCGGCAAATGGGCCTTCTTGCGCGCAAGGAAAGTGTAAAAGGTGGGGACGACAAATAAGGTCAGCAAGGTACCAAAACTCATGCCGCCTACAATCACCCATCCAATCTGGATGCGCGATTCTGCACCCGCACCGGTGGCGAGCGCAAGCGGAATCGCACCGAGCACCATCGCACCTGTTGTCATGAGGATAGGACGCAGACGCAGTACCGCAGCCTCAATGATGGCGTCATGCATGGACTTGCCCTCTTCCCGCAATTGATTGGTGAATTCCACAATCAGGATGCCATGCTTGGTAATCAGCCCTACCAATGTAATGAGGCCGATTTGGCTGTACACGTTCAACGTCCCGCCAGTCCATTTCAATGCTGCCAGCGCACCTGCCATCGACAACGGAACGGTCAGCATGATGATGAATGGATCGACGAAACTTTCGAATTGCGCCGCAAGCACCAGGTAGATAAATGCCAATGCCAGGATAAAGGTAAGTGCCAGGCTGCCGCTGGACGCACGGAACTCACGCGACGAGCCGGACAGGTCCGTTGCGTAACCCGGCTTGATAATGGACTTGGCAGTCTGCTCCATGAACTCGATTGCCTCGCCCTGCGTATAGCCATTGGCAAGGTTGGCCGAAATCACGACCGCGCGCCGCTGACCGAAGTGATTAAGCTCGCGCGGGGCGACCGTTTCCCTGACCTTGAGCAGGCTGGACAGCGGGATCATCTGATCGGGCGTGCCATTCTTGCCGACGCCGCGGACAAAGATGTTATTGATATCGTCGGGCGCGTCGCGCTCACCGTTACGAATCTGGACCACGACATCGTACTGGTCGCCGCCCTTTTTGAAGCGCGTTACGTTGCGTCCGCCAAGCATGGTTTCCAGTGTGCGGCCAACGGTTTCGATTTGAACGCCGGCATCCGCCGCCTTGTCCCGGTCCACGTCCACGTTGACCTGTGGCTTATTGAGTCGCAGGTCTGTGTCGATGTTAACAAGTCCGGGGTTCTTGCTGGCTTCAGTGACGATATTTTGCACCACGCCCTGCAGTTCCTCGTAGGAGGCGTTGGTCATCACGACCAGGCTCACCGGGCGCTCCCGGATCGATTGGCCGAGGGACGGAGGTGCATTCGGAAATGCCAGCAGGCCGGGTATGCCTGCCATCTTCGGTTGCATTTCCTTAATCATGTCCAAGGTTGATCGATCACGGTCGGCCCAGTCGACCGTGCGGAAAATGGCGATACCGCGTTCCACTGTCGGATTGCCGGCGATGATGAACATGCGGTCAATTTCCTTGGTTTCGTCGGCGATTTTCTCAAGACGGTTCGCATATTTTTCAGTGTATTCCAACGATGCGCCGTCAGGTCCGGTCAGGGAAGTGAAGATCGTACCGCGGTCTTCCACCGGTGCCAGTTCTTTTTTGAGGTTAAGACCCAGCCACACAAGACCACTGATCACTAGCAGGTAGATCAGGGTAACTAGCCAACGGCTGGACAGGCTCGCAGTTAACAGGCGGCGATACCCGTTGGTCAAGCCGTTCAGACCGCTCTCGATCGTACGATACAAAAATCCGTGCTGTTCCTGGTGGCGCAAGAGCACCGAACACATCATCGGGGACAGCGTCAGCGCGATGAGTCCGGACACAACGACAGCACCTGCGAGCGTCAACGCGAATTCAACAAACAATCTGCCAGTGCGGCCGGGGGTAAATGCAACCGGCGCATACACGGCGGCAAGCGTCAGCGTCATCGCGACGACCGCGAAGCCGATTTCCTTTGCGCCTTTGATCGCGGCGTCGAATGGTTTCATGCCGTCTTCGACGTGACGATAAATATTCTCAAGCACGACGATTGCGTCATCAACCACAAGGCCAATGGCGAGAACCAGGGCCAAAAGCGTCAGCGTATTGATACTGAAGCCTGCCATCGACATCACGGCGAACGCCCCGATCAGCGACACGGGAATCGTTACCAAGGGAATGATGGCGGCCCGGAAAGAACGCAAGAAAATAAAGATGACAATAGCGACCAGAATCACAGCTTCGCCGATCGTCTTGTACACCGAATTGATGGAGCGGTCGATGAACAACGTGTTATCCACCGAGATATCGATACGCACTCCCTGGGGCGCCAGCTCCTCGTTCAGCCTCGGCAACTCCGCCTTGACATAGCTCGCGAGCTCAAGCGGATTGGCGGTCGCCTGGCGAATGACGCCCAGCGATACAGCATTCTTTTTATTGAACCGGACCGAAGAGCGCTCGAGCGCCGGCCCTACCTCAACCTGCGCCACGTCGCGTATGCGCACAGCATAGCCATTGACAGTACGGACGATGATGTTTTCAAACTGCTCCGGCGTTGTCAGGTCGGTTTGCGATACGACGGAAAATTCTCGCTGGCGTGATTCGATACGACCGGCTGGCACTTCGATGTTTTGCTTTCGCAAAGCATCTTCAACATCAGCCGGCGTCAGTCGATACGATGCAAGCTTGTCGCGATTGAGCCAAACGCGCATTGCATACTTGCGCTCGCCGCTGATACGCACGTCGGCCGCACCCGGCAGCAATTGCAGGCGCGGCTTGACGATACGGTTGGCCACATCGCTCAGGTCAAGCGCGGACCTGGTGTCGCTTGAAAACGAAAGCCACATGATGGGGCTGGCATCGGCTTCGACTTTGGCGATGACCGGCTCTTCAATGGTTTGTGGCAGCTTGGAGCGCACGCGCGATACGCGGTCGCGCACATCGTTGGCGCCGGAATCCGGATCTTTCTCGAGGCGAAAACGTACCGTGATCTGGCTTTGTTCAGCGCGTGAAATCGACGTCAGGACATCGATGCCGTCAATGCCGGCAATCGAATCTTCCATTGGCTTGGTTACCTGCGATTCAACAATTTCGGAACTCGCTCCCGGATACCGGGTTTCCACCGTGACCACCGGTTCGTCAATCTTTGGATATTCGCGTACCGCCAGCCTGTTGTAACAGACAAGACCGATCAGCACGATAATGAGGGACATCACGGTGGCGAAGACCGGACGGCGTATACAGATGTCAGATAAGACCATGTGCTCTCCGCTTAGCGTTTCGCGAGCACCGCACCGTCCGCGGGTGCAGCCGCCTGGCTGGGACCTCCCTGGACGGCGGGTTTATTGGAGGGCGAACCACCCTGCGCGTTCGGTGTACCCGGCGCGATCTGGACCGGCGTGCCGTCTTTGGACAATCGGATCTGGCCGGCAGTGACGACAGTGTCACCCGCCGACAGGCCTTGCACGATTTCGACCTTGGCCGCGCGGCGCAATCCGGTCTTTACTTCCGTGCGCATGGCCTTGCCGTCGACGACCTTCCAGACAGTCACCTTGCCGCCCTGGGGAACGATTGCCTCTTCGGGAATCATCAATGCGTTTTCTCGTTCTGCAAGAAGCAGCCGCACCCGTGCAAACATGCCTGGCTTTAAGCGACCTTCTGGATTGTCGACGCGTCCGCGCAGCAGCGCGGAGCGCCCGGAACTGTCGACCTGGGGATCCACGGCATCCACTTTGGCCTTGAAGGGTTTGCCGGGCAAGGCGTCGACAATCACTTCAATCGCCTGCCCAGGCTGCACCAGGTCGGCATAGCGTTCCGGGATACGGAAGTCGACCTTGACGCTGGAAATATCTTCCAGATTAACGAGGTCCGCACCATCCTTGACATAGTCGCCCACACTGACGGTACGTATGCCAACAATGCCCGAGAACGGCGCCTTGATTTCCAGCTTGGATAAACGCGCTTCCGCAAGCGCCAGCTTGGCCTCCAGAACCTGCACGTTGGCCTGAGATTCATCACGTGCCCGGTCAGAAATGAATTTCTGTTTGGCGAGGTCGGCGTTGCGCTCGAAATTTGCCCTGGCAATACCCAGTTCCGCCTTTGCCTGCAAGACTTCGGCCTGATTGACGGTAGAGTCGAAGGCAACCAGCACTTGTCCCTTCTTCACCCGCTGGCCGTCACCGAAATTGAGGCGGGTAATCCGTCCCGCCACTTCGGGCCGGATCACAACGGATTCATTGGATCGGATATTCCCGACGGCATTGATGTCGTCGACCAGATTGACGACGGTCACCTTGGCGACATCGACGGCAGCCGGGCCATTATTCGCCGAAGCGCGCGGCCCTCCGGCTTTTTCCGGCGTCGGTGTCGAAGTTTGTTCGGTTGGTCCCTGGTGTTTACGCTGTTCGAAATACGCGTAAGCCCCAAGTGCGGTGATTCCAACCGCCGCAATGACGGGGTAAAGCAGTCTCCGGGTATTCATTTGTCTTTATATCGTTCCAAATTGCAACATTTTTGCTGTTGGACGAATGTAGCACAACAGAACAGTTCAGGACACTGACGCTACGCCCATATTTGCAAGCGCATCAGCCCGTTCGTTGCCTTCATGCCCGGCGTGTCCTTTTACCCACCGCCATTCAATTGTATGCGTCGCGCGCGCGGCATCAAGGGCTTGCCACAAATCGACGTTCTTGACAGGCTCCTTGGCGGCGGTTTTCCATCCGCGCGCTTTCCAGCCGTGTATCCATTCGCTGATGCCCTTTTGCACGTACTGGCTATCGGTATGCACAATGACCGTGCAGGGACGCTTGAGTGCGCTCAGTGCCTCGATCACAGCCTTCAGTTCCATGCGGTTGTTGGTGGTGTTCGTTTCGCCGCCAAACATTTCCTTTGTATGCTCGCCCGCGACCATCAATGCGCCCCAACCGCCGGTGCCTGGGTTTCCCTTGCAGGCACCGTCAGTGTAAATCTCTACTTTATCCATGTTGCACTTCAGTTCTTGCCTATTCATTTATGTTTTTGAACACGATTGGTGACGGCAACGCCTTGCCGCGCGTGGGCGGGTTTCCTGGTCCAGGCTGGACCGATCAGGCGCATGCCGCGTACCCGCTTGATGGCCTGCACTATATAGATTGCGCCGAGGTAAGGCCACCATCTGTTGCCGGCTTCTTCCATGAATTCAAACCGGGTCAGCCATTTTTCGGTCATGCAGGGCGGCGCGTAACAGCCGAAGTGGCCACGGTTGACTTCCATATTGAGCAGCTTGAGCCAGTCCTTCAGGCGCGGCAGGCTGATGAATTCACCATTTTGCGGCAGGAAGTGGGCACCGGTCAGGCGACCCGTAACCTGGCGCAAGCCCCATAGACTGGCGGGATTGAAGCCGCAAATCACCACCTGGCCTTCTGGAATCAACACGCGCTCAACCTCGCGCAGAACCTGGTGAGGTTCCTCGGCGAACTCCAGGACGTGGGGCAGAACGACTAAATCCAGGCTTTGCGAGGCGAAAGGAAGTTCAGCGAAGTCGTGTACAACCACGATGCGTGATGAACCATCACTCCCGTCGTTCTCGTTCGGAATATGCGTATCCGTCAACCACTTGTTGGGCATCCGGTTGGCATTCAATGCATTGATTTGAGGCAATCCGATTTGCAACGCATTGAAACCAAAAATATCAGCGGTCAGCAAATCCAGTCGTTCCTGCTGCCAGGCGCGCACATAGCTGCCCACTGGCGTCTCGAGCCAGGGACCGAGCGCTATAATCGGCTTTTCAGGTAACCGGTGATCCATCGTATGTTAAGTGTATTGACTGTTCCGGCATTCCAGGACAATTACCTCTGGCTGATTCACGATGGCATCCGCGCCGCCGTAGTCGACCCGGGTGACGCGACGCCTATCCTCGATGCCCTTGCTGCACATGGTCTTTCCCTCGCCGCTATTCTACTGACACATCACCATGCTGACCATGTCGGCGGCGTGCCGCAATTACTGACGCGATTTAATGTGCCGGTTTTTGGCCCGCGTCAAGAAGCGATTTTCGGCGTCACCTATCCTTTACAACAGGGAGACAACGTTGATGTGCCCGACCTGAACCTTCGTTTCGAGGTGTTGGACGTTCCCGGCCATACGCGTGGCCATATTGCCTACTATGCGCCCGAGCAGTCGTGGCTGTTCTGTGGCGATACCCTGTTTGCCGGCGGCTGTGGACGCTTGTTTGAAGGTACGCCGGAACAAATGGCAGAGTCACTTGGCAAACTTGCCGCGCTGCCGGACGATGTGAAAGTGTTTTGCGCACACGAATATACCTTGTCAAATCTGCGCTTTGCGCAGGAAGTCGAACCGGGAAACAAGGCTTTGAGCGTCCGGATGACGCAAGAGCAAGCCAAGCGCGACAAGGGCGAACCGACCGTACCGTCGACCATCGCCCTGGAAAAGGCGACAAACCCGTTCCTGCGTTATCGCGAACCAGCGATCGCAGACCGATTATTAGCTACAGGAAATATTTCTAGCAAGGAACCTATTGCCGTGTTTGCTGCCTTACGGCAATGGAAAAATTCCTACCGTTGACGTCCACGGTATAGTTGCCGAAATATTATCGATCACCGATAAATCTTGACGCAGGAAAACACCATTACGTAAACTCTGTCGATTAAACTGGGCGCCATATTGGCCCTTATTCCATTAGCAAGCGAGGAAACATGTATCCGCTGAAAAGAAGAACATTCCCACTAACAGCGCTTCTCATCCTCGGCGTCCCGGCCGCCACCCAAGCAGCAGATCTCTCTCTTCCTTTCTATAACTGGTCGCAGGTTTCCGCGATGGAGCGGCCCTACGATCCCAACGACCCGCTGGCCCAGATTCTGGCTATCGAAGAAGTGGATGTTTGGGCACGGATCCGCAAAGGTTTTGCCATTCCCGATCTGGAAAGCCCGCTTGTGGTAAGCCAGACTCAGTGGCACAGCTCTCGTCCGGACCATATACTGCGCACGACCACTCGTGCGTCGCGTTACCTCTTCCACGTTGTCCAGGAACTTGAAAAGCGCAATATGCCCACCGAACTGGCATTGTTGCCTTTTATCGAATCGGCATTCAACCCTCAGGCATATTCGAGCGCGCATGCGGCCGGCATGTGGCAATTCATTCCATCCACCGGGCGTGATTTCAACCTGACGCAAAGCATGTTCAAGGATGAGCGCCGCAACGTGCTTGCTTCGACCGATGCCGCACTGTCATATCTTGAAAAGCTTTACGGCATGTTCGGTGACTGGCAGCTTGCACTGGCCGCCTACAACTGGGGCGAAGGCTCAGTGCAGCGCGCAATCAACAAGGCTCGCGCCGCAGGCCAGCCCACAGATTTCAATACGCTGTCGCAGTACATGCCTCTGGAGACGAAAAATTACGTTCCCAAGCTGCAGGCTGTCAAGAACATCATTGCAGCGCCGGCAAATTATGGCATTACGCTACCAAAGATCGATAACCAGCCCTACTTCGTCACCATCGGGAAAACGCGGGATATCGATATCAAGGTAGCCGCGCAACTGGCGGAATTGTCGATCGACGAATTCAAGGCGCTCAACCCGCAGTTCAATCGACCGGTGATTACCGGCAGCTCGGACACAAAAATTCTCCTGCCGCAAAGCAATGCCGAGAAGTTCAAGACCAATCTTGCGAAATGGGGACGCACCCTGTCATCCTGGACTGCCCACAAGGTCACCAGCGCGAAAGAAAGAATCGAGACGATCGCGTCGCGCTTCGGCACCACGCCGGAGGTGATTCGTGAGGCGAACAACATTCCGCCGAAAACGCTGCTCAAGGCCGGCTCCACGGTCCTCGTGCCGCGATCCGACCATGCGCCGGAAGCGGACATCGCGCCAGAACTGGTGGATACGGCAACGATGATTACCGCGCCGGATGTACCGGATACGCGACGGATCTACGTCAAGGTAGGCAAGAAGGATACACTCGCGTCGATTGCCCGGCGCAACCAGGTGACCGTCGAACAGATCAAGCAGTGGAACAACCTGAAGCATGATCGTGTCAGTCCGGGTGGAAGCCTGCAGTTGAATGTGCCGTACAAGCAGGGGACCGCAGTCGCTCGCAAGGCAGCACATGGACCACGCAAAGCGGTGCAGCAAGCGCCGAGGTACCGCAAGGCCGCCCCTGCTTCAGCTCCAGCGAAGAAAACTGTCGCGACGAATAGCAAGAAAAGCCGCAGCTGACGAATTTGCGCTGACAAAACCTATCGGCACTATCTGCCACTATCGGCCGTTTATCGCCTGTCATTCCCACACGCCGGGAATGACAGGTCTCAATCCGGCCAACCTCACACCACGCACTGTCAGGTCATGGCGGACCGGGCAGTTTTTCAGGCTTCTTTTGCCTCTTCCACTTCCAGCGTCGAGTAAGTCGCCGCCGCCAGCAGTCGCTTCGTATACATTTCCTTTGGCCGCGATAACACTTCTTCGGTAGGCCCGCTTTCAACGACCTTCCCGTCCTTCATCACCATCACCCGATGCGCCATGGCACGAATCACGGCAAGGTCATGGCTGATGAAAACATAGGCAATTCCGTACTTGTGCTGCAGTTCTGCGAGCAACTGCAGCACCTGCCTCTGCACCGAAACATCAAGGGAAGACGTTGGCTCGTCGAGCAAAATCAGCTCCGGCTTCAGGACCAGCGCGCGTGCGATCGCGATTCGCTGGCGCTGTCCACCAGAAAACTCGTGCGGATAGCGTGTCATCATTTCCGGGGCCAGGCCAACTTCGGACAACGCATTGGCGACCGCTTCACGCAGACCATCGCGCCCCAGGTCCGGCTGGTGCAAGGCAAGGCCCTCGCCCACGATTTGTTCGATGGTGCGCCGGGGCGACAACGATGCGAACGGATCCTGGAAAACGACCTGCATTTTTGCCCTGAGCGGCCTTAACTGGGCACTGGTCATTTCGCTGATTGGATGGCCAATGAAGGAAATGCGTCCATGAACAGTTGCCGATGACAGCCGGACCAGCGCCATACCGAGGGTGGATTTGCCCGATCCGGACTCGCCAACAATGCCCAAGGTCTCATGCGGCTTCAGTTGCACTTCCACGCCATCGACAGCGACGAAGGGGATGGTCTTGAACATGCCGCGCTTGATGGCGAAGGTGCAGCGCAGCTTATCCGTTGCAAGCAGCGGCAGCGCATCGTCGCGTATTTCATTCACCATGCGTGTGGGATGGCTGGCGAGCAGCTTGCGCGTGTACTCTTCGCGCGGATTGGCAAACAGTTCGGCGGTCGTTGCCGTCTCGATCAGAAGTCCCTTTTCCATGACGCCAACGCGGTCCGCAAAATGACGAACCAGATTGAGGTCGTGGGTAATCATCAGCACCGCCATATTCTCTTCGCGCTGTAGCTGGTTCAGCAGCTCGAGAATTTGTACCTGTATCGTGACATCCAGCGCGGTAGTCGGTTCGTCGGCGATCAGCAGCTTGGGTTTGCAGGCAAGTGCCATGGCAATCATCGCACGCTGACGCTGCCCGCCCGACAACTGGTGCGGAAATGCAAGCGACCTTCTTTGCGGCTCGGGAATGCCGGTTTTATCCAGCAACTCGACGGTCCGTCGTGCTGCCTCCTTGGCACTGATGCCTTCATGCAGCATGAGCACTTCGGCGATCTGGTTACCGATGGTGAACAACGGATTGAGCGCTGTCATCGGTTCCTGGAAGATCATCGCAATGTCTTTGCCGCGAACTGCCCGCATCGCGCGCTCAGGTTTTTGCAACAGGTCCTGGCCTTCGAACAATATACGGCCACCATATTCGGCATCAAGGTTCAGGCGCAGTATGGAAAGTGACGTCACGGTCTTTCCGGAACCGGACTCGCCAACCAGGGCAAATTTTTCACCCGGCGCGATACTGAAACTGACATCGGTTACAACAGTCGCCGGGCCAAAGCCGACTCGCAGGTTTTGTACAACCAGCAGGCTCATGCCTTCCTCCGCACGTCGAGGGCATTGCGCAAGGCATCGCCGATATTGGTCAGCAGCAGGAGCGTCATGGTCAGCACGACAAACGTCGACAACGCGATCCACCAGGCATCCAGATTGTTTTTGCCTTGCGCCAGCAACTCGCCAAGGCTGGGGGTCGACGGTGGAACGCCAAGGCCGAGGAAGTCGAGACTGGTCAGGGCAAGGATGGCCGCGCTCATGCGAAATGGCAGGAATGTCACTACCGGGGTCAGGCTATTCGGCAATACATGGCGCCAGATAATCTGGCCATTCGACAGGCCGAGCGCACGTGCCGCCTGCACATACTCGAGGTTACGATTACGCAGGAAATCGGCGCGCACATAGTCCGACAAGCCCATCCAGCCGAACAATGACAGCAGAATGAGCAGCAGACCCAGTCCCGGCTCGAAAATCGAGGCGAAAATGATGAGCAGGTAAAGTTCGGGCATTGAGCCCCAGATCTCCATGAAACGCTGGAAGAACAGGTCGGTCTTGCCCGCAAAGTATCCCTGTATCGCTCCGGTAACCAAGCCAAGAATCACGCCGGTGATCGTAAGCGCCAGCCCAAACAATACCGAGACGCGGAAGCCATACAACAAACGTGCAAACACATCTCGTCCACGATCATCCGTACCCAGCCAGTTCTCGCTGGACGGCGGCGCCGGGTTGGGCGACTTGGCAAAGTAATTCAGTGTATCGAATCGGTAATGGTTGATGGGATAAATAGCCCAGTTACCATCGCGCTGAAACTGGTCCTGGATAAACGGATCCAGGTAATCGGCCGGCGAGGCGAAGTCTCCACCGAACGCTTTTTCAGAGTACGTCGTCACAATCGGAAACATGATCTGGCCGTTATAACGGACCATCAACGGCTTGTCATTGGACACCAGCTCGGCAACCAGGCTGATGCCGAACAGGATGCAAAAAATGATCAGACTCCAGTAGCCACGGCGGTTCTGCTTGAAACGCAGCCAGACGCGCCGGCCTGGTGAAATCGATCTGGTTGGTTTACTCTGATTCATCGGTTCAGGCTTTCGAATTGCACGCGTGGATCAGCCCACACATAACACAAGTCTCCCAACAGTTTGACGACGAGCCCGATCAGCGTAAACAAATAAAGCGTCCCCATCACGACTGGATAATCACGTCGTATCACCGATTCATAGGACAGCAGGCCCAGTCCGTCCAGCGAGAACAGGGTCTCGATCAATAGACTGCCGGCAAAGAAAGCGCCAATGAACGCAGCGGGAAATCCGGTGACCAGCGGGATCAGTGCGTTGCGGAACACATGCTTATAAAGTACGGTTTTTTCATTGAGGCCTTTGGCTCTTGCCGTCAGTACATATTGCTTGCGAATTTCTTCCAAAAAGGTGTTCTTGGTCAGCATGGTCATGACCGCAAAGGAGCCTGCAACCGATGCCGTCACCGGCAAGGTGATATGCCAGAGATAATCCATTACTTTGCCTGCCCAGGACAGTTGTTCCCAGTTATCCGAGGTCAGTCCCCGCAGAGGAAACCATTGAACGAAACTGCCACCGCCAAACATCACCAGCAGGAATACGCCAAGCACAAATCCGGGAATCGAATATCCAACGAGGACCGCGATACTGGACACGACATCGAACCGGCTACCTTCCCGTACCGCCTTGGCAACTCCGAGCGGCAGTGAGATAAAGTAGGTCAGGAAAAAAGTCCAGAGGCCCAGGCTGATCGAGACTGGCAGCTTGGACTTTACAAGGTCCCACACATCCTTGTGATGATAGAAGCTGTTACCGAGATCAAAGGTGGCGAAACCCTTGAGCATCTGGATAAATCGTTCAAGCGGCGGCTTATCGAAGCCGTATAACGCTTTGATTTCCTTTACCCGTTCCGCGTCGATCCCCTGCCGTCCCCGGTATTCGGAGCCGCCCCCGCCGCTTGCTTCGCCGGCGCCGACCTGTCCTTTTTTAAGCTCCATCAACGCTTGTTCAACAGGACCGCCGGGCACGAACTGGATCACTGCAAATGTGATGGCAATGACACCAAGCAGTGTTGGGATCATCAGGAGAATGCGCTTGCCAATATAGGACCAGATATTCATTGCTTACCTCGGCTTCTTCTGCCACCAGGTGGATATCACATAGGGATCGGCTGCGTAATACAAGGGCATTTTCTCAGGAATGCCGAATCGGTCACGGTACGCAACCCGGTGCGTCGACGAAAACCAGTGCGGCACAACGATGTACTTATTGAGGAGGACACGGTCCAGCGCCCTGGCCGCTCCTTCCAGTTCCTTGCGCGATCCGGCAGCAACGAGGTTGGCAACCAGCTTGTCGACGATCGGATCCTTTAAACCCCAGGCATTACTCGAGCCCTTTTCGTCGGCAGCCTTGGAGCTGAACATGTCGAACAATTCATTGCCCGGGCTGGTCGTATCCGGGAAACGGATGCTGGTCATGTCAAAGTCAAATTCTTCCATGCGCTTCTGCACAAGCGCGTAGTCGGCGGTGCGCTGGTTGACCTGAATACCCAGCTTCTGCAGGTTACGCACATAGACGCTGATGATGCGCGACAAGGCGGACTGATCGTCCAGGATTTCGAAGGTAAATGGCTCGCCCTTGGCGTTACGCAAGGCCCCGTCACGATATCCCCAGCCGGCCTCCTTGAACAGGGCGCGCGCCTGCAACAGGTTGGCACGCAGCGATGAGGGAGGGTCAGTGCTTGGCGGCACGGGTACCGGACCGAATACCGCGGGATCAAGCTGGGCACGCATGGGATCGAGGAGCTTCAGCTCTTCTTCGGAAGGTGTGCCAGTCGCGGCAAGATCGCTGTTATTGAAAAAGGAATAGATGCGCTTGTATTGGTTGTAGAAAAGCTGGCGGTTCATCCATTCGTAGTCGAGTGCCAGCCCAAGCGCCTTGCGCACGCGGATGTCTTGAAACTGCGACCTGCGCAGATTCATCACAAAGCCCTGCATGCCGGCGGCATTGGAATGTTTAAGTTCGCGCTTGACGATCTCGCCGCTGGTGAACTTCGGCCCAATGTAGCTGCGTGCCCAGTTTTTTGCGCTGTATTCGACCACCACGTCGAACTCACCGGCCTTGAAAGCTTCCAGCCGCGCGACGTCGTCCTTGTAGAACCGGTAGATGATGCGTTCGAAGTTATACATGCCCTTGCGTGAAGGTACGTCATTGCCCCAATAATTCGGATTCCGCTTGTAGATGATGGAGCGGCCGACATCGTAGCGATCGATCAGATAGGGACCCGTTGCAATCGGCGGCTCCAACTGGATATTGTCGAAGCTTGTGTTGGCGCCCCACTTTCGCGAAAACACCGGCACGCCGCCGACGATCAGCGGCAACTCCCGGTTAAGTGCCTTGAAATCGAAGCGTACGGTGCGGTCATCGACGACGACGCATTCCTTGACGTCGGCGAAGATCGACTTGAACTGCGGCGCGCCCTTTTGCACGAGCATGTCATACGAATGCTTGACGTCCGCCGCCGTCACCGGGTCGCCATTATTAAACTTTGCTTTTGGATTGAGCCGGAATGTCATTGCCATCCGGTCCGGCGCCAACTCCATGTCCTCTGCCAGCAAACCATACATGGTCGCGACTTCATCCGAAGAGCCCGTCGCCAGTGTTTCGAACATCAGGTTCGAAACACCCGCCGCCGCAACTCCCTTCAGCGAAAACGGATTGAACTTGTCAAAGCTGGTACGCCGATCGGGATTGGCAAGAAAAAGCTCGCCACCACGCGGCGCATCGGGATTAACGTAATCGAAGTTCTTGAACCCGGCCGGATAGCGCGGCGTGTCGTACAGGGAAAAAGCATGGGCGCCGAAAGCGCTACCGCTGTAGGGAACAAAAAGGAGAAGCAGGAGTGAGGTAAGTAGTGTGCGCATTCGCCTGATTGAAAGATGCGGAAAGATGCGTCTGGCAGCGCCAGGGTCGGAGTATTTTACCCAAAGGTATATTGCATGGTGCCGGTTTTCATCGAATATCAACAATCTTGCCCGGTGTTAATGGAATTTCCTTGTTTTATCATGCGAACCGCAAAGAAAACTTGCGTTTGGCCAAGGTGACCGCCGATACGAAAAGTTGCTCGCTTGACCAAGTCTCCCTACAATCTTGCCCAGTTCACGCAATGACGGCCTTGGCCGTACATGTCGGCCGGGCAGCAATAACAGCGATATCCGTGCCGTACCGCGTAAAATACGACAAATTCATCTGGAGTCATCTATGGCATTTCTTCAAGGCAAAAAAATCCTCATTACTGGCCTGTTGTCTAACCGTTCCATTGCCTATGGCATCGCACAGGCATGTAAACGCGAAGGCGCTGAACTCGCCTTCACCTATGTCGGCGACCGTTTCAAAGACCGTATCACAGAGTTTGCGAAGGAATTCGGCAGTGACCTCGTGTTTGATTGCGACGTCGGCAGCGATGAACAGATCGAAGCAGTCTTTGCCGATTTGGGCAAGTCCTGGAGCCAGCTTGATGGCTTGGTCCATGCCATTGGCTTTGCACCTCGTGAAGCGATTGCCGGCGACTTCCTGGATGGCTTCACACGCGAGAATTTCCGTATCGCGCATGACATTTCGGCTTACAGCTTCGGTGCCATGGCCAAAGCGGCACGGCCGATGCTGAGCCAGAACGCGTCGTTGCTGACCCTGAGTTATCTGGGCTCGATGCGCGCTTTGCCCAACTACAACACCATGGGTCTTGCCAAGGCCTCTCTGGAGGCGAGCGTACGTTACCTCGCTGAGTCGCTTGGCCAGCGTGGCGTGCGCGTGAATGGCATCTCCGCAGGCCCGATCAAGACACTGGCGGCAAGCGGCATCAAGGACTTTGGCAAGATCCTTAATTTCGTCAAAACCCATTCCCCGCTGCGTCGCAATGTCACCATCGAAGATGTTGGAAATACCGCCGCTTTCCTGCTATCGGATCTGGCAGGTGGCATTACCGGCGAAATCACCTATGTCGATGGCGGTTTCTCCCATGTGGTTGGCGGTATGGCCGATCCAGACGAAGCTTAATTAATAGTTACGCAAAGTTACGCAAGTCCGGGTCATGTCAGAATTATTTTTCATTGACCCGGGCTTACGAGGACGTACTTTGCACTGGGAAAAATAGTCGGACACGACAATTTATAACTCTGTATAATGCGTCCTGGTGCATCGCAACAGGCGATCACCCTTAGTCGCATCGCAACCCTTTAGCAATAAACCCTAAAGCCATCCCGCCTCTGGTGTCGCCTTAACAGACACCGTCCCGGCGCAAAGCTTTTGTGCCGAAATTTCTCAGAACATTTCTCAGCTGTTTCGTTGGTTGGCGTTGCCTTTTTAATACGCTCGCAGACCCGTCACGAATTTGGTCGCGGCGTTGATCTTTAAGAAAGAAACACAATGACTTTTGAAGCACTTGGCCTGCACTCGTCCATTCTCAAAGCACTGACGGAAGCCGGCTACACAAAACCTACTCCGGTCCAGGAGCAGGCGGTTCCCGCAGCGTTGCAAGGTCGTGACCTGATGGTCTCCTCGCAGACGGGTTCCGGCAAGACGGCCGCATTCATGCTGCCGGCGTTGCACAAATTCGCAGAAGCAGAACTGGAAGCACAACCAGGCGCCAAGACTTCCAACCAGGAACGTCAGTCCGCCCGTTCACGCGGCGAGCGCCCGCGTTTCCAGCCTGCGCAACCGAAGATGCTGGTCCTGACACCGACACGCGAACTCGCGCTGCAGGTGACCAATGCCACCGACAAGTATGGTTCGAACCTGCGCCGTGTACGTGCGGTCTCCATCCTCGGCGGCATGCCCTACCCGAAGCAAATGCAATTGCTGTCCAAGAATCCAGAGATTCTGGTAGCGACGCCTGGCCGTTTGATCGACCATATGGAATCCGGCAAGATCAACTTTTCCCAGCTCGAGATCCTCGTCCTGGACGAAGCCGATCGCATGCTCGACATGGGCTTCATTGAAGACATTGAAAAGATCGTCGAAGCCACACCCGAAACACGCCAGACCATGCTGTTCTCGGCAACGCTTGATGGCGTAGTCGGTAACATGGCAAAGCGCATCACGCGCGATCCACTGGTTATTCAGATCGCCAGCGCAGGCAACAAGCATGAAAACATCCAGCAGCGAGTACACTTTGTCGACGATCTGTCGCACAAGAATCGCCTGCTCGACCATCTGCTGCGTGACGCAACGCTCGACCAGGCTGTCGTATTCACCGCGACCAAGCGTGATGCCGACACCATCGCGGATCGCCTGAATATCGCCGGCTTCGCGGCTGCCGCACTGCATGGCGACATGCATCAGGGCGCGCGTAATCGTACCCTGGACGCATTGCGCCGTGGTCAGGTTCGTGTATTGGTGGCGACCGACGTTGCAGCACGCGGTATCGACGTACCGGGCATCACTCACGTCGTGAACTACGACTTGCCGAAGTTCCCGGAAGACTATGTGCACCGTATCGGCCGCACTGGCCGTGCAGGCCGCAATGGTCTGGCAATTTCGCTGGTCAATCATGCTGAAAACATCAATATCAAGCGCATCGAACGCTTTACCAAGCAGTTGATTCCGGTTGATATCATTGAAGGCTTTGAGCCAAAGAAGACAGCATCGGCACCACGCAGCGCACGCAAGCCGGGTGGCTGGAAGCCAGGTGACAACCGCAGCAACAGCAAGCCGGGTCAGCGTACGTTCAGCAAGCCGGGCGCTCCCCGCAAGGAAGGCAGCGGCGGCTTCAACAAGGGTTCGCGTTTTGGTGACAGCGGCGGCAACCGCCGTTCCTTCGGCGACCATTGATGCACCAGTGATCAGGCACCCTTGGTGCACGCGGACGTCTGATCGCAGAATGTGAGCTGTAAGAATCAAAATGGCCATCGGGGCAACCCGATGGCCATTTTTTATGCCAGCAAGTGAAGCTGCCCTACCCGCTACAATGCGCAGGTTCGAAAGCCTGCAAACAGATCATCGCGCTCCGGCAAGGCGAAATTCCGAAACTTCAACGACCGCATCCTGCGCCGTGTGGCAAACGATGCACCGCGCAATACCTGGTGGCTATTGAAATGCGGTGCCGAATATTCTTTATAAGCGTCGGCGGAAAATCCCGGATAGGGTTCAAAAGGCGAACAGGTCCATTCCCACAGATCACCCCAGCGTAATGCGGGATGGCCGGAAAGAGCCGCATATTCCCATTCTGGTTCCGTTGGCAAACGTCGGTCAGCCCAGACACAATACGCCTGCGCTTCATAGAGACTCAAGTGCCGCACCGGCTCATTGGGCGGCAATACGATCTCTCTGCCGTAGCGCTGACATAGCCAGCGACGCCCATCACGTATCCAGTCGCGTGGTGCAAAACGGTCCCTCGCCATCAGCCAGGTACGTCCACCATCCGTCCAGAAGTGTGGTTTCTGATAACCGCCATCTGCAACGAACTCGCCGTACTGCGCGTTTGTCACCAGTGTCGAATCCATGATAAAGGCGGGAACGTGACAGGCATGCGCCCACTTTTCATTGTCGAATACGAAGCCTGCGTTATGCGGACTTCCAAGCTGTATGGTCCCGCCCGGAAAACGGATGTCGCCCTGGGCCCAGCCTGGGGTCATTTGTTCTGCAAGCTGAGGCGGCAAGGCTATGCCAAGCGTCTGCAGTGCCTGGGTCATGATCTCAGCCCGCATATCCTCATAGGCGAGCACCAGCCGGAACGGATAAAGCGATGCATCATCCTTACCCGTGCGTCCAAGCTTGTCGAGAACACGATCCAGGACCTCGTAGCAATAGGTCTTCAGCGCGCCGGTACGTGGCAATTCCACTTTCCAGCGCGCGCGATGCGACACGGTATTGGGATCAAACCAGTCATCGCCTTTGGTCAGCATTGAGGTACGCTGCGCGGCGATCGGATCGCTCGAATGCGCTTCGCGCAGCACATACCATTCGGCAAACCAGGCGATATGTCCAAGCTCCCACAAGGGAGGATTGAATTGCTCGCTCACAGGCACAGGAACCTTTGCGGCAACATCAAGGCCGGAGGCTGCAAAGGTATCGAACAAGGCGAGCGTATCCCGACGTGCTTCTTGCAGAGCAACGCCAAGCTCGGTCGGTAATGCAGTACGGAAAGAAACGTTCATGATTGCATCTGGGTTACTGCACTCCTACTGGAGTGCGCCGGCACCGGCGCAGTTATATGCAATTGCAGGAAGCAAGCCGGCATATATGCTTATACCGACCCGCTTTATGCTAATTTTGCACGCTCTGCACCAGAGAAGAACAATGTACACCAACCACACATCGGGAGATACACCATGCCGGTAAGCACGCGACAAGCCGTTCTGGCCGACCTCGACCTGATTGCCCCACTGTTTGACGGCTACCGCTGTTTCTATGGCAAAGACACTGACCCGGCGACAGCCCATGCGTTTATTGCCGAACGTCTGATGCTGCGTGACTCCGTCCTATTTCTAGCGCTGGATGAAGCCGGCGGTGCCTTGGGCTTCACGCAGCTCTACCCGTCGTTTTCTTCGGTCAGCGCACGGCGCATCTGGATTCTCAACGACTTGTTCGTCACGTCACAGGCACGCGGGCGCGGGGTCGGCAAGGCACTGCTGGAAGCGGCCAGGCAATACGCAATTCAGACCGGCGCTAAACGTCTTGCGTTGTCGACCGCGCACGATAATCCGGCGCAAAAATTGTATGAATCACAAGGTTATGTGCGTGACACAGGATTCTTGCACTATGAACTTGAGCTGGATTGAGATCAGTGCAAGCAATTTTCGCTTGACACGTCGCCGTAGCATCTTCTACATTGAGCGGATGTTGACCACATACGCACAACTTCACACGCTATCGCTACTAGCAGACTCCCTGCTAGCGGCGGCGCTACTACGCGTCGCACGCTGATACCCTCCCCGTGTTGTTTGTTGTTGTGTTGTACCCGCATCCAGATTGCGGTGCTTAAAATTCCAAAGGTCGACGATCCATGTATTTCAAGCGCATGCCAGTGACGTTCATTCAAGGCGATGTCATCGCTGCGATGATCTTTGCGCGCGCGCTATCGCTGCTACCGCTACCGATCGGTTGCCTGGCCTCGCGTTAGTGGCAGTCAGGCAGCCTTTCCGCCACATCGTACGACTATCCACATTTCCTTAGAGGTATCCCATGATGTTGCAGAATCCGGCGGCGAAATATCGCCCGTTTCCTCCCGTACGCCTGACCGACCGAACGTGGCCTGACAAGGTCATCACGACACCACCTGTCTGGATGAGCACCGATCTGCGCGATGGCAATCAGTCGCTGATCGAACCGATGAATCCCGAGCGCAAGCTCCGTTTCTTTGAGATGCTGGTCAAGATCGGGATCAAGGAAATCGAAGTCGCCTTCCCTTCCGCGTCGCAGACCGACTTCGATTTCGTGCGCAAACTGATCGACGAAAAACGCATTCCTGACGACGTGACCATTGAAGTGCTTACCCAGTCGCGCGAAGACCTGATCCGCCGTACGGTCGATTCGGCAACCGGCGCCCGCCGTGCCATTGTCCATCTGTACAACGCCATTTGCCCGTCTTTCCGCCGGATCGTATTCGGCATGTCGCGCGAGGAAGTCATAAAGATTGCGGTGGACGGTACCCGCCTCATCAAACAGTTGACCGACGAGCGCCCCGAGACGGAATGGGTGTTTCAGTATTCGCCTGAAACCTTCAGCATGGCGGAACTCGATTTTGCGAAAGAAGTCTGCGATGCGGTCACTGAGGTGTGGCAGCCGACGCCAGAACGCAAGATGATCTTCAATCTGCCCTCCACCGTGGAGTGCAGTACGCCCAATGTTTATGCTGACCAGATTGAATGGATGCACCGCAATCTTGCGCGCCGTGACAGCATCATTCTCAGTGTCCATCCGCACAATGACCGTGGAACCGCCGTAGCGTCTGCAGAGCAAGCGGTCATGGCAGGCGCCGACCGTGTCGAAGGCTGCCTGTTTGGCAATGGCGAACGCACCGGAAACGTCGACCTTGTAACGCTTGCGCTCAATCTGTACACGCAGGGCGTGCACCCTGGACTGGATTTTTCCGATATCGATGAGGTGCGCAAATGCGTGGAGGAATGCAACCAGATTCCGGTGCATCCACGTCATCCCTATGTCGGCGATCTGGTATTCACCGCCTTCTCGGGTTCGCACCAGGATGCAATCAAAAAAGGGTTTGCGCAGCAACAGCCTGACGGCATCTGGGAAGTGCCTTACCTGCCGATTGATCCGGCTGACGTCGGACGCAGCTACGACGCCGTGATCCGGGTAAACAGCCAGTCGGGCAAGGGCGGCATGGCCTATCTGCTCGAACAGGAGTACGGCTTCAAGCTGCCGCGCCGCTTGCAGATCGAACTCAGCCGTGCCATCCAGAAGATCACTGATGCGACAGGCAAGGAAGTGGGCGCCGAAGACATCTACGCGATCTTCCGTGAGGAATACCTGGAACGCAAATCGCCATTTATCTACCAGGGCCACCAGATGCTGCAAGAGGCCGGGACCGAGCAACGCGTCGAAGTGAAAGCCGACGTCGAGCGTGCCGGACGCCGACTTAGTGTCACCGGAATCGGCAATGGGCCTATCGACGCCTTCGTTCAGGCGTTAGGCGTCGATATCACTGTCATGGATTATCACGAACACGCTATCGGCGCAGGGGCCGATGCGCGCGCCGCATGTTATGTCGAACTGCGCGTGGATAATGGTCCGACGCTGTTTGGGGTTGGCGTTGACAGCAACATTGTAACGGCATCGTTCAAGGCGGTGCTGAGTGCTGTGAACCGGCAGCTTGGCGGCGAGTCAAGCGTCGACGCAATCGCTGCATAAACATCCATCGATTACTGGATTGGTGGAGATTGGTGGATCAGGCAGGAAAGCCTTGTGCCTGCTTGCCTGATCCATACGGAACGGCACTCCGCCACGTCCGGAGTGCCAAGATGTTTCCTCATCAGAGCGAACGGGCAAGCCTGATTCCCGTGAACTGCCAGCGTGCGGTCGCCGGAAAGAAGTTACGGTAAGTCGCACGGGTATGTCCCTCAGGCGTCGCGCAGGATGATCCACGCAGTACATATTGGTTCGACATGAACTTGCCGTTGTATTCGCCTATAGCGCCTTCCGCGACCTGATATCCGGGATACGGCGCATAGCTGCTGAGCGTCCATTGCCACCCGCAGCCAAATAATTGCGACAGACCGCCTTGCGTATGTGCCTGCGCATACGCATCGTCCGCGTCCGGATGCAATGCGGGCTTTCCATAATAACGACAGGCGCTTGCTGCGTTTTCCCATTCCGCTTCGGTCGGCAGGCGTGCCCCGCTCCAGCGTGCGTAGGCATCCGCTTCAAAGAAGGATAGGTGCGTCACAGGACGATGCGGATCGATTTTTCGAAGTCCATACAAGGTGAACTCCTGCCAGCCGCTTTTGGTACGTTGCCAGTACATCGGCTTATCGATCTGACTCGCTTTCACCCAATCCCATCCCTCAGATAGCCATAGGGATGGCTCGGCGTACCCACCTGCTTCGATGAACTTCAGATATTCAGCATTCGTCACGAGCCGTGACGATAAGGCATAGCGCTCGACAAACTGGCGATGCCGCGGCACCTCATTGTCAAAGCAAAATTCTGCTCCTGCATGCCCGATATGAACTACAGCCGCATCGAATTCCTGCCACTGCATTGGCGGCGCCGCATCGCACTCTGCAAAATGCTCGTTGCTGTAGGCAGGATATAGCGGGCTCATCGACAGCATATGCTTGACGTCCGTCAGCATCAGTTCCTGATGTTGTTGTTCGTGATGCAGGCCCAAATCGACCAGCCGCGCAATCGTATCGGCATTCGCGTCTCGCTGCTCCGCGAGCAGCACGCCAACGCGTTCGTCGATGTTGCGACGGTAAGCCAGTACATCGCCAAGTGCCGGACGGGTCAGCAATCCTCGCTGCGGGCGGGGGTGCTTGTCACCAACACCGTTGTAATAAGAATTGAACAGGACACGAAACGCCGGCTGGAAAGGCTGGAAGTTTCGCTCGTACTGTTCAAGGATAAACGTCTCGAAGAACCAGGTGGTGTGCGCAAGATGCCATTTGATCGGACTGGCATCTGGCATCGACTGCGCACAGCAGTCCTCATCAGACAGCGGCTCCGCCAGCTGGCGGCTACGCTTGCGTACCGAATGAAACCGTGCAACCAGGATGTCGGTATCCATGATAGTTTTTCTATGCGACGCGCGCATGGCAAACCAGAAACCAACCACGCTCATCGGTCCATGTCTGCGCTGCGGCAAAGCCCGCGCGTTCAAGCAATTGCAAAAAGCCCTGGCGCGTGTACTTGTAGCTGCTTTCGGTATGGATGCGTTCGCCTTCCGCGAACCGGCGCACCCCGCCTGGCCAGCGCACGGTAACGTCGCTACGGGCTTCAAGGTGCATTTCAATGCGGCTCGCCGATTCATTGAAGCAGCCGACGTGGCGCCAGTCACGCACATGAAAATCGGTACCGATCAGCGTATTGAGATGCAGCAGCAGGTTCAGGTTAAACGATGCAGTGACGCCCAGCGCGTCGTCATACGCTGCAGTCAGGACATCCTTGTCCTTGACCATGTCGACGCCGATCAGCAGGCTGCCATCGGCCTGGCATGCTTCACGGATACGACCGAGCAAGGCTGCTGCTTCGATGGGCGAAAAGTTGCCTATCGATGAGCCCGGGTAAAAGAAAAGCCGCTTTTCCCGGCGCACCACAGGCGGCAATTCCATTGTGCTGGAAAAGTCCATGCCGATACCCGTCATGCGAATCTGCGGAAAACGCTGCCGCAAGCTCTCTACCGCATCTTTCAAAAACTCTACGGAAATATCGACGGGTACGTATTGCAGGGGCTGCAGATAAGGAAAAAACTGCGCCGCCTTTGCGCAGTTACCCGCCCCAAGATCGATCAGAGTCGTTCCGCGGCCTGTTGATTTTGCGATGTCATGCAACCGGGCATCGAATATCGCTTTTTCGGTGCGGGTCGGATAATACTCGGGCAGTTCACAAATTGCCTCGAACAGTTTCGAACCCAGGGCGTCATAAAGAAACTTGGGTGATGTAGCCGGCTGGTCGGCCAGCAAGCCAGCGGTCAATTCCGCCCGAATGGCGTCATCGTCCCTGCGGTACAGTTGTATGAAGCCGCTATGCGGCATGTCCCGAGAATTTAGTGGCGCCATGGAATCAGCAATAGTAGATTGCCCATCGGACAGAACGGGCGGTGGGGGATGAGCGGCAAGGTTTTTAGCTATCATAGTGAACACTTCCCGTCTGTTTTTGAGCCGACACAAGTCTTTTGAGTATATCGATATGTTGATAATGCGCTTGTAAGCTTACAAGGCAGCAAGATGTTCGATGCGGCCCGCCGTGTTTGTTCTTTGATGACGCATTTCCGGAAAACAACTACAGACTCTTCATGCTGATATTACGCGAGCTTACGAAATCGTATGCAAATGGACGCCAGATCTTAAACGGATTGAATTACACACTTGAGGCGGGCGAATATGTCGCAGTGATGGGAGAGTCGGGCGTCGGCAAGTCGACTTTGCTGAATCTGATTGCCGGACTTGATACGCCGGACCGGGGCCGCATAGAGATCGACGGCGTTGATATCGCTTCGCTCAGTGACGATGAAGCAACGCTGCTGCGACGCCAGAAATTCGGCTTCGTGTTCCAGGCTTTTCATATCCTGCCCCATCTCTCGATTGCACAAAACGTGGCGCTTCCTCTGCTGCTTAACGGGATTACCGATCGCAACGCTGAACACATGCTGGACGCTGTCGGGCTGGGAGGACGCGGACGCGATTTTCCACGTCAGTTGTCCGGCGGTGAAATGCAGCGTGTCGCGATTGCCCGTGCCCTGATCCACCGTCCGAAACTGCTGCTTGCAGATGAGCCGACCGGGAATCTCGATCCGGATACCGCCAACGACGTCCTGCGCCTGCTGCGCGAGGAAATCAAGCAGAACGGCGCATCGGCCATCATCGTTACCCATTCGCACGCAGCGGCAGCCAGCGCTGACCGGGTTCTCGAACTGACGAAGACCGGCCTGCACCCCATGGCAACGAGACAACAGGGATGAGGCCTCGCCGGATACCCGCGATTTATCAGAGCCTGCTGCTCGGCGAGTGGCGCGCCCATCCGGTGCGCGCAATCGTCGCCGTGGCGGCAATTGCCATCGGCGTCGCGCTGGGTTTCGCCATTCACCTGATTAACGCGGCCGCCTACAATGAATTTTCAGGTGCCATCAAAAGCCTGTCCGGTCAGGCTGACCTGCAGGTACGTGGCACGCAAGGACTCATGGACGAGGCGGTCTATGGGCGCATCGCAGGAAAGAAGGAAGTCACCGTGGCAAGCCCGGTGCTCGAACTCGATGCGGTACTCCCCGGGCGGCGAGAGTCCTTGAAAGTAATCGGCGTGGACGTGTTCCGGGCGGCTGCCATCGCCCCGGACCTGACCGGGTTGCCGGCGGAGGACCGCCCTTTCGATACGCTGGCCGATGACGCGGTGTTCCTTTCACCTGCCGCGATGGAATGGCTGAACCTTCGGCAAGGCGATCGTCTTGAGGTGCGTGTCGGCACGCAGCCCGTTTCGCTGCGTGTCGCCGGCGGACTTGTGCGTGCGCGTGCGGGCCAGCGTCTCGGCATCATGGATATCGGGGCGGCGCAGTGGCGCTTTGCACGTATCGGCAGTTTGTCCAGGGTGGACATCAAACTGACCGCAGGGGTCGATCGTGACGCCTTTCGCGCAACACTGACCCGTGAACTCCAACCGGGCTTTCTGGTTACCCAACCGCAGGATGAAGAAGCGCGCACCGCCAACATGTCGCGTGCCTATCGGGTCAACCTCAATGTGCTGGCCCTGGTCGCCTTGTTCACCGGCGCCTTCCTGGTGTTTTCGACACAGGCATTGTCTGTCATTCGCCGACGAAGCCAGCTTGCCTTGCTACGGGTGGTCGGCATGACTCGTCGACAGGTTCTGTTCCAGATTCTGCTGGAAGGAAGCACTCTTGGCGTACTGGGTTCGCTGCTCGGCCTCGCTGGCGGGTATGCCATGGCGGCGACCGCATTGCGACTGTTCGGCGGCGATCTCGGAGGCGGCTATTTCCCGGGCGTGCAGCCGACAGCCCAATTCGCCCCATTGGCTGCACTGACGTTCTTTCTGCTCGGTACGGCCGCCGCGGTGCTTGGTTGCATCACCCCCGCCTGGGAAGCCGCACGCGCCCGTCCTGCGCAGGCGCTCAAATCGGGAGCGGAAGACGCGGTACTGACACGGCTGTCCACGCCGTGGCCTGCGCTTGCTTGTATCGCTATCGGCGCCGGCATGACGCGTCTTCCACCGGTATATGAATTGCCGGTGTTCGGTTACCTTGCGATTGCCCTGTTGCTGATTGGTGGAATCGGCCTGATGCCACGTCTGGCCGCATGGAGTTTTTCTCTGCTTTCCGCTGCCGCGCCGCGCACACTGCTGACCTCCCTTACCGTGTCACGTCTTGCCAATGCGCCGAATCAGGCATCGATCGCACTGGGCGGCATATTGTCTAGCTTCAGCCTGATGGTGGCGATGGCCATCATGGTGGCAAGCTTTCGGGTATCGGTGGATGACTGGCTGTCGCAAGTGCTGCCTGCCGATCTCTATGTCCGATCGGCAGCCGGCGGCAATACCGGCGGGCTGTCACCGGACGAACAGGCAGGAATTGCGGCGATCCCCGGTGTCCGGCAGGCCGACTTTCTTCGTCAGTCGCAATTGATTCTTGACCCGGCACGCCCTGCGGTAGCCTTGATTGCCCGGCCTATCGATATCGACAATCCGGAAAAGATTTTGCCGCTGGTCGGTAGCACACTGTCCGAAGAAAACGCATTGCAGGGCCGCATGCCGATATGGATTTCTGAAGCCATGGTGGACCTGTACGGCTTTCATGTCGGTGCCGAAGTGACGCTGACGCTTGCAGGAAAGCCGCACCACTTCGTGGTGGCAGGGATCTGGCGTGATTATGCCCGTCAGACCGGTGCGATCCAGATGCGCTTATCCGATTATCAAAGCCTGACCGGAGACAGCATCGTCAATGACGCCGCGTTATGGCTGCAGAACGATATCGGCGCCGAACAGATCTCCAGTGCACTGAAGGACCTGCCCTTCGGTGACGCGCTGGAGCTTGCGCAGCCCAATGAAATCCGCGCGATCAGCCTGAGGATCTTCGACCGCAGCTTCGCCGTCACTTACCTGCTCGAAGCGGTGGCAGTCATCATCGGCCTGTTCGGGATTGCCGCGACCTTTTCCGCCCAGACGCTGGCGCGCGCCAAGGAGTTCGGCATGCTGCGGCATGTCGGAGTACTGCGGCGCCAGATACTCGCCATGCTGGCAGCAGAAGGCACCCTGCTGACCTTGCTCGGCATCGCGGTCGGGTTCATTCTCGGCGGTGCAATCAGCCTTATCCTGGTATTCGTGGTCAACCCGCAATCGTTTCACTGGAGCATGCGCCTGCACATGCCGTGGGCGCTGCTTGTCAGCGTCGCATCCGTACTGCTGATATCCGCCGCAGTCACAGCGCTCATTGCCGGCAGATACGCGGTATCCATGAGCGCCGTGCGCGCCGTTAAGGAGGATTGGTGATGAAATTGCGTCAGGCGAATCGTCAACGTAACCGGTACCAGGGTGTGGTTATGCATGTGGTTATGCAGGTATATCGTGCCTTGCGTGCCTGCAATTCCTGCTACCGAAACCTGGCAGGATTGCGCATCCTGCTCCCAGCCGCATTCCTGATTGGTCTTATCGGTCCGACCGCCCTCGCCGCCCCGCCGGCGCTTTCCACAGTGGTGCCAGGCAAGGCGCTCACCTTCCCTCAGGATTTCGGTTCGCATCCGGGCTATCGCACCGAATGGTGGTATGTCACCGGATGGCTGGAAACACCTGACGGTAAACCCTTGGGATTCCAGGTTACCTTCTTCCGTTCGGCCACTGACCATGATCCGGCGAACCTAAGCAAGTTCGCCCCAAGGCAACTGATCATTGCCCATGCCGCATTGTCCGATCCCGCGCTAGGCAAGCTGCTGCACGATCAGAAAGCGGCGCGTGAAGGGTTTGACATTGCCTACGCCAAAGAAGGCAACACCGACGTGCGACTGGGAGACTGGCACTTCTGGCGGGAAGCAGATGGTGCCTATACCGCCGAAGTCGGTGCCCGCGACTTCGGTCTCAGGCTGTCGTTACAGCCTTCGCAAGCGATCATGCTGCAGGGCGACGCCGGCTTTTCGCGCAAAGGTCCTGGCCGCGAGCAGGCAAGCTACTACTACAGCGAGCCGCATCTCAAGGTGTCGGGCACGGTGACCCGACACGGCAAAGCGGTCCAGGTTAAAGGCAGCGCGTGGCTGGATCATGAGTGGTCGACCAGCGTGCTTGAGCACGATGCCGCAGGATGGGACTGGATAGGCGCCAACCTGGATGACGGCTCGTCGCTAATGGCCTTCCAGATCCGCGGCAAGAATGGCGGCACCGTGTGGGCGCATGGCGCACTGCGCGACGCCAGCGGCAAGCTGACCCAATTGAATCCCGAACAAGTACGGTTTATTCCTCGCCGAACCTGGCGTTCGCCCCGTACAGGCGCCAGCTATCCGGTCGCGGTTCGGCTGGAAGCCGGCGCGAACGTGTGGGACCTTGACCCCCTGCAGGATGACCAGGAACTCGACTCGCGCCAATCCACCGGTGCAGTCTATTGGGAAGGTGCTGTTACACTGAAACGCGATGGCCGGCGGGTCGGACGTGGATACCTTGAATTGACCGGATACCTGAAGCCAATGAAGCTATGACAGAAAAACCCTCGCGCGACCGACAAAAGAGCAGCATCGCCACGCTGAAAGGCTTGCTGCCTTTCCTGATGCCTTACAAAAAACAGTTTGTGCTGGCCGGGATTGCCCTGTTGCTGGCCGCGGGCTCGACGCTTGCCATTCCATACGCCTTCAAGCAGATGATCGATCTTGGCTTCGGCGCGGCAGGCGAACAGAGCACGACCCATATCGACCTGTATTTTCTGGCGCTGTTTGGCGTTGCCAGTGTGCTGGCGATTGCTACCGCAGCGCGTTTTTACATGGTGTCATGGCTGGGCGAACGGGTGACGGCCGACTTGCGCAGCGCTGTGTACCGGCACGTCGTCACGCAGAGCCCGGAGTTTTTCGAAACCACGCAGACCGGCGAAGTCCTGTCTCGACTGACCACCGATACCACGCTGATTCAGACACTGGTCGGCACCAGCATCTCGATGGCCCTGCGCAACACGCTGCTCTTCGTGGGCGGTCTTGTCATGCTGTTTGTGACCAGCGTGAAGCTATCATCGATCATCATCGTCATGCTGGCGGCGGTGGTGCTACCTATCGTGCTGTTCGGTCGCCGTGTACGTGCCCTATCGCGCGACTCGCAGGACCGGGTGGCCGATGCCTCGGCACTGGCAGGCGAGATCCTGAATGCCATGCCGACCGTGCAGGCATTCACGCACGAAAAAGAAGAAGCAAGCCGCTTCGGCGCTTCCATCGAGCGCGCCTTCAGCGCAGCGATGCGCCGCATTCGCGCCCGCTCGATGTTGACGATGATGGCGATCCTGCTGGTGTTCGGCGCCATCGTGTTTGTGCTTTGGCTGGGCGCCCACGCCGTGATCCAGGGGCGGATGACCGCCGGTGAACTCGGCCAGTTCATTCTGTACGCGACGATCGTGGCCGGCGCAATCGGTGCGCTCTCGGAAGTGCTGGGAGAGGCACAACGTGCGGCTGGCGCGGCGGAGCGATTGCTGGAATTGCTGGCCGTGCGTTCCCCGATTCAATCGCCCATGCATCCCGTTTCTCTGCCACCGCGCACCGCTCAGGGTGCGTCGCTCAGCCTTCGCCATCTGGGCTTTCATTATCCTTCGCGTCCGCAATCCGCAGCCTTGTCGGATCTGACGCTCGATATTGGCGCGGGCGAAACAGTCGCGATTGTCGGGCCTTCCGGGGCCGGTAAAACAACCCTCTTCCAGTTGCTGCTGCGGTTTTACGATCCACAGCACGGCAGCATTCTGCTCGACGGCGTCGATATCCGTCAGCTCGACTTGCACACACTGCGCGAGGCAATTGGCGTCGTACCCCAGGACACGATCATCTTTTCCGCCAATGCGATGGAAAACATCCGCTATGGCCGGAGCGATGCCAGCGACGACGAAGTCATCGCTGCTGCGAAACAAGCCGCCGCCCATGAATTCATCGAGCGCCTGCCGGAAGGCTATCGGTCGTTCCTTGGCGAGCGAGGTGTGCGGCTGTCGGGTGGTCAACGTCAGCGCATCGCGATTGCCCGCGCCCTGCTGAAGAATCCACCGCTGCTGTTATTGGATGAAGCGACCAGCGCGCTGGATGCTGAATCCGAGCGACTGGTCCAGGCCGCACTGGAAGCCGCGATGGTCGGCCGCACGACGCTGGTCATCGCACACCGACTGGCGACGGTCCAAAGAGCCGATCGCATCATCGTGATGGAGCATGGCCGCATCATCGAAAGCGGGACGCATGCTTCCCTGGTAGAGCGTGGTGGGTTGTATGCCAGCCTCGCGGCGTTGCAATTTTCACAAGCATGAATGTGTCCTTATGGCTTGGTGATGCGACATAAAGCCGCCACACTACGCGTTTGGATAACTTAAAATAGCGCAACATCCAGAAATTCAGACTCCGTCCGACCCCAACCGACCGCCGCCCCATGAAGCAATATCAAGAACTCATCCAGACTATTCTCGACTCCGGAAGCTGGCAGGAAAACCGTACTGGCATCCGCACCATCAGCATTCCGGGCGCGATGATGCGCTTCGACTTGCAGAAGGACGGTTTTCCGGCCGTCACGACCAAGAAGCTGGCTTTCAAGTCCGTCATGGGTGAACTGGTTGGATTCTTGCGCGCCACACGCAGCGCGGCCGAATTTCGGGCACTGGGTTGCAAGGTCTGGGACCAGAATGCCAACGAAAATGCGGACTGGCTCGCCAATCCCTATCGAATGGGACAAGATGACCTGGGCCCGGTCTATGGCGTCCAATGGCGTGCATGGCCGGCTTACAAGTTGCTCGACGCGGATAAGCAACAGCAGATCGACGATGCACAGAAACGGGGTTTCCGACTCGTTTCCGCACTCGAAGACAACGGCAAGCCGAAAGTCCTTTTGTATAAAGCCATCGACCAGTTGCGCGAATGCCTCGACACCATCATCAAGAATCCCGGCAGCCGCCGCATCCTGTTCCACGGCTGGAACTGCGCCGACCTTGACGCGATCGCATTGCCGGCCTGCCACCTGCTCTATCAGTTCCTGCCGAACGCATCGACCAGGGAAATCTCGCTGTGCCTGTATATCCGCAGCAATGACGTCGGCCTCGGCACGCCATTCAATCTGGCCGAAGGCGCAGCTCTGCTGCATCTGGTCGGACGACTCACTGGTTACAAGCCGCGCTGGTTCACTTATTTCATTGGCGACGCCCACATCTACGAGAATCATCTCGACATGGTGAAGGAACAGCTTGCGCGTACACCGTATCCGGCACCGCGCTTCGTGATATCCGATCGCATTCCGGATTACGCGAACACTGGGCTGTATGCACCCGAATGGCTGGAAAAAGTCGAACCGAGTGATTTTTCGCTGGAAGAGTATCAGCATCACGCGCCGATTACGGCGCCGATGGCGGTATAGCGAACGAAGTTACTTGTATAAAAGATAGCCTCAGGTTCGGTGGACCAGTTATTTAGAAGTCATGGACCGCGGGCATTCTCTGACAATGCGCACAACCTGCCCGTCATGCGGCACACCAGCAAATAGCATCAACCCGATTCAGGGCAAATTTAGATTAATCTCTTTGCCCATCGGTGGATAGCAAACACCGGTCTTTTCATTGCACCCTTGATAATTGGCCGCGAGCGTGATGTTCTTCGCATTTGGAGCCCGTTCCAGTGCAATCTCAGCCTGAACTGGTTTTTCGTAGGTTTCCATTCTGCCAAATGTTGGGTCGTTCTTTACCTTGCCCGGAGGGAGTTTGACCGATTTGATTGCCACTCCACGCGCGTTTTTTAGCGCAAAGCGAATTCTGTCCCTGTAGAGGTAATAACCGTCTGCGGGTATCAGGTCTACAACCAGCGTGGTGGGACCGGAAGCGACTACCTTCAGTTTGAAGGCCAGGTCGGGTTCCAGGAGTTCCTCCTCTTTTGAACTTGAAAAGAGATCACTCAGCCGCTTCTGCATGCCAGGGCTTGTCGATTGCTGGGCCATGATGGATGGATGAGCCGACAAGAAAACCAACGCGAGCATCAGATATCTGGATAGGTGGTGTTTCAACATGGTGTGTTTCGGATTCGTAATTCGTAGTATGAGTGTACAGGGTTGAACGCAAGTCTTATCGCCAACGCGCCGCTCCAGCGCGTCGGCTTCCGTCGTTGCAAGACCATGCGTTCATCATCAAAACAGCAGGCATGATGCTCGCGCGCCATGACCGCATTGAGGGATTGGTATTACTGCTTTACCTGGATTTGTGTGACTGTAAATTTGCCACCAATCTTCTCGGCTAAAAAACTTACTTTGTCGCCCTGCTTTACTTTATCTACCATCTCGGGCTCTTTTACCTGAAATACCATTGTCATTGGAGGCATCTCAAGATTTTTAAGCTCGCCATGCCTGATGGTGATTTTCCTGGCTTCCTTATCGACCTTCCGGATTTCGCCTTCCGACATCTGGCCATCCGACTGAGCAGATGCGGAGGGCGTTGTCTCATCTGACGCTGCATGACTGCTAAATGGAGCAGTACCCAGAATTGCCGCAGCGAGCGCAAGTTTCGCGACAGTATGCATTTTCGAGTCCTTTCGTTTATATCAGTTGTAATGCTTGTACACGGAATACTTGCCGTTGCCTTGTACCAGCATCACGTCATACGGATCGTTACGGTGCCCCTCCATACCAGGCGAACCCATCGGCATCGAAGGCACTGCCAGGCCCTTTGCCTTGGGCTTTTCCGCCAACAAGCGCTTGATTTCGGCGGCTGGCACGTGGCCTTCCAGCGCATAGCCCTGGATCAGACCGGTGTGACATGAACCAAGCTCCTCGGGGATACCAAATTTCTCTCGATAATCGGAGGGGTTGGCGACGTTCTGCGTTTTAACCTTGAAGCCGTTACTCTCCAGGTGTTTGACCCATTCTGTGCAGCAACCGCAATACGCACTTTTGTAGACTTCGATAATCGGTGCGGCTGCCATGGCGGACAGGTGCAGCGTCAGGGCTCCGACGAGTGTGGCTTGTATTAGTAAGTGCCGTTTCATGACTATCCTTTCTTTACAGTGATTTTTCCAACCATACCGGCTTCGAAATGACCCGGGATCAGGCATGCGTAGTAATACTCGCCCGCCTTGGTAAACTGCCACACCATTTGTTCTTTCTTGCCTGGGCCGACATGCGACATATACGGCTCGTCATGCTCCATGCCAGGGTGCCTTTTCATCAGTTCACCATGCGCCTTCAGTTCGTCCATCGTGCCGATCACCATTTCGTGCATCATCTGTCCCTTGTTGGTAACGACAAACTTAATGGTCTCGCCTGCCTTGACGGCGATATCCACCGGGTCGAAGCGCATGGTGTCCGACATGCCGATGACAATGGTCCTCGTGACATTTTTCGGGTCACCTTGTTTACCAAACGCATGCTCGTCTGTGGAGACGGCTGCTTTGGCATTGGCATCGACCTGTATGTGTTTTTCTCCGGTGTGCGCATAGGCGGGCGATGCACTAACTGCGACCATGAGCGACATGGCGAAGGCGGAAAGCGTGTTGATTGTGTTTTGCTTGTTCATCTGATTTTCGTTGCGGTGTACGCTGATATGTTTTAGTGGTGTCCGCCGTGACCGGTCGGCTTCCTGACTGTCATTTCGAGATTTCCGGCACTGTTCGCCGACGGCATTGACTGACCACCTGCCGAACCGCTGCGTGCAGGAACCGGGGTTTCGCCCGTCCATTCGTAGGCGACAGTGCCCGCCGGATGCTTATACCAACCGGGATCTTTGTAATCCCCCGGCTTCTGCTCTTTGCGCACCTTGACGACCGTGAACATCCCGCCCATCTCGACGCCACCAAATGGCCCCTGCCCTCCCATCATCGGGAGCGTGTTGTCTGGAATGGGCATTTCCATCTCGCCCATGTCCGCCATCCCACGCTCGCCCATGACCATGTAATCCGGAACCAGCTTGCTGATCTTTTGGGCGACGCCGCGATGGTCCGCTCCGATCATGGTCGGTACGTTGTGACCCATCGCGTTCATCGTGTGGTGAGACTTATGGCAGTGGAAAGCCCAATCTCCCAGGTCAGTAGCTTCAAACTCAATGGCCCGCATCTGTCCGACCGCCACGTCGGTTGTCACCTCTGGCCAGCGGGATTCCGGACGCGTCCATCCACCGTCGGTGCCCGTTACAAAAAACTCGTGTCCATGCAGGTGAATCGGGTGATTGGTCATCGTCAGGTTGCCAAACCGGATGCGCACCTTGTCGCCCTGCCGCACGTTCATCGAGTCGATGCCCGGAAAGACCCGACTGTTAAAGGTGAACAAATTAAAGTCCAGCATGGTGTTGACCTTCGGCGTGAAGCTTCCTGGTTCGATGTCGTAATTACTCAGCAGGAAAACGAAATCCCGGTCTACCTTCATAAAATCCCGGTTCCTGGGATGGGTTACCCAAAACCCCATCATGCCCATTGCCATCTGCGTCATCTCGTCCGCATGCGGATGATACATAAACGTGCCGGGTCGTTTGGCGACGAATTCGTAGACAAAGGTTTTCCCGGGCTTGATGCCTGGCTGGGTCAAGCCTGTAATGCCGTCCATGCCATTCGGCAGGCGTTGGCCATGCCAGTGGACGCTCGTATGTTCGGGCAGCTTGTTCGTCACAAAAATACGCACGCGGTCACCTTCAACCACCTCGATGGTTGGTCCAGGCGATTGTCCGTTGTAACCCCACAGGTTGGCTTTCATGCCAGGCGCCAGTTCACGAACCACCGGCTCCGCGACAAGATGAAATTCCTTGACGCCGTTATTCATGCGCCATGGCAGTGACCAGCCGTTCAAGGTCACGACCGGATTATATGGACGCCCGTTTGGCGGTATGAGCGGCGCCTGTGTCGCGGCACCTTCCATGATCGGTGCCTCGGGGAGCGACGCTGCACCGACCCGGCTTACCATTCCTGCGCCGACCAATGCGGCGGCACCTGTAAAAAAATCTCTGCGTGAAACCATTTTCATTTCTTCCTTAGTGTTCTGCGCCGCCAACTCCGGCGGACGCGGCACTGCGAGTCCGCCCACCACTAGCATTTGCCCCGTCTGCACCGCCCGACCCATTGATCGCTGCCTGCAGATCTGTTTCTGAAATCCAGAAATCGCGTTGCGCCTCGATGGCGGCATTCACGCTGGTAATCTGGTCACGGGCGTCGGCGAGCAATTCAAAGACACTCGCCAGCATCCCGTTATAGCGAAGAAGGACTTCGTCGGAAATCTTCTTCCGCAATGGGACGACCTCGGCCTGATAGTGCTTTGCCAGGTCATAGGTCGTGCGGTATGCGGAGTATGCCTCTCGTACCTGTGACCGTGCACGCACAGCAATATCGGCTGTACGATGGACCGATTGCATATACGTGGCCTCTGCTTTTGCTGTACGGGCGCCGCCCCAATCAAATATTGGGAGTGCAAGCTCGATTTCATAGCCGTTCGCCCGTGGAGCACCAGTCTCGCTTTTGTTCTGATAACCGGCATCAAACACATTGATAAAGCGGGTTGCCCTGGATAAGCCAAGTGCGCTTGCCGTCGCTTCGGCATCATGCCTGGCCATCTGAATGTCGAGACGTTGTGACATGGCCAATTGCTCTGCGTCTGCCATGTCGTCAGGGGTCTTCGGCAAGTCCGGAAGCCTGTCGCGCAGCTTGAATGCCGCACTTGGTCCCCAGAGTCCCAGCAGACGCGTGAGCTGTTCACGGGCAGCGGTCGCGTTATGGCGGGCACGGGCGACCTGCGCAGTCGCCTCGGCATAGAACACTTGCTGGCGCGCCTGGTCGAGCTTGCTGAAGTTGCCTACCTGAGCCATCCGCCGTGCGAGTTCGTCGCCGGCGTCGGCGGCGGCCTGTACCTGTTCCATGTACCGAGCTGTTTGCTGCGCAGCTACCGCATTGAAATAGGCGCGACGCGTGTCAGCGGCAAGTTGCACGGCTTGAGATGTGGCTTGCAGCTTGGCTTGTTCAAATCGTCGTTGCTCGATTCCACTTCGAATCGGGATGGTCAGGAGGCCTACCAGGTCGAACATGACGCTGCGTTCGATTTCAACATCTTCACCGCCGCGCAGACGTCCAAAGGAAAATCCGGGGTTGCGCAGACGGCCGGCCTGGATCAGATCGGCTTCCGCCACGCCCAACTCAGCAAAGGATGCCTGCAGACCTTTATTGTTGAGCAAGGCAATCTGGACCGCGGTATCCGCTGTCAGCGGCTGTGCCAACAGCTGATGGACTTGCCCGGAAGTCGAACCGGCGTCCCGAGATGGTTTCGAAAACTGAACATCCTGGCCAGTCCGCTTGCCGGTCATCGTTGACACCGACTCCAGTCCGCCATCTTTCGAAAAATTAGCGCAACCGGTGAGGACCAAAGCAAGCAGGCCCGCCAGGGCGAACGAGCGGCCCGGCATATATTGTTTATCAGTCATATTGCCCACCTTAGTGATGCGTGCGGTGGTCGGCTGGAGTACCTTCCATCGGCACTTCCGCATCCGCGCCATGCTTCACAACGGGTTGACTTGCATCGGCTTTTATCTGGCCGACGTGGCCTCCGAGCCTGCCCATTTCTTCATTGGCAGACCGCCAGACCTTATCCGGTGTTTTCTCTTCATCTCCGGACGCGCGATAGCCCTTGAACGCAGACTCGTAGCCCATACTGGTGATGGGCGCGTTGGCGTCGGTGGGGGCGAACTGTGCTTGTTTTTGTTGCGCAGTAGCAGTCATGGGAACGACGACCCATGCGACAACTGCAAGCCATTGCTTGGATGACATTGCTTTCCTCAAAATCGGCAATACAGACGTGCCAGACATGCCAGACGTGCGTTGACACGAAAAACGACGTGAGCCGGAGACAAGGCAGGCGAACAAAGCCTGCCGCCAGGCCACGGCAGCGATTAAGCGAAAAGATGTCTTGGAGGACGTTCCAGCCCAGCAGGAATAAAGCCGGTGTAGGAAATTACAGGAGGATTGACTGCCGCTTCAACACTGCTGAATGCAGGCATCAAAGATACAGTTGGCGGCGGTGCTGCGGCGCCAAAACAGCAAGCGGCGCAGGCGCTGCAATATGACGTTTTGTGAACGTGTTTGGTGTCCGATGACGTGTCAGTGTCAGCTACGTCGATGTCCGTGTCAGCCAATGCAGTATTTACATCAGGGCTCTCATGATGATGAGGAAGGGACCCGGCATCGTGATGATGCTCGGCACCGTTCGTCGTAACAGCCGACATGTCATGGTGCTGCGGACCGCAAGACGCTTTGACGGCAGCCGCCATGCCCTGGATGGGCAAAGCGGCTATTAGTAGCCAAAGCAAAAATGTCTTGAGGACACGCATCATATAAGTAAATCTGGAAAATGCCTTTGGTTGCCAGTTGCAAGTCACCCCGGTATTGTAGACCTTCCTACAGGAGGCAGGTCAAGCCTTGGATGGCATTAATCGTCCGAAGTTGCCAAATAGGGCTTCGGGCTTCGAACATCGACGGAGAGAAAACACATTTCTCTTTTGGAAATGGAGATTTCAACGGAGCGGATCGAGCAGATGACGCAAGTCGTTTAATGTGCACAATCTGACGCACGCCTTCCCGGCGCGTCATGCTGTTTATGCGAAGCGTCCATGCCCTCCTCATTCGCCAGCCCGAGCAGGATCGGACAATCCGGTCGATCGTCACCGGCACAATTGAACGCAAGGTGTTTCAGTGTATCGCGCATCTCCGTCAGCTCCTGGATACGCCGATCAAGATCCGCCACGTGTTCGTGTGCGATCGCCTTGACATCCTTGCTGGCCCTGCTGCCATCCTGCCAGAGGGACAGCAGGTCGCGGATCTGTTCCAGTGAAAAGCCGAGTGTGCGGGCACGCTTTACAAAGCGCAGGATATGCAGGTCGTTCTGGCCATACGTACGGTAGCCGGAATCGGTTCGCGCCGATGCCTTGATCAATCCAATACTCTCGTAGTAGCGGATCATCTTTGCCGACACGCCGGTTGCGGTCGCAGCTTGTCCAATATTCATGTCAGTTTCCTTTCTTTTCCAGCACCGTAATCATTACGCTTGATGAACATCCGGCCGGGTAACGGCGGGCCGGGGTTTCCAGCGGCGCAGCAGCAAGGCATTCGACACGACGCTGACAGAACTGAACGCCATGGCGGCCCCTGCGATGACAGGATTGAGCATACCGAATGCAGCCAGCGGAATTCCGACCAGATTGTAGATAAATGCCCAGAACAGGTTCTGCTGGATTTTTGCATAGGTGCGCTTGGATATATCGATGGCGTCAGCGACCAGTACAGGATCGCCGCGCATCAACGTGATACCTGCCGTATGCATGGCGACATCGGTTCCTGTGGACATCGCGATGCCCACATCTGCCGCCGCAAGGGCGGGTGCGTCGTTGATACCATCGCCCACCATGGCGACCCTGCGACCTTGGGTTTTAAGCTGGGCAACCACGTCGGCCTTATCCGCTGGAAGGACTTCCGCCCTGAATTCATGAATGCCTACGGCCTCGGCCACTGCGCGCGCACTGCCGGGATTGTCGCCAGTCAGCATGATCGAATGCACGCCCATGCGTTCGAGGCGCGCGACGGCGTCACGCGCCGACGCTTTCACCGTATCGCCGAATGCCAGCAAGCCGATCAGGCGGGCATCATCCGATTCTGCGCGGGCCAGCCAGGAGACCGTACGTCCGGCGGCTTCATGCAACGCTGCCTGTTTTTCCAGCACCTGGATGGATGCACCGATTTCCTGCATCAGCCGCTTGTTACCCAGATACACGACGGCACCTTCGACGTTGGCCTGAACACCTCGACCGGGAAGCGCCCTGGCTTCCGTCGCGGCTTTCAGTATCACCGCTTTTGCGATGGCAGCCTGCTTCACGGCGGCGGCCAGTGGGTGATCGCTGTATTGCTGGACGGCGTGTGCCAGTTCGAGGACTTCGCGTTGAGCGTCGCGGGCTTCAGGATCTTGTGCTGCTCCCTCGATCGCAACGACCGCCGGCTTGCCTTCGGTCAGTGTGCCGGTCTTGTCGAATGCTACCGCAGACACGGCATGCGCGGTTTCGAGCGCCTCGGCATCTTTGATCAGAATACCGTATCGGGCGGCCACACCAGTGCCCGCCATGATGGATGTGGGTGTCGCCAGGCCAAGCGCGCACGGGCAGGCAATGACTTGCACGGCGACCGCATTGAGCACGGCCTGCTGCCAGTCGCCGGTCAACCATCCCCAGGCCAGAAGCGTCACGACGGAAACCAGCAATACCACCGGTACGAACACCGCGCTGACGCGATCGACCAGGCGCTGGATGGGCGCCTTGACGGCCTGTGCGTCTTCGACCAGCTTGATGATTTGCGACAGCATGGTGGCGCTACCGACGGCGGTGGCTTCCAGCACCAGCAAGCCTTCCGCGTTGATGGCTCCCCCGGTCACACCGTCTCCCGGGCCCTTCGCGACCGGCAGGCTTTCACCGGTAAGCAGGGATTCATCGAGATGACTGCTGCCTTCGACAATCCTGCCGTCGACCGGCACCCGCTCGCCAGGTCGTACGACCACCATATCGGCTGTGCGAACGGCTTCCACCGGCACCTTCAGATCACGCCCGTCCCTGCGCACCGTTGCTTCGACGACACGTAACGATTCCAGCGCGCGCAGTGCGGCAACCGTCTGCTGCTTGGCCCTGCCTTCCAGCCACTTGCCAAGCAGGACCAGGGTAATCACGACGGCGGAGGATTCAAAATAAAGATGAGCACTGCCTTCGTGGCCCGCATGCTGCAGGAGAAGATACAGCGACAGGCCATACGCGGCGCTGGTGCCGATTGCAACCAGCAGATCCATGTTGCCGGAACGGGCCAGCAGCGCCTTCCAGCCGGCTTTATAGAAACGCGCGCCCAGCCAGAATTGCACGGGGGTCGCCAGCAACCATTGAACCCATCCAGGCAGCATCCAGTCGCTGCCGAACAGCATGCCGATCATGGGCAAGACCAAGGGCAGGCTGAAGGCCGCCGACGCCGCCACCGGCCACCATGCCGGCAAGCCGCCGGATGTCTTTTCTTCAGGCGTATGGCGGGCGATGGACGCTTCGTAGCCGGCTTTGCGCACTGCCGCGATGAGCGCTTCCGCAGTGACACCGGTCGCCTGTACCTGGGCTTTTTCAGTCGCCAGATTGACACTGGCATCCTGGACACCGGCGACTTTCTTTAATGCCTTTTCCACCCGCGTGACGCAGGAGGCGCAGGTCATTCCGGTGATCGACAAGGAGACTGGCTCCACGGCAACGTGATAGCCAGCCTTTTCGACTGCGCCTGTGAGCGCTTCCAGCGATATGCCAGGCTGTGCCTGGACCGTGGCCTTTTCCGTCGCCAGGTTCACGCTTGCGCCATTGACGCCAGGAACCTTGGCAAGTGCCTTTTCAACACGCGCAACGCACGATCCGCAGGTCATGCCTTCGACGCCGAAACTCAGTTCGGTCAAGGTCAGGGTGCGGGCGGTGCTGTTGCGGTCAGCTTGCAATACGGTATCCATAGGGTGCTCCATTAGCTATACCTGCAGGATAAACCTTCCAATGATAGCAAGGTCAAGCTAAATTCCAGATCCTTAAGGAATATACAATCCGAGGCCGAATTACTAAAAACGCACCGCCCAAAACCCTGGTCGGCTCAGGGCGATCCGGCAATCTTTTTAATACATCCAGTCCAACCGGTTTGAACCAGTGCTGGTCGAGTCCAGCCTGGTAAGCGAAGCGATCAAGGTGGGGGCGTCAGTGTGGCACCGTATAATGGCGGCGGTTTTAGCAGACGTATGGGGACTGCGCCGCCGAAGGCGCCATTGAGCTTATTGGTCTAACCCGCCTTTTGAGCCGGTTTAGGCAATTAGCAGTTCGAGTCCATAGGTCGTCGATAATTCCGCATTTTGCCGCCCCAGCCGATGCGGCAAAAGCCGCAATAACAAGTTAACTCTTCGATAATGCACTTTTTCATGATCCAGTCACCACTTACCATCGTCGTCGCCACCGATGCACAACGCGGAATCGGTATCAATAATTCGCTGCCATGGCGCTTGAAGGAAGACATGGCGCACTTCAAACGCACTACGGTGGGACATCCGGTGATCATGGGGCGTAAAACGTTTGAATCGATTGGCAAGCCGCTGCCCAATCGGCGCAACATCGTTATCACACGTAATCCGGACTGGCAGCAGGAGGGTGTCGAAGCGGTAACGTCGGTGGACGCGGCGCTGCGACTCGTCGAGGGTGTGCCGGCCTGCATCATCGGTGGCGCGCAGATCTACACCGAAACGCTGCCACGCACATCCAGACTGGTCGTTACCGAGATTGCCAGAACTTTTAATTGTGATGCTTTTTTTCCTGAAATCGATGCAAAGGATTGGAAAGAAGTGACCCGCGAACAGTACCATTCCCAGGAGAACGGGTTTGATTATGCGTTCGTCACTTATGAAAGAATCCAAGGGAATTAATGTCCGGCCTCGGTTTTCATGTGCGTGGCCCGCACGCTGGGGAAGATCGATCCGATCACATCCGCCAGTCTGGCTGCGGCGCGGACCGCTTCAGGCGTTCCTGAAGCGAGTCGACAGCCTGACCAGATCTGATTCGATCCTTACCCGGCACTTTTCACACACATTTCACTCATATCTGCGAAAATCCCGGTTTTCGTAATTTTGGCGCGCAAGCTCTCCCGCCCAGGCGTCTCCCTCGTACCCTTCATCCTGGAGACCACATGAAATTCCGCTTTCCCATCGTCATCATTGACGAAGACTTCCGTTCCGAGAATACCTCGGGCCTAGGCATTCGCGCGCTCGCCGCAGCCATGGAGAAGGAAGGCATGGAAGTCCTGGGCGTGACCAGCTATGGCGACCTGTCGCAGTTCGCCCAGCAGCAATCCCGCGCATCGGCTTTCATCTTGTCGATTGACGATGAAGAGTTTGGCGGCGGCACGTCGGAAGAAACCGACTTCGCGCTGAAATCGCTGCGCGCGTTCGTCGAAGAAATCCGCTACAAGAACGCCGATATTCCAATCTACATTTACGGTGAGACCCGTACCTCGCGCCATATCCCCAACGATATCCTGCGCGAACTGCACGGCTTCATCCATATGTTCGAGGACACGCCCGAATTTGTGGCGCGCCACATCATCCGTGAAGCGAAGTCCTACCTCGATAGCCTGGCGCCACCCTTCTTCCGTGCGCTCGTTCATTACGCGCAGGATGGTTCGTATTCATGGCACTGTCCCGGCCACTCCGGTGGCGTCGCGTTCCTGAAGTCACCGGTGGGCCAGATGTTCCACCAGTTCTTTGGCGAGAACATGCTGCGCGCCGACGTCTGCAACGCGGTGGAAGAACTCGGCCAGCTGCTCGACCATACCGGCCCGGTCGCCGCGTCGGAACGCAATGCGGCGCGTATCTTCAATGCCGATCACTGCTACTTCGTCACCAATGGCACGTCGACCTCCAACAAGATGGTCTGGCACTCGACGGTCGGCCCCGGCGACATCGTCGTGGTGGACCGCAACTGCCACAAATCCATCCTGCACTCCATCATCATGACCGGCGCGATTCCGGTGTTCCTGATGCCAACCCGTAATCACCTCGGCATCATCGGACCGATCCCGCTGGAAGAGTTCAAGATGGAGAACATCCGCAAGAAGATCGAGGCCAATCCCTTCGCTCGCGAAGCGAAAAACAAGAAGCCGCGCATCCTGACCATCACGCAATCGACCTATGACGGCGTGCTGTACAACGTCGAGACGCTGAAGGAAATGCTGGACGGCGAGATCGATACGCTGCACTTCGATGAAGCGTGGTTGCCGCATGCGACGTTCCATGACTTCTACAAGAACATGCACGCCATCGGCAAGGACCGTCCGCGCGCCAAGGAATCGCTGATCTTTTCGACCCAGTCCACGCACAAGCTGCTGGCCGGTCTGTCGCAGGCATCGCAGATCCTGGTCCGCGATTCGCAGACGGTCAAGCTGGACCAGGACATGTTCAACGAAGCCTACCTGATGCATACGTCCACATCGCCGCAGTACGCAATCATTGCGTCCTGCGACGTGGCGGCTGCGATGATGGAACCGCCGGGCGGCACCGCGCTCGTCGAGGAAAGCATTTTCGAAGCGCTGGATTTCCGCCGTGCGATGAAGAAGGTCGATCAGGAATGGGGCCAGGACTGGTGGTTCCAGGTATGGGGACCGGACGTCACCTCGGAAAACGGCATCGGCACGCAGGAAGACTGGCTGATCCGTGCGGAAGACGACTGGCACGGCTTCGGCAAGCTGGCGCCAGGCTTTAACATGCTGGACCCGATCAAGGCGACGATCGTGACGCCAGGACTGTCACTGGACGGCAAGTTCGGCGAGAGCGGCATTCCGGCCTCGATCGTGACGCGTTACCTTGCCGAGCACGGCGTTATCGTCGAGAAGGCTGGCTTGTATTCGTTCTTCATCATGTTCACGATCGGCATTACCAAGGGCCGCTGGAACACGCTGCTGACCGCGCTGCAGCAGTTCAAGGACGACTACGACAAGAACCAGCCGATGTGGCGCATTTTGCCGGAGTTCTCTGCGGCCAATCCGCGTTATGAGCGTGCGGGACTGCGTGACCTCTGCCACCAGATTCACGATATGTACAAAACGTATGACGTGGCACGCCTGACGACCGAGATGTACTTGTCGGATATGCAGCCGGCGATGAAGCCGTCCGATGCCTTTGCGAAGATGGCGCATCGGGAGATTGAGCGTGTGGCGATCGATGAGCTCGAAGGTCGGGTGACGGCAATTCTGCTGACGCCCTACCCACCGGGTATTCCGCTGTTGATCCCGGGCGAGCGATTCAACAAGACCATCGTCGATTACCTGAAGTTCGCACGCGATTTCAATGAGAAGTTTCCTGGCTTCGAGACCGATGTGCATGGCCTGGTCACGCAGGAAATAGCTGGGCGGCGTGGGTATTACGTTGATTGTGTACGTCAGGATGACTAAGCTGTAGTTGTACTAGTAGTTGTACTAGCAGTTGTCCTCATCACGAAGTCGCGAAAGGCACCCTCACGGTGCCTTTCTTTTATCCAGTGACGCTCCCGCACCCCGAATCGGCGTGCATTATTACCCGTTACACCGCTCCCTCGGACAACGAGACTGAGAACTCCATCGCTAAAGCCTTCAGCCTTCGCATTCACGCCTGCCGTCAGCGCTGCAATTTACATTCAGAAACATCTCTCTCAATTGAGATACATCTTATCTCCATCTTTCCGTTCATCATTCCATTCGATGCTTTCAGGCAACAATTCGGCTGTCGACGGTAAGGATGTCTAAGGCGAATTTGTGGTCATGCATTGAGACATGCGAAAAAGCATGTAACCGAACACTTGCAACACCAACGGATGTTGTCGTAACGGCTCCTGAGGAGGGCTGCCTCCCCTGCATGGGGAGGTTTTGGGTGGGGGCGCGAATGCGTGTAGTACGTGGTATCGCATGTAGCCCCGCCCCTACCTGTCCCTCTCCCTTTGCGGGGAGAGGGGTTTTTTTCATATTTTGATAGTCGCTCTTAGAAAATCGAACGAGACGTGAGCGTGGTAAAACGTTCCAGTGCATAGGTCCCTGCCAGCGAGTTTCCATTCGCTTCAAGTCCTGGCGACCACACCGCGATGGCGGCCTCTCCGGGCAAAAGTGCAAGAATTCCCCCGCCCACACCGCTTTTTGCCGGCAATCCGACACGATAAGCGAAGTCGCCCGCGGCATCATAGGTACCGCAGGTCAACATCAAGGCATTAAGACGTTTTGCCGAACTGGGATCGAGAATTTCCTGCCCTGTCCAGGGAACCGTTCCATGCTTCGCAAGAAAGGCCCCTGCCTTCGCCAGCTCACTGCAGGTCATCGTGATGGAACACTGGCGGCAATACGTATCAATCACTTCACTGACATCGTTGTGCAGGTTGCCGAAGTTCTTCATGAAATAGGCAATCGCACTATTCCGGTTTGCAGTCTTCTGCTCGGACTGCGCGACTGCCATGTCAAAGTCGATCGTCGGGTCGTCGGCAAGCATGCGCATGAACTGCAGGACAGCAACATCAGCCTGTACAAACCGGGAGACCAGGATGTCGGTGATGACCAGCGCACCGGCATTGATGAAAGGATTGCGCGGGATGCCGCGCTCATGTTCCAGCTGAACCAGCGAGTTGAAAGGATTGCCGGAGGGTTCACGTCCTACCCGTTTCCAGATATTGTCCCCTTCGCGCGAAAAAGCCAGCGCAAGAGCAAACAGTTTGGTGACGCTCTGAAGGGAAAATTTGACGTCAGCATCCCCGGTCGAGAAGGTGCGTCCATCAAGGCAATACACGGCCATGCCGAAACGTTCGGACGAGGCTTTACGTAGCTCGGGAATATAGTCGGCGACATGGCCGCGCCCCAGCAATGGGCGGACTTCTTCCTGTATGGACTCCAGGACTTGCTGGTAATCGGGCTGGGCGGTGATCATTGTTACTGGTCGGCTGCAGACTGGATTAGACTTCAATCACTGTATTCTAGGCGATCGTTTCCCGAATGTTGTTCGGGATAAAAACGTCTTAATTCCATTCCCACGGCAACCAGGCCGCCCTTGCCGGACTTACGCGGATGGTTCAGCGTCTCAGGTTTGTATTGACCCACTAAAAATCTGCTCAAGTCACAATCTTGAACGGGCTTAGGATATCGCAGCGGACGGCGATACGCTCTTGCGGCCCCTTCCCATGCGTAGGAGGAGTAACAATTTATTCCGAACATAATTGGAAGCGCCAACCTCAAGGAATCTATGCGACAACGCTGCTACCAAAATCGATGCCACAGTGGTGAGAATTAGCATAGAAAACCCGCTCGTTAGATCCCCTCTTTCTAGCCTGACGAACAACTTCGGTAACGTCTCTTGTACAAGTGGATGCCAAAGGTAGAGGGAGAATGAAATATCGCCAAGATAAGAGAGCGAGGCCGGTGCATCAATCTGGCGCTGCTTACTCCCAATTGCGAAAATCAACATCATTGGTATCAGGGAGCATCCCCATTCGAGGACGCCGTGTCCCATTTCGAACTGGGTCATATATTGCCAGATAACAAATGACACTGATGCGAACAGAAGCAGATTAATGACCGTCTTATTGGAAATCGAGATTCGCGAACGGTAAATTAGCCCGATAAAGACACCTACTGCAAATTGCCAAATGATTGGTGACGTTATTAGGTTCAGGTACGCTCGCTTAAACCCAAAGTCCGTATGTGTGCCCAGTACGACTATTCCATTCAAATAGGGAATCAGGAGTAGCGATATGCTTAACCATGCCGCTAAAATTGCCCATCTGGCGCGGCCGAACAGCATAGATAGAGCAAAGATTACGTAGAAATACATTTCGTAACTGAGTGACCATCCTACTGAAAGCACAGGAAACCCGAAGTCAGGCGGAGCGCCATTTCCAATAGGGAGGAAGAACAGAGAATAAACAAACCTGCGTAAATTCCCCGCCTCTTGAAGGTAACTCAGTCCATCCAGGCTAACGAACAGATACGCAATTGTCGCAACCGCGTACACCGGCCACACACGCGAAAAGCGCTTCACCAAGAACTCTGCGACGTACACTGGCGAGCCATCTGACCGGGCAGTCGTATGAACCATAATAAAACCGCTCACGATAAAGAAGAGCGCAACTCCCATTGAGCCGCCTGGACCAAATAATTGGTATCCTAGTCCCGTACCATACGGACTAACAAAGCGACTGCCATGATAAAGAACGACGATTAGTGCGGCAGCGCCACGAAAGGCTTGAATAAAGTCAAGCCGAGCTTCCGGTTGTGCGACAACCTGCCTTGCACCATTTATAGAGGCAGCCAGTGACATATTCGACGTTGCGAGCGACGAACCCATTGAATTAGGATGAAGGTTAACGGCCATCTGATTGTGAGTTTATTGCGTTGGATTGCGCATTATGCAGTTAATGCCATAAGAATTGGCCCTGACCTCTACGTGAGAAGAGGCACACCCCTTATGGATAACTGCGGGCGTCAGGAACCATTTCGTGAAAGAAGCCTTTCAGTATGTTCACGAAGTCTTTTCTCATGCCGCTTCTTACTGCCCAAGAACTGCGGATAGCTCCAGTCGAACAGATACTCCGGATACTGATCAATACTCGGTTCACTATTCCACGCAGCCGTCCATTGATTAAATAGCCCTGAATAGGTATTTACTGCGATGGAAAATAGTATTGATAGTGCCAGAAGCCCTATCCCGACTTTAGCCCGAAGCCCGTATATGGAGACGGGCCAAGTGAATAACGTTAATAAGAAAAGGCCCGGCAATACGTCAGTCATTAACCGGGCTCCGAAAGAGTACCCAGCCCACCAATGAGGAAATCTCGAAATAAATAAAAGATGAATAACTGGCCAGGCAAGTCCGACTAACAGCCACGACTTTTTTATGGACCAGCTTTTCTCCCCACTCCGGTAACACAACCATGCGATCAAGATAAATGGCGAATAGATTAACAATCCGCGCGCCGGGCTAAGCAAGTTACCGTAAAGTGCTTGAGCAAAATAGCCACCGGCCAAGCGCTTGGGTAGATAGTAATCTGGAAGAATCTGCCCAAATTCATGCAAGCTAAAACCGATGAAACAGCCGATAAGCACAGCTAAGAGTAATGCGCATTTGACAGCCGATTTCCTATGATGCGTAAAGAGGAAAAGTAACACGCAGGGAGAAAGCAATGCCAGAGTGGGACGGCACAGATAAGCGAAGAAAAGGAAGAGAGCAATTCCTGGCCAAACGCCAGGGCTGTTGTCTTGAGCCGACTTGACGGCAAAGTAAATCGCTAGAAAGGAAAATACAACAGCAAAATTATGTGACCATAGCGCGGTGCCGGAAGTACTCGCTAACGAAGTACCAAACCAGAATGCGCTGCTGACAAAGAGCGCATTCCAGGGCCCTAAGAAACGCCTTGCAAGCATAATCATCAAGGCAAGGGTCGCTACGGCAGTAATTGACGCAATCATCATCTGAATCTGGTATTCAGATTGAACTATTTGAAATCCCCATCCTTTCGCCACTGCCACAAAAGGAATGCTGGCGATCGACGTACCAATTGGGAAATAATAATAAAAATGCCCGTTCTTCTCATGTATAGCTACACCATAGCCATTCCGAACCTGGGCATCATAATGGTCGAGCTTAATCGTTTTATGGTCGATAATGGATTCGGTCACTAGCAGTGACGCACGTGGATCTGAGCCACCGTATCGCAAGTTGGAAAACGTTACACATAAAAACGCGATTACCAGAACCAACAAGCTTAAAACATTTATTCTTTTTGTGACCATAATTTATCCTCCAATTGGTGGGCAACATTCTGCATGTGCCCATAATCCAATTGGACCTTGATTAAGCAATTTAATAATACCGGCTTTGGCAAGCAGCCGAGCCCGGGACAAGCTTTTTTGCCGGTTACTCTTAGATGTTCAGCTTGTTGAATATTCGCGAAGGAAGATGCTTGATGACCAGCATGATCAACTGCCATTTTCCTGGTACATAAGCAACGGCGCGCCCAGTGTCAGCCGCTTTAACAATTCTCATTGCAACGTCTTCAACAGAGGCAAGTTTAGCGCCTTGGCTTTTTAACTGTGCCGTCATTGGCGTATCAGTCGGCCCGGGTTTGATTAAAACGACGCGTATATCTGTACCCGCAAATCGATGTTGCAACCCTTGAGCATACCGTGTGACGAGGCCTTTCGCCGCTCCGTAGACATAATTGGATTTTCTTCCGCGATCACCAGCGACTGACCCAATGATGATTAGTGTGCCTTGATTTGCTTTAGCCATATGTCCTGCAAATGCTTCAGCAAACAATACAGGCGAGACAGCATTAATCTCTAACGCATTTTGGCATGCCGCCAAATCTGATTCACAAACCTTTTGATCTGGCAGCGAGCCATGTGCAATTAACACTACATCAACTGCGCCAGCAGCAACGATACTGTCGGCTGCGGCTTGAATCGCAGCAGGCTCATCGAATCTCGTTGACATTGTGCGAACAATAGATTGCGAATTCCTGACTCGGAGATCTGCGGCTACCCTCTCGATACGCGTGCCATCCCTTCCTACAAGCGTTAGGTCAACATTTTCCCGTTCAGTCCATAAACGGGCGCAATGTTCGGCAATGGCGGAAGTCGCCCCAATGATGACGATTCTTTTTTTGTTTTTCAATTTAATATCCCATTAAGCGACGTGACAATGCTGAGGAAATGCCTGGGTCGCGATACTGCATAAATTCGATATGACGGGGATAACCGGATTCAAAGAGATCTCGTGGCATTCGCGCGTCCTTTGCCGGATACAAGCGTCCTCCACTGTCTCTCACGATGGCGTCAAGCCGGTCAAAAAGCTTCAAGGTTTTTTCGCCGTTGTTTGGAAAATCCAGTGCCAGGGTTACGCCCGGCTGTGGGAAGCTTAGCATTCCAAGAGACTGACGGTGACCAAAGGTTTTCAGGACGGCCAAGAAGGAGCCTTCGCCGGAACGCGCAATTTCCTTAAGCATGGCATGAATCGGCAATTTTCCCGCAGTTCTAGGAACGACACTCTGATATTGATAAAACCCCTTGGGTCCGTACATCCGATTCCAATGCAGCAAATTATCAAGGGGATAAAAGAAGGATTCGTAGTGTGCTGTCTGGCGCCCTGCCTTCATCTTCTTCAGCGTAAAGTAAGCCGAATTGAAAGGACGAAGCGATAGTCGATTAACCAAGGAAACTGGGGGCACGAACGGCATTGAAAAACTTCGTGACTTGCGCGGCTCCGGAATTTTGGCATCAATATGCCTGCCACGCATAAATAGGCCGCGGCTCTCGGTTCCGGACAAGCAGTCAATCCAGGATACGGTATGCTCCCATTCTGCTTCGGAAGCATCAGACAAACTGAAAAAATCGTCCAGATTTCCGAAGGGGATAGATTCGGTATCGAGCCACGGACTCGCTACTCGTTTTAATTGTATTTCTGCTTCAACTATTACACCCGTTAAACCCAAGCCGCCTACTGTAGCCGCAAACCATGCCGAAAGGCGCTCTGGGCCGCATTCGATAATCTCTCCATCGGTTCGGACCAGCCGAATTCTATGTAAGTGGTTACCAAAAGAGCCAACAGCATGATGATTCTTTCCATGTATGTCGTTAGCAATGGCGCCGCCCACAGTCAACAACTGCGTACCTGGTGTAGTTGGAAGAATCCATCCTTGTGGAATGGTGAGCTTTTGAATGTCGCGCAACAGAACACCGGCCTCACACACAAGTCGGCCAGTCTGTCGATTGAATTCGATAAAACGATCCAGCCCAGTTGTAATCCAGAGGATTCCATCTGGATTGAGACAGCTATCCCCGTAGCTCCGGCCCATACCATAAGCCAGACCGGGTCGCTTAGATACCAGCACGTCGGGTACGCTGCTGCGATCGCTTAGTTCAACGACCTCATGTGGAAATTCCCCAAGGCGGCCCCAAGAGGAAATGCGCTTCATTTCCCATCCTTTCGGAAGACGAAATGCTTATCCAAGTGGTACTTCGCCACGTAACCTATTGTCAGTCCGATGATGCCGCCTAAGTAACGCATTTCTTTGCTTGCGAATAGAAAATGAAAAATGAACTCCGATCCCCAAAAGATGACCGTCGTCAGGAGACCCATTGCGGTATAAATCACAAATGTCTGACGGTCGTGTGCCGCATCGCGTGCACGAAAATTGAATATGTATCGCTTATCAAGGATGTACTTGACCACTAGCCCAAGGCCGGTCCCGGCAATCACGGACAACAGGACGGCAAAAGCGCCTTGGTAACAACGGAGGAGTATGTCTTGAGCTGCAATATTTGCAATGGTCGCAATTAATGCGAGAATTGCGTATGTGGTTGCCATTTTCATTTGGCAAATTCTCCAATATATCACCAAGGTTATCAAGATGCACAATACCGTCACAGCGCGACCACTCCTTGCGCAGTTTTTTGGAGTGGTCGCTCTGATGCGTCCAAAGCAGTGGATAAAAAATGGATTCGTCCTTGCCCCTCTCATTTTTTCAGGCGTTTTTTTAGATTTCAGCGCGATCAGGCAGGCCCTCATTGCCGTCGTGCTCTTCTGCATCGCATCTTCGTCAACGTACATCATCAATGACATGCATGATGTCGATCGTGATCGACGTCATCCTAAAAAGTCGAAGACTCGTCCACTGGCGGCTGGCCTGGTATCGTTTCCGATGGCATTTGTCTTGTTGATCCTCCTTTGGAGCGCACTATACTTTGGATGGCTACTTGCACCGGCTGTTGTAGAGGTTATTGCGGCCTATCTATTGTTGAATATTGCCTATACCTTCGCCTTGAAGCATCAGCCAGTTCTCGATATCTTTACCATTGCAATCGGTTTTGTGTTGCGAGTTTATGCCGGTGCAGTTGCATTGACCGTGCCCGTATCAAACTGGATGTTTGTGACCACGCTTTGCCTTGCGCTGTACCTGGCGGCGGTAAAGCGGCGCCAGGAGTTGTCTCAAAGTGGAACAGAAGGGAGAAAAGTCCTAGAGAAGTATTCTGTTTCATTAGTTGACCGTTACGCTGAAATGTCGGCGATGGGTGCGCTAGTTTTTTACAGCATGTTTGTGATGTCTGCAAAGCCAGAACTAGTCATTACAGTTCCGTTAGTGTTATTTGGATTATTTCGATACTGGTTCGTGGTAGAGGTACTTGAAGCGGGAGAGTCCCCAACAGACGCACTGATCGCTGACTGGCAATTGCTGCTTACGGTCGTTTTGTGGATGGCTTCCTGCGTTTGGGCATTATGGCCAGGACGGGTATGAACATGGATTTGTCTTACGCCCTTATACCATTCCTCGCCTGGCTCGTTGCCGGAAGCACTAAATTCCTTATTAATACGATTAGGGCAAAACGTTTTGCTTTTGATCTTATCGGATACGGTGGTCTGCCGAGCAACCATAGCGCTATTGTTAGCAGTACCGCAGCGTTGATTGCTCTTAAGGAGGGTATTGGCCACCCTGCCTTTGGCTTGGCAGTCACCCTAGCGTTTATCGTCATATTGGATGCGAACAGCCTGCGGCGGCAGATCGGAGCGCAAGCTGCCGTTATTAATCGCCTCACCACGCCATCGGAAGGTTTAAAACCATTGCGCGAACGCATGGGACATACGCGCACTGAGATTGCTGCCGGGGTTTTAGTAGGAGTTGTTGTCGCATTCGTTACGTATACGTTTATTCCTATTTGGTGAGCTTAACTAATACGGTGTCGCGCATATAACTTGATAAGCGTTGATTTCTCGTTATGGGACGTAGGGTCGTGATGAATTGCCGTTCTTGCTGTGATCCGACAACGGGTTAGTCCAGAGATGACTTCATAAACGCCTCCGGAGCAGAATCATAGCCAAGGCAAGGGAGACAAAGCCGGTGTAATGTTCTATGCACCGGTTCCATCAGGTAGGCACGCGCTTGAGCTTGTTGAGTCATGCGAAAGTGCGTTCGATTTTCCAGCGTGGGGTGTACCGCCGCAGTGCTCGGCCGGACCATGGCGGCTGTGGCCTCACCTTCATGTGCAGAGAAGATGAGGTCATTTTTTATTGATGTTCAGGTCTTTGGCAGTGTCACGCCTATCTGCCCCTGATATTTACCGCCACGGTCTTTATAAGACACATCGCAGACTTCATCCGATTCGAAGAAGAGTACCTGCGCCACGCCTTCGTTAGCATAAATTTTTGCAGGAAGCGGCGTCGTGTTTGAAAATTCCAAAGTCACAAATCCCTCCCATTCCGGCTCAAAGGGGGTGACGTTGACAATGATCCCGCAGTTGTGGACGATTACGCCGTCCTCGAGCGCGAAGTTTTGACCCTCTGGAACCGTCAAGCAAAATACCGCATGCGTGCCCGCTCGTTTTCGCACTGAAACGACACGGTGATTTGAGGGCATGCTTGCGTCCGCATCGACTGCTTCCGTAACGGATGTCGGCAAACCGGCAAAGCGCCTCTTACACGCCTCAAGCAATTGGCTGGTCATCGCTAACGTGCCCGATAGCGGTCGATAAACCAACTCGGCGGCGCCAGTCCCATATCGATAAAGCGGCATCAATCGTTCGTCCGGCACCAAGTCCTGTGCCATAACGTAGCTTCCATCGCGACGCATGAAACGATGATCTAGGGTCGCTGCGATTACTCGGCCATTGTCGAGCTCGATTTCCAGCAACTCATCGTATCCGACTAATCGCGGTGCGACGAGTTGCGCAACACCCAGGTCACCTCCGGGAAGCATGGTGTATCCATAGTATTCCTCATCGGGATGTAAGGCCATTGCCTGCAGCGTCATTGCGGGACGACCCACGAGTGCAACTTTAGTATCGCCCGAAAAACAACGTGCATAAGTGGACTTACCAAGACATATGGTTAGCACATTACGTGGAATTCGAAAGTATTCCACTGTTCTCGCCAATGCAAACGAATTGGGTGGAATGATGCAATAGCCCTTGCCGGAAACGTCAACGAAGTTATTTTCATCGAAGTTCTTTGGGTCGACAATTGTGGTGTTTATATTTGTGAAGAGCTTGAATTCGTCGGCACAGCGTATATCGTATCCATAGCTTGATGTACCGTAAGAGACGATCTTATGCCCATCAACCGTCTTTACCTGATTTGGCTCGAACGGTTCAATCATGCCTGCCTCGGACGCCATGCGGCGGATCCACTTGTCGGATTTGATACTCATTGTTTTCGCGGGTGTAGTGAAATCGGGTCACACAGCATGAGCGTGCCAGTCGATGACGATCGAAGCATCCTGATGCCGCATGGAGTTTCCCGCGATTTTACGCGAAAACGGGAGCCGGACGCGCTTTCGCGCCCGCAAATTACACCGACTGGCTGGCTGGCTCCGCCGGAGAGCCGTACGGGGTATGGAAGACCGACGCCTGGTCGACAAATTGCTCCTGGACGCACTCGGCATAAGCCTGTTTGAGGAGGGTCGGATCCTGCAGCAAACGGTCTTTCCACTCTCCGAGCCTGACCTGATGCTGGATCAGGCCACGCAGGATGTTGGCATGTTCGGTGATACCCACGACATTGCAACCAATCAGGATATCCCGGCTGAACTCCAGCCGCATGTAGCGGAAATGCGTCTCGTCAGCGACCTCTACCCACTGGCCGCCTCGTATTCCCTGCCAATGGCCGAAGGACGATGAAATCAGGCCCATGGTGTCGAACACGTCGATCTGGCGCAGCCCGCGCTGCACCGCATGCTTGTCGCTCATATTGAGCGCCGCGCAGTAAGCCTGGTCGGCTGCATTCGGTTGTACGCCCGCAATGACGCTGCGGCCGCACGCTTCGTCGAAGGTTTCGGCGCAGTCCCCGGCGGCATAGATGCCCGGCATATTGGTCTGCATGGCAGCATCGACCACCACGCCCTGGACGAACTTGATGCCGCTCCCCTTCAGGAAATCGATGTTCGGCGTGCTGCCGGTGCAGTAAACCACCAGGTCAGCCTGCAATTGCACACCGCTCGACAGGCGGACGATGCGTGGCGAGCCGACTTGCTGCAATGTGTTGCTGCCAATGGCAACAACACGGGTCGAAGTGTGTACCTTGATGCCCTTGCGCTCGCACCAGCGCTGCACCATATCGCCCGCGCCCTTGCTCAATGCGCCCGCCATCATGCGGTCACGTTTTTCAATAATGGTCAGGTCGACGCCGCGCGATGCCAACGCCTCCATCACCAGGCAGCCGATGAAGCCGGCGCCAATCACGACAACACGGGAGCGCGGCCGTGCAAGCTGCATGATCTGACGCGCATCGTCCAGCGTCCAGCAGGCGTGCACGCCGGGGAAATCAATACCCGGGATCGTGGGGACACGGGGACGCGAACCGGTCGCGATCAGCAGCTTGTCAAAAGAGAGGATACCGCCGTCTTCCATCTTGATGGTACGGGTCCGGCTGCTGATGTGTACGGCACGGCCGGTAATCTGTTGAATACGCTGGCGCGCGAAATAATCCTTGTCGCGCCGCAGTTGCGTGCTGGACTCGCTGATTTCGCCTGCGATCAGGTTTGGGAGCGCCATACGGGAATATGGCATTTCGACTTCGTCGCCGACGAGCACAATGTCATCCGCCGGCGCATTCTTGCGCAGGGTTTCAGCGGCGATGACTCCGGCAGGCCCGTTGCCGAGAATGACGTGTTTCATGTCGCGGCCCCACCTTCCTGTCTTGTCGCAACCCAAATGGGAGCCTTGGTCTGACGGGGGTGCGTTGTCTGCGTTGCGTGTGTTGTTTTTGATCGATGCATTTCCTTCTCCCTGTGGATGAGGACTGATACCAATCCCAACCCATAACGCACCATGAGATCGCGTCTTTTTCTGGGGGCGCCGAGCTGCCTGCCTGCGTTGCACTCGTCGTCAATAGCTCGCTATTGACTCCTCCTGCGCCTTGCCAGTCAAAAAAATCCATCGATCTCATTTGTCACGTTATAGCGACTATATCGGCGCAATGATGCTATTTGTTGAAAAAGATCAACACGAGAATATGACCTGGAACAAAAGGAACGGAATACTGCCCCGAGGTTTGATCTAAACAGGTGTTTGGCAGGCCGGATTGTGGTGTTTGATTTGCAATGTTGCAAGTCATGACGCCGCGCAGGGATCCACGTTAGCGCTGCATGGACTCCCAGACTTTCTGGAGGCGCTTGACCGACACCGGCATCGGCGTCCGTAATTCCTGCGCAAACAGGGATACCCGCAACTCCTCCAGCAACCAGCGGAATTCAAGCATCTTGGGATCGCCGCTTTTCTGCCGGTCCTTGAGCGCACGTTGCCATGGCGCTGCAACCTGCATCCATTCGGCCATCAGACGTGCATCACGCGCCGGATCGGCCCGTAGCTTCTCCAGCCGTACGTTGATCGCCTTCAGGTAGCGCGGAAAATGGCTGAGCTGTGTGTAATCGTTGTCCGCGATGAATCGCTTGCCGACCAGTGCCTGCAGCTGTGACTGCATGTCCGCCGCGCTCGCAGCATGCGCCTTCGCCCCCTGCAGCTTTTTCGGGAGCGTGTAGTACTCGGCCAGTACCTGTCCCGCCAGCCGTGCAATCTCATTGACCAGCAAGCTGATGCGCGACTTTCCTTCGTCCTTGCGCTGGTTGAACTCCTGCGCATTCTTCGGTAGCGGATCCTGCATGCAGGCACGCTCCAGCCCGGCCTGAATGATCTGGTCGCGCAACTCTTCCTGCGATCCCAGCGTCATGTATTGCATACCCATTTGCTGCAGTCCGGGGATATTCTTTTCAAGGAACTTGATCTGCTCCTTGAGCTGCAGCGCAAACAGCTTGCGCAATCCAACCCGGTGCACCCGCGCCGCTTCGGCCGGATCGTCGAAGACTTCGAGATCGCAGTGACTGCCCTTGTCCACCAAGGCCGGAAAGCCGATCAGGCTTTGCTTGCCTTGCTGGATTTCCAGCAGTTCGGGCAGTTCGCCGAAGGACCATGTGGTCAGGTTCTGCTGGTCCGCGGAGGATGACCTGGACGCTCCGGACCCTTCCGAGGCCGCTGCCTTCGGCTTTGCCGCAGCGGATGCCGCTGGTGCCTCGCCGCCGGCCACTGGAGCAACCGTGGTTTTCTCGGCGATCTTCTGGAAGCTTTCGCGCGCCTGGCTGCCGAACTCCGCCTGCAGGTTCGACAGGTTACGGCCCATCTCCAGCTGGCGTCCATGCTCATCAATGATCTTGAAGTTCATGAAGTGGTGTGCCGGCAGCGTCTCCAGCTTGAAATCCGTGGTCTTGGGCGTGACACCGGTCTGTTCGCGCACATCAGCGATCACGGCATCGAGCAGATTGCCCTTGCCGAACTCGGCGCGCTCGCAGAATCTGGCGGCGTAGTCCGGCAACGGCACGCAATGCCGGCGCAGCTTTTGCGGCAGCGACTTCAGCAGCAGATGCACCTTTTCCTTCAGCATGCCGGGCACCAGCCATTCGCAGCGGTCAGCCGATACCTGGTTGAGCACATACAGCGGCACGGCGAGCGTAACGCCGTCGCGCGGGCTGCCCGGCTCGAAGTGATAGGACAAAGTCATCGCAACGCCGCTGACCGTCATCGTTTTTGGAAACAGGTCCGTCGTGATGCCTGCCGCCTCATGCCGCATCAGATCATCCCGGTTCAGATGCAGAAGCTTGGGATTTTTAGCTGTAGCTTCCTTTAGCCATTTCTCGAACGCGATACCGGTGTGTATTTCCTGCGGGATCAGCTTGTCGTAAAAGGCGGCAATCAGTTCCTCGTCGACCAGCACGTCCAGGCGGCGCGACTTGTGCTCGAGGTTTTCGATTTCACGGACCAGTTTCTGGTTATGCGCCAGGAACGGAGCGCGTGTTTCGTATTCGCCATCCACCAGCGCGCTGCGGATGAAGATGTCGCGCGCTTCCGCCGGATTGATCTGTCCATAGTTGATGCGGCGCTGACTGTAGACCACCAGGCCGTAGAGCGTAGCGCGCTCGCTGGCCGTGACCTGCGCAGTGCGCTTTTCCCAGCGTGGATCGCCGTAGGATTTTTTCAGCAGGTGACCGCCGACGCGTTCCAGCCAGTCGGGCTGGATTTGCGCAATGCAGCGCGCATACAGGCGTGTCGTTTCGACTAGTTCTGCACCCATGACCCAGCGTCCGGCTTTCTTCGCAAGATTCGATCCCGGCCAGATGAAGAACTTGATGCCGCGCGCTCCAAGGTAATGCGGCTCATCGTCGGCCTTGTAGCCCACGTTGCCAAGCAGTCCTGTCAGCAAGGCCGTATGCAGCTGCTCGTAGGTCGCTGGCGCCTCATTGAGGCGCCAGCCCTGCTCGCGTACCAGCGTCAATAGTTGCGAATGCACATCGCGCCATTCGCGCAGCCGCAGTTGCGACAGGAAGTTCGCTCGACAACTGTCCATCAGTTGCCGGTTCGACTTCTTTTGTTCGATGGCTTCTTCAAACCATTTCCAGATCTTCAGGTAGGTCTGGAATTCAGACTTTTCGTCCGCAAATTTTTTGTGGGCGTTGTCCGCCGCATCCTGCGCCTCGACAGGCCGCTCGCGCGGGTCCTGCACCGACAGGGCCGAGGCGATGATCAGCACTTCACTGAGCGCCGCATTGTCGCGCGCGGCGAGGATCATGCGCCCCACCCTCGGATCCAGCGGCAGCTTGGCAAGCTGCCTGCCAAGCGGGGTCAGCTGGTTGGCATCATCGACCGCACCCAGTTCCTGCAGCAATTGATAGCCGTCGGCAATCGCGCGGCCCATCGGCGGCTCGATGAAGGGAAAGGTTTCGACATCGGCCAGCCGCAGCGACTTCATGCGCAGGATGACTGACGCCAGCGAAGAACGCAGGATCTCCGGATCGGTAAACTTCGGACGCTGCAGGAAATCCTGTTCGTCATAGAGACGGATACAAACGCCGGCAGCCACCCGGCCACAACGCCCGGCGCGCTGGTTGGCGGCGGACTGGGCCACCGGTTCGATCTGCAGTTGCTCAACCTTGTTGCGATAGCTGTAGCGTTTGACGCGGGCAAGGCCGGCGTCAACAACGTAGCGAATGCCGGGCACGGTCAGCGAGGTTTCCGCAACATTGGTGGCCAGCACGATGCGTCGTGCATTCGAGGTCTTGAACACCCTTTCCTGTTCCTGCACGGACAGGCGCGCAAACAGAGGCAGGATTTCGACATGTGGCGGATGATGCTTCCGCAAGGCTTCCGCCGCGTCGCGGATCTCGCGTTCGCCGGGCAGAAACACCAGTACGTCTCCGGGACCAATCCGGGCCAGTTCATCGACGGCGTCGACCACCGCATCCATCAGGTCGCGCTGCTCCTTCTGGGCAGCCGACCGGCCATCGGGTTTACCATCGGTTTTCCCATCATTCTTATCTGCCGGTTCCACCGGGCGATAACGGACCTCCACCGGGTATAGCCGGCCCGAAACCTCGATGACCGGTGCCAGCTTGTCGCCACGGGAAAAATGCCGGGCAAACCGGTCGGCATCGATGGTTGCCGACGTAATAATGATTTTCAGGTCAGGACGTTTGGGCAGCAGTTGCTTCAGGTAACCGAGCAGGAAGTCGATGTTGAGGCTGCGTTCATGCGCTTCGTCGATAATGATCGTGTCGTACTGCCTGAGCAGTGGATCGGTCTGCGTTTCGGCCAGAAGGATGCCGTCGGTCATCAGTTTGACGGACGCACCTTTGGAAAGGGTATCGGTAAAGCGCACCTTGAAGCCGACATGTTCGCCGAGCGGCGTGCCGAGTTCCTGGGCGATGCGCTTGGCGGTGGACGATGCGGCAATACGGCGCGGCTGGGTATGGCCGATCAGGCCCTTGCTGCCGCGTCCAAGCTCCAGGCAGATTTTGGGCAACTGCGTGGTCTTGCCGGACCCCGTTTCCCCGGACACGATGATGACCTGGTTCGCGCGCAGGGCATCGGCAATCTCGCGCCGCCGGCCCGAGACGGGCAGCTCTTCGGGAAAGACGATGGGCGGCAGCGGATTACGGACAACCGGCGCGGGAGGTACGGGGGCTTTTGCCTGCGGATGGCGCGGCTTTTGCGGTGTTTTTTGGGCTTGTTCTGGTGCTGACATATCGTGGCGAATTATACAGAGCCTGAACTAACCGACTCGGCGACAAGCTCTGTATATAATGCGCATCATGGAAAATCCAATAGAGTTCGTTCAATGGCTGCGCTCGGTTGCGCCGTACATTCACGCTTTTCGCGGTAAAACCTTCGTGGTGGCCTTCCCAGGCGAACTGGTGATGGCCGGTGCCCTGCCCCTGCTGGCGCAGGATTTGTCGCTGTTGCATGCACTCGGCATCAAGGTCGTGATCGTTCACGGTTCGCGCCCCCAGGTTGAAGAGCAACTCGGCTTGCGCAACCTGAAAGCCCGTTACCACAACGGGCTGCGGATCACGGACGCGCCGGCAATGGAATGCGTCAAGGAAGCGGCCGGAGAGCTGCGCCTCGATATCGAAGCCGCGTTCAGCCAGGGCTTGCCGAACACGCCGATGGCGCATGCCGCGATTCGTATCATTTCCGGCAACTTCGTGACTGCCCGACCGATTGGCGTCATCGACGGGGTCGACCTCGAATTTACCGGCGTGGCGCGCAAGATTGCTTATGAGACCATCCACCCGATATTAAGTGCCGGCGGCCTGGTCCTGCTATCGCCGCTGGGCTTCTCGCCGACAGGCGAAGCCTTCAACCTGACCATGGAAGACGTGGCGGTGGCCGCAGCGACGGCATTGAGGGCCGACAAGCTGATTTTCATCACCGAAACCCCGCTGATGAGCGATGTCGAAGGCCGCGACGTGCGGGAATTGACTGCGGCGCAAGCCAACACCTTGCTCAATGCCAGCGTCCTGCCGCCTGATTCGGCTTTCTATCTGCAGCATTGCGTCAAGGCATCCCGTAGCGGGGTGCCGCGCTGCCATATCGTGCCTTTTGAGATGGACGGTTCCGCGCTGCTGGAAATCTTTACCCACGACGGCGTGGGCACCATGGTCAGCACCGAAAACCTTGAGACCCTGCGTGAAGCGACCATTGAAGACGTGGGCGGCATCCTCAAATTGATTGAACCACTGGAAGCCGACGGCACGCTGGTCAAACGCGGACGTGAACTGATCGAACGCGAAATCGACTATTTTTCTGTCATCGAGCACGACGGCGTTATCTTTGGCTGCGCCGCGCTCTATCCTTTCCCCGCGGAGAAAATGGCCGAAATGGCATGCCTTACCGTCAATCCGGAGGTGCAGAGCCAAGGCGACGGAGAACGGATCCTCAAGCATATGGAAAACCGGGCACGCGCCGCCGGTTTCAACAAGTTGTTCGTCCTGACGACGCGTACCGCCCACTGGTTCATCAAGCGTGGCTTCGTGCCGGCAACGGTCGACGATCTGCCCAAGGACAGGCAACATATGTATAACTGGCAACGCAAGTCGCTGGTACTGATCAAGCAACTTTAAAACCGCAGGTCCTCCAACCGGAGAGACCAACAATTTGAATCGATAAGGAGTAGAACATGGCCCGCATGGTCCACTGCGTCAAGCTGAACAAAGAAGCCGAAGGCCTGGATTTTCCGCCCTATCCCGGGGAACTCGGCAAACGCATATACGAAAGCGTCTCCAAGGAAGCATGGGCCGGCTGGCTGAAGCATCAGACCATGCTGGTTAATGAAAACCGCCTCAACCTGGCGGATGCGCGCGCACGCAAGTATCTCGCGACCCAAATGGAAAACCACTTCTTTGGTTCGGGTGCGGATGCGGCGTCCGGTTACGTACCACCCTCGGAGTAAGAAAAATACAGAAGTACGCAAAATAAGCAGGCGTAACCGTCTGCCCAAAAACAAAAGCCCGCCGGCATCATGCCGCGGGCTTTTGTTTTTCAAGCATGCCGGACTGTCGCCGGCTTACCGAGGCTACCTGTCAGAAGGTCAACTTTTTTACACCTTCCGCCGTGCCCAGCAACGCCACATCCGCCCCGCGCTGCGCGAACAGGCCCACTGTCACCACACCAACGATATTGTTGATTTCCGCTTCGAATGCCTTTGGATCGGCGATTTGCAAGCCGACCAGGTCGATAATCATGCAACCGTTATCGGTCAGCAACGGCTTGCCGTCCTTCAGACGCAAACGCGGTTCGCCGCCGAGCGTCTTCAGCTTGCGGGCAACGGCCGCCTGCGCCATCGGAATCACTTCGATCGGCAGGGGAAACTTGCCGAGCATATCGACAAGTTTGGACCCGTCGGCGATGCAAATGAATTGCCTGGCCACGGATGCCACAATCTTTTCGCGAGTCAGCGCCGCCCCGCCTCCCTTGATCATGGCGCCGGCATTGGTAATTTCGTCAGCGCCGTCGATGTAGACGGACATCGATTCAACGTCGTTGAGGTCAAGCACCTGGATACCGTGGGAACGCAGGCGCTCCGCGGTCGCTTCCGACGACGCGACCGCGCCCGTGATGCGGTCTTTGATCTTGCCGAGTTCGTCGATGAAAAAATTGGCGGTGGAACCGGTGCCGACGCCGATGATTTCGCCGGAAGGAACATATTCGATTGCGGCGCGGGCCACGGCTTGTTTCAGTTCGTCTTGGGTCATGATGCGGTGCTGCCGGTCTTGCCGAGTGCAGTTACTACGCTCAGCGACGGCAGTGTTGGTTGATGGAAGCCGATATTTTAAGGGCTGAAGCGTGCGGATTCAGGTTTTTTCTTTTTCAACTGTCCGACGCCGGCAAAGGGAATGGTAGACTTGCCATAAAGCATGAACATGCGTCAATCCGTTCTGAAGTGATGTGAAAATGACAACCGTATTGGTAGTAGACGACAGCAGAGTATCCCGTATGCTGTCCCGGCAATTCCTGCTGCAGAAGCAGCCCGACTGGACGATTGCCGAGGCAGCCAGCGGCGAGGAAGCGATCGACAAGCTTGACAGCGTCACACCGGACCTGGTGTTGCTGGACCTGAATATGCCCGGCATGGGCGGACTTGCCGCCGTCACCGAGATCCAGGCGAAATGCCCCGGCACACGCATCATCCTCCTGACCGCAAACGTGCAGGAGGCAATCCGTGACAAAGCCAAAGCCATGGGCATCGGCTTTGCGGAAAAACCGATTACCGAAGCCCGTATCGACCAGATCATCGCCTCTTTCGAGAAACCGTGATGTTTCAGCTCACCGAACTTCAGCATGACGCGCTGGTGGAAATGTTCAACCAGGGCGTAGGACAGGCCGCAGCGGCCATGAGCCGCATCGTGAACGAGGAAGTCACGATGTCCGTGCCGATGGTCCAGTTCCAGAGCCGTGCCGAGGTGGCAAAGACATTGGGTAGCGGTGAAGGCCGCCGTATTTGCGCGATTGCGCAGCAATTCAACGGCGCATTCAATACCGAAGCTTTCCTGATGTTCCCCGAAGAGAAAAGCCTGGAAATCGTCCGCCTGATGGTGGGACAAAGCCTCTCGCTCGAAGAACTGAGCGAGATGGAACAGGAAGCGATGAGTGAAATCGGCAACATCATCCTGAATTCCTGCATGGCGACGCTGGCCAATGCGTCCGGGCGCGAACTGCAGGGCTCTCTGCCGATGTACCACGTCGGCACCAGCGACGACATCCTCGGCCAGAATGGCAAGCAATGGGACGGCGTGGTGCTAACCCTGACAATCGATTTCAACATCGAGCGCCATCATATTTACGGCTATGTCGCCTTCCTCCTCGACATGCCGGCACTGCAGGACCTGCAGCACTATATCGACGGCTACCTGGCCAAATTGACCGGTTAAACTTACTGCAAAACGGAAAAGAGGCAAATGCAAAGCTTGCTACAAGGCGTGCTGAAAGCTGTCCGGACCGGCATCATCGTGTTTGATGCCGAGCAGCGCGTCGTCCTGTGGAATCACTGGATGGAACAGCACTCGCACGTTGCTGCAGCTTCTGTGCTCGGCAAGGCTTTCAGCGAAGTCTTCCCCGACATGGTCGATGGCCGTACCCACATCGCGATCGACGCGGCGCTGCAACACAATTTTGCCTCTCTGCTGTCACAGACCCTGAACAAGGCGCCCTTCCCGCTCTTCGTCAATCCGGCCGATGCTGACAGCGGCCTGCGCATGCAACAGGCGGTTCATGTGATGCCGCTCGAAGTCGATACCATGCCGCGTCATTGCGTGGTGCAAATTACCGATGTCAGCATGGCGGTTTCGCGCGAACGCAAGCTGCGCGAGATGGCGCTCGAACTGGAATCCCAGACGCTTGTCGACGGCCTCACCGGCATCGCCAACCGTCGCCGTTTCGATCTGCACCTGGATGATGAATTCCGGCGTGCCAAACGCAATGGATCACCGATCTCACTGATCATGATCGACGTTGATTCCTTCAAGGATTTCAACGACAACTATGGCCACCAGCGCGGTGACGCCTGCCTGGTGGAGATTGCCGCTGCGCTCGTGCGCGTGCTCAACCGGGCACGTGACCTTGTGGCACGTTATGGCGGCGAAGAGTTCACCGTGGTCTTGCCGGACACGAATGAAGATGGTGCGCTACAGGTGGCTGAAGCAATGCGCGCGGAAGTGGAAGGCTTGTGCGTCGAGCATGGCTTTTCCGGCGTGGCCAAACATGTGACCATCAGCCTGGGCGTCAGCACGATGGTGCCGGAACTTACCACGACGACCAGTAGCCTGGTGCATGCCGCGGATCGTGCCCTGTATCAGGCCAAGCGCTCAGGCCGAAATTGCGTGATGGTGAATAGCGAAGGCAAATAGGCAGGAGCCCTGCGCCCTGCATGGCGTACTGAACTGCGCCTTCGCTGTGTTGCCATCATTTGCGCAGCGATGCCGCTGCTGCCGCCAATGAAGTAATCATTGCCCAGTCCCCCGCCTGTATTGCCTCTTTCGGCGTCAACCACGAACCGCCAACGCATACCACGTTCTTGCAGGCGAGGAATTGCGCCGCAGTTTCCTGCGAAATGCCGCCGGTCGGGCAAAAACTGACATCCGGCAGCGGTCCTGCGATTGCATTGAGCATCCCGACCCCACCGGCCGGCACGGCGGGAAACAGTTTCAGTTGTCGAAACCCCGCTTCGCGCGCCGCCATGACTTCAGACGGCGACATCACGCCGGGCAGCAAAGGCAGGCCGCTCGATTTTGCGGCATCGATCAGGCTGGGCGTCAGGCCGGGCGACACACCGAATACAGCGCCGGCGTCACGCGCCGCACGAAACTCCTCGGATTGCGTCAGCGTCCCGACACCCACAATTGCATCGGGCACCTGGTCCGCCATGGCACGGATTGCCGACAAACCGTGCTCGGTGCGCAAGGTCACTTCCAACACGCGGATACCGCCGGCCACCAGTGCCTTGGCGAGGGGGACGGCGTGTTCGATACGTTCAATCGCGATCACCGGAATCACCGGAGAACTGCGCATGATGTCGAGAAGATTCATGATGTATTTAGCTTGATGGATGGTTGTGGTTATTGTAGTTATTGTGGTTATTTACGGGTAATGAGCGAATCTTCATCGGAGAAAGATTGCTGCTCCGGTACCGCAAGCGAATTATCCTGCTCCTGAGGCATATTGAGCGGCGGCGGCAACCCGAATGTCGCCGCACCCTCTTCCGCGGTACTGACTGAGTTGCGGAACATCGCAAACAACTCGCGGCCCATGCCGACATGGCTGCTGGTCAGATCCACGGACGGCGTGCCACGCACATTCCACTCTGTTTCTGCAACGAGCGCCTGCAAGATGCCGGCTTCCGCATCGACGCGGATCATGTCCCCATTCCGCACGCGGCCCAGCGGTCCGTCGGCCAACACTTCCGGCGACACATGAATCGCTGCCGGGACCTTGCCGGACGCGCCCGACATGCGGCCATCGGTGACTAGCGCGACGCGGCGGCCGGCGTCCTGCAGATTGGATAGGGCCGGTGTCATGGCATGCAGTTCCGGCATGCCGTTGGCGCGCGGCCCCTGGAAACGAACGACGGCAACAAAGTCGCGGTCAAGTTTGCCCGCCTTGTAGGCGTCCATGAAATCTTCCTGCGAATCGAACACGATGGCGGGCGCTTCGACGACGCGATGTTCCGGCTTGACGGCAGATACCTTGATGACCGCGCGACCGAGGTTGCCTTGCAGCAGGCGCAGGCCGCCGTCGGGAGAAAACGGATCTTTCGCGGTACGCAGCACGTTCGCATCCCCGCTTTCGACGGGCGGTGTCTTCCATACAACTTGCTGGCCGTTGAGGAAAGGTTCGGCACAATGTGCGCGCAAGCCCTGCCCCATGACAGTCGTGACGTCTTCGTGCAGACGTCCGGCATCCAGCAGTTCGCGGATGACGAAGCCTGTGCCGCCAGCGGCATGGAAATGATTGACGTCGGCCTCTCCGTTCGGATAAATGCGCGTCAGGAGCGGTACCGCGCCCGACAATTCATGAAAATCGTTCCAGTCGATCACGATCCCTGCGGCGCGCGCCATCGCAACCAGATGCAGCGTGTGGTTGGTCGAACCACCGGTCGCCAATAAAGCCACGATGGCATTGACAATCGCTTTTTCATCGACGATGCGTCCCACGGGAATATACGTCTTGCCCTGCTGACTGATCTCGACCGCGCGACGCGCTGCGGCAGCGGTTAGCGCGTCCCGCAATTCGGTGTTGGGAGTAACAAAAGCGGTGGCGGGCATATGCAGGCCCATGACCTCCATCAGCATCTGGTTGCTGTTGGCGGTGCCGTAAAACGTACAGGTGCCGGCACCATGATAAGACTGCGATTCGGATTCCAGCAATGCGTCACGCCCGAGCTTGCCCTGTGCATACAACTGGCGTACCTTGGCTTTTTCAGAGTTGGAAATACCGGTGGTCATTGGTCCCGCAGGAATGAAGACAGCCGGCAAGTGCCCAAAATGCAATGCGCCGATCAGCAGGCCGGGAACGATCTTGTCGCAGACGCCGAGGTAGACGGCGGCATCGAACATGTTATGAGACAGCGCAACGGCGGTCGCCATGGCTATCGTGTCGCGCGAGAACAGCGACAGCTCCATACCCGGCTGGCCCTGCGTGACACCGTCGCACATCGCAGGCGTGCCGCCGGCAAACTGGGCGACTCCGCCAACGCTGCGCACGGTTTCCTTGATGATATGAGGAAAGCGTTCAAAAGGCTGGTGTGCCGACAGCATGTCGTTGTAGGCCGAGACGATGGCAACCGATGGCGCCTTTTGCTCCTTGAGCCTCAGTTTGTCGTTCGCGGGAAATGCGGCAAAACCATGGGCGAGATTGGTGCACGCCAGTGCGCTACGGTGCACGCCCTGCAGGCGGGCGGCCTCCATTCTTGCAAGGTAAGCGGAGCGATAGGGTTTGCTGCGCGCGATGATGCGTTGCGTGACGGTATGAATGACAGGATGAAGTGACATAATTCGGATTCCGCTGTTTTTCGTAATTTTACTACGTATTTTTGAAGACTGTTCCAGAGCTCTTCATAAGAAGCTTCGCTTGGTTTTTCTCTGCTACCGATGGAAAAGATGGAAAACTCACACCACAAATACACATATTCCTTACTGAGAAAACGCAAGACTCGATAGACAGGAATTCAATATGATGTAGTGAATTTACCAGAATTTATGTATAGTTAAATTAATGACGACCTCCGGCCCGCAACGAATCGACATGCATCAACTTCCTCCTCTTCACGACGCACCCGCCTTTCAGGCGCTGCAGCGGCACTATACGGACGCCAGCCAGTGGCATTTGCGTACCTTGTTTTCGGGACATCCCGATCGCTTCACGCAATTTTCGCTTGAAGCCGCCGGCTTGTTTCTTGATTACTCCAAGAACAGGATGGATGGAACGACGCTCTCGCTGCTGATGGAACTGGCGCGGGAACGGCATGTGATCAAGCATCGCGATGCCATGTTTGCCGGCGAAAAAATCAACTCCACCGAGCAGCGCGCGGTCCTGCATACCGCACTGCGCGCACCACGCGGCGCGACCGTCATCGTCAATGGACAAAATGTGGTGCCAGAGGTTCATGCGGTGCTAGATCATCTGGGCGAGTTCACGGAGCGCGTGCGCTCGGGAAAGTGGTTAGGCCGTAGCGGCAAGCCCATGACGGACATCGTCAATATCGGCATTGGCGGCTCCGATCTCGGCCCTGAAATGGTGTGCCGGGCGTTACGTACGCATGCCCAGCCCGGGCTCAATCTGCACTTCGTCGCCAATGTTGACGGCCACGACCTGGTCGCGGTGCTTGCCAGAGTGCAGCCCGAGACCACGCTCTTCGTCATTGCTTCCAAAACCTTTACCACGCGCGAAACCATGATGAACGCCCAGTCGGCGCGTGCATGGTTCCTGCAGACAGGCAAGGAAACCGATCTTGCCAGGCACTTTGTCGCGGTGTCGACAAATGCAAAGGCGGTCAGCGAATTCGGCATCGACACCGACAACATGTTTCCGTTCTGGGATTGGGTCGGCGGGCGCTATTCGGTCTGGTCGGCAATTGGACTGCCGGTTGCGCTCGCCATCGGCATTGATGGGTTCCAAGAATTTCTTGCCGGTGCCCATGCAATGGACAAGCATTTCCGCACGGCGCCGCTGGAACGCAATATGCCGGTTATCCTGGGCATGCTTGGCGTGTGGTATCGCAACTTCTTTCAGTGCGGCTCGATATCGATTGCGCCCTACCACCAGGATCTCGCCCAGTTTCCCGCGTATCTGCAGCAACTGGATATGGAAAGCAATGGCAAGCAGGTCACCATGGCCGGCAAAAGCGTGGGCGCTGACACCGGCCCTGTAGTCTGGGGCGATGTCGGTACGAACGGACAGCATGCCTACTTCCAATTGCTGCATCAGGGGACGACAATGATCCCTGTCGATTTCATTGCGGCCTTGCAGCCGACGCACGCGTTACCGTCGCATCATGCGGTGCTGCTTGCCAATTGCTTTGCACAGTCGGAAGCGCTGATGCGCGGCAAGGACGCTGATGAAGTACGCAAAGAGTTGCAGGATCAGGGTTTGCCTGAGGACCAGATTAACGCATTGTTGATGCACAAGGTTTTTCCAGGCAATCGACCGAGCAATACGATCCTGATGGAAAAGCTCACGCCGGCAGCGCTCGGTGCGCTCATTGCGCTTTATGAACACAAGGTGTTCGTGCAAGGCGTGGTGTGGGGGATCAACAGTTTTGATCAGTGGGGGGTCGAACTCGGCAAGGTATTGGCCAAGAATATCGAGCCGGAGATCAACGGCGCGCCGCGTCCGGATTTGCATGACAGTTCAACAAATGGACTGATTGCAAGGGCGAAAGCAGCGCTGAGTGATTAGGCTAAACCGATGTGCGTGATGAGTTAAACGACTGCATTGCGCATTGCATGGTCCCCCGCATGCTTCCACGTGCATGGCTGGCTCGGCATGCATGCGCGGGGCTCACACCAGCAAACTTCAACCGAAGCGACAAGCTTCCCTTTCCAACGCTCCGCATCCACCACATATATCATGGCCTTATCCGACTTCGATCTTGTACTCTTTGGCGGCGGCGGCGACCTCGCCATGCGCAAACTGCTGCCGGCGATGTACAACCGTCACCGCGCCAATGACTTGCCTCCCGCCGCGCGCATCATTGCTGTCGGACGCCATCCGTGGAGCCACGACGAATTTCTCAACACGCTGGAACAGAACGCGCGTCCTCACATCCTGCAAGACCATTTCAACGATGCAGCGTGGGAAAGTTTTCGCAAACGATTGTCCTATGTATCGCTCGATGCCAGTGACGGCCATACCTACGGCGCGTTGGCGCAGACCATGCGAAACGATGCGGACAACAAGACAGGAACGCCGGTCACGCGCGTGTTCTACCTCGCCATGCCGCCCAACCTGTTTGCCACGATCTGCCGCCACCTGAAGGAATGCGGCCTGGCGACACCCGAGTCGCGGGTCGTCCTCGAAAAACCCCTGGGGCGCGACCTTGCCAGCGCAAGACAAATCAATCATGAAGTCGGCCAGGTATTCGCCGAATCACAGATCTACCGCATTGACCATTATCTCGGCAAGGAAACGGTGCAGAACCTCCTGGCCCTGCGCTTCGGCAATGTCCTGTTCGAACCATTGTGGCGACGCGAATGGATTTCCGATGTCCAGATCACCATCGCCGAAGAACTGGGCGTAGGCAATCGCCTCGATTACTACGAGACCGCCGGCGCACTACGCGACATGCTGCAAAATCACCTGCTGCAGCTGCTCTGCATCGTCGCCATGGAACCGCCCGTATCCACCTCACCCAATGCCGTCCGCGACGAGAAGCTCAAGGTGCTGCGTTCACTCAAGCGTTTCACCCCGCAAATGCTCACGCAGAACGTGGTGCGCGGCCAGTACCGGTCGGGTCATGTCGATGGTGTCGCCGTACCCGGCTACCGCAAGGAGCCCAATGCCAATCCGACCTCACGTACCGAAACCTTCGTCGCAGTGAAAGCGGAGATCGATACCTGGCGCTGGGCCGGCGTGCCGTTTTACCTGCGTACCGGCAAACGCATGGCCGACCAGCTCGCGGAAATCGTGGTGCGCTTCAAGAAAATTCCGCATTCCATTTTCGCCCGCCCCAACAGCAGCTTTCAGTCCAACAGCCTGATCATCAGCCTGCAGCCGGATGAAGGCCTGCAGATGAACCTGATGGCCAAGACGCCGGGCGATGGCATGCGCTTGCGCCCGGTGGAACTGGAACTGGATTTCCGCGAAACCTTCAAGATGCCGCGCATGGACGCTTACGAGCGTTTGCTGCTTGATGTGCTGCGCGGACAACTGACGCTCTTCATGCGTAGCGATGAACTCGAAGCCGCATGGGAATGGGTAGAGCCCATCCTTGAACACTGGGAACAGGAAGGCGACGATCCCTTGCCTTATACTGCGGGCACGTGGGGCCCTGCAGCCGCCAGTGCGCTGATCAGTCGCGATGGCCTGCAGTGGCGCGAAGAATCCATTCCCGAGAAATAAGCCATGCTGCTTGATTCCATCCGTACACAGCTGGACGCGCTTTCCAAGTCGGAAAAAAAGGTGGCGCTGGCGGTGCTGAAGAATCCGGACCTCGCGGTCTCCGGCAACATCACTGCGCTCGCAAAGAATGCGCAGGTGTCGGAGCCGACGGTCGTTCGCTTTTGCCGTGCTCTCGGCTATGACGGCTGGCATGAGTTCAAGCTCAAGCTTGCGCAGACTCTCGCGCTGGCATTACCGCAGACGGATGAATCGCCGCTGCAGGATGATCTGGCCGCCGATCTGGTCAACAAGATCTGCAGCCGTTCGATCAACACGCTGCTCGACCTGCGCAACAATTTGCAACCAGCCGCCATCGAACGTGCGCTGGATGTCCTTAACCGTTCGAATAAGATTGAATTCTGGGGACAGGGCACGTCGGGCATCGTCGCCTCCGACGCCCAGCACAAATTTTTCCGCTCGGGCGTGCCGACCGTCGCCTACTCGGACCCGCATATCCATGCCATCTCGGCGGCCCTGCTCAAGAAAGGCGATACGGTGGTTGCCATCTCCCAGCGCGGTAACAGCACTGCCTTGCTGCACAGCGTGCAACTCGCGCGCCGGGTGGGCGCCGATGTGGTCGCCCTGACGCCGAGCGGCACACCGCTGTCCGACCTGGCGACGGTGCTGGTACCGATCGACCTCAGTTTCAATATCGATCCGTACACGCCAATTTCCGCACGACTGGCCCATCTGGTGGTCATCGATATTCTTGCGGTCGGCCTGGCGCTGAAGGGTGGACCGGAATTCAGGAAAAAAATGCAAAATGCACAAAAGGCGCTGCAGAAACTGGATATGCAGTTCGATTCCTTCCTGCGCCATCCGCCAAAGCTCTAGTTGCATATTGTCATGACGCACATCTAACCATAGTCATCCGATGGGGTTATCATGCTGGTTTCCCGTTCCTCATTGGCGCATTTCCCATGAACCAGCTCGAACAACTGAAGCAGTACACGACCATCGTTGCCGATACCGGCGATTTCCAGTCCATCGAGGCGTTTGCACCACGCGACGCCACCACCAATCCCTCGCTGATCCTGAAAGCGGTTCAGAAGGATCAGTACAAGCCGCTATTGGAAAAAGCCGTGCGTGACAACGCGGGCAAACCGACAGGCGACGTCATCGACCGCCTGCTGGTCGCTTTTGGCACGGCAATTCTGAACATCATTCCTGGGCGTGTATCGACCGAAACCGATGCCCGTCTTTCCTTCGATACGCAAGCCACCATCGACAAAGGCCGTGCGCTGATCGCCTTGTATGAAGCCGCCGGTGTTTCGCGCGAGCGCATCCTGATCAAGATCGCCTCGACCTGGGAAGGCATCCGCGCAGCGGAAGTGCTGGAGAAGGAAGGTATTCGCTGCAACATGACGCTGCTGTTTTCGCTGCCTCAGGCGATTGCCTGCGCCGATGCGCAAGTACAGTTGATCTCGCCGTTCGTTGGCCGTATCTATGACTGGTACAAGAAGTCGACTGGCCAGGAATACACCGGCGCAGACGATCCGGGTGTTCAGTCCGTCAAGCGGATCTATAACTACTATCGCAAGTTCGGCTACAAGACCGAAGTCATGGGGGCGAGCTTCCGCAACACTTCGCAGATTACGGAACTGGCCGGCTGCGATCTGCTGACCATCAGTCCCGAACTGCTGCAGAAACTGGCTGACAGTGATGCGCCGATCGCTCGCCAATTGAGCCTTGAAGAGGCACAGGGGGCCGAGTTGCAGAAGCTCACACTCGATGAAAAGTCGTTCCGCTTCATGCTGAATGAAGACGCCATGGGCACGGAGAAACTGTCCGAAGGGATTCGGTTGTTCTGTGCTGATGCGGTGAAGCTGGAAAAGATGGTCGAGGCTTTGCGATAAGGTTCAGTTCGGTCGAACGATTTCCAGCGGCGAATGAAAGAAAAGGCCGTTGTACATCGCTGAACCGCTCCTTCCCCCTTTTAGGGGGAAGGTTGGGATGGGGGTGAAAAGGTTGGTCCGAAGCAGGTGCTTGCTCGACCTCCACACCCCCACCCTAGCCCCCCCCTAACAGGGGAAGGGAATCTGACGGCGATGGTTGCGAGATCGTTTGATTCAGCTGGCTGACGATAATCTACTCAAGCCCAAAAACACCACTTCAACACTTACACCACCCCCTACTTCTTCTCGTTCTTCTTCGCTTCCCGGTCGAGTGTCTTCAGGTACGCAAGTTTTTCCCCTATCTTTCCTTCCAGCCCGCGTGGCGTAGGCTGATACCAGTTCGGCTCCCGCATGCCTTCCGGTAGATAGGTTTCTCCGGCCGCATAGGCATCCGGTTCATCATGTGCATAGCGATAGAGCTTGCCGTAGCCGAGTTCCTTCATCAGCTTGGTCGGCGCATTGCGCAGATGTTCCGGCACCGGTCGTGATTTGTCCTTGGCAATGAAGGCACGTGCGGCGTTATACGCGTTGTAGACAGCATTTGATTTTGCCGCACAGGCGAGATACACCACGGCTTCGGCCAGCGCGAGTTCGCCTTCCGGCGATCCAAGTCGCTCATAGGTTTCTGCCGCATCGAGTGAAAGCCGCAAGGCGCGCGGATCGGCCAGGCCGACGTCTTCCGCCGCCATGCGAATGATGCGACGTGCGAGGTAGCGCGGATCGGCACCGCCATCAATCATGCGCACGAACCAGTAAAGCGATGCATCCGGATTCGAGCCGCGCACCGATTTATGCAGTGCAGATATCTGGTCGTAGAAGGCATCACCGCCCTTGTCGAAGCGGCGCAGATTTTCCGCCAGTGCGGTGGACAGCAAGGCTTCATCCACCTCCTGCTGGTCGCTTGCAGCGGCGGCCCTTGCGACGATTTCAAGGTTGTTCAGCAGTTTGCGTCCGTCTCCGTCAGCGCTGGCGACGAGGGTAGCCTTGGCATCCGGCGTAAAATCCAGGCCGTCGAGTTCCTGGATGCAGGCGCGATCCACCAGCGCATCAAGATCCTCGTCCGACAAGGACTTCAACACATAGACCGCGGCACGCGACAACAACGCGCCATTCACTTCAAATGAGGGATTTTCCGTCGTTGCGCCGATGAAGGTGAACAGTCCGCTTTCAACATGTGGCAGGAAAGCATCCTGCTGGCTTTTGTTGAATCGATGTACCTCGTCCACGAACAGAATGGTGCGCCGCCCGGAATTGGCCTTGACCACCTGGGCGCGCTCGACAGCCTCGCGGATATCCTTGACGCCCGACAGCACCGCGGACAGCGCGATGAATTCCGCATTGAAGCTGTCAGCCATGAGCCGGGCCAGCGTCGTCTTGCCGACACCCGGCGGCCCCCAGAGGATCATGGAATGCGGCTCGCCGGATTCAAACGCAACGCGCAAGGGTTTGCCCGGTCCCAGCAGATGATGCTGGCCGATCACGTCGTCGAGCGTTTGCGGGCGTAGCCTTTCGGCGAGTGGGATGGAGTTCATGGCGTCGGACGGGTCAGCCCCGCCTTTCTTGTTTTAATCTGCACGAAAACAGCGCCGTATCCGGGCGCCGCCATTGTTTATTAATTATTGCTGAAAGACGTCGGCGCCTTTGGGTACCGCAAACCGAAACTGGTCGGCAGCCATTGCCGGGTTCTTTTCAAACTTCTTGAACGACAGCAGCGACACCTGGCCAAAGGAATCACGCAATTCCATCGCCAAAGGTACACCATCCTTGAGGCCGATGCCGATACGGTCGAAGGTCGTGTCCTTGCTCTTGGGCGTCGCTTCCAACCACTCCAGCCCGTCCTTGGTGCCGGCATCCTTCAGGGTGAAATTCTTTTCGAGGTCATTGCTGCCGAACAGGATGGCCGCCGGTGACGAACCGAGGGCATTGCCGAGCTGCCTGACGGTCACCTGGTTCAGATCTTTGTCATAGATGTAGAGCTTTTCGCCATCCGCCTGCAGCAACTGTTCATACGGCTTCTGGTAAGTCCAGATGAACTTGCCCGGACGGGCGAACATGAAGGTGCCCGTCGACTCATTGGAGACCTTGGCACTGCCGTCCATCATCTTGACCTGGCGCTGCGTAAATTCGCCCTTTGCCGACTTGGTCGACTTGACGAAAGATTTGAACTGGTCGAGCGCCGATGCGCTTGCGACGACGGGCAATACCATCGCGAGCACAGCAAGCGCGCGCATGGCGGGAAGCAGACGGGGAAAGCGAACCGATCTTTTTTGTGTCAAAGCGTTTTCCTATTCCTGGGTAGTGCCGGCCGGAACAAGGATTTCGCGGTTGCCATTCGATTGCATCGAGGAAACCAAACCGCTCTGCTCCATTTGTTCCAGCAACCGGGCTGCGCGATTGTAGCCGATCCGTAAATGTCGCTGCACGAGGGAGATGGATGCGCGGCGGTTCTTCAGTACGACGGCGACGGCCTGATCGTACAAGTTGTCAGACTCGCCGCCGCCTGCAGCGGCTTCTCCGCCGAAAGCAGCATCGCCCCCCTCTTCGGCTACGCCTCCTTCTAAGATTCCTTCTATGTAATTCGGTTCCCCCTGGGCCTTGAGGTGCTCGACCACGCGGTGCACTTCATCGTCCGATACGAAGGCGCCATGCACGCGCACCGGCAAGCCGGTACCGGGCGGCATGTAAAGCATGTCACCCATGCCGAGCAACGTTTCGGCGCCCATCTGGTCAAGGATGGTACGCGAGTCGATCTTGCTGCTGACCTGGAAGGCGATGCGCGTCGGGATGTTGGCCTTGATCAGGCCGGTGATCACGTCGACCGATGGGCGCTGCGTGGCAAGAATCAGGTGAATGCCGGCTGCCCGCGCCTTCTGCGCGATACGGGCAATCAGCTCTTCCACCTTTTTGCCGACTACCATCATCAGGTCAGCCAATTCGTCGATGATGATGACGATCGTCGGCAGTTTTTCGAGCGGCTCAGGCGCATCCGGGGTCAGGCTGAAGGGGTTGGGAATCTTTTCTTCCTTCTTGTCCGCCTCGGCGATCTTGGTGTTATAGCCGGCAAGGTTACGCACGCCCAGCTTGGACATCAGCTTGTAGCGGCGCTCCATTTCGGCGACCGCCCAGTTCAGCGCGTGACCCGCCTGGCGCATGTCGGTGACAACCGGCGCCAGCAAGTGCGGGATACCTTCATAGACCGACATTTCCAGCATCTTCGGGTCGATCAGGATCATCCGCACATTGTTGGGATCGGATTTGTACAGCAGCGACAGGATGGTGGCATTGATACCCACTGACTTACCGGAACCGGTCGTACCGGCGACCAGCAAGTGGGGCATCTTGGCCAGGTCGGCCACCACCGGATTGCCGGCGATATCCTTGCCGAGCGCCACGGTCAGGCTTGACGCACTGTCGTTGTAGATCTTGGAACCGAGGATTTCGGTCAGGCGCACGATCTGGCGTTTCGGATTCGGCAGTTCGAGCCCCATGTAGTTCTTGCCGGGGATGGTCTCGACCACACGGATCGAGGTCAGCGACAGCGAACGCGCAAGGTCACGCCCCAGGTTGACGATCTGGCTGCCCTTGACACCGGTCGCCGGCTCGATTTCGTAACGGGTGATCACCGGACCGGGATAGGCGGCGACCACCTTGGCTTCCACGCCAAAGTCGGACAGCTTTTTCTCGATCAGGCGGCTGGTGAATTCCAGGGTTTCGATGCTGACGGTTTCCTGCGCCGGCGGCGGCTCATCCAGCAGCGACAGGGGCGGCAGGTTGGTGTCGGGAAGATCGGCAAACAGGGAAACCTGTTTTTCCTTTTCCACGCGCTCGGATTTCGGTACCGCGACCACCTGTGGCTCGATGCGGATCGGCGGCGCCTCGACAATCTTGGCACGCTCCTGCACCACCACTTCCTCGCGCTTGACCGCGGCAACCTGACCGACCTTACGGTCTTCGCGCGCGGCATACAGGTTTTGGACGCGCTCGACCAGGGTTTCAATGACGCCGCCAATACGCTCGGCCACAGCGAGCCATGAAACATGGAAGAACAGGCTGAAGCCGACGCCGAACAGCAGCAGCAAAAATAAGGTCGCGCCGGTAAAGCCGAATGCGTGCTGCGCTGCGCTGCCGATCAATTCTCCGAGTACGCCGCCCGGCGCGCGTGGCAGTTGGGCCTTCAACGAATACATGCGCAGATATTCGATGGCGACACTGCCGAGCAGCATCAGTACGAAACCGATGGCGCGTACCCATACTTCGGTATGGTGTTCGGGCTCGGGTTCTGTCTGGAGCAGAAACCGCTGGGAAAGCCGGCGATAGCCTTTCATGACGGAGCGCAGCAGGAAGACACAGCACCACCAGGCCGAAAAACCGAAGATGAACAACATCAAGTCGGCCAGCCAGGCACCGATGCGCCCGCCCCAGTTGTGCAGATGCGGCACCACATTAGCTTGCGACCAGCCGGGATCGGTCTTGGAATAGGTCAGAAAAATAAGAAACAGATAAACGGTAACCACCGTCAGCACGAACCAGCGTGCTTCCGACAGCAGGCGTACCAGCCGGTTAGGCAGCGGATTGGCTTCCGGCGGGCTGGTATTACGGGTATAGGCTTGGGTTGTTCTACTCATAACTTATGTGAAATTCGGGAAGCGCCGCTTCCGGGCGTGTGATCAGCGGATTTTGGTCGACGCTCCGCCTCGCAGGGCATGTTCGACTATAATCTTAACCAGTTTTTCGGGTGCAATACTGACAGGCCGTTGAAATTTTGCCTTTTGGCGACATATGGATCGCAGAGGCGCCGTTTTCACTGCACTCACGCGCTTAATTGTCACAATTACTTACTCTTCTACTGCCATGGCAACCACCAAACACGCCAACGTTCTGATTATCGGCTCCGGCCCGGCCGGTTACAGCGCCGCCGTTTACGCTGCCCGCGCTAACCTGAAACCCGTCCTGATTACCGGTGTCGAGCAAGGCGGCCAGCTAATGACCACCACCGACGTCGAAAACTGGCCCGGCGACCCGATGGGCGTGCAAGGTCCGGAACTGATGCAGCGCCTGCTGCAGCATGCCGAACGCTTCAATACCGAAGTCATCTTCGACTACATTCACACGGCCAAGCTAACTGAAAAACCGATGCGCCTGATCGGTGATTCCGGCGAGTACACCTGCGATTCGCTGATCATTGCGACCGGCGCGTCGGCCCAGTACCTCGGCCTGCCCTCCGAAGAAGCCTTCATGGGCAAAGGTGTGTCAGCCTGCGCTACCTGCGACGGTTTTTTCTACAAGGGCCAGAACGTGGCGGTCGTCGGTGGCGGCAATACCGCGGTCGAAGAAGCCTTGTATCTGTCGAATATCGCGACCAAGGTGACTGTCATTCACCGTCGCAACAAGTTTCGCGCGGAACCGATCCTGATTGATCGCCTGATGGCCAAGGTCGCCGAAGGCAAGATCGAGGTGAAATGGGACCATACCCTAGACGAAGTGCTGGGTGACGACAGTGGCGTGACCGGGATCAGCATCAAATCGGTCAAGGACGGCAGCCTCAGCAAGGTCGACGTGCATGGACTCTTCATTGCCATCGGCCACAAACCGAATACGAGCCTCTTCGAAGGCCAGCTCGACATGCGGAACGGCTACATCAAGACCAGGACCGGTCTCGAAGGCATGGCAACCGCAACCAATATCCCTGGCGTGTTTGCGGCCGGTGACGTACAGGACCATGTGTACCGCCAGGCCATTACCAGTGCCGGCACCGGTTGCATGGCTGCACTGGACGCCCAGCGCTATCTTGAAAGCCTTGAGGACTAATAGCGGCCCCAACCCAGGGCGTAATAGGTCAGCATTGGTATAAGACCTCGCGTGTACGGAACCTGCAATGCGGATTCCGTACAAAGTAGTATCCCGGGACGCCATCGCAGGCCCTCTGCATCCCGGCCAAAGGAATAGCCCATCATGTCTGGCCCCATCAAGGATTTTGCCGCGCTCAAGTCCCTGCGAGCGGAGATCAAGGCAAAGGAAGAAGCCCGCAAGGCAGCGGAAGAAGAACGGCTGCGCCGCGAGAAAGAAAGCCGGCGCGATGCCGAACTGTTCCGCAGTGCGATTGGCGAGGTTGCGCCCTTGCGTTCCGCACCAAAGGTGCAACCCGTCACGCCGCGCCCTGCCCCGATCGCCCGTCAGCATCTGGCCGATGAACAGGCCGCGCTGCAGGAATCACTCTCCGACGAGTTCAATGTCGACACGCTGCTCGACACCGATGAAGCGCTCAGCTATGCGCGGGCCAATATCGGACCGGACACCTTGCGCAAGTTGCGTCGCGGCCACTGGGTTATTCAGGCACAGCTCGACTTGCATGGATTGCGTCGCGAGGAAGCCCGTGAGGCGCTGGCGGAGTTCTTGCGCAACGCCGTCAAGCGGGGCATACGCTGTGTCCGCATCATCCATGGGAAAGGCCTGGGTTCGGTCAACAAGGAACCGGTGTTGAAGAGCAAGGTACGCAGCTGGCTCGTGCAGAAGGAAGAAGTGATCGCCTTTTGCCAGGCGCGGGCAGCGGATGGCGGCGCAGGCGCACTGGTAGTGTTGCTGAAAGCTTGATTGTGCGCGTGTATAGCGCGGACAATGCATGCAAGCTGCTCTCCGCCTGGTCATTACACGATCACATAATTACACAGTCTCCCCATACCGGGACGCACTCAGGTTGTTCTCCATCCGGACGCAACACAGGGCGGCATTAGCAGGCAATTGCGCATTTTTCTACTTCCCCAGTATCATGCGCTGATTCCCACTCCATCCTGAGCGCATGTCCCTGATCAAAATCCTCGAAATCCTCGCCATCCTGGTCGGTGCATTTTCCGGCTTCATCGAGGCAAGGCAAAAGAAGATGGACGTAGTCGGGATCTTTACGGTAGCGTTTATTACCGCGTTCGGCGGTGGAACCTTGCGCGACATCCTGCTCGATAAGCGCCCGCTGTTCTGGGTCACCCATCAGGAATACGCAATCCTTATCTTCATACTGGCATTGGTGGCGGCACAGGCCATCAAGACGCTACGCAGACTGATTTCAGAACGCATGATCGTGATCGCGGATGCGCTTGGTCTCGGGCTGTTTTCCATCGTGGGGGTGTCGCAAGCATTGGAAGCCGGCATGCCGATCTTCATCGCGTCGATGATGGGCGTCATCACCGGCATTTTTGGCGGCATACTGCGCGATATCGTCTGCAATGAAATCCCGATGGTGTTGCGAGATGGCCGGCCTTATGCCATCTGCTCGTTTGGGGGATGCTGGATGTACCTGCTCATGCAAAAAACCGGCATTCCGCCAGATTTTTCACTGTGGACCAGTGCGCTTGCCATTGCGATCGCGCGACTGGTCACCTGGCATCGGGGCGTGCGGCTGGAATAAACCCGGCTTCGCGCCCAAATGATCAGACTGCGTCCGTGCCGGTTTCGCCGGTACGAATGCGGATAACCTGCTCGACTTCGCGGACGAAAATCTTGCCGTCACCAATCTTGCCCGTGCGCGCCGCCTTGATGATCGCATCGACTGCCTGCTCGACCTGCTTTTCATCAATAACCGCCTCGATCTTCACTTTGGGAAGGAAGTCGACGACGTACTCGGCGCCGCGATACAGTTCGGTATGGCCCTTCTGGCGGCCAAAACCCTTCACTTCGGTGACGGTCAGGCCAGTTACGCCGATTTCCCCGAGCGCTTCGCGCACTTCGTCCAGCTTGAATGGTTTGATGATTGCGGTAACCAGCTTCATAACAGCTCCTTCTTAGTAAATCGTCTACAAAATCTCAAGGCCGGCAAGTTCTATCCAACGATTATATTTCGACACGTGATGCATCGGGAATATTCTTCAGGTCCTCAAGCCAGACAACAGCCTCGGAATCACTCGGCGCACGCCAGTCACCGCGAGGAGAAAGCGAGCCGCCTGAACCCACTTTAGGCGAATTCGGTACGCAGGACCGCTTGAACTGGCTGGTCTTGAAAAACCTGTACAAGAAAATGCCCAAGTTGCGTTTAATCGCTGCCAGGTCATATTCGTTGCGTGCAACGTGGCCCCCTTCGGGCCAGCGACCGGCTTCCCGGTCGTTCCAGGCGGAGTAGGCAAGGAATGCCACCTTGGACGGCGCAAAACCGAAACGCAGCGTGTAATACAAATTGAAATCCTGTAGTTCGTAGGGCCCGATGACGCCTTCTGTCTTTTGCCCGGGTTGCTTATTGGACTTGCCAGGCACCAGTTCCGGACTGATATCGGTATCGAGGATATTGATCAGCACGTCTGACCCGGAATCACCGATCTGCCCGGTCTCGGCGACCCAGCGCACCAGATGTGTGATGAGTGTCTTGGGTACGCTGGCGTTCACGTTGTAGTGCGACATATGGTCGCCGACGCCATAAGTGCACCATCCCAGCGCAAGCTCACTCAGGTCGCCGGTACCAATGACGATGCCGTTCCGGAAATTGGCGATCCGGAACAGGTGGCTGGTACGCTCGCCCGCCTGCACGTTCTCGAAGGTGATGTCGTAGTCTTCCTTGCCTTCCGAATACGGGTGTCCGATGTCCTTGAGCATCTGAAGGCAACTTGGCCGGATATCGACCTCGCTTGCGGAACAGCCGACCACCTCCATCAACTGCCTTGCCTGCAGCAAGGTTCTGTCGCTGGTGGCGAAGCCGGGCATGGTAATGCCGATGATGTTGGTACGCGGCAGGCCCAGCCTGTCCATGGCTTTGGCACAGACCAGCAGTGCATGCGTCGAGTCAAGGCCGCCCGATACGCCGATGACAACCCTGGAGATCCCGGAAGCCGACAGGCGCTGCACCAGCGCCTGGACCTGGATGTTATAGACTTCTTCGCAGCGCTCATCGCGCCGCCTTGCATCGGAAGGCACATAAGGGAAGCGCTCGACGCTCCGGTTCAGGCGCATTGGCTTGTCGAGTGGCAGGTCGAGCTGGAAAGACACGACCCTGAATTTCGCCACTTCCAGCTGGTGCCGTTGGACCGAATGCCCGAAGGTGCCGGTACGCATGCGTTCGCGCGACAAGCGCTCGAGATCGACGTCGGCGTAGATTAAATGTGAGTCATCCGAAAAGCGCTCCGATTCGGCGAGCTTCTCGCCGTTTTCATAGATCAGCGCTTGTCCATCCCAAGCCATGTCAGTCGACGATTCGCCCTTTCCTGCCGATGAGTACAGATAGGCAGAAAGGCAGCGGGCCGACTGTTGCGACACCAATTGATGCCGGTAGCCGGACTTTCCGACCACGATATTGGATGCCGACAGGTTGACCAGCACCGTCGCACCCGCAAGCGCGGCGAAAGACGATGGCGGAATCGGCACCCACACATCCTCACAGATCTCGACATGGAACCGGAACAGCGGAAGGTTTTCTATCTCGAACAGCAGCGCCGCGCCGAAGGGAACGGTCTGTCCACACAGCGTGATCACCTCGGTCGTTGCACTGTCCGCGGCATTGAACTGGCGCGCCTCATAAAACTCACCGTAGTTAGGCAGGTAGCTTTTGGGAACGATGCCATGGATGCGTCCGCCGGACACGACGGCCGCGCAATTGAACAGCCGGTGTTCGACCCGCAACGGGAGACCGACGATCATGGCGATCGGCAATGTTCGGGAAGCCTCCACGATTGTCGCCAGCGCATCGATGCAGGCATCAAGCAAGGCGCGTTGATGAAACAGGTCGTCGCAAGTATAGGCGGACAGGCCCAGTTCCGGAAAAGCGATGAGCGCTGCGCCCTCGCCCGCCGCCCTGGTGGCAAGGACGATTGTCTCGGCGGCATTCGATACAGGATCCGCAACGCGGCAGCGTGGAACGCCTACTGCGACGCGTGCAAAGTCATGGGAATAAATGCTGAAAAATTCTTTAGCCATCTTTTTTCTTTACATTTGGGAAGCGACACGACATCAAACATGTCTACAGTTTTTGCGTAGAATGAACAACATAACCGGAAGTCGTATAACGGGTCAGGCCACGAGGGACAAGTCCGAATAAATAATATATTAACGATGCTTGCGCCTTGCGGAGCACTGTAGCCCAAAGCGGTCTCTGCCAAAGTGCTGCCGTACATCATTCATGCCATGGGAACCTGGCAGCGCCGCTTTTACTTCCACAGAGGCAACGATTTCGACCCTCGGACAGTCAAGTTATCAATAGTGAATTATCGCACGCGAATCATTTCTTCTCTTTCGGACCTTGGCCAGCAGGCATGGGATTCTCTTGTCTTACAGCAAACGGAGCGCAATCCGTTTCTGTCGTACGCATTTCTGCATGCACTGCATGAATCCGGCTCGGCATCACCCAGATCCGGCTGGCAGGTACAGTACCTGACGCTATGGAAAGCCGAAGTTTTGGAAGCCGCACTGCCCCTCTATGTCAAATCGCACTCCTACGGCGAGTACGTTTTCGACTGGGCCTGGGCTGATGCCTACCGGCGAAATGGCTTGGCGTATTACCCGAAATTATTGTCAGCGATTCCTTTCACACCGGTTTCCGGAAGCCGCCTGCTGGCAAGCGGTCCGGAAGCAAGAGCGGCGCTGATTGCGGCCTTGTGCGAACTTCAGGCGAATAACGATCTGTCCTCGACACACATCCTGTTTCCTCCGGAAGCGGAAGCCAAGGCATTACATGAAGCCGGTTTCATGCTGCGCAGTGGTGTGCAATTCCACTGGTTGAACAACGGCTACCAGGATTTCGAACAATTCCTGTCCACGCTCGACCGCAAAAAGCGCAAGAACATCCGTGCCGAGCGCCGCAAGGTGGAAGAAGCCGGCGTTCGTTTTCGCCGCGTCGGCGGACACGACGCCACTGACGCCGACTGGCGCTTCTTCAAGCGCTGTTATGACCATACTTATGCCGCGCACTATTCCACCCCGTATCTGAACCTCGATTTCTTTCGTCAGATCGGCACGTCGATGCCCGACAATATCCTGATCATCATTGCCGAGCGAGACGGCCGCCCCATCGCTTCCTCTCTTGTCATCCATGACGAACGCAACCTGTACGGCCGATATTGGGGGGCGATCGAAGAAGTGCCCTGCCTGCATTTCGAAACCGCCTATTACCAGCCGCTTGAATTCTGCATCGAGCGTGGCATTCAGTGTTTTGAAGGCGGTGCGCAAGGCGAGCACAAAATGGCGCGCGGCTTTCTGCCGCAAAAAACCTGGTCCGCACACTGGCTTGCCCATCCTTCGTTTGCCGATGCGATCGAACGCTTTCTCGAACAGGAAGTTGGGGGCATCGATGCCTACATTGACGAATTGAACGAACATAGTCCCTTCAGGCAGGCAAAATAACCAACAGTCAACCAAAGCCACCATATATCTGAACGAAGGCTGGCAACCGTACACATTTACTGCGTGTATTGCTTGCCAAAAACATCACTTCACGGCATTCTCACGTCATCATGACGATGCCGCCGCCAGCCGTTTTTTCTCATAGCCTGCCCGCCAACAGCAGGATCGGCCGCTTTTGCGTGACACGCGAACTGGGGCGCGGCACAGCCGGGTGTGTCTATCTGGCGCACGACCCCGTGATTGCCCGCGATGTGGCTATCAAAACCTTTAATCCGCGCCTCAATCTCGCCGAGAAGGTGCGCTTTGAACAGCAGTTCATCAACGAAGCACGTGCTGCGGGACGACTGTCCCACCCGCATATCGTCACGGTGTACGATGCGCTCAATGAAAACGGCACCACCTATCTGGCGATGGAATATTTGCAGGGACGCGAACTGAACCGCATCCTGGAAAACGGGCATCGTTATACACCCGATGAAGTCGCTTCGATCGCATGGAAAATCGCAGATGCCTTGCATCATGCGCATGGACGCGAAGTCATCCATCGCGATATCAAGCCGTCCAATATCTTCATGGTGAAGGATGATCATCCGAAGCTGATCGACTTCGGCATCGCACGCTCGCCGAACCGCCTCGCGGAGCGGCATGCGCCCGCGGACGAACCCTACACCATGGTCCGCGATAACAAGCTTCTCGGCACGCCCAATTACATGTCTCCCGAACAGGCCACGGGCAAAGCCATCGATATGCGTACCGATATCTATTCGCTCGGTACGGTGATGTATGAAATGCTGACAGGACACACACCCTTCAACGCAGAGCGCGCAGACAAACTGATTCAGCAGATCGCCTATAAGGCAGCGGCGCCGCCCATCGAAGTCGACGCCCGGGTGCCGGCAAGCCTGTCGCATATCGTCATGAAGGCCATGGCAAAGCGTCCGGAGAAACGCTATCAGACGGCGGAAGAACTTGCGCTGGATCTGAAGCGCTACCTGCTGAAGGAAAGACGTGCACGCAAGCACATGCGAATTTCCATTCCTGCCGTTTCGACAGCATCTGACAGCAATGAAACGACATCATCGGCTACCGTCGATGTGCGCACGGTGGCCGCGGGTGCAGGTGCCGTTGCGGTTGCGGTTGCCTGTGTCGCCTATGTGCTGCTGCGCTGATTCGTCATCAGTCGTACGCGACTCGACCAGGAGTCCTGGTGAGTCGTACGCATTTGCGATCGGTTATGTCCCGCAAACCAGTGACAATCAACGTGCCCGCAGCGCCGTCAACACCTGCCCCTTCAAGGTTTTGATCAACGCGGTCTCGTCGGGCGGCACTCCTTCCGGCGCGGCCTGTGTACGGTCTGCATAAAAGAAGCCCAGCGGCTTATTCTGGACCACCATTGGCAGGACGATGAAGCTGCGTGCGTCAGGCAGGAGCGATCGGTGCCACCCGGGTAACAAAGCACGAATCTTTGGCACGCTGGCATCCGCAATCATCAGGTCCGCATCGTTCTCCATCGCCAGATGGAATAGGTCATGCGACGCGGCGGCGGGGAATACAAATCCAGCCTGCCTTTGTGCGAAGTCGTCGCCCATCGAAATACGCGCGCGAAATTGCTGTGTCTGGCCATCCTTGAGGCAAATGGTGGCAAAACTGAAACCCATGCTGCCGTACAGCGTTTCCAGCACAAGAAGCAGCAAATCATTCACCTTGCAACGTCCGGACGCCATCATGTGCGTCACGTCCTGTACACCGGCAAGCAACAGGTCGCGCGCATTCATCGGCTTCCCGCTGGCATGGCGGTCACTCACGAACACCGCCTGATCGTCAGCAATCAGATCCAGCAGCAGTTCGCTCGGCAGGCCGGTATCTGCCGATGTGTCGGCGTCGACATTGGCATGGTTGCTGTTGCGGTCAGCTCCCGAAGCGGACTCAGTGACAGAATCCGGATGATCGTCCACATGCATGACCAGTTCCGCATTGCTGGCAAGGACCCGGGTTTCTTCGGCTACGCTGGCAAATAGCTGGCTCAGCTTGGCCTGATCGAGATTGAGTGCGTGCCCAAACCGGGTCAGCACCGCCTTGCCCGCCGCATCCTGTCCCGGATCATTCATGTCAGGGATAAGACGCGCCGCCGCGGAGCTGAACGCTGAAACTTGCTGCAGCCATTCCTGCCTTCCCTTGGCTGGCTTCAGTACGCCTGCGGGCGGCGAAGACAGGGCGAGGACGATCGTCTCGGGGATATTCCACTCGCGTAGCACAGCTTCACCCAGCAAGTCGAAACTGCAGCCCAGGACTTGCATCGACGCCTGGACCGGGGTGAACTTGCCGCTCTCGACCAGCCGCGCAATCTCGGTATAGAGACCATGATCGTGCGACGCAACCAGAAGCCGTCCGATATTCTTGAATAGCGCCGCGATTGCCGCTTCCTCCGCATCCTTGTACTGGCTGCGGCGCGCCATTTCACGACCGACGATGCTTGCACATAATGCATGGTTAAGTTCGGTGCGCACATTCTTGGCATGCCGCGTCGACATGCCGTCGACCAGCAGCATTGCCAGCGCGCTGGTTTTCACGACATCGAAACCAAGCAGGAAGATTGCCTTCGATACCGTGGTGACCGGCGTGCCGGAAGCGGTGCGATAGGACACCGTATTGGCGATGCGTAGAATCTTTTGCGTCAGTGCGACGTCGGACAGGATGAAATGCGCCAGCGCCCTGACCGCTTCATCGTCTGACGATGCCATTTGCACAACCCGCGAGACCGAACTGCCCAGCGCGGGCAAGTCCGCTTCGGCACTGATCTTTTGCAGCAGGCGGTCGCGCGCGCGGACGGCGGAATCATCATCATTGACACTGGCTGCCGATACAGGTGCAGCCACAGTTCCGCTTGGTGCCGTATTGTCGAAAACCACTTATAGGCTCCTGAGTATGCGTATGCTGATAGGGCCTATGATGAGCCATAGCCTGCACCTTGTCGATGCGCCGCGCCGTTCAGGCATGCGGCTCCCTTCTCCTCTATCGGCAAGAATGCAACAATATTGAGGCTGGCGCCCAGGTTTTTATAGCTGGACATGAACCGTAGGCAATGACCCGCATTAGTCCTTCCGCAACCCGTTTTCCACGGCATCAAGGAATAACCTTACCTTGGACGACAGATAGCGGTTCGGCAGATAAATTCCGTACAGCCACTTCTGCGGCTGCGCTTCAAATCCGGGAAGGAGGCGCACCAGCCGTTTTTGGGCGAGATCATCCTCGATCATGAAATCGGGCAGCAAGGCGAGACCCATGTCGCGTAGCGCGCATTGCCTGAGCCACTCGCTGTTACCGCAGCGGACACGAGGCGTCACCTGCACTTCGATGCTTCGACCTCCGGAAGTAAACTGCCATACATCCCTCGGCGAATTCGTGGTATCCGACAGGCAGTCGAGGGTGGCAAGGTCGGCCAAGTCGGCGAGGTCACGGACTTTTCGCCGTTTGAGATAGGCCGGACTGGCGACCAGATTCCAGCCTATCTTGCGCAGCCTGCGCGCGTAGACGTTCATGGGGATGTCATCGACAATGCGCAGCGCAATATCAATCGATTCCTCGGCCAGATCGAACAACTGGTTTGAAAGCGTCAAATCAAGCTGAATCTGCGGATAGGCGGCCATGAAATCATGAACGATATCGCCAAGGCTGGCATTGGCGAGGTTGGGTGGCGCGGTCACACGCAGTACACCTTGTGGCGTATCGAGGCGTCGCAAGACCTCTTGTTCGGCGGCGGCCACATCCGACAGAATCGCCTTGCAACGATGATGAAAAATTTCGCCTGCCTCGGTCAGGTTAATGCTTCGCGTCGTGCGATGCAAAAGGCGCGTATGCAATTCCTTTTCAAGGGCGGAGATTTGTTTGCTGACATGCGAGTTCGAGACTTCCAATCGCGCGGCGGCCAGTGAAAAGCTGCGCGTATCCGCGACGGCGGCAAAGACAACGATGCGCTGAAGATCTAGCATATTTTCCGTATAAAAATAATCCTTTTCCAGGAACCACTTTAATCATCACACGGAAATAATACAATCTTCACATCGTCACCTGCCAAGTGCCAAGCGCCACCGGCTCACTGTCATGAAACCTGCGGATATCCTCCTCGCCCTGCTTGTCGTCGTTATCTGGGGATTTAATTTCGTCGTCATCAAGGTCGGTCTGCAAGGTTTGCCACCGATACTATTCAGCGCCTTGCGTTTCGCTTGCGCCGCACTGCCGATGGTTTTCTTCGTTCGCAGGCCTGCCATACCGTGGCGCCTTCTGGCGGGGTATGCGACTTTCCAGTTCGCGTTGCAGTTCACCTTGCTTTTTTCAGGAATGAAGCTCGGTTTTCCGCCCGGTCTGGCTTCGCTTGTGGTTCAGTTGCAGGCCTTCTTCAGCATTGGTCTTGCGGTCATGCTATTGGGCGAGCGACCGATGAAAGCACAACTGTTTGGCGCACTCGTTGCCTTCAGCGGCATGGTCCTCGTCGCCATCCATCTACAGGCCACCGCCACAATCATTGGTTTTCTTCTTGTAATGGTCGCGGCGTTTTGCTGGGGAGTGGGCAATATTTTTACCAAGCGCATGGGAAAGGCAGATGCGTTGACCTTGGTAGTGTGGGGATCGCTTCTCGCGGCACCGCCCCTGTTCGTCGCATCCCTGCTGATTGAAGGACCGTATGCCATTGCAACGGCGTTTTCCCGATTGAACTGGCTGTCCGTCGGCGCGGTGTTGTTCCAGTCTTATCCAACCACCATTCTCGGCTTTGGCATCTGGTCAGTCTTGATGCGCCGGTATCCCACCGCGACCATTGCCCCGTTCAGCCTGCTGGTCCCCGTTGCCGGCATGATCAGTGCGTCGCTTGTGCTGGGCGAACCCTTGCAGTGGTGGAAAATTGCAGCCGGCGTACTGGTCTTGTGCGGACTGGCGCTTAACCAGTTCGGCGGAATGCTCGTAACGCGATTCGCCAAATAAAAAGCGCACTGCAAAGTGCGCTTTTTAAAACATCAGCATGTTTACCATTGCCTCAGCGAAGAGGCATCATGGTGCGCACCGCTTACTGGTCTTGTGACTTGCGGTAGGCTTCTGCGCTGGCGAGAATTTCTTTCTTCGCTTCTTCCGGGCCATACCAGCCGTCAATCTTTACCCACTTGCCTTTTTCCAGATCCTTGTAGTGCTCGAAGAAATGCTGGATCTGCTGCAGGCGCAGGTCATTGATGTCTTCCGGCTTCTGCCAGTGGGTGTAGATCGGGAGAACCTTGTCCACTGGCACGGCGAGCAGCTTCGCATCACCACCGGCTTCGTCCGTCATCTTCAATACGCCGATCGGGCGGCAGCGCACCACCACACCGGGGATCAGCGGAAACGGTGTAACCACGAGCACGTCGACGGGATCGCCATCATCGGAAATGGTTTGCGGAATGTAGCCGTAATTGCAAGGATAGTGCATGGCCGTGCCCATGAAACGGTCGACGAAAATGGCGCCGGTTTCCTTGTCTACTTCATATTTGATTGGGTCGGCATTCATCGGAATCTCGATGATTACGTTGAAATCGTCAGGAAGATTGCGTCCGGCCGGGACTTTATTCAGGCTCATGTTGCTCTCTCAAAAAGTAAGGAAAATTTCATAATGCGCGATTATAACGGCTTCGCCAGGAGCTTGTGCGGCGCAACAGATCGGGCCCTGCGCGCAATCAATCATCAATTGCCACAGCCTAGCAAGCGGGGCTTACACGAGGCTGAACTCGGGAAGCTAGACTTTTGGGCGGTTAAACCGGCACCTTGTGCAACGCGTTGCACAAGGTATAAATCACAGCATTGTCGCCAGTGCGCACTGCCGGTAATGTGATGCCGCCTCCTCGGGCTGGTTCAATGCCTCGTGCAACTGCGCAAGCTTAAGATGTGCTTGACGCACAATTTCCGAATCTGCAGCTTCATAAAGCGCTTGTTCGAGGTGGCGTTGTGCCTTGCCCCACAGTTTCTGGCGCAGGCAAAGCGTGCCGAGTGTGAGTGCAAGCTCGGGGTCCGTCGGGTGTTTCTGGGCCCACTCCTCGCAACGCTCGATTTGCGACAGCAATGCCGGCGAACCTTCGGCTGCCGCAGATTCCCCGTAGGCTCGTACAAGCCGGTCGTCCCACTCCACGCTCAAGGCTTTTTCGACGACCATCCTGGCATCATCATGCAGTCCTCTGGCATTAAATGCCATGGCGGCGCGTACCGCGACATAAGGTTGAACCCGGTCTTCCGTGGGAATGGTCGCCCAAACGCGACGAATCGATTCGGCGTCATGCGCCTGCGTCGTCAACAAATCTTCATAGGCAAGTTCGCGCAAGCGTTGGGACAAGGCAGGATGCAAGGCATTGCGTTTGTCCAGCAGACGCACCAGGCGAAGCACTTCCGGCCAGTTCTTGCCGCGCTGGTTCGCCTTCAGCGCGAGTCGCAGCGCATGGATATGCCGGGTGCCGCTGGAGTTGAGCTCTCTCACCGCTTCAAGCGCGCTCTCAGGTTCATGCCCATCGGTCGACAGCTCAATGGCGGTCATCAGGCGTGCTGTCTTGAGGCTGGGCTCCTGCACCTTTGAAAGCCAGAGGTCGCGGCGGGCGGACTGGCTCATCCGGTGCGCAGCTCTTGCCCCGATCAGGGCGGACAGGCCGGCGTTCTCCGGAGATTCGCCGGCACGGGTCGCCGCCTTTTCCGCATGGCCGAAACGACCTTCGAACAGCGCTTTGAGCGCATCGCGCAACGCGCGGTTACCTTCGCGCTCACGCTTTTCGCGGCGATATGCCGCGACCCGTTGCGGCATCTGCTGCGTGCTGCGGATGGCGTTCATGATGGCGTAGACCAGCACAAACAGCAGCACGACCAGGACGATGAACAGGTTCAGCGACAGGTCAATACGATACGGCGGATAAAAGAACACCACATTGCCAGGGTTGAACCGGGCGCCGACGGCGAGGCCAATCGCCGTGGCCAGCAGGATGACGAGCGTAATGAGGAAGCGCATCGTTATGGCTTCGCCTTGTAATTGCGCACGGCGCTCAGGCTTTCGTTGAGCGTGGGCATTTCGATGGAAAGATTACTTGCCTGCACCTGCCGCAACAGCGCCTGCGTGGTCTGCGTCTGCCGCGCCCGCGTATCGAAATACCGTGCGATAGCATCCTGTGCAGCGATCAGATCACTGCGAAATGCCGATTCATTGCGCGTCAAAAGCGCAAGACGTGCATTGAGCAGTCGCAGCTTCAGGTTTTCACGCGCATAGTAGGCCTGCGTCGGCGACAGCAACAGAACGTCAGGTGATTCGACTTCGCGCACCCGGATCAACTGCCGGATTTCCGTCCACATTTCGTTGGTCCAGCTATACCATTTGTTTTCAAGATCAGCGATCCAGTCGGAATTGCCACTTCCCTTGCCGGTCGGCGCCTGGGCCGCCGCAGCCTTCTCCGCGCGCCGTGAGGTCTTTGGCTGGCTCGCCGGCAGCACAGGCTTTTCATCCGACAGCAAAGGCATGTTGTCAATCTGGCCAATGACGCTGTCAAGGCGCAGCGCAATGCCGGTCAGATCGACTGCGGGAACGGCTTTCAGGCGTTCAAGATCTTTGGCGATGGCACGGCGGATGATGATGAATTGCGGCTTGTCCGAACGGGACAGGCGGTTATCGGCATTTTGCAGAGCGATGATGGCACCCTGGAGATTACCGGCGAGCTGCAACTGCTGGCTGGCGGTCGACAGGACCTGTTCGATCTCCGCGAGCGCCCAGTCGTCGCGATTACGATTGAGCTCCTGGTACAGTTGTTCAAGCGCCAGTTGCTGGCTTTGCGCTTCGGTTTGCTTGCTTTCAAGGACATTCACCTTGGCCTGCAACTCCTTGGTGGCATCCTGCAAGGACTTGGCGACGACCCGCGTCTCCGCGCTGACGGATTCGCCGGTCTTCAGTCGTTGCGCAATGTCTTCCCGCAGGTTGCCCAGTTCTTTCTGCGTGGCCCACCACTGCGCCAGTAGCAGCACAGCCAGGGCTCCCAGCCCCCCGTAAATCAGTTTGCGCTGGTTCATGGCGGCGGCATGATCATTTTGCAAAGGCGTGCGCGGCAAGACAACGTCCGGTCCAGGCGACGCTGCATGGGAGGTGGCGGTTGCGGGCTGGCCGCCATCGGAAGAGGAAGGTAATTCATTCATGCTCGAAATTGTAACGCGGCAATGAGTTGATCGTCGCCGGAACCGGTTTCGGCGATGCGATGAAATCCCAGCGAACGCGCGGTTTCCGCGATGCGGACATGCGGCACAACGAGTCGATGCTGTTGCATTTTGACTACGCCACTCGCGCCTTCAAGGTCTCTGACCAGGTCCAGCAGGATACGCAGCGCTTCTGAACTGGTAATGATCCATTCGGCATCCCCATGAACCAGCTCCGACAATTGCCGGCGGCGGGTATGGTCCAGTCCTGGGGCAACCCGGCGATAGGCTGCGAGCTGTTCAACCTGCACGCCTTTGGCGCGCAAGGCATCGGCTAGCAGCTCGCGGCCGGTTTCGCCACGAATGATCAGCACGCGCTTTCCACGTAAGGCATCGATATCCAGCGTTTCCAGCAGTGTCTGGGAGTCGGTACGAAGCCGATTGGCCGGGCTGATGATCCGGGTGGTTGCCGGTGTGATGCCATGGGCCTCAAGTGCAGCCCGACTGCCCTCTCCCATTACGGCAATACTGACGCCTTCCGGCCACGTTGTCAGGTGCCGGAAAGCCATATCAATCGCATTGGGACTGACAAACGCCACCAGAGCGTAGGCATCGAGCCCGGCCAGGCTGGATATCAGCTTACTTTCGTCTTCCAGCGGGAGGATCTCCAGCAAAGGAAAAACCAGGGTATCCCGGCCAGCCGCACGCAAGCGCTCGGCAAGCGGCTGCGCTTGCGTCAGCGGGCGCGTAATCACAACCGGTGGAAGGGAGGCGTCAGTCATGGGTACCGAAAACAATCAGAAAAATGTGGCGGCTTTGCGTATGCGGTCAGGTGGTTTAGCGTCTGTCGGGACACGTGTTTTGGGATAACGGTATTCAGCCCGCATCCATTGCCCTGCATGCGGCGAGAATGTCCGACGCGCCTTTGGTTTCAAGTGCTGCGGCGACTTGCTGGCCCACGGATTCCGGAAGACCTGCGGCGCCGTCCACTTCGGCGTACGCAATACGTTTTCCATCCGGCGTCCCGACCATCGCCCGCAAATGCATGCTGCCGTTATCGACTGTTGCAAATGCCGCCAGCGGTATCTGGCAGCTTCCGCCGAATACGCGCGACACGGTGCGCTCGGCACTGACCGCTTGTGCGGTGGCTTCATGGTTCAGTGGCGCCAATAATTGCAGCAGGTCGTCCCGGCCATTGAGAATCTCGATCGCCATTGCTCCCTGACCGGGGGCCGGCAGGCTTTGCTCGGGCTCGATCAAGGCACGGATACGTTGCGGCAGTCCCAGGCGCTTGAGGCCGGCCGCGGCAAGGATGATTGCAGCATACTCACCACGATCGAGCTTGCCGAGGCGGGTATCGAGATTGCCGCGCAAAGGACGGATCACCAGATTCGGGTATCGGGCAGCAATCAGCGCCTGGCGCCGCAGGCTGCTGGTGCCAACGATGGCGCCGTCGGGCAGTTCGTCCAACGATGCATAATCATTGGATACAAAGGCATCCCGAGGATCTTCCCGCTCCATCACGGCCGCCAAGACAAATCCTTCCGGCAATTCCATCGGCACATCCTTCAGAGAATGGACGGCCAGATCGGCGCGGCGCTCCTCCATGGCCACTTCCAGTTCCTTGACGAACAGTCCTTTGCCGCCCACTTTGGACAAGGTGCGGTCAAGGATCTGGTCACCTTTGGTAGTCATACCGAGAATTTCGATACTGCACTGCGGATATAATGCCGAAAGTTTTGCACGGACATGCTCTGCCTGCCACATGGCGAGGCGGCTTTCGCGCGAGGCGATGACTAACTTGGAAGGAGGAGAAACTTTCACGACGGCTCTTTCGAATTCATAGGTGTGCAGGTCGCACCGGCGCGCAGATTTTATCATGCGAGCGTCAGCAATCCCCGGTCAAAAGCCGCTTTCATTCCTTCTAATAAGCATTCACCATGGCAAAACAAGCGAATACCCCGTCCGGCCCTAAAAAGCCGGCAGTCGATAAAGACGCCCCGTTGAAAGAAGATATCCGTCTCCTTGGACGGCTGCTTGGTAATGTGCTCCGTGAGCAGGAAGGTGACGCCGTTTTCCAGGTGGTCGAGACTGTTCGCCAGACGGCGGTACGCTTTCGGCGGGAATCGGATGCCCAGTCCGGGGCCGAACTCAACCGTATGCTGAAGAAGCTGACACGCGACCAGACCGTATCGGTGGTGCGGGCTTTTTCGTATTTTTCGCATCTTGCCAATATTGCCGAAGACCAGCATCACAACCGTCGTCGTCGCGCCCACCTGTTGGCAGGATCGGCACCCCAACGCGGCAGCATTGCCTGGGCGCTGTCCCGCCTCGATGATGCGGGCGTATCCGGGGCAACCGTGCGCAATTTCTTCAAGGATGCGCTGGTCTCACCGGTGCTGACGGCCCACCCCACCGAGGTACAGCGCAAAAGTATCCTCGATGCCGAACGCGAAATCGCCCGCCTGCTGGCAGAGCGCGATCATCCGCTGACACCGAAAGAGCTGGCGCACAACACCCAACTGTTGCATGCACGTGTGGCGACCCTCTGGCAGACCCGCATGCTGCGTTACTCCAAGCTGACGGTGGCCGATGAGATCGACAATGCCTTGTCGTACTATCGGATTACTTTCCTGCGCGAACTGCCTGGATTATATGAGGACATCCAGTCCGAACTCGCCGCGCAGTTCCCGCAGCGTCAGGCCGCCGAAAAGGAATTGCCGCCCTTTGTGCAGATGGGAAGCTGGATCGGGGGCGACCGCGACGGCAACCCCAACGTCAATGCCGGCACAATGAAGCACGCGCTAGTGCGCCAATCCACAGCGATCTTCGATTTTTATCTCGACGAGGTACATGCACTCGGCGCCGAACTGTCGATCTCGACCTTGCTCGTCGGTGTCAGTCCGGAACTCGAGGCACTTGCCAAAACGTCGCCGGATCAGTCCGATCACCGGATGGACGAGCCCTACCGGCGCGCCCTGATCGGGCTATATGCACGTCTCGCGGCGACCGCGCGCAATCTGGGTGCGGCTCACGTCCTGCGCCAGGAAGTCGGCACGGCAGCGCCCTATGCGACTACGGCGGAATTCACTCGCGACTTGCAAATTCTTGCCGATTCGCTCAAGTCCCATCACGGCAATGCGTTGATCAAGCCGCGTCTCGCCACCCTGAAACGTGCGTCCGAGATTTTCGGCTTCCATCTCGCCACGCTCGACATGCGCCAGAGTTCGGATGTGCATGAGCGCGTGCTTGCTGAATTGTTTGCGCGTGCACGGGTCGCTGACGACTACGCCGCCCTGGACGAAGAAGACAAGATCACACTGCTGCTGGACGAACTCGGCAAACCGCGCCTCCTGTATTCACCTTACCTTGCCTATTCGGACGAGACCGATTCCGAACTAACCATTCTGCGTACGGCGCGCGAAGTGCGGCAGCGCTATGGTGACCGTGCGATTCGCAATTACATCATTTCGCATACCGAGACCGTATCGGACCTGCTGGAAGTCTTGCTGCTGCAAAAGGAAACCGGTCTGCTGCACATTGAATGGGACAGCACGTCGACACAGGGTGCGCAGGGTCAACGGGGTCTACAGGCGCAGATGGAATTGATGGTGATTCCGCTGTTCGAGACGATTCCGGACTTGCGCTGCGCGGCCGATATCATGCAGCGCTTCATGGCACTGCCGCAGGTACGTCACCTGATCGCCAAACAGGGCGAGCTGCAGGAAGTAATGCTCGGTTATTCGGATTCAAACAAGGATGGCGGCTTTCTGACGTCCAACTGGGAGCTGTACAAAGCGGAGACACGCCTCATCGAGCTGTTCAATAACTCCGGCGTCAAGCTGCGTCTTTTCCATGGTCGTGGCGGCACTGTCGGCCGCGGCGGCGGACCGAGCTACGAAGCAATCATCGCCCAGCCGGCAGGCACGGTGAACGGCCAGATTCGCCTGACAGAACAGGGCGAAATCATCGCGTCCAAATTTTCCAATCCCGAAATCGGCCGCCGCAACCTGGAGCTCTTGGTCGCAGCCACACTGGAAGCGAGCCTGATGCCGAATGGCACACAAGGCAAGGAAGCGCGCAAGCTGGCCGGCTTTGAACAGGTGATGGAAGAGTTGTCGGAACGTGCTTACCACGCATACCGTAACCTGGTTTACGAGACTCCCGGTTTTACCGATTACTTCTTCTCTGCCACACCGATTGCCGAAATTGCGGAGCTCAATATCGGCTCGCGTCCGGCGTCGCGCAAGTCGTCGCGTCGCATTGAAGACCTGCGCGCCATCCCATGGGGTTTTTCCTGGGGACAGTGCCGGCTCCTGCTGCCGGGCTGGTACGGCTTCGGCAGCGCGGTGGCATCCTGGCTGGCTGAAGGTGGCGACAGCAAGGAGCAGAAGCGCCGGATCGCGCAGCTGCGCGCCATGTTCAAGGAGTGGCCATTCTTCGCCACGCTGCTATCGAATATGGATATGGTGCTATCGAAGACCGATCTCGCGGTAGCCTCGCGTTATGCCGACCTGGTAGCGGACCGCAAGCTGCGCAACAGTATCTTCAAGCGCATCGTCGACGAGCACGAGCGGACCGCCGCCTGCCTGACGACAATCACCGGTGCCAAGGAGCGTCTTGCGGGGAACCCCTTGCTGGCGCGGTCGATCAAGAACCGCTTCGCTTATCTCGATCCTCTCAATCACTTGCAGGTTGAACTGATCAAGCGTCACCGTGCTGCGACAGCGGATGGTCGCAAGCTCGATGAGCGTGTGCGTCGCGGGATTCATTTGTCGATCAACGGTATTGCGGCAGGTTTACGAAACACGGGTTGATTTTTATCGGACTTGCCGGTTGATGCTACCCCGCGTGGCGTCGGATTCCAACGCATACCCGCACCATACCTGATTGACCACGACCAGACTACCGGTCCCTTCCCCCTCGCAGGGGGAAGGTTAGGATGGGGATGAGCAGCTTGGACCGTAGCAGGCATTGATCCTACCGTCTTCACCCAGACGCAATCTCACGCAAACCTGTGCGCCCCTCACTTCACCAACGCCTTCACCACCGGCCACTGCCGCCGTGAAATCGGCAACCGTTCCTCGGCACCCCGCAGGATCACCTGCCACGCTTCCTGCGCCTTGTCATGCTCTCCCTCCCCATCGACTGACACAGTTGCCCGCTCCACTCCGAGGATCGCCGCTCGCGCCACTAGAGCATTCCGATGTACACGCACAAAGCTCGCGCCAAGCTCGTCTTCAATTGAAGTCAGCGACTCTTCGATCAGGTAATCCTGCTGCCGAGTGCGCAAGGTCACGTACTTCAATTCCGCTTTCAGGTACAGCACATCCGCCACCGGCACCAGCAGCAATCTCCCGCGCTCCTGCACGGAAAAATGGCGGCGCACCGTCTGCGGGAACGATGCGGCTGGCGCCAACTGTCCCCGCAGCTCAGCCACCCTGCGCAGCGCTTCGGCAAGGCGTGTCGCACGCACTGGCTTGAGCAGGTAATCCAGGGCATGCACTTCAAAGGCTTTCAGTGCATATTCGTCATAGGCGGTGACGAATACCACCGCGGGCCGTACCGGCAGCCTGGTCAGGTGCGCCGCCAATTCCAGTCCTGTCATGCCCGGCATCTGCACATCGAGCAGCACGATGTCCGGTGCCGCGGCACTGATTCCGTCAAGCGCTGCCTGCGGATCCCCGGCTTCACCGACAAGCTCATTCGGACACTCTTCCAGAATATCCGACAGCAGCGTCTTCAGCCGTGACCGCGCCGGCGCTTCGTCATCCACAATAAACAAGCGTGGTTTCATGCCTATCCCCTTACATACGGAAACTGCAATTTCACGTCGAAGAAACCGTCGACAATCGTCGTTGTGATCTGTCCCTCGACGTCGTAAAGCAGGGCCAGGCGCTCGCGGATATTGTCTAGCGCCATATGGTTGCCTGCTCCGCTGACTTGCGCATGATAGGGATTCAGTATCTGGATTTCGATGCGGTCCAGCATGCGGCTCAGGCGAATCTGCACCTGGGTCGGATCGGCTGCGGGTTCGACACCATAGTGAACGGCATTCTCCAGCAGCGGCTGTAGCAATAAAACGGGAATTTGCGCCTTGCGCATCACCTGCTCATCAATATTGTCCATTTGCCACGACACTTGTAGCCGGTCACCAAGACGGATCTGTTCGATGGACAGATATTGTTTGCAGAGGCGAATCTCGTCATCCAGCGTTGTCATATTGCGAGGATCGGTCATCAGCACCCGGAACAGATCGGCAAGGTCCTCCAGCGTGGTTTCCGCGCGCCGCGGTTCGGTCCGGATCAGGGAAAGTACGGCGTTCAGACTGTTGAAAAGGAAATGCGGCCGGATACGTGCCTGCAACGCCTGTAGTCGCGCCTCGACCAGCGCCGGCGAAAACGCTCGCGTCCGCAATTCAAAGTAATGCTGGAATATCGCGCCAAATAAGGCGGCAAGCACAATGCTTTTGGCCAGCGTCATGCGCACAAAATTGCTGATCAGCCAATCGACTGTCGTGAACAGATAGACAATGATTCCGGTCACAACGGCCGGCACGACCACGCAGGCAAGCCGCTGGGCCCAGAGCAAGTCATTTCCATGCGGGCCTAGTTTCGTCACAGCCCGGCGCATCAGGCACATGACGAACAGGGACCATAGGCAGGACAACTCCACCACAATGGAAGTCTCCACGAATTCGAATAGTCCCGCCCGCCAACTGACTGCTTGCAGCATCACCCAGCCAAAAGCAGCGGCATTGACCCCCAGTAGGGTACGAAACACCACGCCAAGGTTGCAGCAGTCAGGGATGACAATGTCGGTCGGCCTCGGGGCCGCATGGCCCTGAGATGCACGAGCTTGAGATAACGGCATACGTTCCAGCGCTTGTTTTATAATCACGGATTCAGTGCGACTAGCGTCGCTCGGAGTTTGCTGGTTCTCTCACAAAACCTTCCATAGAAATCAGGTAACGCATTGATTTTAAATGCCTCTTATCTGGTGAACTGGCCTAGCCAGTATGCAAACGGCACCCTAAGGGTCCAAGAAGGGTGCCGTGAACGGCTACAGATTTATACCTGTAGCCGCTGACACTCGTCTTGAACTATTGCCTACAAGGCGGGGAAGCGTTGCGTGGCCGCAACATCCGACATCAAGGTAGTACCGATGTTGGCGCGTAAATCGTACTCCTTACCGGGGGTATGGTGCCTGCTGAGCATTACTCTCTTCGGAGAGCGCTCTGCATATTTCTATGAGTCGCAAACACAGAGCTAACTCTGTGATGCCTTGTCGTGCTTGTCGTACCCGCAGTCTGGGTATGGCTCGCCACGACCGGATGTACGACCATCCGTAGCCTACTTGGGCATGCGTCACCGGCAACGGTGAGGTGTGAAGCCCCGAGGACAATGCACCCCCGCTTCGGCGGGATAGGCTACCTGCGAGGGTAGCGATCGATACTGCCAGCAGCAAGGTGGTTAAGGGGCTAGGCTAGTGCTGTATGGGTAATGTAATGTGAACTGACGTTTGAACCCTCGTAATGATTGAAAGGCCGAAGCTGCTATTGGCCTTAACCAAAATGGTACGTGGCTGGCTGTTCCTGTTGAATCTAGGAGCACGTCGTCATCCAAGCCACCGGGGGAGAGTCAGGCCCTAACCGGCTAGTCGCGTCGCAGTCTGGACGCGTCGGCATTGCAGGGAACTAGGTAAGCCCGATAACTCGCCACCCTCCAGAACACCGGAGAACGGCAAGTGAACCGTAAGGGGATCTGTTGAGTTAGCGGGTAGAGGATGGTGGAAAAAGCGAATGCCGGTCTGTAATGGATCGGATAGGGATTCAAACTTTGTCCCAACCTGAAAGGGTGCAGACTTCCACTTGGTGTAACAGTCGCAAGCGACTGGATCGACTCTAATCATTAGCCCCGAAGGGACGTAACTGCCCTTCGGGGCAGCGTGCGTCCTCGGCGGGCATTTCTCCACGAGGTACAGCATGCGAGTAACTGACGGCGGTCAGGTCGGTTCTGCGTCCTCGCACGCCCCAACGGACTGGGCTTCCATTGACTGGAAGCTCGTTCAACGGAACGTGAGAGTCATGCAGCACCGCGTAGCGAAGGCAACACAGGAAGGCGACTGGCGCAGGGCGAAAGCCTTGCAAAGGATGCTGACCCGCTCGTTTAGTGCGAAAGCACTGGCAGTGAAACGAGTGACGGAAAACCAAGGCAAACGCACCGCTGGTGTAGACGGCAAGCTGTGGGATACCCCGCAGCAGAAGTACGCCGCGATTGCCGGGTTGAAGAAGCATCGGTATCGACCCCTGCCATTACGGAGGGTCTATATTCCGAAGTCGAATGGAAAAGAACGTCCTTTGGGCATTCCAACCATGAAGGACCGGGCCATGCAGGCGTTACACCTGTTGGTACTGGACCCGGTCTTGGAATCGGTGAGCGACCCGAACTCGTATGGGTTCAGGAAAAATCGCTGCACCGCCGATGCCATGTCACAGATATTTCTCCAGACGTGCCGGAAGGTTTCGGCACAATGGGTCTTAGATGCGGACATCGAAGGCTTCTTTGACCACATCAATCATCAATGGATGCTCGACAACGTCTGTATGGACAAAGTTGTGCTTCGGCGGTGGTTGAAATCCGGGGTCGTCGACCGGGGGCAATTGTTCGCGACCAACGAGGGCACGCCGCAGGGGGGCATCATCAGCCCTGCGTTGGCCAATTGGACGCTGAACGGTTTGGAGACACAACTGCTGACGCACCTTACTCAGCGACACGGCGTATCCAAACTACAGAAGCTGAAAGTAGGTGTTATCCGATACGCAGATGATTTTGTGGTGACCGGGGCTTCACAAGAGCTACTGGAAACCGAAATCAGGCCATGGATCGAAGCATTTCTCGCTGAGCGAGGCCTGCGACTGTCTAACGCCAAAACGCGTGTCGTACATATCGACCAAGGCTTTGACTTTCTGGGGTGGAATTTCCGGAAGTACTCGGGAAAGCTGCTTATCAAGCCCAGTAAGAAGAACGTGCAAGTGTTCTATGAAAAGCTACAGAAGGTTATCGGCGACAATCTGTCGGTAACGCATGAGCAACTTATCGCCATGCTGAATCCGATGCTACGGGGTTGGACGCAGTATCACCGCCCGGTAGTTGCCAAAGAAGCGTTTACACGCCTCGACTGGTTGTTGCACTGGCGATTGTGGCGATGGGCGAAGCGACGCCACCCGACGAAGAGCGCTGATTGGATCCGTAAGAAGTACTGGCGGACCGTTGACGATCGGAATTGGGTATTTGCGACGCCCGTTAAGACGCCCACCGGCAATAAGGAATTGATGGAGTTGTACGAGCTGTCGGCTACATCCATCGAGCGGCACAAGAAGGTCAAAGGGGCATATCACCCTTACGACCGGCAATGGGAAGAATACGGGGAAACCCTCCGTCAGGAACGCATGCTCCAAAGCATGCGATACCGGAAGGAATGGGCTCGCCTGTATGCCGACCAACGCGGTCTTTGTGCGTTGTGCGGGTACGAGATGGACTTGGACAGCGGCTGGCACGATCATCACATTCAGTATCGGATGGACGGCGGGTCAGACGCGCTCGGAAATCGAGTACTATTGCACCCTGAATGCCATAGGCGGGTACACAGCCTAGGTTTAACCGTTGTAAAGCCGGTCTCTGTATAGAGACTTTTGTTATGCTTGAGCCGTGTGCGGTGAAAGTCGCACGCACGGTTCTTAGGGGGGAGGGGTTCCGGTAACGGACCCTTCCTACCCTACCCGGAATTCCATTATGACAGCACAACTTTCCAAAAAAGGCGAAGCCTGGTCGGCCCGCTTTTCCGAACCGGTCTCCGACCTGGTCAAACGTTACACCGCTTCCGTGTTCTTCGACAAGCGCATGGCGGATGCCGACATACAAGGTTCGCTCGCCCATGCCGAAATGCTGTCGCATCAAGGCATCATCAGTGCACAGGATTATGCCGACATCCAGCGCGGCATGGCGCAAATCGAGGCAGAAATCGCTTCGGGCAAGTTTGAATGGCTGCTCGACCTTGAAGACGTCCACCTGAATATCGAAAAGCGCCTGACCGAACTGGTCGGCGACGCCGGCAAGCGTCTGCATACCGGCCGCTCGCGCAATGACCAGGTGGCGACCGATATCCGCCTTTACATGCGCTCGGCAATCGACGACATCAGCGGACTGCTGCGCGACTTCCGTCTCGCACTGCTCGATCTCGCGGAACAGCATGCCGACACCATCCTGCCGGGCTTCACCCATATGCAGGTGGCGCAACCGATCACCTTCGGTCATCACATGCTGGCTTATGTGGAAATGTTCAATCGCGATGCGGAACGCATGGCGGATTGCCGCAAGCGCGTCAACCGCTTGCCCCTGGGCGCCGCAGCGCTCGCTGGAACTACTTTCCCGATTGACCGTGAGCGCGTGGCAAAGACCCTCGGTTTCGATGAAGTCTGCCGCAACTCGCTGGATGCGGTGTCGGATCGCGACTTCGCCATCGAATTTTGTGCTGCTGCCGCACTGGTGATGACGCATGTCTCGCGCATGTCGGAAGAACTGGTGATCTGGATGAGCCCACGCGTTGGCTTTATCGATATCGCCGACCGCTTCTGCACCGGCTCGTCGATCATGCCGCAAAAGAAAAATCCGGATGTTCCCGAACTGGCCCGCGGCAAGACTGGACGTGTCAACGGTCACCTGATCGGCCTGCTGACCCTGATGAAAGGCCAGCCACTGGCTTACAACAAGGATAACCAGGAAGATAAGGAACCGCTGTTCGACACCGTAGATACCGTCGTCGATACCTTGCGTATTTTTGCCGACATGGCGCGCGGCATTACCGTCAAGCCCGAAGCGATGCGTGCCGCTGCATTGCAGGGTTATGCCACCGCCACCGACCTGGCCGATTACCTGGTGAAGAAAGGCCTGGCTTTCCGCGACGCGCACGAGGCTGTCGCCCATGCGGTGCGTACCTGCGAACAGCGTGGGTGCGACTTGACCGACCTGACTCTCGATGAAATGCGGACATACTCGCAGTTGATCGAAGCGGATGTGTTTGAGGTATTGACGCTGGAAGGCTCCGTTGCCGCACGCGATCATATCGGTGGTACCGCCCCTAATCAGGTTCGTGCCGCGATTGCTTACCATCGCAAATTACTGGCCTGATCCAAAGTCTCATCTCGGTCATTTTGGTTAGAAGGTCTGAGAGGCAGGGTGCTGACACGGTGCCCTGCTTCCTCACACAAGGCCTATCTAGAAGAGACACATAGTTCTGCAAGCGTTGCCAAGTTGCTACAGACCGCAGCAGTCAATCTTGAAAACAAGTATGCTTTGAGTTCGCTGCACCGCATCGGATTACCTCTCCACCAATCTATCGGGCCCCTCCTTTCCCGCTACATCAAAATCCTCTTAAGTACGCGGTTTTAATAGGTTATCCGTAGTTCTACGTAAGCGTTTGCACCGGAAAAATGAAAAAACCCATGCGCTTTTGCAGCGCAACATGAAAAGAATTGCGTATGCATTCGGGAACCATTCGTTTGCAAGTTGAAATGACATATACTCCCCCGAGTTTTACCTACCCTATATATGGCATTGCGTCCGCCAATAACTAAAATTCTGCGGTCGCGCCAATGATTTCTTATTGATGGAGACAAATCATGTCTTTCTTGCTTTCACTATCAAGGTTCATTGACGCGCTCAATGAAAAGATAGGAAACGGTATCAGTTGGGCGCTTCTGCTCTCGGTCCTTATCTGTACAGGCAACGCGCTTGTACGTTATACGTTCAACACCAGCTCAAATGCCTGGCTTGAAATCCAGTGGTATCTGTTCTCGGCAATCTTTTTGCTGGCTACCGCATACACGTTGCGTCGTAACGAGCACGTCCGTATCGATGTGGTTGCCGGTCGCTTCTCCAAGCGAACCCAGGTCTGGATCGATCTGTTCGGCTTCCTGCTTTTCCTGCTTCCGATTACCTGCATCATTCTGTACTACGCGATTCCCTATGCCTGGGATTCCATCCAGAGCCAGGAAGTATCGAGTAACGCCGGCGGCCTCATTGTCTGGCCGGCAAAGTTGTTGATTCCAGCAGGCTTCCTGCTACTGGCTTTGCAGGGTCTTTCCGAGTTGATCAAGCGTATCGGTTTCCTGCGCGGCGATCTCGATGCCAGCGCGTTTGAAAAGCAGGCAACCACACCCGAAGAAGAAATCGAGGCGATCAAAGCCGCGAATAAACTTAACTGATCGCCGGAGAACACATAATGGAGCAGTTTCTGATCGCAAACATGGCGCCTGTCATGTTCGGCGCCCTCGTCGTCTTTCTGCTATCGGGTTTCCCCGTAGCCTTCTCACTTGCCGCCAACGGTTTGTTCTTTGGCCTGCTTGGCATTGAATTCGGCTTGCTCAAGCCTGAGCTCCTGCAGGCGCTGCCAAACCGTATCTTCGGCATCATGTCCAACGATACCCTGCTGGCGATCCCGTTCTTTACCTTCATGGGCCTGATTCTCGAGCGCTCAGGGATGGCGGAAGATTTGCTGGATACGATTGGACAATTGTTCGGTCCGATTCGTGGCGGTGTTGCCTATGCAGTCATTTTCGTCGGCGCGCTGCTGGCCGCAACTACTGGCGTGGTCGCTGCGTCGGTCATCTCGATGGGCCTGATTTCCTTGCCTGTGATGCTGCGTTATGGCTATGACAAGCGTATCGCTTCCGGTGTCATCGCCGCCTCGGGCACGCTCGCACAGATCATCCCGCCCTCACTGGTGCTGATCGTGATGGCCGACCAGCTGGGACGCTCCGTCGGCGACATGTACAAGGCCGCGTTTGGGCCAGGTCTGCTGCTTACAGTAATGTATGCCGGCTACGTGTTGGCAGTGTCAATCTTCAAGCCGGCTGCAGTTCCGGCCCTGCCGCCGGAAGCGCGTAATCTTCGTGAACCGAATGGACGCAGCGGTGTTGTTTCGCTGTTCGCGCTGCTGCTCGCTGCGGTCGGCATTTCCTTCGGGTTTGCAGAATATTATGGGTCTTCGCACCCCAACGCCGCCAGTGACGAAGTAGGTATTTATTCGGCCGCGGTCGGCATCGCAGTGGCTTTCGTACTTGCGCTCGCAAACCGCAAGCTGAAGCTCGGACTGCTGTCGCGCATGGCTGAAAAGGTCGTATTCGTCCTGATCCCGCCGTTGGCGCTGATTTTCCTGGTACTTGGTACGATTTTCGTTGGTATCGCGACGCCGACCGAAGGCGGCGGCATGGGCGCATTCGGCGCGCTGGTACTGGCCATGATGAATCGTCGCCTGTCCTGGTCACTGATGAAGCAAGCGATGGATTCGACGACACGTCTGTCGTGCTTCGTGGTTTTCATCCTGATCGGTTCGAGCGTGTTCGGCCTGACCTTCCGTGCGGTCAATGGCGACTTGTGGGTAGAGCATCTGCTGACCTCTTTACCGGGCGGCACGATGGGATTCCTCATCGTCGTCAACATCATGTTCTTCGCGCTGGCCTTCTTCCTGGACTTCTTTGAACTGGCCTTCATCCTGGTGCCGCTGGTCGGACCGGTTGCCGAAAAACTGGGTATCGACCTGATCTGGTTCGGCGTGCTGCTGGGAGTGAACATGCAAACCTCCTTCATGCACCCGCCCTTTGGCTTCGCACTGTTCTATTTGCGGTCAGTCGCGCCGAAAGAGGTTAAAACCTCGGATATTTACTGGGGTGCGGTACCTTTCGTATTGATACAGGTGATCATGGTCGCCTTGATCATTGCCTTCCCGCAGCTTGTGTCGATCGAAAAGAAAACCGACATGAAAGAACAAATCGAGCTTAAGATCGACATTCCGTCGCAGCAAGAATCGCCTGATAGCGGCACACCGCAGCTCAATTTCTCGAATGAGAACGAGCAGCAAGAAAGCAGTGATGCGCCACAGCTCAACTTCTCGACAGACGATGAGAAAAAATAAGCTTTAGTGTAGTTGTGAAGGCCCCGCCCGGTTACCGCGCGGGGCTTTTGTTTTACAGGAAGCTGCTAAAGCGTTTTCATCCTGACCGGGCCACGCAAGGCCGAGGTGATTTGCTTGCGGAACAAGGCGCGACGAGGCGACGACGCGACGACGCGGCATGGGAAGCCATGAAAGAAACGAACGTTCCATATCCTATTCAGATTGGAGCGCACGGCGCGCGCGAGACGGGAAGGATGGAAAAGATCTTGCAAGAGCGCAGAAGAGAAATCTGCAAGGCAAGGTTCAGAGTGAATTCGTATTGACTAGCAGCGCAATAAATTCAGAGCGCAACGTAACAGCGTCACACGAAGCAACGCCGCCATGACCGTCCAAGCAGTCCGGGGCGGCAATACATCATGCCAGCATCAATGCTAAGCGTACGTCATGGTGATGCGAGGCATCCTGCAGCGCACGGCAAGGCGATGCGCTGCAGGACTTTACTGCAGGATGAGACTCAAGTTACTTGTGTGCCGACATAAAGTTTTGCAGCGGCCCTTCAGCGACCGAGAACCATTGGTTCTGGTCACGCTGGAAGCGCTTGTACGGCTCGTAGATTTTCTTGAACTTGGCGTTCTTGGATGCTTCTTCTTCCATCGTGGCGACAGCCGCCTTATAGGAAGCTTCCATGATGGCTTTCGAGAAGAAGCGCAGCTTCGCGCCATTCTTGATCAAGCGTGCGAGCGCCGCCGGGTTCTTGGCATCGTACTCGGCCTGCATGGTGACGTGTGCTTCATAAGAAGCTGCTTCAAACGCCATCTGGTATTCCTTCGGCAGCTTTTCCCATTCCTTGATACCGACGTAGAAGGACAGCTGCGCGCCGGCTTCCCACCAGCCCGGTGCGTAGTAATAGGGAGCGACTTTGTAGAAGCCGAGCTTCTCGTCGTCGTAGGGTGTGGTCCACTCGACCGCGTCCAGCGTACCCTTTTCCAGCGCCGGATAAATATCCGCACCGGCCAGCTGCTGAGGCACCAGACCCAGCGGCGCCATCACCTTGCCGGCAAATGCGCTGATACGCATTTTCAGGCCCTTGATGTCGTCCAGTGTCTTGATCTCCTTGCGGAACCAGCCACCCATCTGCGCACCGGTATTCCCGCCCAGGAAATTGATGATGCCGTAGTCCTTGTAGAACTCACGCATCAGGTCGCGTCCACCGCCCTGGTCGAACCATGCGGTTTGCTGGCGGGAATTCATTCCGAACGGGACTGCGCAGTCGAAGGCGAATGTCGGATCCTTGCCGAAGTAGTAGTAAGGTGCGGTATGCCCCATTTCGACGGTGCCGTTTTGTACAGCGTCGACCACCTGGAGAGCCGGAACGATTTCACCACCGGCGAACACACGAATGTTGAACTTGCCGCCAGTAAGCGCAGAAACGCGCTTACTGAACACTTCGGCTGTACCGAACAGCGTGTCCAGTGATTTAGGGAAGCTGGAAGCGAGCCGCCAGTTGATGGTCGGCTGGGATTGCGCGAGGGCGGGAGCCGCCACTGCACCAATCGATGCGCCGACCGCTGCTTTTTTTAGAAAGGAACGACGTTCCATTTTGTCTCCTGTTGAATGAAGCCTCAAATCATTGTGAGTCTTGCGCCGTGATGGCGTTGCGCAAAACCTGACACTAACCAGCGGACTGGTGACGGACGCCGTAAATCGCAGCATGTTTTGCGTCCACTTTGACACCTGCCCGACAACCCAGAAGAATGCCATAAAAATTCAATTTCGTCCGGGAATTAGTTATTAATGGTCGATGGCGCATCGCCCGCACCAAATGAAAAAGCCCGCTGCACGTTCGTGCTGCGGGCCTTAATCACTGCAACTGCGGCTTCACTTCTTACCGACGCTTACTTGCGTGTAATCATGAAGTTTTGCAGCGGCACTTCAGCCACCGAGAACCACTGGTTCTGATCCTGGCGGAATCGCTTCCAGGGTTCATAAATCTTCTTGAACTTGGCGTTCTTGGCGGCTTCTTCTTCCATGACTTGATTGGTCGCCTTGTAGCAGGCTTCCATGATTTCTTTGGAGAATTGACGCAGCTTCACACCGTTCTTCAGCAAACGAGCGAGCGCCGCAGGGTTTCTCGCGTCGTACTCGGCCTGCATGGTAACGTGCGATTCATACGAGGCGGCTTCGATCGCTGCCTGATATTCCTTCGGCAGCTTTTCCCACTCCTTGATACCGATGTAAAAGGAAACCTGAAGGCCTGCTTCCCACCAGCCTGGTGTGTAGTAGAACGGGGCGACCTTGTTGAAGCCGAGTTTTTCGTCGTCGTACGGACCGATCCATTCCGCCGCATCGATCGTGCCCTTTTCCAGCGCCGGGTAGATGTCACCGCCAGCGATCTGCTGCGGCACCAGGCCCAGGTTCTGCATCACGCGGCCGGCGAAGCCGCCGATACGCATCTTCAGGCCGTTCAGGTCCTGCACGGTTTTTACTTCCTTGCGGAACCAGCCGCCCATCTGTGCGCCAGTGTTGCCGCCCATGAAGTTGATGATGCCGTAGTCTTTGAAGAATTCGCGGGTCAGCGCCTTGCCGCCGCCCTGGTCCCACCATGCTGTCTGCTGACGCGAGTTGAGGCCGAAAGGCACCACGCCGTCAAAGGCGAATGTCGGATCTTTGCCGAAATAGTAGTAGGAAGCACTGTGTCCCATTTCCACGGTGCCAGCCTGGACCGCGTCCATGACCTGCAGCGCCGGAACGATCTCACCGCCCGCGAACACGCGGATATTGAATTTGCCGCCTGTCAGTGCAGCGACGCGCTTGGAAAATACTTCTGCTGCGCCATAGATGGTATCGAGCGACTTCGGGAAGCTTGATGCAAGCCGCCAGTTGATGGTGGGCTGCGTCTGGGCAAGCGCCGGTGCCGCGATGGCACCGGCTGCCGTGCCGGCAGCAGCCTTCTTGATAAATGAACGACGTTCCATTTTGTCTCCTTGAGAATTGAACACAGGTTGTATGCGGAACCGCGCTTTGGTGTCCAGCGGATAGCCGGATCGCGAGCATAGGGATTCTAGAGGCGCAAATAAGCCCGAAGCAATACTAAACCACGTAGGCGGTAACAGTGCTTAGGTAGAAATACGTAGAGGAAATTGGAGCAGCGTGCGCTGGCGTGAATGAGCGAGACAAGTTATGGCCGGTTTTCATAGAGGTCGGCTCGGGCTCAGGGTGAGGAAAGCAGACTAAACGGAGCTACCGATACGTCCTTGATGAAAAGTTTGAAGGTATGCCCATGTTAAATTTCATCGATCTCCAATTCAAGCATCGCCGCAGAATTCCGTGCTGCATCGATCTTCACAGCGCAGTAACGGTTTCTACTGGATGTCCACAATTGCGCACGACATGTTGCATCCGACAGAATGCAACGTTCCCGCGATCTAGCCACTCTCAATACAGACTGGCGCCCGGATACAAAAGTACAAAGGCGATCGCAGCATTCATTCCCGATTTTTGCATATCCTGCGCTGACAACGGAGCCATCCATGAAACCTTCCGCCGGCAAAAAGCCGATCTACAAATCACTTTATTTTCAGGTCGTGACCGCCATTATCATTGGCGTACTGCTCGGCCATTTCTATCCGTCGCTCGGCGCGGAAATGAAGCCACTGGGCGACGGCTTCATCAAGCTCATCAAGATGATCATTGCGCCTATCATCTTCTGCACAGTGGTGATCGGCATTGCCGGCATGGAAGATATGAAAAAAGTCGGCAAGACGGGTGGCCTGGCACTCATCTATTTCGAGGTCGTCAGCACGATCGCATTAATAGTCGGGCTCATCATCGTGAACCTGGTACAGCCAGGCAGCGGTATGCATGTCGATCCAAAGTTGCTTGATACCAAGGGCATCGCCGCCTATACCGGACCAGGCAAGATGCAATCGACCACGGAGTTTTTCCTTAACGTTATCCCGACCAGCGTCGTCGATGCATTTGCCAAAGGCGACATCCTGCAGGTCCTTTTGTTCTCGGTACTGTTCGGCTTTGCGTTGCATAAGTTTGGTGGTCGCGGCACGCTGGTGTTCGACTTCATCGAAAAGCTTTCGCACGTTTTGTTCAGCATCGTGGGCATTATCATGAAGCTTGCGCCGATTGGCGCCTTTGGCGCAATGGCCTTTACGATCGGTAAATATGGTGTCGGCTCTCTGCTTTCCCTTGGCAAACTGATGGGTACCTTCTACCTGACCTGCATCGTGTTTATCTTTGTCGTGCTCGGCACCATTTCCCGATTGCACGGTTTCTCGGTCTGGAAATTTATCAAGTACATCAAGGAAGAACTTTTTATCGTGCTCGGCACATCGTCATCGGAGTCAGTCCTGCCGCGCATGATGGCAAAGCTTGAGAACCTGGGCGTGCGCAAGTCGGTTGTCGGCCTCGTTATCCCAACTGGCTATTCCTTTAACCTGGACGGCACCTCCATTTATTTGACGATGGCCGCCGTGTTCATTGCCCAGGCGACCGACACGCCCATGACGCTGACCCAGCAATTGACGCTGCTGGCAGTGTTGTTGCTGACCTCAAAGGGAGCAGCCGGTATTACAGGCAGCGGCTTCATTGTTCTTGCCGCGACCTTGTCGGCGGTTGGCGGAGTTCCTGTCGCAGGCCTGGCGCTGATTCTTGGCATCGATCGTTTTATGTCGGAAGCGCGCGCACTGACTAACCTGATCGGCAATGGCGTTGCCACCGTCGTCGTAGGCAAGTGGACTGGCGACGTTGATATGGCCCGCGTGCGGCAGCAGCTGAACCACGAGACGCTACAGGACGCCGATGATCCTGAAGAAATCCTGGACCAGTCGGAAGCGCATATGCCCCACACCAAGGCGCCGCCCCGCACTGCCTGACATACCTGGCCATGCGCACGGCCAAGGGTAAGCCGACCTTAACTTCGTCATTCCCGAACTGGTGAAGACCATCCAGTAAAAGAACGGCACCTATTACGCGGAGAAAGGCGATTTTTCGGCTGCGGAATCAGTGACCTTTGACTATGTCCGTGGCTAGCTACCTGCCACGGTCATATTCTCGATAAGGATGGAACCCGTCACTTTCGTGCCGCGTACCACCGTATCAGCACCAACGGCGACAATTTGCTGGAACATTTCCTTCATGTTGCCGGCGATCGTGATTTCTTCGACCGGGTACTGGATGACGCCATCTTCCACCCAGTAGCCCGACGCACCGCGAGAGTAGTCACCGGTGACATAGTTGACGCCCTGCCCCATCAATTCCGTGACCAGCAAACCGGTTCTCAACTTTTTCAGCATGGCCTCAAAGTTATCTTCGGCGCGTGTCAGTGTCGACGTGAACGTCAGATTGTGTGCGCCGCCTGCATTACCGGTCGTCTTCAACCCGAGCTTGCGGGCGGAATACGTGGACAGGAAATATCCCTGCACCACACCATCCTTGACCACATCGCGACGGAAGGTCTTGACACCCTCTTCATCGAACGGCGAGGAACCCACGCCCCCAATGATATGCGGGTCTTCGAGGGCCTGAATGTGGGAAGCGAAAACCGGCTTGCCCAGCGAGTCGAGCAGGAAGGTCGACTTGCGATACAAGGCTCCACCGGAGATGGCCTGAACAAAGGCACCCACCAGTCCGGCGGCCAGCGGCGCCTCAAACAGCACCGGGCACTTGCGGGTATCCAGCTTGCGTGCGTTTAGACGGGCCAGCGCACGCTCGGCGGCGTAGCGACCGACATCTTCGGGACGTGCGAGTTTGGCGGGATCGCGGCCGGAGGTGTACCAGTCGTCGCGCTGCATGTTGGCGCCCTTGCCGGCGATCGGCGACACTGAAATCGTGTGGCGCGAATACGGGTAGCCCCCCATAAACCCCCGCGTATTGGCCGACACGAAATGCGATTGCTGCGCATAGACGCTTGAGCCTTCGCTATTGGTGATGCGCTTATCGACTGCGAACGCGGCTGCTTCGCAACGCGTTGCCAGCGCAACCGCTTCTTCCGTCGTAATCGGCCACGGATAGCAGAGCTGCAAATCGCGCGGCGCCATTTCCAGCATATCCTCGTCCGGCAAGCCGGCGCAGTCGTCTTCGGCGGTAAAACGCGCAATGTTGTAAGCTGCCTCGACGGTCGCTTTCAGCGATGCCTGGGAAAAGTCGGAGGTGCTGGCATTGCCGCGTCTCACATGGCGTTCTTCACCCATATAGACGGTAACGCCAATACCCTTGTCCTTGTTTTGTTCAATGGTTTCAATCTTGCCTTTGCGCACGCTGACGGATAACCCGCTGCCTTCACTGATTTCCACCGCAGCATTGGAAGCACCCATTTCCCGTGCGAAACGAAGGACATCTTCTGCGATTTGCTTGAGCTGGTCATGGCTGTGAGTAAATACGGGTGTGCTCATGGGCTTGTTTTTTTGGAGTTCGATTTAAAACAGTTATCATAGCAGTCGTTTACAGAATGGCTTCAATTCATCATGGTTAATCCAAACAGAGGCGCAGTCGGCTTCAAGTCCACCGAGTTCGAACAGGAATACGACCGCCCGTCCAAATCCCAACTGAAGCGCGACATGACCGCGCTCCAGAAACTTGGCGCAGAACTCGTCGCCGAGCCCAAGGAACGCGTCATGCGCGTCCCCATGCCGGAAGACGTCCGGGATGCGATCCTGGAATGTCAAAAGATCAAGGATCACGAAGGGCGGCGCCGGCAGATGCAGTTCGTCGGAAAGAAAATGCGTACGCTCGAAGATGACGAAATCGCCGCCATCCAGAAAGTTATCGATAGCTGGAAAGGTGCCTCGAAGGCGGAAACTGCTGCGATGCATGCGCTGGAACGGCGCCGCGATAAACTGCTCGCCGACGACAAGGCGCTGACCGACCTGAAGGAACAGCACCCCGAGATCGATGTCCAGCAATTGCGCACGCTGATCCGCAATGCGCGCAAGGAACAGGCGGAGAACAAGCCGCCCAAGGCCTACCGCGAAATTTTCCAGATCCTTAAACAGTTGCAGGGCAAGTCCTCGGGCGCTGCAGGTTCGGCAGCCTCTGCAACCTCCGAAACGTCCGACGAAAATGACGACACCGAAGAAGAGTAATCCCGACGAACTGCTGATCGGCCTGGTCTCCATTTCTGACCGCGCTTCCAGCGGCGTCTACGAAGACCAGGGCATTCCAGCCCTGCGCGACTGGTTCACGACGGCATTGACCAGCGCCTGGAAGATGGAAACGCGGCTGATCCCGGACGAGCGAGCGCAAATCGAACAGGCGCTCATTGAACTGGTCGACAAGGCAGGCTGCGACCTGGTCCTGACCACTGGTGGGACTGGCCCGGCGCGGCGTGATGTAACGCCCGAAGCGACCCTGGCCGTAGGCACGAAGGAAATGCCTGGCTTTGGCGAACAGATGCGCCAGATCAGCCTTAAGTTCGTCCCGACGGCCATCCTGTCGCGCCAAGTGGCCGTGATTCGCGAGACGAAGGATCACGCCGCCCTGATCATGAACCTTCCCGGCCAACCGAAGTCGATCAAGGAAACCCTGGAAGGTTTGAAGGATGCCGACGGCAAGCAGATTGTTTCCGGCATTTTCGCAGCGGTGCCATATTGCATCGATTTGATCGGTGGCCCGTATATCGAGACCAACGAAGCAATATGCAAGGCATTCCGGCCCAAGTCGGCCATTCGCCAGAAATGACAGCCCTGCCCTGCCACCATCTGTGCAGGGTGGCTTGAAACAAGGAAACTCATGAGCACAAACTCGCTGGAAACCATCGAGATCGAAACCACGCCCAACCCGACCGCGTCGGTTATCTGGCTGCATGGATTGGGCGCTGATGGCAATGACTTCGTGCCCATCGTGCGGGAACTCGACCTTAGCGGATGCCCGGGCATCCGTTTTGTTTTTCCGCATGCGCCGACCATGCCGGTCACTATCAACAATGGCTATGTGATGCGCGCCTGGTACGACGTTCTCGGTACCGATCTGGTCAAACGCGAAGATGAAACCGGCCTGCGGAAATCCCAGGCAATGGTCGAACAACTGATCGCCCACGAAAAGGCACGCGGCATTCCGGCTCACAAAATCGTCCTCGCCGGTTTCTCTCAAGGATGCGCGATGACCTTGCAGACCGGATTGCGGCATCCTGAAAGACTCGCCGGGCTGCTTTGCCTGTCAGGTTACCTGCCATTGCATGCCGTCGTTCCAGACGAACGCCACAGTGCCAACCACGACACACCCATTTTCCTTGTGCATGGCCGCGGTGACCCGGTGATCCCGATTGACCGCGCAGAAAAATCGCGCGACATCCTGCAGTCCCTGGGCTACAACGTCGAATGGCATGCCTACAACATGCCGCATTCGGTATGTGCTGAAGAAATCGATGACGTCAGCGCCTGGCTCAAGCGCATCCTGGCCTAGCTTTCAGTAACACACTTCCGGGTAAAACGAAAAACGCATTGCTGTGCCTGGCACAGCAATGCGTTTTTTCATATGCAGAATTTCAGCGTTGAAGCCTGTCGCAATGCTTCAACGGACGGCGCGTCGTGTTCCAGGATGCTTATTTGAATACCACTGTCTTGTGGCCATTCAGGAGAATACGGTGTTCGACAAAGCACTTCACGGCACGCGCCAGCACCACGCATTCAACGTCGCGCCCGATTGCTGTCAAGGTATCCGGCCCCATCGAATGATCGACCCGCTCCACATCCTGCTCGATGATCGGGCCTTCGTCCAGGTCACTGGTAACGAAATGCGCGGTCGCACCGATCAGCTTCACCCCGCGCTCGTGCGCCTGGTAATACGGCTTCGCGCCCTTGAAGCTCGGCAGGAAAGAGTGATGGATGTTGATTGCCTTCCCCTTGAGCGCAGCGCACATCTCAGGTGACAGTATCTGCATGTAACGGGCCAGCACGACGAGATCGATGTCGTTGGCTTTGACGATTTCCAGTATCCGTTCTTCCTGCGCACGCTTGGCTTCAGGCGATGCGCCGGCCGCCAGCGGCAAATGATGGAATGGAATGTTATAGCTTGCCGACAGCTGATAGAAATCGGTGTGGTTCGAGACGATTGCCGGAATTTCGACCGGCAGCAGACCGCTCTTGTAACGGAACAGCAAGTCGTTCAGGCAATGGCCGATCTTTGACACCATCAGCATCATGCGGGGCTTCTTGCCTGCATCGTGCAACTGCGCATTCATATTCAGCTCTTCAGCAATCGCGGCAAAGTCCGCGCGCAGCGTGGCATCACTGATGGACGCGTTCTCGGCGGCAAAATGCACGCGCATGAAGAACAGCTGCGACTGTGCATCACCGAATTGCGCAGAGTCGATGATGTTGCAGCCATGTTCGGCCAGGAAGCCCGACACGCGGTGCACAATGCCCCGATGGTCGGGACAGGATAAGGTAAGAATGTATTCCGGATACGTCATGATGATGTTTTTGATAATGCGGCAAACCAAAGTCCGCTATTGTCGCATGCCTCGCCGGGTTGCGAGCAGGCCAGGTAGGTTACGCATGCAAACTAGCCGATCTCTGCAATACGCGACGGGAAAAGAAAAACCCGGATACGCGATGCGTGATCCGGGTTGTCCGAAACCCCTTGGGACTTCGCTACCTCAGGTACAGCCGATATGTCGCGCAAGGCGCGCGGCTGCAAAGCGGAAGTGTTGGGACGCCAGTGCGGTTACTCCAAGCGTTGGCGTGTTCCCTTTTTATGATTCCTGAAACGCCTTATAACAGCGTCAGCATTGCGTACTACTTAACCGCGTATTACCTTAGCCAACCTTGGCGACCGACAGATTCTTTGCTGCGCTTGCTGTGCCAACCTGAATGTCACCAGCCAGCTGACCGCCTTCTTCGATCACTACCTTGCCGTAACGAACCTTGCCGGTAACCTTGCCGGTCGAGTAAATAACCAGCTTCTGGCGGACTGTCAGGTCGCCGTCGAATTCGCCATGGATTTCAGCGATGTCGATTTCAGCGGAGCCTTTGAACGCACCACGCTCAGCGATCTGGATCACGCGCGAATCGATAGTGGCTTCAACGCGGCCTTCGACGACGAGCGTGTCGCAATCGGTGATTTCTACGCCCTTGAGCTTGATATTTGGGCCGACGATCAATTTACTGCCGCCTTCATTGGTGCTGGAAGTTGTGTCCATGTTGGTCGTAGCGTTGCTGTTGGTGGAATGGGAACTGCCGACGGAAGCGGTGATGCTCTTGTTGATGCTCGATGTGCCGGTCGGTACGATGCCGCTGGCTGTATTGAGAGGAGAGTTTGGTGTGTTGGCATCGCGCTTGCCAAAGAGTGTTTCGGAACGAAGCATGTGAACTCCTAAAAAATCTGTATGGTTAGAACGTAACGGTTGCAATGTCATTGAACGCATCAGCATTCCGTTACATCAAAAACTAGGCAACACTGGACTTGCGGTTGCTCTGCAGGAAAACGAGCTCTTGACTCCACCTCCCCACTTCTTGAGCCGCAGCAATGTTGCGGCTTCTCACTTTGTCCGCATGCCTGCGGGAAAGTTCAAAAGGATTTTCGCCTGTTACACTTTATAAAAAAGCACGACCGTTCATATTGTTGTATAGTGCCTCACACCCTGCCATATAGGAGACAAAGATGACCACATCCACCCTGACCAATCAACAAATTCGCCTTGCGGCCCGCCCAGTCGGCATGCCAAAACCGACTGACTGGAAGTTCATGTCGGAGCCGGTCCGTGAACTGGCTGATGGCGAAATCGCCGTCAAGGCGCTGTACCTTTCACTCGATCCCGCCATGCGTGGCTGGATGAATGAAGGGAAGTCCTATATTCGCCCGGTCGCCATTGATGAAGTCATGCGAGCTGGGGGCATCGGCAAGGTCGTGGCATCAAAATCGCCGAAATTTGCAGTAGGCGATTATGTTTCCGGCACCATCGGCGTGCAACAGTATTGGGTCGGCGCGGCCGACGACAAGGCTGGCGCTTTCTACAAAGTCGATCCGAAAATGGCGCCCTTGCCCAAATACCTGAACGCCTTGGGTATGCCAGGCATGACCGCGTACTTCGGCTTGCTGGAAGTTGGTCAGCCCAAGCCCGGTGAAACGGTGGTCGTGTCAGGTGCCGCAGGCGCAGTCGGTCAGACTGTCGGCCAGGTCGCCAAGCACAAAGGCTGCCGTGTGGTTGGCATTGCGGGTGGCAAGGACAAGTGTGACTTCGTTGTCAACGAACTCGGATTCGATGCCTGCATTGATTACAAGAACGAGTCAGTCCGTGAAGGCCTGAAGACCCACTGCCCGAAAGGTGTGGACATCTATTTCGACAACGTCGGCGGCGAGATCCTCGACCATGTCCTCGCAAAACTGGCCATGAAGGCGCGGATCATCATTTGCGGTGCGATTTCACAGTACAACAACACGACGCCAGTCCAGGGCCCTGCGAATTACCTGTCGTTGCTGGTCAACCGTGCCCGCATGGAAGGTATCGTGGTGTTCGACTACGCGGATCGTTATCATCTTGCCGCGGCTGAAATGGCCAAGTGGATGAAGGAAGGCACATTCAAAACCCGTGAAGACATCGTCCAGGGTCTTGAGAAGTTTCCCGAAGCGTTGTTGATGCTGTTTGAAGGTAAGAACTTTGGCAAGCTGATTTTGCAAGTTGCCAACGACGACTAAACTAAAGCGACCGTGCAGGGCAAGACATGTAACCATGTCTTGTCAACTCACGCTTTCCTTTCTTTAGCTTACCGCGTATAAAAAAACCCTTTGTTCTTGCAAAGGGCTTTTTACATGATGTCGCGTGACAGGCTCAAATCAGCGCATCGGCCTGCACTGCCGCAACTCGCATTGGGCAAGAAAGCTTGTGCCGTTTTCACAGCGCATCCGATACACTTCGACCGGCCCCTTTTCGGTGACGAGCCCTGCTCCATGGGTGCCCTCGCAGCCAAACTTCCTTGCCAATCGCTCTACCGCTGCTGAGGACACGCCTGCCCGATATTCCACTTTTTGCACCACGACGCTACCGGCTTCGTCCTGGATTTGCGCGACGTTTGCGGCGGTTTTGGTCGCCTGCCGGGCGACGGGCGCTGTGGACGCAGAAGAACTTGCCGGCTCATCGCCAGACAATCCGGTCATCGCTGCGCAGCCGGTCACCAAGGCTGACATGGTCAGGACGGCAATCGGTATCAGTCGCATCATGGACATGACTTTCATTAAAGGTAAAAAATAGCCAGCGACAGTTTATACCGTGCAATGCCATCAGTGCAAAGTCGCAAAGAACATTCTTCACAACATCACCACAACTCCCTTGGGAAGTCCATGGAGGGACGAAAAAAAACCGCAGACTTCTCTGCGGTTCTTCTCATGGCCGGAACAATCAAGCGATCAGGAATCGATCAAGTCGACTGTGAGTTAGTTACGGACCACGCGCTTATACTCGTTGGTACGCGTATCGATTTCAATCACGTCACCCTGGCTGACGAACAGCGGCACTTGCACAACATGACGATGTGCCTCGAGGGCGTTTTCAATTTGCGCATCTTTCAGGACGTTGCCTGAAGTATTACCCTTGACGGCAGGTTCCGAGTATACGACTTCACGTGCAATGGTGGTCGGCAGTTCAACGGAAATCGCTTTGCCGTCATAGAAAACCGCTTCGCATTCCATGCCGTCTTTCAGGTAGTGCAGTGCATCGCCGAGGTTTTCTTCTTCGATTTCATACTGGTTGTATTCTTCATCCATGAAGACATACAGCGGATCCGCGAAGTATGAGAAAGTCACCGGCTTCTTGTCGAGAACCACAACGTCGAACTTGTCGTCGCCGCGGAATACGTTTTCAAGAGGGGAATTTGTCAGAAGATTTTTCATCTTCCATTTGTAAGTGAAGCCCGTGCGGCTGGAACCGTTCACATCGGAACGCAACACGATAAAAGGCTTGCCGTCGACCATGATGATGTTGCCAACGCGAATTTCTTTTGCAGGTTTCATAGGGAATGTACGTAAAAAATAAGTTGCATAAAAACCATCTGCAGCCTCTTGGCCAACGGCGCATTCAGCTTAGGTTTGATTCAAAACAAACGCTGTAGATTAACCGCGCATTATACCTTCTTTTCTGCATCGGCCGACCCAAGTGAACGGACAAACTTCAACAAGTTAGAGGTCAGATCGCCGTTACCCAGCATTTGCCGTTGCCATTGCTCGCAATGTAAAACGATTTCTGGCATTGCTGTTTCAAACGCTTGCCAAAGCGCACACCAGCCAGCCTTTTCCTGCACACCGACGGGCTTGACACTGTTCCATGCCAGAGAAAGATCAGACAGGCTTTCAATTCCGGCCGAATACCGCTCCAGAAATGCCCGCAATTTCTTGTGATGCAGGTTCTCATCCTGTGGATAGATATGCCAGATGAACGGCTTGCCGGCCCACTGCGCACGCACAAAGGAGTCTTCGCCCCGCACAAAATTGAGATCACACGCCCAAAGCAGCTTGTCATAGTCAGGTTGTGGAACGAAGGGTATGACATTTACCGTGAGCGCGCCGCTTGTCCCCACAGCGCCTGCTCTTGGCTCCGCGCCCAGAAAAGCGCGCACTGCCTCGGTCGCCACCCCTTCAGGCACCAGGCACACGACTGGCTGGTCGTTGTCCTTCCATGCATCAAACAATGCCGAGACAGGCGCATGAGCATAACAAAACAGGGATACTTTCAAGGCTGTCATTTCGTCCACTGGCATGCCGAGCCGGCCAAGGAAAGTCGCCATGGCTGTCGGGTCGGATTGAAATTGCCGACGCTGTTCTTCCAATGAAGATTCATGCAGCAACCCGCCTGTTTTGTCTGTAAAGCCTGGGAAGAAAAAGTACTTGGTCAAGGGCAAACGCGGGTGCGACGAAGGCAAAGTATGGCAGCCCTCCACCCATTCCTCGGCAGTCAAGCCCTCAAGGTTGATCCATACCGGTTGGGGTGTGCGTTCTGCCATCGCGGCAATGTACCCTGGGGGAATATCACAGCCAAAAAACTCGATGACAATATCAGCGATCTCGGCAGGAGAAAATTGTCCGTCTTGCGTATGCCAATGATGCACTGTCACATCGTCAAGCTGCTGGATGTCAGCATGGAGGAGAACCTCGGGACAAATCTTCTGAAAGCTTTTCAGATCGTCTACCCACAAGCTGACGTGGATACCGTGCTCCTGTTGCAGTTGTCTTGCCAGGCGCCAGCAAATGCCGATATCACCAAAGTTATCGACGACTTTGCAGAACAGGGCGAGGGTTGTTGCCTGACTTTCTTTGAGGACCATATTGATGATGTGGGTAGTCGGCATGACGAGCAGCGCAATTACCTGGAGACCCGTGCAACATTTTTGCGACGGACGTGCTCCGGCAGAATGGTACCGAAGCGCAGGTCATACTGAAACAAGCACAAGTAGTATCGCGGAAAAGAAAAACGCCACGCATATGCGTGGCGTTTTGAGTGGCGTCCCCACGGGGATTCGAACCCCGGTACTCACCGTGAAAGGGTGATGTCCTAGGCCTCTAGACGATGGGGACAGTGACCTGTCGATACTGCAGCCTATTATACTTCTTCTTTTGTCGCAATCTTCTGCTGGTGGAGGTAAGCGGGATCGAACCGCTGACCTCTTGCATGCCATGCAAGCGCTCTCCCAGCTGAGCTATACCCCCCTTGCGAAGAAACGAGAGTATAGCAAAGTTTTTTCTCAGGTGTAAATCCCTTTGGCAAAGAAAGCGATAAATAAGCCAAAACCCTCAGGCGGAAAATTGCTTGAGGCGTGCAAGAACTACATCGCGGCCAAACAGTTCAAGGACGGCGTCAATCCCGGGGGTCTGCAACTGGCCCGTAATAAACAATCGCAATGGCATTGCAAGTTGAGGCATTTTAAGTTTGTGCGCTGCCAACACTTCCTTCATTGCAGCGGAAATCGCAGCCTTGTTCCAATCGATGGTCTTGCACTGCTCGGCGAACTGGCTAAGGGCCGGCTTGATTGCGTCCGTCACATGCTGCGCAACCAAGCCCGCATCCGGCGTAGGTTGCCGATAGAACAGCATCGCCGCATCGGCGAGTTCGTTAATGGTATTGGCGCGCTCTTTCATCAAGGCAATCACCGCGTGCAGATCGGGTGCACCGGCAAATTGCGCACCTTCTTTTTCCATCAGCGGACGCACCAGCGTTTCCAGCCGGGCGTTGTCAGCCTGCTTGATGTAGTGGTTGTTGAGCCATGCCAGCTTTTCCGGATTGAACTGGGCCGGCGACTTCGACAGGTGATCCAGATCAAACCACTCGCGGAACTGCTCCATCGTGAAAATTTCGTCGTCACCGTGGCTCCAGCCGAGTCGGGCAAGATAGTTCAGCATGGCTTCCGGCAGGTATCCCTGTGCCGGATATTCCATCACGCTGACCGCACCGTGGCGCTTGGACAGTTTCTCACCGTCGGCGCCGAGGATCATCGGCACATGACCGTACTCGGGCAACGGCGCACCGAGTGCGCGCAGGATATTGATCTGGCGCGGGGTATTGTTTACATGGTCGTCGCCGCGAATGACGTGGGTGATTTTCATGTCCCAGTCGTCGACCGCCACGCAGAAATTGTAGGTCGGTGTGCCATCCGGGCGTGCGATGACCAGGTCATCCAGTTCGCGGTTGGAGATTGTGATCTGGCCTTTGACCACATCGTTCCAGCTAACATCGCCATCGAGCGGATTCTTGAACCGCACTACCGGCTTGCGTCCTTCAGGCACGGCTGGCAGGGTCTTCCCCGGCTCCGGTCGCCAGGTGCCGTCGTAGCGCGGCTTATCGCCCACCGCGCGCTGACGCTCGCGCATCGCTTCTACTTCTTCAGGCGTGCAATAGCAAAGATAGGCAGTGCCCGCTTCGAGCATCTGGGCCACCACTTCACGATAGCGGTCCATGCGCTTCATCTGGTAAAACGGGCCTTCGTCATGATGCAGCCCAAGCCAGTTCATGCCATCCAGAATCGCCTGCACGGCTTCCGGTGTCGAGCGTTCCAGGTCGGTATCTTCGATGCGCAAGATGAAGGTGCCGCCGAAGTGGCGCGCGTAGGCCCAGGAAAACAGCGCTGTGCGCGCGCCGCCAAGGTGTAGGTAGCCGGTCGGGCTGGGAGCAAAACGGGTGCGGACGGTCATGGCAAATAAAAACGGCCTTGGGATGCCAAAGCCGTAATGAATGAAAGATACGCTATTTTACCCTGTCGACAACAGGGTTCCAATCCACTCCTTGTTCCTGCAAGGGCTGCCTTTGCAGCCAATGCAGCGTCAAGCGGCCCTGCACTGCTAAAATGGCAGTTTTCCTCTTTCAATAAGCATTGCCAAATGAGCACCACACCGTCCCGCAAGCTGTTTGTCACGACCGCCCTGCCGTATGCCAACGGCGCATTCCATATCGGCCATATCATGGAATATATTCAGGCCGACATCTGGGTGCGGTTTCAGCGCATGCAAGGCAACGAGGTGCATTTTGTCGGTGCCGACGATGCCCACGGCGCACCGATCATGATCGCCGCGGAAAAAGCAGGCGTAACGCCTCAGGAGTTTGTCGCCAGGATCGCCGCCGGTCGCAAGCAGTATCTCGACGGCTTCCATATCAGCTTCGACAACTGGCACTCGACCGATGCGCCTGAAAACCATGCGTTGTCGCAGGATATCTATCGACGCCTGCGGGACAATGCCAGGCTGATCACAACCAAGACCATCGAACAATTTTTCGATCCGGTTAAAAACATGTTCTTGCCGGACCGCTACATCAAGGGCGAGTGCCCGAAATGCGGCGCCAAGGATCAGTATGGCGATTCCTGCGAAGTCTGCAGCGCAGTGTATGCGCCGACCGATCTGGTCAACCCGTACTCCACCCTGTCGGGCGCCACACCAGTCCTGAAATCGTCTGAACACTACTTCTTCCAGCTATCCGATCCCAAGTGCGTAAGTTTCCTCCGCGAATGGACCCAGGAACCCGGCCGCCTGCAACCGGAAGTCGTCAACAAGGCCAAGGAATGGCTGGAAGGCGAGGAAGGACTGGGTGACTGGGATATCAGCCGCGATGCGCCCTACTTCGGCATCGAGATTCCGGACGCGCCGGGGAAATATTTCTATGTCTGGCTGGATGCGCCGGTCGGCTACCTCGCTTCGCTGAAAAACTACTTCGACAAGACAGGCCGCGATTACAACGCCTTCATGAATGACCCGGCTACCGAGCAGTATCACTTTATCGGCAAGGACATCATTTATTTCCACACGCTGTTCTGGCCGGCGATGCTCAAGTTTTCCGGCCTGAAGGTGCCGACGAATGTCTTCGTCCACGGTTTTATTACCGTCAGCGGCGAAAAAATGTCGAAATCGCGCGGCACCGGCATTTCGCCTCTACGCTATCTTGACATCGGCATGAATCCCGAATGGCTGCGCTACTACATTGCCGCCAAACTGAATGCCAAGGTGGAGGACGTCGATTTCAACCCGGAAGACTTCGTAGCCCGCGTCAATTCGGATTTGATCGGCAAGTATGTCAATATCGCCAGCCGCGCAGCAGGCTTCATTACCAAACGGTTCGGCGGCGAGCTCAGCCCGACGGTGACCTGGAGTCCGCGTTTTGCCGAGGACGAACCGGCGATCCGCGAAGCCTTCGAAGCGCGTGAATATGGCAAGGCCATCCGCCTTGTCATGGGCCTGGCTGATGAAGTCAATCAGTACGTCGACACCAAGAAACCGTGGGAACTGGCGAAGGACGTTGCCAACAACCAGGAACTGCAGGAAGTATGCAGTAACCTGCTGCGCGCATTCTTCAACCTGTCGGTCTATCTTGCCCCGATTCTTCCGGCTACGTCCCGCAAGGTCTCGACGCTGTTCGGTATCGAGCGCGACCTTACCTGGGCGGATTTGCAGAATGCGCCGTCGGCAATTTCCACTTTCGAGCACTTGATGCAGCGAGTCGATCCGAAAATGCTGGATGCCTTGTTCGAAATGCCGGAGCAGGCGGCAGCTACAAATAATGCATCAGCCGCAGCGGGTCCGACCTCCGCCACCCCATCCCGGCCTTCCCCTTCAGAGGGAGAAAGCGAGAACGGCGGCGCGATCGAAGCGATCGCGCCGGAGATCAAGATTGACGACTTTGGCAAGATCGACTTACGGATCGCCAAAATCGTCAATTGCGAACACGTGGAAGGTTCGGACAAATTACTGCGCCTGACTCTCGATGTGGGCGAAGGCCGTATGCGCAATGTGTTTTCCGGCATCAAGTCCGCCTATAAACCGGAAGATCTGGTCGGCAAGCTGACGGTTATGGTGGCCAATCTCGCCCCGCGCAAAATGAAGTTTGGCATTTCTGAAGGCATGGTGCTGGCAGCATCGGCCGCAGATGAAAAGACCAATGCGGGCATCTATGTCCTCAATCCGTGGCCGGGTGCAGAACCTGGCATGCGGGTGCGCTAAGACCGGATGATGTTTGCCATGCGACCCGCCATGTGGCCTGCATTCTTTCTTGGATGGATGCCCTGCCCATGAATATCCTAGTGCGTGAAGCGACGCTCGACGATGTCCAGCTCATTGCCGGCCTGACACGGGCGGCATGGGCTGGCAAGGTAGCAGTAACTTCCAGCGGGCACCGCGAAACGGCTGTACGCGTCCGTCAGGATTTGCAGCACGGCGGTGGATTCATCCTCCTGCGCGACGAGGAGCCGATCGGCTCGGTGCGTTGGATTCCGCTGGAATCCGATTCTGACGTCTGGGAAATCATGCGGATGGGCGTAGTGCCGCAGCACCGCGGCGAACATTTGTCGCAACATCTGCTCGAAGCGGTTATCCACCAGGCGCAGGCATCCGACATTTGCGAACTTCGTCTCGGGGTAAGGTCGGACCAGACCCGGTTGCTCGATCTCTACGCGGCCTATGGTTTCGAGCTGGCGCCGGAGCTGGAATACACACACGCCAACCCGCTTGAGCCGGCACCGACAGTGATGCGCCGGATACTTCGCGACTAGGCTGATTGCCGGTGTGACAACAATCGCCCCCTCTATCCTGTCGCTGCGCCGCATGTCCTTGCCAAAGTAAAGGTTTTGCGTGCAAGACAAGGTAGAATAGTGGCAGCAATTTTCTTGTGACCTGATACGCAAACACCATGAAATTTTCGCAATACGAGTCCGACTTCACCAAGTTTCTGAAAGAACTGAAACAGAAGGATCCCGAACTAGAGCAAAAACAGCGGGCTGGCCGCGCCATTTTCTGGGATAAGGCGCCTATCGACCTGGACGCACGCAAGCGGGCCGAGGAATCGCGCATCAAGCAACAGCCTTACGTCTACCAGAACAAGTTCTGATGTCGATCGAGCAGGACGCGCTGCTAGCGCATTTGCCGGCTGATGCGCCTGAACTGGCGCTGGCCGGTCAACCGGATACGACGCCGAATGTGATTGATGGCATGGCCTACGCCAAACTCTACGGCGAGCCGCTGTTCAAGCTGCCGTCAGACCTCTACATTCCACCAGATGCGCTCGAGGTATTCCTTGAAGCCTTCCAGGGACCGCTCGACCTCCTGCTGTATCTGATCCGCAAGCAGAACTTTAATATCCTCGACATTCCGATGGCGCAGGTCACGCGCCAGTACCTGGACTATGTCGATCAGATTCGTGTGCGCAATCTCGAACTCGCCGCAGAATACCTGCTGATGGCCGCGATGCTTATCGAGATCAAGTCGCGCATGCTGTTGCCGGTCAAGAAAGCCGACACCGGCGAGGAAGCGGAAGATCCGCGCGCCGAACTGGTGCGCCGCCTGCTCGAGTACGAACAAATGAAGCTCGCTGCGCAACAGATCGACACCCTGCCGCAGCTGGGCCGTGATTATGTTCGCGCGCAAATCCATATCGAACAAAGCGTTGTGACGCGCTGGCCGGATGTCAACATGAGCGAGCTGCAAGCCGTCTGGGCGGATATCCTCAAGCGCGCCAAGCTGACCGCACACCATACGATCAGCCGCGAAGAACTGTCGGTACGCGAACACATGACCGGCATCCTGCGCCGCTTGCAATCGGCCAGGTTCGTCGAATTCGCTGACCTGTTCGATCCATCGCGCGGCGTACCGGTCGTGGTCGTCAATTTCATCGCACTGCTCGAGCTTGCCAAGGAAACCTTGATTGAAATCACTCAGGCTGAAGCGTTTGCACCAATCTACGTGCGCCTGGCTTATTCTCCGAGCTGAGTTTTGGCAACGACATTCATCATTCTCAACGGGCGCGTTCAACCTCACTGTTGAAATGCGCAACGTAAAACCTCTTTCCCTAATTCGGTGAACCATGAAAATCATTTCTTCCATCGATGAATTGCGTGACCAATTGCGTGGGCAGTTACGCACTGCGTTTGTGCCCACCATGGGCAACCTGCATGAAGGCCATCTGTCGCTGATGCGCCTCGCACGCAAGCATGGCGATCCGGTTGTCGCATCAATCTTCGTCAACCGCCTCCAGTTCGGGCCGAACGAGGATTTCGACAAGTATCCCCGTACCTTCCAGGCCGATGTCGAGAAGCTGGAAAAGGAAGGCGTGTATGTGCTTTTTGCGCCGACCGAAAAGGATCTCTATCCGGAGCCGCAGGAATATCGCGTACGCCCTCCCGACGACCTCGGCAACATTCTCGAAGGCGAATTCCGTCCAGGCTTCTTCGTTGGCGTGACAACCGTCGTGCTTAAGCTGTTTTCCTGCGTACAGCCACGCGTTGCCGTATTCGGCAAGAAGGATTACCAGCAATTAATGATTGTGCGCAACATGTGCAAGCAGTTTGCCATGCCGACCGAGATCATTGCGGCCGATACCTTTCGCGCGGAAGATGGTTTGGCGTTATCTTCCCGCAATGGCTACCTGTCGGCTGAAGAACGCGCTGAAGCGCCTGCGTTGTACCAGTTACTCAATGAAGTAGCGGACGAGGTACGTGGTGGCCATCTCGATGTATTCGAACTGGAACGTCAGGCGATGGCAAAACTGGCAGGACGTGGCTGGAAGCCCGATTACATTTCCATCCGTAAGCGTGCTGACCTGCAACCGCCTTCAGCAGGCGATCTCGCAAAGGGGGAACAACTCGTCGTTGTCGCCGCCGCCAAACTCGGGGCCACGCGCCTGATCGACAATCTCGAAATCTGAGAACACTGTGACACGGCCTCGGCGGTCGATGATGTCAGCGATGTCGATGATGTCAGCGATGTCGACGACGCGAAAAATGACCGCATACGCATCATCGCTGCTGCTGGCCGCCGCATTCCTCACGTTTGCCGAAGCTGCGCACGCGGCCGTGTCCGTGTCCGTTACCGATGATGCCGGACGTGCTGTTACACTCAACCGCCCTGCACACCGCATCGTTAGCCTTGCACCGCACACCACTGAAATGCTTTTTGCCGCAGGCGCAGGCACGCAGATCGTCGGCGTCACCGAATTCAGCGACTTTCCGCCAGAAGCAAAGCGCATTGCATCGGTAGGGAATGGCGTCACGCTTGACCTGGAGCGTATCCTGGCACTCAAACCGGATCTGGTCGTGGGCTGGAACAACGGCAATGCCGCCGCGCAGCTTGCGAAACTGGAAGCACTCGGTATCACGGTCTACAAGAGCGAGCCCTACGACTTTGCTGCCATCGCCGCCTCGATTGAAAAGCTGGCACGGCTTTCCGGTACCGACGCAATCGGACAAGCCGCCGCCGATCACTTTCGCCAGCGCTTGAAAAGCCTTCAGAATAGCTATCAGCAGCGTCGCAATGTTCGTGTCTTTTACCAGATCTGGCGCACGCCGCTGATGACGCTCAATGGCACACATATGGTCTCGTCAGCGCTGCGTGTCTGCGGTGCTGAAAATGTGTTTTCCGGGCTGAAGCAAATAGCGCCCACGGTCAGCATCGAAGCCGTCATCAAGGCGGATCCGGAAGCCATCATTGCCAGCGGCGGCGAACAAGACGACGTTCTCGCCGGCTGGAAGCGCTTCTCCGGCATGACGGCGGTCAAACGCGCCAACCTCATTCTGATCGATGGCGAACTGCTCAATCGATCCGGCCCGCGGATTCTCGACGGGACCGAAGCATTATGCAAACGACTCGATGCCGTCAGGGTGAAACGGTAAGCGGGCGAATCAAGTCAGCAATAAATTCCGCAATAGGAATACATACGCAACCATGCGGTCGGCGCAGTCCATGCAAAACAAACAGGCATGCAATCGCACGGCGAATTGAGCTGATGCATATTTGTAGCGCCATCTTCTTGCGCCGGCATACAGCGGAGGAGCCGACAAAGCTTTACGCAAGCTTGTTTGACCAAGATCGACACGCGTAAAGCTGTGCAGGCTATGCTGAGCAACGTCGCATATGATGCGCCCTGCCTTACTCCTTTCAGCGCGCCTTTCTAGAGTGACGTGTCTTCAAGGTAACTTTGCCTTTGATCGCCATGCGCCGCCCGCACCACTGATCCCGGCTTGCCATCCTTGCCATACCGGTGATCCACTCCATTTATAGTTTGCAAGTAATGAACATGCCAGATGACAACACCAAACCCGGACACGCTAGCCATCCAATCCGGAATCGCATCGACGGGGATCATCGAGTAGCGCACTCGTCCTATGCTCTCCCGGCCGGAACCCGCGTGGAGCAGCTCAATATTGTGGACGTGATCGGCGAAAGTGCAGCGTCCATTGTTTACCTGGCCTTTGATCATTCACTGCACCGGCACATGGCGTTGAGAGAATATTTGCCCAGGGGCATTACCGCCCGGGATGTCGATCTTTCGCTCAGGCCGAAGTCCAAAGAAGATTACGTGCCATTTCAGGCAGGCTTGCGCGGCTTTATCAACGAGGCGCTATTGCTAAGCCGCCTGCAATCGCCATCGCTGATCCAGATTCGGCGCTATTGGGAAGCCAACAATACCGCATACGCCGTCATGCCCTTATACGAAGGCATGACGCTGCAACAGGCATTTGCCGAACGCAGGATCACCATCAACGAAGATTGGGTCAGGGCGTTAATCCTGCACTTGCTGAACGCAGTCGAAGCCGTCCATCGCGCACAGTCCTGCCACGGCAACATTTCTCCCGCCAATATCCTGGTGCGGGAAGACGGCCCTCCGCTGCTGATGGAAATCGATGCCGCGCAACTGGTCATTGCTGAAACGCTGGGAAGGGAATCCGGCACATTGGCGCGCGGTTTTGCCCCCATCGAACTGTACCCCGAGATGGCGGGCGCACAGCAAGGCGCGTGGACGGACATCTACTCTATCGCCGCAGTTGCCTATTATCTGATTGCCTGCAAGGCACCCCCACCGGCGATGCAACGCATTGTCAACGATACCTTGCGCCCGGCGCGCGAGATCGGCGGAGGTGCCTATAGCGGCGCGCTGCTCGCAGCCCTTGACAGTGCGTTGTCGGTACGGCCCGAGCAGCGCATCCAGACAGTCAGTGCAATGCGGATGATATTGAATGCGCAGGGCAAGGGACCGGAATCGCCAGCGAGCCGGGCCACGCACGGGCGCGAAGCCATACGCAGCCATCGCGAGTCCCTGGCGACCCAGACTCAGGCAAGACCAGTCACCGCAACCGCCGCACTTGAACCACATAAACCACTTAAACCAATTAAACCGGAGACCGAGACCGAAACCGAGCCTGACTGGAGGCTTCCTGCGTCTCAGCAAAAAAATACATTTCCCGCCGCATCCAGATCGCGCAAGTCGGCGCTGATCGCCTCCGGCATCGTTCTGGTCGCGGGCGTGGCGCTCGGTCTTGCGGTTGGAGGGGGACACTTATTCGGCAGCGACGACAGCGAAGACAACGATAGCGGCGCCACGGTCGCCACTGCGGAGCAACGACAAGCCGCCCCCCCTGCCAGTACGCCGTCCGAGGCGCCAGCAGCCGAGATCCCGCCGTTTGGGTCCCCGCTCCCTGCTCCGGTGGCCCGTAATGAAACAGCGCCGGCGCCTTCAAGTCCGGCAGTGGAAGCCCCCGCTCCCGCAGTGGGCCGCTTTGGTGAATCGCCGGTCATTCCACCCCAGGCGGCCATAACCGCTCCACCAAGGCAGACAATGCCACCGAAGGCTGCGGCGACACCAGAAAAACCCGTCCCGGCCGAACCTTCTCAGGAAGAACAGGCGAAGGCCAAGGAAGCTGAGCGCCTTGCCGCCGCGGAACGCGAGCAATGGCGAGTCGCAAGCACGATCGATCAGATTACCGCCTATGAAGCCTATCTGGGTCGCTATCCCACCGGCGCCAATCATGTCGCAGCGAGACAACGGCTTGCCGAACTCCGCCTGCGGGCGAAGTCCCAGCCGGACCTGGCTGCTGCGCAACGTTCGCAGTCGAAGACGCCGGACACTTCGACGGCCGACCGCAGCACCAGCGCAAAGGCTGCCGGATCGAAGAGCGCCGCATCCGATGCACAAGCTTCTTCTACACCTGCACCTGCGACAGCGGATTCCAGAACACGCACGCCGGCTCCCGCTGCGGATACGCAAGTTGCCGCGCGGACGGAGCGCAGCGCCGCTTCCTCTACAGCGTCGCCTGCCTCCCAGTCGCCGGTCCCGGTCCGGCCATCATCATCACCATCGACTTCCCCGGCCACCGAGCCTGCCGGCATTCCCGACACGGCAAGCGCACCTGGCCGCAAGACCTACCGCCATGCGGACCAGACCATGACCGGCGATTTCACCGCCGATCCGTCTACCGGACTGGTATCCGGCAAGGGACGGATCGTCTGGAACAATGGCGATCGCTTCGACGGCACGCTGGTCAAGGGCTCCAAGGAAGGAAAAGGGCAGTTTGTGTGGAGCAATGGGCAACGCTATAACGGCGATTGGGCAAGGAACGAACCCAATGGCCGCGGCACCCTGGTGTTCGCCAACGGAAACCGCTATGAAGGCGATATCCGGAACGGCTTGCCGGACGGGCGCGGTGTGCTGGTGTTTTCAGACGGTTCGCGTTATGAAGGGCAAATCCGGAATGGTGTGCCGAATGGCCGGGGCGTCCAGGTCTTTGCCGATGGCACACGCTACGAAGGCGATGTCCGCGATGGCCTGCCGCATGGACAGGGCGTCACTCGTTTCCGCAATGGGGACGTCTATGTCGGCAGTGTGGCCAGAGGCAGAAGCAGCGGTCAGGGACGTCTGACGTGGGCAAATGGTGCCGTCTGGGAAGGCGAATTCCGGGACGGCCAGCGTACTGCTAACGGCCGTCTCCTCGCAGCCAGCGGCGACACATCGGCTTCCGGCACATCACAGGCAGCGACCAGCGAGTCCGATGCGGCCGGTGACGAGAATACCCGGCGTTGAACCGCGCGAGGTGATTGCTTCCATCCGCATCTATCCGCACGACATCCGGTTAAGACACCGGCAGGTATCACTGCTACTGATCCACCCATGCAACCAGTTGCTGCCACTGCTCAAGGTCCCGCTCGACCCGGGATGGCGCCACATCCCACAGGGTCGCGCCGTGGGCTGCCAGTTGCACATAGTTCTGGGTATCGCGCAGGTAGCCAAGCACCGGCAGACCAAGTCCCTGAACATAGTGGGCCAATTGATCAGCGGCCCGGGTGCGTACGTTGACCCGCATACCGACCACACCTACTTTTTGCTTGCCCATAGGGCCGGAAAGACGTTGCAAGAATTCCTGCGTTGCCAAAATATCAAACATTGACGGCTGTAGCGGAACAACCACCTTGTCCGCCAGCCGCATGATTTCGTCCAGCCGGCTTCCGGCAAGACCTGCCGGTGTGTCCAGTACGATATGGGTAGTGCCCTTGGGCGGCTTGGCAACATGGCCATCGACGATATCCCAGGGAACGATCCGGGACAGGCTTCCTGGTCGTAATGCCAGCCAGGCGCGGGAACTCTGCTGGACATCCACATCACCGAGCATGACCTTCTGCCCCTGCTTGGCAAAAAAACCAGCCAGGTTGGTCGCAATCGTACTTTTGCCGACGCCCCCCTTGGGATTGGCGATGACGATGACTGGCATAGGATTCCTCCGCTGGTAACGTGTAATACCGATTTAACGCTATCAAAATTCCATCCGGACAACATTCATGCAAGCATAGCATGAGGCTTTTTCACACTGTTACAGAGTCTGCAGCCATTTGTTTCTGCCCGGCAGCCGGGGTGCCTTAAAATAACGGGATGCAGAATTTTTCACCGAATGCGGCCACCGTGCCGGATGAGGAGCAGCAGACTTCTCTCAAGGCCTATTTCAGGCCGAACATCTCCCCTGACGACATTGAACAGGTCCACCGACTCAGGCGCGCCCAGCCGCTGCTGACCGCCTTCACCGCCCTGTTCTATGGCGGCTCGGATGCGGTACTGGTCCGTCTTCTGGTCTTGCAGGAACTGGCTTCCGATGCGGCAGCGCCCACCCTGACGCGCGCCGATATCAATACCCGGCTGGGTTACCTGGAGCCGGAGAGCCTGGAAACCGTGCTGTACCGCCTGCGCTCGCACCAGCTGTTGTCCTGGGACGCGCCGCAGGGTGTCTACCGGATCACGCCGCTTGCGCGGAATGTGCTCGCGGCCATCGACAGCCTGATGGCATTGGCGCAGGATGAGGACGACGGCGATATGGGCTTCCTGCTGTCCCAGGTAGCGGGTTCGCAGGCGGTGGGTGGCGTCACGGTCGAGCAGCTTCAGCACCTGCTGGGCCGCCTGGTCGACCTGACCGAGGAATTTCGCGATGCGATTGCATCCGGCTCCGAGTTCCGGCTGCGCACGGCGCAGGAAAAATGGAACACCGCTTGCGACTGGGTGGAAAAGGGGTCCGAGGTCCTCCACGCGATCACCAATGACCCGAACGCGGACGCGGCGACCCACAGGGCGGCACAGGCCATTGGCCGCGCGCAGAGCGCCCTGCTCAATATGCAAGGCATGTTCTCCCGCGCACTCAACCAGATCGAACGGCAGCGCGTGCATCTGGGCCAGTCCGGTCTGTCGACCACCGACATCAAGACCTGGCTGATGGCGCATGAAGACCTTGCGGGCCTGGCCCGCGACGCGGTTGCCTTGCCGGTAACGCCGATGTTCATTACGCCTTCCGAAATGATCGACGTTGCCGAAGCCGAACTGTTCGCCGACAAGAACGCGACGCCGGTCGCCGAACTGCCTGCAGGCGAAAACGCCACGGTCATGCAAAGTGAAGCCAGCACGACCCCAATCGAACTGGATAGCTGGCTCAACCGGCTCAGCAGCTTTGCCACTTCCGTTGACGCCTCGACCAGGGTCCATGACACCCTGCTGCCGGCGAACTTTGCCGTCGCCTCGTATCGCGCCTCACTGCTGCCGCTGCTCGGCGATGAAAGCGAAGCCGCACTGCAGGGCGGCACCGCGACCATGGCGCGACTGCCGCTGGAATTTGCGCCGCAGGACGGCATGATCAAGCTGAAAGATCCGCATGTCGCGGCCATCTCCAACGCGACGCTGACAGCAAAAACACTCAAACAAGACAAGCAAGATACACAAGAACTGACACCGGACACCAAGCATGACTGACGATGCACAAATCCTGATCGCGCAACTGATGACGCATCAGACCCTGTCGCGCGAAAACAAACTGGTCAAGCGTGCGCTGACCGATGATGTATTTCGTCTCGATATCGATACACGCCTTGCGGCATGCGGCCTGAAGTTTCTCGACAACGTCTACGCCGATAACGTCACGCTTGCGCTCGCCCGCGAGATCGAGCCGAAAATCTTCGGGTCACGCGAAGTCTGGCAGAACAACAACATGGGGCTTGCGCGCGATGGCGTCGCCCTCCTCGTCGTGCTGTGGGCGATGATCATTCTGCCCAAGCGAGAACGGCAGGAAGCGCACCAGAATGCGCTGGAAAACCAGGAAGACATGTTCGGCAAGGACAAGCCCATGCCACGCGCGGAAGATGCATCGATGGGAATTTCCTACAAGGCGCTGCTTGCCGATTTTGGCGACAAGCTTGGCAAGAAGACGCGCATGGATATCAACCTCGGCCAGCTCAACAAGCTGGGTTTCATCGAGCGACGCGGCGACATGATTGTCGAAGGTCCGCTGCTCGACCTGATGATGGATACGGATACCCTCAAGGACCGCATCATCAATGGCGCACTGGCCGATATCTTTCATCGTCCACCGCCGAAAGAAGCCGCAATCATCCACTTCCCGCAGCCTGAATCGCAGGACCGCGACCAGGCATCGTCGCCCGCCGCGCACCACGAACAATAAGCAACAGGATTCGCATGTTTCATATCAAATCGCTGGAAATGGTCCATTGGGACTACTGGCAACGCGTCAAAAACATACCGCTGGATGCCAAGATCATCACCATTGCCGGACAAAACGGCTCGGGCAAGACCACCCTGCTCGATGCATTGCGCACGCTGTTCGGTCTCGACTGCTCGATGGGGCGCTCTTACAAACACTATGCGCGTCATGCCGGTCAGCAGACATCGTGGCTGCGCGCAGTAGTCGACAATCGCGCAACCGGCCGGCAGCTTTCCAATCGACCATTTCGCGCATCGGGTTTCTTCAGCGAAGATGAAGTCACGCTGTTTTGCCAGATCCAGAAAAACGGCGGCGACTGGAAGCGTCAATACCTGATGCGCGCAGGCGCAGTCCAGATCGAGGAAGTACAGGATGCGACCGACTGGCTGGGTCTGGAAAGCTACCGCAAGCGCCTCGCCAATGCGGGCCTGTCACCGGCCATGGCAAAAGTGCTGGCACTGGAGCAAGGCGAAACCGACAAGCTCTGCGAATACGCGCCCCGGCAGTTGCTGGACCTGGTATTCCAGGTCTTTGGCGACAAGGAGGTGCTAGATGCCTACGATGAAGCGAAGCGCCATCAGCGCGATACCGAAACCGAACTGCAGCGCTTTGAAGCCGAACTGGAATCCGCCCAGACCAATCAGGAACGGCTGCGTCTGCGCGCGGCCAATTACCATCAGTGGGAAGGTCTGAACAAGGAGCAGCGCGACCTGCAGGAAGAAGTGCTGCCGACGCTGCAGTACCACGAGATTCGCGAGAAAGCCAAGGCCACCAGCGTCGCCTTGCGCGATACGCGTTCTACGCTTGCCGCACAGGATGCACAGTTGTCCGAGAAGCGCGTCGATCTTGCAGCACGCGCCGCCGCGCTGAGCAGCGCGCATCAGCATGAGTCCGCACTGGAGGAAGAAAAGTCGGTACTCGAAAAACGACTTGGCGACATCAACGGCAAATTGAAACCGCTGGAAAGCCTCCTGGAACAGAAAACCCGCTTGCAAAAGCTGGCCGCCGATGCCGGCGCGGATATCGCCGATGTGGCCGCCGAACTGGAGCAAAAGGAAGCCGAGTACATACGCCAGCGCCAGTCGCGCGACGACCTGGCTGCACGTATCGCGGCGGAACGCGCCGCGATCGCCGCACTGGAAAGCAAGGCTGCCCTGCCCGATCCGGAAAACGTGCGCATCATGCGGCGCGCATTGAGTGAAGCCAATATTGCGCACACCATCCTGCCCGATATCGTCGAGGTCACCGATGCGCGCTGGCAAGGCGCGGTGGAAGGCATGCTGCGCGGCTATACCTCCGTCATTCTGCTGGAACATGCACGGGACGCAGCCGCGGCTTTTCGCATCGGCGAAAAGGAAAAGTATGCGCATTTCATCGTGGCCGATCGCGTGTCGGCACCCGAGGTCAAGGATCAGAGCCTGCTGTCCGTGGTCCGCTTTACGGCCAAGGCGCCGGGATGGCTGATCGAGCAACTGGCCCGGATCACGCGTGTCGACTCCGCCGAGGCCGGCATGAAGCTGCCATCGAGCGAAGAATGGATTACGCCGGAAGCCTACCATCGCGAACGCCGCGGCGGACGCTCCGTGTATGTCGAGGCATCGCGTTATCGCTTCGGACAAGCCGGTCGCGCCCAGCGCCTCGCAGCGCTGCAACAGTCGCTACCCAAACTCGAAGCGCAGGAAGACCAGTTGACCCTGCGCATCAGCAAGATGGCGAGTGAAGTCAGCGCGCTGAAAGCCCGTATTGCCGGCGTCGATGCGGCGAAAGAATTGGTAGCACGTCAGGCGGAGTTCGATGAGGCAACGCATAACGCCACGCCGCTGAAGGCGACCCGTACCGACGTGGGATCACGTCTCGGCGAACTCTTCCCGCTGATCAAGAAAGCGACCGAGGAACGCACGCTTGCTGACAGTGCCTGGCAAAACGCGAAGCGCGCGCTTGCCGACAGCGAAGCCTATGTCCGGCAATCGCAGAAGCGTACCCAGGAAGACCGCGCCGCCCACGCAAAGGCGCTGTCGGAGATCCGCAAGAACTGGCGTCATCTACCAGGTGCATGGCGACGTCCATCCCGCCGTGCCGAGCTGGTCGAGCAGCACCAGAATGCGCACCAGGTAAACCTGCGTATCGGCCACCTCGCAACCGATCTGGAACGCGACGACTGGGAAACGGATTCCACGGTCGTCGACCAGCATGTGCGCCTGACCGCCTTGCTACAGGGACGACAGGCCGAAACCGAAGAACGTCGCTATCAGAACAACCGTGCGATAGAGGCAACCACAAATGCGCGCGGTGCTTACATCGAACGTCTGCGCTATACCATCAAGACTTACAGCCGCAATATCAAGGAGCTCGGCGAGCTTGCCAACATCGAAGTCCATACCGATCCGGTACGTCTTGAAAATGACGACGTGCAACTTGCGCAGGCCGGCTTGCAGGTGCGTTTCAAATTCGATGGCAAGGGTCCGATCGGATTGAATGATGGCGAAGCCTCCGGCGGCCAGCAAGTGATGAAGTCGCTGATCCTGTTGATCGGCTTGCTGAAGTCGGATGATGGTTCTGGCGGATTTGTCTTCATCGATGAACCGTTTGCCCACCTTGATATTCGTAACATTCAGCTGGTCGGCGAGTTCCTCAAGAACACCGATGCGCAATACCTGATGACAACGCCGCTGACGCACAATACGGATGTCTACGATCCTTCCGAACTGACGCTGATCACCAGCAAGAAGAAAAAAGACACGCATTGGGCACAACCGATTTTTGTGCTGCAACGGAGAGCGGAAAAGGCGGCGTAACAATCGCAGCCGTTCTTATACCTTCGTACTGGAATCGGCATGTGAGGCAGCGCGTTTATTTCGCAAGGCAAATTTTAGAGGCCGACGGCAGCATGATGAAACCTTGTTATCCGTAGGGTGTCTTCTAAACTCTAGTTCTTTGCCAATTTTGGCATCAAGGAGACACGAATGGATATGGAACCCCATGAGCATCGCAGCAGCGCCGGATTTCCTGTCGATCAACCGCTCGAAGCATTGAAGGCAGACCATCATTTTGTGCGGCAACTGTTCGAGCGCTATCTGAGTACGCATGACATGAAGGTAAAGCAGGAAGCAGGGCCGCGCATTCTTGCATTGCTGGACATGCATGCCAACCTGGAAGAAACCGTTTTCTACCCGAAGGTCCATGAAGCCGACCCATCGCTGGTGGATCACTGCGAACAGGAACATCAGGAAGCGCGGCAAATGATGGATCAGCTGAGTGCCATGAACGTAGGTGATGCGCAGTACGATCAACTGATGACGCAGTTGCGCGATTCGGTGATGCATCACGTCGAAAGCGAAGAGCAAAGCCTGTTCCCGAAAGTGCAGCAGTCCAGCATCGACATGACGGCGCTCGGTGTACAGATGCAGGCTTTTGAGGCAAGCATGGTGAGCTCACAGGCACGTGCTTCGGACCAGAGCACCCGACGGACCTGATCGACAGGCGAATAAAGGAGTTAGTTCAGCCGCACGTATCGGCGTGTATTGCACACCATGGCATCAATCGATGTACAAGGTGTACAAGATGTACGATGTGCAATCCCGCACACCCTGCGTGCCATGCACGCAGGGAAATTTCATCTGTATTTCATCAGTGCCTGATACAACGGCTCAGCCGCATCCGCAATTCGGTCAATACTTGCTTCTCTCAGCGAGGCAAGGTCGACGGGCTTGACGTCTTTCAGACCTGCCCATTCGAGCAAAGCACGCATCGCTTCCGGCGCATCAAAGACGCCATGCAGATAGGTCCCAAGAATCAGATCATCCTCCGAACGTGCGCCTTCCGCACGACCATCAATCTGGAAGGCTGCTCTTTCCGCTGCCGGACCACCGGTTTGACCCATGTGGATTTCGTAGCCGGTCACCACGGCATCGGCGAATGCGCAGCGCCCCTCCACGCGCGCCAGGCGCTTGGCCTGCGTCATTTCGGTGTCGACATCGAGCAACCCAAGCCCTTGCGTCACGCCAGGCGTTCCTTCGACGCCATGCGGATCGGACACGGAACGGCCGAGCATCTGATAGCCACCGCAAATGCCGATCACCTTGCCACCGTAACGCACATGCTTGCGTATGGCGTCATCCCAACCGTTGCGTAACAGCCATTCCAGATCGGCGCGCGTACTCTTGCTGCCAGGAAGAATGATCAGGTCCGCAGGAGGAATCGCCTCGCCAGGACCAATGAAACGCAAGTCGATTTCCGGTTGTGCACGCAACGCGTCGAAGTCCGTGTGGTTGCTGATGCGCGGCAGCACCGGCACGACGACACGGAAACTGCCCTGCTCGTTCTGCTCCGGCTTGACCGCATCTTCCGCGTCGAGAAACAAACCGTGCAGATACGGAAGCACGGCAAGAACGGGTTTGCCGGTTTGCTGCTCCAGCCAATCGAGGCCGGGTTGCAGCAAGCTGATATCGCCACGGAATCGATTGATCACGAAGCCGACGATGCGCGTCCGCTCACTTTCGGACAGACAGGACAGCGTACCGACGATGTGCGCGAACACGCCGCCGCGATCGATATCGGCGACCAGAATCACCGGGCAGTCGACCGCTTCCGCGAAGCCCATATTGGCGATGTCGCGGTCGCGCAGATTGATTTCCGCGGGACTGCCGGCGCCTTCCACCATGACGACCTGGTACTGGGCGCTTAGCCGGCGGTGGGATTCAAGTACCGCACCCATCGCCACCGTTTTGTACTGATGGTAATCGCGGGCGTTCATGTCGGCGCGCACCTGGCCGTGAATGATGACCTGGGCCCCGGTATCGCTGGACGGCTTGAGAAGGACCGGATTCATGTCGGTGTGCGGTTGCAATCCGGCCGCCTGTGCCTGCAAGGCCTGCGCACGTCCGATTTCGCCGCCATCCGTTGTCACTGCGCTATTGAGCGCCATGTTCTGCGGCTTAAAAGGAACGACCTGGATACCATCGCGTGCGAGCAGGCGGCACAAAGCGGCAACAACGGTACTCTTGCCGGCGTCGGAGGTGGTGCCCTGCACCATCAGGGTAGGGAATGGGAAATTCATGATTGTTGTTGATGCCAGCGGCGAATGATGTCGGCCAGTTGCGGCAAGCCTTCCGTAATGGCGGACGGTCCGGGCGACAGGATGTCGGCGGATTTGATTTCGAGGACCATGCGGTTGCGTACCGCCGGGATGGCATCCCAGCCTTCACGCTCGCACACGGCTTCGGCCCGAAATTTCTTGCCGCACCAGGAGCCAATGATGATGTCGGGGGCACGCCGGATCACTTCAGCCGGATCGGCGATGATGCGTTCCTTCGCGCTCGAATGCGCAGCCAGATCGGCGAAAACATCGTTTCCGCCGGCAAGCGCAACCATTTCGGATACCCAGCCAATACCGCTGATGAGTGGATCGTTCCATTCTTCAAAATAGACACGGGGACGCGTGAGTTCGGACAGTAACTGGCTGGTGACCGAGGCAATCGTTGTCTGCAGGTCGGCGATGAGTTGTTCTCCAGCTTCTCCGCGATCCACCAGCACCGCCAGCGCCCGCACCATGCGAAGGATGCCCGCAATATCACGCTGATTGAACAAATGGACCTCGATACCTGCTGCGGCAAGGTCACGGCAGATATCCGCCTGCATGTTGGAAAAACCGATGACCAGATCCGGCTCCACCGCCAGTATCCGTTCTATACGCGACGAGGAAAATCCGCTGATTTTTGGCTTCTCGCTGCGGGCGCGTGCAGGCCGCACCGTAAAGCCAGAAATCCCGACGATCAAGTCTTCCGCACCAAGCGCGTAGAGAGTTTCGACCGCCTCGGTGCTGAGACATGCAATACGCCGGTAGCAGCTCATGGACGGTCTCCGCGACGGCCCCTTGCCTGTTCGAGGCGCGCACATAGTTCACCGGCACCATCGATGATGCGCGGCCCGGAACGATTAATCAGGTTGCCGTCAATGGCGAACAGGTTGCCACGCTTGACCGCCAGCATGGATGGATACTGCTTCCAGATTTCGATGCCGCTGACAGTCTGGTCGTTTCTGTCGCCGCTGACGATCACTTCCGGATTTTCCTTGACCACGGCTTCTTGCGTGATGCTTGGCGCAGCCATAGGCAAGGACGCGAAAATGTTTTCCCCGCCGCAAACGCGGATCGCGTCGGTGATGATGTGCCGCTCATTGAGTGTGTACAGCGGCTTGTCCCATACCTGGTAAAAGACGCGGACCCGGGGCCGGTTGCGATACGCTGAGACAAGGGTTTCGAGTTGCTTGCGCAGTTCGCCCGCGCTTTGCTGTGCCTGCTGTTCGGTGCCCATAAGCCGACCAAGCCGCAACACTGACTCCGGAATGTCTTCCAGCTTGTGCGGGTCGCTATAAAACAATGGAATACCGAGGCGTCTAAGCTGATCCATCTGACGTGACGATGCATTGTGACGCCAGACCACCAGCAGATCGGGCTTCAGCGACAGCAGGTGTTCGATATCCACGGAGCGATTGTCGCCGACGCGCGGAATGTTTTTTGCGGCAGGCGGGTAATCACTGTAGTTGACCGTCCCCACAATGCGATCCGCGCCACCGGCGGCGAACAACATTTCCGTTACATGCGGCGAAAGTGAGATCACGCGCCGCGCCGGCTGCGCGAGCGTCACCAAGTCGCCTGCATCGTCGCGCATGCTGATCGCAGCCTTGGCAGGAACGGCTTGAACACTCAGTAGTGCAGCCAGTGCGATCCATATTTGTATCCGGACTTGCGCTCGTACTTTTTCGATCATCAGATTTCCCTTTTCCAGTCATCCAGGCTTGCAGCCAGTCGCTGCCATCCTGCTTCGTTGCCGGGCAATCCCAGCCGGATACCACGCGCCTGATGGACAAACAACCGCACCCAGATGCCGCGTTCCGCCATGTGATGTGCGAACGCTTCTGCATGCTTCTCGGGCCACCACTGGAACAGCGCTGTACCGCTTGATGCAATTGCATACGCCGATAGCAGGCCACGCAAGCGTTCACCGTCGCGGAGCAGCCTGGCATGCGTTTCTCTTTGCCACGTGAAGTCGGACAATGCGGCGGTGCCGATCTGTTGCGCCGGACCGCTGACCGACCATGGGCCGATCCACTCGGCAAGCTGGTTCAGTAATTTCTGGTCAGCGGCGACAAAGCCAAGCCGCAGTCCTGCAAGGCCAAAAAATTTTCCGACCGAGCGCAGCACAATCAAGCCCGGCCGATCGGTCCAGCGTGCAACACTCATCTCCGGCGCGGTATCGCCGAACGCCTCGTCGACCACCAGCCAGCCACCGCGTGCCGCAAGTTGCTCTGCCCACCCGAGAAGGGTGTCAGGGGCAATCATGGCGCCGGTCGGATTGTTGGGATTGACCACCACTACGACATCGGCCTCGGCGATGTGCACCGCCAGCCTATCGTAGTCCACCTCGCGAACCACGTGTCCAGCCTGACGCCAGCGATGCGCATGCTCGGCATAGGAAGGCGCCGAAATGATGACGCTCGCCTGATCGCGCAGTCTTGGCAAGGCCTGTATCGCAGCCTGCGTTCCTGCCACCGGCATCATTCGCGGGGCGCCGTAATAGGTTTGCGCCGCTTCGACCAATGCGCGGTCGGGCTGAGGAAGCCGATGCCATGCATTGGGTGCTGTTGCCGGGATGGGATAGAACACCGGATTGATGCCGGTCGACAGGTCGAGCCAGTCGGCTTCGGGCCGACCGAAGCGCTCGGCCGCATCGCGCAGGTTACCGCCATGTTCAAGCATGAAAGGTCCTTTCCAGCACAAATGCCAACCCGCCCGCTGCAATAAGCCACAGAAGCGTAGTACGTGCCACCAGTTGCCATGCGCGGGCGATGTCTTCTCCTTGGGCCTCGCGCCCGATGCCCAAGGGCGGCCGGGTTTCGACGATGCCGTCATATTCAGCGGTGCCGCCCAAAGCCAGTCCGAGTGAACCGGCTCCAGCCGATATCACGGGACCGGCATTCGGACTAGGCCATGCCGCAGCCTGCGTCATCCAGGATTCGCGCGCGCGTCGGGTATCGCCAAGTACGCCATACGACAACGCGGTCAGCCGCGCGGGAATCCAGTTGAGTACGTCGTCGGCGCGTGCGGCCATCCAGCCGAAGGAGAGAAATCGTGGATTGCGGTATCCCCACATGGCGTCGAGCGTATTGGCGAGCCGAAACAGTAATGCACCCGGTCCACCGGCAACCGCAAACCAGAACAGTGTGCCAAAGACCGCATCGTTGCCGTTTTCCAATGTTGATTCAACCGCGGCCTTGGCGAGATCGCCTTCACTGGCACGCCCGGTATCGCGGCTGACGATGCGCGATGTCAGCTTGCGCGCCGCGGCAAGGTCGCCGCTTGCCAACGCCTCCGCAATCGGAATGATGTGATCGCGAAGGCTGCGCAGGCCAATGCAGAAATACAGCAGGATGGCGTGCAGTGCGGCGGCAAACATCCAGTGCATCTGGTGGGCAAGGTGGATGATGGTTATCGACAGCGCTACCAGCGGTACCACGGCAAGCATCCAGCCTGCAACGCCACGGAGATACAAGCTGCTTCCCCGGTTCAGCAAAGCTTCGATCTTGCCCGCGAACTTGCCGAAGCCGACCAGCGGATGAAAACGGCTCGCTTCACCCAGCAACCAGTCGAGCAGCACGCCCGTTGCCATCATCATGGCAACCCACAGGGGCGAGATACCCATCAGCATGGCTGTCCTTTGAGCATGATCGGCAAGCCGGCCACGATGAACACAGCGCGATCGCAGAGCGCGGCCACCGCTTGATTCAAGCGCCCTGCTTCATCGACAAACCAGCGTGAAATCGCACCTTGCGGCACCACGCCCATGCCGACTTCATTGGATACCAGTATCACGTCTCCGTTTGCATTGGCAATCGCGTCAAACAGGGATTCTCGTTCAATGTTAAATGCCTCAGGCGGAACGATGGGGCCAATGTCGGGATAATCATGTAGTTTGGAAAAGAGCAGATTGGATAGCCACACCGTAAGGCAATCGACCAGGATCACCGTGTCCGGCCTGCTCCATTGTGCGATGGCCGTGCCGAGGGCGAGCGGCTCTTCCATCGTCTTCCATGCCGCATCGCGTCGCTGGCGATGGTGGGCGATACGGCTGGTCATTTCAGCATCGCCGGCTTGGGCGGTGGCGATGTAGATCACCCGCTTTCCACATGCTGTTGCTAGCGCTTCAGCATGTGCGCTTTTACCCGAGCGGGCGCCGCCGATCACAAGTGTGGCCGTCATGGTGTTGTCGGTTGAAGAAAGAGACTTGCCACTGCCTGAGGGCAGGAAGGGAAATACGCATGAAAATAAGACGCGGTGAGCGAACCGACGCGATAAATCGGTTCACCCTCGATATTCATCGGGTGCTTGATAGTGTGTGCCATCGGCTGCAACGTCGACTCCATGTGCGAATAGTGGAATGCGTGGCCGCGTAACTCTCCCTGTGCAGTTGTCCAGGCTTGAGGACCGAGCGCAGCAAGCCGCTTTTGCATGCTGACTTTTCCGGGCAAGATGCCGGCCATCGACCACGTCGCGCCCTCGATGTCCACAAGCTGATTCGCAAGCGCCATCATGCCGCCGCATTCAGCGACGATGGGCAGATCGTCGGCATGGGCGTTGCGGATCGATGCCTGCCACTGGCCGGCCTGCGACAAGGTGCGTGCATGCAGTTCGGGATAGCCGCCCGGCAGATACACCGCGTCGGCATCCGGCGGCACCGCTTCATTCGCCAGTGGCGAGAAAAACAGGCATTCGGCCCCAAGCCTGTGCAGGCAATCGATGTTCGCCGGATAAAGAAAAGCAAATGCCGCATCGCGTGCGATCGCAATTTTTCGTCCTTTAAGCATTGGCTCGATCGGCACATCGTCGGCAGGGTCATTCAAAACAATTTCCGGCATCGCATCCCATGCTGTTTGATCGATCTCCAGCTGGTCGGCAAGGTGATCGAGCAAAGCGTCGAGGTTGTGAATTTCGTCTGCCTGCACCAGGCCAAGATGCCGCTCCGGCAAGGACTGTTCCTGGCGTGCCAGGGTGCCAAGCAAGGGGATGTCGCGCATGGCGTCGGCAACCATCTGCGCATGCCTTGCGCTGGCGACGCGATTGGCTAGCACACCGGCCAGTCGAACGGGACCATAGTCGCGCAGACCACGGGCAACGGCTCCCGCTGTTTGCGCCATGGCCGACGCGTCGAGCACAGCCATGACGGGCACGCCGAAGGTGTTGGCAAGGTCAGCCGATGAGGGGGTGCCGTCGTACAAACCCATCACCCCTTCAATCAGGATGACGTCGGCGTTGCCCGCGGCCTGCGCCAGCAAATGACGGCTGCGCTTTTCGCCGACCATCCACAGGTCGAGCGAATCCACCGCGCTGCCGGCGGCGCGCTGCAACATCATCGGATCAAGGAAATCCGGTCCGGTCTTGAACACCCGTACCCGCTTGCCCTGCCGTTTCAGCTTGCGCGCAAGTGCGGCTGTCACGGTCGTCTTGCCTTGTCCGGATGACATGGCCGAGACAAGAAGGAGTCGTGCCGATGCGGCGTGCTTCATAGGCTTACCTTCATGGGCTTATCCATTTACCATTCGACGCCGGGCTGGGCGGCAATGCCCGCGGCGAACGCATGCTTGACCGGTTGCATCTCGGTCACGGTGTCCGCCACTTCAATCAGTTCCGGCGGCGCTGCTCGTCCCGTGACGACAACGTGCTGCATGGCCGGTCGGGCCTGCAGATCGGCGATCACCCGTTGCACGTCGAGATACTTATACTTGAGTGCGATGTTGAGTTCATCGAGGACAACGAAGCCGATTGCCGGGTCGGACAAAAAACTTTTTGCCTGTTCCCAGGCGCGTTCAGCGGCGGCGATATCGCGCTCGCGGTTTTGCGTTTCCCAGGTATAGCCCTCGCCCATGGCATGAAAACTGACCTCATCGGGGAAGCGCTGCAGGAACAATTCTTCACCGGTCGACTTCGCGCCCTTGATGAACTGGACCACGCCGACCTGCATGCCATGACCCAATGCACGGATTGCCATGCCGAAAGCGCTGGAACTCTTGCCCTTGCCATTGCCGGTATTGACCAGCAGCACGCCTGCGTCGCGCTTGGCGGCTTCGATTTTCTGATCGACCACTTCCTTCTTGCGTTGCATGCGCGCGCGGTGGCGTTCGTTGATATCGTCACTCATGGTACGACTCCTCTGCGGGAATAAAAATGGTTCGCTTGCCGTGCCTGACAAGATCGATCGGATAACCGAGGCAGCGACTCAGCAGGTCCGCCGTCATCACATCCTGTACCGGTCCGGCCTGCCATTCGCCGTCGCCCATCAATAGCAAGGCGTGGCTCGCGACACTGTGCGCGAGGTTGAGGTCATGACTGACCAGGACGACGGATTTCTGCTGCGTGCGGCACAGCCGTGCCAGCAGTTCCATGACACCGACCTGATGGGCGAGATCAAGTGCGCTTGCCGGTTCATCGAGCAACAGCAGCGGCGCTTCCTGCGCCAAGGACGCGGCGATGGCAACCCGCTGGCGTTCGCCACCGGACAGCGTGCGCACGTCGCGCTCGGCCAGCTCGGCGACATCGAGCGCGCGCAGGGCGGCATGCGCGACACGGTAATCGTCTTCCGCATCCCAGTAGCGATCATCCTGGTAGGGATGACGCGCGGCGAGCACGGTTTCAATCGCACGATAACCGAAGGCATCGTTGCGGCCCTGAGCAAGGTAAGCCCGCTGTCGTGCCAACGCGGTCAATGGCCAGTCCGCGAGAGGACGTCCATCGATATGAATGGCTCCGCCGTCCGCTTGGCGCAAACCGACCAGGGTACGCAGGAGCGTACTTTTCCCTGCGCCATTGCGCCCGATCACACACCAGCTTTGTCCGGCTTCTACTTGCCAGTCCAATCCGGTGACCAAGGCGCGGGAGCCGATACGCAGTGAAAGATTGATTGTCTGCATCCGCGTTATTTCCTGTAAAGCTGATGCAGCTGCACCAGGAACACCGGCACGCCGATCAGCGCGGTGATCACGCCGACCGGCAATTGCTGTGGCGCGATGATGGTGCGTGCAAGGGTGTCGGCCAGCACCAGAAAGCTGCCGCCGGCCAGTGTGGCGGCTGGCAGCAGCAAGCGGTGATCGGGGCCCCAGGCGAAGCGACAGGCATGAGGAACGATCAGGCCGACAAACCCGATGCTGCCGGCGCTGCTTACCGCGCTCGCCGTCAACAGTGCAGAGCACAGGAAAAGACCCTGCCGCAATCTGGCAACCGAGATGCCAAGCGTTGCCGCGGCTTCGGCATGCAAGGCCATCACGTTGATCGCGCGCGCCACCCGCACAGCGAACATCAGCGCTCCGCCCCAGATCAGCCATGGCAGCCAGCGCAAAGGTGTCGCCGACAGATCGCCGATCAGCCAGAACACCATGCCGCGCAAACGGTTATCCGGCGCTACCGACAGCATGAGCGTGATCAGTGCACTGCAACCAGCGGCGACAATCACTCCGGTCAACAGCAGCATCGGTGCATTGCCGTCGCCACCGCCACCGCGCAAATCCCGATACGCAAGCAGGAGCAATAGACAGGCTACCGCTATGGCGCCGCCAAATGCGGCGAGGTCCACGATCCATGCCGCCGCCATGAAAAGAATGGCGGCGAGCGCGCCGACAGCAGCCCCTCCCGACACGCCGAGCACATATGGGTCCGCCAAGGGGTTGCGCAGCAAGGCCTGCATCATCACGCCGGCCAGCGCAAGCGTCGCTCCTGTCACAAACGCCGACAGTGCACGCCCAAGCCGCAATTCCAGCAACGTCGCTGCGAGGCTTGCCGGTTGCCCTGACAGGATGTCCGCCAGCGCACCAAACAGTTCGGATGCCGACAAGGAGACGGAGCCGATGGCGCATGCAAACAGTACTGTGGCGCAACCGATGGCGGCCAGCATCGCAAGGATGCCAACCGCTCGCCGGCGTTCCTGGAATGAAGGTAATGAGACGACTGGGCTATGCACGTGCATTCCGAAAATTAACGCAGGCCGTAACGCACGCCGACAAAGACGTTGGACCCGGCGGTGTTGTAATTCCTTGCCAGCTCATAGTCTTTGTCCAGCACGTTGTTCCAGCGCCCGAATAACGACCAGTTGGGCGCGAAATCATAGGTCGCGTACAGGTTGAATACGCCATAGCCGCCAAGGCGGTTACGGTTGTTGGTGTCATCGAAGCGCCTGCCGGAGAAAATCAGCTCGCCGCCGGCCGTCGCCTTGCCGGCGCCATAGTCCAGCGCCAGGGTGCCATGCTTTTTCGCGCGGCGCGCAAGTTGGCGTCCGGTAGTTTCATCCTGCGGATCTTGCAGGTCGAGCGAACCGCGCAACTTGAAATCACCCAATGCCTGTGTCATTCCCAGGGTCAATCCCGTCAGCAAGGCCTTGTTGACATTGTAGGAGCAGCCGAAAGGATGGGTTGCCTGTTCCACCGGGCAAACATTGGTATTGACCAGCAGGTCGGTCAGGCGATTACGGTAATACACGGCACTGTATTGCGATTTTCCGTCGTCGTAGTACAGGCCCGCCTCCGCATTGCGTCCCTTCTCCGGACGGTTGGTGGCAATGCCAAAACCGGGGAAATACAGATCATTGAATGTGGGCGCACGGAAGCTGGTACCCATGCTGCCGCTGGCGCGCAAGGCGTTGCTCAGCCGGTATCCATACGACAGATTGCCCGTCGTCCGCGATCCGAACTGTGAATTGTCATCATTGCGAATACTGGCTGCAGCCAGGTGCGCACCACGTTTTAACTGATAGGCCGCCGCGATTGCATTGGTAGTGCGCGCGCCGATAAGTTCTGTGGTCGTTGAATCGACTTCTTCACGGCGGTGTTCGGCCAGCAATTGCAGCACATCGGTGGTGGCGACCGCGATATTGTTTTGCCAGCTGACTTGGGTCTGTGTCGTGTCGAACAGTGTGCGGCCAGTGCGCATGTCGGATATGGAACGGTCCTGGGATTGCGACACCTGGAACTGGCTGTTCCAGTTTTGGGTGATCTGGTTTTTGCTGTACACGCCATAGGTAGCAAGCTTCTGCTTGCTGCGGTCGTCAAACGTTGCGCTGTTATCGAACTGGTTTTTAAGCTCGCTGTGCAGGAAGGTCAAGCCCAGCTCATGTCCCTTCGCCAGTTGCGTGCTGAACTGTCCGCTGGCACTGTTATTGTCGTAGCCGTCACGGTCCGGATTAAAGCCAAATGCGCCGCTCTTCGTTGACGAGAACCCGTCCGACTTTTCATGGGATGCGCGCAGCGCGTAGCGGAAGCCTTCCGTCGATCCCGAGACGCCCGCTTCCAGATTGTAGGTATGGTAGCTGCCGACACCTGCGGACACGGTGGGACTCGGCGGTCCGTCACCCTGTTTGGTAAAAATCTGGATAACGCCACCGACGGCATCGGCGCCATACATGGTGCTCAACGGTCCGTAAACGATTTCGATACGATCGATCTGGGACAGCGGGATCGACGACCAGGTCGCGCCGCCGTTGGTTGAAGAACCAACCCGTACGCCGTCGACAAGAACAATATTCTGCTTGTTGTCGGTTCCACGCAAAAATACGGATGACGTGGCTCCTGGCCCTCCGTTGCGTACAATTTCCATGCCGCGCTGGCGCTGCAGCAGATCGACCAGCGAGGTACGTCCGGATCTTGCAATGTCTTCGGAAGTAATGACCGCATGATCGCTCAATACTTCGGCGGCGATCTGGGGCGTTCTCGTTGCCGTGACGACGACCGATTCGAGTTTTTTTTCTTCAGCGAGCGCGACGCTTGATGCGGAAAATGCTGCACAGACGGCGATTGCCATGGCCAACGGCTTTCCAGCTGCCGGAGAGGCCAGGGATACGAATGAATGCATGTTGTGATTCCAGTGAATAGACAACCGGCCCGCTTCCCCGCAGGCTGGATTGAAAGAAAGCATTCGAACTGGAGTCGATATCGAGAGAGCCCGGTTGGCTTGTCGCGCCTGAGGCGCTATTGCATTGCCGGTCTGCGTCGCGACGGTCCCCGTCCGCTTGCTTCCACCTGTTCTGGCCGGTATCCGGGCTGGCAAGATGAACCGGTCGACCTTCCCATGCGGACTGCACAGTGGTACGAAGGACCGTCTGTCACACAGTCACCATGTCGGCTTCTGTCGTGACGCTTGCTTACCGTTGCGGGGGCAGCACACGTTGGCTCTGAAGAGCATCGTGTTTCCCGTTTAACTGCCTGCATGAATATGCGGGCGGGCACCAAAACTTCGCTATTGTAAAGCTTGCAGTAACAGGCGACAACAAGCGCAATGGAAATTGCACAACACTTGTCTATATGTAACAAACTTACAGCGGTGACCCGTGATGATCAATCAGACAACATTGCGCTGTCGGCAATCAAGCACCATCAAGGACAATCGAGAATAATCAGTTCTCCGTAACGAATCGTATGTCGAACGCCGCCGGCGTGATGTGCAATGTCGCTCGGCAACGAATGCGAAAGACATTGCTGTAACAACCGGATCGTTCCTGCGTGGCAAACGACAATCACGTCGGCGATTCCACTGCTGCGCATATCGTCATAAAACCTCCGCACACGCGTAGCGACGTCAAGTACGCTTTCACCTTTGCCCGGCCGGTAATGCACCACATCGGCCGCCCATGCATCGATTTCGCTGCGCGGTATTGCATCCCATGTGCGCATTTCCCAATCGCCGAAATGTATTTCGGCAAGCCGGCTGTCCTGCACTATTTCGGGAGCATGTATCGTCTCAGCAATGGCTTCAGCCAGACCACGGCATCGTCGTAGCGGGCTGGTAAGAACGGGTACGCCACGCGGCAAGGAAGGCAGAATTGCCTCCGCCACGCGACGGTTCTCCCGCTCGCATATTGCAAGATCGCTGCTGCCGTAGCAGGTGCCCATATCGACTTCCGGCTTGCCGTGCCGGATGAGATACAGACGCATGGTCAGTGCACCATCGCCAGCAAGGCGAGATAACAGCTTGCTTCGCTCACCTGCTGGACTGCGCCGAGACAGTCGCCGGTGTAACCACCAAGGCGGCGAATAAATTTACAGGCGAGCCACAACGTCGGAAGAGCACATGCAGCGATCGCTGCCAGCAGGCTCTGCCACGGTATCCAGCCTAGCGCAAGCAATACCAGGGCGGGCAGCAATGCGGCGCTTGCCGCAATGACGAACTCTCCGTTTGTCATGCGTTGCGCAAGCGGTTTGGCCTTGCCTTCGGTCTTTGCATACGCGAGCCGCCAGATCAGCGATGATGCCGCCAGGCGCGACAAGGGATGCGCGATCATTAATGCGGCGAGCACCGACTGCGGCGGCAAATAAGCGAGCGTCGCGCATTTCAGTGCGAGCAGCAATATGATGCCGATCGCACCGTACGCGCCAATGCGTGAATCCGTCATGATCTCCAGCACGCGCTGACGCGTCATGCCGCCACCGAGTCCATCGCAGGTATCGGCAAATCCGTCTTCGTGGAATGCCCCGGTCAGATAGATCCCTGCGATGGTGGAAAGGAGAACTGCGACCGCAGGCGGCAGCAGCAGGCTGGTGAGCCAATACACAGCGGCAGTGACAGCCGCAACCACAATACCCACCGCCGGAAAATAGCGGCTGGCGTGATGCAGCCAGTCCGGCTCGAAACCTACCCAGCGCGGAATCGGCAGTCGGGTAAAAAATTGCAGGGCGATGAAGAACAACCTGACTTGATGCAGGCAGTTCCTCGCGATAGAGAGAGCAGGCGTGACGGAGGGCTGCATAACGTTTACGCTTCCTTTTCGCTGACCTGCGCGGATGCAAAGGTGGCCATCTCATTGAGGAAATTGACGGCGGAACGCAATAGAGGCAGCGCAAGAGCGCAGCCGCTACCCTCGCCCAGGCGCAGGCCAAGCTGCAGCAGCGGACGGGCTTTCAAATGGTCGAGCATCTGACTATGCCCGCGTTCATCGGAGCAATGCGAGAATACGCAGTAATCGAGAATGGCCGGTTGCAACTTTGCCGCAACCAGTAAAGCGCTGGTAACAATGAAGCCGTCAATCAGCAGCACCATGCGGCGCTCCGCCGCGGCCAGCATCGCACCGACCATCATCGCGATTTCAAAACCGCCAAAGGTGGCAAGCACGCTGAGCGCATCGCTGGCGTTCGCGTGCAGTTTTACCGCTTGTTCAATCACATGCAATTTGTGTGCAACGCCCTCCGCCGACAGGCCTGTGCCTGCACCGACGCATGCATGCAGCGAAACGCCCGTCATCTTGTGCATCAATGCCGCTGCCGAGGTCGTGTTGCCGATGCCCATTTCACCGAAGCCGATCACATTGCCTTCGAGCCGGCCAACCAACGCGGCGCCATGCTCCAGCGCTAACGTGCATTGCTCACGGGTCATCGCCGGCGCCTTTGCAAAGTTGTGCGTACCGTAGGCGACCTTACGATCGATCAAATTAGAGCGCGCGCCGAAGTCGTGATTCACACCAGCATCGACGACCTGCAACGCGCAGCCATTCTGGCGCGCGAACACATTGATGGCTGCCCCGTTGGCCAGAAAATTCTCGACCATCTGCCAGGTCACGCTTTGGGGGAATGCGGATACGTTTTCCTCTACCACGCCGTGATCGCCGGCAAACACCACGATGGTCGGAGCGATGAGCCGGGGCGTTACCGTTTGCTGGATCAGGCCGATCTGGTGCGCGAGCGATTCGAGCATGCCGAGGCTGCCGAGCGGTTTTGTCTTGTTGTTGATCGCGGCATCAAGTTGTGTGGACAGGACGGTATCGACTGTCAATGCGACAGAAGGAATGGGCGTAATAGGCATGTGGCAAACTCTGAATGGGGGATGAAGCCGCAGGAAACCCCGCCTGCATGCGCTGGGTGCATGAACCTGTTCCGCTCATGCACCATTCCGGCCGGTATCCGGGCTGGCAAGACTGACCGGGCCGCCTTCCCATGCAAACTGCATAGTGGCATCGAGGCCGGCTGCCGTCAGGAGACGACGCTTGCTTACCGTTGCGGGGGCAGCACACGTTAGGCCGGCAAGTTCAAGAATTCAAGAATTGAACTCTTGGGCGCTTGCGCCGGCGTCGTGTTTCCCGTTTAACTGCAACCGCGATTGCGGTTGCGGGCACCAGAATGCACGCAGTGTAAGCCCCTGCACGACCGCACGTCAATTCGTCATGCTTGCGCCTGCAATCCCCGTTAAACTCTCTCTTTTATCCGCTATACAAGCGGATACTGACCGGATAACTGCAAACGATGAATGCGCCTTCCATGACCGACAGAACCGAATACTACAGCCAGCAGTACAACGCCCGCGCGTCCATCCCTGACCACCCTTATATCTTCACCCGCTGGTTGAAGGAATCGATGCAGGTCAGGCGCAGCCAGCCGGCACTGTTTGACATTACCTATGGCGACGCCAGTGGCGAAAGACTGGACTTCTTTCCGGCCAGCCGCGGGGATGCCCCCTTGCTGGTATTTATTCACGGCGGATGGTGGCGCTCGCTCGACAAGGCTGACTTTTCCTTTCTCGCCCCAGCCTACGCGCGCGCCGGCTTCAATGTCGCGCTGACCAACTACACCTTGGCGCCGCACGCCTCGATCGCGGAAATCGTGCAGCAGCAATTGCGTGCCCTCGCCTGGCTTTACCGCAATGCCGACAAGTATGACTTCAACCGGGACCGTATTGTCGTCGCCGGTCATTCCGCGGGTGCACATCTGGCCGCGATGATGATGGCCGCACACTGGGATATTTATGGAAGTGACTTGCCAGCCAACCTGATCAAGGGCGGCATCCTGATGTCGGGATTGTACGATCTGGATCCGGTGCGCTATGCGGACTTCGTCAATGTGGACCTCAAGCTGACCGAAGAGGATGTTCCCGTGCTTTCACCAGCTCTCATGCCACAGCCCAATCCGGCGCCATTTATTACTGCCTATGGGGCGCTGGAATCGGACGAGTTCCGGCGTCAGACCGAGCTGATCGCCAATGCATGGAAGCCGAATCATCGCGCCGATGTGCCGCTGCCCGGGCTCAACCACCTTACTATCTGCGATGCCTTTGCCGATACGGACCATCCTTTATATAAAGCCACGCTTGAACTCTTGACAGAGATTCAATAGACGATAAGGCAACTTGGCGCTCGTCGGGTTTGCCTGACGAATACGCATCGTAACAATCGCAACAGTTTAGGGTGAGTTTAAGGTTCATCCGGGTTGCCGCAGCATGTTCGTGTTGCGCAGAAGAAATTCGTAGTCGATAATCGTAGTCAATCAGCATGGGAAGTACGCGCGGGCGCCCGTATCTGCGCGCTTCCCGGCTGAAGCGTCTTTACCAGGGCGTGCGGCGAATACACGATGGATGTCGGAACAACGATTCCGACATGGCGACCGGTGTTCGACCGCCGCCGATGATCAGGCTGACTACGAACAAAGGGATGTACCGATATGACCGACGCTGCAGATGACCTTGAAGCACTGTTTGACGAAGTAGCCGCGCAACGCGTAGAAACAGCTGCTCCACCGGCGCCCGCACCTGAATCCGAAATTGTCAGCGAAAGCAGCGAACACGTCACGGAACTGGTTGTTGGCGAGACCGCCACCCAGGAGCACGACGAAGACCAGTCCGACAAGCCGATGTACGAACGCCTTGGCGGCATCGTGCGCATGCTGCACGATTCGCTCCGTCAGCTCGGCTACGACCGCTCGTTGTCCGATGTGGCCAGCCAGATTACCGATGCCCAGGGCCGTCTCGAGCACGTCGCTTCGCTGACTGAACAAGCTGCCAACAAGGTGCTTAACACGGTCGATACCTGCATTCCGGAACAGGAAGCCTTGTCCAAAAAAGCCAGGGACATTGAGGCCCGCTGGGCCATGCTGTTCGACGGCAAGCTGAGCATCGATGAATTCAAGGCGCTGGCCGGCGATTCCCGTCAGTTTGCCAGCGTTGTCATGGAAGCCACGGAAACCGAAAAGGCTCGTCTGCTGGACATCATGATGGCCCAGGATTTCCAGGACATCACCGGTCAGCTGATCAAGAAAATCGTCCATATCACCAGCACCGCGGAACGCGAACTGGCGCAGGTGTTGCGCGACAATGCGCCGCCCGAAGTGAAAGCCGCTATTGCCGCCGCCGAAAGTAAACCGGTCGATCTGATGCAAGGCCCGGCCGCTCCCGGCGTCGCCATGGCACAGGATGATGTGGATAGCTTGCTTGCTGATCTGGGGTTCTAATGGATGACATGCTCAAGGAATTCGTTGTCGAGGCGCTAGACCTGGCAACGAACGTCGAGGAGCACCTGCTCTCTCTGGAGCGGCGCCCCGACGACACCGACACCCTGAATGCGCTGTTCCGCTCCTTCCATACGATCAAGGGCGGCGCGGGCTTCATGAACCTGCCGGCCATTGTGTCGGCCTGCCACCTGACGGAAAACCTGTTCGATGGCTTGCGTACCGGCCAGGTACCGGTGACGCCGACCGCCATCGAGGCTGGCCTGCAAGCCAGCGGTTTTGTCGGCGACCAGCTCAAGCAACTGGCCAACGGTGCATCGCCCGACTCGTTGCCGGCAATGCCTGCTGCCCTGGAAGACATCCTGACGCAGGCGATTGAAGGCAAGAATGAAGCTCCGGCGGCTGCCGCATCAGTCGCGGTCGCCACGGAGGCTGCGGCCGAGGCCGGGGCTGCCATCGCGATCGCTAGCGGATCAGCCATGTCTGAGGACGGGCTGGACTGGGAAGCGCTCTATCGCGCGGTCGTGCCTGCCGGCACCCTCCCCGATACCGCCACGGCCGCCGTACTCGCTGCGAGTGCGCCGACCAATGTCACGCCTTTGGCCAAGCCCGCGCCTGACGAGCAAAGCCGCCCGATCACTGCGCAGGTCAAGGAAGACAGCATCCGGATCGATGCGATCAAGCTGGATGCCCTGCTCGAAGTCGCAGGCGAATCAGTGCAGGCCGCCAATCAGGCTAGCGTGTTGCTCGAAAAACTTTCTCAGTTCAAGTTTGAAGGCCAGGCTGCCGCGCTGATGGCAACGCTGCAGGAAACGCTCAGCCGCGCGTCACGCTATTCGACCGAACTGCAACGCGCAACCCTGTCGACCCGCATGCAACCGGTCGGACGTTTGTTCCAGAAATTTCCGCGTCTGGTGCGCGAACTGGCCAAGGACCTTGGCAAGGATGTCGACCTGATCATCGAAGGTGCGGAGACGGAAGTCGATCGCGTGGTCGTCGACAGCCTGTACGACCCGCTGGTCCACATGCTGCGCAATGCGCTCGACCATGGCATCGAAACTGCAGACGAACGCGCCGCCACACCGAAACCCGCCAAGGCGACGATCCTGCTGAAAGCATGGCAGGAAGGCAGCAGCGTCATGATCGAGATTTCAGACGACGGCAAAGGCATGGACCCGGTCAAGCTGCGCACCAAGGCGCTCGCCAAAGGCTTGATCGGCGAGAACGCCGCACAGACCACCGAAGAATCGCTGCAACTGATTTTCCTGCCCGGCTTCTCGACCAAGGAAGTCGCCTCCAGCGTATCGGGTCGCGGCGTCGGCATGGACGTTGTGAAGACCGCCGTGGAAAAGCATCGCGGTGCAATCCGCATCGATTCCACGCTGGGCGAAGGTACGCGCTTCACGATCCGCCTGCCGATCGAACTGTCCATCGTTCCGACCATGCTGGTACGTACCGCCGGCGCTGCCCTGGCGATGCCAATGGCCGTCGTGCAGCGTGTGGTTGAATTGCCGGAAGAGTTTTCCGAAGTCGGTGGCGCACCGGTCCTGCGCGACCAGGGCCGCCCGCTCGCGGTACGTTCGCTGGCCGGCATCCTTGGTTACGAAGAGTGCAAGGAAAAGGTCGGCATCGTGATCGCGGCGCCCCAGCCTTACATCCTGGCGGTGGAAGCCGTGGACGGTACGGCGGACCTCGTGATCAAACCACTAACCGCCCTCGCCGTTCCGGGTGTCAACGGTACTGCCCGCTCGGCTGAAGGCGAACTGGTGCTCGTTATCAGCCTTGCCTTCCTGCTCGACGGATGCAAGATCACCAACCCGGCCCGACTCGCAGCCTGATCAAGGCGGCATAAAACAAAGCCCGGAAACGCCAAGCGTTCCGGGCTTTTTTCTTGTCGAGTGCTTGAGTACCCGTGTCAGCGCTCCGCCGGCATGCGATGCAATACACGGGTGTTGAATACAAAGATTTATTTGGCTGAACGCCCGCCCGCAAAAGCAGTAAATATCCCTAACCCGATAAAGGTACTCGCAGTCACATATCGCCCAATTGCACCAGCGCCGCGCATGCGGTTCAGCATTGGTGCCACGGCGCTCGCGACGGACACATAAACACAATCCGTTGTCGCGGCGATGAGCACGAAGACCGCGCCGAGAGAAATACTTTGCAACACCGCCGGTGCGGCAGGATCCATGAACTGTGGCAGGAAAGCCGCAAAGAAAATCGTCGTCTTCGGGTTGAGTAATGCAACCAGGAAGCCATCGCGGAAAATACGCCTGATGTTTGTGGTATCGAACTTTTCTTCCTGCCCGATAGCTTGTGCAGCATCCTCAGCGGCTGCAACAGGTGTAACAGGTGCGCGCAGCGTCTTTATGCCTAGATAGATCAGGTAGGCCGCGCCGGTATATTTGACGACAGTAAAGGCAATCGACGAAACGGCAAACAATGCAGCAAGTCCGATTGCCGCACCGATCGCGTTACCAAGATTTCCCAAGGCCACACCGGCGACTGATGCCACGCCAGCGCGACGACCCTGCGCCAGCGTACGTGTTACGACATAGATCACACCAGGTCCGGGCGTAACCGCCAGCGCCAGACTGGCCAGGAAGAACGCAGCCATCAATGGCCAGGCGGGAAACAGGCTGTGCATCAGACTCTCCTTGACGATACGTGTGGACCGCTCAGTATAAACTGGGAGGCGATCGGTCAGGCAAAGGCATCAAGTCCATCTTGGCTCGTCCGGCGTAACGGCACCCGGTGAAAAACTGGACGCCGGTTTGGACTGGAAAAAGCCAAAGCCTTTTGCCAGTTCACCGGGAATCAGGTTACGCAGCGAAACGTCGTTGACCAGCATCAGCAGCCTGGGAATTGCTTACAGAAGGTTGCCGACGTTCAGGAGAGTCAGTACGCCGAGGATTGCGAAAATTGCCGCAGCGATGCCATGCACGAGCTTGAGCGACACGACGTGCATGATCCGGCTGCCGATGAATACGGCCGGCACATTGGCGAGCATCATGCCCAGGGTTGTCCCGGCTACTACAGGGATAAAAGCAGCATATTTTGCTGCCAGTGCGATGGTCGCCACCTGTGTCTTGTCCCCCATTTCAGCGAGGAAGAACGCTACCGCTGTCGCACCAAAGATGCCGAAGCGCGCGGGCTTGGCATCAACGTCGTCGAGCTTGTCGGGGATCATGGTCCAGGCGGCCATTGCGAGAAAAGACAAACCAAGTATCCAGCGCAGGACGTCCTTGCCGACGAGTGAAGTCAGCCAGCTGCCAAGCGCGCCCGCAAAGGCGTGATTGAGCAAGGTTGCTACGAGGATGCCAAGGATGATAGGGACCGGACGCCGGAATCTGGCTGCAAGCAGCAGGGAAAGAAGTTGCGTCTTGTCGCCCATCTCTGCGAGGGCAACGATTCCGGTCGAAATGAAGAATGCTTCCATAAGTGCTCCAGGGCCGGACAGATACCAATGACCATGCGCCTTCCGGCCCTAAGCTGAGGCGGCATGGTCAAAGGTCTCGCCAAACCTGGATCGCTTGCGCCATAACCTGCTGTCGATGACGCAGGTTAAGTCTGTTGACGCAAGCCCCTCTCGCTTTCGGAGGGCGGCTACTCCCCAATGACGGGGGCGATTTTAACCCAAATAAAGGGTTACTGGGCAGAAATGTTTTTGTGTTCCGGGATGCCATGCGCGGCCAGCACAGCGCGTGCAGCTTCTACAAAGCCTGCGCCACAGGCTTGTTGCGTGACGTAAGCGGGAGCGACATCCAGCCAGGCAAGGTGCTTGCTGATATTGGCGACTCCCACGGTATAGGGGTAATGCGCAAACATCGCCGCATCGTTGCCTGAATCGCCAATAAAAAGGCAGCGTTTACACGCATCCGCATCAATAATTCCGAAGACGCTTTCAAGCACATGCGCGCTGGCAATCTGCTTGGAAAAGTGTGCCAGGGACGCGTGCGCATGGATACTGCTGACGGTGGCATAAAAGCCGTGCGAGGTGATGAACTGCACGATGGCGGCTATGTCATCCGTTGTCCTGGGCTGGACGTTTTCACCGATATCAAACGCCAGATCTCCCACACGCTGCGGCGCATCGTCGGCGACCGGCAAGTCGGGGAAGCGCCGCTGCAGCACCGGTACAAATTCTTCCAGCGCCGCGCGGTGCTGTTTTCGCGTAGAGACATCTGCATAGAACCACGATTGCAGCCGCCCCTGCGCGTCATCCCAGAACGCGCTGGCGCCATTTTCGGCAATCACGGCGTCAAACCGGCATAGTTTCAACAGGGGCATGGCCCAATAGGTCGGACGTCCCGTCACGGCAATCACGCGTATGCCAATGCTGCGAAAGTCATTAATGGCGGCCAACACCTCCGGCAGGAGCGCTCCATCCGTCGTCAGCGTATCGTCGATATCTGTAAGCACGAAGTCGATCTGGCGGCGCTGGTCGATCGGCCACGTGGCCAGTGCCTGCATTTGCCTTCCCGGGACCGGCTTCATAGTTCGTAGCTATCCTTTTCGCCGCTCATGACCTGTTCGATCAGCTTACGGTTCATGGTCGGCGTCAGCAGTTCGATAAAGCTGTATACATAGCTGCGCAAATAGGCGCCCTGCTTCAGCGCGACCCGCGACACGTTCGATCCGAACAGGTGACCGACGGAAATTGCCTGCAAACCCTTATCCCTTTCCGCATCGAAGGCCATACCGGCAATGATGCCGACCCCCATGCCTAGCTCGACGTAGGTCTTGATGACGTCGGCATCAATGGCTTCCAGGAAAATATCTGGCTTCAGTTCCCGAATCGCAAATGCATGATCAATCTTCGCGCGGCCGGTAAATGCACTGTCATAAGTGATCAGCGGATAGTGGACGATCTCTTCCAGCGTGATGACTTTTGCATCCAGCAAGGGATGTCCGTGTGGAACCACCACCACATGTTCCCATTGATAACAAGGCAAAGTAATCAAGCCGTCAATGCTGGCGATGGCTTCGGTCGCGATGGCAAGGTCGGCCTGATCCTTCAATACCATTTCCGCAATCTGCTTGGGATTGCCTTGCAGCAGCGACAGCCTGACTTTGGGAAACTTCTGCGTAAACGCCTGCACGACTTTCGGCAACGCATAGCGCGCCTGCGTATGGGTGGTGGCAATGGTAAAACTGCCGCTGTCCTGCGCCGCGAATTCCTTTCCGATGCGCTTGAGCCCCTCGATCTCCTGCATGATCAGTTCAACCGAGCGAAGCACGGCCCGCCCTGGCTCGGTCAAGCCACGGATGCGCTTACCATGCCTGGTGAAAATATCGACGCCCAGTTCTTCCTCGAGTTCGATGATGGCTTTGGAAACGCCGGGCTGGGAAGTGTAGAGCGCTTTTGCGGCTTCGGTCAGGTTGAAGTTTTGGCGGACGGCCTCGCGCACAAACCGCAGTTGATGGAGATTCATTGTTTCCCTTATGGCAACACTACCTTATTTTTTGTTCTTGCATATGCCAAATGAGCATATAAGCAAATAAATACTAAGTAGTTTGGAATAAGGAATTAGTTTATTACGATTTACATTCCTTTGCGCGAGGTGACATGACTGTTTCTTATGTAGTTTCCGGATTTGCGGTTGGCCTGCTGGTCGGCCTGACTGGCGTCGGTGGCGGTTCGCTGATGACGCCATTGCTTACGCTCATGTTTGGCGTTTCGCCAACCGTGGCGGTTGGGACCGACCTCGCTTTTGCGTCCGCCACGAAGACCGCCGGCACCCTTGCCCATCGTGTGCGCGGCACGGTACGGTGGGAAGTGGTCCGCCACCTTTGCTATGGCGCGCTGCCTGCCGCCCTGTTCGCCACACTGGCGCTGAAATACTTCGGCGCACTGGACAAGCAGATCGGCCAGATCATTCGTTATTCCATCGCCGGGTCGGTCCTGCTTACGGTCGCAGCACTGCTGTTCCGCAGCCGCATGCAAGCCTGGATACTTGCCCATCCCGAAAAGCAGTTGCAAGGCCGCAACCTGATGGTCGCCACAATTGTTGTGGGCGTCCTGCTCGGCACTCTGGTCACGATCTCTTCCATCGGCGCCGGAGCAGTCGGTGCGACCATTCTTGTATTACTGTATCCTCGCCTATCCCCGGCGGAGATTGCCGGTACCGATATCGCCTATGCGGTTCCGCTGACAGCCATTGCTGCTGCCGGCCACTGGTATCTCGGTTCCATCAACTGGGAACTGCTGGTCACCCTGCTGATCGGTTCGGTTCCCGGCATTACCCTCGGTTCACTGGCCGCGAAAGCGGTTCCGGAAAAAATTCTGCGCGGCCTGCTGGCTACCACGCTGACGGGTGTCGCCGCCAAAATGGTTTTTTAAGATTGGAAGAAGAAGATGTATCGTTACGACCAATATGATCATCAGATCGTCAAGGAACGCGTCGCACAGTATGCCGACCAGGTGCGCCGCCGGCTGTCCAATGAGCTGCTGGAAGATGAGTTCCGTCCGCTGCGCCTGCAGAACGGCCTGTATTACCAGCGCCATGCTTACATGCTGCGCATTGCCGTTCCCTACGGCCTGCTTTCTTCCAAACAGATGCGCATGTTCGCGCACATTGCCCGCGAATATGACCGTGGCTACGGACATTTCACGACGCGCCAGAACATCCAGTTCAACTGGATCAAGCTCGAAGACACACCTGAAATCCTGTCCAAGCTGGCATCGGTCGAAATGCATGCGATCCAGACTTCGGGCAACTGCGTGCGCAACATCACTTCCGATGAATTTGCCGGCATTGCCCCTGACGAGATCATCGATCCGCGTCCGTACGCCGAAATCCTGCGCCAGTGGAGCACCTTCAATCCTGAATTCGCCTTCCTGCCACGCAAGTTCAAGATCGCCATCAACGGTGCGCTGGAAGATCGTGCCGCGATCATGGTGCATGACATCGGCCTGTCGGTCGTAAAGAACGAACAGGGCGAGGTCGGCTTCCGCGTGCTGGTGGGCGGCGGCATGGGTCGCACGCCTATCCTTGGCAGCGAAATCCGTGCCTTCCTGCCGTGGCAGCACGTGATGAGCTACATCGAAGCGATCCTGCGCGTCTACAACCAGTACGGCCGCCGCGACAATATGTACAAGGCACGCATCAAGATCCTGGTAAAAGCCATCGGGATTGAAGAATTCGCGCGCCAGGTTGAAGAAGAATGGGCTGACATCAAGGATGGCCCCAGCACGCTGACCGAAGAAGAACTTGCCCGCGTCGCCGCCTATTTCACCGCACCCGCATACGAGACGCTGCCGGCGAACGATGCCGCCGTCGAACAGCTCAAGTCCGACAACAAGGCGTTCTCCAACTGGATCAAGCGCAACGTCAAGCCGCACAAAGTGTCCGGTTACGCTGCGGTCGTGCTGTCGCTGAAGAAAACCGGCGTGCCGCCGGGCGACGCGACGGCCGAGCAGATGGAATTCGCCGCCGACCTGGCCGATCGTTACAGCTTCGGCGAACTGCGCGTCACGCACGAACAGAACCTGGTGCTGTCGGATGTCAAGCAATCGGACCTGATCAGGGTCTGGGAAGAAGCCAAAGCGCATGGTATGGCAACACCGAACATCGGCCTGCTGACCGACATGATCTGCTGCCCGGGTGGTGACTTCTGCGCGCTCGCCAATGCCAAGTCGATCCCGATCGCGTCGGACATCGCCGAGCGTTTTGACAACCTCGATTTCCAGCACGACATCGGTGAAATCGAACTGAACATCTCCGGCTGCATCAACTCCTGCGGCCACCACCATGTCGGCCATATCGGCATTCTTGGCGTCGACAAGGACGGCAGCGAGTGGTACCAGGTATCGGTGGGCGGCGCGCAAGGCAACAATTCGAGCATCGGCAAGATCATCGGCCCGTCGTTCTCCGCGCACCAGATGCCGGAAGTGATCGACCGCATCCTGCAGGTCTACCTGCGCGAGCGCAACGAAGATGAACTCTTTATCGATACGGCGCGCCGTATCGGCGTTGCGCCGTTCAAGGAATTCGTCTACGCGACACCGATCGTCATCGAACACAAGACAGGAGAAGACGCGTATGCGTAACATCATCAAGAACAAGGCAGTCGTTTCGGATGACTGGACCGTATTGCGCCTGACGGAGAACGACACGGCCGACACCGTTGCGATCCCGGCGGGCAAGGTGATCGTGCCTTTGAAAGTCTGGCAGCAGCAACGCGCCGCATTGGAAGGCCGTGCCGACCTCGGCGTGTGGATCGCCAGCAGCGAGCGCCCGGAAGAACTGAAGGATGAGCTGTCGCACTTCAAGGTCGTCGCCGTCGACTTCCCGAAGTTCGCGGATGGCCGTGGCTATTCAATCGCCTACAACCTGCGTGCCCGTCTCGGCTATACCGGCGAACTGCGCGCCATCGGCGATGTGCTGCGCGACCAGCTCTTCTACATGCAGCGCGTGGGCTTCGACGCCTTTGCCGTGCGTGAAGACAAGAACATCCATGATGCACTCAAGGGACTGACCGATTTCTCCGAGGTCTATCAGGCCTCGTGGGACCAGAAGTCGCCGCTGTTCCGCCGTGTGCAGCGCTCCGGAGTGTCGGCATGAGCGATTTGAACACCCTGGTCGACAATACGACGGCGACGCTGCAGCGTATTGCCGACGAATTTTCGCCGGCGGTATTCGCGTCCAGCCTGGCTGCGGAAGACATGGTGCTGACCGACCTGATCCTGAAGGCGAAACTGCCGATTGGCATTTTTACGCTGGAAACCGGTCGCCTGCACAAGGAAACACTGGCCATGGTCGACCGCATCCGGGAAACCTATGGCTACGAGGTCGCGCTGTACAAGCCAGAGACTGTGGCGATCGATGCTTACGTTGCGCAGAATGGCCTCAACGCCTTCTATGACAGCGTGGACATGCGCAAGGAATGCTGCCGCATCCGCAAGGTCGAGCCGCTGAACCGCGCCCTCGCTGGCAACAAGGCATGGGTGACCGGCCAACGCCGCGCGCAGTCAACCACCCGTGCCGAACTGGCGGTACAGGAAGACGACGTTGCGCATGGAATGACCAAGTTCAATCCCCTGGCCGACTGGTCCGAGGAAGACGTATGGAACTACATTCGCAGCAACAACGTGCCGTACAACCCGCTGCATGACAAGGGTTATCCGTCGATCGGCTGCGAACCGTGCACGCGGGCGATCCAGCCTGGCGAGGATGTACGCGCCGGCCGCTGGTGGTGGGAAAACCCCGACTCCAAGGAATGCGGCCTGCATGTGGTTGACGGCAAGCTGATCAGAATCAAGGCAGTCGCGACATCCTGATCTCTATCGAGAACGGGAAGAATCAAATAGCGTAACAACGATGGCATGGATAACATTATGAATACCGCAGTCGAAAAACTTTTTCTGGATGCCGCCAGCAACCGTCACCTTGACTGGCTGGAGTCGGAAGCGATCCACATCATGCGCGAGGTCGCTGCGGAATGCACCAATCCCGCCCTGCTCTTTTCCGGCGGCAAGGATTCCGTTGTTCTGCTTCGTATCGCTGAAAAGGCTTTCCGTCCGGGCAAGTTCCCGTTCCCGCTGGTCCATATCGACACCGGCCACAACTTCCCGGAAGTGATCACCTTCCGCGACAAGCGCGTGGCTGAACTGGGTGAGCGCCTGATCGTCGGCTCGGTGGAAGATTCCATCAAGCGCGGCACGGTGCGGCTGCGCAATCCGCAGACCGATTCACGCAATGCGGCACAGGCTGTGACGCTGCTGGAAACCATTGCCGAACACAAGTTTGACGCCTGCATCGGTGGTGCCCGCCGTGACGAGGAAAAAGCCCGTGCGAAGGAACGCATTTTTTCCTTCCGCGATGAATTTGGCCAGTGGAATCCGAAGGCCCAGCGCCCGGAACTCTGGGACCTGTACAACACCCGCGTGCATCCGGGTGAAAACATGCGTGTATTCCCGATCTCGAACTGGACCGAGCTCGACGTCTGGCAATACATCGCCCGCGAGAAGCTGGAGCTGCCGCCGATCTATTTCGCGCATGAACGCGAAGTCATTCCACGCAACGGCCTGCTGGTGCCGCTGACCGACCTGACACCGCCGCGCGAAGGCGAAGCCGTTGAAAAGCGCGTCGTGCGCTTCCGTACCGTCGGTGACATCTCCTGCACCTGCCCGGTCGCCTCCGACGCGGCAGACGTTGACGCGATCATTGCCGAGACCGCTGTTACCCAGATCACCGAGCGCGGCGCGACCCGCATGGATGACCAGACATCCGAAGCATCGATGGAAAAACGCAAGAAAGAAGGATATTTCTGATGAACGCCGTAGCTGAACAACAAGCCCTGTCGATCAATGCCGGCGCCGAACGCGGCCTGCTGCGTTTCATCACCGCGGGTTCGGTGGACGATGGGAAAAGCACACTGATCGGTCGCCTGCTGTTTGACAGCAAGGGCATCTTCGCCGACCAGCTTGATGCGATTTCCCGTGCCAAGCACAAGCGCACCGTAGGCGATACCGTCGACCTGTCGCTGCTGACCGATGGCCTCGAAGCGGAGCGTGAGCAAGGCATTACGATCGACGTCGCCTACCGCTACTTCGCCACGCCGAAGCGCAAGTTCATCATTGCCGACACGCCTGGCCATGAACAATACACGCGCAACATGGTGACCGGCGCATCGACCGCCGACGCGGTGATCATCCTGATCGACGTGTCCAAGGTCAAGCTGGGCGATGACGGCAGCGTGACGCTGCTGACACAGACCAAACGCCATTCCACGATTGCGCATCTGCTGCGCATTGAACACGTGATTGTCGCGGTCAACAAGATGGACCTGGTCAACTATGACCAGACTGTGTATGACCGCATCGTCGGCGCTTATCTCGATTTCGCCAAACAGCTCGGCCTGAAAGATGTACGTCCGATTCCGTTGTCGGCGCTGGCTGGCGACAATGTCGTTGTAGCCGGCGACAAGATGCCGTGGCACAAGGGCCCGACCCTGATCAGTCTGCTGGAATCGCTGTCGGTGTACGAAGATTCGCATGAAGAACCGTTGCGTTTTCCAGTGCAGCTGGTCGCGCGCCACAACGGTCACGAAGCAAACGATTTCCGTGGCTATATGGGCCGTATCGAAGCCGGCAAGGTGCGCAAGGGCGACAAGCTCGTGGTGCAACCGAGCGGACAGACTGCGACCGTCAAGGATATCCTGACGCTGGACGGGTCGCACGATTGCGCGACGTCCGGGCAATCGGTGACCGTGCTGCTGGAAGAATATCTCGACATCTCGCGCGGCGACATGCTGGCGGCAGCCGAAGCCCCTGCCACGCTGCTGAAGACCGTCAACGCCGATATCTGCTGGCTGTCGGAAGAGCCGCTGGACATGCGTCGCAAGTACTGGCTCAAGCACACTACCAAGCAGGTCGCTGCGCGCGTGACTGCCATCGATACGCTGCTGGATATCAATACGCAGGAACGCCGCAACGCGGACGCGCTCAGGCTCAACGATATCGCTACCGTATCGATCAACGTGCAGCAGCCTCTCGCCGCCGATGCGTACGATGCCATTCGTGCCACTGGTGCCTTCATCCTGATCGATGAAGTGACCCACCAAACGGTGGCCGCAGGCATGATCCGACTGGCTAAATAAATCAGTCAGGGCTACTGCCGATGCCATCAAATGAAGTTGCAGGCCGGGCACTCGGCAAGGTCTACCTGATTGGCGCCGGCCCCGGCGCCGCCGACCTGATCACGGTCCGCGGCGCCCGCATTCTTTCTCAGGCCGACGTTGTTCTGTATGACGCGCTCGTAACTGAAGATATGCTTGCCCTGTGCCCACAGGCCGACAAGATTTCCGTTGGCAAGCGATCCGGACAGCGCTCGACGGCCCAGCATGTCATCAATGAGCAGCTGGTCGCCTGTGCGAAGAAGTACACACTGGTAGTACGCCTGAAAGGCGGCGATCCCATGCTGTTTGGACGGGCCGATGAAGAGCTGCGCGCGCTCGAAGCGGCCGGCATCGAAGTCGAGATTGTTCCCGGCATCACGGCAGCGCTCGCCGCGGCAGCATCCACCAGGCAACCGCTAACCAAGCGGGGCATTGCCCGCAGCGTGGCGTTTTTTACTTCCAGCACCGCGCCCAATCATCCCGAAGAAACGACGCTTCCGGATTGCGACACGCTGATCCAGTACATGGGCGGCAAGGAAGCAATCGCCACTGCACAGAAGCTGCTGGCGCAGGGACGTTCTCCTGCCCTGCCGGTCGTCGTGGTGGAGAATTGTAGCCGGGAGAATGAACGCGTGATGCGTCTTAGCCTGGGTGGCCTTGAACAGGGATTATCAGGCTGTCAGGGGCCGGTGCTTGTGATGATTGGCGAGGCGTTTGCGCCAAGGGATTCGGGCAGAGATTAGCGTTGCAGAAGTAGCTGCCAATCCTAGAGCGGATTTCATCGTGTGTACTGTCGCCTCGGTCCGCCTTGACGCGCAGGACGGCGTTGCTTGTCGCTTGTGTGGCCCGCCACACGGCACTTCCGATGAAATCCGCTCTAGCCGTTCCCCAACGCCTCAATGCAATACTGCCCGATCGCGTTCAGCACATCCAAGCTCTCTCCAACTGCGGGCGCGACCGTAATCTGCAGCAGCGGATATTGATGCCGGATTTCATCGATGATCACCGGCAGGTCACGCAATACATGGCCACCCTGCCCGAAGAAGACAGGAACCACGGTCACTTCCTTGCAGCCATCCTCGACCAGCTCTTTCACCAGTTCCGGCAGGCGAGGCGTCATTAACTCAAGATAGGCCAGCGACACGGCGACATCCGGCTTCTGCTCTTCGACGATCCGCTGCAGACGCTGGAAAGGCTCCGCCCAGCGTGGATCGCGGGCGCCGTGGGCGAACAGGACAAGGGCACGATGTTTCATCAGGTTTCCTAATGTTTTTGGACCCACCACAGCGATCCGATCGCAATCACAAGGAACATCATACTGGGCAAGACCGCAGTCGCCAGCGGAGGCCAGGTATTAAGCAGGCCCAGATGCGAAAACAGGCTGTTGAGCAACTGGAAGCTGACACCGATCATAATCCCGATAAAGATCTTGAGGCTGACGCCACCGGCACGGAAATGCAGATAGGCAAACGGTAGTGCCAGCGCCATCATCACCAGCACGGCAAACGGATAAAACACCTTTTTCCAGAACGCGATTTCGTAACGCTCTGTCGTCTGGTTGTTTTCCGCAAGATGGCGGGTATAGGTGGCCAGTCCGTACGCCGACATACGGTCCGGATCGGCAAACAGCACCGACAGGATGTTTGGCGTAATTTCTGACACCAGGTCGCGCGTCGGCAAGGTCTTGGTTGAGATGGTGGCCGTGATATCGCTCAGCCTGGTGCTGAAGCTTGTCTCCGTCACATCCGACAGCCGCCAGACATTGCTGGCCTGATAATCGGCATAAGCTGCGGTGACCACCGCAATCAGATGAAAATCACGGTCAAACTCATACAGCTTCACGTTTTGCAGACGGCCGGCCGGCGTCACATCCTTGACGTTAAGGAAGCGCGTCCCGATGGTTTCGCCAGTCAATCCGTTTTGCCGGATGACGTCCTTGGTCCATAAGCCGGTACGAAACTCCTGTGACACCGACGCACCCTGCGCCTGCAGCTTCCATTTTTCGGCCATCGCACTGGTCGTGGGGGCGATAAACTCGCCGAACAGGAAAGTCACGATGACGAGCACGATTCCAACCCGTGCCAGCATCCAGCTCGCCATGCCGGTCGACAGCCCCGACGCCCGCATGATCGTAAATTCGGAACGCGCCGCCAACTGTGCCAGGGTATAAATGCTGCCGATCAGGGCGGCGATCGGCATCAGGTCATACACATAACCGGGCAGACCCATCGTGACATACAGAAAGGCATGTTGAAGCTGATAATTACCCCGACCGACCTGCGGCAGTTCACCGATCAGGTCGAAAAAGGCAAACAGCGCAAGAAAGGCTACCAGCGCAAAGATGACGGCGCCGATGATCTCGCGTGCCACATAACGATGCAAGACCTTCATTGTGCCGCCGCCTTCCGGGCAAATATGGCGCGCTTGAACGCTCCCCATAGGCTGGCCGGATGATAAGGATGGTTCACCAGCAGACGCCAGGAGAACAAGAACGCAATCAGCGCGGCGGCAACGACATGCAGCGGCCACCAGGCGGTTTCCAGCGTGAGCCGTTTCTGCACCACTGCTGCCTGGAATACGCTGACCATGTTGCTGTAGATGATGAACAGCAGCAAGGCGATCAACAGGTTGGCGGACCGACCGCCTCGCGGATTCACAAAACTGAGCGGGATGGCGAGCAGCATCAGCAGCAATCCCATGATCGGAAGGGACAGACGCCAGACCAGTTCGCCGCTGTTGAAATTATTGAGGTTAGCCAGGAGCAGCGGTGTCGACAACGAGCGGGCCGACATGTCGCCGACCAGTGCCTGTGACTGGCGCGCCACCAGCACACCGTAGCGCTCGAATTCAATGACACGGAAATCCGACTGGCTCGCGACACCGTCATAACGCCGGCCCTTGTCCATCAGGAGGAACTTGTCGCCACGTTCGTCGATGGCGATTGTTCCTTCCCTGGCCACCACGACGCTGGTCCTGCCGTTTTGTATGGTATTGACGAAGACGTTCCTGACCTTGGTCGCATCGCCGCTGACACCTTCAACAAAGAAGATCCGGTCGGCGGATGAGGATTCCTGGAACCGTCCCGGCGAGACCCTCGCGATGTCTTCGCGCTTCTGAAAGCGCTCACGAAACTCCGCACTCTGGCGATTGGCCCATGGGGTAACAAAAAAGCTGAGCAAGGTAATAAGTATGACGATGGGGATGCCGAAGCTCATCACGGGCGCGATCCATTTTGACAGACTCATGCCGGACGCGAACCAGACGACCATTTCGGAGTCCTGATAACTGCGAGTGACGACGACCAGCACCGAAATGAATCCGGTCAGGATCAGGATCACGGAAAGGTAACGAAGCGCCGCAAATCCGATCAGGGCGATGACATCCTGCGATGCGATTTTTCCTCCGGCTGCCTGGCCGAGGATCTTGATCAACATCACGGTAATCGTGATCGTAAAAAGCGTGGTGAAGACAGCGCCGGCGGTACTTACCAATTCGCGACGAAGAGCGCGCTGAAAGATCATTGAATTGAAGACTATAATTGCGTCTCAAAAGGAGTGACCATGGACTTTAGCATAAAACCATTCGACGCAAAAACCGGACTTGCCGGTTTCAAGTCAGGCTGCATCGCCGTAGGCGTATTTGAAGATAAGAAACTGTCGCAGGCCGCTCAGGCCCTGGATCGCAAGGGCCAGATCGCCGCGGCGCTGAAGTCCGGCGACATCACCGGCAAGCCGGGCTCGACCTTGCTGCTACGCGGCCTGGACGGCATTGCCGCCGAGCGTATCCTGCTGGTCGGCCTGGGGGCGGATACCGAACTCTCCGACAAAACATTTGTCACTGCCTTGCAGGCAACCGCCAAGGCGTTCTCGTCGATCGGTTCGGCGGACGCTGCCATTGCCCTGCCGCTGGACCAGGTCAAGAAGCGCGATACCGCCTGGGCCATTCGCTGCGCCATTCTGGCGGTGCGCGACGCCGAGTATCGCTATAGCGTGACCAAGAGCGAAAAAGAACCGCCTGCGCGCGGCGTCAAAAAGATTGCCTTTCTGAGCGCGGGTGCCGATGCCGCAGCCAAGAACGTGATTGCGCAAGGTATCGCCCTGGCCAACGGCGTCGACCTGGCCAAGGAACTCGGCAATCTTCCTCCCAATATCTGCACCCCGACTTACCTCGCCAATACGGCCAAGCAGCTGGGCAAGGATTTCGGCTTCGGGGTTGAAGTCCTCGAACGCAAGCAGCTCGAAGCCCTCAAGATGGGCAGCTTCCTCTCCGTGACCAAAGGCAGTGACGAACCGCCGAAGTTCATCGTCATCAAGCACATGGGCGGCAAGGCGAAGGAAGCGCCTATAGTGCTCGTAGGCAAGGGTATCACCTTCGACACCGGCGGCATTTCACTCAAGCCGGGCGCCAACATGGACGAGATGAAGTACGACATGTGCGGGGCGGCATCGGTGCTCGGCACTTTCCGTGCGATCGGCGAGATGAACCTGAAGCTGAACGTCATCGGCGTCATCCCGACCTGCGAAAACATGCCATCCGGCCGCGCCTCCAAGCCGGGCGACATCGTCACGTCGATGTCCGGCCAGACCATTGAAATCCTGAATACCGATGCCGAAGGCCGCCTGATCCTGTGCGATGCGCTGACCTATGTCGAGCGCTTCAAGCCGGCGGCAGTGGTCGACATCGCAACCCTGACCGGCGCCTGCGTGACCGCACTTGGCCATCACAATACCGGCCTGTTCACGCGCCACGACGATGATCACGACGGTCTGGCGGATGAATTGCTCACCGCGGGCAAGGTGTCCGGCGACACGGCATGGCGCATGCCGATCGAAGACGCGTATCAGGAACAGCTTAAGTCCAACTTTGCCGACATGGCCAACATCGGCGGTCCGCCAGGGGGCAGCATCACGGCGGCCTGCTTTCTGGAGCGTTACACCCGTAAATATCTGTGGGCTCACCTGGACATCGCGGGCACGGCCTGGAAAAGCGGCGCGGCCAAAGGTGCGACTGGGCGACCGGTTCCCCTGCTGACCACATTCCTGCTGAATCGCGCAAACGGTAACGGCAAGAAGGCTGCCTGATAGGCGCTTGTCCGGACGTGTGAAAACGCGATCCGTATATCCGATCTGTCCGCTCCCGGCGCTGCCGGCAGCGGACATTATTTATTCTGAACGCGCGGGGCACCGCGCCGGTATTGAGAACACTCTGCTATGAAACTTGTCACTTGGAACGTAAATTCCCTGAAAGTACGCTTGCCGCAGGTACTGCAATGGTTGGCCGAAAACCCTGTCGACGTTCTTTGCCTTCAGGAAACCAAGCTCACCGATGACAAGTTCCCTGTCGCGGAGATTGAAGCGGCGGGTTATCACGTGGTCTTCACAGGTCAGAAGACCTACAACGGGGTTGCCATCCTGTCGAAGCATCCGATGAGCGAAGTCGTCAAGAATAATCCCCGCTTCGAGGATGAGCAGCAGCGCATCATTGCTGCGACCATCGAAGGCGTACGCGTGGTCTGTGCCTACATCCCGAACGGACAGACGGTTGGGTCGGATAAGTATCAGTACAAGCTGCGCTGGCTGGAAGCCTTGCACGACTGGCTGGCAGATGAATTGAAGACCTATGAGAGTCTTGCCTTGCTGGGCGACTACAACATCGCACCGGACGATCGCGATGTGCATGATCCGGTCGCATGGCAGGGCCAGGTCCTGGTGTCCGAACTTGAGCGCGCGGCGTTCCAGCGGCTGATCGCTCTAGGCTTCAAGGATTCGTTCCGGCTATTCGAGCAGCCGGAAAAGATCTACAGCTGGTGGGATTATCGGATGATGGCCTTTCGGCGGAACATGGGATTAAGGATCGACCATATCCTGCTGTCGCCGCCGCTGGCTGCACGGTGTACGGCGTGTGTGGTCGACAAGGTGCCGCGCAAGTGGGAACAGCCGTCGGATCATACGCCGGTGGTGGCGACGATTGAGTGATGTAGGTTGGCGTGCTGTTGACGCACTAATTGAATCGTCCACGTACGTCGCGCAACCCGCTGCCGGCTCCTTCCCCTTCGCAGGGGGAAGGCTGGGATGGGGGTCAGGTGGTCGAACCAGCGCAGTCAGGCGATCAACCTTCACACCCCCATCCCAACCTTCCCCCTAGAAGGGGGAAGGAGCCCTTCTCCTAAGCGCGACACTCCTTACGTCTGATCAGCCAACACCGCCCGAATCTGCTGCAACGACGTCGGATCCTCAATCGTCGTCAAATCCCCCGGGTCGCGGCCTTCGCAAATCGCCTGGATCGAGCGTCGCAATAATTTCCCCGACCGCGTCTTCGGCAACAGCGACACAAAATGCACACGCGCCGGACGCGCCACCGCACCCAACCGTTTGTCCACCACGGCCATCACCTCGGCTTCCAGCGCCTTCCGTGCTTCCGCGCTGGACAAGGCGTCGCCATTCTTCGGAATCGCAAACGCCACGGCGACCTGTCCCTTCAGCTTGTCCTCGACGCCCACCACCGCGACTTCCGACACATTCGGATGGCTGGAGATGCTCTCCTCGATTTCACGCGTGCCGAGACGATGCCCGGCGACGTTGATCACGTCGTCCGTGCGACCCAGGATAAAGTAGTAACCATCCGCATCGCGAATCCCCCAGTCGAAGGTCGAATAAACCTGTTCCTTGAAATTGGACCAGTAGGTTTTGACAAAACGTTCGTCGTCGCCATACACCGTCTGCATGCATCCCGGCGGCAACGGCCCCTCAATCACCACAACGCCCTTCTCGTTCGGGCCGCATTCCACGCCGGTCGATTCGTTGATCAGCTTAACCTTGTAGCCGTACATCGGTACGCCGGGGCTGCCCAGGCGTGTCGCCTTGTTTTCCACGCCGCAGGCAACCGTCAGGATCGGCCAGCCGGTTTCGGTCTGCCAGTAGTTATCGATGATGGGCACGCCGAGTTCCGACGCGATCCACTCCGACGTCGTTTCATCAAGCGGCTCACCGGCCAGATACAAGGCCTTCAGTGAAGACAGGTCATATTTCTTCATGAATTCCGGTGGCTGCTTCTTCAGCACGCGCACCGCGGTCGGCGCGGAAAACATGCGCGTGACCTTGTACTTCTCGACGATGCTCCACCATATACCGGCATCGGGACGGATCGGCAAGCCTTCGTACAGAACAGTCGCCATGCCGGCGATCAACGGTCCGTACACGATGTAGGAGTGACCAACCACCCAGCCGATGTCCGACGTCGAAAAATAGGTTTCCCCCGGATTGCCGCAGAAAATATGCTTCATCGATGCGGCAAGGGCAACCGCATAACCGCCGACGTCACGCTGTACGCCTTTCGGCTTGCCGGTCGTGCCCGAGGTATAGAGAATGTAGGAAGTCTCATTCGATTCCAGCCAGGTCACCGGCACCTGTGCATGGAAATGCTGTTCACGCAACTCGGCATAGTCGACATCGCGCCCGGCTACCATGGTCGTCGGCACAAGACCGCGATTGACCATCAGCACATGCGCGGGTTTATGCTGCGCGTGATGGATAGCCTCATCCAGCAAGGGTTTGTAAGCCACCGCCTTGCCGGCGCGCGATCCGGCGTCGGCGGACACGATCAACGTTGGTTTCGCGTCATCGATGCGCGTGGCCAGGCTGTTGGAAGCGAATCCGCCGAATACGACCGAATGAATCGCACCGATACGCGCGCACGCGAGCATCGCAAAAACCGCCTCCGCAACCATGGGCATATAGATCAGCACACGATCGCCCTTGCCCACGCCGAGAGACTGCATCATCGCCGCAGCGCGCATGACTTCTGTTTGCAATTCCTTGAAGCTATAGACCTTTTCCGTGCCGGTTTCAGTCGAGATGGCGATCAGCGCTGGCTTGTCAGCCTGCATCGCCACCCAGCGATCGACCGCGTTATGGCACAGATTGGTTTTGCCGCCGACAAACCATTTGGTAAATGGCGGATTGGCGTAATCCAGTACCTGGGTGTAGGGCTCATTCCAGTCGATTCGCTTGGCCTCCCTGTCCCAGAATGCCTGTGGATCGGTGATCGACTGCTGGTAGAAATCCGGGAAGTTCATGGCGTCTCCTATCTGAATGATATCCCTGCGTCATCGCAGGGCATAAGCAATTCTTTTTTGTAATTCAACCTTGAAGTCCAAGTATGGGACTGCTGTCTTACTAAGTACTTACTAAGCACTGACGCGCCATGCGCGCGAAGCGAAAACGCAGGAAAAAATCGAAGCTCAGATGACGTACAGGTCCACGTAGTCATTCACTGGCATCGCTTCCAGTGTCGCCTGGTCCAGTGACACATCGAGAATCGCCTTCTGCTGCTTCGTCGGAAACCTGCGCGCCAAGTTAGTCCTGAACTTCGCTTCCAGCAGTGGGATGCCCTCCTTGCGCCGGCGTGCATGTCCGATGGGATACTCGACGACAACTTCATCCAGTACTTCGCCAGTAGTGAGTTCGACTGTCAACGCATTCGCAATCGACCGTTTGAAGGGATCGTGATAATCGATGGTGAACAACGGATCTTCCACGCATACGATCTTGTCGCGCAATGTGTCAATGCGTGGATCCACGGCGACGTCATCCTCATAATCGGCTGCGGTAAGGTGGCCGTAGAGCAGCGGTACGGCCACCATGTACTGGATGCAGTGGTCACGGTCGGCCGGGTTGTTCAGCGGTCCCTTCTTGTCGATGATGCGAATGCAGGCTTCGTGTGTGCGGATGGTGATCTTTTTGATGTCTTCTGCCGACTTGCCGATCTTCTTCAATGCGGCATGCAGAGTCATTGCCGCTTCCACCGCTGTCTGGGCGTGGAACTCGGCCGGAAAGGAAATTTTGAACAACACATTTTCCATCACGTAGCTGCCATAGGGCCGCTGGAAATGGAAGGGTTTACCGTCGAACAGCACATCGTAGAAACCCCAGTCCCTGGCGGTCAGTACGGACGGATATCCCATCTCGCCGGTCTTCGCCATCAGCGCCAGTCGCACGGCACGCGCGGTGGCATCGCCCGCTGCCCATGATTTGCGCGAACCGGTATTGGGCGCATGACGATAGGTACGCAGCGATTGACCGTCGACCCACGCGAGCGATACGGCATTGAGGATTTCTTCGCGCGTCAGGCCGAGCATCTGCGCAACGACAGCAGTCGATGCCACCTTGACCAGCACGACATGATCGAGACCGACTTTGTTGAAGGAATTTTCGAGTGCGATGCAGCCCTGAATTTCGTGCGCCTTGATCATGCCGGTCAGCACCTTTTTCATGACCAGCGGCCGTTTTCCTGTCGCCACCGCATTGCGCGACAGCCAGTCGGCCACCGCCAGAATGCCGCCGAGATTATCCGAAGGATGTCCCCATTCGGCGGCGAGCCAGGTGTCGTTGAAATCCAGCCAGCGGATCATCGTGCCGATGTTGAACGCGGCTTGCACCGGATCAAGCTGGAACTGCGTACCGGGTACACGGGCCCCGTTGGGAACGATCGTGCCAAGCACAACCGGACCGAGAAGCTTGGTGCAGGCCGGGTATTCCAGCGCTTCAAGACCGCAACCCAAGGTATCGATCAGGCAGTTGCGTGCGGTTTCGTAGGCCAGATCGGAGCCGACCCGGTAATCCAGTACGTAATCGACGATATCGATCAGGACCTTGTCCCAACTGGGGCGCGTGGCTGATGTCATGGCGGTCGTCATGGCAAGTGAGGTGCAGTAGTCAACAGCATGATTCCTCCGTATCCGTTGGCACGGCGCTCGATTGCCCTGCGCCCCAACCCGCTTTCAAACCGGCATCAAAACATTAATACATCACAACATCAGAACCTTATACCAATCCCAACCCATAACGCACCATGAGATCGCGTCTTTTTCCGCCTGCCTGCGTTGCACTCGTCGTCAATAGCTCGCTATTGACTCCTCTCACGTTATAGCTTGGGATTGGTATTAGAACGCGTCGCCGGGCACGCGCACCCAACCTTCCATCAGCACGCGTGCGCTGCGGCTCATGATGGCTTTGGTCACGCTCCAGTCGCCGTCGACCTGCGTGGCTTCGGCACCGACCCGCAGCGTGCCGGAGGGATGTCCAAAGCGTACTGCGGTGCGCGGCCCGCCACCGGCGGCAAGGTTCACCAGCGTGCCGGGTATCGCCGCCGCGGTGCCGATCGCGACCGCAGCCGTACCCATCATCGCATGATGCAGCTTGCCCATGGACAGCGCACGTACCAGCAGATCGACATCGTCGGCCGTGACCTTCTTGCCGCTGGAAGCAACATAATCGGCCGGTTTGGCAACAAACGCAACCTTCGGCGTGTGCTGGCGCGTGGCGGCTTCATCGACGTTCTTGATGAGGCCCATGCGCACCGCGCCATAAGCACGGATCGTCTCGAACATGGCCAGGGCCTTGAGATCGCTGTTGATGGCGTCCTGCAATTCGGTGCCTGTGTAGCCGATCGCTTCCGCGTTCACGAAGATGGTCGGGATGCCCGCATTGATCATGGTGGCCTTGAGCGTGCCGATGCCGGGAACCTCGAGGTCATCGACCAGATTGCCTGTCGGGAACATCGCACCGCCGGCACCCTCTTCTTCAGCGGCCGGATCCATGAATTCCAATTGCACTTCCGCAGCCGGGAAAGTAACCCCGTCGAGTTCAAAGTCACCGGTTTCCTGCACCGCGCCATTGGTCATGGGTACATGCGCAATGATGGTCTTGCTGATGTTGGCCTGCCAGATACGCACGGTTGCCATGCCATCTTTCGGAATGCGGCTGGCATCGATCAACCCATTGCTGATGGCGAACGGTCCGATCGCCGACGAGAGGTTGCCGCAGTTGCCGCTCCAGTCGACAAATGGCTTGTCGATGGAAACCTGGCCGAACAGATAATCGACATCGTGATCGGGTCTGCTGCTTTTTGCGACGATGACAGCCTTGCTTGTACTCGATGTGGCAGCGCCCATCCCGTCGATCTGCTTGCCGTACGGGTCGGGACTGCCGATCACGCGCAGTAGCAGCGCATCGCGTGCCGCGCCGGGTACCTGTGCGGCTTCGGGCAAATCCTGCAGACGGAAGAACACGCCTTTGCTGGTGCCGCCACGCATGTAGGTGGCGGGAATTTTAATCTGGGATACGTGGGCCATGGGAGTGTTGTCCTTGTGAATCCGGGTGATATCGATCGATATCAATCATTACCATCGATATCACCCTTTGCAAAACCGTAGAGGTGCGCTTCGCATGCCGGCATGACTGCAAGCGCACCTCAGTTAACCGGCAGGTTTCAGGCTGCCTTTGCCGTCGATGCAAGGAAGTCTTGCGCAAACCGCTGCAATACGCCGCCGGCTTCGTAGATCAAGACTTCTTCGGCGGTATCGAGCCGGCAGGTTACCGGTACTTCGACACGCTCGCCATTCTTACGATGGATCACGAGGGTCAGATCGGTTCGCGGCTTGCGCTCTCCGATCACGTCGTAGGTTTCCGTACCGTCAATGCCGAGAGTGAGTCGATTGACGCCAGGCTTGAACTCCAGCGGCAGCACGCCCATACCGACCAGGTTGGTGCGGTGGATGCGCTCGAAACCTTCGGCAACGATGGCTTCCACGCCGGCAAGGCGCACGCCTTTTGCAGCCCAGTCGCGCGAAGAACCCTGACCATAGTCGGCACCGGCAATTACGATCAGCGGCTGCTTGCGTTCCATGTAGGTCTCGATCGCTTCCCACATGCGCGTCACCTTGCCTTCGGGCTCGATACGCGTGAGCGAACCTGCCTTGACCTTGCCGTCGACCATCACCATTTCGTTCTTCAGCGTCGGATTGGCGAAGGTGGCGCGCTGGGCAGTGAGGTGATCGCCGCGATGGGTTGCGTAGGAATTGAAATCCTCTTCCGGCAGGCCCATTTTCTCGAGGTACTCACCGGCAGCGCTGTCCAGCATGATGGCGTTGGACGGCGACAGGTGGTCAGTCGTGATGTTGTCGCCGAGGACGGCCAGCGGACGCATGGCCGTGAGCGTGCGCGGACTGGCAGCCAGCGCGCCCTGCCCTTCCTTGTCCCAATATGGCGGACGACGGATGTAGGTGCTCTGCGGGCGCCAGTCATACAGAGGACTAACCTTTTCGCCCGAATCCACGCTGAACGTGAACATCGGTTCGTAGACCTTGCGGAACTGCTCGGGTTTCACGCTCTCAGTAATCACTGCGTCGATTTCGGCATCGCTCGGCCAGATGTCCGCCAGGCGGATTGGCTTGCCATCTGCATCGGTCCCGAGAACGTCCTTCTCGATATCGAAACGGATCGTGCCGGCGATGGCATAGGCGACCACCAGCGGTGGCGATGCCAGGAAGGCTTGCTTGGCATACGGATGGATGCGGCCGTCGAAGTTACGGTTGCCGGAAAGAACTGCGGTCGCATAGAGGTCGCGTTCCACGATTTCCTTCTGGATCACCGGGTCGAGTGCGCCCGACATGCCGTTGCAGGTAGTGCAGGCGAAAGCCACGACACCAAAGCCCAGGCTTTCGAGCTCGGGCAGGAGGCCCGCTTCTTCCAGGTACAGCGCCACGGTCTTGGATCCCGGCGCCAGCGAACTCTTTACCCAGGGCTTGCGCGTAAGGCCAAGCTTGTTGGCGTTACGGGCCAGCAGGCCGGCGGCAATCATGTTGCGCGGGTTGTTGGTATTGGTGCAGCTGGTAATCGCGGCAATGATCACAGCGCCGTCCGGCATCAGGCCCGGCTCGTTCTCGACCTTGCCGCTGATGCCGCGTGCGGCCAGCTCCGTGGTCGGCACGCGGTTATGCGGGTTGGACGGTCCGGCAATGTTACGTACCACCGAAGACAGGTCGAAACTCAGCACGCGTTCATACTCGGCGTTCTTGAGGCTGTCCGCCCAGAGGCCGGTTTCCTTCGCATAGGTTTCGACCAGCTTGACCAGTTCTTCATCACGACCGGTGAGCCGCAGGTATTTGATGGTCTGCTCGTCGATATAGAACATCGCGGCAGTGGCGCCAAACTCGGGCGCCATGTTGGAGATGGTCGCACGGTCGCCCAGCGTCAGGTTGGCCGCGCCTTCGCCAAAGAATTCCAGGTAGGCGGAGACGACTTTCTGCTTGCGCAGGAACTCGGTCAGTGCCAGCACGATGTCCGTCGCGGTAATGCCGGGTTGCGGCTTGCCGGTCAGTTCGACGCCGATGATGTCCGGCAACCGCATCCAAGACGCACGGCCCAGCATGACGGTTTCCGCTTCGAGACCGCCGACACCGATGGCGATCACGCCAAGTGCATCGACCATCGGCGTATGGCTGTCGGTACCCACCAGGGTATCCGGAAAGGCCACGCCGTCTTTTACCTGAACCACGGGCGACATGCGCTCGAGGTTGATCTGGTGGAGGATGCCGTTACCCGGCGGGATCACGTCGACGTTCTTGAACGCCTTCTTGGTCCAGTTGATGAAGTCGAAACGGTCTTCGTTACGGCGGTCTTCGATGGCGCGGTTCTTGTTGAACGCGTCCGGATCGAAACCTCCGCATTCGACGGCCAGTGAATGGTCCACCACCAGCTGGGTCGGCACGACCGGATTCACCATGGCAGGATCGCCACCTTGCGAAGCGATGGCATCACGCAGACCGGCGAGGTCGACCAGTGCGGTCTGGCCAAGGATGTCGTGACATACCACACGAGCGGGGAACCATGGAAAGTCCAGTTCGCGCTTGCGCTCGATGATCTGTTTCAGTGACGCTGTCAGGGTAGCCGGATCGCAGCGGCGCACGAGATTCTCGGCCAGCACGCGCGAGGTGTACGGCAACTTGTCGTACGCGCCGGGTGCGATCGCGTCGACGGCGGCACGCGTGTCGAAGTAGTCGAGTTTGGTCCCCGGCAGGGGTTTGCGGTTTGCGAGATTCATGGATCAGTAAAGAAAGGAGTCACGGTGTAGAGGATGTCTCGGACACCCTCTATGCTTTATTTTGCTTTATTTGCGTTCCTGGATCGGCACAAACTTCAGGTCTTCCGGACCGACGTAGTTGGCGCTCGGACGGATGATCTTGTTGTCGATGCGCTGCTCGATGATGTGTGCAGCCCAGCCGGAAGTACGCGAAATCACAAACAGCGGTGTGAACATCGCTGTCGGCACGCCCATCATGTGATAGGACACGGCGGAGAACCAGTCGAGGTTGGGGAACATCTTCTTGACGTCCCACATCACGGTTTCAAGACGCTCCGCAATGTCGAACATCTTGGTTGAACCGGCTTCGGTGGAGAGGTTATGCGCGACTTCCTTGATGACCTTGTTGCGCGGATCGGAAATGGTGTACACCGGATGGCCGAAGCCGATGATGACTTCCTTGTTCTCGACACGGCGGCGGATGTCGGCTTCCGCTTCGTCGGGATTGTCGTAACGTTTCTGGATTTCGAAGGCGACTTCATTGGCGCCGCCATGCTTGGGGCCGCGCAATGCGCCGATCGCGCCAGTGATGGCCGAGTACATGTCGGAGCCCGTGCCGGCGACGACGCGACCGGTAAACGTCGACGCATTGAATTCATGTTCCGCATACAGGATCAGCGAAGTGTGCATCGCCTTTTCCCATGTTGCCGAGGGCTTCTTGCCATGCAGCAGATGCAGGAAGTGGCCGCCGATGGAGTCGTCGTCGGTTTCGACTTCGATACGCTTGCCGTTGTGGCTATAGTGGTACCAGTACAGCAGCATCGAACCCAGTGATGCCATCAGGCGGTCAGCGATGTCACGCGCGCCCGGCGTGTTGTGGTCGTCTTTCTCCGGCAGTACACAGCCGAGCACCGATACGCCGGTACGCATCACATCCATCGGGTGCGAGGACGCCGGTAGTGTTTCGAGTGCCGCCTTGACGTTGGCCGGCAGGCCGCGCAGCATTTTCAGCTTGGCCTTGTAGCCTTTGAGTTCGGCGACATTGGGCAGTTTTCCGTGCACCAGCAGATAGGCAATTTCTTCAAATTCGCAGGTGTCCGCGACGTCCAGAATGTCATAGCCGCGATAGTGCAAATCGTTACCGGTTTTACCCACTGTGCAGAGGGCGGTATTGCCGGCGGTCACGCCGGAAAGGGCAACCGATTTTTTTGGCTTGAAGCCGGCGGCTTGTTGTTCGCTCATCAAAGTCTCCTGGTAAAAATAAGATACGTGGAATGCGGATTACTTGGCTTTTTGCTGGGCAAACAAGGCATCCAGCTTTTGCTCGAAATCGTGATAGTTGATGCGGTCATACAGTTCCATCCGCGTCTGCATGGTGTCGACTACATTCTTTTGCGTGCCTTCGCGGCGGATCGCGTTATACACGTTTTCCGCGGCCTTGTTCATCGCGCGGAATGCGGACAGCGGATACAGCACGAGGCCGACATCAACACTCTTTAATTCCTCGACCGTGTACAGCGGGGTCGCGCCGAACTCGGTGATGTTGGCCAGCACCGGCACCTTCACCGCGTCGGCAAAGGTCTTGTACATCTCGAGCTTGGTGATGGCTTCCGGAAAGATCATGTCGGCGCCCGCTTCGACACAAGCCTGTGCGCGGTCAAGCGCGGCTTCCAGGCCTTCCACGGCCAGCGCGTCGGTACGCGCCATGATCACGAAATTTTCATCGGTACGTGCATCGACGGCTGCCTTGATGCGATCGACCATTTCCTGCTTGCTGACGATTTCCTTGTTCGGGCGATGACCGCAACGCTTGGCGCCAACCTGGTCTTCGATATGCATCGCCGCTGCACCGAACTTGATCATCGACTTGACGGTACGCGCCACATTGAAGGCCGATGAGCCGAAGCCGGTGTCGACGTCAACCAGCAGAGGCAGGTCGCAGACGTCCGTGATGCGGCGGACATCGGTCAGTACGTCGTCAAGATTGGAAATGCCGAGGTCGGGCAGGCCGAGCGAACCGGCTGCTACGCCGCCGCCCGACAGATAAATGGCGCGATAGCCGGCACGTTTGGCCAGCAACGCGTGGTTGGCGTTGATGGCGCCGACAACCTGCAGCGGGGATTCTTCGCGTACTGCCTGACGAAAGGCGGCTCCTGCGGATTGGACTGTCATGTATTCACCTTGTTGGATGTTTCAACGAATTGCATTCCGGGTCTTTATTGCAATCGGTGTGCCATACGGGAAGTTTCTGGGGTCTATCGAAGATGTTCTATACAGATCAATGACTTAGCCAAACATGTTATCAAAACATTCTATCCAGTGTTTCACCAATAGGTTCAAGCTGCGTTACACTTGAAACATTGAAACAAGAGGTGAAACATGCGCTCCCGAAGCCATTCCCTGCCCGATCCGAATGACAAACCCGTTATCTGGACCGTTGCCATCTCCAGGCTGTCCGACCTGTTCCGCGATATCACCCTTGAATTCGACGACCGCGCCAGCATTGAACCGATCAATCTCGGTTTTGAAGATGCTGTCCGGCATATCCGCGAGCGCATGGAAACAGAACGCTGCGACGCGGTCATCGCCGCCGGGTCCAATGCCGCCTACCTGAAAAGCCGCCTGTCGTTGCCGGTCATCATCGCCAAGGCCAGCGGCTTCGATGTCTTGCAGGCACTTGCACGCGCCAGAAAAATCACCGCGGAAATCGGCCTGATCACCTATCAGGAGCCCATGCAGGAACTGGCCGAATTCCAGGCGACCTTCAACCTGAAAATCGCGCAGCGCACGTATGTGACCGAAGAAGATGCCCGCGCCCAGATCAATGAACTGAAAGCCGCAGGTATCAAGGCCATCGTTGGGGCCGGGCTGATCACAGACCTGGCTGCGGAAGCCGGTCTTGCAGGCGTTTTCGTATATTCGGCAGCGTCGATTCGACAGGCATTCGAAGACGCGCTGGAACTCGCCCGTTTCAGCCAACTGGAATCAGGCCGCGCCCGCGCCAATCCCCTTGCCGATGCCTTGCGCGCCAAGCATGGCTTGAACGATCTGCGCGGCGAGTCGGCGGCGATGCAGGCCGTGCGCCATTCGATTGAACTGTTCGCCAAATCCCCTGCCACCGTACTGATCCAGGGCGAGACAGGTACCGGCAAGGAATTGACGGCGCAGGCGATCCACCGCGAAAGCCAGCGGGCACGCCAGCCGTTTGTCGCCATCAATTGCGGCGCTGTCGCCGAATCGCTGCTGGAATCGGAGTTGTTTGGCTATGAAGAAGGCGCTTTCACCGGCTCGCGCCGTGGCGGTCATGCAGGCTTGTTTGAAGCGGCCAATCGCGGCACGCTGTTCCTGGATGAAATCGGCGAAATGCCGTTGCCATTGCAGACCCGGTTGCTACGCGTATTGGAAGAGCGTGAAGTCGTCCGAGTCGGCGGCACGCGGCCGATTCCGGTCAATGTGCGCATCATCAGCGCCACGCATTGCGATCTCGACCGGCGTGTCCGGGATGGGCGCTTCCGGGCTGACCTGTTCTACCGTCTGGGCGGATTGCGGCTGACACTTCCTCCGTTGCGTGAACGCGCCGATGACCTTGCCGCGCTCGCGGAATGGGGATTGAAGAATGCGCTTGCCGCGCTCGGTACCCGCCCGCATGCCAACCTGCATGCGGAGATCCTCGCATGTGTGCCTTTGCTCGCAAGTTATACCTGGCCCGGCAATGTGCGCGAACTGCGCAACCTGATGGAGCGCGTGGCACTGTTCCTGGCCGCCGAACCGCTGCAGGCTTTGTCACCGAGTTTTATTGCAGCGGTTGCGCCTGAACTGACCCGAGAGAATGCGCATGGCATCCCACCGGTGACGGCTCAGTCAATGGTTCCTTCCGGTTCCAATAAAAAAGAATCCGTCCATGCCGTGCTTGCAAGATTCAACGGCAATCGGGAAGCCGCCGCAAATCATCTCGGCATAAGCCGCACCACCTTGTGGCGACGCTTGAGCAAGCCTGAATAAAAACATATAAGGCAAAGCAGAAAAACGCACAGATCATATAGACAACACAGACCATTCAGATCAATTTCCCCCATCCTCCGAACGATCCCCTCCCCCTTCTAGGGGGAGGGTTAGGGTGGGGGTGCGAAGGTCGATCGCCCTTCTGCGTTAGCAAAAGCTCAAGGAGTTTTTAACTCAGAATCCTCTCCAACTTCGTCATCAAAAGAACGGCGCCACCAACCCCTCCTGCTCCAAAGCTCTGCTAATCGCCGCACGCTCAACCATCCTCCGCAAAAACGGCCCAAGATGCGCACGATGACGCGCCGGATTACCCATCATCCTCGTCCACCGCGACAGCATGAAGAGATATGGATCAACAGCGCTATATGTTTCACCCAGCAGATACGGTCCACCATGTTTGGCGAACACTTCATCCAGCAAGTCGAGCATCGTTCCGATCCTGGCCTCCGCATGCTGCTTCACATCCGCAGCGCCCCTTTCATCCGCAGCCAGTCGCTCCGGATAAAAATACGTAATCAGTTCGGCCTGCAAGGTATTGGTCAGGTACATCAGCCACTTGTAAAAATGCGCGCGCTCCGCCGTACCGACTGCTGGCGCAAGCCCGGCTTCAGGATGCGTATCCACCAGGTGCAGGCAGATGGCAGCCGTTTCAAACAAGACAAGATCGCCGTCGACGAAAGCGGGAATGCGGCCGGTCGGATTCAGGCGAAGGTAGTCGGCGCCCTTGTGCGCATTCTTGTCCCGGTCAACCAGGACAAGTTGATAAGGAACACCCAGTTCTTCGAGCAGCATGTGTGGCGCGAGGCTGGCATTGCTGGGATAGTAGTAGAGCTGATACATGGTTTTGCCCTATCATTGGCGTTTTAGGTCCTTTATTCTATGCAAAAACCTTCCCGCCCGGACACGCCTTGTGTTGCCGTCTGCTCAACAACCTTTGACGACGTCTGCCGCGGATGCGGTCGCACCGTTGCCGAGGTGGCGAACTGGGTGTTCATGACACAAGAAGAAAAAGACAAAGTCTGGGACCGTATCACGGCGGAAGGCTTTCCGCGGCGACAATCATAGTGCATGTCCCGGCCATCGCGACGTCGAATCGCGGCATGTCGGGCTCATCAGTCATTCAATCATTCAGACGATCAAAGTTGCTTGCCCAGCAAAGAAGAAGCGTGCTCGATCACTTTCTCCTTCCACGGCCGGTTGCGCCACTGCTCAATGGTAATGGCCCGCGTCTTCGCAAAATCCTGTTCGAACTCCCTGGTCATTTCTGCGGCAAAGCCTGCGTCGTAAACATTGAGGTTGGCTTCGTCATTCAGCCGGAATGATCGATTGTCAAAATTGGTCGAGCCGGTCGACACCATGAAGCCGTCGACAATCATGATTTTGCAATGGAACATGGTCGGCTGGTATTCCGCGATCACGATGCCTGCTTCCAGCAACTCACCCCAGCGCGCCCGCGATGCGTGCCGCACGACCGATGCGTCAATATCCTCGCCCGGCGTGATGATGCGGATCTTCACACCTCTTTTTGCGGCTTCGACAAGGGCATTGATCGCGAGATCATCCGGTACGAAATAGGAACTGGATAACAGGATGGACTGACGTGCGGAAGCAATGGACAGCAGGTACATCAGGTGCATGCTTTCACTGCCTCCGGTCGGCGAACTGCTGAACATCTGTGCCGGCATTTTCCCTGCATTGTCGATCTTCGGAAAATAGTCCCCGGAATGCAGGACACGCCCGGTCGCCTTTATCCAGTTGTCCAGAAAGACTGCCTGGAACTCGGATACCGCAGGTCCGCGCACCATAAAATGCGAATCACGCCAATGCTCCTTATCCTGCGCATTCCCATCCCACTGATCAGCGATGCCTACCCCGCCGGTGAAGCCGACTTGTCCGTCCACGATGAGAAGCTTGCGATGCGTGCGGTTATTCATTCGCGTCAGGTTGAGCCAGTGCGGTTTATGGTAACGCTCCACCTCGACACCGCCCTTACGCATCTCTTCCAGCAAGGCCTCGTCCATCTTGGCGCTGCCGATCCAGTCGAGCAGGACGTGGACTTTAACGCCGACCTGCGCGCGTTCACGCAGGGCTTCGGCGAACTGTTTGCCAATATCGCCGGACCAGTAGATATAGGTTTCAAAGGTGATCGTTTCACGGGCCGAACGAATAGCCTCAAGCATCGCAGGAAAAATCTCGGCGCCATTCTCAAGATGTTTGACGGTATTTCCCTCAATGATGGTCGGTCCGAGAAGCACGCCCATCGACCGCAGATATTGCGGATCGGTAACGCCGTACAGGCTTTCGACCCGGGTATCGATCTTTTTTTCACCCGCGGAAAGATTTCCCAGCAACAGCATGGCTGCGGCGGTCACCAGCACCGCAACGGCAATATGAACAAGGTTGAAGCGATTTTTCACAAAAGCCCTACGCCCCACGGAACCCGAGGCAGCAATGAGGAATATGCTTACTGTATCCCGTGCGACATATCGGTGCCTTGCGATTGGTAAAGTCTCATGCTGGTGCGCAGCACCGGTCCGTCTTGGGGCACTGGATAAATGACGCTGCACTCCGATGAAGGCCCTACGGCGCTGCCCGGAGACAGCTTCCGCAAGCAGGGGAAGGATGGAAAGGAAAACGGCGCCCGCAGGCGCCGTTGAGGTCATTCGTCCTTGGCTCCGTCTATACCAAGTTCATGAATTTTGCGGGTGATGGTGTTGCGCCCTATGCCGAGCCGGATCGCCGCATCGTTCTTGCGGCCATGCGTATGCTTGAGTGCGGTTTTGATCAGCGCGGACTCGAACTGACGTCCCAAAGCGTCCATCACTTCGGGCTGGCCGGCCGCCAGCATGTGAGCAGCTTCGGACTCCAGTAAGGCGATCCAGCCTGCCTTATCGGCGACAGCCGCCGCATGACCGTTAGCCGGCGTCGGAGACGATGACGGGAAGGAAGGCACCGACATGGAAGACATCGCGGACGACACATCGGACAGCGCCGGCATGGCCGAGGGCTGCACCGGCATGGTGACAGAAACCGGCATGCTCACAGTCGACGAGACATAGTCCTGGCCATGGGTCAACTCCTGCGGCAGATCCTTGACCTCGACCGTTTGCCCGGGCGCCATCACGGTAATCCAGTTACACAGGTTTTCCAGTTGCCGTACATTGCCCGGCAACTCGAGACTGGCGAGGAATTGCATGGCGCTGTCGGACATGCGTTTTGCTTCGACACCGAGCTGCTTTGCGCTTTGCGCCAGGAAGTGACGGGTCAGCAGCGGAATGTCTTCGTGGCGCTCGCGCAGGCTGGGCAAACGCAGGCGAATCACATTCAGGCGATGATACAAGTCTTCGCGGAACAGGCCCTCTTTCACGCGCTGTTCCAGGTTCTGATGCGTCGCTGCGATCACGCGGACATTTGCCTTCAGAGGCTGATGACCGCCAACGCGATAGAAGTGGCCATCCGACAGCACCCGCAGCAGGCGGGTCTGCAAATCAAAAGGCATATCGCCGATTTCATCGAGGAAGAGCGTGCCGTTTTCGGCCTGCTCGAATCGTCCTCGCCGAGTCGCCTGTGCGCCGGTAAACGCGCCGCGCTCGTGACCAAACAACTCGGATTCAAGCAAGTCCTTGGGAATTGCCGCGGTGTTGAGCGCGATGTATGGCTGGGCCGCACGCGGGCTGTGCTTGTGCAATGCGCGCGCCACCAGTTCCTTGCCGGTACCCGATTCGCCGGTGATCAGTACCGTCACGTTGGATTGCGACAGGCGCCCGATCGCACGAAAGACGTCCTGCATCGCAGGAGCCTGACCGAGGATTTCGGGTGTCTCGGCCGACACCTGTTCGACATCAGACTCACGCAGGCTTTCTTCCAGCGCGCGGCGTATCAGTTCAACTGCCTTATCGATATCGAAAGGCTTGGCGAGGTATTCGAACGCACCGCCCTGAAAGGCGGCCACGGCCGAGTCGAGATCGGAAAACGCGGTGATCACAATGACCGGCAGGCCCGGATGCTTGGCCTTGACCGCCTGCAGCAGTTCGAGGCCGGACTCGCCCGGCATGCGGATATCGGACACCAGTACTTGCGGCACGCTGGTCTGCAGTGCATCGAGTGCTTCACGCGCATTCGGGAAGCTTTTGGTAGCGAGATTTTCGCGGGCAAGGGCCTTTTCCAGTACCCAGCGAATTGATTCGTCGTCGTCGACAATCCAGATTGGCTTCATATTTTCGTGTGCATCCCGCGTCATGAGGCATTGATCAAAGCCGGCCCGTTATTCAGGGCAGCGGTATCAGTATTCTGAAGTCGGTGCATCCCGGCCTGCTCTGGCATTCGATAACGCCCATGTGCTGCTGAACGAACGTCTGCGCAAGAGTCAGGCCCAGTCCACTACCGCCCTGCCGCCCCGATACCAGGGGATAGAAGATCCGGTCATGGATGTCGGGAGGGATGCCCGGCCCATTGTCGATAATATGCAAGTCTAATGCCAGCCTGTAACGAATCTTCGCGAGCGTCACCTGGCGGGCGACACGGGTCTGCAAAGTGATCTGTGCATCGCCGTCTTTCATGCGGTGCGACAGTGCCTGCGCAGCGTTGTGCGTGATGTTCAACACCGCCTGGATCAGTTGCTCCTTGTCGCCGCGGAATTCGGGCACCGACAGGTCGTAGTCGCGCTTGATGGTCAAGCCATTGGGGAATTCGGCGACGATCAGGCTGCGCACACGTTCGCAGACTTCATGGATGTTGACGTCGCCGACGATATGCGGACGACGATGCGGGGCAAGGAGACGATCGACCAGAGTCTGCAGGCGATCCGCCTCCTTGATGATGACCTGTGTGTATTCGCGCAACTCCTTCAGATGCCGTTCGGGCAATTCAAACTCGAGCAATTGCGCGGCGCCACGGATACCGCCGAGCGGGTTCTTGATTTCATGCGCGAGGTTGCGGATCAGTTCCTTGTTGGCCTGGCTCTGGTCGAGCAGGCGTTCTTCCCGGTCCAGCTTGAGTTGCTGAACGTTTTCACGTAGTTCGATCAGCACCGGCGTGTCGGGATTGTCGAGCGCGGTGACGATCACATGCACCTGTAGCGATTCACGCCCCGCCCGCTCCAGCGTCAGATCGAGGCGCTTGTCGGCGAAGCGATGCTGGACCGCTTCCTCGAAAATTTCGGACAGGTGGTCTCCGTTCAGGAAGAGGTCTTCCAGCTTTTGGGTCATGAGTGCCTTGGCCGAGCTCTCGAACAAGTTTTCCGCCGCCGCGTTGGCATAGGTGATACGGCTTTCCGGGTCGAGGATGATGACCGCCGAGGAAAGCAGATCCAGTCCATCCAGGGGATTTCGCGTTGTTTTCACATTCATCCAAAAATAAAGGGCCGCATATGCGGCCCTTGTTATGCAAGCGTCATACCTGAAGCGCGCATTGCTATTTTAGATTACCAATCTCGCGTTTCAGTGCCTCGATATTCTTTTCGCTGCGGCTAATATCGTCCTTCATGGTCGCAACGCGTTCCTGGTATTTCGCATAATTGCGCTCATCGCCACGGCGTTCCGGCTCGCCATTGTTAAATTCCTTCTTCAGGTTCGCAAGCTTCTGCTCCTCGCTTTTCATTTCATCTGCGAGGATCTGGCGGCGGTCGTTGTCACGGGTTTTCTGCGTGTCGCCATCGACTTTCGGGAAATCCGACGGCGATGCCGACGGTTTTGCGGCAGCGGTCTGGACAACGGGTTTGCGCGCGGATGGTGGCGCGGGAATCATGGTGATGCCGGGAAGATCAATCTTTTTGCAGCCCTTGGTAGTGCCGGTATTTTTATATTCCTTCTTGCCAGTCTCATCGACACAAAGGAATACCTCGCTCTGTGCATGGACGTGTCCGGCAGCGGCTGCAACTAAGGCCAGTCCAATCAATTGTTGTTTCATAATCTTTCTGCGTGGAAACAGTAAAGGTGCTTACAAGTTTAGGGCAAGTAGCGATCCTTTACAAACATTCGAACTCAGAACGACTTATAGCACAACAGTTCCATACGACAAAAAAGGGAAGCCGAAGCTTCCCCTTTCTGCAACAGTCGAACGATCGAACAGTTAACCTTGCGTACTTGTTGCCAGGTACGCAAGATCGCAAGCTCGATATATCCGCGTATTACAGCGAGTAGTACATGTCGAACTCGATCGGATGCGTCGTCATGCGGAAGCGCTGGACTTCCTGCATTTTCAGCTCGATGTAAGCGTCGATCATGCTGTCGCTGAACACACCGCCACGGGTCAGGAATTCGCGGTCCTTGTCCAGGTACTCGAGCGCCTGGTCGAGCGACGAGCACACTGTCGGGATCAGCTTGTCTTCTTCCGGCGGCAGGTGGTACAGATCCTTGGATGCTGCTTCGCCCGGATGGATCTTGTTCTGCACGCCGTCCAGACCTGCCATCAGCAATGCAGCAAAGCCCAGATACGGGTTCATCAGAGGATCCGGGAAACGTGCTTCGACGCGGCGACCCTTCGGATTGGCAACGTGCGGAATACGGATCGAAGCGGAACGGTTACGCGCCGAGTAAGCCAGCTTGACCGGTGCTTCATAGCCAGGAACCAGACGCTTGTACGAGTTGGTGCCCGGGTTGGTAATCGCGTTCAATGCACGTGCGTGCTTGATGATGCCGCCGATGTAGTACAGCGCAAAGTCGGACAGGCCGGCATAGCCATCGCCTGCGAACAGGTTCTTGCCATCCTTCCAGACGGACTGGTGCACGTGCATACCCGAACCGTTGTCGCCAACGATCGGCTTCGGCATGAAGGTCGCTGTCTTGCCGTAAGTGTGGGCAACGTTCCAGATCACGTACTTGAGGTTCTGTGTCCAGTCGGCGCGCTCAACCAGTGTCGAGAACTTGGTGCCGAGTTCGTTCTGGCCTGCGCCAGCAACTTCGTGGTGGTGAACTTCAACCGGGATGCCCATTGCCTCGAGGATCAGGGACATTTCCGAACGCATGTCCTGGAAGCTGTCGACCGGAGGAACCGGGAAGTAGCCGCCTTTGACGGTCGGACGGTGGCCAGTGTTGCCGCCTTCGAGCTTGTCGCCGGTAGTCCACGACGCTTCTTCGGAATCGATCTTCACGAAGCAGCCGGACATGTCGATCTTCCAGCGAACGCTGTCGAAGATGAAGAATTCAGGTTCCGGGCCGAAGTAGGCGGTATCGCCCAGGCCGGAGGACTTCAGGTAGGCTTCAGCGCGCTTGGCGATGGAACGTGGGTCACGGTCGTAGCCCTTGCCGTCGGACGGCTCGATAACGTCACACTGCATGAACAGCGTGGTTTCTTCCATGAACGGGTCAATGTTGGCGGTACTGGGATCCGGCATCAACAGCATGTCAGATGCTTCAATGCCTTTCCAACCAGCGATCGAGGAACCATCGAAGGCGTGGCCCGAGTCGAATTTGTCCATGCCGAACTGCGAAATGGGAACGGTAACGTGTTGTTCCTTGCCTCGGGTGTCTGCAAAACGAAAATCAACGAATTTGACTTCGTTGTCTTTCGCCAACTTCAAGACCTCTGCGGCCGTACGTGCCATGCGAATCTCCTAAATGAGCAAAATGTGTCTTAGAAATGCGGATAATGTTGAGTCGATGGTATCCGCCGTGCTGCAAGCGCAGTACACATCGAAGTGCGACCGAAACTCAGGCCGGAATGATAGCAGATTCCATGCCACCAACTTGAGAAATCACAAATGCCTCGCACCGTCCTGATGCACGCTAATTAGCGGAAATAGTGCGATGTTGAAACATGATTGTTAGCTTTTAAGCCACATGAAGAAGTCCCCATTTCGGTGCGTTTCCTCCTAAAATCCCTGTATTGGTGCATTTATGCTTTGCACTACCGAAATCCGCACGGTTTTTGTGCGTCGCGATCCCAGTCTAGTCCATGCGCCGCCGAGATAAAATAACAAGTTGAACATGCGGTAAATTGCTGACTCACTCCAACGAAATTGGAACCATCATGGACATACTCGACAAGGCTCGCGAACGCGGGCAGGAACAACAACTCCCGTATGCGGGTGCCGTCACCCCCTCGGAGGCTTATGCCCTTCTCCAGGCCAACCCGAATGTCAAACTCGTCGACGTCAGGACCAATGCGGAGCGCGACTGGGTCGGGCGTGTGGCCATACCTGAGGACCAGCATGCCGCAGTGCAGTGGAACACTTATCCCGGCAGCGTACCAAACCCGGCATTCATGGATGAACTGGCGCAGACTGCCGACAAGAATAAGATCTTGCTGTTTTTGTGCCGCTCTGGTGTCCGTTCCCGTCACGCGGCCAAACTGGCAACTGAGAACGGCTATCCCCATTGCTTTGACATACTGGAGGGTTTTGAAGGCGACAAGGATGCCGATGGTCATCGAAAATCCGTGGGGGGCTGGTGCAAGGCCGGCCTGCCTTGGGTCGGTGCGTGACGTTGTTAAACCGCCTGCAGATCGACTCAATGCGACTCAATGCCCGGAGGTGCCTTGGCGCAGGTTTGGCGCCTCCGTCTGCATCAGCGACGCCACCCGGCGACGGACGAAATTGATGTGGCTGCGAAGTCCATATAATTCGTCAGCAAAGGACAACGGGATGGAGATGCGATTGACGCGTTCCTCAATGTCGTTCAGCCGTTGCAACTGGGCGGGATAGACTTCGGCCTGTTTTTCGGGCGGCACTTCCTCGATGGCTTGTTCAACCGCACGCAACTGCCCGTACCAGCGATAGACGCGCGAGCGCACTTTCCATACGTAGATTGGCGGAATGATCCGCGACAGCGGCAGAATCAGCGCGCCAAGAGCCACGACCACTACCCACATGCGCTCAAAAAAGTTGGCCAGCCAGAATGGCAGATAACGCTGCAACAGCGGCGGTCCGTTCTTGTAAAACTTCTGCGCCGCCGGCGAGACAGGAATCTCGGTATAGCTTGCCGTCGGAAACTCATCCTTCCTGTTGAACCAGCCCGCATTTCCGTGGATGGTTGTCGCGGCCTCAACAAACAGGTCGATGATGGCGGGATGCAGGTCCGACCGCGCCACGAGCGTCGCGGTCGGCGCGATCAAATGGTAATCCTTGGGAGGAAGATCCTTGCCAAGGTCCACGATCCCGCGTGGCAGCACGACATGCGACAGAAAAGGAAAGCGCCGCGTATACGCTTCAGCCTGAGCGAAGTCGAAGAGCCTGATACCCGGGGTTTGTAGCAGCATCTGGATGAGCGGTGCGTCCGGCGCCGAGCTGAACACCAGACCATCGATACGACCGGCCAGCAATTCGACCGTCGCCGGCGTATTTTCCAGCGCGCCCAGCTTCAGTTCTTCCGCTTCCACGCCATTGACGGACAGAATCTTGCGAAACAGGATTGGTACGCCCGTCCCCTCCGGGCCGACGTTGATTTTCAAGCCTTTCAATTGGGTCAGGTGCGTCACGTTGCGTCCACCGCGGTCACTACGCAGGAACAGCCAAACCGGTTCCGTGAACAGGCTTCCCAACGAGACCAAACCGACACGTTCGGCTTCTTCCTGCTCCGTGGAACCACTCTGCACGAAAGCGATATCGACACGTGACGCCGGATCTTTCAGGCGCTGAAGATTTTCCTGCGACCCGAGGGAGTCTTGCTGGATGACGCGAATATCATGTTTTGCGAGCGCACCCGCATATTTTTTGCCCAAAGTCTGATAGGCGCTATTGTCCTGCCCCGTAGAGAGTGTCACCACGGATGGCGGCGACGGATCCACAAGCCAGTAAGCAAGCAGAGAGGTTGCCAGAATCGCGATGACTGCCGGTCCGGCGGCGACGAGGAAATCACGCAGGGAAAACCTGGTGAACTTGAGAATTTTTGGCATGCGCGACCGGAATGAAATCATGGGCCACACCATGCCAAGAAACGTCACACTATGCAAGCAGGGAAAATGCCGTGCAGATCAATTCAGGAGCGAAAAGACGCCCCGGAATTGATCGAATGTCATGGAGATTGTAGAGCGGATGTATTGAGACAACGAGTAAAGCTTAATGCAGGTTAGCGGAAGTCCCGTGATGCCTGAAACCGTTGGACGACTGAGAAATTTCGCCGCGACGGCGCCGATCGGGTACACCGCCGGATTGCTCTGACAGGAGTTGAGCGGCAATCGAGAACCATTGTTCGACCGACAGCATTCTGCGAGCGAGCGGCATCAGTTCCTTTTCTTCCTTTTCCAGCCGCATGTCCAGATGGCGGCAATACAATTGCATGGAATGACAAATTTCCGTTGCCTTGCTGCTACCGAGTTCGACAGCATTGGTGATTTGTTCACTAATCGTACGAAGGGTTGTCGCTGCTCTGACAGAGATGCTGTCGAGTTCGGCAATAACGATCTCCGCATCCCTGCTCAGGCCACGTAACGAGGGGATGACGTAAAGCTCGATCTTTCGTGTCCGGAAAAACCGGTCGAACTGAGTAAGTTTTCCAAAGGCTGTATCAATAAAAGTGAGATCCAGGTTGTGCAGGCTGTTCCACGCGGTTTCAACGTACTGCTGCAGCCGGCAAAGCATGTTGCGCGTCTTGTCCTGTTCGGTTGCGATGGCGATCGTTGCATATGTTGCTGTTAGCATGCATACCTCTTGATTCAGAAAAGTGCAAGGTGAAGACGTCGGAGCGAGAAATGTGCCGGGCTTTCTCCGCACCAAAAAGCCGCAAAAAGCGGGTTCCGAAAACGTTGGGTGAGTATAGGCGCGAGACCCCGGATTTATTTGATCTTGCGCAAACACGACAAACCCGTGCAGCGATTCCCCCAGCAATTGCAGGGTAATAGCGTGTAACTGCACGCAACACGCGAAATTTTCGATATCGGCTTGACGTCGCCGATCACTCGCATTCCTATCGACAGGAAGATAAAAAAGCCCTTCGAACCAACGGTTTGAAGGGCTTTTCTGCCGGCCGTGGTTGATTCTTGTGGTATCAGCCGACCTTTACCGCATGCTCGCGCGTAGCGTGGAAAGTGAGTTGCGGCCAGCGCTCCTGGGTTAATTTCAGGTTGACGCCCGACGTGGCGAGGTAGGCCATGTTGTTTGCCGCATCGAAAGCGATGTTCGCGCCGGCGGCCGATCTTTCGAAATCGGCCAGCGCTTTCTTGTCATCGCTTGAAATCCAGCGAGCGCTACTGATGCTGGTGCTTTCAAATACCGCATCGACCCCGTACTCATTGAGCAAACGGCTGGCCACCACTTCAAACTGCAGCACACCTACCGCTCCCAATACCAGGTCGCCGCCGTGCACCGGTTTGAACACCTGCACTGCACCCTCTTCGCCCAGTTGCTGCAAGCCTTTGTGCAGCTGCTTGATCTTCAGCGGATTACGGATCCGTACCGAGCGGAAAAAGTCCGGCGCAAAATACGGAATACCGGTGAACTGCAACAATTCTCCTTCCGAGAAACTGTCGCCGATCTGCATGTTGCCATGGTTGGGCAAGCCGATGATATCGCCGGCGTAAGCCTCTTCCACCTGCTCGCGGCTGGACGCCATGAAAGTCACCACGCTCGAGACCTTGATTTCGCGATTCAGGCGCAGATGCTTGATTTTCATGCCGCGCTCGAAGCGGCCGGAGCATACACGCAGGAAGGCAATGCGATCACGATGCGCTGGATCCATATTCGCCTGGATCTTGAACACAAACCCGGAAAACGGCGCTTCCATCGGCTCCACGGCACGCACCGTCGCATCGCGCGAACGCGGTGCCGGCGCCCAGTCCAGCAGTGCGTTGAGGATTTCACGCACACCGAAGTTGTTGATCGCCGACCCGAAAAATACGGGGGTCTGCGTACCGGCAAGAAATGCGTCGAGATCGAACGGATGCGACGCGCCATGCACGAGCTCCACTTCCATCTTGAGCTGCTCGATTTCCTGCGGGAACATTTGCGTCAGGCGTGGGTTATCGATGCCCTTGATGACTTCGAACTCCTGGTCCGCCCTTTCCGAGCCGGCCTTGAACAGCAAAATCTCGTCACGCAGGAGGTGATAGACGCCGCGGAAGTTCTTGCCCATGCCGATCGGCCACGTCACCGGCGCGCACTGGATCTTGAGGACTGACTCGACTTCGTCGAGCAGTTCCAGCGGATCACGCGTTTCGCGGTCCATCTTGTTCATGAACGTCAGAATCGGCGTCGCGCGCATGCGGCAGACGTTGAGCAACTTAATCGTCTGTTCTTCCACGCCCTTGGCGGCATCGATCACCATGAGCGCGGAGTCGACGGCCGTCAGCACGCGATAGGTATCTTCGGAAAAGTCCTGGTGGCCGGGGGTGTCGAGCAGGTTGACGACATGACCACGGTATTCAAACTGCATGACCGAACTGGCCACCGAAATGCCGCGCTGCTTTTCAATTTCCATCCAGTCGGAGGTGGCGTGACGGCCGCTCTTGCGTGCCTTGACCGTGCCGGCGAGCTGGATCGCGCCTGAAAACAGCAGCAGTTTTTCAGTCAGCGTGGTTTTACCGGCGTCCGGGTGGGAAATGATGCCGAAGGTGCGGCGGCGTGCAACCTCCTTCGCAATCAGTTCGGTTGGAACCTTGCGGTTATCGGTTGCGGTGTCGAGCGTGCCGTTCGACGGAGAATCTGTAGCGGAGGCCATGTTTCGGCTTTGGAAAAAAGGGACTGAAGTTTACCGGCTCCCGACCTTGAAGTCGACTCTTGCGTTGCCTGTGCGGCAAACCGGTAAACATGAAATGGATCGATACGGACTTTTTTGAAAGCTTTTAGCGCTATGCCTTGATGAAATGCTCTCGGTAATAGCGTAACTCCTCGATCGATTCAGTGATATCGGCCAACGCCGTATGTTTCTGGTGCTTTTTGAAGCCGCTTGCCAGTTCAGGCTTCCAGCGCTTGCACAATTCCTTGAGAGTCGATACATCGAGGTTGCGGTAATGGAAAAACGCTTCCAGCTTCGGCATGCCGCGCGCCATGAAGCGGCGATCCTGGCAAATACTGTTGCCGCACATCGGTGACTTGCCCGTAGGCACATAACGTTTCAGGAACGCGATGAGTTCTGCTTGCGCATCCGCCTCGCTCACCGTTGATGCCTTGACGCGCTCAATCAGACCGGAGCGTCCGTGGGTGCCCTTGTTCCAGGCATCCATCTTGTCGAGAACTTCATCGGGTTGATGAATTGCAAATACCGGTCCTTCGGCAAGCACATTCAGGTTGGCGTCGGTAACGACCGCTGCAACCTCGATAATACGGTCGGAATCCGGGTCCAGCCCGGTCATTTCCATATCCACCCAAACCAGATTAAATTCATTTGGACGCACGATTGCGTCTGCACCGTTATTCGTTTCAGTAGCTTGTGACATAATTTGTTCCTTGGTAAACCGCCATTTTCTCACAGGCACAGCATGTCTTCACTTGCGTTCTCCGTATTGTTCCTCAGCTTCCTCGGCGTAACCGTGCTCCTCCGTTTCTGGTTGAGTTCACGGCATATTCGCCATGTGGTCGCCCACCGCCATGCCGTACCGGCGGAGTTTGCGGAAAAAATCCCATTGTATGCGCACCAGAAAGCGGCCGATTACACTGTGGCCCGCACCAAGCTCGGCATGCTTTCCCTCATGGTCAATACTGTCGTGCTGATCGGCTTCACCCTGCTCGGCGGCCTGCAATGGCTGTCTGTCACGCTGTTCAAGATCACCGGTCCAGGCATGACTTATCAGCTTGCGCTGCTGGCGTCGTTCGGCCTGATCAGCGCGCTGATCGAGTTGCCTTTCGATTATTACAAGCAGTTTGTGCTGGAAGCAAAGTTCGGCTTCAACAAGATGACCCTCGGCCTGTTCATCAGTGACCTGGTCAAAAACACCCTGGTTGCTATCGTCATCGGCTTGCCACTGGTGTGGGTGATCCTGACCCTGATGGACAAATCCGGCGACCTGTGGTGGCTGTACGCCTGGTTCGTCTGGACCGGCTTCCAGCTGTTGATGCTGGTGTTGTATCCGACCGTGATCGCGCCGCTATTCAATAAATTCACGCCGCTGCAGGACGAAAGTCTGCGTACCCGCATTGAAAACCTGATGCAGCGCGTCGGCTTTGCATCCAAAGGGCTGTTCGTCATGGACGGTTCCAAGCGTAGCGCACACGGTAATGCGTATTTTTCCGGCTTTGGCGGCGCCAAGCGTATTGTTTTCTTCGACACCCTCCTCGCTCGGCTCGGTCCGCAGGAAATCGAGGCCGTGCTGGCACATGAACTGGGACATTTCAAGCTCAAGCACATCGTCAAGCGTATCGTTGTCATGTTTGCGATCTCGCTGGGCTTCCTTGCCCTGCTCGGCTATCTGAAGACGCAAGTATGGTTCTATACCGGTCTTGGCGTTGACCCTTTGTTGATTGGCAACAACGACGCGATGGCCCTGATCTTGTTCATGCTGGTCCTGCCGGTATTCACGTTCATACTCTCGCCACTGAGCTCGATCACGTCGCGCAAGCATGAGTTTGAAGCAGACGCGTTTGCCGCCCAGTATACAAATGCCCAGGACCTGGTCTCGGCGCTGGTCAAACTTTACGAAGACAACGCGTCGACGCTGACGCCCGACCCTTTGCATTCCGCATTCTACGATTCACACCCGCCGGCAAGCGTCCGTATTCAACATTTACTCGCCAGCCGATAAAGATAACAAGGATTTCACCATGGTAACCGCAGCAGAACTCATCCAGAAAAAAGGCCGGCATACCGAAACGGCGCTGACCGAAGCGGAAATCGCCGAACATCTCGCCGCCGTCGAAGGCTGGGAGCTGAAGGATGGCAAGATCGTCAAGACCTTCAATTTCAAGAATTACTACGAAACCCTGGCATTCGTAAATGCCATCGCCTATGTCATTCACGCCGACGACCATCATCCGGAACTGATCATTACCTACAACCGCTGTGTGGCGAAGTTCGATACGCATTCAGTCAATGGCGGTCGCGGCGGGATTTCGGAGAACGACTTCATCAGCGCAGCCAAGGTGGATGCAATTTATCGGCAAGCCGCACAGTGACGATGAGTGGAGCAACCGGGACCGTCATCGCAGCGCACGGCAGGCATTATCTGGTACAGGCGGGTGACGAAAAGTTGCAGTGCGTCACCCGTGGCAAAAAAAGCGACGTCGCCGTCGGCGATATCGTCGATCTGAAGCGGACTTCGGCCAACCAGGCCGTCATTGAATCCATCCAGGAACGCAAGACCCTGCTCTACCGTTCCGATCAGTACAAATCCAAGCTGCTGGCAGCCAATCTGACGCAGCTATTCATTGTGGTCGCAACGGAACCGGGCTATTCGGACGACCTGGTGTCGCGGGCACTGGTCGCGGCCGAAGCCGGCGGCATCGCCCCGCATATCATCCTCAACAAGATTGATGTTGCCGATCTGTTGCCAAAGACCCGCGAGCGCCTCGGCATGTACACACGGATTGGCTATCCTATCCATGAGGTCTCGGCGCGCAAGGACCCAGAACACACCTGCGCGACCCTTCAACCACTTCTGGAAGGCCAATCGACCATTCTGATCGGCCAATCCGGCATGGGCAAGTCGTCGTTGATCAACCTGCTGGTGCCGGACGCAGAACTGGCTACCCGGGAAATTTCCGCAGCACTTGATTCCGGCAAGCATACAACGACATTTACCCGTCTTTTCACGCTGAATGAACGCAGCAGCATCATCGATTCGCCGGGATTTCAGGAATTCGGCCTCTACCACCTGAGTGAAGGCATGCTGGAACGTGCCTTTCGCGAGTTTGGTCCGCACCTGGGGCATTGCAAGTTCTACAATTGTCACCATCTGACCGAACCGGGCTGTGCAGTTCTTTCCGCTGTCGATTCCGGCGAGATTGCACCATTGCGACATGCGCTTTACCAGCAACTGGTTCACGAGTCGTCGCAAAAGCTGTACTGACTCCGGGTGCGCCGCTGGATGGCGCCAAGTTATCTTTTCGACAGAAAATCTCTTATAATTGAACAGCTTACAACCATCCGGCGGCAGGAGCCAATCAAGCACTTGCCGCCGTTTTCATTTATGGCTATCAAACACTTCCTGCAGTTTTCTGACTTTACGCTTGATGAATTCGAGTACGTGATCGAACGCTCCCGAATCATCAAGCGCAAATTCAAGAATTACGAGCCGCACCACCCGTTGGTCGACCGCACGCTGGTCATGGTGTTCGAAAAGAACTCGACACGCACCCGCCTGTCGTTCGAAGCCGGCATGCACCAGCTCGGCGGTGCCGCCATTTACCTGAACACCCGCGACAGCCAGCTCGGTCGCGGCGAGCCGGTTGAGGACGCGGCACAGGTGATGTCCCGCATGTGCGACATCATCATGGTCCGCACCTTTGGACATGACATCATCGACCGCTTTGCCGCGCATTCACGCGTCCCGGTGATCAATGGCCTGACCAACGAACACCATCCCTGCCAGGTACTGGCCGACGTGTTTACCTATATCGAACATCGCGGCTCCATCAAAGGCAAGACCGTCGCCTGGATCGGTGACGCCAACAATATGCTGTACTCATGGCTGCAGGCGGCACAGGTCTTTGATTTTCATGTGAATGTGTCGACGCCGAAGGGCTATGAAATCGACCAGTCACTAGTTGCGCCGAGCAACACCAATTACACTTTCTTCCCCGCCCCGTCCGACGCCTGTGCCGGCGCCGATCTGGTGACGACCGACGTCTGGACCAGCATGGGCTACGAAGAAGAAAACGCGGCGCGGCTGAAGGCATTCGACGGCTGGATCGTCGACACCGAGAAAATGAAGCGCGCCAATGCTGAAGCCATCTTCATGCACTGCCTGCCCGCGCACCGTGGCGAGGAAGTCGCCGCCGACGTGATTGACGGCCCGCAGTCGGTGGTATGGGACGAGGCGGAAAACCGCCTGCACGTCCAGAAGGCGCTTCTTGAATATCTGGTGTTGGGCAAGCTCGAATAATCCCTGATCACCCAAGGCTACTGTCTTTTCCGATTCATCATCCACAATCCCAGCAAGCGAAGCAGAAATCATGTCGACCATACTTCAGTCCGTTCCCGTCAATCAAAAAGTAGGCATCGCCTTTTCCGGCGGCCTCGACACCAGCGCAGCCCTGCACTGGATGCGCCAGAAAGGCGCGATTCCTTACGCGTACACCGCGAACCTGGGCCAGCCTGACGAACCCGACTACAATGCAATCCCGGAAAAAGCCAGGCAGTACGGTGCCGAACAGGCACGCCTGATCGACTGCCGCGAACAACTGGTCGCGGAAGGCATCGCTGCGCTGCAAAGCGGCGCGTTCCACATCTCGACTGCGGGTGTGACCTACTTCAACACGACGCCGCTGGGCCGTGCGGTAACCGGCACCATGCTGGTGGCCGCGATGCAGGAAGATCAGGTCGACATCTGGGGCGACGGCAGCACGTTCAAGGGCAACGACATCGAACGTTTCTACCGCTACGGCTTGCTGGTCAATCCGGCGCTGCGTATCTATAAGCCCTGGCTCGATGACCGCTTCATCCAGGAGCTCGGCGGCCGCAAGGAAATGTCGGAGTTCATGATCAAGTCCGGCTTCAACTACAAGATGTCGGTAGAGAAGGCCTATTCCACCGACTCCAACATGCTTGGCGCAACCCATGAAGCGAAAGATCTCGAACATCTGAACAGCGGCATGAAGATTGTCGAACCGATCATGGGCGTCGCTTTTTGGCGTGACGATGTCGAAGTCAAGCGCGAAGAAGTCACCATCCGTTTCGAGGAAGGCCGCCCGGTAGCCCTGAACGGCATCGCCTTCTCGAACGCGGTCGACCTGATGATGGAAGCGAATCGCATCGGCGGCCGTCACGGCCTCGGCATGAGCGACCAGATTGAAAACCGCATTATTGAAGCCAAGAGCCGCGGTATCTATGAAGCTCCCGGCCTGGCCTTGCTGTTCATTGCTTACGAACGCCTGGTGACCGGCATCCACAACGAAGACACCATCGAACAATACCGCGACAACGGCCGCAAACTCGGTCGCCTGCTGTACCAGGGCCGCTGGTTCGATCCGCAAGCCATCATGCTGCGCGAAGCATCGCAGCGCTGGGTGGCGCGCGCGATCACGGGGGAAGTGACCGTGGAACTGCGCCGAGGCAATGACTATTCGATCCTGAACACCGAGTCCGCCAACCTGACCTATCATCCGGAACGCCTGACGATGGAAAAAGGCGAAGGCGCGTTCACGCCGCAGGACCGTATCGGACAGCTGACCATGCGTAACCTCGATATCATCGATACGCGCGAGAAGCTTGGCATCTACGGCAAAGCCGGCCTGTTGACTGCCAATCCTTCGGTTTCACTGCCACGCCTTGACAAGAAAAGCAGCGAATAAAAAATCTTTATCAGACTCAATACCATGACTACTCAATTCGACAACGTTTCCGTCGTCAAGAAAGCCAACATCTACTTCGACGGCAAGTGCATTTCGCACACCGTCCAGTTCGCTGACGGCAGCAAAAAAACCCTCGGCGTGATTTTCCCCTCCTCGCTGACGTTCAATACCGGTGCGCCGGAAATCATGGAACTCAATGCCGGCAAATGCCGCATCCGTCTGAAAGGCGAAGAAGCCTGGAATACTTTCGAAGGAGGTCAGAGCTTCAATGTGCCAGGCAATTCCAGCTTCGATATCGAAACCCTGGAAACGCTGGATTACGTCTGCCACTTCGTCACGGAGTAAGGTAAATTGGGCGTTATGGTGCGGGTGTTCCAGGGAGACTTATCGCCACTCGGAGCCCGCACTGGAACGCCGGTTCAACCTCAGGTCGAGAATCGACCAGCTCAGATGAACACCGGCTCAGGTTCGAGCCGCACCGAGAAACGCGACATCACGTCAGCTTGAATAGCTTTGGCCAGCGCGACCACATCTGCGCCTTTCGCGCCGCCGCGATTGACCAGTACCAGCGCCTGTTTTTCATACACACCCGCAGCGCCCAACGTCCTGCCTTTCCAGCCGCACTGATCGATCAGCCATCCGGCTGCCAGCTTGAAACTTCCATCCGGTTGTGCATAGCTCACCATCGTCGGATGCCTTGCCAAGAGAGCGTCGCGTTGTTCGCGTGGCACCACGGGGTTTTTGAAGAAACTGCCCACATTGCCGATCAGCGCGGGATCGGGAAGCTTGCGCGTGCGGATCGCAATCACGGCATCACTCACTTGCCTGGCGTCAGGTGTCGTTATGTCGCGTGCGGATAATTCCTGGGCCACATCCGCATAATGCAGGTTTGGGTGCCACTGGCGTGGCAGCGCGAATGTCACGTCAAGGATGACCGCACGATCCCGTAGCTCGTGCTTGAAAACGCTATCGCGATAGGCAAACCGGCAGTCTTCCGCCGAGAGTGTCAGCCGCTCACCGGTAGTGAAATCGAAAGCCGTCAGCGAATGAAAGCTGTCCTTTGTTTCAACCCCATAGGCGCCGATATTCTGGATGGGCGCTGCACCGACGCTACCGGGAATCAGCGACAGGTTTTCAAGCCCGCCGAGACCATGCGCCAGTGTCCACAATACGAACTGGTGCCAGTTCTCCCCGGCTGCCGCCCTGACATAAATAAACCGCTCATCCTCCCCGACGACGGCAATTCCCCTGGTGCTCATATGCAGCACTAGACCGGAAACATCGCCGGTCAGCAGCAGGTTGCTGCCACCGCCCAGCACCAGCCGCGGCATGCGCGACAGGTCCGGGTCCCGACGTACGGCATCAAGCATATCGTCGTCGCTTACCGGAAGGTAGAAGGCCGCCTTGGCATCGATACCAAAGGTATTGAAATGCTTCAGGGAAAAGTCTTGATGGAGTGGGAGCGCTGCAGTCATAGGTCTGAAATTATAGAGGGTCGCCAAACTAGTCACCCGTTTTTTTGTCAGCTAGAATGGGTCAGTGTTTTCAGCATGACAAGTCCCTGCCCGAGAAAACAATAGAACAACGGATAGCAGCGGGTAACAACCTAATCAACATAGCAAGAGAGAATAGCCATGCCATCTTTTGATGTCGTATCCGAAGCCAATACCGTCGAAGTCAAAAACGCCGTCGACCAGGCAAACAAGGAAATCACCAACCGCTTCGATTTCAAAGGCAGCGATGCCCGGGTCGAACAGAAGGAAAACGAACTCACGGGCTACGCCGACAGCGAATTCCAGCTGGGCCAGGTGCGCGACGTACTGACCGCCAAGATGGTCAAGCGTAATGTCGATGTACGTTTCCTTGATATTGGCAAAGTCGAAAAAATCGGCGGCGACAAGGTCAAACAGGTTATCAAGATCCGGAACGGCATCGAGACCGACGACGCAAAGAAGATCGTTCGCGTCATCAAGGACAGCAAGATGAAAGTACAGGCCAGCATCCAGGGCGACGCCGTACGTATTACCGGCGCCAAGCGCGACGACCTGCAATCCGCGATGGCTCTCTTGCGCAAGGAAGTGAGCGAATTGCCACTGGAATTCAACAACTTCCGGGACTGAACCGTCATGCGGTCCGTTTCGTGGCCCCGGCCCGCGAAACCGGCATGTGAAGCGCAAGCCTGGGAGCCGGGTATTGCCTCCGGTGTTGTTCATGGGGAATGGAAGATGCTATGCTTTTGTTGAAGCTTTCGTATTGCCGAAAGCTTCTCCATTTAACTTTCGCCTGCCATCCATGCGCTTTCCCGTTTCCGCCGCCGGCCTGCTTCTCGCAGTTTCCGCTGTCCACGCAGCCGACATCAGCGTGGTCGGCCTCTTCCCCAACAAAGCGGTACTGGTCGTCGATGGCGGTGCCCCAAAAACTTATTCAGTCGGGGCAACGATTACTGAAGGCATACGCCTGGTCAGCGCCAGCGAATCCTCGGCCACGATAGAAACCAACGGTAAACGCCAGGCGATTGCCATCGGCGATCACGTCAGCCGCAGCGGCGCATCCAACGGTCGTGTGAGCGTAACCTTGCAGGCAGATGGTCGCGGGCACTTTGTGGTGCCGGGACAGATCAACGGCGGCACGGTGCGCATGCTGCTCGACACAGGCGCAACCATGGTGGCTATTCCGGCATCCGACGCAACGCGTCTTGGCATTGATTACCGTAAGGGCCGGGTCACCTACCTCAACACAGCCAACGGAGCCGTGCCTGCTTATGCGGTCAAGCTCAATACCGTGAAGGTGGGCGACATCGAACTGAACCAGGTCGATGCGGTCGTGCAGGAGCAGGGCCTGCCCTTCATCCTCCTGGGCATGACTTTCCTGAACCGCACTGAAATGCACCGCGACGGCGAGCAGATGGTGTTGACCAAACGATTCTGAAAAAGAAACAAAAACCTCGCAATATCAGCACTTTGAGGTGTCGCAGGCTCGATTGAGATTAGCCTATTCAAAAGCCCCATCATGCGGCTTGCGCCCCGAATCAGGACGCAGTCCGCGACGCCGCCATCACACACAACTACTTATTCTCGTTCCTGCAACCTGCGCTGCTTCACGGCTTCCGCCAAACCTTCCAGCACCTTGACGCTGGAATCCCAATCAATGCAGCCGTCCGTGACAGACTGGCCGTAGGTGAGTTCCTTACCGGGAATCAGATCCTGGCGACCCGCCACCAGATGTGACTCCACCATCACACCGACAATACGCGTGTCGCCTGCGGCAATTTGCGCTGCGATGTCGGCGCAAACCGGCACCTGATTCTCGGGTTTCTTCGAGCTGTTTGCATGCGAGGCATCAATCATCAAGCGCGAAGCCAGGCCGTTTGCCGCGATTTCCTTGCAAGCGGTGTCAACGCTGGCCGCATCATAATTCGGCGCTTTGCCGCCACGCAGGATGATGTGACAATCTTCATTGCCGCTGGTAGAAACGATTGCGGAGTGGCCGCCCTTGGTCACCGAGAGAAAATGGTGGGGCTGCGACGCCGCTTTGATCGCGTCAACTGCAATCTTGATGTTGCCGTCGGTACCGTTCTTGAAACCTACCGGACAAGAGAGGCCCGATGCGAGTTCGCGGTGGACCTGGGATTCCGTGGTACGTGCACCGATCGCGCCCCAGCTGATCAGGTCGGCCACGTATTGCGGACTGATCACGTCAAGGAATTCGGTACCTGCCGGCAGGCCCAGTTCATTGATATTCATGAGCAGTTCGCGCGCCATGCGCAAGCCGTCGTTGATACGGAAACTGTTGTCCATGTAAGGATCGTTGATCAGCCCCTTCCAGCCTACCGTGGTACGTGGCTTCTCAAAATATACCCGCATGATGATTTCAAGTTCACCGGCAAAGCGATCGCGCTCCTTGACCAGGCGCCGCGCATATTCCATTGCGGCCTTGGTGTCGTGAATGGAACACGGCCCGATAACGACCATGACGCGATCGTCTTGTCCGTGCAGGATACGATGCAACGCCAACCGCGCATTGGCGGCGGTGGTAGCCACATGCTCGCTGCAGGAAAACTCGCGGATAAGGTGCGAAGGTGGAAGCAGTTCTTTCATTTCGCGAATGCGTAAGTCATCGGTGCGCGGCATGTTTTTTCTCCAGATAGAAGGGTTCAAGACTGTACAAATGAAAAAACCGCCATCGCTGGCGGTTTTTCTAGGATTCGGTTTAGCTCTTTTATTCGTGCGCTTACCGCTTCTCCACCGCCATTGGGCTGGAATAGCTAAAGTAAAAATAAAAGTAAAAGCGCGCGAAAGTCATATGTTTTCAACGATGTTGAAGCCTGTTTTAATCAATAGTGCAGCAAATCATGGCGTTTGGCAAGCCGCGAATCACAAACAGGATCACAAACATTTTCAATCGAGGTGGTCGCTTGGCCCTGCACTGACCGCATGTTGTCGATCATGCGTTTATCGCGCTGCCAGTTTTGCAATGATTTCAGCAGTGATGACTCCCGAGTACGCCACCCGTTCGCCGCGCGCATTAAACCAGTAACTGCGCGGCATTTCGCCATGCCATTTTGGATCAATCGCATAACGTAGCTGCTCAGGAGACGCATCGCCGTAAGCCCACGCGTTGCTGCTCATGCCTGTGGACTCAAGTTTCTTCTTCATTAATGCAACAGCCTGCGGATCGCCGAGGGGATCGGTTGAAAGCGTAACGACATGAAGGTCCTTGCGCTTGCGCTTTTCCTCCGCAAGGTTTTTCAGGCTCGCCTGACAGTATTCGCAGTCGAGTGACCAGACAACGAGTACAAAAGGCCTGCCCTTCTGGGTGTCGACAAGGCGCTCCATCGTATTTGCTTCGAAAGACCGGATCGCTTCCGCTTCCGCTGCCGTGGCCGTGGCCGTGATGATGGCGAGGCACAATACCGCCGATATCGCAAAACTTCTGAAGCTTACTGGCATAACCGTCTCCTGTTGATTCCATTTATCGGTACACGCTTGTCACGTGTACATAACCGCATGATACCGGCTCGTCTTGGCAAAACTAGGCGCATAGGACATTTGCTTGTTTGTGCAGGACAGCACCAGCGACGTGCACCGTTTCAACGTGATTTCCTGTCACTCCACAATATTGCCGGCCATTACTGTTGGGTGTGCGATTACATCTGTGTGAAACGTTACGCTAAAACTGACTTACCGTTATCAGGCACGAATGTACACAGTTTTTCAAAAGGCTATCCACCCCACTCCTCGCCACCGTAAAAATTACAATCGTTTTGCGTTTTTAATGCATTGCAGAATACCGTGGTGCAATTTTTTGGGAGATTTCCGGTAGATCACTTGAAATTACAGCGCAATTTGTTTCATCGTGCTCGCAAACCGTCTTGGCACGGGTCGTGCTCAGTACTTGTCAAGACGCGTTAAATAGTATGGAGACAGCCAACACTGTTGCTTTTTGGGGTAAGAGTACTGAAACCCCAACAAGCAATTGAGCGATTTAAATATCGCTGTCTTCAGGCAGAGCACATTGAAAAAAGCGGAGTTTTTTACAAGCCGAAGCGCACTTATTTGTATCTTGCTAGAAGCTTTAACGGACTCATATAGTAGCCAGGGCCCCAAGATACAGAAGGTGTTCTAGTCCGTTGCTGCCGCTGCTGATTTCTGTGCTATGTTACTTATCGGAAAGAGCTGGTCTGGTGAACGCTGAGCGTTCATCAAGCATGTCTTGATTGTTTGGCAAAATCCGACCGACCGGTCAGACTATTTTTTGACGAAAACAACCGAAAATTGTAAATGATGCATTGCAGCAAGGAAAATTTCGCTGCAGAATCTAGCGATACCGGTACCCCCCTGAAAGAGGCCACTATGCTTTATCAATTCCACGAGCTGAATCGGACTTTCCTGAACCCGCTTATTCAATGGGCGGAAGCCTCTGCCAAGCTCTTCACGAATCCAGTCTCGCCTCTTGCGCATACGCCTTATGCGCAGCGCATCGCTGCCGGCTACGAATTACTGTACCGACTAGGCAAGGATTACGAAAAGCCGGAGTTCGGTATCAAAACCGTTCCCGTCGCCGGCAAACCGGTTGGCGTGCTCGAAGAAATCGAGGAACAGAGACCTTTCTGTCGCCTGATCCATTTCAAGAAAGACCTGAGCAGCAAACAGTTTGCCAGCCTCAAGCAGCCAACGGTGCTTCTGGTCGCGCCACTGTCTGGCCACCACTCGACACTGCTACGCGATACCGTACGCGCCTTGCTGTCGGAACATGACGTTTTCATCACCGACTGGACCGACGCCCGCATGGTGCCGATGAGCGACGGCGCTTTCCACCTGCACGATTACATCTATTACGTGCAGGATTTCATCCGCCGCCTTGGCCCCGACGTGCATGTGATTTCCGTCTGCCAGCCGACTGTGCCGGTGCTGGCCGCGATTTCGCTGATGGCCAGCGCCAACGATCCCAAGCTGCCCAAGAGCATGACGATGATGGGCGGCCCGATCGACCCGCGCCGTTCACCGACGCAGGTGAATGATCTGGCAACCGAAAAGCCCTACTCCTGGTTCGAGACCAAGGTCATTTACAGCGTCCCGCCTAACTATCCCGGCTTTGGCCGCAAGGTCTATCCCGGCTTCCTGCAGCATGCCGGCTTTGTTGCCATGAACCCTGGCCGCCATGCGCAAAGCCACTGGGATTTCTACATGCATCTGCGCGAAGGCGACAACGAGTCGGCGGAAGAACATCGCAAGTTCTACGATGAGTACAACGCGGTCCTTGATATGCCAGCCGAGTATTACCTTGAGACGATCAAGACGGTATTCCAGGAATTCAACTTGCCCAAAGGCACCTGGGAAGTCGAAGGCAAACTGGTACGTCCGCAGGACATCAAGAACGTCGCGTTGTTTACGATTGAAGGCGAGCTTGACGATATTTCCGGCACTGGACAGACCCAGGCAGCACATGATCTGTGCTCGAGCATTCCCGAGTCGAAGAAACAACACTTCACCGCACCCAAGTGCGGTCACTACGGCATTTTCTCCGGCCGCCGCTGGCGCGAAGTGATCTGTCCGAAGATTGGCGAATTTATCAAGGCCAACTCCTGATTCAACGCCTGGACGTATAGCTCTCCGAAAAAGCCGTTCGCAGATAGCGAACGGCTTTTTTATTTGTGGCAGCAGCGGTTTCCCGGGATAATCGTCTTTTTCCCCGCAAAACCTGCCGTGTCCCACATTCCCACCCTGGCCGACGAGATCGAAAACCTGTTGCCGCAGACGCAGTGTACAAAATGCGGCTATGCCGCCTGCCGTCCCTATGCCGAAGCGGTCGCCGCTGGTGACGCCAACTATAACCAGTGCCCGCCTGGTGGCATGGAAGGTGTGGCGCGTCTCGCCGCTTTACTCGGCAAACCCGTCATTCCGCTCAATCCAGTCAATGGTGTCGAACGGCCGCGTCCGGTTGCCGTGATCGATGAATCCTTGTGCATAGGTTGCACGTTGTGCATTCAGGCTTGCCCTGTCGATGCCATTGTCGGCGCGGCCAAGCATATGCATAGCGTGGTTCCGGATCTCTGTACCGGTTGCGATCTTTGCGTCGCGCCCTGCCCTGTCGATTGCATTGCGATGGTCGACCTCACGCCAGGCAAGACCGGCTGGGCGGCGTGGTCGCAGCAACAAGCCGACGCCGCCCGTGAGCGGCATCAGTTCAGGATTTTTCGCCTGCGTCGTGACAAGGAAGAAAACGATGCACGCCTGGCAGCAAAAGCCGCCGCGAAACTGAAGGCGGTAGAAGCCGAATCGACGCTGACACCCGAGGAGAAGGCGGCGCAGGAGCGTAAAAAAGCCATCATCCAGGCAGCAATGGAGCGCGCCCGCCTTCAGAAAGAAAAGATGGCCGCCATGCCGGCGCCGGCGACGACCACCATGAACGACTTATCGCGTGGCGTGCGCAAGCAGGTTGCCGATATCAACAGCAAGCTCGACGAACAAGCGAACGACCAGCAATGAACGCCGTAAAACGCCTGGAAATTTTCAGACGCTTCCACCAAGCGAATCCCCATCCAACCACCGAACTCGAGTACACGACGCCTTTCGAACTGCTGATATCGGTCATCCTGTCGGCGCAGGCCACCGATGTATCGGTCAACAAGGCGACCCGCAGGCTCTACCCGGTCGCGAACACGCCCGCTGCCATCTACGCGCTGGGTGTTGAGGAGCTCGAAACCTACATCAAGACGATCGGGCTGTATCGCACAAAAGCAAAGAACGTCATCGAAACCTGCCGCATTCTGATCGAGCAGCACGGTGGCGAAGTGCCGCGTTCGCGTGAAGCGCTGGAGGCCCTGCCTGGGGTGGGCCGCAAGACGGCGAATGTGGTGTTGAATACCGCATTCGGTGAGCCGACCATCGCGGTGGATACCCACATCTTCCGCGTGTCGAACCGTACCAACCTCGCGCCCGGCAAGAATGTCGATGAGGTCGAGCAGAAGCTGCTCAAGTTTGTGCCGGATGAATTCCGGCACGATGCGCATCACTGGCTGATCCTGCATGGACGTTACACCTGCATCGCGCGCAAGCCGCAATGCTGGAACTGCATCATTGCCGATCTTTGCGAGTACAAAGACAAGACGCCGCTGCCTGAAAAAGGCGTTTAGAGGTTTAGAGGTTTAGAGGTTTAGAGGTTTAGAGGTTTAGAGGTTTAGAGGTTTAGAGGTTTAGAGGTTTAGAGGTTTAGAGGTTTAGAGAAGTCTGCAATGCGGGCACGCTGGCGTATCGCCTGCCGTCATCGGACGCAGGCGATACAATGACGCCTTGTTTTTACGGCTGAGCCATTGACGATGTTTACCCCTTCACAACATGACGTTCGTCGCTTCTTTTGCGAAACTTTTCGCAAGGTGCGCGCGAACGAAATTCTGACGCCGCTGGAAGCGATTGCACGCGACTGGATCGTCCAGCATCAGGAATATGAGGATGATCTGTCGGATGTCGAAAACGCGCTGGCTGCTGACTATTCGGTCGAACGCGGGCAAAGCAATCCCTTCCTGCATCTGTCCATGCATCTGTCCATCGCGGAACAGATTTCTATCGACCAGCCGCCGGGAATACGCGCAGCCTTTCTCGGGCTGGCGCAGCGATTAGGGTCTGAACACGACGCGCATCACGAAATGATGGAATGCCTCGGTGAAATGATCTGGAATTCGCAGCGCAGCGGCATGCCGCCGGATGGCGTAGCGTATATCGAGTGTGTGAAGCGGCGCTGATCGCCAGGCCGCTTCCGTTGCACAACCGGTGTACCACAGCCGACTTTTGCCCGACCGTCATTCAACCTTGATCGACATCTTGCGCGGTTTTTCAAAATCCGCCTTGGGTAACTCCACCCGCAGCACACCGTTGCGATACGTCGCCTGCGCCTGGTCCGCAATCACGGCAACCGGCAATGGAAATACACGGCGAAAACCGCCGTACGCGCATTGCAGCACGCGGTAACGGCCTTCGGTACTTTCACGCTCGAAACGTTTCTCGCCATTGACGATCAGGGTTCCATCCTGCACCTCGATATCGAGGTCGCTCTTGTCGATGCCAGGAATCTCCAGTTTGACGATCACGCGCTTTTCGTCTTCAAATAAGTCGCCTCCCAACATCGACCAGGTACCTGACGGTATGAAAAACGCGTCGTCCACCTCGGTCCGCGCAGGAAGGCTGGTCGTATCGCCGGGCTTGAAGCGCGTCAGCGCGCTGGATGCCGACTGTCGCATATGCTGCCAGCCTTCCGCCATCGAATCCCAGAACGACGTCAGTCCTTGCTTCAGCTCATCCAGTTTCATATCAACCTCCTTACCTTGATAAGAATGCCAACCGCGGCCAGCTTATACCGGCGCGGCACAATCGTTTCCCTCTATTGCCTTGGATATCATCCAGGCGGGAGTGTTCAACTGTCAGCCCAGCCATGCGGAAGCTGTCACCAGACTATTGACAGGCCAGTCGCATGGTGGGAAGGCGGGAAGGCGGTGCCAAAAGGAAATAAAGCAGCGAAGTGAAGGGACTGACAATGCAGCCGGCCAGGAAAACTATTGTTTCCTGAACCCGGAGACGAAAAATGCCACGACATGCGTGGCATTTTGTAGGGACTGGCTTGCGGCACGCTTTTGTGTCGCTGTAATACCGCTGTTGTATCGCAGCTGACTTCGAGCGTTTTTGTTTTTATTTACGCAGTACCAGCGAACCAGGCAGGCTGTGCAGGTAAGCGGCGATGTTCTGGATGTCCTGACGGGACAGGGGTTTTGCCTGCGCACCCATGATTGCATTACCGCGGCCATTGGCGCCATCGGCACCACGCTTGTATTCAGTCAGCGCTACAGCCAGGTAATCCTGATGTTGGCCCGCAAGCTTCGGATAGCTTGGATCGATGGGTGAATTGTAGTCCTTGCCGTGACAGGAAGCGCAATTGTACTTTTCAGCTGCGGCCTTACCTTGTTCGATATTACCGGCGGCGAATGCGTTGAACGACAGCAGCACGGCTGCGCCTGCGAGAATCTTTTTCATTATCGGTCCCCTCTTATTTCTGCTGTGCGTAATAGGCTGCCACATCGGCGATATCCTGATCCGACAGGCCGGCAGCGATGCCGCGCATGCTTGGATGCTTGCGCTCGCCCTTTTTATACGCATTCAGCGCGTTCTCGATATATTTGGCCGACTGGCCACCCAGCATGGGCACCTGATAGACCTCGGGGAATGTAGCCTTGTAACCGGGGATGCCATGGCAGCCGATACACATTGCCACCTTATTTTCTGCTGCCTTGGCGTTGCCGACGATGTCTGCCGCGGCAGCGAAGTTCGCAACACCCGCAAGCGCGAGAAGCGCAAAGATTTTTTTCATGATAGCTGGGTAATTAATACGAATTTTCAAAACTTATCCGCAAGGGATTCGACTGACCCGAGCACCGTAGACAGACTGGTGTAAATCGGGTTCGCGGACGGCGCCGGTCGAATCGCTGGCGGATAAACTTTAAGCGCGGCCGCTGAAACAGACGGTTGTTGCTTTCACGCACCAAAACCGCTTAATTCTACATTAAGACTCCCGGGGAGTCCACGCCGCCATGACGGGACGCAAACTCTCCGGGAAATTGCAGTTGTCACCGGTCGGATCCGGTACGCCGCTCTTCTTCGGGCGGCTGCTCGACGGCAGGCTGCGTCGGCAAGGCTTCCACACTGCTCTCGCGCCGCTCCGGAAACAGGAACAGCCATGGCGACGCCGCGAATCGCCGCAGCACCGAGCGATACACCAGTCGTTGCACGCGCCGCGGGACGTCGCGCGCACGCAATGCCAGCGCGAGCGCACAGGCAAACGCAACACCCACATTCAGCGCGCCGATACCCAGGATGCCGAAGACGGCCAGCCAGAACTCAGGTGTCAGCAGAACATGCCATCCAAGGCTGGCGACCGCAGCCGTAAGCGTGCCGGTTGCCAGGGTCACGTGCCGGACATCCAGCGGCAGCCCGAAAAATTGCGCAAGCACCGGAGACATGCCGAGCAAGACCGCAAGCGACACATTGCCGGACACGCTGGCAACGTGTCTTTCGATCCACTTCGCGCACCGCTCCGCCCGCGTCGTACCCAGTGCGTGCACCAGGCGGCGATGATGCGTGATGGATTCCCGTACCTTGCGCAACGCGAACCAGTTGTCGGCAAAACCGGCAGCCAGGCTGGATATCCAGAGAAGCACCCCGGTAAAGGCCGCGTACAGCGGGGTCGGGCCGACCAGCGAAAAACTGTTTATCGATGCCGTGGCTTTGACCGGGTCCATGACCGGCGAGCCGACCGCGTAGATAAACACCAGGGAAATGGCCAGCATCGCCGGAATGACAGCAATCAGGTTGCCAAACACGGCAGCAGCCTGCGAACGCAACAGGTAGGCGATTTCCTGCATCAGCTTGCGCAAACCTTCAAGGGTGTCCAGCGACTGCATCTTTGCCGCCAAGGCTGGCGCCGTGATGGCCGGCTGCTTGGTCGCGAGCGTACCCCCGACTGCTGAAATCAAGAGGAAACTCGACGCATAATTGAGCGACGCGAATGCACCCTCGAAAAAGCGTGCGGCACCTCCGGCGGGAAGGATGCCCTTGACCAGTACGGTAAAGGCAGTCAGCGTGCCGCCGCGCAAAGCCGCTTTGAACATCGCGCGGTATTCAGTGCGGTCGCGTGCGATGTAGTGCTCCCCATGGTCGGCATTACGCTCGACCATTTTGCGCGCCAACAGAGAAAAACTCCGCCCGGCCAAGCCCTGCACAGAGGCGCGGTGATGATGAGCTTCGATCAGGTCGATGAGCAAAGCATGAACCTGTGCCGCGCTCTCTTCCTCGGGCAGCGCGGAGCGCAAGTCGATCAGTCGCGACATACGGTTCAATTGAGCGCGCATGCGCTCGACCCGATAAACCAGGCTGACCGATACGCCATGCTCATCCAGATCGGCGTAGATGCGATCCGTCTGCGCCTGACAGACGGCAATCAGCATGCGTACGCTGCGCAGGGAGGACTCGTCATGCACGCCGGAGAGCAGGTATTTTTCAAGTTCGCGTCGCAAGGCAAAGAAAGGCGTTGCCTGTAGCGGCATTCGTGGTTCCAGGCGCTGCCGGAATTCGGAACTGACGCCGACCGCAATGACCATCGACACCAGATAGGTTAAAGCTTCATCGATTTGCTGACGATAGTTGTGCGCAATCGCTTCATCGGCACAGAGCTTCCAGATGCGCGTCAATGTATTTTGATCAAGACCGAGCAGCCAGTCGGCATCGGCGGGCTTGGGAAACATTGCCGTGAAGAGCGTTGACAAATCCTGCTTACCCGGCGGACGTGGCAGCAGCATGCGAATGACGCGCTCCCACAGTTCGCTGAAAAAAGCCGGCTCGCGCGGCAGGCCGGTAACGCAGAACAGTTCGGGACCAACCGCCTCGCGCAGCGTTTTCTGCAATGTCGCCTGCACAATCCTTTTGGTATCGCGGTTGCGGTCCAGCCAATCAAGCAGAAAGCGTGTGCGCTGATGCCTCAGCCGCTCCCATGTGTCGGCGTCAGGGATGCCATCGCGTGGCGTCATTCTGAGCCATTGTGCGATATCGATCATCCAGTTTGCGCGCTCGTTCCACGAAGCGAAAGGATCGGCGCGACGCATCAGCGCCTGGATTTGCGCCACATAACGGAGATGATGGTCGTTGTATGCCGGTGAGCTGCGTCGGAAACGACGCCAGATCACCTTTAACTTCATCAGGGATATTTTCATGTTGTGGCTATCTGGTGGGAAAAGTGAGCAAATTCGGCGTACCCCGAGCGTTTCGGGCGTTCTGCCGGCCTCCGCGTTCTCGCTTATACTTGTTCTTGTTTCTTCTACTTCTTCTGGACAACACCCGCCATGCGACAAGATACCCGCTTTGAAGGTTCCCAAAATTATGTAGCCACCAACGACCTGAAGCTCGCCGTCAATGCGGCGCTGACGCTGCAGCGCCCTCTGCTGATCAAGGGCGAGCCGGGTACGGGCAAGACCATGCTGGCGGAAGAAGTCGCCGCTGCGCTGGGCATGCCGCTACTCCAGTGGCACATCAAATCCACCACCAAGGCCCAGCAGGGCTTGTATGAATACGATGCGGTGTCGCGACTGCGCGATTCGCAACTCGGCGACGAACGAGTCAAGGACATTCACAACTACATCGTTAAAGGCGTGTTGTGGCAAGCCTTTACGGCGGATGAACAAGTTGTGCTGCTGATTGATGAAATCGATAAGGCCGACATCGAGTTCCCGAACGACTTGCTGCGCGAACTCGACCGTATGGAGTTTTACGTGTACGAAACACGCGAGATGGTCAAGGCAAAAAATCGCCCGCTGGTGATCATCACTTCGAACAATGAGAAGGAATTGCCGGACGCCTTCCTGCGCCGCTGCTTCTTCCATTACATCAAGTTTCCGGACAAGGACACGATGCAGCAGATCGTCGACGTTCACTTCCCCGATCTGAAAAAGGATTTGCTGGCTCAAGCGCTGCAGACCTTTTACGAAGTGCGTGAAGTCGCCGGCCTGAAGAAGAAGCCGTCGACATCCGAGCTCCTCGACTGGCTCAAGCTGCTGCTGGCGGAAGACATTCCGGCGGAAGCGCTGCGCAGCAAGGATGCCAAGAGCATCGTCCCACCGCTGCATGGCGCGCTGCTGAAAAATGAACAGGACGTGCATCTGTTTGAACGCCTGGTATTCATGTCGCGTACCAATCGTTGAACCGTTGTTAAGGCACCGAGGCAATAGTCCATGAATTTTGTTGAACAGGTCACGCTGCAGGGACGGTATGCGACATTGGAGCCGCTGGCGCCGCAGCACGCGGACGAAATCCGCGTCGCTGTCCAGGACGGCGAACTGTGGAAGCTTTTCTTCACCATGGTGCCGAAGCCGGAAGCCGTACAGGACTACATCGACGGCTTGCTCGCATTGCGTGAGCGCGGCCTCGCCTTTCCATTTGCGGTGCGTGACAACAAGAGCGGACGCATTATCGGCGGCAGCCGCTACCTGAACATCGACGCAGCGCATCGCCGTGTCGAGATCGGCGGCACCTGGTATGCAAAGAGCATGCAGCGCAGCGGCATCAATACGGAATGCAAGCTGATGATGCTGACACATGCGTTCGAGAAGCTCGACTGCATCGCGGTCGAATTCCGCACTGACTGGTTCAACCATCGTTCGCAGTCAGCGATCGAGCGCCTCGGCGCCAAGCGTGACGGCGTGCTGCGCAATCACATGATCATGGCCGATGGCCGCATCCGCGACACCGTCGTGTACAGCATCATCCGCAATGAATGGCCGGGAGTGAAAACCAACCTGCAATTCAAACTGGAGGCAGGAGAGTCCCATGTTGATTGATTTTTTCTTTACCCTCAAGGATGCCAAGATCCCGGTGTCGATCAAGGAATTCCTGATCCTGCTCGAAGCGATGCAAAAGAACGTCATCAGTCCTTCGCTCGACGATTTTTACTTCCTGTCCCGGACCACTCTTGTCAAGGACGAGGCGCATTACGACAAGTTCGACAAGGCCTTCGGCCTGTACTTCCGCGGCATCGATGCGATCTTTGAAAAGCATCCCGAGATCCCGCTCGAGTGGCTGCAAAAACGCATGGAGCGCGAACTGACTCCCGAGCAAAAGGCTGCCATCGAGAAGTTTGGCTACGACAAACTGATGGACCGCCTGAAGGAGTTGCTGAAGGAGCAGAAGGAACGCCATGAGGGCGGCAACAAATGGATCGGCACCGGCGGCACATCCCCGTTCGGAAACGGCGGTCAGAATCCGGAAGGCATACGCATCGGCGGCGAAGGCGGCAACCGTACCGCGGTGAAGGTATGGGAAGCGCGTTCCTATCGCGATTACGACGATGAGCGTGAACTCGGCACCCGTAACATCAAGGTTGCGCTGCGCCGTCTGCGCAAGTTCGCGCGTGAAGGCGCCGAAGAAGAACTGGCGCTCGACGATACGATCCGCGCCACCGCCAACAATGCCGGCTACCTTGACATCAAGATGCAACCGGAACGCAAGAACAACATCAAGGTGCTGATGCTGCTGGATGTCGGCGGCACGATGGACGACCACATTGCCCGTACCGAGGAACTGTTTTCGGCCGCGAAAACGGAATTCAAGAACATGGAGTTCTTTTACTTCCACAACTGTGTCTATGACTACCTGTGGAAGAACAACCGGCGCCGGCATGCGGAGCGCTTTCCGACATGGGACATCCTGCGCAAGTACACACCGGATACCAAAGTGATCTTCGTTGGCGATGCGACCATGAGCCCGTACGAGATTTTGCAGCCGGGCGGTTCGGTGGAGTACAACAACGAGGAAGCCGGCGCGGAATGGCTGCAGCGTTTCACCAGCACGTTTCCGAAGTTCATCTGGCTCAATCCGGAACCGGAAGGCCTTTGGCAGTATCGCCAGTCGATTGCAGTAATTCGTCAGCTGATGAACAACCGGATGTTCCCGGTTACCATCGAAGGCCTGGAACGCGGCATGCGACTGCTTAGCAAATAAGCAAATATTGGCGAGCACGCCGGGATGCCTTCCCGGCTGCGGCGCACCTGCCTGATGCGCCCGATTATCTGGCCGATGGCAAATACTTCTTCAGTACCGTAATCAGGTGATTGCTGGCCAGCGGCTTGTTGAGAAAACCTTCCACGCCAACATAATGGGCCTGCTCCCTGTCGTACTCAAAGGGCTTGCTGATCAGCAGGATGACCGTGGTTTTCACCGGCGAGTCTTTTTCCTTGATACCCCAGCAAAGACGGTAGGGATCGACACCCGGCGTCGAGGTATTGATCAGCACCACGGCAATCGGCTGTTGTTTGCAAATATCGACTGCCGCCATTTCATCACCTGCCCATAGCACTGGCACCGGCACCTGCCCTGGCTGCCGTGCCAGTAAATCGGACAGGTAATCGCGGGACGCGGTGTTCTTGTCGACGATGAGGACTACGCCATCTTCGGGGATTTTTGTCCGCATCTTTTCGTACTCAGCCGGATCGGTCAGGTCAATATCCAGTCTCTGCCGACGGCGGCGCTCCGGAACGACGACCACATCCGACGCTTCCAGTCGGGCAAGTGCATCCGCCTTTTTCTCCACCAGATCGTCCAGCGCGACAAAAAATGCATCCCATTCGAGGGGACGGGCAATCTGTGGATACGGCAAGTCAATCTGCGGTGTGCCAACCATTAGTGCCGGCCGGACATCGCTGGCCCGCAGATCGGACAGGATAATCATTGCCTTCAGCTGTTCTGCATTGACCACATACAGATCAGGATCCTGAAGATTGTCCTCCGCCAGCCTGAAATACCCGTATCCTTTGCCATGGCCTTCTGCAAAGGCGACGTCGAACCCGGCTTCTTCCTCATCGGAGAAGCCGATTGGGCGCACGGCAAAGGGAAAGATGGTATTCGGCATAGGGTTTCATTTTATAAACATTTTGTGGTGCCGGACTACTGAAACTTCCTGCAACCATGAAAAATCGATCACAAACGGCGTCCGAAACTACACTGACCCACTTCATGGTTTTTTATCCTCAAACGACACAAAAGCGTTGCATACCGCCATTGCGCCCCCAGATACAGTTGGTTCTGCCGGGGCCTCCGGCAAGCGCGTTTCTTCTCAACGCCCGGCACGTTTTTCATTAGAATGCTGGGACTTATGTTTAAATACATTCCCTCTGGAAATAACCGCATCTTTGGCGTTCTCACTTGAATGGCAACTAAAAAATCCTCCGCCTCCGAATATAGCGAATCGTCGATCCGGGTCCTGAAGGGCCTTGAGCCGGTGAAGCAGCGGCCGGGTATGTACACCCGTACCGAAAACCCTCTGCACATCATTCAGGAAGTCATCGACAACGCGTCCGACGAAGCCCTCGGCGGACACGGCAAGAACATCATGGTCACCCTGAATGCCGATGGCAGCGTCAGCGTGGAAGACGATGGCCGCGGCATCCCGGTCGGCTTGCACCCCGAAGAAAAGGTCCCGACGGTCGAGATCGTGTTTACCCGGCTGCACGCGGGTGGCAAGTTCGACAAGGGATCGGGCGGCGCCTATTCCTTCTCCGGCGGCTTACATGGCGTCGGTGTTTCGGTCACCAATGCCCTTTCCACTCGGCTGGAAATCACTGTCTGGCGCGAAGGCGGCATGCACCAGCTCACATTTGCCGACGGCGATGTGATTCAAAAGCTGAAATCCCGCCCGCTCGCCAAGGACGAGAAAAAATCCGGTACCCGCGTCACGGTCTGGCCGAATCCGAAGTACTTTGATTCCCCCGTGATTCCCGGCGCGGAATTGCAGCGCCTGTTGCGTTCGAAAGCAGTCCTGCTCCCCGGCGTGAAAGTCACGCTGACGAACGCCAAAAACGGCGACACCCAGACCTGGCAATACGACCAGGGCCTGCGCGGCTACCTGGTCGAATCGCTGGCCCAGGCTTCGCATGCCGAACCGCTGATCCCATTGTTCGAAGGCCAGCAGTACGCCGGCAACGACGTGGAAGGTTTTGCGGAAGGTGAAGGTGCCGCCTGGGTAGTTGCATGGACCGAAGACGGCAACGTGGTGCGCGAATCCTATGTCAATCTGATCCCGACTCCAGCAGGCGGCACGCATGAAGCAGGCTTGCGGGAAGGCTTGTTCGGCGCGGTCAAGAGCTTCGTCGAAATGCACTCGCTGCTGCCCAAGGGCGTCAAGCTGCTGCCGGAAGATGTGTTTGCCCGTGTTTCTTTCGTGCTCTCAGCCAAGGTGCTGGACCCGCAGTTCCAGGGACAGATCAAGGAAAGGTTGAATTCGCGCGATGCTGTCCGCCTGGTGTCGACTTATACCAGGCCGGCGCTCGAATTGTGGCTCAACCATCATGTCGACTACGGCAAGAAACTGGCCGACCTGGTGATCAAGCAGGCGCAATCCCGCCTGCGCTCCGCCCAGAAAGTCGAGAAAAAGAAATCGTCGGGTGTGGCGGTCCTGCCCGGCAAGCTCACCGACTGTGAATCCGATGACATCTCGCGCAACGAGATTTTCCTGGTCGAGGGCGACTCGGCGGGCGGTTCCGCCAAAATGGGCCGCGACAAGGAATTCCAGGCCATCCTGCCGCTACGCGGCAAGGTGCTCAACTCCTGGGAAACCGAGCGTGACCGCCTGTTCGCCAACAATGAAATCCACGACATCGCAGTGGCGATCGGCGTCGATCCGCACGGCCCGAACGATACGCCCGACCTGAGCGGCCTGCGCTACGGCAAGATCTGCATCCTCTCCGATGCGGACGTCGACGGTTCGCACATCCAGGTGCTGTTGCTGACCCTGTTCTTCAAACATTTTCCGCAATTGATCGCGCGCGGTCATATCTGCGTTGCCCGTCCGCCGCTGTACCGTGTCGACGCGCCGGCACGCGGCAAGAAGCAGGCGCAGAAGCTGTACGCGCTTGACGATGGCGAACTCGAAGCGATTGAAGACAAGCTGCGCAAGGATGGACTGAAGGATGGCAGCTGGGGAATTTCGCGCTTCAAAGGCCTGGGTGAAATGAATGCCGAGCAGTTATGGGAAACCACGATGAATCCGGATACCCGCCGCCTGCTGCCCGTGTCGCTTGGCGACTTTGACCTTGCCGCATCCGAATTGCGCTTCAACATGCTGATGGGCAAAGGCGAAGCCGCTGCCCGACGCGCATGGCTGGAAGAGCACGGCAACGAAGCGGAAGCCGATATCTAAGCCGAAACCAAGCCAAAACACGCGATGCGACTTCTCGCTGCCCTTTGCCTGACCTTGCTGATGTTGGCCGCGCTGCCCGCGCGAGCCGACATCTATGGCTACGTCGATGCGGAGGGCATCGCGCATTTCTCCACCGAAAAAATCGACGCGCGTTATCAGCTTTATTTGCGGGGGACGACATCGTTTGATACCTCGCAACCTGGTGCGTCGGTCGCATCGGCTGAGCGGATCGAAACGCCATTGTCGGCGTATCTCTCCGGCCATCCCGGCCTGAAGAAAGTGGAAACCCTGGTGCATGACGCGGCGCAGGAATTCTCTCTCGATCCGGCATTGCTGAAAGCGGTGATGGCGGCCGAGTCAGGCTTCAACACGTATGCGGTATCGCCCAAGGGCGCCATCGGACTCATGCAGATCATGCCGGCAACTGCGGAACGCTACGGTATGCAAGGCGACCGCAAACGCAGCATCGCGCAAAAACTGACGGACCCGAAAACCAATATCCGGCTGGCGGCGCGCTACCTGCGCGACCTGCACAAGCTGTTTCCATCCCGGCCGGAACTGGTGATCGCGTCGTATAACGCTGGTGAGGGCGCGGTGCAGAAGTACAACAATGCGATCCCGCCCTATCCGGAAACGCGCAACTATGTGCAGATCGTCAAGCAGTTTTACCTGATGTACAAGCCGGCCGCACAGACGCTGGCCATTGCTTCTGCTTCGTTAGCCGGCGAAATGTCCGGCGCGAAGCGCATACATATGACCATACCCGGACGCCGCAACATGCCGGCATCCGCACTCGAATAAATTCTGAACATAATGACTGAACAAGCCACTCTGTTTGATGAGATGCCGTCTGGCGACGGCGAAGCGCTGACGCTCGCGACTTTTGCCGAACGCGCCTATCTGGACTACGCAATCTCGGTCGTCAAGGGACGCGCCCTGCCCGACGTCAGCGACGGCCAGAAACCGGTGCAGCGTCGCATTCTGTATGCGATGCATGAACTCGGTTTGAACGCCACCGCAAAGCCGCGTAAATCCGCAGCCGTGGTCGGCGACGTGCTGGGCAAGCTGCATCCGCACGGCGACCAGTCCGTGTATGACGCGCTAGTGCGCATGGCCCAGGGCTTTTCCTTGCGCTACCCACTGATTGATGGACAGGGCAACTTCGGATCGCGAGACGGTGACGGTGCCGCGGCGATGCGATATACCGAAGCGCGCCTGACGCCGATCTCCCGCCTGCTGCTCGATGAAATCGACATGGGCACGGTCGACTTTGCGCCCAACTACGACGGTACCTCGGAAGAGCCGAAGCTGTTGCCGGCACGCCTGCCTTTCGTCCTGCTCAACGGCGCATCCGGTATCGCGGTCGGCCTGGCAACGGAAATCCCGTCGCACAACCTGACCGAGGTTGCCAAGGCCGCGGTCGCGATGATTCGCAACCCGAAACTGACACATGCCGAACTGATGGAATTCATCCCCGGCCCGGATTTCCCGGGTGGCGGACAAATCATCACGCCGACCTCCGCAATCTCGGAAATGTACGAGAGCGGTCGTGGCACGCTCAAGGTGCGCGCGCGCTGGAAAATCGAAGACCTGGCACGCGGACAATGGCAGGCGGTCATTACCGAGCTGCCGCCGGGCACCTCGTCCCAGAAAGTGCTGGAAGAAATCGAGGAACTGACCAACCCGAAGGTGAAGACCGGCAAAAAATCGCTGCTGCCCGAGCAACTGGCGACCAAGCAGATGATCCTGTCGGTGCTCGACACGGTGCGCGACGAATCCGGCAAGGATGCGCCGGTACGCCTGGTCCTTGAACCCAAGTCGAAGAACCAGGACCAGACCGAGTTCATGAACATCCTGCTGGCCCAGACTTCGCTGGAAACCGGCAGCTCGATCAACCTCGTGATGATCGGCGGTGATGGCCGTCCGCGCCAAAAGGGTCTGACCCATATCCTGCGCGAGTGGATCGATTTCCGTTTTGCGACCATCACCCGCCGCACCCAGTTCAGGCTGAAAAAGGTCGACGACCGCATCCACATCCTGGAAGGCCGGGAAGCCGTCCTGTTGAACATCGACAAGGTGATCCGCATCATCCGCGAGTCCGACGAGCCCAAACCGGCCCTGATGCAAGCCTTCAAGTTGTCGGACCGTCAGGCCGAGGACATCCTTGAAATCCGGCTGCGCCAGTTGGCGCGCCTCGAAGCCATCAAGATCCAGCAGGAACTGGATGAACTTCGCAAGGAAAAGACCACTCTGCACGACCTGCTCGACAATCCGGCGTCAATGAAGAGACTGGTGATCAAGGAAATCGAAACCGATGCCAAGCAATTCGGTGACGCCCGTCGCACGCTGATCAAGGAAGCCGAACGCGCCAGTGTGGAGCAAAGAGTCATCGACGAACCGGTCACCGTGGTGATCTCGCAAAAGGGCTGGGTCCGCGCGCGTACCGGCCATGGTCACGATCCGGCGCAGTTCACGTTCAAGGCGGGTGACAACCTGTACGGCACGTTCGAATGCCGTACTGTCGATACGCTGCTCGCCTTCGGTTCGAATGGACGGATCTATTCGGTGCCCGTGACATCCCTGCCGGGCGCCCGCGGTGACGGCGTGCCGGTCACCACCCTGATCGAACTGGCGAGCGGCACACGGCTGCTGCATTACTTCGTCGGGCCGTCCGATACGCTGCTGTTGCTGGCGTCGACGGCGGGCTACGGCTTTACCGCCAAGGCCGGCGAAATGGTCAGTCGCATCAAGGCCGGCAAGGCCTTCATGACGCTGGACGAAGGCGACGAACCTGTCGCGCCCCGTCCGGTGACCGCCAATGCCAGCGCGATCGCCTGCGTATCCGAAAAGGGAAAACTACTGGTGTTCGGCATGGACGAGATCAAGGCCCTATCCGGTGGCGGACGCGGCGTGATCCTGATGGAGCTCGAAAAGAACGAGAAGCTGGTGGCGGCGCAACCGATCAGCCAGAAAGGCGTCACCGTGAGCGGCATCGGTCGCGGCGGCAAACCGCAGGAGCTTCGTCTGACCGCATCCGACCTGACAGGCCATATCGGCAAGCGGGCACGCAAGGGCAAAGTGCTGGAATCGAAGATCAAGCCGGCTGGCCTGGTGTCGAATTAAATTAACAGAAGGTTGCAGGGTGCGACTTGCGCCCTGCTTGTTCTACGGTTTCTGCTTGCTGTTACTGATATTAAATCATCACACCACTTGCCGCCTGCCCGATCAGCGTGGCCAGGCTGGCACCGTCTGCACCGACACTGTTGGTCAGCGTAACCAAATGCTCGGGGGTCATTGCCTGCTGATGCTCACTCTGATAATTGACTGCATACAGCGACCAGTCGAGACGGTTCTGGAAGAAATCCTTGCCAGGAGTGCCATCCGGCGAGCCCAGCGCGGCATTGGTCATTTCCATCACGAGTTGTCCGCGTGATGCGGAAGCATGTTGCTTCACCCAGAAGTTGAGCCCTTCCGTATCCGGCGCACGGTTAAAAACGTTGTTGTAAATTGTTGTGACGAATTCAGTCGACGTCATCCATGTCGGGTAAATCGCTTTGACAACGTCTAGCGAAAACATGGTGTCCGCCACGGCGACATAACCACGTGCAGCGACATCCTTGGCCCAGTAGTTATAACCCTCGGTCTCAGGCGCACGACGGAACGCCGCAACATAGATCTGCCCGAGCATCGAATCAATGCTGGGACCGGCCGACAGTCCGCTCACGCCAAGGATGCCGTCACTGAACTTGATCTGCTCAACACTACGGCACACCGCCACATTGCCGCTGCTGTCGGTGACCAGCGTTGCATCGTTGCGGAGCTTGAGCACCTGGGTTTTTGTGATACCAGAGGATAGCAGCAGCACGTCGGTGCCAGCGCCACCATAAATCAGGTCAGCACCGGACACGCCGAGGAAGGAGTCGTTGCCGTCCCCGCCCTCGAGAACATCGTCGCCACTCCCACCGCTCAGCGTATCGTCTCCGGCATAACCATAGAGATGATTGTCGACGCCATTGCCGATAATGGTGTCGCTACCTGTCCCACCCTTGGCGTTTTCAATGACCGTACCGAAATTGACTGTCACCTGACCGGACGAGGTAATCAGAGATGCCTTGCTGCCCAGGTACCCCCAATAACCCGGCTCGAGATACAGCGTGACGCCCTGCGTGGTATTGGTGCCATCAAGGCTGTCGATACCGCCGCCGTCCCAGATGAAGTTTGGCGCAGTCGCGCTCAGGGTGTACACATTGTCCCCGGTCTGTGCGGTAGTGCTCGGTCCGTACAGGTATTGCAGCGCGGCGATGTCCAGCGGCGAGTAGCGCAAGTTGTATTCCGCCGGGCGACTGTTATAGCTCATCACCGTCCATTGCGAGGTATCTTCCGCGGTGGGAAGTGCCGGCCCGTCGCTAGCATTGCCAAGCGAATCGACAGACGTGAACGGATGCTTGAGACCGAGTGCATGGCCCAGTTCATGAATCAGCGTCAACGCAGAATAATCACCATTGGTCGGCGTCAGGTTGCGCGCGCTGCTGCCCGTGTAGTTGAGCAGCACATCGCTGCCCTGATAGTCGTCAAACGGGAAATACGCGTAACCTGCCGATCCGGTCTGTACATTATTTGCCAGGACGATGGTATTGGCGGCTGCAGGATTGGTCGTCTCGACAAACTGGATGCCGATGACGCTGGAGATGTATGCGAAGGCTTGTCGTGCAAAAGTTTGTTGTTGTGCTGTGAAAGCCTTGAAGCCGTAGGCGTCTTCCGCCGTAAAGTGAGCAGGCGCAGCGGTGGGGAAGGTGTAGTAGATGGTCTTGCCGCCCTTCAGCAGCGACGGGAAGCTTGGCGCGGTTCCCGGCACCAGTGAGTCGATCCAGTACGGCAGCTTTTGTACTCCGCTGGCCCACGTCCAGGTTTCTACGCCCTCATTCGTCTTGTAGAAGTCAGCGTAAATGATGCCGCTATCGGTTCCGGCAGAATCCCAGATCGAATCGAAGCGATTGCGGATGATATAGAAATCATTGCCGTTACCGCCGTACAGGGCGTTGCTACCCGCGCCACCGTCCAGGGAGTCATTGCCAGCGTTCCCGTATAGAACGTCGTTACCTGCTGTTCCCGTGAGATTGTCGTTGCCGCTGGTGCCGTAAATGTTCATTGACCACTCTTGTGTAGATGCATGCCCGGGAAAAGCACCGGGTCTCAGGCGAGTCTAACAAAAGAGTTTCCTCAAAGCATTGATTTCAGGAAAAGTACAACATAGATTTTTTCTATTTGAAGTAATGGGGAAGCAGATGACCGGTCCGGTCGAGATAATTCAATCGTGCTTCGGACGTGAGCAATGTTATAAAAAATGCCCCTGTCGGGGCATTTTTTCATTCACCGTGGATCACCTTGCGAATCCACATGCGCAGCAGCGATGTACAAGCTTACAGTTTTTTCGCAATCAGCTTGCCAAGACGCTCCACACCTTCACGGATCTTCGCTGGCGGAACCGTCACGAAGCTCAGGCGCAGGGTATTGTTTTCCGGCGTGTTCGCATAGAACGGCGCACCGGGGACAAAGGCGACCAGTTGCTCGATCGCTTCATCCAGCAATTCCATGCTGTTGATATGCTTGGGCAGTGTCACCCAGATAAACATGCCGCCTTCCGGCTTGGTCCAGGTTGCCGAGGACGGGAAGAATTCCGTCAGTGCCTGCAGCATCGCATTGCACTGGTCCGCATACAGCTTGCGGATGGTCGGGATGTGCTCGGTCAGGAAGCCGTCCTTGATCGCTTCATAGACCACCATTTGTGTCAGTGTCGCGGTATGCAGGTCAGCGGCCTGCTTTGCCTGCTCCAGCTTGCGGATCAGCGGAACCGGGGCAACGACATAGCCGAGGCGAATACCGGGCGTCAGGACTTTCGAGAACGATCCCATATAAATGACGCCGTTCGGGTTCATGGTCAGCAGCTTTTGCAGCGGTTCGCCGCGATAGCTGAGTGCGCCGTACGGATCGTCTTCGATCAGCGGCAGGCCCAGGCGTGCGCAAGCTTCGACAAGAGCGATACGGCGCTCGACCGGCATGGTCCGACCGGTCGGATTCTGGAAGTTCGGCAGTGCGTACAGTAGACGGGCTCCCTTGCCGACGGCAGCGAGATTCTCGGGAAGGAGGCCGTACTCATCGGTGGGAACGGAAACGAATTCGGGGCGGTACACGGAAAATGCCTGCAGCGCGCCGAGATAGCTAGGCGTCTCGACAAGGACCCTGCTGCCTTCATCGACCAGGACCTTGGCCAGCAGGTCGAGGCCTTGCTGAGAACCGGAGACCATCAGCACTTGTTCGGGCACGATCTTGGCGCCGTCGGTGGATAAGGAATTGGCAATCCATTCCCGCAACGGGCCATAGCCGTCGGTGGGACCGTACTGCAGTGCGACCTTGCCCTGCTTCGACAACACGGTGTCAAAGGCGGCGCGCATGCGCTCGACCGGGAAGGTTTCGGGAGAAGGCAATCCGCCCGCGAAAGAGATGACTTCCGGACGGGCTGTCACCTTCAGGATTTCACGGATGGCCGAGCTTTGCAGCTGTTGTGCGCGCTCGGAGAATTGCCACTGAATCGGGGTAGGACTTTCCATTTTCATACTTGTCTCACTTGGTTGATGGCAAATGGCGCACCGCTCATTCACCTTGTTAAGCCTTGCTCGTGGCGGGCTTTTGTCAAACCGGCATCGGGTAGACGCCGGCCGGAATGGAGATTGTAGTGCATGCAGCGCGATCCCGGTTTTGATCGTTCGCCGGAACCGCAAAATTTTGCAAGTAGTTGCCGCTGGCTGCCGCTTGTATTACCAACGATTGCCAGTAATACCCCGCGACTGCCTGTATTGCTGAAGCTGCGCATGACTGGTCTAGGCAACGATGTATCCCTCAATACAGTTCACCGCCTGGCCACCAAGCCAGATGGCGTCGCCATCATGCACGACACGGATATGTCCATCACGGCCGACGCACCTGCCTTGCCGTGCCTGGTAGTCCACCGCGCCACGCCGCTGCCGCAGGTAATAGGCCACCGCCCCATTGCCGCTGCCGCAAACCGGGTCTTCCGGCGTTCCTTCATGCGGGGCAAACGAACGGACTTCCGGCGTATCGCCGTCCAGCCCAAACAGATTGAGACCGTTGGCGCCGACGCGCCGTGCGACCGCGGAAATGGCTTCCATGGATGGTTTCAGTTGACGCAATGCCTCGCCGCTCGCGACCTGGGCGGTCAACCAGGCTACGCCAAGATCGACAATCACCGGTGTTTCCAGCAGCGGTGCGCCGATCGCGTCCTCGACGGCGGTGCGTGCCGCCTCGTCAACTTCTTTGAAATGCGCTTTGGGCAAGGCGATCGAGACACCATCCGGAGCAGTCTTCAGATTGACCAACCCAACCCCACATTCCTGCACCAGCATTCCTTCCTGTTTCGGGCTGAAGCCTGATGTCAGCAAGGCGTGCGCGCTGCCGATGGTGGGATGCCCGGCAAAACGCATTTCGCTGGCAGGACAAAAGATACGCAACCGGTAATCGGCCGAGGGATCGGTGGCCGCACAGACAAAGGTCGTTTCGGAAAGGTTGGTCCAGCGCGCAATCGTCTGCATCTGTTCGGTCGTCAAGCCGTCCCCATCCAGAATGACGGCAACCGGATTGCCCTGGTAAGGCAGCGTGGTGAAGACATCGACTTGCCTGAATCGGCGCTGGATCATGTGTGCTCCGTCGGTTTTAACTCTGTCCGGGTGTTAACGCAACATCACGCAACATCACGCGATTTCCGCGATCAGTTCAATTTCAACGCAAGCGCCCATCGGGATTTGCGCGACGCCGAAGGCAGAACGGGCATGCTTGCCTGCCTCGCCGAAGACTTCGCCGAACAGTTCGGATGCGCCGTTGGTCACCAGGTGCTGCTCGGTGAATTCCGATGTGGAGTTCACCAGGCTCATCACTTTGACGATGCGCCTGACGCGATTGAGGTCACCGCCGCAGGCAGCCTGCAGTGTCGCCATCAGATCGATGGCGATCGCGCGTGCGGCCTGCTTGCCCTCTTCGGTCGCCATGTTCTTGCCGAGCTGGCCGACCCAGGGCTTGCCATCCTTCTTGGCAATGTGGCCGGAAAGGAAGACCGTATTGCCAGTCTGTGCGTACATCACATAGGCGGCTGCGGGTGCGGCAACGGCGGGCAGTTCGATATTGAGGGTTTTGAGTTTGTCGTAATAGGACACGGTATTCTCCAGTAACGGGTTGTCGAACGGATTGCCAAATGGATTGCCAAACGAATGAAACGGATGGCATGGACAAGCATTCTAACTGTCAACGACTCAACGCCGGATACTCATCCGCCTGCCGACCGCGACGACGGCAACGACGGCAATCGCAAACAGGAAGTTTCGCGCATCCAGCGCTTCGCCAAGAATCAGGGCGGCACCGATGAGCGTCAGGAAAGGCTGCAGGAGTTGCACCTGTCCTACACGTGCGATACCGCCAAGGGCCAAGCCTTTATACCAAAAGAAGAACCCAATAAACATCGAAAATAAGGACACATAACCAAATCCTATCCATGCGCGCGGAGAGGCGTCCAGACCGTAATTCCAGCAAAGCCAGACGGTGATCGGGAGCAGAATCGGCATTGAAAGCACCAGCGCCCATGATATGACCTGCTGTCCTCCCATCGATTGCGACAGGCGTCCACCTTCTGCATAGCCCATCGCGGCGGCGATGACCGCGGCAAACAGCGCCAGGTCGGCGACATGGAATTCGCCTCCGCCCTGCCACAACGCAAAACCGACGACCACTGCACTGCCGAAAAAAGCGGCAATCCAGAAGCCGGCGGAAGGGCGTTCGCCAAAACGCAATGCGCCAAACAGCGCCGTGGCAAGTGGCAGAATTCCGATGACAACCGCGCCATGCGACGCCGGCACATAACGCATGGCAATCGAGCTAAATACCGGGAAGCCGACCACCACACCGAGTGAAGTGATAGTCAACGCACGCCATTGTCTTGGTGTGGGACGCGGCGCACGCACCCACCAGAGCAATGCGGCGGAGCCCATGGCTGCCACGACGGCACGCCCCAGCGCGACCAGCACCGGATTCAGTTCCGTCACTGCCATCCGGGTAAAAGGCAAGGTCAGGCTGAAGATCGCCACGCCCACCATGCCCATCCACATGCCACGATTTTCCTGGCTCATTGTTGCGCTCATCTGCTTTCCCCTGGTACGTGCTTATTCGTTTAGGTGCGTGCCTGCTTACTCGCTACGTGCTTAATTGTTTACGACGTGACACATTCACAGCCAGATCGCCACGGCGGAATACAAGGTCAATAGCACCATCATCACGCAGAACAAACGCTGCCAGCGTGGTTGCGCAAGATAGCGACGCAATGCCGCTCCTGTACCGGCCCAGATGCCGATGCACGGCAGATTGACGGCACAGAAAACGATGCAGAACAAGGCAATCGCAAACCATACCGGCTGCATCAGCGGCAGGAAAGCCGATGCACCTGTCACCGCCATGACCCATGCCTTCGGGTTGGCAAACTGGAACAGCGCCGCGCCCATGAAGGACATTGGCCGTGCATGCTGATTTTCATCCTGACGGAAGGCCATGCTGCGCAAATTCCACGCAAGATAGACTAGATAGGTCGAACCTAATACCTTGAGCACGATATGAATTGCCGGGACCGTCAATAACAAACTGCCGACACCTGCGGCGCAAAGCGCCAGCATGATGCCGAAGCCGAAGGTAATTCCCAGCATGTGCGGAATCGAACGCTGGAAGCCGAACAGGATGCCGGACGAAGTCAGCATGATGTTATTCGGTCCGGGCGTGATCGACGAGACAAAGGCAAACAGTGCGAGAGGCAGCAATGATTCCATGGCAATTTCCAAAAGTATTATGAAGTACGTGGCTGCCCGTGCAGGACGCGCGTAAACTGTTCGCCATCGACGTTGCCTCCGCACAGCGGGATGCCGATCTTGCGGCCCGCCAGCCGGGACTTCATCTGCATCGCGGCAGCCAGCGGCGCGGCGCCCGCCCCTTCCGCGACATTGTGCGTCGCCATGAAATACAAGCGCATGGCCGCTTCAACTTCATCGTCGGTGACCGCCACCACGTCGTCGGCATAGCGGGTAATCCATGCCAGCGATGCTTCATCCGGGACGCGGCATGCCATGCCGTCCGCAGTAATGGTCGTCACCGGCGATTCCAGCTTGCGCTTTTGTTCGTAAGAGAGCTTGTAGGCCAGCGCATGCGCGGAAACCACACCGACAATCCGGGTCGACAAGCCTAGCGCGTGCCGCGCCGCGATCGCGCCGCAGATGCCGGAGCCCTGCCCGATCGGAACAAACACCGTGTCAAGATCTGGCTGCGCGGAGAAGAGCTCCATCCAGTAACTGGCCACACCGTTGATCAAGTCATGGTGACAGGAAGAGATCATGTGCAGACCTTGTTCCTCGGCCAGCTGGACAGCGTGTTCGCGGCTTTCCTGAAATTCCTTGCCATGTTCAATCAGCTTGGCGCCAAGTGCGCGCATCGCCGCATTCTTTTCCTTGCTGTTGCCGTGAGGGACCACGATGGTGGCTTGCATCCCCTGGCGTCCGCAGGCAAATGCGACGGACTGGCCATGATTGCCGCGCGTAGCTGAAATCACGCCGCGTACATGCGGCGCACGCCTTGCCAGTTCATGCATGTACACCAGTCCGCCACGTACCTTGAAAGCACCGGTCGGCGTATGGTTTTCGTGCTTTATCCAAGCCTCGGTACCCAGCGCCTCATTGAGCAGCGGCCACGAATACTGCGGTGTTGCAGGCATCGCCCGATAAATAATCCGCGCCGCAGCGCCAAGTTGTTCGCGGGTCGGGAGCGGCATGGTCATCGTCGGCTTTCGGTTGCAGTGTAAAGAAGGTTGGACTATGCTAATCGACAAAACCAATACAGTACCAGTACAGTTCTTCAAATAATCTTTATCACTGTCACGGCAAAATGACCAATACAGCCAATTCGCGTAAAGCCGCCGCACTCAGCGTAGTCAGCTCGCAGACCTTGTCTCGGGAAGGAGGCGAATCGCTGGTCGACCAGATCGTGCGTTCCATTGAAGCGCGGATAGACGACAAGTTATTGCGCAGCGGGGCGCGCATGCCGTCGATTCGGCAATTCGCCGAGACGCATGGCGTATCGCGCTTTACCGTGGTGGAGGCATATGACAGGCTCGTGGCCAAAGGGTATATGGAATCCCGGCGCGGCTCGGGTTTCTATGTGCGGGAACGTTCGCCGATGATCGCGGCAGGCAACGCCCGTCCTGCTGAAATGCCGCCACAACAACTGGATGTAGTCTGGCTGGTGCGCAACATGTTCCGTCAGTATCCGGCCCAGCACACTCCCGGTTCAGGTTTGCTGCCCAGCGACTGGCTGGACGGAGAACTGATTGCCAATGGCTTGCGTGCGATCAGCCGGCAAAACCTGAGCCTATTGCTGCAGTATGGCAATCCACAAGGCTTTCTGCCCTTGCGCCAGCAATTGCAGTTGAAGCTGGCGGAGCTGGAAATCGCGGCGACACCCGAACAAATCGTCACCACGTCCGGTATCACGCAAGGCCTGGACCTGGTGGCCCGCCATTTTGCGCAGCCCGGAGATACCATCTTTGTCGATGATCCTGCATGGTTTCTGATGTTCGGCTCGTTCGCCACGCTTGGCGCCAAGGTGGTAGGCATTCCGCGTCTGCCGGACGGACCGGATATCGCCAAGCTGGCCGAGCTGGCGGCGGTGCACAAACCGCGCTTCTATGTGATCAATTCCGTGCTGCACAATCCGACGTCGACCTCACTGTCGGCCGCCAAAGCCTTCCAGATCCTGAAAATCGCCGAACAACACGATTTCACGATTGTCGAGGATGACATTTATTGCGACCTGCATCCCGGTAGCGCGGTACAGCCGGCAACCCGCATTGCCTCGCTGGACCAGCTGAACCGCGTCATTTACCTGGGCGGATTTTCCAAGACGCTGGCCGCCAACCTGCGGGTCGGCTTCATCGCCACCTCGGAAGACATGGCCAAGCGCCTGTCCGATCGCAAAATGCTGTCAACCCTGACGACTTCCGATATTGGCGAACGCATCGTCTACAAGATCCTGTCCGAAGGTCATTACCGCAAGCATGTCGACCGGCTACGGGGCAAACTCGATACAGTGCGCGACAAGACCGTCAAACAGCTGGAACGGGTCGGCCTGACCATCGATATCACCACGCCCGCCGGCATGTTTGTCTGGGCCGACACCGGGCGCGACACCCATGTGCTGACCGAAAAAGCGCTGGAACAAGGGATTCTGCTGGCCCCAGGCAGCCTGTTCTCGCCGAGCCAGCTGCCATCCACACGGATGCGCGTCAATGTCGCCTCGGCAAGCGATGTGTCGGTGCTGCGCTTTCTCGAGCGGGAACTGGGAAAACCCTGAATGCCCTCAATATCGGGTTGCCTACGGACATTCAGGGTCTTGAAATTGGCTAAACTATCCCCAACTGGCAGGAGTTGTCATACCAACACTGCCCGGTGCGTGGATTTGGAATCCTTTCCGGGAATGTGCAGGTTTGGCCCCTGACATTTCTTTCATTGATTTCGAGGTAAAAATGGTCGTAGCCGAAAAGCAAACCCTAGGTTTTCAGGCAGAAGTCAAGCAACTGCTGCAATTGATGATTCATTCCTTGTACTCCAACAAGGAAATATTTTTGCGGGAACTGATTTCCAACGCTTCGGATGCATCGGACAAACTGCGCTTTGAAGCAATCAACAACAACGCCCTGTTTGAAAACGATCCGGACCTGAAGATCAAGGTCACTTTCGACAAGGCGGCACGCACCATCACTATTTCCGACAACGGCATCGGCATGAGCCGCGACGAGGCGATCGAGCACCTCGGCACCATTGCCAAATCGGGCACCAAGGAATTCTTTTCGAGACTGTCCGGCGACCAGCAAAAGGACGCGGCACTGATCGGCCAGTTTGGCGTCGGCTTCTATTCGGCCTTCATTGTTGCCGACCGCATCACGGTCGACAGCCGCCGCGCCGGCCTGCCCGCTGACCAGGGCGTACGCTGGGAATCCGGCGGTGAAGGCGACTTCAGCGTCGAACCGATCGAAAAAGCGACACGCGGTACCGATATCACCCTGCACCTGCGCGAAGGCGAAGACGAGTTCCTGTCGGTCTGGAAGCTGAAGTCCATCATCCGCAAGTATTCCGACCATATCTCGCTGCCCATCCTGATGCAGAAAGAAGAATGGGACGAAGAGAAAAAGGAAACCGTCGTCAAGGACGAATTCGAGACGGTCAACCAGGCGAGCGCTCTCTGGAGCCGCAGCAAATCCGACATCACAGCCGAGCAGTATGAAGAATTCTACAAGCACGTCTCGCATGACTTCGAGGCGCCGCTAGCCTATACCCATAACCGCGTCGAGGGACGCAGCGAATATACCCAGCTGCTCTACATCCCTGCCCGTGCGCCGTTCGACCTGTGGGACCGCAACAAGCGCGGCGGCATCAAGCTGTACGTCAAGCGCGTCTTCATCATGGACGACGCCGAACAGCTGATGCCGGTCTACCTGCGCTTCGTGAAAGGCGTGATCGACTCCGCCGACCTGCCGCTCAATGTCTCACGTGAAATCCTGCAGGAGTCGCGCGACGTCAAGGTCATCCGTGAAGGCTCGACCAAGCGCGTGCTGGGCCTGCTGGAAGAACTCGCCAACAGCGAAGACCAGGCACAGAAGGACAAGTACACAAAATTCTGGACCGAATTTGGCCAGGTGCTCAAGGAAGGCGTGGGCGAAGACCAGGCCAACAAGGAACGTATCGCCAAGCTGCTGCGTTTTGCATCGACTCACAATGATAGCGATGCACAGACCGTTTCCTTTGAAGAGTACATCGGCCGCATGAAGGAGGGCCAGGACAAGATTTACTACGTCACTGCCGACAACTATGCGGCGGCGAAAAACAGCCCGCATCTTGAAATCTTCCGCAAGAAAGGTGTTGAAGTCCTGCTCCTGACCGATCGTGTCGACGAATGGATGCTGTCCTTCCTGCACGAAGTGGAAGGCAAGGAACTGGCATCGGTGGCGAAGGGCGACCTTGACCTCGGCAAACTCGAAGACGAGACCGAGAAGAAACAGCATGAAGAAACCGAGACCCAGTACAAGGAACTGGTCGAGAAGATGAAGACTGCCTTGTCCGACAAAGCCAAGGATGTGCGCGTGACGTTCCGTCTTACCGATTCCCCGGCCTGCCTGGTCGCGGACGAGCATGAGTTGTCCGGCAACCTGCTGCGCATGCTGAAGGCGGCCGGCCAGAACGCGCCCGAGTCCAAGCCCATCCTTGAGATCAACCCTGACCATGCATTGGTTCAGCGACTGAAGTACGAGGAAGCGAAGTTCAACGACTGGGCGCATATCCTGTTTGATCAGGCGACGCTGGCCGAAGGTGGCAACCTTGCGGATCCGGCCGGGTTTGTGAAGCGGTTGAATGAGATGTTGCTCGGGATGGCCGGGAAGTAAGGGAACGGATTTTTTCCTGCGCATGTCGGCTCATCGTGTGCGAAGCTTCGATGAATTACATACTGCTCTGGCCGTTTCAATCTCCTGCCAGTACGCGCCGTAAGATCACCTCCCCTTTTTAGGGGGAGGGCTAGGGAGGGGGTGATGCGGTCGAATAATCACAATCGATCGACCAACCATTCCACCCCCATCCCAACCTTCCCCCTGGAAGGAGGAAGGAGCTTTACGGAGCGGCCCTCAACCATTTTTGACCTGCGGTTGTGGCTGGACTAATTTGTCCGATCAATCGAAATAAAAAGCGGGGCTTCAACACCCCGCTTTTTATTTACCCATCATTCAATATTTCACAAGCATTACATCACGGCGTCACGTCCACCGTCACCGTCTCCCCAGGCCGCACATCAAACAGCAATTTCCCGCCGGAGATTGTCGATGCCACCGTGTTCCCGACACTGTTACGCACCTGCACCTGCCCCTTCAACGGCTCCTTGATTGGCAATCCCACCGTCAGAGGCGCATTGCACACGCCTGCATTGAAGCTTCCCGCGAGTTGTACGGTCGCCCTGCTTGACGACGATGCGGTTGCAGTGGGCGTCACCTGCGGCCGGCACAGGCGATAGCGGGCAACATTCGCGTAGGTATCAATCCACAGTCTGGACGCATACTGACTTGCATGGCTCAAGTGATCCTGCAGGAATTGCGACGTCACCGGGCTCCATCCATTGCCATCGACACCATGGCCGCCCGCCACCAGCCACCCGCCGGAATTCACCATGTCGGTCAACTGATTATTTGCAATCGCGAGCGCCTCTGCAAGCGTCGCCGTATGGTCCTGGTCGAAGAACGCAAACGCATAGTTACTTTCGCTGATTTCCTTCTGACGCACGGAAAAGTGATTCTGACTGGCGATGGAGAAGGCTTTGCTTGTGTATTGGTGCCACGGGAAGGCAAACGTCAATGGACGTACGCCCAGCTTCTGCTCGATCAATTGCTGCGCACCATTGATCTCGGTATTGAGAGTCTGATCGCTGAGCGTCGGATCGGACATGTCAATCGTATGCGTCATCGAATGGTTGCCGATCTCATGCCCCTTGTTGTGCAGGGTCTTCCAGAAATCCCAGCCTGTCATGCCTTCGACTGTCGTCGGCACGATGTAGAACGTCGCCCTGAATCCACGGTTTTCAAATATCGCCGCGATCTTGTCGCTTGATGCATAGCCGTCGTCGAATGTGTAAGACGCGGCCGCTTCCTTGCCGCCCTTGTACCGCGTCACCTGGGGTGCGGTCAGGTCGAAGCAGCGATCGACGATGGCGCTGCAGTCGGTTCCTGGCGATGGGGTCGGCGTTGGTGTGGGTGTGGGAGTAGGCGTCGGAGTCGGTGTGGGCGCCGGTGTCGTGGAACCGTATTCGCAGATCTTGTTGGCGCCCGGTAGCGGATCGCCAAACACGTCGTTGTTACAGGCAATCGAACCGGTCGCCGTCCGTGTTGCATAGGTGCCATTGAGTCCGTAGCGCACCGTCCGCGTCCCTGTAAATGTGCATGTTCCATATTCATCCGCGCACTTCGTCCACGTGGTCGGTGTGGGTGTGGGTGTGGGTGTGGGTGTTGGCGTGGGCGTTGGCGTTGGTGTTGGAGTGGGCGTTGGTGTTGGAGTGGGTGTCGGTGTCGGCGTTGACGAGTCATACTCGCAGATCTTGTTTGCACCAGGAAGCGGATCGCCGAACACTTCATTATTGCAGCCGATGCTGCTTGTAGCGGTACGCGTTGCATAGGTTCCGTTGAGCCCGTAACGCACTGTCCGTGTTCCGCTAAACGAACATACTCCATACTCGTCCGCGCACTTCGTCCAGGAAGTTGGCGTTGGCGTTGGCGTTGGCGTTGGCGTTGGCGTTGGCGTTGGCGTTGGCGTTGGCGTTGGCGTTGGCGTTGGTGTCGGTGTCGGTGTCGGTGTCGGTGTTGGTGTTGGTGTTGGAGTGGGCGTCGGCGTCGGCGTTGGTGTAGTCACCGCAAATTCGCAAATCTTATCCGCACCTGGCAGCGGATCGCCGAATACTTCATTATTGCAGCCGATACTGCTTGTAGCGGTACGCGTTGCATAGGTTCCGTTCAATCCGTAGCGAACCTGTGTGGTACCCGAAAAGGAGCACGTCCCATATTCGTCCGCACATTTAGTCCATGTCACGGTAACCGCCTCGGCCGCGAAACTTGAACTGCCTGTCCCACCCTGACTTGTTACGCCCCCACCGGTGCTATCGGTGCCTCCACCGCAGGCAGCAAGCCCGCTCAACATGGTGAGAAGAAGACTATTAAGAACCGGGGGACGCATTCTCCTCATGTCGACGCTCCTTTAATTTGTAATTAATGGTAGAAGCCTCCATGTTATTGAGCAGCCGAAACAATTAATTGATTGAAATCTCCTTCATCACGGCAAGAGCTTGCGAAATGTTAACGCTGCAATATGCAATATTTCGCAATGGAAAAGAAGAGGTCTATCCGGCTCAAATCGCAGATCGTGAGATAGCGCCCGTTGTTCAGGTGCAAATTGACATCCGGGTCATTCGGCAATGCCGATGTTACTCAGTGCAACGACCCTGACTGTACGAGCGTAGGCGCCCCCGTCTTCAACGCATCCAGCAAGCCCTTGCCGTCCAGGGCCAACTCCCTTTGCTGCTCGGCGATATGGATGAGCGCAACGATACGTTCATTCGCCGGCGCCTTGCGACCCACCGACACAGCGAGCCGCACGACGGCGCCATTGAGATAATCGATCTCGGTCTTGCGCCCTGCCTGCATGTCCTCCCACATCGATGAACGCGCCTCAGGATCAATACGCAACATTGCGGCCGCAATGCGGGTAAACAGGAAGTCCGGCAGGCGCAACAAGCGCGGCAGCAAATGCGGCCCGATACGGGCGACCTTGGCCGGTTTGATGCCGGCAGTCTTCAATACCTCGAGTGCCTCATCGATCAGCAAGGCCAGGCAGCGTCGGTAAGCCCGCTGCGACAACTCCGACTTGAGCGGCAAGCCAGACAAGGCATTGACCGGATTATTAAGATTCAGCAGCAACTTGCCCCATTGCACGGCAAGGAAGTCCTGACGCTCAACCAGCGGCACGCGTGCCGCGCGAAATACGTCCAGCCACGGCGACAGGGAAGCGGAAGCGGCAACCATCACCTCTCCTTCCGTCCCCCGATGAAACCGGTTGCCGGGCATCTGCACCACGTTGAATGGCACCATGCCGCCAATGACTTTATGTCCGGAAAGCACTTCCTTGAGAATGTCTGCGTTGCCGATCCCATTTTGCAGACTGAGAACCAGCGCCTCTGGCGTTGCATGTGAGTTGATCGCCAGTGCGGCGGCACGGGTATCCGCACTCTTGACCGTCACCAGGACCAACCCCGCGCCGGCAAGCGCCGATGGATCTTCAGAAAATGGTATCCCGCCACCATCAAGACGCACCTCCCCGCCATGCAGGTCCGTGAGTGCCACGCCCTCGGCCGCAATGCGCGTGGCCATAGCCTTGCGTCCGATCAGCACGACATCGGCACCCGCAGCCATCAGCGATGCACCGACATAGACGCCGATGGAACCGGCGCCGAAAACCGCAATTTTCATGATGTGCCGGCGATCAGTAGGCGATACGGAAACGGCGGTACAGGAAGCTCAGGACAAATAGCGGCCCGATCAGCAGGAAACGCAGATCGTCAAAAAAGGAAGGCTTCTTGCCTTCAATCTTATGGCCGATGAACTGACCGATCCACGCCACGACAAATACCGCCAGTGACACCTTAAGAACCTGCGCCTGGGGCAGCACCGACAAGATCCACAACATGATGCCGGACATCAGCAGCATGCCAATCGCAAACGGAACGGAAAGCCGGAAATAATAGAGCAGCGACACGACTGTCACGGCGACCGCGGCCAGCGGATGCAGTGCCCAGATCATGCCCAGAAAAGAGAACACGATGGCCGGGATGCAGATGAAGTGGATGACTTCGTTGGTGTGATTGAGGTGGCTTTCGCCGTACTTTGCCAGCAGGCTATCGATCTGCCGTTCCTGGGAATGCGAGAAGGTGGTCATGAGGGTCTCCAATGTGAATACGCCGGCTCTTGTGGGCCGATACGATTCTCATCTTAAGACGTCATGCCGGGTTCCGCTTGAACGCAATCGTCATCTTTTGCAGTTCCGACGGCACCACGCCAAAGGTGCTGCGAAACGTGCGGCTCATATGCGCCAGGTCGGCAAAGCCTGCCTGATGGGCCGCATTGGTCATGTTCTCGCCGCGGGCCACTGCCGCCACGCCGGCCAGCAGGCGCATCCACAGCAGATAGCGCGACAGCGACATGCCGGTCTGCTGGCGAAACAGGTGGGTAAACCGGCTCTCGGACAAATGCACTTCGGCAGCCAGCAAGGCCCCGTCCGGTTCTTTGCCCGGATTGGCGGCAAGCCAGTCGAGCGCCCTGGCAATGCGCGGGTCAAAACCTGTTGGCGACTGCGCCTGCGGGATCGCGCAATGCAGCCATTGCTGCGCCGCCTCGCGCGCCATGTCACTGTCGAGTCGGCCCTGCCTCGCCGCTGCGAATGCAGCACGCACTTGCGCAAAATGCGGCAGTGCATCGTACTGCGCCGGCATCACCGTCGATACCGTTTGCTGCCGCTGCGGCAACTCCACCAGCAGGTGCGCCAGCATGTCGCCGCCGCAATCGATCTGATGAAACTGGTTGGGCGCAAACACGGCGGCGCGCGTTTCGATCCAGGGCTGATCAGGGCCGAGGCGGGCGCGGAATGGCTTGTCCAGCCCAAGCGTCAATTGCACCGCAAAATGCGCATGCGGACTCGAATCGATACCGGGACCGATCAACATGGCGCTCCCGTGCCAGAGGTACATGCTGGTGTGGCCCTCCTTTGCGGCAACGGGCAATGTCACTGTGTTAGCGTCCGCCTGTGACATCGATGAAAGAGCCGGTCGTATAAGAAGCCTGGTCAGACAGCAGCCAGAGAATTGCATTGGCGACCTCCACCGCATCGCCGCCACGCTTCATCGGCACCGCGTCCTTGACGCGGTCAACGCGTCCCGGTTCGCCGCCGCTGGCATGGATTTCCGTATAGATCACGCCCGGGCGTACAGCATTGACGCGTATGCCTTCGGCTGCGACCTCTTTTGCCAGGCCGATTGTCATGGCGTCGATTGCTGCTTTCGATGCCGCATAGTCGACGTACTCTCCCGGGGCGCCGAGGCGAGCGGCAATCGACGACACATTGACGATCCCGCCGCCCTTGCCGCCGCGCGCGGTCGACATGCGACGCACTGCCTCCCTTGCACACAGGAAGCTACCCGTAACATTAGTGGCAAAGATGCGCGCCAACCGCCCGGCATCCATATCCTCGACGCGCATCTGGTGCTCAAGGATGCCGGCGTTGTTGACGAGCGCATCGATGGTTCCGAGCGTATCGTCGGCCGCCTCGAACAGTTTGATCACGTCATCCTGCGACGAAACGTCGGCCTGTACCGCGATCGCTTCCCCACCGGAATTCTCAATGGCACGCACGACTTCTTCGGCGGCGTCGCGATTACGCACATAGCTGATGCACACCGCATAATCGCGCGTCGCGGCCAACTGGGCGGTGGCGGCACCAATGCCGCGGCTGCCGCCTGTAATCACCATGACTTTCCTGGTCATTGTTCAACCTCCATCAAAAGCCTGTCATTGCGCCCGCGACAGCGTCCTTTACCGACCCCGGACGACATGGCATCCGGCGGAACTCGCGGCCCGTACTTGTGACCCAAACAATAACATTAACCTTCACTTGCCCGCAGACCCGCTTGCTACAATTTCCCTATGTCATCGTCCGTGCCTTCCGCCCTTCTTGCCGGCTTCCCGCCGGTCCTCGACCGTTCGACCCGCGTCGTCATCCTCGGCAGCTTTCCAGGTGCTGCCTCGCTGGCGGCCGATCAATACTATGCGCATCCCCGCAATCAGTTCTGGCGCTTGCTGTCGGCAGTGCTGGACGACCCAATAACAGGCTTGCCGTATGAACAACGACTGCAACGAGTGCTCTCTCACGGCATAGGCTTGTGGGACGTCATCGCACTTTGCGAACGGGAAGGCAGCCTGGATGCCGATATCCGCCGCGCGCAGGCCAACGATTTTGCGCTCCTGCGGCAGCAATGCCGGACGCTGCGCCGGGTTTGCTTTAACGGCAAGACTTCCGGCAAATTTGCACCCCAGTTTGCCGATGCCGGATTTGAAACATTGGTCCTGCCCTCGTCTTCTCCAGCCAACGCCCAGTTGTCGTTCGACGAAAAACTGGCGCAATGGAAGAACATCATTCTGTAGAATGGCAGAAACATTTCCCGGGCGTCTCAGCCTAACAGGGCCAAGGCGCCGGATCTCGCCGGACCTAGTCAGACATCAGCCATGCTCATCAAACGCAATTCCATGGAAGCGCAAGCCAATCGCAAAGCCGGTCCCGGCAAGGCGAAAGCGCCGGCCAAACCGCGCAAGCCGAAATTCGCGCCCATCACGCTGTCGGAACAGGACGGCGTCGTCTTCCTGCACTTCGGCACCGAGTGGATACAGGGCGCGATGCGTATCCGCAAACCCGACTGGATCGAACTGGAATATGCACAGCAGATGATGGCCTGGATGCTGTTCATTGAAAAACCGGATCGCATCGTCCAGCTTGGCCTGGGTACCGGCGCGCTGACCAAGTTCAGCTACAAGCATTTTCCCGAAGCCCATGTGACCGCCGTCGAACTGAATCCGGGCGTGATCACCGTCTGCCGCTCGATGTTCCGCCTGCCGGAAGACGACGAGCGCCTTGCCGTGATCGAAATGGATGCGCTGGACTTCGTCAACGACCCGGCCAATCACGGCACCGTGGATGTATTGCAGGTCGACCTGTATGACGCGACCGCCAAAGGCCCGGTGCTCGACACACCCGAGTTTTATGAGGCCTGCAACGCCTGCCTGACGCCGCAGGGCATCCTCACAGTCAACTTGTTCGGCGACCATCCCAGCTACAACAAGAACTACAAGGCCATGCGCTATGCCTTCGCTGACGTGATGTGTCTGGCACCTGTCCATGAGGGCAATGTCGTCGCGATCGCCTTCAAGACGCAACGTGAACTCGACTTCGCCGCATTGCACGAGCGTGGCAAGCAGATCACCAGTGCGACCAAACTCCCCACCAAGTCGTGGGTCAACGGGCTCAAGGCCTGGCACGTGGCGCGGCAAGCCAGAACCAAGGATACAGCGCAATGAACGCGAGAGTCGAACAGCCGGCGCAAAGCACGGCCAAGCCTGCGTCCAGGGGACTGGACCTGCAGCAGATCTTCACATGGCTGCTGGCCGATGGCATCGTGGAAAAAGCGCAGGTCAAGGCACAGTTCAACCAGGCTCAGGCCCTGCTGCGCAACGCTACCATGACCATGCATCCGCTAACTGCCGTCGCACAGTGCAAGGTGCAGTCCGCACAGCCGCCGCACAAGCTGCTGACGCTGGACTGGCTGACCGAATGGATGGCGGGCAAGGTCAAGCTGCCCTTCTTCCGCATCGACCCGCTCAAGATCGATTTCACCAAAGTGGCCGATGTCATGTCCGCCACCTACGCCACGCGCTTCAATATCCTTCCGGTCGAACTCACGCAGAGCGAAGTCATCGTCGCCACCGCAGAACCGCTGTCGGTCGAATGGGAAGCCGAGATTTCGAAAATCACGCGCCGCAATGTTCGCCTGGTCATCGCCAATCCGCTCGACATCGCACAGTACACCAGCCAGTTCTTCACGCTGGCCAAGTCCATCAAGGGCGCCAACAAGTTTGGCAATCAGGATGTTTCGCTGCGCAGCAATTTCGAACAGCTGGTTGAACTTGGCAAGGCCAACAAGACGCTCGATGCCAATGACCAGCACATCGTCAACATCGTCGACTGGCTCTGGCAATACGCATTCGAACAGCGCGCGTCGGATATCCACCTCGAACCGAAACGCGACCTCGGTGTAATCCGTTTTCGTATCGACGGCGTCCTGCATCAGGTCTACCAGGTACCCATTGCTGTCATGATCGCGATGACCGCGCGTATCAAACTGCTTGGCCGCATGGACGTGATTGAGAAGCGCCGCCCGCAGGACGGCCGCATCAAGACACGCACTGGCGGCGGGCAGGAAATCGAATTGCGTCTGTCGACCTTGCCGACGGCCTTCGGCGAAAAGCTGGTGATGCGTATCTTCGACCCCGATGTCGTGGTCAAGACCCTGCCCGAACTCGGCTTCCCGATCGATGATGCGCAGCGCTGGGATGCGTTGACCACGCGACCACACGGCATCATCCTGGTGACCGGCCCGACCGGCTCGGGCAAGACCACCACGCTGTACACCACGCTCAAGGCATTGGCCACTTCCGAAGTCAACGTCTGCACGGTCGAAGACCCGATCGAGATGGTGGAAGGCTCGTTCAACCAGATGCAGGTACAGCACGGCATCGACCTCTCCTTTGCCGACGGCGTACGCGCCCTGATGCGCCAAGACCCGGACATCATCATGGTCGGCGAAATCCGCGACCTTGAAACGGCAGAGATGGCGATCCAGGCAGCCCTCACCGGCCACCTCGTGCTATCGACGCTGCACACCAACGATGCCCCATCCGCCGTGATGCGTCTGCTCGAGCTGGGCGTCCCGTATTACCTGCTTGAAGCCACGCTGATCGGCATCATGGCGCAGCGTCTGGTGCGCACGCTCTGCCCCGACTGCAAGCAATCCGACGGCGAACTCAATGACGATGTCTGGAACGGCCTGACCGAAGGCTGGAACCTGCCCAAGCCGGACAAGATCTACCGCCCTGTCGGCTGCCCCGATTGTCGCCAGACCGGCTATCGCGGCCGTACCGGCTTGTACGAACTGCTCAACATCACCCAACCCTTCTCCCGGCTGATCAAGGAAGAGACTGACATCCATGCGTTGCGCAAGCAGAGCATCGCGGACGGCATGAAACCGCTGCGGATCGCTGGCGCGCTCAAGATTAGTGAAGGTGCCACGACGGCGGATGAGGTGTTGAAGGTTACTTCGGCGATGAGCTGATCTGGGTGAGGCTGAGGACGAGCGGTCCATTCTGACGTTCCGTTCCGACGGATCAGAGATACAGGCTTATGCACTTATGCAAACAAGTTAAACGGCTTCCAGCACCATCCATTGTCACATCCCCTCCCCCTTGTAGGGGGAGGGTTAGGGTGGGGTGTGAAGGTTGAGCAAGGGCCTGCTTCTGCATAACCACATCACCCCCATCCCAACCTTCCCCCTACAAGGGGGAAGGCGCCGTCCAGTCAATGCGCGACCAAATCCTGACTTTATCCAGCGACTTCGATCACTCAACACAAAGCCCAACCGACGATGGTTGCCCTTTGTAACTGGCCTCTCTTTGCAACCGGCAGTCCCTCGCTGCAAGACATCCGCAGGCGCATGCCTGCGGATGAAATGCTGCATTTCAGCAGGAAGAACAATTTAATAACGCACCCCTTCCGCTTGAGCGAAATGTTGCTATAATTCGGGCCTCGTTGGGTCGTTAGCTCAGTTGGTAGAGCAGCGGACTCTTAATCCGTAGGTCGAGTGTTCGAGCCACTCACGACCCACCAGCGAATTCAGCACTTAGCCCGGTCCATGTGACCGGGCTTTTTGTTTTCTGGAAGTAATGGAATGACTGGGGCGCCCGCTACAAGAAGTAACCAAGAAGGCAGGTGCAATCAAAGATCTCGCGGAAATTATTGATGCAAGGTCCATGATCTTGAACCTGCACTTATACCAATTCCAACCTGTAATATGACAAAAAAGACGCGATGTCATGTTGCGTGATGGGTTGGGATTGGGATTGGGATTGGTATTGGAGCCAGCGAATCTTTAAAAATACCAGGCGTAAGCAATCAATGCCGCAGTACCAACCGTCGCATGCAACCCGTACATCAAAAGTTGCCGAATACGACTGGCTGCTACCTTCTTCGCCACTTCTTCCGACTCCACCTCACCTGCGACATCAGGTATCGCAGTGACAGGACGTGCATGTACAGGCTGTACAGCCGCCTGTTTAGGCTGCACGACTTGCGCCACGGGCTCAACCCATGGGGCCGGCGGCGCTTCCTTGCGTGCCATCTCGACCACCGGACGCGTCGACCGCTCCATCACCGGAGCCGCTACCGCAGCCGGCCGACGGTTGTCCGCCGTAATCTTCCCCTTTGTCAGCAACAGATGCAGTTCCTGCACAGTCGGCTTGCGCTTGTGTTTCTGCGTCCAGGCATGAATCAGGTTGCCGTGCCCCTCGCCCATCAATGCATCATGCAGTGCATTGCCCATCTCACGGCCGCGAACGACTGCTTGTTCCAACTGCTTGTCATGAACGTTCTGTGCAAACTTGATGAGGTTGCGTGCGCGTACATGGTCGCGGCAATCGCATAGTTCTTCTTCAAGATTGTGGAATTCGATTTGTGCGTCGATCTGCACGGGCGGATCGAGGACGATTTTGTGGCTGACCTTTTTCAGATCGAGCAAGGCGCGTACCGTGAAGTCGAGTTGCGGTTCGGCATCACCGCCATCCATGAACAGGCGTGACTGCCTGTAGCCGCTGAAGAAGGACGCGAGCGGTTCGATGTCCGCCTTCAATAAGGAAAAAGGTTTGCTCCACTCCGCGCCTTCCTTTTCGTCATCGAGCGGGATCAGGGCGGAGCGCATGCGCGGGATGCGGAGCACCTTATCGATCCATTCGCTGCGCAACGAAGCGGCGTCTACCACAGCGGCTTTAGAAAACTGTGCGGCACGGATGATGGGAGAAGCAGGATCATCGGCGGCGGTTTCATTGCGCATAGGCTCGTCGCGTGCCTGTTTTCTACGCAGCTCCAGCGCTTCCTTGTGGATGCGGTTCTGTCGTTCGGTTTCCCACTGCAGCGGGCTGTCGAGAATATCGAGGGCCTGCATATCAGTGTGCTCCATTTGAAGAATAACGGAGCGTGCTTGCCTTGATACTTGCCTTGATGTTAGTGATGCGGATAGTACCAATGGAGAACGTGCTGTCCGCGCCCGAGGAGGAACGGACAGTCATGAAGCTCATCACATTGCATCGATCGCGCGTCACGCCGAAGGTCTTTCGGTTTTCAGACCATCGCTTCCGGGGCCTGCGACGCCATGATGATGGAGGCGTGGACCGGAGCGTTGGAGGCGCCTGCCTTGTCGCGCAGCAGCGTGGACAGGATCGCGGTGTCGTTGAAGCGGAAGCGGGACAGCATGACGTTGCAGCTCGCCATTTTCAGGACCTGGGCGTTGCTCATGCCGGCAATCAGGTCAGCGATCTCGCCACTGATACCGAGACGGAAAATAGCCTCGGCGCGATCATCGCGAATCATCTGTTGCGCAATCATCAGGTAGCTCAGATTGACATCGCGGATCTCGGACAGGTAATCGTTAGCCATGTGAGTTCGGTCCTTACTTTAATAAGCGAAAACTTCTTGTAATACTTCGAGTGTCTTGCCCATGGTGTCGTCGCCGATCACGCCCAGCTTCCGGATCAGTCGCGCCTTTTCCATCGTGCAGATCTGATCCAGCAGGATCTGGCCCTGCTTGCCCATGAAGTTCACGGGGATACGGAAAGGTGCCGGCATGTCATGCGTGCTCATGGGAGCAAGGATGAGCGTGCTCAGGTACTCGTCCATTTCTTCCGGCGAGACCACGACGCACGGCCAGCGTTGCTGCGTCACGCTGCCGATCGGCTTCTCATAGTCGACCAGCCAAACCTCTGCCCGCTTTACCATGTAAATCCAGCGTCCTGTTCATTGGTGATCAGAGGCCATGCAATCGCCTGCTCGGCATTGCTCGCGGCGATCTTCTGGCAGGCCTGCGCCCATCCTTCGCGGGACTTCTTCTTCGGCTTGCGAATGATGATCGTGTCGTTTTCGACTTCGATCTCTACCTCGCCGATATCAAGACCGGTCTGCAACAAGAACGGCTTGGGGATAAGCACCCCTTGCGAATTACCCATCTTGCGGATTGCAGTCTTCATAGAAATCCCTTTAACAGTACGTTCCAACATAGTACAACTTATTTTCCACAGGGCAAATTTTTATTTGAACAATGTTGGAACGAAGCAGCATTGATTGCCACTTAGTATTTACCTCCGTTCAAACCTTGTTCTAACTTTTGTACCTACTTTGTAGCTGAGCGGGATAACTAAGGTCTGCGCGTGATGGTGGAAGGTGGAAGGTGGAAGGTGGAAGGTGGAAGGTGGAATTGAGGAGGGATGCCCGGCTTATGGTTAACGCTTTTCGAAGCAGATCACTGCGGCCGGTTTGCAACGTGCTTACTGCAATAAAGCGCGGATAAAGCGCGCGCAGAAGCCGACAGCTGACTGAGCTGTGATTACTGAGCTGTATTTAGTAAGCGTTGTTGCCGGCTGGCTTGGTATATGACGGACAACCGTTGCGGCCCCACATGCCGTTACAAAGCTTCCATTTGCATTGCTCGCGCACGAAGATGTTGGAGGCTCGCTCGCAACGTGCCAGCATGACTTGGGTGCCGTGCACCTTGGGCAAAAGCCCTTCACCGCCAGAGCGCGCCGTGGCAGTGGTTGAATTGCTTGACCCACTGGAGGCATTCGAGCCTGACCCGTTTGATTTCTTTGCCACTCGAGCCTCTTCTATGCGTCGCTTAGCCTCGGTCTTTTTTTTTAGCTCCTCTTCGGCCTGCTGGCGAATCCGCTCAATCTCAAGATTCTTGGCGACTTTCGGTTCAACTTTTCGCTTTGGCGGAGCGATGGAAGGCTTTGGATCGGACTTCGCGGACTGGGCTTCTTCCTTGCCGTCCATTGCCGGCGGCGCGTCTTTTTCCGCTGTTACAGCGGACTTGGCGACCTGAGATGTCGGTACTTCCTGACGGCTCGGTGTGGTCGATTCTACGGATGTGCCAATCGAGGACTGCGAGGACTGCGGGGACTGGGACTGCGGCACCGATGGCAAATCCATTTCATCCGCACTGTTGCCGGATGAGTTCACGACCGGGCTTGAGCGCTGGCTGCTTGCCGACGCGAGCGGAGGGGTAACAGCCGGCAGATCGTCTGCATCATCCGGCGGCGGCGCGCCATCATAGGGAAGCTCACTGCGGCTGATGCCGCGGACTCCGGTGCCGTGTCCTGGCGTTGTCAGTTTGCGGGCTTCGGCCAGCGGAGGCAGCAACGGCTTGCTACTGCTGATTCCAGGAACGCTCTGGGCCCTCGTGCTGGACTGGTGGCCGACCCACCATGCGGATCCGAGGCCGACACTGGCACCGACGACAAAGACCATCGCCATATAAGCAAGGCGCGGCAGGCGGCGACGTGGCACATTGGGTTGTTCGTACCTTGCATAACGTTCCGCGTATTCACGCTGGAATTGCTCGTAGGCTGGATTGACCTGCGACGTACCCTGGGGATCGCTCGCGCCATCAGCAGCCGGTTCGATCCGTGTCTGCGCGCCAGCATGCATCGCCGGGCCGGTGTTTCGGCGATCAGGATCGGTCGATGATGGTGGTGGGGTAAAGCCGGTCAAGTAGCGGGTCCTCCGGAGTAGTTTGGCATAATCAGGTCGGGCTATAGCGACCACCGTTGCCGCGTGCTCTCCCCGGACCGGCCCCGTGAAACTGTGTGAATGCGCAGAACGCGACGGCAAGTCGCTCGAGGAGGTGGGCTTATTGCGTGAGGAGCAAATCCTGACAAAGCCGGGATGTTCTGCCCTGCAATATCGGTATCGCATAGCGGCCGGGTCTGATGAATCGGTTGCGTATATTCACAAAGACAACTGGAGGCAACAGTGGTTCAACACCTTAGCGCCGGGCAGCGCCATTCGCTATCGATTTAATCGATTAAGTGAAAGCTTGTTGAGGAAGATCATTGGGAAAGGAAAGCTTGCCGGATGGCAGCAAAACTGCTCCCTCCCATTTTTCGGACTACAGGTTCAGCTCGTAAATAATCTTCCATTGGGCACCTTCCTTCGCCCAGTACTGCCGTTTTCGCAGCGATGTCTTGGCCTTACCCATTTGTGCATCCTGGGTAAAGGTACTCACGATCATGTCGTCGCGACCGGGATAAAAGAAGTGGGTGACATCGCGTAGCTTGATAGATAGTTCGGTGATTGTGCCGAGTGATTTCCGATGCTTGGCAAGCCAGGTGTCGACATCTTCGCCTTGATCAGACTTGAACTGGCGTGAATATTGAGAAGCGACCCGCGACGGGTTCAGGCTTTCCACATCACGCCGCCAGTTATCGACCAGGCGTATCGCAATGTTGCGATCGTTCTCCCATTTCGCCTTGTTGACAAAGTCGATGCTTTCGCTGATCACGATTGGGGTTTTCCCGATTTCCACCGAATTCGCGAGCCTGTAGAGGTCTGGATTGGTCAGTACAACGCAACCGTCGGACGAGAGAGGCGGACGGCTGAAGCTGTCCGAAGGCGTGCCATGCAGCCAGATGCCGGAACCGCTGCGGCCGTTGAGCTTGTCCCACTCATTGGGGTAGTTGATCGGCAGTGCGCCAGAACCGTAGAAATCCGGCAGGCGCGAGCCCGCAAGGTGGCTCGTGATGTAGTACACACCGACCGGCGTTTTCTGGTCCCCTGTCTTCAGTTTGTTGACGCCCAGCTTGCCTTGGCTGACGTAGTAGTCGGTTACCAGTTTGAGCTGACCGGCGTGGTGCTCATAAACATAGAGGCGTGAACGCCTGGCATCCACCAGAAGCACGTGCTTCTGGTCATCGCGAAGCTGCAGCACCTGACGCGGCAACATACCGGCGTCCGGACGCTCGCGCAGGGAGCGCAGGCGAACCATCGCTTCTTCACGCAGGTTCTTGAGCTTGTCTTCAGGCCCCTCGACCGCCCCCAGTGTAGTGACGGGCCGCGTATGCATCAAAAGCAGGTCGCCGCGGATCAGGTGGCCCAGACGGAAATTGGGATACGCCGCAACGAGGCGATCGGCTTTCTCAAGCGCTGAGCGCAAATGGTTGGCGCCGAGTTCCTTGTAGACATCGATCAGCAATACTTCGGGGTCGGGCTTGCTCGCCACCACTTGTGCGGCAGCCTTTGTTTGTGCGCGCACCGGTGGGTTGCCTGCCACGGCACCGGACGAAATCGATGCCCCGGCCGCGAGCAGGCAGGACAGCCCGACATACCAGAGACGCTTGCGGCCGGTAGACGATGGACGCATGGTAAGTTGAAGGCACAACATCAGCTACCCGTACTCTCCTGCTTGATCTTCCATTTTCCACCCTGCTTATTCAAGACCAGGATCTTGCGTGTATTGGCGGTCAGGCGATCGGAAACATAGACCTGGTGGAATTTGACTGTGGCCGTATTGCCAATAATGGCAACTTGCGGCTTCTCGACCTTGACGTTGATCCGGCCCTTGCCCACGATACGACTGCGGCGTTCCTCTTCCCACGCTTTACGCTGCTGGCCGTTCGGCACTTGGAAGTCGGAACTATAGGCATTCAGGTAAGACTTGACATCCTGCGAGCTCCAGGACTTGGCCCAGTCGTTCACCGTGTCCATGACCTCGTCGCGCTCGGCATTCTCGGCCGAAGGCTTGGACGCGGGTTTCGTCGCGGGCTTGGCTACGGCGACTTGTTCGGGCGGCGCAGGCTTGGCGACCGCGACCGGTGCGGGAGCTGGCTTGACCGGCGCAGCGACAACCGGATCTGGCGCTCTGACCGGTGCCGGAGTTGGCACTGGCGCCGGTGCAGCCGCAACCTTGGTATTGTTGCCGTTGTTGCCGTTGTTGCCGGCATTTATGTTGGCATTGGCTTGCGTACTGCCATTGCTGTTGCCGACCAGCGAACGTACCAGCGTCAGTTTGGATTTAGCGGCGGAATTACCTGAATCGAACTGCAGCGCCTTGTCGTATGCCTGGCTTGCCAGCTTGGCATGCACGTCGCCGAGGTTCTCATAAGCAGTGGCGTAACTTGGATTGGTCCTGATCGCCGAGTCCAGTGCCGTGCGTGCCTTGTCGTATTGCCCTGCCGCTGCGTACAGCACGGCGAGGTTGTTATACGGCTCCGGCAGGGTTGGGTAGTCTTCGGTCAGGCGCGAAAATACGGTAATCGCTTCGGCCGACTTGTTTTGCTCAGTGAGGATCACACCCTTCAAAAACCGCATTTGTGCATCACGCGGATTTTTGCTCAGGAAGACATTGGCCTTGCTCAGTGCTTCCTCGTATTGACCGCCGCGCATCAGTTTGCCGACATCGGCAATATCATCGGCGAATGCCGGAACCGCCAGTGCAGCCATCAAGCCGGCGACCGCGACGGTTTTGTAGATGACAGGACGCAAATGATTGGTAAACATGCGGCGGGACAAAGATGTCATGGTTTGAATGGGTGTTATTTTGCAGCAAAAAAGGCCGCAGCGATACAAGAGTTCACCGGAAGCAACTTAAAGCGGATTTCACGACAACAGGGACCGACGGCGCGTGCCGACGGTATTTGACAAAGCAGCAAGAAGCACCAAGAAGCACCAACAGCACCTTCATCCTGCTGAACGGCGGCATTCTACCCCTCAGAAAGGCAATACGCTATTTGGAGGCGGCACGAAAAACAAGAAATGTTTGGTGCATGCGGATAGGCGTCTACTCCACTCTTGGCGGCGAGACAAGATGCAAACTAGCGTGGCAGGTTTTCCTGCCATGCCACGCTACAGCCTGCATCGCTTATTTCGCGGATTTGGCTCGTGCCTGATCAGGCACGCTGCTGGACGGACTCAATATATAGGTCATTTGCAGCCCGGACGGTGCCACTGGCATTGCCGCCGTAGCCCCGTCTGCCGTTACAGGTGAAGCGGAGGCCACGGGGCCGCTCGATGTAGCGCGGGAAGCACTGCCCACGTCGGCGAACTCGGTATGCCAGCCGGTGGCAACCGTCACGCCAATACCCGCAGCGAAGGCTACGCCGCCGATCAATGCCGCCACCGGCCTGCGAATACCGGGGTGGCGTACCGCTAGTACTGGCGAATCAGCGATGAGGGCCTTGGCCCGCATGGTCCACGCATCGGTCTTTTCCTTATCGCTGCGCATGCGGCCGATCAGGTCTTTTGCAATTGCTTCCGCTTCGACGCGGCCTTGCTCGCATTGCTGCTGCAGCGCTTCGGCCTGCTCGGCACTGGCGTCAGCGTATTCCTTCTGGCGCCGCGCTGCTTCCAGGGCCCGGCGTTCAGCGTCGACACGCAATTGTTCGGCCGCGTGCGCTTCGATTTGCGCGCCCATGCGCTGAGCGGCCAGTTCGGCAGCTTCACGCTCGGCCACAGCGCGCTGTTCGGCCTCGTCATGAGCGATCTGCTCAGCGCGCACACGTTCCCGGATCGCTTCCAGTGCCTGCTGCTCGGCCTTGGCACGCGCGCTTTCCAGGCGCGCCAGTTCAATTGCTTCGCGTGCTTTCGCTTCGACGGCATCGGCGGCTTCCAACTGCAAGCGTGCTTGCTCAGTCGATTTATCGAGAAAAACCTTCTCTGCCGCAAGGCGGGCTTCGGCGGCTGTCCTTGCCCTGCGCGCGGCGTCTTCGCGTGCACGGGTGACAGCGGTCTGTTCAGCTTCGACATGAGCGCAAGCAGTGGCGTCCGCATGCAGTCGCCTTTCCGACACAAGTTTTTCTTCGATGGCAGCGAGCGCTTGCTGCTCGGCGGCGATGCGTTCATGTTCCAGCTGAAGCTTTTGCTTGAGCGTGTCGAATGTTTTTTTCTCGGCGTTGGCACGCTCGCGCTCGGCGGTGGCAAGGGTAACGGCCTCACGGGCGCGGGCGATCGCGAGTTCGGCAGTCTTGCGCTGTGACTCGGCTTGCTTGATAGCGCTGTCGAGTTCGATCTTGTCGGCCGCGTTCTTCGCTTCAAGGGCTTCACGCGCAGCGCGCTCGGCGACTCCACGCGCGGCCAGCGTCGCGGTCTGTTCCGCTTCGGCCCTAGTCCGCGCTTCGGCCTCCTGATGCAATTGACGTTCGGAAGAAAGTTTGCGCTGGATGGCTTCCAGTGCCTGCTGTTCGGCCGCGGCACGCTCCTTCTGGACACGCGCCAGTTCAATGGCTTCGCGCACCTTGCCGAGGGCGGCATAGGCGGCCTTGCGCTCCAGTTCGGCACGTTCGGCAGCCTGCTGCATCAAGTGCTTTTCCGCGGTCAGCTGCGCTTCGATGGCCTGACGTGCGGAACGCTCAGCCTGTTCGCGTGCACGCACGACCTCGGTGTGCTCCTGCTCAACCCGGGCACGCGTCTCTGCGTCTGCCTGGGCAGCCTGTTCGGCGGCAAGTGTCTGGCGTACCACTTCAAGGGCCCGCTGCTCAGCATCGGCGCGAGCCTGCTCTGCACGGGCTAACTCGCTGGCTTCGGCAGCTTTGGCTTCCGCTGCTTCGGCTGCGTGGCGGGCGTGCAGGGCTTGTTGTTCAGCGGCTTGCAGCTGCTGTTGTTCGGCAAGGCGTTTTGTCTCGATGGCATCGCGTTGCGCCTGTTCGGCGAGTTCGCGCGAGCGCATCAGTTGCGCATGTTCGGTTTCAGCACGGGCGCGTGCCGCCGCATAGTCAAGGGCAGACTGCTCGGAGACGCGCTTTTTCTGAATGGCGTCGAGTGCCTGCTGCTCCGCCTGGGAACGCTCGGCGGCCGTGCGCGCCAGAGCAATGGCTTCGCGTGCCTGCCGTTCGGCGGTGTCCGCAGCCTGACGTTCGGCTTCCGCCTGTTGCGCGGCATGTTCGATCTTCAGCTTTTCCGCAGTGCATTTTGCTTCGAGCGCCTTGCGGGTTTCCTGCTCTTCGCGTTCACGTGCCTGCAACAGCTGTGCATGCTCTTGTTCGGCGCGCATGCGGGCTTCGGTTTCGGCAAGGGCGGCTTCTTCCGCCTGGCGCTTTTCCTGGACGGCCTGCAGCGCCTTGTGCTCCGCATCGACGCGTTCCCGCTCAATGCGCGCCAGTTCAGTGGCTTCGCGTGCCTTGAGCAACGCCGCCAGCGCTGCCTTGCGCTTCAATTCAGTGGCGGCGCGGAGCTGTTCAGCGGTATGCCGGACGGCGGTGGACTCGGCCTCCGCCGCGGCGCGGGCCGCACGATCGGCTTCTTCCCTGGCGCGCAGGGCGTCGGCTTCTTCCTGCTCGGCATGCCTGCGTGCCTCGGCTTCAGCCAACGCGGCTTGCTCTGCAGCCAGCTTTTGCCGAGCAGCTTCCAGCGCCTGGCGGGCGGCTTCGGCGCGCTTCTGCTCGAGCGCCACCTTTTGCTGCATGGCAGCCAGCGCCTGCTGTTCGTCCTTTGCGCGCTGGCGCTCCAGGCGCGCCAGTTCGACGGCCTCACGCGCTTTTTGCAGTGCGGCTTCAGCGGTTTCGCGTTGTGTGTCGGCACGCTCAAGCGCCTTGGCCAACGCCATCCGCGCGGCTACGCATTCTTCTTCTTTCGCCAAGCGTGCGGCGTGGTCAGTCTGTTCCTGCATGCGAAGCAGGCCGGTGTGCTGCTGCTCGGCGTCGGCTCGGGCTTTGGCTTGGGAGATCGCGGCTTCTTCGGCCTTCAGTTTTTCCTGAAAGGCGGCCGCGGCCTGCTGTTCAGCATCGGCGCGTTCTCGTTCTAGCCGCGCCTGCTCCATCGCCTCGCATGCCTTTTGGGCCGCAAGTTCCGCCGTCTGGCGCTGTAGTTCAGCACGCTCGGCGGCACGCAGCATAGCCTGCCGTTCGGAGTCGGCCTGCTCGGCTGCCATCCTCGCCGCGGCACGCTCCAGTTCGACGCGGCGATCGGCCAGCTGGCGGGCGCGTTGCTCTTCAGCGCTGCGTACCTGCGCGGCATTGGTAATGGCTTGCTCCGCTTCGGCGCGTTCGCGTGCTTCCTGCACGGCGCGCGCTTCCGCTTCGATGCGGTTACGCGCCTGCAAGTCGGCCTGATGTTCGGCTTCGACACGGGTCAGGGCCATCTGCTGCAGTTCGCGTTCAGTCCGGATGCGCGCTTCGGTGGCAGCAAGGATGCGCTCTTCCGCTTCGCGGCGCGCCTGTGCGGCTACCGTAGCTGTTGCTTCGGCGTGTTCGCGGCGTGCGGCGGCGTCGCGCATTTCAGCTTCGGCCTGCAGGCGCACATGCAGCGCTTCGGTTGTCTTGCGTTCGAGCTCGATGCGGGCCAGCGCAGCGGCTTCCTTTTCCTGTTCGGTCAGTGCGCGGGCGCGAGCTTCCTCACGGGCTCGAACTTCGGCTGGTGTACGGCTCAGCGCGGCTTGCAGTGCCATGGCTTCGGCGCGTTCACGTTCACGAGCGACGTCGAGTGCCTCGCTGCGTGCCTGGGCCAGCATTTCGGCGGACTGTCGGGCTGCTTTTTCGCGGCGCTCCTGCTCGCGCGCCAGATCGGCGATGCGCGCATCAGCCCGTGCACGGGCTTCGGCTTCCTGGCGAGCGGCTTCGGTCGCGGCAATCCGTTGTACGGCTTGCCAGCGAGCCAGTTCAGTTTCCTGTGCAAGTTCTTCAGCAGCCGCAGCCACTCGGGCGACAAGCTGGGATTGGGTGGCGATATGTTCGGCCGAGCGCTCGCGGGCTTCACGTTCCGCACGGGCACGCTCGTCGGCGACGCGCCGCGCTTGCGCATCGACTTCGGCACGTGCGCGCAATTCTTCGGTTTCGCGCTTGACCGCCGCGGCACGCGCTTCGCTGGCTTCGCGCGCTTGACGTTCGGCATCGTAGCGAGCACGGCTGGCTTCAATTGCTTCTTCGGATGCCTTGGCGTTCTGGTAAGCCTCGGCCGCAGCGGCCGCTTCGATACGTGCGTGTTCTTCCGCCAGTGCACGGGCGCGTGCCTCTGCGTGGGAGCGGTTTTCGGTTGCGACCGTCGCCTTGGCTTCCGCTTCTACCCTTGCAATTGCCTCGCGGATCGCTTTAAGGTCGACTCCTCCATTGCGCAGGTCAGCGCTGACGGCACGCTCTTCGTTATCCCGGTTACCCGCCGCCGTCCTTTCCACCTCCACCTCCACATCCACCTCCGGACCATCGTCTTGCAGCTTGAGTGTGTTGCGCAATGCCTGATTGGTGTCCATCTTTCCGCTCCCGCTGGGTAGGGATTCCGGCGAGATTCTTGTTATGCCATTGGCCGGAATTTCATACCATGCATTATCAAGCTCCGGAAGAAAAACCAGTGGTGGAAAAGAGACGGATTTCCGAGCCATTTCAGGGAAATGGATTCCATAGAGACGGGAAGACAGGCTCGGGCAAATCGTATTACAGTAGCCGCTTCAGGAAAACAGCCATTTGCCGGCGCCACTCCACAACCGATTACAGCCCATCAGGACCGAACGTGCAGCAAGAACAAGACAGCCCCTCCTCTGCAATGCCTTTGTCCGCGACTGCAAATACCAATGCAGCAGCAACGCCTGCTGCCGGTACCAGCGCCCTTTCCATGGGCAGCCTGCTCGCCGATATGAACCACGACATCCGCACATCGATGAACGGGATTGTCGGCATGCTGGAATTGCTGCTCGAAACCGGCCTGACCGCCGCGCAGCATGAGTATGCGCGGATTGCCCAGAACAGTGTCGATACGCTGCTGCAGGTCATCGAACGCATCGTTGACCTTTCGCTGCTGGAATCCAATCAGTTCAGCCTGACCCAGCTTCCCTTCGATCTCCTGAGCGAAATACAGCAAGCCTGTGCCGACAAGGCTTCTGCGGCTGAAGAGAAAGGCTTGCGACTGACCATCGCTTATCCACAGACAGCCTTGCTGATCGGCGATCCGGTACGGTTACGCCAAGTGGTTGGCATCCTGATCGATACCGCGATCCGGGTTGCCGAACACGGCGAGATCCGGGTCGGTACGGAATTGCAAGTCGACGCCGGCATGGGGAAACTCAGGATGGCGGTGCATGCCAGCGGCCCGTCGGAAGCCGGCGAACAATTGACATCGGCGTTGAACCAGCCACTGCTGACCGGCATTGCGGCACTCAAGGTGCACGGCAAAAACGCCGTCGAACTCGCGCTGTGCGTACGGCTTGCGCGATTGATGGGCGGCAGCGTGAGCGTCGATTGCTCGCCGCGCCTTGGGGCCAACTTTCGCTTGCTGCTCGACATTCCGCTGGCGACTGCCGCAATTGCGGGATTACGGATGCTGGTGCTGGCCGATACGCCAGAGAGGTGGCAGCCTGTGCTTGCATCGCTTGCCGCGGAAGGCATGCAGGTCGACACCGCGACTTCGGTAATGGAAGGTCTTGAGGCTTTGCGTGCCGCAGCTGACAAGCATGCGCCGTATCGGATCGTGATGCTCGAACGCACGGTCGGCGGCATGCAGGCCGACATGCTGGCGACTGCTGTTCGCAATGACGCGTCTTATGCGCACTGTGGCCTGGGCATCCTTGCCGATACGGCAGGACCGGAGACTTACCGACTTTTGCGCGAGGGGTTTGATGCCGTCATCATGCCGTCGATGACGCCGATTGCCTTGATGAATGCAGTTTTCCGGCTTGCCGGTCTGGCGACGCGGCAGATTCCCGCGACATCGGACGCCAGCGGCAAGGATACCGAGCAAAGTGCCGAAAACCTGCAAGGCAAACGCGTGCTGGTTGCCGACGACAATCTGGTCAATCAGCAAGTAGCCATGCGCATGCTTGAAAAGATCGGCTGCAAGGTCGACCTCGCGCTCAACGGCCACGAAGCGGTCGACATGCATAGGACCCGGCACTATGACCTGATTCTGATGGATTGCGACATGCCGCAGCTGGATGGTTATGAGGCAACAGGACAGATTCGCCGGCTGGAAGGTTCGGCCAAGCATGTGCCGGTCATTGCGCTGACCGCCTGCACCACGGAGGAAGAGCGCGACAAATGCTCGGCGGCGGGCATGAATGATTTTCTGTCCAAGCCGATCCGTCCGCAGACGCTCAGGGATATGCTGGCTCGCTGGATGCCGCGCGCATTGCAAGCAGATATTGTATCGTCCGACGTTGCCGGCGACGAGCTGGAAGCCATTCGGGAAATGTTTGGCGCTGACTTTGCCGAACTTGCGACGCTCTACCTCAACGACAGCCCTCCCCGCATCCAGGCTTTGCGCCACGCCGCTGATAATCGTGACGCACAGATTACCGCCAAGGTGGCGCATGCGTTTGCCGGCAGCAGTGCGTCGATCGGAGCGATACGGCTCTCGGCGTTGTGCAGCGAACTGGAAGCAGCGGCAAAGACTGGCCTGCCCGAAGATCTTGCGAACCGCTTATCGATTATCGACACTGAATATGCCCGGGTGAGCAGCAAGCTGTACACCCTGCTCGGATAAGGAACGCCGATGACACCCCTGCAAAAACCATTCAGGATCGTGATTGCGGACGACGACAGTACAACCTGCAGCGTGTTGAGATTGCTGCTGCAGGAACACGGACATCAAGTCGTTGGCGAAGCGCATGATGGCGAAAAGGCGGTCGACATGTGCGAGATGCACAAGCCGGATATTGCCTTCCTCGATATACAGATGCCGCGCATGACCGGTCATGAAGCTGCCCGGCGTATCGTGGATCGCACGCCGGATGTCGGCATCATCATCGTCAGCGCAGTTCCGACGCTGGAGAATGTGCAGGCTGCTTTACAGGCCGGTGCCGCCAGCTTCGTCGTCAAACCGTTCAATGCGGTCAAAGTGGTCGATGCGATCGAGCAGTGTCGGCGCCAGAAAATGCGGCAATCTAGCTCTCCCTGACCACCATCAATCCCGCCCTGAAGCCCGCGCGAACACTGGGGTTGGGAAACACCACGTATTCGGTTGCCTCGCCTACCGTGTATTCAATGCCGGTGTCGCGGGCTATCAATTCACCCGGCTGCAATGGCGTGAAGTTTTTCGTGTTTTGGTCGAAACTCATGCTGAATGCATCGCTGCGCTTGATCAGCTCCTGCTTCACCCGGAATATTGCGGGTGAACTGGCATTGTCCGGAATGCCGCTGGACAAGAAGCGCGTCAGCGCAGTGGCCGTGTCTGCAAAACGACTCAAGTCATTACTGCCCAGCGCCGCCACCTGGCCAAGTTCAAGCGTGGCACTGCTCGCGCCATGTCGCTCCGCCGTATAGGCACTGTAGGTCCCGGCCGACGAGGGGCTCAGGATGACAGCCTCGATTGCCGCCTTGCCTAGCCAGCCGAGCAAGGCATCGCGATTCCGTTCGGGTATCCCTGCCGGCACGACGGCGAAGGTCGAGTAATGCGAGGCGCGAATCGCGGTGTGCAGGTCGAGATGCCACTTGTCTGCATCCGGAGTGCTGAAGAACGAAGCCGTAGCGCGCATGATCTGGTCCGCGCGTTCCGCTTCGGCGGTCCCTTGTAAATCAGCGCGCTCTACGCGAAACAGGCGGTTCAGATCAGCGTCGATGTAGCGCTTGCCGGCGGCAACCGCGGCGAGATTACCGACCACGATCATGAGGTCCACACCCAGGCGGCGTGGTGCGCCGGCAAACTCGTGAAGGATGTGACCCAGCATTTCCAGCGGCGCGGTCTCATCGCCATGCACACCGACGGACAACAGGATGCGCGGACGGGAACCCATGCCAGCCGATGCGAAAAGCTGCAGGATTCCCCGTGAAGGCATCCTGACGGACATACCGGCGTTGGCGAACCTGTCGGCAAGGTCTGTGAAATCACCAGTGGCAAGCGCGGTGACGGTTTCCTCAGCGCTTTGTTTCATATTGTCTTTCATTGGTTGATGGGATGGGCTTTCGATCTTTCATTGTCCGGATCCGCTTGAGCGCTTCGGTAGTGGGATTTGCCGAGCATGGTAGGCGGTTTGGCGCCGTCTAAAATTCTCTTGATTGCGCCACCGGCTGAAGTTTATTTTTTCCTCAGTCGTATCGTGCCGATCGGGAAACTGAAGAAGCTGAAGTGAATGCCGATGTCACAAAAAAAAAGCAGCCAATATTGGTGCAGAGAATTTAGGTTGCGTCCATACCAGTCCCGGACTACTCTGAAGTATGTCTATTGCCAGGAGAAACGTTATGGCCAGTGTCATGCAGCGTGAGTACGCATCCTTTGCGGAATTCTATCCGGTCTATCTCGCTGAGCATTCCAACCGCACTTGCCGGGAATTGCACTTCGTCGGTTCCACTCTTTCCCTGTTTTTTTTAGGCGCCCTGCTACTTACAGGCAACTGGTGGTGGCTGCTCGCCGCGCTGGTGTCCGGATACGGCTTCGCCTGGGTCGGGCATTTCGCTTTTGAAAAAAACCAGCCGGCAACCTTCAAACATCCCATTTATTCTTTCATGGGGGATTGGGTGATGTATTGGCAGATGCTGACTGGGCAGGCGTCGTTCTAGCTTATGTTTGAGAGGCATCAGGCGGTAGCGGCACCGACCTTGCCCGATACGAAATAGTCGGCAAGGCTGGTGTGCAAACCCTGCTCAACCGCAGTCTCCACCTGCTTTGCCAGGACTGCATTTGCGCCTGTATTGAAGACGAACAGGCGATACACATCCGCTACCCGCAGCTGCGCGGGATTGGCCAACAAGACCCAGGTATCGAGGCCCTCGGCTATCCGCTTGCCGATTCGTACCCGCCGCGGTAATTCCGCCTTGATGCGACCTACCCAGCCGGCATCGAGCATCTGTTGAAGCAGCGATTCCGACTCATCGAAACCCAGGCGCGTCAGTGCGCGCAGCGTTCGGGCGTCAACTGCCGCATTCTGGCTATTCGACCTCGCATCATGCAAAACCGTCAGGATGGACATGGCGTCGATGAAGGCACTTCCCGGCGTGGGAATGTGCCACCATCGCTCATATTTCACGATCGGCAAGGCCGCAGCCAGCACGCCTCCCATCAGGGTAATCATCCACGACACATAAATCCACAACAGGAAGATCGGCACGGCGGCCAGCGCGCCATACAAAACGGTATAGGCGGGAAACTTGGTAATGAAAATGACGAAGACCCGCTTGGCAATTTCAAACGCAGTCGCAGCAAGCAATCCGCCGCAGGCTGCATCGCGCCAGTCGACGAAACGGTTCGGCACAGCAAGGTACAGCAGTGTGAATGCCCCCATGGTCAGGAGGACCGAGAGGATGGTATAAAAGGTTGCGCCGATCAGCGGAAAACTGACGACAAAGCCATTCGTCGCACTGAACAAGTCGGACGTAAAAGTGATCGACGCGCCGATCAGCAATGGCCCAAGGGTAACGATCGCCCAATAGATTACCAGCCTCTGGGAGATGGGCCGTGGCGTCTTGACGCGCCAGATATGATTGAACGCCCGGTCGATGGTCAGCATCATCACGACCGCGGTCAGGATCAGGCCGACAGCGCCGATGGCGGAGAGCCGCGTCGCCTTGCTGGCGAACTGGTTGAGGTAGCCTAGAATGTTATTGGCAATCCCCTTGGGCATCAGGCTCTTGATGAAATAGGCCTCCAGCCCGGCACGAAAGGTGTTGAACAAGGGAAATGTCGTAAAGATCGCGAATGCGATGGCAAACACCGGCACCAGTGCCAGCACCGTCGTAAAGGTAAGACTGCCGGCGACCTGAGGCAGACGCTCTTCATGGAGACGACGACGGGCAAACTGGAACAAACCGCGCACGTCATCCACCGGAAAATTCCGGAAGATCTGAAGGTTGAACGGAAAAATCCGTCTGACTGGTTGCGGTTGTGGCATTCGTGTCTGGGCGCTTGGAAACCATCCTATAATACCAAGCATGAATTCGCCTGACCTTCCTATCCTCGTTTTATATTATTCCCGGCATGGATCGACCCGCAAACTGGCAGAGCTGATTGCGCAGGGTATCGAGAGTGTGCGCGGCTGCGAAGCCCGGTTGCGTACCGTGCCGGCCGTGTCGACCGTGACCGAAGCCACCGAATCCGACATTCCGGCCGACGGCGCTCCGTACGCGGACCAGCGTGACCTGGAGGAATGCGCCGGCCTTGCGCTGGGATCGCCTACCCGCTTCGGCAACATGGCCGCTGCCATGAAGTATTTTCTTGACGGCACATCGACGCAATGGTTGTCCGGCGCTCTGACGGGCAAACCCGCCTGCGTCTTCACCTCGACGGGCAGTCTGCACGGCGGACAGGAATCAACCCTGCTGTCGATGATGATCCCGCTGCTGCATCACGGCATGCTCGTCATGGGCGTGCCTTATACCCATCCTCAGCTGATGACGACCAGCAGCGGCGGAACACCCTATGGGGCCAGTCACTGGTCGGGTGCCGACGGCGCTAACGACATCTCGGACGACACGCGCATTCTGACTATCGCCCTCGGTAAGCGTCTTGCCGAAACCACTGTTCGATTGAGGGGTGTCTGATGCAGACTCGCTTCCAGCAAGGGTGTTACTTTGGTGCGACGATCAGCCTGATCGCACTGATCCTGCTCTGCGTGGCATGGGAACTGGTGCTTGCTCCGTTGCGCCCTGGCGGTTCATGGATGGTGCTCAAGGTGTTGCCGCTGCTGCTTCCCTTACGCGGCATCCTGAAGCGGAACATCTATACGATGCAGTGGTCTTCCATGCTGATCCTGTTGTATTTCACCGAAGGGATCGTGCGCGCGACGAGCGACAAGGGCCTGTCCGCTACGCTGGGTTGGGTAGAGGTCGCACTGGTCTGCGTATTTTTTGTTTGCATCATTCTTTTTCTGCGCCCGTATAAACAGGAAGCAAAAAGAATTGCGCAGCAAGCCATCCAAAAAGCCTCCAAATAAGCATAGCCATGAACGACTTTCTGAGTAGCTGCCGCGACGTAGTCGGCGCAGCCAACGTGCTGACCGAAACAGCAGACCTTGAGCGTTACCTGACTGACTGGCGTCGCCGCTACACAGGGCGCGCGCTCGGGGTAGTCCGTCCAGCCAACACCGATGAAGTCGCCGCGATCGTCCGGCTATGCAACCTGCACCGCGTGCCGCTGGTCCCGCAAGGCGGCAACACCGGACTGGTACTCGGCAGCGTGCCCGACCAAAGCGGCAACGCCATCGTGCTGTCACTCTCCCGCATGACGCGCATCCGCGCCACCGACACCATCAACAACACCATGACGGTCGATGCCGGCTGCATCCTTGAACAGATCCAGAATGCGGCGGCGGAAGCCGGTCGCCTGTTCCCGCTGTCACTCGCTGCGGAAGGCAGCTGCACTATCGGCGGCAACCTCGCGACCAATGCAGGCGGCACCGCGGTACTTCGTTACGGCAACACACGCGAGCTCTGCCTGGGTCTTGAAGTCGTCACCGCACAAGGCGACATATGGAACGGCTTGCGAGGGCTCCGCAAGGACAATACCGGCTACGATCTGCGTGACCTGTTTATCGGCGCCGAGGGTACGCTGGGCGTGATCACCGGCGCCGTACTCAAGCTCTTTCCGCAGCCGAAAGCCCAACTCACGGCACTGGCTGCGATGAACTCACCTGAAGAATCGCTACATTTCCTGTCGATGGCGCAGGAACGTTGCGGCGCGGCGCTGACCGGTTTCGAGCTGATGTCTGATTTTTGCCTGACTTTAGTTACCAAACACTTCCCGCAGATGCGCCTGCCCTTCCCGCAGTCCTATCCGCAATACGTCCTGCTGGAACTATCGGACAGCGAGTCGGAGGAACACGCCAACGACATGCTCGAAGGCCTGGTGTCCGAAGCGCTTGAACAAGGAATGATCGCCGACGCCGTCATTGCATCGTCAATTGCACAATCCAAGGCTTTATGGAATTTACGTGAACATATTCCGCTGGCACAAGCCGAGGAAGGAAAAAACATCAAACACGATGTCTCGGTACCGATTTCACGCATTGGCGAATTCATTCGTGTCACCGATGTGCTGCTTGCAGAGCAGTTCCCGGGTTGCCGCATGGTGACCTTTGGTCATCTCGGGGACGGTAACTTGCACTATAACGTTTCGCCACCCGAGAACGCATCGCCGGATGCCTTCATCGAAAGCCAGCCGGCAATCAATCGCGTAGTGCACGACAGCGTGCATGCATTTGGCGGTTCGATCTCGGCGGAGCATGGTCTTGGCGCGTTGAAGCGTGACGAGGTGCGGGCCTACAAGTCCGAGGTGGAGTTGGGATTGATGCGTACGCTGAAGCAGGCGCTGGATCCGTTGAATATCATGAATCCAGGGAAAGTGATTTAAGTGCGCACTTATTTTTTATGTGGTTCGTTAGTTGCCAGCCTTCTCTGCATTTCCATGCCAGCGTACGCGATCTACCGCTGCGAAGCTTCAGGCAAAATCAGCTATAGCGACATGCCATGCCCAGGTGCGAGGCAACTTGAAATCAGGGACTCGCAAATCGACAGCCCGGCTAGCGGGGAAAAACAGCATATTGAAAACAAAAAGGCTCTCGAGAAGGTGGAAAATGCCCGCCATAGAGAAACCAAAACTCAATACAAGGCGCAGCAGCGGGCAGCGAAACAACGAGCCGCATTGGACAAGAAGTGCGCTACATTATCGCGTCGCCAGCAATATGCCAGCGACGACGTGAGGACAGCCCCCCAAAAGTCCGTAGAGAAGGCCAGGCGTAAGGCAAGTCGGATCACGGAGCAGTATGAAGCAGAGTGCAAGGCAAGGCGGTCCGAGTTGTTGGCCAGTTAAAGCCCATTGATTCGAATGCCTTGGCTTACTGAAGCAGCACTGGAACTCGGCGTCAGCAAGGAAACGGCCTGTCAAAATTCATCCGATCCAAGACCCCTCGTCATGGTCAAGCACCCGCTCAATGTGAGCAACCTGTATTAAATCAAGCGTGTTTAATACCGAAACACGCGATTTGCCATCGATATTTGCCGAGTTTCAACTCACTGGATCTGCGGAGAATAGAAGTAGCGACCACGGTTCAATAACGCAATCGCTTCAGTTGACCTTAGTCAATATTTACTTCCGGTTACTTTGTAATCTTAACAACAGGAAAATATTGCTATGGTAAACAAACATGCCGAATTGCATTCCAATTTTGGTTTATCACCGGATCGATAATGAAAGATTATCTACATCCACATCCCCCGCGGTATTTGCCAGCCATCTCGAATGGTTGGCCAAGCGTGGATGGAGGTCATTAACGGTCAGTGAATTAGACTTCTATGCTGCCCGGGGAAAACGCATGCCGGCCAGGTCCTTCCTACTGACCTTTGACGACGGCTATGAAAGTGTTTTTTTGGAAGCTCTCCCTGTATTGAAAAGCTTTAACTTTAGCGCCCTTTGTTTCCTTTCTACAAAATCAATCAGGCATTCGGCAGTGTCTAGTTTGTCCGGCTCGCAGGGCGACCCCGGATTTTTATCGTGGCAGCAGATCAGGGAATTACAGTCAGACGGATGGATGGAGTTTCACTCCCATACGCATGAACACCGGCCACTGTCTGACCTGACCCGCAATGAGTTGACACAGGATCTCGCGACATCGCTCGACCACCTCACACAAGAGCTGGGACTTCCGGGTTCGCATTTCCGCCACCTGGCGTGGCCGTGGGGAGAGTCGCACGATGAGTCGCGCCAGATTGCCGCAAGGTTAGGTTTCCAGTACCAATACACGGTTGCCCGTTCCGGCTTTTTACATAGTTCGCCGTTGCAGAATGTGCCGCGCACCTGCTACGACGGCGCAACGCTGACAAACTTCGTTATCCAGTTTCAGTTGCAGACCGGCATATGCTCCAGCCTCTGGCATGCCGGCTATCCTTTGGTAAGGAAAGTTCGCCGCCCCGGTTTCAGCATCGCCTTTCGGGATGAGACTTCGAGCGTACAAGTTACCGCCCCTATCCGTACTGGCCTTCCCTCGCAGCGCGATACGCCGAATATCGGTAAAGCTGGCTAGGCCTTTCCTACTACAGTTCCGCTATACGCGAAGTTGAGAGGCAAAGAAGATCACCGCGAGCGATATAAGCTGTCGCTGGACCGATTGAAAGGGATTGTGTTTCCAGATTGATAGCACAACGTAAGCAACCGCTATCAACGCAAGTGATAGAACTGATAGGAGTGGCCTGCCCAGCAGGAGTCGAACCTGCGACCTACGGCTTAGAAGGCCGTTGCTCTATCCAACTGAGCTATGGGCAGTCTGTACTGCGACGCGAAGATCTTCAGGAAATCTGAAGACCTCACAGTGAGGACATCGGCAACGGATGTTAACAATCAAACGCGTCCGAGTCTGCGGATATTACCTCTAATGGGAAATCGTTTCAATGACTGGAAGAAGGCTCGTTCAAATTTGAGGAAGTCGACGCTACCAATTCCTCCAGTGTTGCGGCCGGTACTGGACGGCTCAGAAGATAGCCCTGCATCTCATCACACTGCTGCTCGCGCAGAAATGCGAGCTGCTCAGCCGTTTCCACGCCTTCAGCGATGACTCGCATCTTGAGACTGTGGGCCAGCGCAATCACGGCTTTGGCGATTGCCGCGTCGTCCGCATCGGTGGTGATGTCGCGCACAAACGACCTGTCAATCTTGAGCGAATTGATGGGAAAGCGTTTGAGATAACTCAGGCTGGAGTAGCCAGTCCCGAAATCGTCGATCGACAGATGGACGCCCATGTCGCTCAGTTTATGCAGCGTTGCCGCAGCGGCCTCGGGATTTTCCATGACGACGCTTTCGGTAATTTCGAGTTCCAGCCAGTCCGGCCGACAGCCGGTCTGCTCCAGGACATGTGAAACGACTTTCACGATATCTTGATGCTTGAACTGGCGAGCGGAGAGATTGACGGCCACCTTGAGCGGGGCGGTAATGCCCGCGTCATGCCAGGCTTTTTTCTGAGTGCAGGCGGTGCGTAGTACCCATTCACCTATCTGGACGATCAGGCCGGCCTCCTCGGCGATGGGAATGAAATCGCTGGGGAAAACCATGGCTTGTCCTGGTGGCTCCCAACGCAGCAACGCTTCCGCACCGATAATGCGTCCGGACGCAATGTCCATCTGCGGCTGATAATGCACGACGAATTCATTGCGCTCCAATGCCCGGCGCAGACCACTTTCCAGCTTCAGGCGATCAAGGGCACGCGAATTCATTTCATGCGCATAGAACTGGAAATTATTGCGTCCTGCATCCTTGGCCCGGTACATCGCGGTATCGGCATTCTTGAGCAACGTCTGGCCATCGCTGCCGTCCTTGGGATACATGCTGATGCCAATGCTGCCGGTTGGATAAAATTCGTGCCCCTGGACCATCAGTGGTCGCGACAGGTCTTCAAGTATCTGCTGGGCCAGAATGGCAACTGCATCATCCTTGACCACGTCGGGACGGATGATCACGAATTCGTCGCCTCCCAGACGGGCAATGGTATCCCCGGCACGCACGCTCGCGGACAAACGCCGGGCGATCTCCATGATGATCTTGTCACCGGCATCATGACCGAGACTGTCGTTAATGTTTTTGAAGCGGTCGAGGTCGATCAGCATAACGGCGACCTGTTCCTCCGAGCGCTCAGCGAACACCAGTGCCTGTGACAGGCGGTCAAGTAACAGCGAGCGATTAGGTAGGCTGGTCAAGGCGTCGTGGTTCGCCAGGTGCAGCAACTCTTCTTCTATCTGCTTGCGTCTCGATATATCTTCAACGACGGTGCTGTAGTACTTGGGATTGCCACTGTCGCTACGCACCATCGAGCTGGTCAGGTTCACCCATATGTAATACCCGTTCTTGTGACGATAGCGTTTCTCGCGGCTCTTCTCGTCGATTTCACCTGCGATCATTCGCCTGGCAAGAGCCCAGTCGGTGCCCACATCGTCCGGATGCGTGACATCCTGGAAGCGCATGCCGAGCAATTCGCTCTGGGTGTATCCGACGATTTCGCACAGCTTCTTGTTGACCATCAGCCAGCGTCCATCCGGCGAAACATGTGCCAGTCCGACCGCAGCCTGGTTGAACGCGACGCGAAAGCGTTGTTCACTGTCGCGCAGGACTGCCTCGGCTTTGATACGCGCCGTGATGTCGCGCACCACGGCCACCAGCAACTGCCGGCCTTCGGACATGAACGCGCGCATATACACTTCTACCGGCAAACGCTTGCCATCCTTGCGCTGATGGAGCGTTTCAATCGTTCCGGTCTTGTGCTCGCTCTGAATGACTTCATTGAAGCGGCGCTGAATCTTATCGAATTCGCCCGGATCGGGTTTGAGATCTTGCGGCCCGAGTTGCATCAATTCTTCGTAGCTGTAGCCTAGCGTCGAAAGCGCAGTCTTATTCGCATCGATGAAGCGCATCAGCTCATGATCGATCAGGTAGACCGCATCAATGGAACTGTCCAACGCCATGCGGAAGCGCTTCAGTTCTTCCTGCGAACGGATACGTTCGGTGATGTCCTGCGCCATGACGAGGAATACCTTGTCCGGCTTGGCAGGCGTAATGGCTATTTTTAATTCGACATGACGGTGGCCGTCTGGTGTGCGCAGGGTGAGCGCCATTGCATCGTGCGGAGGGGACGCACCGTTACCATCGCCGTCACTGTGGGTAGCCAGCACGAGCCACTTTTCGAGAATGTCGCTGTCAATCACGGACCGCAACGGCAAACCCATCGTTGCCCGACTGTCGGAGATAGAGAACAAGTCGCACATCGCCCGATTGATACGCAGAATTCGCAGCGTTGCATCCACAAGCATCAGGCCAGATGACATCGACGCAATGGCCTGCTCGGCCTGCCGCTGCAGATGGGCGTCACGCACCGCCATCAACTCAGCCGCACCGGCGTCAACATGCTCCATGCAATGGCCTCTCTGGCAATCCGGGATACAAAAACTGCTTTTGTGCGAACGCCAACATTTCCCCAATTAACACATTGTCGTGACGGCCAGATTATCTCAGTCGCCAAGAGACAAAGCAATCTGCAGACACTGTTTGTCGGCAATCGGTACATTACTTGCTACCGTGCGTCCAGAACGTGTGCATCTACCAGCGGATCGCATAGGATGAATGAACAACGAGGGAAGTCTGTGCCGTGAGTCTCGGCCACGATCCCTGTGTTTGAGAAGTGGAAATAGAGCGAAAATAGAGCGGAAATAGAAAAGGGGCTAGCTAAAAAGCTAACCCCCTTTTAAACTTGGTCGGAGTACAAGGATTCGAACCTTGGACCCCCTGGTCCCAAACCAGGTGCGCTACCGGGCTGCGCCACACTCCGAAGAATTAGATCATACCTGAGCAGCACTCTCAGGTCAATTCAAGGAAGCCTTTTAATCTGGTATTTGCGCAAATTTAAAGATTTGAAGGCAAGTTACTCGTGCGTCAATGCAAGCTTCCTATTACTTTCAAAAGAATGCGCCTTGCCGCTAACCGGGTCCCGGAAAGCGATTGCCTTGGCAAGCAACTGCAAAGGCTGCGACATATCATCACCCTTGCAAGGCAGCGCGTCCGGGTAAAACGCGTCGTTGATGATAGGAATACCGAGTGCCGCAAGATGCACGCGTAACTGATGTTTTTTTCCGGTCACAGGGCGCAGGAGGTAACGCGACCAGCGCTCCCCCCTTTCCGCGACATCAATACGGGTTTCCGAATTTGGCTCACCGTCGGCCTCGGTCATCCGAAAAAACGGCTGACCTTCTACAAGTCGGCTGCGATAAACGAATGGAAATTGCACGCCATTCAGGTTTGCTGCTACCGCCTCATAAACCTTCTCGACTTCGCGCTTCTGGAAAAGTGACTGGTAAGCGCCGCGCGTACGCAGATTATGCGAGAACACAACAAGTCCGGCGGTCTCCCTGTCGATACGATGGATCGGCGTCAGGTGATCAAGGCCGGTTCTCTTTTTTAACCTGACCAACAAGGTTTCCCGCAGAAAGCGCCCTGACGGAATAACCGGCAGAAAATGCGGCTTGTCACACACCAGGATGTCTTCATCCTGATAGACAATGTGCTCCGCAAAAGGGATCACCGTTTCCGGTTCGGGTTCGCGGTAATAGAAAATGCAGTCGTTCGGGCGGTATGGACTTTCGGCGTCCATGCGCGCGCCATGCGCATTCACTACATCACCGCGATGCATCCGTAGTTGCCACGCGTCGCGCGACACATTGGGAAAGCGCTCTACGAGGAAGGCCAACAGATTGACCCAAGGCCCAGGAGAAAGCCAGATATAACTCGGGCTGACTCCGTCACGCACCCCAAGCGGCGGCTTGAAAGTGCGGCGATTGAAATTGCGCGACCTCTCCGGCTTCGGGAGAAATTCTTTAGCGGTGTGAGGCGTTTTCATTCTGCAGAAACTTATGCTCGGACCTTCGGATGCAAATCGATCAGGCCACCACCTTGTCGGCGATACGCTTTGCCATTTTCTCCGCCAGTTCCGAATCCCTGGCTTCGACCATGACGCGAATCAGCGGCTCGGTCCCTGAGCTGCGAATCAGCACCCGGCCATTATCGCCCAAGGATGATTCGACGATTTCCTTCTCGCTCATCAAAGCCTGGTTCTTTTGCCATTCGAAGCCGGGGGCGACCTTTACATTGATCAGGCACTGTGGATACAGGGTGAGATCTTCTACACACTGCGGCAAGGTCTTGCCGCTGCGCTTCAACGCCGACAGTACCTGCAATGCCGACACGATGCCATCGCCGGTCGTATGCTTGTCCAGGAACAGCAGGTGACCAGAACCTTCGCCACCGATGCACCAGCCACGCTCGTGCAAAACTTCCAGCACATAGCGGTCGCCGACCTTGGCACGCGCGAATCCAATACCCATTTCCTTGAACGCGACCTCCAGTGCCATGTTGGTCATCAGCGTGCCGACGACTCCCTTGACAGGCGTGGTCGCCATCCTGTCCTTTACCATGATGTACAGCAGCTCGTCACCGTTATATGCCTTGCCTGTCGCATCGACCATCAACAGTCGGTCGGCGTCGCCGTCCAGCGCAATGCCAATATCCGCCTGATGTTCTTTCACAGCAGCGCACAAGGCGTCGGGCGCGGTTGCACCGACACGATCATTGATGTTGGTCCCATTCGGCTTGTTGCCGATGGCGATCACTTCGGCGCCCAGTTCATGGAAGACGTCTGGTGCGATATGGTAAGCGGCGCCATGGGCGCAATCGACGACGATCTTCAGGCCGCGCAAATCCAGTTCGTTGGGAAAGGTGCTCTTGCAGAATTCAATGTAACGTCCCTGCGCATCGAACAGGCGTTTTGCCTTGCCCAGGTTTTCCGAAGACACGCATTCCATCGGATGTTCAAGTTCAGCCTCAATGGCTGACTCGACGTCGTCAGGCAGCTTGTTGCCTGACGATGAAAAGAACTTGATACCGTTATCGGCATAGGGATTATGCGACGCCGAGATCACGACGCCCGCGGAGAGCCGCAATGCGCGGGTTAAATAGGCGACCGCGGGTGTAGGCATCGGTCCGGCCAGCATGACATCGACCCCGGCGGCGGCAAAGCCGGCTTCGAGAGCTGCTTCCAGCATATAGCCCGAGATACGGGTGTCCTTGCCAATCAAGACTACGGGTTTGCCGCTGCTGCCTTCGCCTTGTGCAAGCACCTTGCCGGCAGCATAGCCGAGGCGCATGACAAAATCCGGCGTGATCGGTGATGTGCCGACGCGTCCACGTACACCGTCAGTACCAAAATATTTGCGTGTCATAGGTTGTCCTTCTTTAGTGTTTCGACTGCCTGCCATACCTTCAGGGCATCGACCGTTTCGGCGACATCGTGCACCCTGACGATAAAGGCTCCGTGGGCTACCGCACTCAGGGCTGCCGCAATGCTGCCTGCCATGCGCTGCTCCACTGGCTTGCCGGTAATGGCCCCGATAGTGGATTTACGGGACAGGCCTGCCAATACCGGCAAGCCGATTTCGCCAGAAATATGCCGCAGATCTTTTAACAGCGTCAGATTATGATCGACGGTTTTCCCGAATCCGAAACCCGGATCGATGCACAGGCGCTCTCGCTCTATCCCAACGGCTTCGAATGCCGTCACTCTTTCACCTAAAAAACGCGTGACGTCGGCGACGACATCCTCATATTCGGGGCGAAGTTGCATGGTGACAGGGCTATGTTGCATGTGCATGATACACAAGGCACATTCGCTTTCATTGACGGCACGCAACGCGCCCTCTGCCCTGAATCCATTGATATCGTTGATCATATCCACGCCTGCCGCGATGGCTTCGCGCATCACTTCAGGTTTGTAGGTATCGACGGAAAGCGGCTTTCCGCAGTCACGCAGCGCATAGATGAGGGGCATGACCCGCCGCAACTCTTCGTCCAGCGGCAAGGACGCGGCGCCCGGTCGGCTCGACTCGCCGCCGATATCAATGATGTCAACACCATCGGCAATCATCTGTTCGGCATGCGACAAGGCGAGGTCGAGGGAGTGAAACTGGCCACCATCGGAAAACGAATCGGGCGTCACATTCAGGATGCCCATGACGAGGGGACGGCTTGACTGGCCGCTGAGGGGGAAGCGATAGCGTCCGAACTGCAGGTGTTTGGTGCTCATGATGCGTCAGCTACGATGATTACGGGAAGCATATGATGAAACGCATAACGACGCGGAGGCTGCGAAAGTTGATTCATGAAAGCCTGATTCCGGGTCCGGCGCGCAGAAGCGTGTTCGAATACCGGAAAATATACAAAACGCTATTTTATGTGATCGATCACGAAAAGCATCGCGAAAGAAAACAGCATCGAAAATTTATTCGGATAGAGGCAAAACACCAAAGAGAAGGAGAAATAAAAAAGGGTGAGGATTGCTCCTCACCCTTTCATCTTCTTGCTTTTTGCAGTTCGTCTACGACGGTCCTGGCTTAAGAATCAAGCGTTAAGCCGGTGCAGTCGCGTTCGGCGACATGCCGCCCGATGCGCTATCCGACGGAGAGCGCTTGACCGGAATGCCAGCCTTCGGCGGACGTGGTTCCAGACCTTCCATGATGTCGTTGATCTGGTCGGCGTCGAGTGTTTCCCAATCGAGCAAGGCTTTGGCCATGGTTTCAACCTTGTCCTTGTTTTCTTCGAGCAAACGGCGCGACAGCGCGTACTGTCCATCGAGAATCAAGCGAATCTCGGTGTCAACTTTCTGCTGGGTTGCCTCAGATACCGTCTTGGAACTCATGCGTCCAAAATAAGCATCTTGCTCGCTATCTTCGTACACCATGGTGCCCAGCGTCTCGGACATACCGTAACGGGTCACCATTGCGCGAGCCAGCTTGGTTGCGCGCTCAAAGTCATTGGATGCGCCAGTCGACATTTGATGCATGAAGATTTCCTCGGCGATACGACCACCGAACAGGATCGCAATCTCTTCCAGCATCTTGTCCTTGTACATGTTGACCCGATCATGTTCCGGCAACTGCCAGGTCAAGCCCAATGCATAGCCACGCGGCATGATGGTAACCTTGTGCACCGGATCGGCCTTCGGCAAGAGTTTGGCCACCACTGCGTGTCCTGACTCATGGTACGCAGTATTGCGGCGCTCTTCCTCGCGCATGACGGCGGATTTGCGCTCCGGCCCCATGACGATCTTGTCCTTGGCGTCCTCGAAATCCTGCATTTCCACCAGGCGCTTGTTGCGACGGGCAGCAAACAACGCGGCTTCGTTGACCAGGTTGGCCAGGTCGGCGCCGGAGAATCCCGGGGTGCCACGTGCGAGGATGTCAGCCTTGACGTCCGGCGCGATAGGTACTTTACGCATATGGACGTAGAGGATCTGTTCGCGGCCGCGGATATCGGGCAGGCCAACCATCACCTGGCGGTCGAAACGACCCGGGCGCAGCAGCGCCTTGTCGAGCACGTCGGCGCGGTTGGTTGCTGCAATCACGATGACGCCGGAATTCGCTTCAAAGCCGTCCATCTCGACCAGCAACTGGTTAAGGGTCTGTTCACGTTCATCGTTACCGCCACCCATGCCTGCACCGCGATGGCGACCAACTGCGTCGATCTCGTCGATGAAGATAATGCAGGGAGAATGTTTCTTGGCATTCTCGAACATGTCACGCACACGCGATGCACCGACGCCGACGAACATTTCAACAAAGTCGGAACCGGAAATCGTGAAGAACGGCACTTTGGCTTCGCCGGCGATGGCACGCGCCAGCAAGGTTTTACCAGTACCCGGAGGGCCGACCATCAGGACGCCACGCGGAATGCGTCCACCAAGCTTCTGGAACTTGGTCGGATCGCGCAGGAAGTCAACCAGCTCCTGCACTTCTTCCTTGGCCTCGTCGCAACCGGCAACGTCAGCGAAGGTAACGGTATTGCTTGCCTCGTCCAGCATCCGCGCCTTGGAACGACCGAACGAAAATGCCCCACCCTTGCCGCCGCCCTGCATCTGACGCATGAAGAATACCCAGACGCCGATGAGCAAGAGCATCGGGAACCAGGAAATGAAGACTTGCGACAGGAAGGACTGCTCTTCCGGTTGTTTGACGTCGAATTTGACGCCGTTGTTGATGAGGTCGCCGATCAGGCCGCGATCCAGATAGGTCACTGCGGTCTTGATGCGCTTGCCATCGTTGGTCGTTGCCACGATGGTGCGATCTTCGATGGTTGCCTCGCGGATCTGCTTCGCTTTGACCTCATCCAGGAAATCGGAATACGGTATCGGCGTCGCGCCGCCCGCCAACGTGCGACCGTCGAACTGCTTGAAGACGGTAAACAGCACAAGGGCGATCACCACCCATATGGCGGCTTTGGAAAACATGTTGTTCACTAGAACTCCTTAGACGCAGGTACGCCTATATTTACATAGCTTGTAAAATTGATTCTACTCGCAATGCACAGTGCTTGCTAGGCTGCATTTGCGGACCGGAATCGGCAAATCAAGGGCAAACAAGTAATTATTTGACAATTACTTGTCATCATGGGGTCACTGAACGGGATTTTTTAGCCCTTTACCAAGCAAAAAGATTTCGGATGATTTATCCCTGCTGGCTTTAGGCTTCTTTTGGGTGACGGTTTTGAACTCTTGCTTGAATTTTTCCACCAGCTGCGTATACCCTGTCCCGTTGAAACATTTGACGAGCAAGGCACCGGAAGGTTTCATATGAGCTTGCGCAAACTCCACCGCCAGATCGATGATATGTTCCACGCGAGCGGCGTCGGTGAAGGCCACGCCAGACAAGTTGGGCGCCATGTCCGATAAGACGAGATCCACCTTGCGCCCCGCCAGCACCTCTTCTAGCTGACGTAGCACCTCTTCCTCACGGAAATCACCCTGAATGAAATGCACGTCGGCGATCGGGTCCATTGGCAACATGTCAAGGCCGATGATGGTGCCGTTGATGCCGCCACCCTCCTTCCCCGACAATTTATTGCGCACATACTGTGACCAGCTCCCCGGCGTACTGCCAAGGTCAACAATCACCTGACCGGGACGAATCAGCTTTTCTTCCTCGTCGATTTCCTTGAGCTTGTAGGCGGCCCGTGCACGATACCCCTCCTTCTGCGCGAGCTTCACGTAGGGGTCGTTGATATGGTCGTGCAACCAGTTTTTGTTGAATTTGTTCTTGGCCATTCGCGTAGAATACCGTTTTTAAGGAATAAATAATTATGTTGAAACTGACACCCGCCGAGCGCAGCGCACTGCGTTCGGACGCCCATGCACTGAATCCGGTGGTCATCATCGGCGAAGCCGGATTGACACCGTCTGTGCTCAAGGAAATCGATGCCAGCCTGAATGCGCATGGCCTCATCAAGGTTCGCGTTTTCGGCGACGACCGGGAAGCCCGCGTCGGAATGTATGAAACCATTTGCGAACAACTGGATGCCGCACCAATCCAGCATATCGGCAAACTACTTGTGCTCTATCGCCCCAAAAAAGAAGCTGCCAAGGAACGCAGTGGCAAAAGTGGAAAAGGTTTGCGCGAAGTCACCATCGTCAAGCCCAGCCCAAGCGGTACCAAGCGACCCACCGTAACGAAAGTGATTCTGAAAGGCAATGAACGCGTCACCGCCGGCGGCAACATCAAGCGTGTCAAACCGCGTCAGACAAGTTCCAAAAAGTCTGCGCTTGGCCGGCGCTAAGCTCCCCCAAGCTTACCGATTGCGCCGTGTCCCGTATCGCACTACCGTTCGGGACTTCTGCTCTGCCGGGGCAGCATGATCAGCGCGCCTTGATGACCAGCGCCACGCCAAGCATGCTCTGCACCAGATAAATCGCGCTGGATACGCCATGCAGCAGGCCAAACTTCATTCTCATATCCGAATCCATTACACCTGCGGGACCGGATGCTTCGCGCAGTGCCGCCATGAATGGCTGCGATCCGAAATACCCTAACAGCGTACAAGCCAGCATGGCAAGTAGCAGCCAGGTGCAGGTGCGCCGCTGATTCCCCCCGAGATCCGAAGAAAAAGCGCGCACCAATATCAAGAGGATGATCGCGCAGGCAACCGAAAGCCAGGCTTCCACACGAAACAGTCTGCCGGCAATCGTACCCGCCAACACTCTGTCGTCAAGCGTCGCGAACAACGTGGGAGCAACCACATAACCGATCGTCCACAGGCTACCAACCCATACGGTGACGACCAGCAGACGTGCGCGGGCAAGTGCAAGTGTGGCGTTCAAGTTTTGCCGCAATCAGATGTAGCGCACTTCGAGGACTTCGTATTCGCGAATGCCGGATGGCGCGTTCACTTCGACGACATCGCCAGCGTATTTGCCGATCAACGCACGAGCGATCGGGGAGGTGATCGAAACCTTGAGTTCCTTCAGGTCTGCTTCATCTTCGCCAACGATCTGGTAAGTCACCTGCTGGCCGGACTCCATGTCCTCAAGGTCGACCGTGGACGCAAACACAATACGACCTTCCGCGTCCAGCAAGGTAGGATCAATGATTTGTGCCGCGCTCAGCTTGCCTTCGAGTTCTGCAATACGGCCTTCGATAAAGCTTTGACGCTCTTTCGCTGCATCATATTCCGCATTTTCAGAAAGGTCGCCTTGCGCGCGCGCCTCGGAAATTGCATTAATGACTGCAGGACGATCTTTCGTTTTCAAGCGATGCAATTCTTCCTTCAGAAGTTCTGCACCGCGCTTGGTAATAGGAACTGTGCTCATGAATTTTCTTTTTGACGAAATGAAAACCACAGAGGTCACAAATAGTGCCGGGTGGAACCCGGTACCGTCTGTGACCTCTGTGGCTGGAGTAAGACTGTAGGTCTAGTGTAAAGACTTATGCAGGCCTTGTAAATCGTAGACGTGCAGCTCGTCGAGATGACGCAAACCCTCGACGGCAGCTTCAGCCCCGGCGATGGTGGTGTAGGTCGTGGCACGGGCCAGCAAGGCCGAGGTACGAATCGCGCGCGAGTCCGCAATCGCGGTACGCTTTTCTTCGACCGTATTGATCACCAACACAATTTCGTTGTTCTTGATCATGTCTACCACATGCGGCCTGCCTTCGACCACCTTGTTCACCGCCGCCACTGGAATTCCGGCCGCACTGATGGACGACGCCGTACCCTTGGTTGCCACCAGTGTAAAGCCAAGCTCCACCAAGTCGCGCGCCACCTGTACGGCACGCGGCTTATCGCTGTTTTTGACGCTCAGAAACACCTTGCCCGAGGTCGGCAGCTTTACTCCGGCTCCCAGCTGCGACTTGACGAACGCTTCGCCAAACGTCTTGCCCACTCCCATGACTTCACCCGTTGACTTCATCTCCGGCCCCAGGATCGTATCGACTCCCGGGAACTTGTTGAACGGGAATACCGCTTCCTTGACGGAGTAGTACGATGGCACCACTTCATTCTTGATGCCCTGGCTGTCGAGTGACTGTCCTACCATGCAGCGCGCGGCAATCTTGGCCAGCTGCAGTCCGGTAGCCTTGGATACATACGGCACGGTGCGTGAGGCACGCGGATTGACTTCCAGCACGTACACGACATCCTGCAGCTTGCCATCGACCTCATGCTGCTGGATGGCAAACTGCACATTCATCAGGCCGACCACGTTCAACCCCTTGGCCATCAGGGAGGTCTGGCGCTTGAGTTCGTCAATGGTTTCCTTGGACAGCGAGTACGGCGGCAGCGAACAGGCCGAGTCGCCCGAATGCACGCCGGCCTGCTCAATGTGTTCCATCACGCCGCCAATGAAGGTGCGCTGGCCATCGGACAGGCAGTCGACGTCGACTTCGATCGCATCGTTGAGGAAGCGGTCGAGCAATACCGGCGAATCGTTGGACACCTTGACCGCTTCGCGCATGTAGCGCTCGAGGTCGCGCTGTTCGTGCACGATTTCCATCGCCCGGCCACCCAGCACGTAGGACGGACGGACCACCAGCGGATAGCCGATTTCCTGTGCCAGGCGCAACGCATCTTCTTCGGTACGCGCAGTCCGGTTAGGCGGTTGGCGCAGGCCCAGGTCCTGCAGCAGCTTCTGGAAGCGCTCACGGTCTTCGGCAGCATCAATCATGTCTGGCGAGGTGCCGACAATCGGCACACCGTTGGCTTCGAGGTCCAGTGCCAGCTTGAGCGGCGTCTGGCCGCCGTACTGCACGATCACGCCGTAGGGTTTTTCCTTGTCGACGATTTCCAGCACGTCTTCCAGTGTCAATGGCTCGAAGTACAAGCGGTCGGAAGTGTCGTAATCGGTCGATACAGTTTCCGGGTTGCAGTTGACCATGATGGTTTCATAGCCGTCTTCGCGCATCGCCAGTGCTGCATGCACGCAGCAATAGTCGAATTCGATTCCCTGGCCGATACGGTTCGGACCGCCACCCAGCACCATGATCTTTTTCTTGTCGGTCGGCTGCGATTCGCATTCTTCCTCATAGGTCGAATACATGTATGCGGTACGCGTGGCAAATTCGGCGGCACAGGTGTCGACGCGCTTGTAGACCGGACGCACGTTGAGCGCACGGCGCTTTTCGCGTACTGCCTTGTCGGTGGTCTTCATCAGCTTGGCCAGACGCCGGTCGGCAAAGCCCTTTTGCTTCAGCTTGAACAGCGTGTCTTTATCCAGCGAGTCGAGCGACTGCGATTCCAGCCACAGCTCGATGTCGACGATTTCCTTGATCTGTACCAGGAACCATGGGTCGATGTGCGTCAACTGATGCACTTCTTCCAGTGAGAAGCCTTGAGCAAATGCATCGCCCACATACCAGATGCGCTCCGGTCCGGGCTCGCCCAGCTGCTCTTCGATGGTTTCGCGGTCGGTGGTCTTTTCGTTCATGCCATCGACTCCGACCTCCAGTCCGCGCAATGCTTTCTGGAACGATTCCTGGAACGTGCGGCCAATGGCCATGACTTCACCAACCGATTTCATTTGCGTGGTCAGGTGGCTGTCGGCAGTCGGGAATTTTTCGAATGCAAAGCGCGGCACCTTGGTCACCACATAATCGATGCTCGGCTCGAACGACGCCGGCGTGGCGCCGCCGGTAATTTCATTACGCAGTTCGTCGAGCGTGAAGCCGACTGCCAGCTTGGCGGCGACCTTGGCAATCGGGAAACCGGTGGCCTTGGAGGCCAGCGCGGACGAACGCGACACCCGCGGGTTCATCTCGATGACGATCATGCGGCCGTCGGCCGGGTTGACCGCAAACTGCACGTTGGAGCCGCCGGTATCGACGCCGATCTCGCGCAGCACCGCCAATGAGGCGTTGCGCATGATCTGGTATTCCTTGTCGGTGAGCGTCTGCGCCGGGGCGACGGTAATCGAGTCGCCGGTATGCACGCCCATCGGGTCGAGGTTTTCGATCGAGCAGACGATGATGCAGTTGTCCTTCTTGTCGCGCACGACTTCCATCTCGTACTCTTTCCAGCCGATCAGCGATTCCTCGATCAGCAGCTCAGACGTAGGCGAGGCTTCCAGGCCGCGCTTGCAGATGGTCTCGAACTCTTCCGGATTATAGGCAATGCCGCCGCCAGTGCCGCCCATGGTGAACGATGGCCGGATGATGACGGGAAAGCCGATTTCCTTTTGCACCGCCCATGATTCTTCCATCGTGTGCGACACGCCGGAGCGGGCCGAACCCAGGCCGATCTTCGTCATGGCCTGCTTGAACTTGGAGCGGTCTTCCGCCTTGTCGATGGCTTCCGGTGTGGCGCCGATCAGTTCGCAGCTGTACTTGGTCAGCACGCCGTTGCGGTGCAGATCCAGTGCGCAATTGAGCGCGGTCTGGCCACCCATGGTTGGCAAAATCGCGTCAGGCCTTTCCTTGGCGATGATGCGCTCGACCACCTGCCAGGTGATGGGTTCGATATAGGTGACATCGGCCATTTCCGGGTCGGTCATGATGGTGGCCGGGTTGCTGTTCACCAGCACGACGCGGTAGCCTTCTTCGCGCAATGCCTTGCAGGCCTGTGCGCCGGAATAGTCGAATTCGCAGGCCTGGCCGATGATGATCGGGCCGGCGCCAATAATGAGGATGCTTTTTAAATCGGTACGCTTAGGCATGTTTGTGTTTCTCCATCATCGCCACGAAGCGATCGAACAAGGGGGCGACGTCGGTCGGGCCGGGCGAGGCTTCCGGATGACCCTGGAAGCAGAATGCCGGGCGGTCGGTACGGGCAAAGCCCTGCAGCGAGCCGTCGAACAGCGACACGTGGGTGACGCGGCAGTTGTCCGGCAGGGTTGCCTGGTCGACGGCGAAGCCGTGGTTTTGCGAGGTGATCATCACCTGTCTGGTATCGAGGTCCTGCACCGGATGGTTGGCGCCGTGATGGCCGAACTTCATCTTGAGGGTTTTGGCGCCGGATGCCAGCGCCATGATCTGGTGACCGAGACAGATCCCAAAGGTCGGGATGCCGCGCTCGATGAGTTCTTTGGTTGCCGCAATCGCGTAGTCGCAGGGTTCGGGATCACCGGGACCGTTGGCCAGGAAGATGCCGTCGGGATTCAGTGCAAGTGCATCGGCGGCGGTGGATTGTGCCGGCAGCACGGTAATCTTGCAGCCGCGCTCGGCCAGCATGCGCAGGATGTTGCGCTTGACACCGTAATCATAGGCCACAACATGGAATTTCGGTGCGTGCTGTGCGCCAAAGCCCTGGCCGAGCTTCCACTCGGTTTCATTCCAGACGTAGGACTTGGTCGTGGACACGACTTTTGCGAGATCCATGCCCGCAAGGCCAGGGAAAGACCTGGCCAGCGCCAGTGCCTTTTCCACATCGCTTTCACCAGCGAGGATTGCGCCGTTCTGAGCGCCCTTCTCACGCAGGATACGTGTCAGCTTGCGTGTATCGAGACCGGCAATACCAACCACGTTTTCCGACTTCAGATAGTCGGACAAGGTTTGCTGGGAACGGAAATTGGATGCCACCAGCGGCAGGTCCTTGATGATCAGGCCGGCAGCGTGGATTTTATTGGCTTCGATGTCTTCTTCGTTGACGCCGACGTTGCCGATATGCGGATAGGTCAGTGTGACGATCTGGCGGCTGTAGCTGGGGTCGGTCAGAATTTCCTGGTAGCCTGTCATGGCCGTGTTGAACACGACTTCACCGATCGTATGACCGGGAGCACCAATAGAAAAACCCTGGAAAATCGACCCGTCTGCGAGCGCTAGGATGGCCGGAACTGAGTGGCCAGAAAAAAATGGCAGCAAGGGTAACTCCTGAGATGATTACCGCCGCTGCGCCGCGCCAGAACGACCGTCAACCAAACGGCTTGCGCTGGATGTCGTGGGTCTTTTTGGGACGTGATGGAAGGGGTTATGCGCTACGGCGGGCTGAATTAGCTAAACCCCAAGATTATAGCTGAGATCGGCCTTCGCTGCAAACCCGAGACGCGTTTAAAATCAGGGGTCCTGAACGGATTCCCTAGTCATTCTTTCAATATTTTTTGTGCTCTCCGCACTTAACAAGGAAGCAAGAATTTCGCTTCCTTGCCGGTGTGTCAATGATCTAGAACGATCAGTTGCCGAGAGCGGCGATGCCTGCCTTTGCAATCTGTGCATCTTCAGTCGACTTTACACCGGAGATGCCGACCGCACCGACGCAGTGACCTTCGACCATGACCGGCACGCCGCCTTCGAGCATACCTTCGAGAACCGGGGCGGTCATGAAGGAATAACGGCCGTTGTTGATCATATCTTCATAAACCTTGCTTTCGCGGCGGCCAAGTGCTGCTGTCCTGGCTTTTGCCGGAGCGATGTGCGCGGAGATCGGTGCTGCGCCATCCAAACGCTGCAGCCACAGCAGATGGCCACCTTCGTCAACAATGGAAATGGTAACTGGCCAGTTGTTTGCCTTTGCTTCCGCTTCTGCGGCTGCGGCAATTTTTTTGGTGTCGTCGAGTGTGAGAAACGGTTTGGATTGCATTACGGCTCCTTCTAAAGAAGGCAGGATTGTACGACAGCTGATTCCGCGGTGCCTACCCCGCCGTTCAAACCATGATCACGGCCCCTGCTTACCGCGCTTCAGCACAAGGTCTACCAGCGGCTGCAGATCCGCTGACAATCTACCGAGGTGCGGCAGTACTTCGTTCTGGCGACCCTCACGTATCCATTGCAATAACGTGGCAAGATCCGGAGACGCCTGCTGACTCTCACCCTCTTGCGCCATTGGCAAGGATGCAATCTGTTGGCCGCACAACACTGCCGCTTCTTCTTCCGGCCCGACAACACCGGTCACGCTGCCGCCAATACCCAGCAGTGCGCGATGGCGTGCGCGATCAAGCAACTCATCGAACGTGATCATATTTGGATCGATGCCGGGATCGGAAAGAGAGACGACCCCGCAACTGGCAATGAAAGACATGCGCTCATCGCTGACAAGATGGGCGCCGGCAATCGCCCGGCACACACGTTGAGCGAAAAAACGTGCGGAATCAAAATTGATGCTCCCCGTCGCCACGGTGAACTCGGCTTCGCCCAACTGCGCGACGTGGTCGGTTTCCCTGACCGTGCTTTGCAAAAGCTGACCTATCGCCCGCGATACGCTGGCAGGCGGTGACATGGCAGCGCCCTCAAGTCCTACGTGCTTGAGGCCGATACAAACATCGAGCAGCACGAAATTTTTCCGGGCACTCGCCGCGCTTCCCAGCAGCGCAGCCGCTTTAGCGCGAAATGCATCGATTGTTGGCAACTGTAATGCTGCAACCGGCTCAATTTTCTGCACCAGGACTTCCAGGCTGCGCTCGAACTCACGTTGGGTTGCGACCAGCTTCGACAGGATATCCAGCCGGGATAGCAATTGAGCCGTGCCGATTCCCTTGGTAATCAAATCGGTCGCTCCTGCGGCTTTCGCCCTTTCCCGTTCTGCCCCTTCATCACTGCCCGACACCACAACCACGGGGATTTCCCGGATGCGACTGATTTTGGAACTGCGGATGCGCTGTAGCAAGCCATACCCGTCAAGCTTGGGCATAGTAAGGTCTGTAATCACGACCTTAATATTAGGATCGATCAGCAGGGTCTCCCATGCCTCCTCGCCGTTGAGTGCTTCGCGGAAATCAAACATGCCTTCAATATGTTTGATCAGCGTGGCTCGGACAATACGTGAATCGTCCGCAATCAGGACACGAGGTTTGACAGAAATATCGATTGCGCTAGGAGGTGCCATTCAGGTGCCGTTCATCTGAAAAGTCTGTCGGTAGGAATAGCATTAAGCATACCTGTGGTAAAGATTTTTTGACAGCAATACACGGATTCCCTTACATTGGCCCTGTTGCCGGAATTAAACCTTGACTGAATGATAATGAACCGTACTTTTCCTCTCCGGATACGGCGTGCAGCCTTTTGCGCGTCGCTGTTTTTTGCCGGCCTGATGGGAAGTGCCTGGACGACCGAGATTCCTGCTGTTGAGCCACAAGCTTCTGTAAGTCCTTCAGGCCCATTGGCAAAACTTCATGGGTTTACCAACCGCGCATCCGAACTGGCAATGCAAGCCATGTCCATGATTGGCATCCGGTATAAATACGGTGGAAATGCCCCAGAAAGCGGTTTGGATTGCAGCGGTTTAGTACGTTACGTTTTTCGCAAGACATCGGGTACGGAATTACCACGCACATCTGAAGAGATCAGTCGAGTAGGCGAAAAAATCGACAGCGCGGATCTGCAACCGGGCGATCTGGTGTTTTACAACACCTTGCGCCGCGGTTTCTCCCATGTCGGCATTTATCTTGGCGATAACAAGTTTATCCATGCGCCTCGTGCCGGCGCGGAAGTTCGCGTCGAAAGGATGGATATCGGTTACTGGAAAAAGCGCTTTAACGGTGCACGTCGGATTATCCAGTCCGCCCAGTCAACCCCGCCGAGCCAGCCTGAATAACAGGTCAGCCCCTATTGCTCCCGTTTTGCCGCGAGTTTCCGGCGTAGTTCCGGCAAAGCTGCCGCGACAGCCTGTTCGCCAGCAAGAATCGCAGTATTCCGCCCCGGGAAATCATTGCCTTTCATGGTTCCCAATCTTGGCTGAATCACGACATCCGCTTCCTTGAGCTCGTATTGATTGATACTTTGCCCCATGATGGCGAATGTCTGCAGTACCACATCGACGGAACTGGAAGATGGTTGTGCGTCCGGTTGCGCTGAAATATTGACAGCAATGATGAAGTCCGCACCCATTTCCCGTGCAAAACGAACAGGTACCGGCGACACCAGGCCACCGTCAACATAATTGTGGTCACCTACCCGAACCGGCTGAAAAACGCCAGGCACTGCCGAAGATGCCCTGACCGCAACGCCAGTATTACCGCGTCGGAACAAAATGGGCGCTCCGGTGCTCAGGTCCGTAGCCACTGCACCGAAGGGAATTTTCAGTTTTTCAATCGGCGCGTTTCCCAGCGTACGGTTGACATAGTGCTGCAAGGCCTCTCCTTTGAGCACGCCAGTCGATTTTGCAAACAGCGGCACCGACCAGTCTGAAATGGCAGCCTCATCCATTTCCAACGCCAGTTTTTGTAGGGCAAAGCCGTTATTTCCTGCAGCATACATCGCACCTACCAGACTGCCGGCACTGGTACCAGCCACAACATCGGGCACGATTCCCTGTGCTTCCAGAGCCTTGATGACACCAATATGCGCAAAGCCGCGCGCCGCACCACCACCGAGTGCTAACCCGATTCGCACTGACCGGGTCACCTTAGCCTGAACACTGGCGGCTGGCACATTCGGCTGTATGACCATAGGGATCTTCGGTGACGTGGTGGTGCAGGCGGAAAGGAACAGAGAACAGCAGACAAGAATGCTATGGCGGATGCGGATCATGGAAAGAAGTCGGGGCTGGAGAGCAAACGGGAAGCATGCGCGGGCACATCGAAATGGTCACGTTGGCATGTTGGCCGGGCTGGGAACAAGAAAACAAGTCCGCATTGTAGCCCATCGACAAAACTCTCCCATCAAGCTGGAATGAGAATGATTCCTATTATTTCGTCAAAAAGCTATACTTGACATATTGAGTACTTATTTAATCAAGGACCCATGATGAAAGGTGTCATGCAAAAGAACCTCGTTGTCGCCGCAATCGCCATTGCTGCAGCCTTCTCCGCCCAGGCGCAGGAAAAAGTGCTGAACCTGTATTCGTCGCGCCATTACCAGACCGACGAACAGCTGTATTCAAACTTCACCAAGCAGACTGGCATCAAGATCAATCGCATCGAAGCCGAAGACAGCCCTCTGCTTGAGCGTTTGCGCAACGAGGGAAAGAATAGTCCGGCTGACGTTATCCTGATGGTTGATGCGGCACGTCTCTGGCGCACTCAGATCGAAGGATTGTTCCAACCGGTCAAGTCCAAGGTGCTGGACGCGCGTATTCCCGGCAACCTGCGTGGCAAGAACGATGGCGAAGGTTCAGAGTGGTACGGCTTTTCGACTCGTGCTCGCATCATCGTCTACAACAAGGCGAACGTGAAGCCGGAAGATGTCGCTACCTACGAATCACTGGCCGATCCCAAGAACAAGAGCAAGGTCTGCACACGCTCCGGTTCGCATCCCTACATGCTGTCGATGATTGGCTCGATGATTGAACGTAACGGTGAAGCTGCCACTGAAAAATGGGCACAAGGCGTGGTTGCCAACTTCGCGCGCCCTCCGCGGGGCGGCGACACTGACCAGATCAAAGGCGTCGGCACGGGCGAATGTGGCGTGGCGGTCGCCAATAGCTATTACTATGCGCGTCTGCTGCGTTCGACCAAACCGGAGGACAAGGAACTGATGAGCAAGGTCGCCTTTCTCTGGCCAAACCAGAACACCTCCGGCACACACCTGAACATTTCCGGTGGCGGCGTGGCAAAGAATGCACCGCATCGCGATGCGGCGGTCAAGTTCCTTGAATACCTGGCGAGTGATGAAGCGCAGGCCTATTTCGCCAATGGAAATAACGAGTGGCCAGTCGTGAAGACCGCGGTCGCGGCTAATCCGACACTGGACGCCATGGGCAAGTTCAAGGCGGAGAACGTTTCGATTGCCACCATCGGCAAAAACCAGATCGCCGCGCAAAAGATCCTGGATCGTGTCGGGTATAAGTAAGAAGTAAGCAGAGCCGATAGCCGGCCGCCAAAACAACCATCGGGGCCTTGCCGCGCACTGCGGTCAGGCCCCGATCAGCTTTTCAGCCGGCGCTTCGCAAACGGCCTTGAGTGGAAACCTGACAATGAAGGTGCTGCCCTTTTCCGGCACTGAATCAATCACAAGTGATGCATCGTGCCGCAGCAGCACATGCTTGACAATGGCCAGGCCTAGTCCAGTTCCTTGGGTCTCACGTGAGCGGCTCTTGTCGACGCGATAGAAACGCTCGGTCAGGCGAGCGATATGTTCAGGCTTGATGCCGATACCATTATCCTGAACGGCAAACTGCGGGCCGCTTTCCTTCATTTTCCAGGACAGACGTATGGTGCCGTTCTGCGGGGTATATCGAACCGCATTGGTCGCAAGGTTGCCGAAGGCACTACGCAGTTCCTCCGTGCCGCCTTTGATGTCCGGACCGTCGATGTCGAGGAAAATCTCGTGGCGCCCGCCGGACAACGCCTGGGTATCCTGCAAGATTTGCTCGAGCAGGACGTGGATGTTTACCCGTTCAGGCCGCAACGGATAATCGATCGATTCGAGCCGCGTCAGCGTCAGCATGTCCTCCACCAGGTTTTGCATACGCTGCCCCTGCTCCGCCATCAGCTTCAGGTGCGACAGGCGGGTCTGCACCTCAAGGTTGGGCTGACTGCAGGCAATCTCAAGAAAGCCATTGATGACGGTGAGCGGTGTGCGCAATTCATGCGATGCATTGGCAACGAAATCACGTCGCATCATTTCAATGCGGTCGGACTCGGTCGCGTCATGGGTGACCAGGATCTGGCGCCGGTTTTCAAAAGGAATAATCTGGACAATGAGCTTACGGTCGCGCACCGCAAGCGTCAACGGCTGCTCATACCGACCGAGGATGATGTAATCGATGAACTCCGGACTGCGCACCAGGTTGGTCACGCGCATCCCCTTGTCGCGCTCAAGCTGCAGTCCAAGATGCTTTTCCGCCGCCGTGTTGCACCATTCGAGGAACAGCACGTCATCCATGATGGCGACGCCATCCGGCAACAGGCTCATGGCCTGCCGGAAGCGCGCCAGCCATTCAGCCAGCTCCGCCTGATTGCGTTCGTCGTCGCGCCGCAATTTGTACAAACGGGAAAAAATATCCGTCCATGCGCCCCACCCGTCCGGCAAACGCGAGCTGCTCGGGTGGTCGAGCCAGTTCGACAGTTGGAACAGGTAATGCAGCTGCACCACCAGCATCCCGCATAATCCAAGCACGCCTGCGGTGAGCCCCATGACCAGCCCAAAGAAATACCAGACCACGCCGGCACCGACGAGTATCAGCGCCAGGCGCAGGACGGCAGGGATCCAGAAAAGCAGGCGAGGATTCATGTGAAGCGTGTTTTATTTTTCAGACAGCATATAGCCTACACTACGCACGGTCTTGATCAGCGATTCGGCTTCCTTCAATGCTTTGCGGAGCCGCAGGACATGGACATCGACGGTGCGCTCTTCGATGGCGACGTGGTCGCCCCAGACCTTGTCGAGCAACTGGCTGCGTGAGAACACGCGCTCGGGATGCGCAAGGAAAAACTTGAGCAGCCTGAATTCCGCATGCCCGATGTCGATTTTCTGCTCATTGAGCGTCACTGTGCAACTGACCGGATCGAGCGTGACAGGGCCGGCGGCCATTGCGCTTTGTGCGTGTTCCGGGCTCTTGCGGCGCAGCAGGGCCTTGATGCGTGAAGTCAGCTCGCGCGGCGAGAACGGCTTGGTGATGTAATCATCTGCGCCATTGTCCAGCCCCGCGACCTTGTCTTCTTCCATGCTTTTTGCGGTCAGCATGATGACCGGCAGGCCCTGCAACTGACGGTCTGAACGGATGCGCGACAACAGTCGAAGGCCCGACTGGTCGGGCAACATCCAGTCGAGGAGTACCAGCTGAGGCGCATTCTGCTGCATGTACTCCCAGCCTTCCGCTGAGGTATGGACCGCCGCTGTATTCCAGCCGGCTTCCTTGAGCGTGAACGTCACCAGCTCAATAATCGGCGGTTCGTCTTCAACAATCAGTATGGTGGTTTTATCTACGGCCATATTCAGACAGCGCTATCCAGCTTGGTGTACACATAGTCGGTATGGCGGATGTCCTTGCCTTCGACCACGTAGATAACATATTCGGCAATATTTTTTGCATGATCGCCAATCCGCTCGATCGCCTTGGCGACCCACAGCGTATCCAGGGCAGCGGAAATCGTACGCGGATCTTCCATCATGAACGTGATCATTGTACGCGTGATGGCACGGAATTCATGGTCGATGGCTTCGTCCTGGGAAATGATGCGCGCCGCCTGCCTGTCGTCAAGACGGGCGAAAGCATCGAGAGCATCATGCAGCGAATCCGCAGCGCTGGTCGCAAGCACGCGTACCGATTCATAATGATTCAGCACACCCACGGTGCCGCGCTCATACAGATTTTTTGCAGTGCGTGCAATCTTGGTCGCCTCATCGCCGATTCTTTCCAGATCGGTAATGACCTTCAGCGTCGCCATGACGGTACGCAAATCGTTTGCCGCCGGCTGACGCTTCACGATCAGATGGCTGCAGGTATCGTCAAGCGAGACTTCCAGCTTGTTGACGTTTTCGTCTGCCTTGATCACCTGCTCGGCTTGTGCGATGTTACCGCTGCGAAAACAGGCGATGGCGTCGGCGTACTGGCTTTCCACCAGGCCGCCCATCAATAGGACTTTGGAGCGGATCGCTTCGAGGTCCATGTCGTATTGTTTTGAAGAGTGATCGCCTGGCATCAGGTTCTCCTATGGGTTCATCAATGCAAAAACAGGGGTGGCTGTGGCGACAGCATCAGCCAAAACGACCGGTAATGTAGTCCTGCGTTTCTTTCTTTGCCGGGTTCATGAAGATCTGGTCGGTCTCGCCGAATTCGACCAATTCGCCCAGATACATGTAGGCCGTGTAATCCGAGCAGCGCGCCGCCTGCTGCATATTGTGCGTCACGATAGTGATCGTGTAATCCTGCTTCAGCTCGTTGATCAGTTCTTCAATCTTCACCGTGGAAATCGGATCAAGCGCGGAAGTCGGCTCGTCGAGCAGGAGCACATCCGGCTTGACTGCCACGCCGCGCGCGATGCACAGGCGCTGCTGCTGACCGCCGGACAGGCTGAGCCCGCTCTTGTTGAGTTTATCCTTGACCTCACCCCACAGCGCAGCCTTTTTCAGCGCCCATTCGACGCGCTCGTCCATCTCGCCCTTGGACAGGTTTTCATACAGGCGCACGCCGAAGGCGATGTTTTCGTACACCGACATCGGGAACGGGGTCGGTTTCTGGAACACCATGCCGACCTTGGCGCGCAGCATGTTGACGTCTTGCCCTGGATCGAGAACATTTCGTCCGTTGTACATGATCTTGCCGTCGGCGCGTTGACCTGGATACAGGTCATACATGCGATTGAGTGTACGCAGCAGCGTGGACTTGCCGCAACCAGACGGGCCGATGAAGGCTGTCACCTTCTTTTCGTAGATATTCAGGTTGATGTTTTTCAGGCCCTGAAAATTGCCATAGTAAAAATTCAGGCCGGAAATTTCCATCGTCTTCGCGAGGCTTGCAGTATTTGAATTCATCATGTCAGTTCGGAATCTTTTGGCTGAACAGAGTACGCGACAGGATGTTCAATCCCAGCACGCTGAAAGTAATCAATAAGGCGCCGCCCCATGCCAGTTCGCGCCAGTTGTCGTACGGGCTCATCGCGAACTGATAGATCACGACAGGCAGGTTGGCCATCGGCGCATTCATGTTGGCACTGTAGAACTGGTTGTTCAGCGCGGTAAACAACAGCGGCGCGGTTTCACCGGAAATACGCGCAATCGCCAGCAGCACGCCCGTCACGACGCCGGCCTTGACCGCACGCAAGCGCACCATCATTGCGACCTTCCAGCGTGGTGCCCCAAGAGAAAACGCCGCCTCACGCAAGCTGTTCGGCACCAGCTTGAGCATGTTGTCCGTGGTGCGCACTATCACGGGAACCGCAATCAGCGAGATCGCAAAGCTGCCGGCCCAGCCGGAAAAGTGCTTCACGTTCGCCACGTAAATCGCATAGACGAAGAGGCCGATGACGATCGACGGCGCAGACAACATGATGTCGGTCACAAAGCGCGTGATCTGCGCCAGCCAGCTTTCCTCGCCGTATTCAGCCAGATAAATACCGGCAAGTATGCCAATCGGCGTGCTCACCAGCGTCGCCGCACCAACCATCAGCAAGCTGCCGACGATGGCATTGATCAGTCCGCCGCCATCACTGCCCGGTGCGGGCGTGGTCTGCGTGAACATCGTTAAGCTGAGGGCACCGAAGCCCTTGATCAGCAGCGTGAAAAGAATCCATGAGAGGAACAGCAAGCCTACGGCCATGGCCGTAATCGAGAGCGCGATGCCGATGCGGTGCGCCAGCAGACGGCGGCGATAGACTGGATTCATGATTTGGCTCCTTCCTTGCGCGCCATGCCCATCAGCATCAGCTTGGCAGCGGACAGGACAATAAACGTGATGACAAACAGAATAAGGCCCAGGGCGAACAACGACGACACATGCAACGTTGATTCCGCTTCGGCGAATTCGTTGGCCAGTGTCGACGCAATGCTGTTACCCGCGGCGAATAGCGACCACGACAGCTTATGCGCATTGCCGATCACGAAAGTGACGGCCATGGTTTCACCGAGCGCGCGGCCAAGTCCCAGCATCACTCCACCAACGACTCCGGTCTTGGTGTAAGGCAGCACCACCTTGCGCACCACTTCCCAGCGTGTGCAGCCAAGCCCATACGCAGACTCCTTCAGCACTGCGGGAACAATTTCAAATACATCGCGCATCACCGAGGCGATGAAGGGAATGATCATCACGGCCAGGATTATGCCGGCGGCCAGGATGCCGATGCCCATCGTCGGCCCCTTGAACAGCTGACCGATGACGGGTAGCTGTCCCAGTGTCTTGTTGAGCAAGGGTTGCACATAATCGCCGAACAGGGGCGCGAACACGAACAAGCCCCACATGCCATAGATGATGCTTGGCACCCCGGCCAGCAATTCCACGGCGGTACCCAAGGGACGACGCAGGCGTGCCGGGCAGATTTCCGTCAGAAACAGGGCAATGCCGAAGCTGATGGGGAACGCGATCAGCAAGGCAATCAGTGAAGTGGCGAGGGTGCCGACGATGGCGATCAGTGCGCCATACTGGTCGTTGACCGGATCCCACTCGACCGTCGTGATAAAGGCCGGTCCGAATTCCTTGAATGCGGGCCAGGCACCGATGATGAGCGATACGATAATACCGAGCAGCACAACCAGCACGCTCAGCGCAAAGGTCAGCGTCAGCTTGTGGAACAGGAAATCCTGGATCCGCTGCTTGCGCATGGTCGAACCCATCGCTTTTTCGGCGGCTTCCCTTTCGCGGGCTCGCTGCGATTCGTCGGAAAGAGGCGCCACGATCGTGGAGTAATTTGCGTTCATAGGGCGAATGCCCTTGCGGGCAATGGAGACTGCACCGGAGTCCCTTTTTTCGGGCATCCGGTGCAGTCGTTGAACGTACTGGACAGAGGCAAGTTGCTGGCGTTTAGCTGAGCGATTACCAGAGCGCCTTGCCGGAAGCGTCTTTCAGCTGCGCTTTCCAGCCTTCTTCCACCAGCTTGACGACAGCGGATGGCATCGCGACGTAATCGAGCTCCGCGGCCATTGCGCCGCCGTTCTTGTATGCCCAGTCAAAAAACTTGACGACTTCCTTGCCTTTGGCGGTGTCCACCTGGTTCTTGTGCATCAGGATGAAGGACGCGCCGGTGATCGGCCAGCTTGTCTTGCCTGCCTGGTCGGTCAGGATGACCGCAAAACCAGGAGTTTTGGCCCAGTCAGCACCTGCAGCAGCAGCCTTGAAGGTTTCGTCGTCAGGCTGAACGAACTGGCCATCGCGGTTCTTCAGCTGGGTGTGCGACATCTTGTTTTTCTTGGCATAGGCATACTCGACATAGCCAATGGAATTCTTGATACGCTGTACGTTCGCTGCGACACCTTCATTGCCCTTGCCGCCCACACCAGTCGGCCACTTGACTGCGGTGCCCGCACCGACCTGGGCCTTGAAATCGGGATTAACCTTGGACAGGTAATCGGTGAACAGGAAGGACGTGCCGGAACCATCAGCGCGGTGGACCACGGTAATGTCATCCGTCGGCAGCTTGACGCCAGGATTCAGCGCAGCGATTTCCGGGGCATTCCACTTGGTGATCTTGCCCAGATAGATATCGGCGACTACCTGACCTGTCAGCTTCAGTTGGCCCGGGGTTATGCCCTCCAGATTAACGATCGGTACGACACCACCCATGACTGCCGGAAACTGCATCAGACCAGCAGCGTCCAGATCTTCGGCTTTCAGCGGCATGTCGGAAGCGCCAAAGTCCACGGTCTTGGCCTTGATCTGCTTGATGCCGCCGCCGGAGCCGATGGACTGATAGTTCAGGCCGTTGCCGCTGGCCTTTTTATATTCTTCGGCCCATTTTGCATAGATTGGATAGGGGAAAGTTGCGCCTGCACCGGTAATGTCGGCGGCGATTGCGGAGGAAAACAGGATGGCGCTACCGGCTGCGATAGCTGCCGATTTCAGGAATTTGTTCAGTCGCATAGCTGCTCCATGAGGTTTGTCAAAAGAAGACAGGGCGAACTGTAGCCAACAATTGTGACAGGTTTATGACACTGGCGAAAAGACATGTCATAAATTGCCTTATGATCAAAATTCCTGTCATGAACTTGTCATATTCGACCTCTACACTCCGGAAAAATGACCCGAAGAATGGTTTACCGGCATGAATAAGAAAACCCTGCGTCTTGATGATCCTCCAAAGCAACTCGCTATCAAAGAACCGACCGGCATTTATCTCAATCGGGAACTGTCGCAACTTGCGTTCAATCGGCGCGTACTGGCGCAAGCCGAAGACCGCAGCATTCCCTTGCTGGAACGCCTGCGCTATCTATGTATTGTCAGCAGTAACCTGGATGAGTTTTTTGAAGTCAGGATTGCCAGCCTGCTTGCGCATAACCGGATGGAGGGTGCGCAGGCGCTGCCGCCACAGCTGGCCGCGACGCTTGATCGCACCGGCGAGGAATGCCATGCGATCATCGAGCGCCAATATGCGCTGCTGAATAAGGAAATCCTTCCTCAACTTTCGGAGAATGGTGTTCACCTGCTGCGGCACCAGGATCGCAACGAAGCGCAGCGTGCCTGGGTAAAGGATTACTTCGAACGTGAGGTCCGCCCGTTACTGACCCCCATCGGCCTCGACCCTGCCCATCCCTTCCCCCAAGTGGTGAACAAGAGTCTTAACTTTATTGTCGAGCTTTCCGGCAAGGACGCCTTTGGGCGCGGTACGGCGATCGCCATCCTCAAGGCACCACGTGTGCTGCCGCGGGTCATTCGCTTGCCGGATCACCTGTCCTCAAAAGGCGTGGCCTTCTGCCTGCTGTCGTCCATCATCCACGCGCATATCACGGATCTGTTCACCGGCCGGAACGTCGTTGCCTATTCGCAATTTCGTGTCACGCGTAACAGTGACTTGTGGGTCGATGAGGAAGAGGTGAAGAATCTTCGGCAGGCGCTGCGCACGGAATTACAGAGCCGCCAGTTCGGCTTTGCGGTTCGGCTTGAAGTGGCACGGAATTGTCCGGCGCATCTGGCAGAATTCCTGCTCAACCAGTTTTCCATCGACAAAAGCAGGCTGTACGCAGTCGACGGACCCGTCAACATGGTGCGCCTGCTCGAGCTCATCAATAACGTCCAGCAAGCTTCCCTGCACTTCCCCCCTTTCCAGCCGGGCATGCCGGCAACCCTGGGCGATGGCGACGCCTTCAATATGCTGAGGCAGCGCGATATCCTCCTGCACCACCCGTTTCAGTCGTTTCAGCCCGTCGTCGAATTCATTCGTTGCTCTGCGCTCGACCCGAATGTGGTGGCAATCAAGCAGACAATTTATCGCACCGGCATGAATTCCGACCTGATGGAATCGCTGATTGCCGCTGCTCACCGCGGCAAGGAAGTCACCGTCATCGTCGAGCTGATGGCCCGCTTCGATGAAGAAGCCAATATCAACTGGGCTGAAAAGCTGGAACGTGCCGGCGCCCAGGTGGTGTATGGCGTTGTGGGCCTGAAGACCCATGCCAAGCTGGCACTGGTATTGCGACGCGAAGGTGGCGAGTTGCATCGCTACGCCCATCTGGGGACCGGCAACTATCATCCGACCACCACCAAGCATTACACCGACTTCGGATTGCTGACTGCGCATCCCGCCCTGACTGCCGAAGTGAATGAAATCTTCATTCACCTGACCAGCCTGACAAAACCGAAACATCTGCAATACCTGTGGCTGGCCCCGTTTGCGCTTCAGAAGGAAATCATCCGTTCCATCAAAAATGAAGCCGATATCGCCCGCCAAGGCAAGCCGGCACGCATCATCGCCAAGATGAATGCCTTACTGGATGAATCGGTGATTCGCGCACTCTACGCGGCCTCGGCAGACGGCGTGAAAATAGATCTGATCATTCGCGGTGCCTGCGCATTGCGCCCCGGTGTGCCCGGACTCTCGGAGAACATTCGCGTGCGGTCCATCGTCGGCCGCTTCCTGGAACACAGCCGGATTTATTATTTCCGCAACGGCCTTGCGCATGATGTGTATCTCGCCAGTGCGGACTGGATGAATCGCAACCTGTTCCGACGCGTCGAAGTTGCCTTTCCCGTACTCGACAAAACATTGAAAAAACAAGTCATTACCCACGGACTCAATCCCTATCTCAAGGATAACGTGAATGCCTGGGAACTGGGGATCGATGGCAAGTATCACAGGCGAAAGCCGCGCGGTAAGCAGCAAGCGTTTTGCGCACAACAATATCTGGCACAACTGCTGGGCACGCCTGGCTAAGGAGAATGCGATGGACCTGATCCTGTGGCGACATGCCGAAGCCGAACCGCATGACGTGGACAAGCCCGATGCGGCGCGTGAACTGACCGCGAAAGGTCGCAAGCAGGCAACCAAAATGGGGGAATGGCTGGACCGCAACCTGCCGTCCGAGTGCCGCATTCTCGCGAGTCCCGCAATTCGTACCGTGCAGACAGCCGAAGCGCTTGGCCGCAAATTCAAGACCCATGTATCACTGGCGACCGACACGACTGCCGAAGCGATTCTTGAAGCCGCCAAATGGCCTTCAAGTCGTGAACCGGTATTGATTGTCGGACACCAGCCTACCCTTGGACACGTCGCCTCACTGCTGATTGCAGGCACCGAACAAGACTGGGTGATGCGCAAGGGAAGCATCGTCTGGATCGCGCAGAAGGCGGCGGACGAAGCGGAGGCAAATTACATCAGGGTGGTGCTGGGGGCCGATCTGGCGGGCAAATAACTGCCGTAACGCCATAGCCATACCAGGCACTGTCCGTCACCCGCAATGTTTCAGCGGAATATGCGGTCTCGGCGCGTTCCAATGATGGAACTCGTGGAACTTGTGGACCTCGTGGAACGATCGGGGGCTAATGAGACTAGCGGGAACGCTCACGCTAAGCCGCAAGCGCTTCGCGCTTTTACTGACCGCTGGTTGGCGCAGACGGCACAACTACAGTTTCGATCTGTACAGCGTCCGGCATGGTGATTTGCCGATACTCGCGATAAACGCCGCCCTCGGAAACGCTGCCGCTCACGACACCTTCACCGCGCGTACGGCGCCTGCACATTTCCTGATCCGCTGCCGGCAACGCATTGCAACGCGCCAGCGCATTTCGCTCATAGACTTCCTGCGCATCGCTGAGTTGTCCGTTGAGTGCTTCATTACGCGCGGCAGCCGCTTCCCGCAGGCAAGTCGTCCGCTCTTCCGCAACCGGGATCTGGCGACACGCCGCGGATTCGGTTTGATAGCGAGCCTGTATGTCATTCGCATTGGCACCGCTTGCGGCCATCGCGCCTGCGGAAACAATATCGAACGCGAGAAATACAAGGAGCGTTGAAAATCGCGGGTTTGTCATTTGCTTCATGTGCGTCAGCATCTTGACCTCCTTCGAACGGCTCATCCTGCCAAAAATATCATCAAATTCATTGTACTTCCCCTTCTCCGGATTGCACTGATCCATTCGATCCCGCCGCTCGCGAGCTCATGCACCGCTGCTCCACAGTAGCAAGGTAATCGCATGCAACACCAGGCCAACCAGGCCGCCGACGATCGTGCCATTGATCCGGATGTACTGCAGATCTTTGCCCACATGCAATTCCAGTTTGCGCGACATGGTTTCGGCATCCCATTTACGGATCACGCGCGATACGAGATCGGCGATGTCTTCCCGGCGGCCGACAATGGTTTCGGTCGCGAATATGCGTATCCACTGATTGAGTTTCTTCTGTACTTTCTGGTCGCGCAGCAGTTCGTTTGCAAATGCACTGACTGCCTGGTCGAGTTTCGCGCGCATCTGCGAATCGGGTGACATGGCATCCGCAATCAGGCGCGACTTAACGTCATGCCAGACATGGAGCGTGTAATCGCGCACCAAGGGATGATTCAGGATATCGCTCAGCACCGCATCGATTTTCGCCTCGTATTCCGGCGAGGTGCGCAGTTGCTCGATGAATTCATTTGCCAGGTTCTGGAAACGCGTCTGCCATTCGCTGTCTTCATCCCGCATTTCATCGAGCGTGCTTTGCACCGCTTCCAGCAGTCGTACATAGAGTTTTTCATCGAATGCCTTGGGCATCCAGCGCGGACTGTGCTCATGGATTTTCCAGCGGATATATGGCTTGTTATGCTCCAGGGCACGGGCGGCTAGTCCGATCATGTGATGAAACAAGGCGCGGTGATGCCCGCTGGCGACCAGCACCGTAAGAATCTCGGCAAGCACTGGCGCAAATTTAGTGTTCTCCAGTGCGGAAGAAAGCCGGTTCTGCATGAACTGACGCACGTCTTCATCTTCGACCACTTTCAGCAGGCTCGGAACGCTGCGCACTACCTGCCGGGATACCGACCGGCTGTTTTCCGGCTGGGACAGCCAGGAAGCCGCCGCACCGGAAAAATCGATCGCGCGCAATTCCTCGCGAATGACTTCCTGGGTGATGAAATTATGCTCGAGAAAGTTTGACAGACTGTCGCCGATCCTGTCCTTGTTGCGGGGGATGATGGCGGTATGCGGGATCGGCAGCCCAAGCGGCGAACGGAACAGCGCCGTTACCGCAAACCAGTCAGCCAGTGCGCCGACCATCGCTGCCTCGGCAAAGGCCGATACGAAGGACAGGTAGTGATAACGCGGCTGCAGCAGACGCGACACGACGAACAGCACCGCCATTGCGACCAGCAGGCCGGTTGCCAGTCGTCTTGTCTTGTTTAATTGAATTGCCTGTTCTTGTTCTTGCATTGACTGGTACGTCCCCAGGGTTGCTGAGCGTCCCTTCGAATTTCATCCGGTTCGAGCACCGGATGATGCGATTGGTTCACATTTGACAACAGGGACCGTTCAGGAAAGCAAGCCGCAGGAAGCGGGAATCCTGGTCAGGCGCTTTTCGATTTCTTTGGGCGACCGGCCTTGAGCACTGGCAAACGGTCGAGTTCCTCTTTTAGTTTCGCCGTATCGAGCTGGCGGATGAGTGCGACGCCAACCCGTAGCAATTCACTTTTCTTGACTGCGATTCCGGCTTTCAGGCAGGTCTTCTTCACGTCGCCGAGCACCGCATATTCTGCCTCGGGCATCGTGAAACTATCCCGTACCAGCTTGGTTTTCTTGGTCTTTTCCCTGGTTTCACCAGGCTTGGCGCCCTCTTCCCTGGCAACTTTACCTGTGCGCTTCTTTTCTGCCTTAGCATCCTTCGGCGCCATTTCCTGCACCTCCGCCACCGGCTTGGTCAGCGGTGCCGAACTTGCCACCGGGATCGGTGGCTGAATCGCTTCAGCCGGCATTTTCTGTGGAGGACTTTTGCTCTTGACCGAACTGGCAGCAAGCGGTTTGACAGTAGGTGTAGACGGGGATGCGGGAGTTTTTGCCATGGACCTCTCCTATGTAAATAATAGTATAAACAATTTATATCAAATATTTTGCTTATGCAACTTTAGCCACATTTCATCTGGTTTTTTGCTCTTGGTCGCATCCGCCGTCCGAGTTCATCACGCTGTCACAATCCAGCAGCAGAATTGTCACAAATCAACAAATGTGAAAAAGTTAATGAACGTCACTCCTCTTCTTGCGCCGGCGATTGTTGTCATGGACCGTCTGCGTCTCCTGCCAAAATTCATGCTGGTAGCAGCATTGTTTCTTTTGCCCATGTTGCTGGTATCCAGTTTGCTGTTTGTCGAATTACAGCAGTCCATGCAGGCGATTGAAAAAGAGCGGGTTGGCGTAAAAGCAGTCCGCATGTTGTCGGATACGGTAAGCGATTTACAGAAATTGCGTGGCCTGCGTCATATGGCCTTGTCCGGGAATGCCGGCGTCATCGATCAGACAGCGGACCTGCAGTCCTCACTCGAAAAGCGCGTCACGTCGCTTCACCTTGCCGGTGTCGGGGGCAAGGAAGCTGAAGAAGCATTGCTGGCCGCCAAGAGGGAATGGCTCGCACTTGACGGCAAACTTGCCGGCATGAAGCCGAAGGAAGCCTACGCCGCACAGACCGCTTTACTGGACCGGCTGAAAAAGCTGTTGCAACTCACTGCCGACAAGTCAGGACTCATGCTCGACCCGGAATTGGGTGGCCAGTATCTGGCACATATCTTTGCCGATACCCTGCCCGATATCGCTGAAGCAATCGCGCAGATTGCCGGACGGGGCGCGGTCTATATCGATACCGGATTATTCGAGGCAAACGAAGACCTGTTGCTGAACTCAACGGTCATGGTGGTGCGTCGGGACCTGGAGCAGGTTCCCCTGAAACTGGACGCCATTTTTCGTGAACATCCGGAATTGCGGGAACGCCTGGCCGCACAAGGGAATGTAATGGAAAGCACCCACGCTTTCCTGGAACGTGCCCAGGCGGAAGTCCTGAATTCCTACAATCAGACGTCAGGGAAGGATTTTTTTACCGCAGGTGCAAATGCCATCAATGGTTTGCATGCCTTGGCCGCAACCGCGTCGGTGGAACTGGATACTCTCCTCGCGCAACGCCTGGACCGACATGCCGCCAGAATACGCTGGATCGCGTTTGTGCTTGCGCTTGCGCTTGCCACCGCCACCTTCCTTCTCGCCGGGTTCTATGTATCCTTCACCCGCGAAATCGGCCTTCTTGAAGAGGTAGTTGCCGGCGCTGCCGCCGGCAATCTTTCCCGCCATATCACCTCGCAGGCACGCGACGAGATCGGCCATCTGGTGAACGCCTTCGGCGATATGGTCGTCGGTCTCTCGCGCCTGGTCACAAATGTGCGCGGTGGTAGCGAATCGATCAATCTGACGTCGACAGAGATTGCCTCCGGCAATGCCGAACTGGCTTTACGCACAGAGTCGCAGGCGAGCGCACTCGAACAAACCGCAAGTTCGATGGAACAACTGACCGCCGTGGTCAGGCAAAACGAAGAAAATGCCGGTCACGCGCATCAACTGGTGACGAATGCCGCGGATGTCGCGCGTCGCGGTGGACAAGCGGTGGAACACGTGGTTAACACCATGGGCTCCATCAAATCGAGTTCCTGCCGGATCATCGACATTATTCAGGTCATCGACGGCATCGCTTTTCAGACCAACCTGCTCGCCCTAAACGCGGCGGTCGAAGCCGCACGCGCCGGCGTGCACGGACGCGGATTCGCCGTCGTGGCAGCGGAGGTTCGCGCACTGGCGCAACGCTCCGGCGAAGCGGCGCGAGAGATCAAGACACTGATCGAAAACTCGGTACGCGAGATCGATACCGGTAACGAACTGGTCGCTGTGGCGGGAACCAACATGACCGATATCGTGACCTCCGTCGAGCGGGTCGCCAGCATGATGAACGAGATTGCCGCGGGCAGCCGCGAACAGACGCTCGGCATTGAAGAAGTCAACCAGGCGATGGCCCAAATGGATGAAGTGACCCAGCGTAACGCCATGATGGTCGAACAGGCCGCGTCCGCCGCGCAGGAACTGCAGCAGCAGACGCAATTGCTTACGCAGGCTGTGTCGGTTTTCCGGCTTGACAAGCCGGAGCAGGATCTCGCCGTTTTCCCTTCCACAACGGTCATGACACCGACCGCCGTGCTCCCCATGACAAGGCAAGCGCGTATTACGCATGCACGCCCCGGCAACGACGATTACGCAGACCAAGCGCGTCGCGCATAAAAAGCTGACCAGCCATGAAGTTCCAAGGCGATCCCTTCTCGCCTTGGAACTCCCTCTATTTACGCGCCGTGAAAGCTGAATTGCTTACAACTATCCATTCATATATATCCATTCATCACAGCGTCATATTCAATGGCAAGAATAGCGGCCGAATCATTCATCCGGATATCTCTTCATGCACCCAGCCCTTCCGTATCTTATGCACCTGAAGCACTTGATACAAAGCCTCAGCCTTAGCCTGGCCCTCACGGTGTCTTCAATTGCCTTTGCCGCCGGTGCCAATCCGATTATCGTCGGTCAGGTCATTGATCTTTCCGGCCCCAACGCCGACATCGGGCGCGACTATGTTGCCGGCATCAAGACCTGCTTCGACATGGTCAACGCCTCTGGCGGCATTGGCGGACGAAAAATCCAGTATGTCGTGCGTGACGACCGTGGACAGGCGGCCCTCGCCGCGGAGGCGGCGACTGAATTGCTGGATCGCGGCCAGTCCGATGTGCTGATGGGTGGCGTCGGTGACGCAAGCATGGAAGCTGTGCTGAACACCAATGCTTTCCGGCGCAGTGGCCTCGTGCTCTTCGCTCCACTGGCGGCAGTGGACCACACACGTGATCCACGCGTGATGTTCTGGCGACCCAGTTATCGCCAGGAACTCCAGCATATTTTCAGCCACTTCGGCAAGCTTGGCATGAAAGAGATCGGACTTGTATTTCAGGACACGCCGTCGAACCAGGAAGCTTACAAAAACCTGTCTGTGGAACTTCGCGACCACGGCATGAAGCTGACCGGGACTGTGCGTATCGGCATCCAGAGCGCACAAGCCGGACACATTCGCATGGAAGCGGAAAAACTTGCCGCGTCTCGGCCGGGTTTCGTCCTGGTGGTCGCGGATAGCATCGGCACGGCGCTCTTCCTGCGGGAATATCGCAAGCTCGACAAGCAGACGTTTGTCGCCGGCACGTCCCTGACCAATCTCGCTACGCTGCGTGAACTCGCCGGCCCGCAGGCGGTGGAATGGACCGTCTTTTCACAGGTCGTGCCGAATCCGAACGCAGGGACTTCGTTGCTGCAGGTCGAACACATGAACATGATGCGCAAGTATCGCGATGAGTCGCTGTCGACACTGACACTGGAAGGTTTTGTTGCGGCCAAAGCACTGGTCAAGATTTTGCAGCAGTCCAAACGCGGACCGCGCAATGCGCTTCAGGAACTGGCCGCGCAAGAGGGTGGCATCGATCTCGGCGGCATGACGATTACGGCTGGCGCCAACAGCAATCGCCTTTCGTCCTATCTCGATATCGCCTTGTTCAAGAAAGGCAGCGGTCTGATGTTCTGATCATTTGCAAGGCACTCACATTAGTCTGCATCGACGTCAGGACAAGACCCGGACGCTAAAGTCGATGTCGACTTCCTTCCAGAAGCCGCGCTCCTTATCCGCCCAATACGACACGGTGGGATGCCGGGCAAGCCAGGATTTTTGCAATTCAAGCTCGATACGGCTTTTCATCCGGATTTTCAGTTCAGCGACATCGGCTTCGATACGCGAGTGCATCAGCATCGCCGCCATTCTTAATGCCAGCACCGCCTTGGCGAAATCGCTGTCGTCAAGCGACTCGCGCACTTTGCGCAGATTGCCCTTTTGCGCAACGATCAGAGTGCTCATCAAACGCTGTTCACGGGTGGTAAAGCCTGGCATGTCAGCATTGTCGACCATGTAGGCGGCATGCTTGTGATAACCGGTATGCGACACCGCCATGCCAATTTCATGCAACAGCGCGCTCCAGTACAAATATCTGGCATAGGTATCCGAACTGGGTTTGAGTTGCGTGTAAAGCGCGGCCGCCGTGCTGGCAACGCGATGCGCTCTGCTCTGGTCGACCTGAAAACGCCGCATGAATTCGATGACTGATTGCTCGCGACGATCGCGCCGAGTGCCGCGCAACTGCAGATCCCACAGCACCCCCATGCGCAGTCCCGCATCTACTGCTGTTATTGCAGTAATACCGATCTCTTGCATGATGCCGATCAGGATGGGCAGCCCACCTACCATGACAATGATGCGCTCCGGTTTCACGCCTTGCAGATTGACTGCATTGACGTGACCGAAAGCAATCAGCCGGTCACGCAGCGCTTCGAGACTAAGCAGCGACATGCGGCCATCGCCAATACCATTTTTGGCGATCACATCCGACATCACACGGATGGTGCCGGATGAGCCGTAGGCGGCGCTCCAGAGGCTGGAATTATAGGGTATGACCGCATCTTCGAAATAGGAACGTGCGGACAGGGTAGCTGCCGTAAAGGCGGCGGAACCCAGTACGCCATTGCCGAAGAATGACTCGCTGTGCCGTGCGGTACCGATGCTGAACGATTCGACATGCCGGATCTCCGTGCCATGACCGAGGATGAGTTCGGTAGAACCGCCGCCGATGTCGATCACCAGCCGGCGCTCATCGGGCGCGGCCAGCGCACTCGACACACCCATGTAGATAAGCCGTCCTTCCTCTTCACCGGAAATGATTTCGATGGTGTGTCCGATGGCCTCTTCCGCCGCTGGCAAAAAATCCGCGGCGTTCTTTGCGATGCGCATGGTATTGGTAGCCACCACGCGTACTGCGTCGGGCGAATAGTCGTCGAGTATGGCCCGAAAGTTGCGCAGGCAGTTCAGTGCGGCTTGCATGGCCTGCCCGGTCAGATTGCCGTCCGCATCGAGGCCGGCCCCCAGACGGATCGGGTCGCGCGCCGTCTTGACGATGCGGATCGCATTACCGTCGTGCCTGCCGATATGCATGCGAAAACTATTGGACCCAAGATCTACCGCAGCAAACATGTATGTTCCCCATTCCTGTCACGAGTCGGCTCGATGCCGCTGTTTTTCTGTTTCCATGTTGCCCTATTGTTTTGCCATATAGGGAACGGTGCAGCTTCATGGTGCACGCTTATTCCGGGCAAAAACTTTTTACCTTGATCGTGGTGCATGGCACCGTCATGACCGCCCGCCATATCGATCGGACCACCTACCATTGAGCGATGTTCCGGTATAGCGCACCACAACTTGATTTTAACGAACTTAGCGCCTGTGCAATCACTCAAATTCAAACGGTCCGTCGAATTTTTACCGTCGAAAGCGCTTCACGGCCCGACATCGCGAACGATCCGACGTACGTCACCTTCACCCTCACCCTTCCTGGACAGGAGTCAGCATGTCTTCCCAGCGTCTTCGCTACCCGCACGCCAACCCTTTGCTCGTATGGATGCAACTGGGCTTCAAAACCAGCGAAATGCTATTCGCTTCGTCGCAGGTGATCGGCCACCGTACCAGTCGCATGGCAATGGCGGGGCCTGTGCCGAATGCGCGCGATCGCAAGGAGTTCACCCTGATGGGACAAGAAAAACTCGAGGCGGCGGCTGAATCGGCGCAAGCAGTTATTAACCGCATGTTTGCACTACAGATAGAAATGGCTTCGACCGCCTTTCGACAGTACATGACTGGCGTCACAAGCCTGTTCGCACTGGCGGCCGCACCTGCTTCTGTCCTGACGGCAGGAGGGCAAGCCAGGTTGATGCGCGGCTTCCTTGTCCCTTTGACCGCGGCGACCAGTCTCTCCGGAAATATGGCGCGTGTCGCGCAGCATGGACTTAAGCCAATTCATTCGCGCGCGACGGCGAATGCGCGACGATTGGGCAAACTTTGATCGCGGGCGTGATGAGGTAAGCCGTTGCGCTTGGTCTTGTTCTTACAAGAAGGCAATGATATGGCAGAACGCCTGCTGATGGCGGTTTAGACAATGTGACAGGAACCCTTAAGAGTTGTGCTTCTCTCATTCTCTCCGGCTCTGATCCAGCCTGTATTCCAGCCTGTATATGCGTAGGATGTTTGCACAAAACTGATTTCCGACAAGAACGCTATTAAACGCATAAGAACTATCAAATATCCTTACACGCGGGTCGGCCCTATCATTTTGTCCATACACCTCCATTTCCGTACCCGAAAGGAACGTCATGAGCGACCAGCGACCCACTCTTACCACCCGGCAGGGGCACCCCGTCCACGACAACCAGGCCTTGCGCTCGGTTGGCGAGCGCGGCCCGGCCACGCTAGAAAACTATCAGTTCATTGAAAAGATCACGCACTTCGACCGCGAGCGTATTCCCGAACGTGTCGTGCATGCGCGCGGCACAGGTGCGCACGGTTATTTCGAGGCCTACGGCAAGATCGGCAATGAACCTGCCGAGAAATATACGCGCGCAAAAGTCCTGACCCAGACAGGCGTACGCACTCCGGTCTTCGTCCGCTTCTCTACAGTGATCGGCAGCAAGGATTCGCCGGAGACGGCACGTGATCCACGCGGCTTTGCGGTAAAACTGAAGACCGTCGATGGTAACTGGGACCTCGTCGGTAATAACCTCAAGGTTTTCTTTATTCGTGATGCGATCAAGTTTCCCGACATGATCCATGCATTCAAACCCGATCCCGTGACCAATCGGCAGGAGCCATGGCGTTTTTACGATTTCGTATCGCAGTCGCCGGAAGCGCTGCACATGGTGACCTGGGTCAAGAGCCCATGGGGCATTCCGGCCAACTATCGCGAAATGGAAGGCTCCGGCGTCAATACCTACAAGTTGGTAAATGACCAGGGCGTTGCACATCTCGTGAAGTTCCACTGGCAACCGAAACAGGGCGTGCGTAACCTGACCAGTGCGCAGGCAGCCGAAATTCAGGCACGCGACGTTGGTCACGCGACCAAGGATCTCTATGACGCGATCGAACGTGGCGATTTCCCGGAATGGGAATTCTGCGTGCAGATCATGGCCGACGGCGATCATCCTGAACTGGATTTCGATCCGCTGGATGACACCAAACGCTGGCCTGAAGATCAGTTTCCATTGCTGCCGCTGGGACGCATGGTACTTGACCGTAATCCCGACAACTTTTTTGCAGAGACGGAGCAGTCGGCATTCGGCACCGGTGTGCTGGTCGACGGCATTGACTTTTCGGACGACAAGATGCTGCAGGGACGCACCCTGTCCTACTCCGATACGCAGCGATATCGCGTCGGCCCGAATTACCTGCAACTACCTATCAACGCCCCTCAGGAAGCTGCCCGTGCGCGCACTAACCAGCGCGATGCCCAGATGGCCTTTTACGTCGATAGCGGTGGCGAGAACAAACACATCAACTACGAGCCCAGTGTACTCGGGGGCCTGCAGGAAGCACCAAAACCGGCAAAGGAGTATCACCAGTGGATTGAAGGTCACCTTGGCCGCTACCAGACTTCGCGTACCACGGACGACTACAAGCAGGCGGGCGACCGCTATCGCAGCTTCGAGGACTGGGAACGCGAGGACCTGATCGCCAATATCGGCGGCGACCTGAAGCAATGTCCGGAGCCAATTCAGCTGCGCATGGTCTGGCACCTGTGGCATTGCGATGAAGATTATGGCCGTCGCGTCGCACAAGTCGCCGGCATCGACCTGGAGAAAGCCAAGGCGCTACCGCCGCTGCCCGGCAAACCAGCACCACATGAGCGTCGCGCCGGGCCGACGTACACCAGCGGCCAACAGGAAGCACAGGCACGAACTGACGAGCCGGCGAGTGTTAAGTAAGTAAGTCAAGTCCATGTATCGGCGTGCGGGTAGCGCGCCGATACCATCTATGCAGGAGTGTGCGGAATGCGCATTTTCCTATCCAAGCGGTTGCAGTTGACTGATGTATTGCTGCAGCCTGGAATGAAAGGACCCACATGCAACACTCGACAGGAACCGATGCCATCGGCGAGCGCAAGGTCATGGACCAGGAGACGCTTGATTTTGCGTTGAAGATATTCCAGCTGGTGCGCGCCGGGGATGCCGCGACGCTCACCCCTTTGCTTGATCAGGGTGTGCCACCCAATCTGCGCAATGAGAAGGGCGACAGCTTGCTGATGCTGGCGTGTTATCACGGGCATTTCGACGCGGCGAAGGCGCTGCTTGAGCACGGGGCCGACCCTGAACTTCATAATGACCAGGGACAGACGCCTTTAGCTGGTGCAGCATACAAGGGCGATTTGCGTGTTGTGCAGCTCCTGCTCGATCGCGGTGCCAATGTCGAAGGCGCTGCGCCGGGCGGCAAGACGGCACTGATGCTTGCGGCAATGTTTAATCGCACCGCCGTGGTCGACCTGCTGATTGCACGCGGCGCCAATATACAGGCACGTGATGCAAGCGGTCTTACCGCCCTGGATGCCGCTCGCATCATGGATGCCAATGACACCGTTGCCCAACTGGCGCGATTGATGCGATAGCTTGATGCGATAAATTCGCTGTTCCTTCCACATTTGCCCTGGCTGGCAAACTCTGTCTGTCTGGCTTTTGCACTGAGGGACAACCAGCTTGACTTTCCGCGGAACCCTTCGGCTTCCTCAAGCCACTCATCTATACACAGCAAGGCAGTCCGATGAAGTTGCAGGGCGCAATCTGCGTCCGCCGGGCTGCGATTGCACATTTTCTGGAGGCGGTTATGTCTCACGAATCGAATTTAAGCAGGCACGAAGAGCACCGTGAAATGCGTCGGATTCTAGGTGCTGAGCTACGAGGGCCGACGCTGGATATGGCCGAGATGCAGTTCAGTGTGACGCGGAGGAACTGTGAACCGCAGCAAGCCATGGAAGCCCTGACGATGCTGGCCGCCAGTCCGGCAGGATCCGATTTGCCATGAAATGAAAACAGGCGGCGGCGACACGCAATAAAAAAGCCCTTGAGGTAATCTCAAGGGCTTTTTCGTATTCTGGCGGAGAGGGAGGGATTCGAACCCTCGATACGCATAAACGTATACTGGATTTCGAGTCCAGCGCATTCGACCACTCTGCCACCTCTCCGTCTTGGTCGTCTTGCGGCGGGCTAGCACCGCAAAGCACGAAATTATAGCAGAGATATTCTGACGCCGAATAGGGGTTGCAGTGGATTAATTTTTCACCCTTTGAGCAACGTGCTGGCGAGGTGTGTTTTCCAATGCCACGTCAGTCGCACCGCCCAAAAAGGTTTCCTCGCATCATCATCTTGTCATAAACCTTCTTTAGCATTCTGGATGAAATATCAACGTCCCTATCAATAAAAACAAGAAAGCCTGTTTTGAGTCCGCATTTATTTTCGATCGCACCTGGTGACACTCTGGCACATGAATACCCGATCATGACTATCTCACCGCCAGACGTACTGCCTGCCGGCGCAACCAGTCTGCCGGCATGCCGATGTGTGGCCAAGAAAGCGGCCAACGACCGGAATGACGACGCGAGCAGGCAGCCGGAGAACAAAGACGCCATGCTGTTATCGCGATTACACGAAATCCTGCATCAGCGGCAGTTGACCGCGCTGTTCCAGCCCATCATCAACATGCAGCGTGGCGACATCGTCGGCTATGAAGGCCTGATCCGCGGTCCTTCCGACAGTCCGCTGCATTCGCCGATGAATCTCTTCAAGGTCGCGCGGGCGCATCATCTCAGCGTCGAGGTGGAGCACATGTGCCGCCGCGTGGTGCTGGAACGATTTGCAGAATTGCAGCTGCCCGGCAAACTGTTCCTCAACGTCAGCCCTGAAATGCTGCTGCAGCCGCAGGCACGGCATGGGGAAACGCTCGGCTACATCGATGAAGTGGGTATCCATCCGGATCGGGTCATCATCGAATTGACCGAGAATCAGCCGACCTATGATTACGACCTGCTGCGCGAAGCGGTAATGCATTATCGCGGAATGGGTTTTCAGATTGCCATCGATGACTTGGGGGAAGGCTTTTCCAGTTTGCGGCTGTGGTCGGAACTGCGTCCCGAATACGTAAAAATCGACATGCACTTTGTGCAAGGCATCAATCAGGATCCGGTAAAGCTGCAGTTCGTCCGTTCGATCCAGGAAATCGCCCAGGAATCGGGCACTATCGCCATTGCCGAAGGAATCGAGACGCAGACTGAATTGCTGCTGATCCGCGACCTCGACATTGCTTATGGTCAGGGCTACCATATCGCAAGGCCTCATGCGCATCCGGCAACGGATGTCGCAGCCGACATCGTGGCATCACTCAATCGCAATGGCGTGTCGGTCTACCCTTACCGGACTGCCCTGAAACATAACGTCATCACCGCCACCAAGCTGTTGCGGGCGATACCGCCGGTATCGCCTGGGATGACGAATACCGATGTGTACGACATGTTCATTGGTGCGCCGGAGCTGCAGATTGTGCCTGTCGTTGAAAACGGGATGCCGGTAGGGCTGATCACGCGCCATGATCTGATTGACCGCTTTGCCCGCCTGTTCTCGCGCGACGTCTACGGCAAGAAGCCCTGTACGACCTTCATGGATCCCTACCCGCTGATCATTGACAAGGACACCAGCCTGCAGGAACTGAGCCGCACCATCGTCGAGGCCGACCATCATCATCTGTCGAACGGTTTCATCATCACGGCCGAGGGTCGTTATATCGGCATGGGCACCGGCCAGGATCTGATGCGCGAAATCACGCAAATGCAGATCAATGCGGCGCGCTACGCGAATCCATTGACCCTGCTGCCAGGGAACGTGCCGATCAATGAGCATATCGACCGGCTACTGCAGAGTGGCGTACCTTTCTTTGCGTGTTATGCAGACCTGGACCACTTCAAGCCCTTCAATGATGCGTTCGGTTATCGCAAGGGCGACGATGTAATCCAGCTGACCGGCAGGACCCTGGCGGCGCACTGTGATCCCACGCGTGATTTCATCGGCCATATCGGCGGCGATGATTTCATCGTGCTGTTTCAGAGCGAGGACTGGGAAGTGCGTTGCCGCAGCATCATGGAGGTGATGGCCACAGCGATTCCCGAGCACTATAGCGCGCAAGACCGTGAGCGCGGCGCCTATGCCAGCGAAAACCGCCGCGGGCGGACGGTGCTCCATCCGTTGATCAGTATCTCACTTGGTGTGGTCCGCGTAGAACCCGGTAATTTTCTGTCGCATCATCAGATCGCGGCGGCGGCGGCGGATGCAAAAAAACAGGCGAAGAAAATTTCCGGCAACAGTTTGTTCATTGAACGGCGCCAAGGCTCGGCTTCGCCGGCGTGGGGCTAAAGCGCTTTAGCCACCGCCACACGCGGACACCCGGTTGATTAAAAGCTTATGCCGCAGGCGCAAGCATTTTGACGCCGCCCATGTAAGGTTGCAGAACCTCGGGAATGTCAACGCTGCCATCCGACTGCTGATAATTTTCGAGGACGGCAACCAGGGTCCGGCCAACCGCGAGACCGGAGCCGTTGAGGGTGTGCACCAGTTCCGGCTTGCCTTGCGCATTGCGGAAGCGAGCCTGCATGCGACGCGCCTGGAAGGCTTCGCAATTGGATACCGATGAAATCTCCCGATACGTATTCTGGGCCGGCAGCCACACTTCGAGGTCATAGGTCTTGGCTGCGCCGAAGCCCATGTCGCCGGTGCAAAGGGTGATGACACGATAAGGCAAACCGAGTTTTTTCAGGATGTTCTCGGCGTGTCCGACCATCTCTTCGAGCGCTTCGTAAGATTTTTCGGGATGGACAACCTGCACCATCTCGACCTTGTCGAACTGGTGCTGGCGGATCATGCCTCGGGTATCGCGGCCATAGCTGCCGGCTTCGGAACGGAAGCACGGCGTATGTGCAGTCATGCGGATCGGCAGTGCATCGGCGGCAACGATTTCGTCGCGCACCATGTTGGTCAGCGGCACTTCGGAAGTCGGGATCAGGTAGAGGGCTTCGCCCTCGCCTTCCTGCCCTCCCTTCTTTGCGGCGAACAGGTCGGCTTCAAATTTGGGAAGCTGGCCGGTGCCGCGCAGGGAATCGGCGTTGACCATGTACGGGGTATAGCATTCGGTATAGCCATGCTCGGCGGTATGAGTATCGAGCATGAACTGCGCAAGCGCCCGGTGCAGACGGGCGATGCCGCCTTTCATCACCGCAAAGCGCGAGCCGGTCAACTTGGCGGCGACATCGAAATCGAGTCCCAGCGCAGCGCCGACATCGACATGGTCCTTGACCTCGAAATCGAAGCTGCGCGGCGTGCCGACCTTGCGTACCTCGACATTGCCGCTTTCATCCTGACCAACCGGGACTGACTCATTCGGCAGGTTGGGCACGGCAAGAATAAACTCGCTCATCTTCGCCTGGATGGCATCAAGACGTTCGGCCGAAGCCTTGAGCTCGTCGCCAATGCCGGCAACTTCCGCCATGACGGCGGTCGTATCTTCGCCCTTGCCCTTGAGCATGCCGATCTGTTTGGACAGGGTATTGCGCTTGCCTTGCAGTTCTTCGGTACGGGTCTGGATCTGCTTGCGTTCAGCCTCCATTGCATTGAAGGCCGCGACGTCCAGCTGGAACTTGCGGGCTGCGAGGCGCGCCGCGACGCTGTCGATGTCTTTGCGGAGGAGTTGGATATCGATCATGAAAGTGCCGGTGTTGATTGCGAAACCGCCATTGTACCAAGCAGGGACCGTCCGGCTTGCAATCGGGCCGCCGGAGGAGCTTGATTATTGCCAAGGAAGCTAGCGACTCACGGCGCGGCAGGCTAGGTTATGGTCCGGCTTGCAGTGCCGCCTTGGCTACCGCCTCGGCCATAGCCGGAGCGTCGCCCGTTTTTTCTGCCCGCAGACCCGCCTCCACACCGGCCCGGTTGATTTCGGGCTGGTTCTGGCTGACTTTCCATTTCCCCAACAAGCGAGTAATGCTGATCTCTATGCCGACGAGCGCGGGCAGCAACTTCGCAATGAAGTCGGCCGGTGCATCGCCCACTTGCCAGGGGGCGGAGCGGTCCGCTTCATGGGCCTGCGTCAGGCGCTCCAGCTGGGCCCGGATCCATGCCGGATCGTCAATGACACGCAGCGTACCGTAGGCGTGCACCACCATGTAGTTGTAGGTTGGCACTACCCTGCTGTCCTCAAGCTTGGTCGGATAGAACGACGGGCTGATATAGGCACGCGGTCCTTGAAATACAACAAGCGGCTCGGCCGCAGCCGATGTATCCCGCCACACCGGGTTGCTGCGCGCAACGTGGGCGCGCAAGGTTCCCAGCGCGCCATCGGAAGCGATTTCAAATGGCAAATGATTGGCGTTGAGACCCTGGTCACCAAGTGTGACCAGGGTGCCCAAGGGGTGGTCGCGCATCAGCTGATGCATGACCTCGGTACGGGTTTCTTCAAATTTGGATGGAATGTACATCGGATTTCTTTATGCCGGTTCGACTACGATTTCCGATTTCACGGAGTTGGCAATGAAACATTCTTCATGCGCCTGATGATGCAGACGGTCGAGCTCTTCCGCACCGGGCTGCCGCTCGCCGGCAAACACGATGCGCGGACGCAGGGTAACGCGCGTGACGGCGATGCGGCCTTCAGCATTCTTTTTCATCACGCCCAGTGCATGGTCGTCATAGCTGTCGACGATGAATCCCTGCTTTCCCGCAATCCAGAGGAAAGTCAGCATGTGACAGCTTGAGACGGCGGCGACAAAGGCTTCTTCCGGATCAACCGCCTTCGCGACCGACATCGGCTCCGGCACAACCGATGGCGATGATGACGCCGGCACGTCGATGCCGCCGTCAAAACTCCAGCGATGGCCGCGGCTGTAACGGTTGTCGCTGAAAGGCTGCTCTCCGCGACTCCAGGAAATGGTAGCTTCGTAGGTATGCATGATTTTCGTAATAAATGACAAATGGCGGTTAAATAGCGAAGACAACGTGAATGGCCACATGAACATGTGGACGCACAACAGGGATACCGAGAAAGCTTACCTATCGCATTGGCTTTCTTAAAGTACCAATAAATGGTAATTTAAGAATACCAATTTGGATGCCAGCCATGCACTTCGCCCAGTCACTCGCCACCTTGCGCCTCGATCCTGCCGCATCGACGCCGATGTTTCGCCAGCTTTATGCCGCGATCAAGCAAGCCATTCTCTCGGGCACTCTGGGGCCCGGCGTCCAGTTGCCTCCAACCCGCGAGCTGTCCGAGCTGTTTGGCGTATCCCGGCAAACCATCCTCAACGCCTATGCACAGTTGCTGGCCGAAGGTTACCTCTCCGGCGTGGTCGGCAAAGGGACGTTTGTCAGCGCATCGCTGTCTCTCCCCGATCACAGGCAGCCTCAACCACATGCGCAGCCAATCCGTCCTCTGTCTGCCCGCGGCGCACGCCTGTCCGGACCTGACGCTTATCTGCCCTACCATCAGGGGGCGCCACGCGCGTTCCGTATCGGCATGCCGGGACTGGACGCATTTCCGTTCGATATCTGGTCGCGACTGGAAGCAAGGCGCTGGCGGCGGCCTTCCCATGAACTGGGATATGGTGATCCGGCAGGTTATCTGCCCTTGCGCGAGGCACTGGCAGGCTACTTGCGCGCCGCACGTGGTGTGCAATGCACGGCCGAGCAGGTCATCATTACTTCCGGATCGCAGCAAGCGGTCTACCTGATCGCGACCATGCTGCTGATGCCGGGCGACCAGGCCTGGGTGGAAGAACCCGGGTATCGCGGAATCAATGCATCGCTGAAGGCAGCCGATGCCGCGATCTGTCCAGTACCGGTCGACAGCGATGGCTTGTGCGTCGGCGACGGCATTGCACACTATCCCGATGCGCGACTGGTGTATGTCACACCCACGCATCAGCTACCGCTCGGCATGACCATGAGCCTGCAACGCCGACTTGAATTGCTGGCCTGGGCCGCCGCCAACAAGACCTGGGTCGTCGAGGACGACTATGACAGTGAATATCGCTACGATGGCCCGCCGCTGGCGTCTTTGCAAAGCCTCGATAATGCAGGCTGCGTTATCTATGTCGGCACGCTGTCGAAGGTGTTGTTCCCTGGTTTGCGTCTCGGCTACATCGTCGCGCCTACCGAACTGGCCGAGGCGTTTGCGCAGGGCAAGGCGATCCTCGATCGTCACGCACCCCTGGTGCCGCAGGCAGTATTGGCCGACTTCATCAATGAGGGACATTTTCAGCGGCATATCCGGCGTACGCGGGATAGGTATGCCGAAAGGCGCGATGTATTGATTCACTCCCTGCAGGAGCGTTTATCCGGCTGTCTGGAATTGGGCACCACCGATACAGGACTGCACCTGCCGGTGATGTTCAAGGAAAGATGCAACGACGACGCCATCGCCCGGGCCGGACTCGAATACGGACTGGAATTGCGCGGTCTTTCTTATTTTTATAATGAACCGGAGGATCGCTCACGAGCCACGCGAGCTTGCGGCCTGCTGTTGGGATTTGCGGCCATCACGCCGGCCGAGATCCGGCGCGGCGTGGACAGCTTGTGCAAGTTGCTGGAGGAGCGCTCAGGCAAGCGTCAGCAGGGCCACGCCGGCAGTCGCAATCGCGCCGCCACCAGCACGTAGCAGTCCTGACGTGATTGCACCACGCGCGAGCACGCCGCTGAGCATGCCTGCCAGATGCAGCATCATTGTGGCAGCGATAAAGCCTGCGCCGTACGCGAGCATCGATCCACCGGCGGGTGCTTCAATACCATGTGCATAGCCATGCAGTAAACCAAACAGTGCAACGATGGCTGCTCCGGCTACCACCGGCATGCGAACCGCGAAGGCAACCAGCAGCCCGAGCAGCGCGACTGAAGCCGCAATACCGGACTCGACATATTGGAGACTACCGAATTGCATCGCCAGGACAGCGCCCAGTCCCATCATCAAGGGAAAAGCCAGCGGCATCAGCAAGGCCAGCGCACGCTTCTGCTGCGCGGCCCAGATGCCAACCGCCAGCATCGCCAGCAGATGATCCCAGCCCGCGAAAGGATGTGACAGACCAGCCGCAAAGCTGGCGCTCGCATGATGTGCGCCGGGATGAGCGAGGGCCGGACCGGCGAGCAAGGCGGCGGAAGCGATGAAGAGAGTGCGGGTCATGAGTGAGCGAGAGCGGTGCAAGATAGTCCTCCATGTAATGTTGCGGTTTTGTACTGAAACGGTGCATTGCTGCACTGTTATTGCGCATGCCTTTACGCGATCGCGTTGCGGTCACCTTCTCGGTGCCATCTTCCCCATGTCACATATCGGCGAACGCGTCCCCACACGCTTCGGGACCGCTTTGCGCATTCTTTAGCGCTCTCTTAGCAAGACCTGAGCCTGCCCTACATCTTTTCTGTCTCGCCGCTCTTTGGCTGCCACTTCATCAGCCGGCGCTCAATCATGCCGACCACCGTATCGAGCACCAGCGCAAATGCAGTCAGTACCAGAATCCCGGCGAACACCGTGTTGATATCGAAAGTGCCTTCCGCCTGGAGAATCAGGTAGCCGACGCCGCGTGCGGAGCCAAGATATTCACCTACGATTGCACCGACAAATGCCAGACCGACGGAAGTATGCAGGCTCGAAAACACCCATGATGTCGCCGACGGGAGGTAGACCTGGCGCAGCAGTTGCCGTTGATTGGCACCGAGCATGCGCGCGTTCGCCAGCACGACGGGGCTCACTTCCTTCACGCCCTGGTACACGTTGAAGAACACAATGAAGAACACCAGCGTCACCGCGAGCGCCACCTTCGACCAGATACCGAGACCGAACCACATCGCAAAGATCGGCGCGAGAATCACGCGCGGCATCGAGTTGGCGGCCTTGATATACGGGTCGAATATGGCGGAAGTCAGCGGCGACAGGGCCAGCCACAAACCAAAGACCAGGCCGAGCAGCGTGCCGATGCCGAAGGCCAGCAGCGTTTCTGTCAAAGTCACCAGCAGATGCGGATAAATCTCGGCCGGAAAATTAAGGGTAAACCAGGTACTGTCCCCGAGTCCGACTTCCAGTGAACCGCTACCCACTGTGAACCACTGCCAGATGCGCACCATTACCTTGAGCGGCTCACCGAAGAAAAATGCAGCCTTGGGATCGCGGGTCGCGAAGTGCCAGATTGCAAAGAAGACGATCAGTACGAGGACCTGCCAGATGCGCAGGTTTTTGTGGTTCGGTTTGATGAAATTCAGCATCGATTATCTGTCTTGTTGATTTGCCGATGATCCAAGGCGATACGTAGGCGATACGTAGGCGATAGGCAGTCGTTACCGCTATTGCTCCTGGTAATGCTATTGCTACCGTTATTGCTACGCTTTGATTTTCTGCTGCTGGTAACCCTTCAGGACTTCTTCGCGCAGCACATTCCAGATTTGCGCATGTAACTCCACAAACCGGGGATGCATGCGGATTTCGGCAACGTCGCGCGGTCGCGGAAGATCGATATGGAACTCCCCGATGGGATGCGTTTGCGGGCCCGCCGACAGCACCACTACCCTGTCCGACATGGCGATGGCTTCATCAAGGTCGTGGGTAATGAACAGCACTGCTTTCTTCTTTGCGTTCCACAAATCCAGCACCTCGTTTTCCATTAATTGTCGTGTCTGGATGTCGAGTGCCGAGAACGGTTCATCCATCAGGATAATGTCCGGATCAAGAATCAGCGTTTGTGCCAGTGCTACCCGTTTACGCATGCCTCCCGACAGCTGATGCGGATAGCGGTCGCCAAATCCTTGCAGGCCGACGCGAGCCAGCCACTCTTCGCCCAGCCGGTTGGCTTCGGCATCACTGACGCCGCGAAACTGCAGCCCGGCGACCACGTTCTGCATGGCGCTGCGCCAGGGCATCAATGCATCGGTCTGGAACATATATCCGGCCCGGCGATTGATCCCGTTCAGTGCCTCACCAAACACCTTCACGGATCCGGTTGAAGGTGCCAGCAAGCCGGCACCGACGTTAAGCAAGGTCGACTTGCCGCAGCCGGTCGGACCGACTACGGAAACGAACTCGCCCGGTGCGATATGCAGGCTGGTGTCAGCTACCGCAGTGTAGCGTTGCGAACGGTCGTCTTTGGAAATGAAGGTGCAGGAAATGTCGTCGAGAGCAAGCGCTGGTGTCATCGTCGCTGGTGTCATCGTTGGTCATGCCCTTGAGGGCAATCGTCGGCCTGTTCGTTTTGGACGAAGCCGGAATGGTGCGTACATCACCCGTGCCGGCTTCATTTTTTTCCGCCTGTCTGGCTTGGCGGTGTCTAGCTTGCGGACCTGCTTGTACTTACTTGTATTTCGCGTTCGCCTTTTTGGCAAACTCGTTGGTGTAGGTTTTGGACAGGTCGATATTCTTGCTCGCGAGTTCCGGTTCGAATGCCTTCAGCGTCTTCAGCGCAGTCACTGGCCCGGCTTCGGGAATGATGCCGTCCGGCGAGAGTGCTTCACGCACTTTCATGAAAGCATCGATATACAAGGCACGGTCGCCAAGCAGATAGCTCTCGGGCACCACCTTGATGATGTCCGATGGGCCGGCCTTCTGCAGCCATTTCAACGCGCGCACCATTGCGTTGGTCAGTGCCTGCGCGGTATTGGGATTCTTTTTCAGGAAGGCGTCAGTCGTGTATAGCGTTGCAGCCGGCATGGGGCCGCCGAAAATCTCGTTGGTGTCTTTCAGCGTACGGGTATCGGCCACCACTTTGACGTCATTTTTTTGCTGCAGCATGGTGACGACTGGATCGAGATTGGCGATGGCGTCAATCTGCCCGGAACGCAATGCGGACAATGCACCAGCCGATGTACCCACTCCAATGAAGGAAACGTCGCTCGGTTTAAGCCCGCCCTTGGCGAGCACGAAGTTGGCCATCATGTTGGTCGACGATCCTGGCGCGGTAACGCCGATTTTTTTGCCCTTGAGGTCGGCAATGCTCTTGTAATTAGGCATGGTCTTGTTGGAAACCGCGAGGACGATCTGCGGCGCCCTGCCCTGCAACACGAAGGCAGTGATGGGCTGACCTTTTGCCTGCATATTGATCGTGTGCTCATAAGCACCCGAGACCACATCCGCGCTGCCGCCGACCAGCGCCTGCAATGCCTTGGCGCCGCCGGCGAAGTCGCTGATCTCGACTTGCAGGCCTTCATCCTTGAAGTAGCCGAGTTGTTCGGCAATCGTCAGCGGCAGGTAATAAAACAGATTCTTGCCGCCAACGGCGATGGAGACTTTCGGCTTCTCCAGCGTTTGGGCAAACAGCTTTCCGTTGAAGGTCAGATACCCGGCAAGGAAAAGTGCGAGGGCAATGGCAAACTGCTTCCAGAAATTTTTGTTCATGATGTCTCCGTATTATTCGCTGTATTCACTGCTTCACGCTGCGAGAGCTTGATTCGCTTGACCGTCGTCCGACGCCGAAGGCAGGACGCACAGGTATGGCATGCTGTTGCGCGTTCTGACGAACCTCCCAGGATGCTCCGCTAGATGACACGCTCGCGTCTTAGTTGCGCGATCTGCTCATCATCATAACCCAGTGTCTGCAAGACTTCAGCACTGTGCTCACCGAGACCCGGTCCCAGCCATTTGGTCTCGCCCGGGGTTTCGGATAGCTTGGGCGTAATCGCCGGCAATTTGATGGGCGTGCCGTCGGCGAAGGTATGTTGCTCGAACATCCGGCGTGAGAGAAACTGCGGATCGCTCATCATGTCGCGGACCGAATAGATCTTTCCCACCGGGACGTCTGCGGCTTTCAACACGGCCAGCGCCTGTTCGATGTTTTGTGTGCTGCACCATGCCTGTATGGCACCATCGATCTCGGCAGTGCGCGGCACGCGTCCATCATTGCGGGCAAGCTGAGGATCGTCGGCCATGTCCTGTCGGCCAATGGCCTGCATCAGGCGCTTGAAGATGGCATCACCGTTGCCGGCAATCACGATGTTTTCACCGTCGCCCGTGGTATAGGTATTCGAAGGCACGATGCCGGGCAAGGCGCCGCCGGTACGTTCGCGCACTACGCCGGCATGGTCGTATTCGGGCACCAGCGATTCCATCATGTTGAAAACCGCTTCGTACAACGCCACATCGACCATCTGCCCCTGACCTGCAACGCAGTCGGGACCGCTTTTGCCATTCCAGCGGCCGCCGGTTACGTCACGATGGCGCAGGGCCATCATCGCGCCGATCACACCGTGCAATGCGGCCACGGAATCACCAATTGATATCCCGATCCGCACCGGCGGCCGATCCGGATGGCCGGACACATAGCGCAAGCCGCCCATCGATTCCCCGATGGCGCCGAAGCCCGGCAAGTCCCTCATCGGTCCGGTCTGGCCGTACCCCGACAGGCGTACCATGATGGTGGCCGGATTGATTTGCTTCAGATCTTCAAATCCGAGACCCCATTTTTCGAGGACGCCAGGCCGATAATTTTCAATAATGATGTCGGCGTCGAGTGCAAGTCGCTTCGCGATTTCCTGGCCACGCGCATCTTTCATATTGAGCGTGATGCTTTTCTTGTTGCGCGACTGGACCGACCACCACAGCGAAGTACCGTCTTTCAGCACGCGCCATTGGCGTATCGGGTCACCACCTTCGGGTGATTCGATCTTGATGACCTCGGCGCCGAATTCGGCCAGCATGCGTGAACAGAACGGACCGGCAATCAATGTGCCGAGTTCGAGTACCTTGATGCCGGCGAGTGGGCCGCCGGATGTTTTTTTCTCTGTCATATCCCTGAAGCTGATGTCGGCCTGGTGTGCGGAATGCAGGTTGTTCCGGGATGCGAGCAAGGGGCACGGGGCAACCGTGCGCACTAGCGCTATCCGAGTTGATAATACATCAAGTCGAAATCAATTCTGCAGGTTCCGGTGCAGCATCTCGCAGTCAAGTTGATCGCCGATCAAGCATGGCGCGTGCGATCGTACCGGCGTCAACGTATTCCAGTTCGCCTCCCACCGGCACACCACGCGCGAGACGGCTTACCTTGAGACCACGCGCCTTCAATGTTTCGCTGATGTAATGCGCTGTCGCCTCGCCTTCGTTGGTGAAGTTGGTGGCGAGCACCACCTCTTTCACTATGCCATCGGTGGCGCGTGCAATCAGCTTTTCGAGGTGAATATCCTTGGGACCGATGCCATCGAGCGGCGAAAGCCGCCCCATCAGCACGAAATACAAACCCTTGAAAGTCATGGTCTGCTCGATCATCAACTGATCGGCAGGTGTTTCGACCACGCAAAGCAGCGATTCGTCCCGGTCGGAATCCATGCACATTTCACAGAGTTCGTTCTCCGTAAAAGTATTGCATTTGGCGCAGTGATGAACGCGCTCGACAGCCTGCGTCAATGCACGCCCGAGCATGGACGCCCCATCGCGGTCATGCTGCATCAGGTGGTATGCCAGCCGCTGCGCGGACTTGGGCCCGATACCGGGCAGCCTGCGCAGGGCTTCGGTGAGGAATTCAAGGCTGGAAGGCGATTTCACTAAGGTGTCTGTTGCCGCAATGAGGTTAGGTCAGCAGACCCGGGCACTAAGGCGGGCCTGCGTCTGCCGCCGGATTAGAATGGCAGCTTGAAGCCTGGTGGCAGTGGAAGGCCAGAGGTCATTCCGGCCATCTTTTCCTGCGAGGTGGCTTCGGCCTTGCGAACCGCATCGTTGAAGGCAGCCGCAACCAGGTCTTCCAGCATGTCCTTGTCGTCGCCCAGCAGGGATGGATCGATGGTCACGCGCTTGACGTTATTCTTGCAAGTCATCACGACCTTGACCATGCCGGCGCCCGACTGTCCCTCGACTTCGATCAGTTCAAGCTGCTCCTGCATTTTCTTCATGTTGTCCTGCATCTGCTGGGCTTGCTTCATCAGCCCGGCCAGTTGGCCCTTCATCATGGTCTAACTCCTGATTGTTGGTGAGATTATGTTAACCCCGTCCCGGCACTTGCGCGCTCAGGCCGGCTTGATTGAACCCGGCACGATTGTCGCGCCGAATTCACGCATCATGGTTTGCACGAAAGGGTCGCGCGTCAGGTTTTCCTCCGCCTGACGCTGACGCGCTTCGCGCTCGGCAACAGCCTGGGCATTGGCGGTCTGCTGTACCGCGCCGATTTCCGTGGTCACGCGTACCGTCTTGCCGAAATGTTCCGTCAACGCCGCCGTCAGCTTGTCGACAGCACCGGCCGAACGCAAGGTTTCGAGCGGGATGCGCAAATGCATGAGTACCGCTTCACCCTTGTCTTCGCATTGCAATAGCTCGCTTTGCTGGGCTAATTGCTGGACAACGCCGCGCAAGGGAAGTGCCGCAGCCAGCACCGGCCAGTTGCCATCCCAGTTGAGCGAGGGCATTGGTGTCGGTGCAAGCGGCTGTACATCCGCCACCGGCAGTTCCGGTACGACGATGATCGGCGGCTCTTCGAGTACCGCCGTGTCGGATTGCAGCAATGGCTGGGACTGGGACTGAGCCTGGAATTGCGGCTGGGGCCGGACTTCAGTTTTTTTTTGAGCGGCGACAGGCAGCGAATCGAATGCCGGTGCATCACGCCCTGCCGGCATGTCTTCTTCCCATGGAGGTAGAGACGAAGATGCCGATGGCGCCAGCGAGGCTGATGGTGCTGGAGGTGCTGATGGTGCCGGACGGACCGGCATCACTGCCGGCTGCGACTTGCCACCGTTGCGTGCGGCTTCGAGCGCAGCACGAGCCGGGCTGATTCCTGCCGGTCTGGCAGGCGCCGCGACTGGAGCCGCAGAAGCGGAAACAGGTGCTGACATCGGGGTCCGACTCGCCGGTGCGGCTGCCGGACCGCTTGCACGCGCAGGAACAGGAGGCGCTGGCGGCTGCGCCGCACGTTCCGCCCCACCCATGCCGGGACGGAAGGCCAGCATGCGCAGCAGTGTCATCGAGAAACCCGCGTACTCGTCCGGTGCGAGGCTGAGTTCATTGCGCCCATGCACGGCAATCTGATAATACAACTGGATTTCTTCAGCATCGAACAGGCCGGCCAGGCGCAGAATATCCTCACGCTCGGGTACGTCGTCAGGCAAGGCGGCCGGTACGGTTTGCGCCAGTGCAAGCCGGTGCAGCAAGGTGCCCAAGTCTTGCAGTGCGGCGTTATACGACAGGCTGCGGGTCGCCATTTCATCGGCAACGGCAAGCAGGCCGGCGCCATCTTTGGCGGCCAGCGCATCGAGCACCCGAATCAGATATGACTGGTCGAGCGCGCCGAGCATGCCCTGCACGGCGTCGAGCGTTACCTTGCCGGCGGCATAAGCGATCGCCTGATCGGTCAGCGACAGCGCGTCGCGCATGGAGCCATGCGCACCCTGTGCCAGAAGGCGCAAGGCAGGCGCATCGAATTCAATATTTTCCTGTCCGAGGATGTCCTCTAAATGGCCGACGATGTGGCCGGGCGGCATCTGCTTCAAGTTAAACTGCAGACAACGCGACAATACCGTGACCGGAATTTTTTGCGGATCCGTCGTTGCCAGGATGAATTTGACGTGCTCGGGGGGCTCTTCCAGCGTCTTCAGCATGGAGTTGAAGGCGTGGTTGGTCAACATGTGCACCTCGTCGATCATGTATACCTTGAAGCGTGCATTCGACGGTGCATACACTGCCTGCTCAAGCAATTGCGCCATTTCATCGACGCCGCGATTCGATGCCGCATCCATTTCGATATAGTCGACAAAGCGGCCGGCATCGATGGCGGTACAGGCTTCGCAGACGCCGCAGGGCTTGGCCGTGATACCTGTCTCGCAGTTCAGCGACTTGGCAAGAATCCGTGAAAGCGTGGTCTTGCCAACGCCGCGGGTGCCGGTAAACAGGTAGGCGTGGTGCAGGCGTTGCTGTTCCAGCGCATGCGTGAGCGCCCGCACGACGTGCTCCTGCCCGACGAGCGTCTCGAAGCTCTTTGGGCGATACTTGCGGGCGAGGACTTGATAAGACATGGTGGCGCTGGCAGTTGGTTGTACCCAGCATTTTACCTGACCTGATGCAAGTTATAGGCTCTGACCTTGTTGTGAAAAAAGGATATCCAGAATGCAATGGCCAACACATGAAGTAACGAATCAAGTTCCGGAACTGCAGGACTACAATCTTTTCAGCAGCGATGTGGCGCTTTCCGCCGGATTGCGGCGCGGCGCCGGTGGCTGGCACGAGGAGAATCTCCGGCGCTTCGGCGCAACACTTGGGTCGGAAGACGTCCTGCGGCTGGGAGAATTGGCGAATCATCACTTGCCTGAGTTAAATACGCACGACCGCGTCGGCCGGCGCGTGGACCGCGTGGAATTCCATCCGAGCTGGCATGCATTACTCGGATTGCTGCGTCATGAAGGCCTGCATTCCCTACCGTGGTCCGATCCCCGGCCCGGCGCGCATGTTGCGCGGGCTGCCGGTTATTTTTTGCAGTCTCAGGTGGAATCGGGCTCCCTGTGCCCGACCACCATGACCTTTGCCTCGATTCCGGTTTTGCAAAATGAACCTCGCCTGTTTGCCGTCTTGCGCGACAAGCTTTACTCGCGCGAGCATGACCCGCGGGACCTGCCGCTGGAACAGAAAAAATCCATCCTGATCGGCATGGGAATGACGGAAAAGCAAGGCGGCTCCGATGTCCGTACCAACACCACGACGGCCCGGCCTCTCGGCGGCGAAGGCCGTGGCGCAGAATACCTGCTGACCGGTCACAAATGGTTCTTTTCCGCACCGATGTGCGACGCCCACCTCGTGCTGGCCCGCACTGAAGGCGGCTTGTCGTGTTTCTTTGTGCCGCGCTGGCGGCCTGACGGCAGCAAGAACGCGATCCTGGTCCAGCGTCTCAAGGACAAGCTTGGCAACCGCTCCAACTCCAGCAGCGAAGTGGAATTTCAGGACGCCTACGGCGTGATGGTCGGCGATGAAGGCCGCGGTATCCCCACGATCATCGAGATGGCAAACCATACCCGCCTGGATTGCGTGATCGGTAGTGCCGGCCTGATGCGCCAGGCCTTTGTACAGGCCGCGCACCATGCGCGCCACCGCAAGGTGTTCGGACGGACGCTGGCCGAGCAGCCGCTGATGCGGAATGTATTGTCCGACATGGCGCTGGAGAGTGAAGCGGCAACAGTGTTGATGCTACGCCTCGCTCAGGCTTTCGAATCACCAACCGACCCACTGGAACGAGCGTGGCGTCGTGTCGTCACACCAGCGGCCAAATTCTGGATATGCAAGCGCGCGCTGGAATTTACCGGCGAATGCATGGAAGTGTGGGGCGGCAATGGCTATGTCGAGACTGGTCCGATGGCGCGACTGTATCGGGAAGCGCCGGTGAATTCCATCTGGGAAGGTTCAGGCAACGTGATGTGCCTGGATGTACTGCGCGCAATAGAGAGGGAGACGGAAGGGTTCCTGATGCTGCTCGATCACTTTAGCGAGGTGGCGAACGGACATGCGACCCTGTCGGGCCTGGTGTCTTCCTTGCGCAAGGACTTGGCGACACCACCCGAACAGCGTGAAATGCTGGCACGCCGCTTTGCGCAACGTCTGGTACTCGCGGCGCAAGCTTGCCTGATGCTGCAATCAGCACCGGCCGATGTTGCCGAGGCGTTCATTACCAGCCGCGTGGATGCCGAATCCGGCCGTGTGTACGGTACCTTGTCAGCGACCGCCATGCAGCAGGCGATTCTGGAGCGCGCGTGGCCGGCGCAGCAAACATGAGCCGACAAAGGCAGACATGGTCGGTTACGGCGGGTTTGGAACTAAGGACGGGAAAGGCTTAGAAAGTAGAAGGGGCGAGCCTTGTCTGCGGCACTTGCGGGAAATGGCTGTGGCTGCTTCGTTCCCGACCTGACCAGGTTGGCCATGCCACAATGCGCAGGGGCCCGCCGACCTGTATTTTAACAGCAAAGGAGACCGATCGTCTTTCTATTTCCGGGCGTTGCCGGATCAACAATCCAGCCGGATCCCGTAAAACGCGCCTGTTCATGGCAGCACATTGCGCCAGCATTGGGGTCGTGCTCTGCCCTCCTCTGCTTCAAATCAAATTCCGAGCTCACCCCAGATCCGGTCAACCTTCGCCTTCACCTCGTCGGTCATGCGGATCGTGGTACCCCACTCGCGACTGGTCTCGCCCTGCCACTTGTTGGTGGCGTCGATGCCCATCTTGCTACCCAGTCCGCTCACCGGCGATGCAAAGTCGAGATAATCAATCGGCGTGTTATCCACCAGTGTGGTATCGCGCGAAGGGTCGACCCGCGTCGTGATGGCCCAGATAACTTCTTTCCAGTCGCGGATATTAACGTCTTCGTCGACGACGACAATGAACTTGGTATACATGAACTGGCGCAGAAAACTCCAGACGCCGAACATGACGCGTTTCGCATGCCCCGGGTAAGCCTTCTTGATCTGGACAACCGCCATCCGGTAACTGCAACCCTCGGGCGGCAGGTAAAAATCGGTGATTTCCGAAAACTGCTTTTGCAGCAAGGGGACAAATACCTCATTGAGCGCGACACCGAGAATGGCGGGTTCGTCGGGCGGCTTACCCGTATAAGTGGAGTGATAAATCGGGTCGCGCCGCATGGTAATACGATCGATCGTAAAGACCGGGAACCAGTCCTGCTCATTGTAATAGCCGGTATGGTCGCCGTAAGGTCCTTCCAGCGCGTGTTCATAGCCGCTGGGATGCGACGTGTCAGGGTAGATATGGCCTTCCAGGACAATTTCCGCTGACGCCGGAACGCGCAACTCGCTACCGATTGCCTTGACAAGTTCGGTTCGGCTGCCACGCAGCAAACCGGCAAACTGGTATTCCGACAGGCTGTCCGGCACGGGCGTCACAGCACCAAGAATGGTCGCCGGATCCGCGCCGAGAGCGACAGCAATGGGATAAGGCTGACCGGGATTTACAATCCCGTGTTCACGGAAATCCAGCGCGCCGCCACGATGAGCGAGCCAGCGCATGATGACCTTATTGCGCCCGATGACCTGCTGCCGATAGATGCCGAGGTTCTGACGCTTCTTGTGCGGGCCCTTGGTAATAACCAGTCCCCATGTGATCAACGGAGCGATATCGCCGGGCCAGCAATGCTGGATCGGCAGCCGGCTCAGATCAACATCATTACCTTCCCACACAACGTCCTGGCATGGCGCGGAACGATGCTCTTTGGGCGCCATGTCCCACAGTGACTTCACCATCGACCCCAGACCCAATACATCCCGTAGTCCCTTGGGAGGTTCCGGCTCCTTGAGGCTAGAGAGTACATGCCCGATCTTGCGCAGTTCGCTGACATCCTCAGCCCCCATCCCCAGGGCGACGCGTCGCGGCGTCCCGAAGAGGTTGCCGAGTACCGGCATGGTGTGTTTTTCAGGTTTGTTAAACAACAGTGCTGGTCCACCAGCGCGCAGCGTGCGGTCACAGATTTCCGTCATCTCCAAATAGGGTGAAACCGGGGTAGATACCACCTTAAGTTCGCCCATTTGTTGCAACTGGGCAATAAAATCTCGCAAATCCGAATATTTCATGATTTTTCACAAAGTTTGAGACTTGCCTATGTTTGTAGAATGCAAGCCCAAGTAATTGATTTTATTAGGGTTCTGTTGCGTCGCAGCGAGATTGTCAGATCTAGAAGTAATAAAAACAGCGTTTGTTAGTATTGACTCGATATAAACACGCCCCTAAAATTCGCCCAACTTGACGAGCATGCTTCCCGGCAAAGGAAGTATCACTTGATTGCTCGCCACTCACGGGATCGGGGTCCCACATGACATTTTAAGGAGTGTTTCCAAAAGGCTTCCGCCTTCTCCCCCGAAAAGTTTGCTTGCCACTGCCGGGCGCCATGGAGCCGCCTACAGTCTGAGGCAAGCAAATCCGACGACTGTTACCAGCGCCGCGCGCGGTCACAGTCGATTATCTGATTCACGGCAAACTCAAGGGTCTACAAGGTCTTGTAGTGGGCTCTTCGCTTGCCGCGACGATTCAGGAGGTGCAATGTTACATCTATTTATGAGGGCGACAACAGGTTTCGCCCAACGCAGGGCAAGCCAGTCCGCTGCCTGGGCAGTGTTCGTTCGCGACACGGTAAGCGGTTTCCTCACAACCGCGCACCATACCTTGATGGCCTTGGGTATCATCGCGATCGCCGCACTCGGCATCATGTTTGTCAAACCTGAAATCGCGGACCAGCTCAAGGAATTGTCGCCGTTCGCCGCAACGGAAGACAGCACGCTGCCGGCCGCAGCGCTTGATACCAAGGCATCATCGGCAACCCCGACTGCATCGACTGCACCGGCTGCGATTGCCGCACACGCACCGGCCCAGCCTTTGGGCAATACCGATGTCAATGCCAATCTCAATACCGGCAACACCAAACAACAGCAATGGGTCACCACCTGGTTGTCCAAGCGGTATCGCGTGGCCAGCGATGCGACCAATATGCTGGTTTCCGCTGCTTACATGACCGCAAAGGAGATCAAGCTCGACCCCCTGCTCATTCTTTCGGTAATGGCGATCGAGTCGGGTTTCAATCCTTTTGCCGAAAGTCCGGTTGGTGCGCAAGGCCTGATGCAAGTCATGTCAAAGGTTCACCATGACAAATTTGCCGAACTTGGCGGCGTCAAAGCGGCGCTTAATCCGGTTGCCAATATTCGTGTCGGTTCGTTGATCCTGAAGGATTATGTGCAGCGCGGTGGCTCGGTTGAGGCAGGTCTTAAAATGTACGTGGGCGCAGGCGCTTTCGATTCCGATTCTGGCTATGGCGCTAAAGTACTTGCCGAGTACCGTCGACTGAAAGAAGTCGCCATGGGCAAACAGGTACCCGTCTTCACGACATCAGCCAGTGCAACGCCGGCCAAGCCCAAACCGGCTGAGCCAAAAGTAGAAGAGGCTGCAATTGAATCCCCGCCCTCCCCTTTACAAGATGGCCTTCCGCCAGTCAAGGCAGATCAGGTCGCTGCACTATGAATACGGTGTAGAGGCAAAGCTGTAAAAGTAAAAAGGAGCCTTTCGGCTCCTTTTTACTTTTCACCCGAAGATGATTCGCAACTTCCGCTCTCAGCGGCGTGCCGCAAAAAACTTTTCAAGACGCGCCACCGCTTCCTTCAGGTTTTCCATGGATGTCGCATAGGACAGGCGAATGTACTGACGAGCTGTGTAAGGCCCAAAATCCAGGCCAGGCACTAGCACTACGCCGGCGTCATGCAGCATGTCGATGGTCAGCTGGTCGGCATCGCCGGACAACGCTGAACAGTCCGCGTAGACATAGAACGCCCCGTCCGGGGTGACTGGCACCCGAAATCCAAGCTGCCGCAACGCAGGCACAATAAAGTCACGACGGCACTTGAATTCGGCTTTGCGTTCTTCATAGATTGCAATAGCTTCAGGGGTAAAGCAGGCAACACCGGCGTGCTGCGCAATGCTGGACGCGCAGATAAACAGGTTCTGCGCCAGCTTCTCAATCGCCGGCACCATGGCATCCGGCACCACAAGCCAGCCGAGACGCCATCCTGTCATGTTGAAGTACTTCGAGAAACTGTTAATGACGATGACGTCCTCGCCCAGCGACAATGCCGAAAATGGCTCTTCGTCATAGGTAAGGCCCTGGTAAATCTCGTCGACGATGGTAAAGCCATTCTTTTCGCGTACCGTTGCCACGATACGGCGCAGTTCGTCATGCGGGATCGAGGTGCCGGTGGGATTCGAGGGTGATGCAAGCAGCACACCACGGGTTGACGCATTCCAGTGTTCGCGCACCATGTCATCCGACAGCTGGAAGCGATGTTCCGGTCCGCTGGGAATCATCTTCGCGTGTCCCTCAAATGCCGCCACAAAGTGCCGGTTGCATGGGTAAGATGGATCCGGCATCAACACCTCTGCGCCTTTCTCAACCAAGGCCGCGCAAGCCAGCAGCAGCGCGGCCGACGCACCGGCGGTCACAATGATGCGCGATGGCGCGATGTTCAAGCCGTAAACACGCTGGTAATGTGCGGCAATCGCTTCGCGCAAGGCCGGAATCCCGGTCGCCGAGGTGTACTGCATCTTGCCGTCTGCCATCGCGCGTGTCGCGGCGTCGATCACAGGCTGTGCCGCCGTGAAGTCGGGCTCGCCGATTCCCATATGGATAATCGAGCGGCCCTGGCGCTCAAGTTCGGTTGCTTTCTTGGCCAGCTCCATCACATGGAATGGCGCGATGTTGGCAAGTCGGGAAGCCAGAAGTGGATTCATTGCGATGGATGATATCGAGGGAATGCGAGGGAATGCTCTTAGTTTTGGCCTGAGCGTTGCTCAGGCATGGCAAAGGCTGCAGACCACGCAGCCCGGGCTTCGCCACGCGAAACGTCGAATGGCGCCTCGCTTTTGCAGGGTTGCCCTAGCCGCTTAGCGTTTGCGGGCGTCGTCGACTTCGACGTTACGTACTTTGGCGGCGAACTTGTCGAGCACGCCATTGACATACTTGTGCCCATCAATACCGCCAAAGGATTTGGTCAGTTCGACCGCTTCATTGATCACGACTTTGTACGGAATTTCAATGTGATTGGCGAGCTCATAGGCGCCGATCAGCAGAGCAGCATGCTCCACAGGGGAAAGCTGTTCGATAGGACGATCGATCAATGGCGCAAGATTTTCGCGCAGGGTCGTCGCCTGCTTGATTGAGCCGTGCAGCAAGGCATTGAAATGGTCGGCATCAGCCTTGTCGAAACCATGGGCCTCGCGAATGTTGGCATCGATTGCGCCAGCATCCTCATTGGCGAGCAGCCATTGATACAGGCCTTGCAACGCGAACTCGCGCGCGCGGTGCCTCGGCGTGCGGTTCTTGTTCGGATTGGCGTGCGCTGTCTTCTGGTTCATGTCTTACTCTTCCTCGGTAACGTCGGCGAGTTCTTCCAGCGCGATCGACAGGTTCGCCATTTCAATGGCGACGCGAGCGGCATCCGTACCCTTTTCCGCCATCCTTGCCTCGGCTTGCTCGTCGGTATCGGTCGTCAGGACCGCATTGGCGATTGGAATACCGAAATCCAGTCCAACGCGTGTAATTCCGGCACCGGACTCATTGGATACCAGTTCGAAGTGGTAGGTTTCACCGCGAATCACTGCGCCGATGGCGATGAGAGCATCGAATTGCTGGGTTTCGGCCATTTTCTGCAGGGCCAGAGGAATTTCCAGTGCGCCGGGCACCGTCACATGCAATACGTCTTCGTCGGCAACGCCAAGATGCTTCAGTTCCGCCAGACAAGCGGACAACAGGCCGTGGCAAACGTCTTCGTTGAACCGGGCCTGCACAATACCTACGCGCACACCTTCTCCGCTCAAGTTCGATTCGTATGTTCCTACGGTCATGGTGATTCCTTTATGCGCAATCGCGCTCAATGAAACTGCTGCCTTGCATCGGACGCCTCGAACTGTCGTTGCGTTCGCCACAAGGGCGGTTATAAATTATTTGACTCCTGTCTGACTGGACGAAGTCGCTTCTTGGTTCTTTTGCTTGCGCTTAAATTTCGGGTTTTGCCTGGTAACCGACCACTTCGAGGTCAAATCCGGTCATGGACGGCATCTTGCGCGGGCTTGCCAACAGTTTCATCTTGCCGACGCCGAGATCCTTGAGGATCTGTGCACCAATGCCATAGGTACGCAGATCAAGCCGCGATCCCCGTGGTTGCGGCACGGCGTCCGGATTGTTGAGCGCATCGAACTGGGCAAACATTTGATCCGCGGATTCTTCGCAGTTCAGCAGCACCATGGCACCACGTTCAGACGCCTGAATCGCGGCCATTGCTGATGCCGTGTTCCACGAATGCGTCGTGGTGCGCGTTTCCAGCAAATCAAGGATCGATACCGGCTGATGCACCCGTACCAGCGTTTCCAGGTCCGGTGCGATGTCACCATGTACCAAAGCAAGGTGGGCGCCGCCACTGGGTTTGTCACGGTAAGCGATGGTTCGGAACGGCCCATGCGCGGTATGCATGACGCGCTCGGCCACCCGCTCGACGATGCTTTCATTCTGACTACGATAATGAATCAGGTCAGCGATGGTGCCGATCTTCAAGCCATGTTCCTGTGCAAATTCCATGAGGTCCGGCAACCGCGCCATGGTGCCGTCGTCCTTCATGATTTCGCAGATTACTGCGGCGGGTGTCAGGCCGGCAAGCTCCGCGAAGTCGCAGCCTGCCTCGGTATGTCCGGCACGCATGAGTACGCCACCCTTCTGCGCCTTCAGCGGAAATATATGTCCAGGCTGAACGATATCGCTGGGTTTGGCGTTCTTGGCAACGGCAACCTGCACTGTCCGTGCACGGTCGGCGGCAGAAATGCCGGTGGTTACGCCTTCAGCCGCTTCGATCGATACCGTGAAATTGGTGCCGTAGGATGTACCGTTGCGAGTGGTCATCATCGGCAGGTTCAACAGATTGCAGCGCTCTTCCGTCAGCGTCAGGCAAACCAGTCCACGACCAAACTTTGCCATGAAATTGATGGCTTCCGGCGTGACAAACTCCGCCGCGAGCACCAGATCGCCTTCGTTCTCACGATCTTCCTCATCGACGAGGATGACCATACGGCCGGCACGCAGCTCGGCAATGATTTCTTGTGTTGTTGAAATAGCCATGACTAAGATCCTATGTAGCCTGCTATTTTAAAGGATTTAGGCTGCTTCCAACTTTCAGAGCCGAAACAAATCCGAACAAACGCCATCCGAAAACCCGCTGGCGCAGGTAGGAACGGCCAGTCTGAACTTCAGGCCTTGAGACTGAGCATGCGCTCCACATAACGCGCGATCAGGTCGATTTCAAGGTTGACCTTCGATCCCGCTTTCAGATGCTTGAGAGTGGTCACTTCAACGGTATGGGGGATCAGGTTGATCGAAAATTCGCAAGCTTGGGCGGTATCCGCGACGCGATTGACCGTCAGCGATACGCCGTTGACTACAATCGAACCCTTGTAGGCTAGGTATTTTGCCAGTTCGCGCGGCGCTTCAACGACCAGTTCCATGGATTCACCTACCGGCTCGAATTTGCGTACGACGCCGAGACCATCGACGTGCCCGGAGACCAGATGCCCACCCAGCCGGTCTGCCAGTGTCAGCGCTTTTTCCAGATTAACCTCTCCGACTGCATCAAGGCCGGCGGTGCGGTTCAGGCTTTCACGCGACACATCCACCGTGAAGCCGGTTGCAGTCTTGCTGACTACGGTCATGCAGGCTCCATTGAGTGCGATCGAGTCGCCAAGACCGACATCCGTCATTGGTAAACCACCGGCATCGACGGTGAGACGTACTCCGGCGTCAGGTTCGCTGCCCAAAGGCGTAATCGATGAAATTTTGCCGACCGCGGCGACGATTCCGGTAAACATGGTCTGAATCCAATCAGATAAAACGAGCAAGGATACGCAAATCCGGGCCGATTTGCTTGACGTCGTGGAAGGCTAGCCGCTTCTGGCCCTCGAGATTGTCGAGTGCTTTCAAATCAAACATGCCTTGCGCATCGCCGAGCAGACTCGGGGCAAGATAAAGCAGCAATTCATCAACACAGCGTTCGCGGATCAGCGATCCGTTCAGCTTGAAGCCTGCTTCCACATGCAGTTCGTTGATCTGCCTGCGCCCGAGTTCTTCCATCAGCGCCGGAAGATCGACTTTTCCATGGGAATTGGGCAACAGAATGATCTCGGCACCGCGCTCGCGCAGTCGCGCCTCCTTGTCGGCATTGCCCTGCGCGGCAACGATCCAGGTTCCTCCACCGGCGAGGACACGCGCATCGATGTCAATCTGCAGTCTGCTGTCGATGACGACACGCCTGGGCTGGCGCGGTGTCTCGATGGCACGGACGTTCAATTGGGGATCATCTTCCTGAACCGTTCCTATGCCGGTCAGGATGGCACAGGCGCGCGCACGCCACCAATGACCATCGTCGCGCGCCTGAGACGATGTAATCCATTGGCTCAGCCCGTTATGGAGTGCGGTACGACCGTCAAGGCTGGCTGCCGATTTCATGCGTACCCAAGGCTTGCCGTGCTGCATCCGGGACAGGAAGCCAATATTCATTTCGCGTGCTTCTCTTTCGCATACACCCGAAACCACTTCAATCCCGGCAGCGCGAAGTTTGGCAAAGCCCTGCCCCCCGACAAGCGGATTGGGATCGCCCAGCGCGGCTACCACCTTGCCAATACCGGCGCGAATCAGCGTATCGGCGCAAGGCGGCGTCCGCCCGAAGTGGCTGCACGGCTCCAGTGTCACGTAAGCGGTCGCGCCGCGCACATCGTTGCCACGGCGGGCTGCGTCGTTCAGGGCCTGCACTTCGGCATGTGCCTGTCCGGGAGGCTGGGTATGGCCCTCTCCGATCACGCGCCCATCCTTAACGATAATGCAGCCTACTCTCGGGTTCGGGCTGGTTGTCAGCATGCCTTTGGCCGCCCATTCCAGGGCCAGCATCATGCCTTGCCGGTCGTTGTCTATATCCACGGAAATGCCGCTCCGGTTATTGGTGGGCCATACAGTACATGGCCAAAGCGACATTCTATCGTGCCATACGCCTGACGCCGCAGCTTGCACCGTGCCGCCTGCGGCGAGCGGCCCGCTGGCTTGCGCGCCGGACCCCTTTGGCGGGTGCGTTAGTCAACAACTTGCTTCGCCCGGTTTCAGACTGCAGACCCGCGGCCGCCCCAAAGCATTCAGGTAAATCTTGCGCCGTTGATTGCCAAGCTCAAAAGTGAAAGAACCAAATTGAAGCTGCTGACCGCCGGCAAGATTAGTCCTGCTGCGGCCAGTGCCGGTATAGGCGAGGTAGAGCGGCGACTGGTCGGTCATGGCAGAACTGACCGACATACCGGTGGGCACAGGTGCGTGCGTGTAGATGATTTGCTCGCCCGCACCGACTTTTTGATCCCCGTCTTCATCCATAAAGATGGTCCACCCGGTTGCCCAGTTGTCGCCGACAGGAACAAGGTCCACACGCATTCCACGTCGTATAGCCTCCGAGCGTGTCAGTTGTATGGCTGATAAAAAGTCATTCACCGTCGCGCTCGCTTTCTGGTTTTGAATCAGTTCGGCAAACGACGGAATGGCAAGCCCCAGCAGGAACGCCGCCACAGCGAGGGCTGTCATCAATTCAACAAGTGAAAACCCGGCTGCCCTTTGCGGTACAAGGTCGACGTGCAGACATCGCGCATCTCCCGCCGCATGTGAACGGCGTGCATGATGAATACGGCATACGCACATGCCGTATTCATCACCATATTTGCTGTTATTTCCAGCACTCGGCATTTTCAGGACTCCTTTTACCATTGCTCGACATACCTAGCTCACCGCACTTTGGATCGCTGAAATGACCATCGACGAGCGCAGTTCCCGGCTTGGCAATAAGCTTGACACAGTTGGCAATCACCTCATCAACGCAGGCCGTTGCCGCGAGTTCATAGGCGCTGTTGGCAGCACTGCTGCCCGAATACCATTTGAAAGAATCCTTGTTAGCCGATGTAGCCGAAAACTCTACGTAAGTATTGTGTTGCGAGTAGTAGCGTTCCTGATGCAACAAGATTTCCGTCAAAGCCGCCTTGCCTTCCGCGCGTTTGGTACGGCGAACCGACTCCAGGTAAGAAGGATAGGCAATTGCCGCAAGGATGCCAGCGATGACAACCACGATCATCAATTCGATTAACGTAAAGCCGGCTTGGCGCAAGGTGTCGCAGTTCTTCATTTTGACGACCTTATTTCTTCGGGGCTGCATTGCTGAGTTCCTGCCAGTTAGGAATTTCACGCCAGCTGAACCGTCCTGCCGGCAGCGCTGCTTCCACCTTTTCTCCGGCAGCGCCGTTGCTGTTGACAGTCGTGCCAGACGAAGAACCGTTGCCGGTGCCAAAGTTCACGATGGAATATTTTTTCCTGAGTGCGCGCCTGCCAACCGCGTTGCGGTCCCCGATTTCTGTCGTCGTTTCGAAAGGGACCGGCGCACTTAGCATGCCAACCGTGGAAAGCTGGCCGGTGACGCCGCCATTGGCCGGAATGCCGCTGAGGGTATTGACCACGTAGCTGCGTCCGCCACCGGCGTCGCATGGGTCAGATCCGGGCATAAGTGTATTGAAGAATAACAGCCCGTTGATGACCATCGGGTTGGTGACGCTGCGCTCACCTGTTTTGTCCGATTCCATAAAGTCGAAAAACCAGCCCTTGCCGCCAGCGCTCCCAGCGTCGTAGGCGACAGGCGCACCGGTAATCGCGAACGCGCCACCTGCCTTCTCCAGCTTGCGCTCGGACAGTTCAGCCCTGCCGCCGATCGCATAGTCGCCTTTCAATGTATCCAGTACGCCGTAGAACGTCTGTGTCGAAAAATTTCCCTTGGCAGCGTCATCATTTTCGATAAATTTTCCAGTTCCGAACAGCACCACATAGCCACCTTCGGGAGCGAAGACGACGCGCGGCTGTGTGGTCACCGGCTGGCGATTGCCCTTGCTATCTTTAGCGACAAACAACGGCTTGGTTCCCGCAAGGGCGCTCGTCCACGGCATTGTCCCGGTGAAGTCAAATCTCCATAGGTTTCCCTGAAGATCGCCGGCATAGGCATAACGTACTGCGCCATCGGCCCCGGTCACCAATGCAGGCGCGCTCAGGCCATTTTGCAAGCCGGCTTCTGTGGCGGGCGTGCGGAATTTGAAGTAATTGGTAGAGTAAGGATGTGGCGCGGTAGTCTTAGGCTTGGCTTGTCCGTTTGCCGCTGCTTTCGCATTGCGGTGCCCTAGTAGCGTCTGCCATCTCCCCGAGGACGCGGTAGAGTAAGGATGTGGCGCGGTAGTCTTAGGCTTGGCTTGTCCGTTTGCCGCTGCTTTCGCATTGCGGTGCCCTAGTAGCGTCTGCCATCTCCCCGTTTCCACATCCTCCTCATCGAACCGGACTTGCAGATCTCCCGCATCCGGCTCTCGGACAGTACATCACGCCTTCACACACGCCACGCTACGCCACCGCGCGCAGCCAGACGCACGAGCCCGAAGTACCCGTAGAGGTGCGAGAGTGGATATGTCCCGCCCCTACGTCGCCTGACCTTGTACTTGTTGCGCAGCCACCGCCGCAACCGCGTCGCCGTGTACATATCGAGCGCACGGTATGCCCGGCTGACCGACCCTACATCGAAGTAGTTCGCCCAGCCGCGCAACGTGCGGTTCAATTTGCCCACCAGCTCCGTGGTCTCCTGCCAAGCGTTCGACAGACGCGTGAGGTCATGGACCTTCTCGACCATGCGCCTGATACTCTTCTTTGACGGCCACAACGCAGTGCGCGCCTTGCCAGTCGTTGACGAATACCGCCTGCCAAACGTGAAGCCCAAGAAGTCAAACTCGCCTTCCGGTACCTTGCAGAGGCGTGTCTTCTCCTCGTTCACCGTCAGCTTCAGTTTGCCCATGATCTGCCGCATCCACTGCAAGGCTTCTTCGGCCTTGCCGCGTTTGCACAGGATCACGAGGTCATCGGCATAGGTGACGATGTGGCTGCCAAGGCGATACTCCAGCCCCAGCTTCTTCCAGGCCAGCACGAACCGCCGCATATACAGATTCGACAACAGCGGCGAGATCGGCGAGCCTTGCGGAATGCCACATCCACTGTCCCGGGCAACAGTTGAGCGCGTCCTGACACCTTTCCTGTCGGTTTCTTCGACAGCGCATTCCAGCCACATCCGAACCAGATGCAGCGCACGCCGGTCGACGATGCGTCGCGCCAGCGAACGCATCAGTTCCGGGTGTGGAATACTGCCGAAGTAGTCGGCCAGATCGGCATCGACCACGTCCGTCTGTCCCCGGTGAAGCCGCTCCTGCACCTCGGTTGCGGCCTGCTGGGCATTGCGGCCCGGCCGGTACGCGTACTGCTCCTGAGGAAGGTCGGCTTCAAAGATCGGTTCCAGCACCAGCATCGCTGCCGTCATGCAGACCCGATCGCGAACAGTCGAGATGCCCAATGGCCTTAGCTTGCCATTGGGCTTGGGAATGAACACCCTTCTTATAGGATCCGGTTGGTAAGTTTCCTTCCTGAGCGACAGCGCCAGTTCAGCCAGCCAGCGCTCTACGCCGTACGCCTCGATGTCGGCAAAGTCCTGACGGTCCACGCCCGGTGCGCCCTTGTTGGCGCGGCACTGGGCCCAGGCCTGCGCCAGGACGTCTTGCCGGTGGATCTTGTCGTACAGCGCGTAGAAACGATAGCCGTCTGACGACTTCGCTTTCGCGTGTAACGCCACCTGCAGCTTCTGAACACTTTCCGGAGTTGATAGGTTGCCCAATCTCCTGTCCCTCGCTACTTCCTGCGTTGATACTGAACCAAGGCCCCTTCCCTCCACCGGCATTACCCGGCTTCAACGGTACTACAAGCCTCTCCGTCACCCCGTAGCGCCCGGACCGTCCCTCACGGGCGTCCGGTTGGTCGTCCCCGACCACGCCACGGGGTTTCCCGTGTTGCGTATGTGTTCCTTGTGTACATGCTGTCGCCACTACCCCGGCACAGCGACGGGCGGCACTACTTTGCTCAATCCGTTCCGTCGTGTCAGCCTTCCCCGATAGGGTTGCCGGGTCGGCCTGTGCATCGGCATTTTCGAGGTTTGCTCAGCGTTCACTCGCGTTACGGCCTGCACACTCGCGCTGCCACCGTATATCGTGGCAAGCATCGTCTCGGAGGCTTCAGCGGCTTCGTTACCTCCACCGCTGCTCCGGTAGCTTCCGGCGGGAGCACTTCGCCGGGCGGGGCTTCCACCCGCTGGAACTACATCGCCTTATCACGGCGCACACCC
>NZ_LMHZ01000013.1 GCF_001428545.1 Noviherbaspirillum sp. Root189
ATCCTAGACACTAGCGAGCCGTTCGAAGTATTGCTTCTCGTAGTCTACCGGTGATAGGTGGTTGTTGTAACCATGCCGGCGCCTTGAGTTATAAAACATCTCGATATAGTCGAACACATCCTGCTTTGCTTCTTCTCGCGTGCTGTAGACCCGACGTCGTATCCGTTCACGCTTGAGTAGTTGGAAGAAGCTCTCTGCTACGGCATTGTCATGACAGTTCCCGCGTCGGCTCATGCTGGCCTGAAGGTTGTGGGCCTTCAGGAAGGCCTGCCAGTCGTAGCTGCTGAACTGACTCCCCTGGTCCGAATGCACCGTCACCGTCTCCGTTGGTTGCCGACGCCAGACGGCCATCAGTAACGCGTCGAGTGCCAACTCCTTGTTCATTCGAGATTGCATTGACCAGCCTACTACCTGGCGCGAGAACAAGTCGAGTACGGCAGCCAGAAACAGCCAGCCTTCATGCGTACGGATGTAGGTAATATCGGTAACCCATACGCGATTAGGCTCTGCCACATCGAATTGCTGTTGTAGACGATTGGGAGCGATGACGGCAGGAACTCCGCCCCGATGTCCTGGCCGCCGGTGGTAACCGGTCTGCGAGCGAATGGCGGCTTGCCGCATCAAACGATAGACTCGATTGTGGCCGCAGTCCTCCCCCAGTACACGCAGGTCCTCGTGTACCTTGCGATAGCCGTACACTGCGCCGCTTTCCAGCCATGACTGTTTGATGTGCCCAAGCAGAAGCCGGTCTTCGATACTGCGCCTGGAGTGCGGGTTGGAACGCCAGGCGTAATAACCGCTCGGATGCACGACCATCATCTTGCACAGCCGACGTATTGCATGCTGTGCCTCATGCTCACGGATGAATGCGTACCTCACCCGGACGTCTTGGCAAAGTACGCGGCGGCCTTTTTTAGGATATCGCGCTCCTCGGTGACGCGTTTGAGCTCCGCCTTGAGTCTACGTACTTCCGCTTCTTGGTCCTGCGCTGCCTGCCGTTCAGGCTCGGCAACACTGTACTTCTTGACCCACTGGTACATGCTGTAGGGCGTTACCCCCAGACGGCTTGCCACTTCCGCAACTGGATGTCCTCGTTCCGTAACCTGCTTGACTGCTTCCACCTTGAATTCTTCTGTGTACCGTTTGCCGCTCATAACACCTCCCTTTAGCCAAATTGTAAGGCTCGGAAGTGTCTATGAAACCAGGGGCGATTCANCCACCTTGAATTCTTCTGTGTACCGTTTGCCGCTCATAACACCTCCCTTTAGCCAAATTGTAAGGCTCGGAAGTGTCTATGAAACCAGGGGCGATTCAAAAAGCCGTGGGTTTCAACTTGGCGAAGCGTATTGAAACAACTTGATCGCTACCATTGGACCCAACTCTATCCCTTATTTGTCCGTTCGGATTTTTGCAACAAAGTGACCAAAGCCTTACAAGCGCGTGAAAAAAAAGGACTCGTCATTTCATGGAATGAATGGAATCACCAATTACAAAGCACTTGATAAAGGCTATACAAACCTTTGACAATAGTTATACAAAATATCCTTAGTTGGAAACCTAAAAATACAGTCATGCGTAAGCAACCTAGCGAATAACGTAGTTGCTCTCAAATGGAAGTAATAATATGTCCATTCTAAAAAGTGAAGCAGCGGTACTCTGGCGGCAACAGTTCAAGGAACCCGATGATTTCGTAGCAGCAGGCCAGTTATTAAAGAAATTCAAGTTTGTTACTGCAACGGAGTTCAAACGTGATTTACGCAGGCTTATTCTAAGTACGTTTCCAGTACCTCAAAAGGCTGCTTTCTACATCGAACGTGAGCTGCAAAAAGTGAAGCCACGTTGGCCCTACAAAAAGCCCGATGGCCGTAAGATAAGAAACAGATTGAAAGACCAAATTGCTGCTCCGATGTATAAAGAAGTTGCATCAAATCGCGGACCGAGACTTCCGCAGCGATGGACTGCGGCAGGAAGTGCCATCCCAGCCGTTCGCTCACCAAACAATCTTCGACAGGAAGTCGGTAGTGAAGGTGTTGTTGCATCCCTAGTCTCAAGACTATGCAGGACGGAACAAGCTAGGTTTATCATGCATCCGCATACAACCGCCCTAAAACGCATGCATGTTAAGCAATTAGTCGTCGTAACGGACTTCATTGGCTCAGGCAAAAGGACGTGGGAGATGCTCGACTCGTTATGGCGGGTCGCATCCGTACGAAGTTGGAAAAGCAGTGGCTATTGCCAATTGTCGGTACTTTGCTATTCAGCAACTGACCGTGGCCTCAAACTAGTTCGACGACATCCTTGTCACCCTACTGTGGTCCAGGTTCGCCCTTGCCCTACTATTTCTAATTCTTTTAAGGGTGTAGAAGCCATAACCATGGAGAATCTTTGCAGTCGATTTCCGCCAGGCGCTTCCGAGCCGCTCGGATACAAACGCACTGGGGCTCTGATTGCGTTTGAACATTCCTGCCCAAACAATGTTCCCGCTATGTTTACGACGACAACACGCAGCAAAAAGGAAACGTGGACTGCACTGTTTCCCTCTAGATCTGCTGAGGAATTCAGTGAGTCGGAAATAAGCGATTTTAACGATACACAAATCAGTGCGTTAGATAATATTCGATGTTCGAATATTGCCCGTAATCCTGCATTCATTACCAGCAGCAAGGAACAACGCGCAATGATTACTCTTCTAGCTGCCATCTACAAGGGACGCCGCAATTCGGACGATTTGGTCGCTGCCACATGCCTGCCGTTTGTAATATTACTAGACGCCTCAGCACGGGCACAACAACAAGGACTGCTAACCAGTTCGGGACGGCTTACAACTACAGGTTTTACATTGATCGTTCATTTGAACCGTCCAGTGCTAGGAACTTTACATATTCCCATTACTGGTAAAACCAATTATTATCCATCATCGCTGAGAGAGCCGTATTAGTGGAAAGCTAGAATCCATAAGGGGTAACCCTTGTGGCTGAACCTTAGCTATATGTTGAGGTGAGGTGTAGGATGTCCGAACACCAATGATTGAACCGGCGCCAACTTGAGGACGCCTCCCGAGTCTGGCTACCAGCGTAACCTCGGGTCAGATCGGGAGGCGCCCCGCAAGGCGGGGCCAAAGGTAGATGAACCACTGGCAATCTCAGCGATATCTAAAAGAAGGTCTAGCTACCAATAAAAACATTGGCTTGCTTAACCGTGCAATTGCGACGGCCGAAGCTATTCGTGCTGTTAATCCGCATGCTCCACCGATCCTCACGCTGAATCACTTAGCCCATGAGACTGGTGTTCCATACGACTTCCTTCGCGGCGTGGTCACACGCGGGGGATCTTCAGATCATAGTTTTTATCATGTTTTCACGGTTAAGAAGAACAATGTAGGGCACGCTCACGGAAGGACTCGGACGATCTGTGTGCCTCACCCTATGTTGATCAAAGCGCAACGTTGGATTCATGAAAACATTTTGCAGTTCGGTCGTTTCCACGAGGCGGCTTGTGCCTACCGTCCCGGTTCAAAGATTGTGGATACGGCGTCGCTTCACTGCGAGGCTCGATGGATGGTGAAGATGGACGTGACTAACTTTTTCGAGTCAATTTTGGAGACTAAGGTATACAAGGTCTTTCGTTCATTTGGATACCAACCTCTCGTCGCATTCGAACTTACGCGAATCTGCACCAGGATCCGCAAGGAAAGCCCCCGTAGAATACAACCTTCGAAGGCAGGGATATCCTCGTATGCCAATAACTACGTCGGCCATTTGCCACAGGGTGCGCCGACTAGTCCACTGCTTGCGAATCTAGCTGTGTACGACTTAGACAAAGAACTTAGCCTGCTGGCCAGGCAAAACGGCATGATATACACCAGATATGCTGATGACATCACTTTCTCTTCTGTAACTTCCACTTGGTCTCGAGCCAAAGCCGTACAGTTGCTTTGCGATGGACATGCAAAGCTCAAGTCTCATGGCTTCTGGCCTAATCATGCAAAAGCCCACATTGTTTCCCCAGGTTCGCGAAAAATAGTGCTTGGCCTCACTGTCGACGGCACTGCTCCACGCCTAACAAAACAATTTAAGAACACACTCCGAGCGCACATTCACTATCTTGAGCGCTTTCAATTAAGTAATCGCCCGCCTCACCAAGTACTCGGCTTTGACTCTATTCTTGGCCTACAGCGTCACGTATTTGGGCTTGCCTACTATGCCATGGGTATTGAAAGAGGTTGGGGAGCTGCGCGACTTGCAGAACTCAAGTCCATTTCATGGCCGGCCGAGCACGGAATCGCTTTCGACTAGTTAAATGTAATCCGGAAAATGATGCGTGCGGGTAGAGATGTTCTCAGATGTTTTGACAGAGTTATGCGCGCCACCCCTTTACACTGATAAAGAGATCGATTTACCGAATAGTGGCCACTGCACTAGTGGAGCGCACTTACTGATTCAGTATCCCAGTGCTGCATTTTCAAACGATCCCACGCCCGTTGAAGGTGATCCGCCTTCAAAACAGCTCTCTTGCGATTGTTCCAGTTGTGAACCATTTCAATCGCCATTTTTGGGGACTCTCGCGCATCTATAGATCGACACATTACCCAGTGCACCGAGCTAAGTAATTCCAAACCATATGGGTCCTCAAATCCTTCAATTAGAGTCGAGACCCGGCTCATTCTTTGAACAAGAGCAGGATCTTCCATCAGGACTGGTTCCGCTGCCTCTGCTGCTCCTTCTTTCAATTCAATCGGCTTTGTTGGGCTATCTTGGCCGTCCCCATACCCTTGCAAAAAGTGCCCTTCTAATTTGATGAGTACTTGACGTAGATTTTTCGCATATGGTCCAAACTGATTAGCTTCATATTGCAGTTTTAGCGGCTGGCCAGCTTCTTGGAGGAAGTACATTAACTTATGTATTTCAAGCAGGCTTATAAAAGGATCAAGCAATCCTTGCTGGTATCTCTGCATAATAGCGATCAAAGCGGCTCTGCCCTTGGTCATAGCAGGTCTCTCTGTCCTGTTAGGCATAGAAGTCGCCAGAGGGGCTCCCGATGGGGTGAATAATTTCACATCCACATCGGGTAAGGGCGCGAACGCCTTCATGATGAGCGGCTCAACATCTGCCCAACTCAGACCGCCAAAGCCACAGCCAAGAGGCGGCACGGCTATCGAGCGAATATTAAGCTCACGCACCTTCGCTACTAGATCCTCGAGTCCAGCTTTGATATCCACCAACCGGCTTTTTGATTTCCAATGTCCTTTTGTAGGAAAATTGATAATCCATTTTGGTCCGCCAACTAGGCCTCCAAGATCATAGACATGAACGCGCCCTAATCGCACTTCCTTGGCTTTGCAAGCGGCCTCATATGATTTGAACATAGCTGGGTATGCCTGCTTAAATTGCAGTGCTATGCCCTTACCCATCACGCCTTCAGTGTTGACGGTATTGACCAGTGCCTCGACTTGTGCGGTCAGCAAATTCCCGTTATTGAGTTCGACCATTTTTAGTAATACCAGTGTGGTGAGACATGAACCGTAAGCGGAGGGATTTGTCTCGCCATGATTTGTTTAACTTGCTCGGCAACTTGCTCGTTATGGCAACCGACTTCTACAAATGACGTCACCGGAAAAAAATCCGCGATTAGAAATTCTGTCATTTTGATATGAAGACGATCGCCACCCCATGAATTTGATCGAACAATGTTCCAATTGACCTTATCGAGCGCGTCGTTGTCATTTGAGAAACTGGTGTAGCCGGCACCAGCATTGCCATCGCTGATTGCCCACGGCCGTCCCAATGCAGTTGCATGATGCACCACACTGACTAAGTGCACAATGCTTGTTTGACAGCCTGCCGGGCGTCCAGTGCTCCCTTTATTGATAGTAAAAAGCATAGGCGACCTTGGGCAGAAATAAAACGGCACGAATTCGCCGACAGCTCGGTTGTTACAACAAGGCACTGTGTACTCAGCAAGTCGACGTTGCTTTATGTGGGCATAGCCAATCTCGGTGATATTTCGATTTGAAGCGCGCACTTGAGCGTCCGAAAATAGACCACCAGCAGTAACGATTCCTTGCAAATTAGCAACGTCTGTAATGTGGTAAATTTTTGTTGTTCTTGAGTCAACTGGCATAACTATTGGTCTTGCTCAGTAAAATTTATGGGATTCATGAAAGGAAATATAGCCTTCAAGAATCCCTATTAAGGCGCAAATCAATCAATTTTTACATCTGTTCTACCTGTCATGTAGTGCAATCTTCAATTCTATACATGATGGGTGTCGTTGACTTGTGCACAGATGCAGCGCTAAGTTCGTGCATCGATATCAATACAATAGTGCCTAATAGAAGTAATTGTGACAAGTATCGTTGGTGCTTCGGCTCATCTATTTACCTTTGACTAGTCAAGACTTACAAATTCTCACTGGAGTATCTCTGGTATGTATGGCGGAAATCCCAACCGTGTGTCATGGCATACCAAATTCGAAACGATTGAAGGGCCATTAGTTTTTGTACTGAGTTGCCTACTATTTACCTACTGGTTCGCAAACGAAAAAGGGTTAGCTGCCATTACGGCGCTAACCCTTTGTTTTATATGGTGGGCCTCCCGTGAGTCGAACACGGCACCAACGGATTATGAGTCCGCTGCTCTAACCAAGCATGAGCTAGAGGCCCGGAAAGCTGTGTATTTTATTCCAACCAGGCACTGTTGTCGCTCGCTTCCTACTACTTTTACACGACGATAGCGATGTACATAAAGCCCGATGTGACTAATGCGGCCTTTCAGCCGCATCAGTGTGTGGTCGGTTACCGGATCAACTACCTTCGAGGAAGCTCTTGAGCTTGTCGGAGCGGGACGGATGGCGCAGCTTGCGCAGCGCTTTTGCCTCTATTTGTCGAATGCGTTCACGCGTGACGTCGAACTGCTTGCCGACCTCTTCCAGCGTATGGTCGGTGGACATCTCGATACCGAAACGCATGCGCAGCACTTTGGCTTCGCGCGGCGTCAGCGAGTCGAGCACATCCTTGACCACGCCACGCATCGACGCATGCAACGCCGCATCGGCGGGAGCCAATGTGTTGTTGTCTTCGATGAAATCGCCAAGATGGGAATCGTCGTCGTCGCCGATCGGTGTTTCCATCGAAATCGGCTCTTTCGCAATCTTCATGATCTTGCGAATCTTGTCTTCCGGCATTTCCATCTTGATTGCCAGTGTCGCCGGATCCGGCTCAGCACCGGTTTCCTGCAGAATCTGGCGGGAGATGCGGTTCATCTTGTTGATCGTCTCGATCATGTGCACCGGAATACGGATGGTGCGCGCCTGATCGGCGATCGAACGGGTGATCGCCTGACGAATCCACCATGTCGCGTACGTCGAAAACTTGTAACCGCGACGGTACTCGAACTTGTCCACCGCCTTCATCAGGCCGATGTTGCCTTCCTGGATCAGGTCGAGGAACTGCAGACCGCGGTTGGTGTACTTCTTTGCGATCGAAATCACCAGGCGCAGGTTAGCCTCGGTCATTTCGCGCTTGGCCTTGCGTGCCTTCATTTCGCCGGCAGCCATCTTCTTGTTGATGTTGCGCAGGTCTGGCAATGGCAGGACGACGCGTGCTTGCAGGTCAATCAACTTTTGCTGCAGTTCCTTGATGGTCGGTACGTTACGGCCGAGCACCGCGCTGTATGCGTGGTTGCCGATCACTTCGCCGTCGATCCAGTCGAGGTTGGTTTCATTGCCCGGGAAGACCTTGATGAAGTGGGCGCGCGGCATGCCGCAGCGGTTCACCGCAACGTCGAGAATCTGCTTTTCGATATGGCGTACTTCGTCCACCTGTCCACGCAGCGTATCGCACAGCTTCTCGACAAATTTGGCGGTGAAGCGGATGGAAAGCAGCTCGTTGGAAATCGTCTCCTGCGCCTTCACGTAAGGCTTGGAGTTGTAGCCTTCCTTCTCGTAGGCCTTGCGCATCTTGTCGAACTGGTTCGAGATTTCTTCGAATTTGCCGAGCGAATCGCGCTTCAGTTGTTCAAGCTGTTCGGCGGAGAATCCGGCAGCACCGCCACCGGAGTTGTCCTCTTCTTCCTCTTCCTCGTCTTCCTCGTCCTCGTCTTCTTCATCTTCTTCGGCAGCAGCGGCTACCGGAGGTGCAGCGACTTCGTCCGAAGCGTTCGGGTCGACTAGGCCGTCGACGATTTCGTCAACCTTGATTTCTTCCTTTTCGATGCGATCCGCGGCGGCAAGGATTTCAGCAATAGTCGTCGGGCAAGCCGAGATTGCCTGGATCATGTCCTTCAGGCCGTCTTCGATACGCTTGGCGATCTCGATTTCGCCTTCACGGGTCAGCAACTCGACCGAACCCATTTCACGCATGTACATGCGAACCGGGTCGGTGGTGCGGCCGAAATCAGAGTCGACCGTAGACAGCGCGGCTTCAGCGGCAGCTTCAGCATCGTCGTCGTCATTGCTGACGGTGGCGACGTTGTCCGACAGCAGCAGGGTTTCCGCATCGGGCGCCTGCTCGTAGACGGCGATCCCCATGTCGTTGAACGTGCCGATGATGCCTTCAATGGCTTCCGGATCGACAATGTTCTCGGGCAGGTGGTCGTTAATTTCAGAATACGTGAGGAAGCCCCGGTCCTTGCCGAGCTTGATCAGTGTCTTGAGCTTCTGGCGGCGCTGTTCGAGTTCTTCCTCGGACGCTTCACTGTCGGCGGAAAACGCGTCCTTCAGCAAGGCCTTTTCCTTGGCCTTGCGGTCCTTCGCTTTCGCTTTGTCGGCGGCTTTGAGTTCAGCGCGCTCAACCGCGTTCAGCGCGGCGATTTCATCGTTTTCCGGCTGGAATTCTTTTGGCTTGCGTCCGCGGCGGCCCGGCACCTTGACACCCGGCAGGACATAGCTTGACGTATCGATAGCTGCCAGTGCGGCGGCATCGGTGGTCTGGCTGACTGCCATGACTTTGCTTTCTGGCTTGGCTTCAGCTTGCGGCGCGGCCTTGGCTACCTTGGCAGTCTTCGGATCGGTTTTCTTATTTGTCACGGGTTCTTTCAGTTTCTCTGGAGCTGCCTTGTCGGTGGCTCGGGATGAAGGTTTCGCCTTTGACATGCCTGTTGGTTCGGTCGTCGTCGGCGCTGCTTTGGCAACTGTTTTCGTGTCTGCTTTGCCTGGCGCCTTTGCCTTGCTTGCGGCAGAGGCTGTCGTCTTTACGGCGGGCTTTGCCACAGACTTATCAGCGGCAGGTTTAGTTGCAGCCGAGGTTGCTTTTTTTGCGGAAACAGTTGAATTCGCGGTTTTTTTCATTGCGTTTGCCATGGAATCAATACCATCTGGATTGCTCTCGTGCGCCGAGTGAACCTGCTTCATGAGGCCAAAGTACATCTGGCCCGGCATTCGCCCGCGCTACATTTTCCCGATCACCCCGTCAGCTCTGAAAGCCGGCGAAATTCTCTAAGACCTTGAATCAAAAGCTTTTAATGATACCACATGGTGCAATATTTCTCCAATTCAAAGGCAAAATGTCACTATTACCGCAATGTGGTTTCGACCTCAGCTTGTCGTCGGAGTTGCTCTTGTTGTTGCATCAGTTCGCGATATCGTATACGAGCCTCTTCGGTTGCCAGACCGGATATTGCCAGACGGTCAAGCTCGGCTTTCAATACTTGCATTTTAGTCTGTCGTACCGCGCCGGCAAGTTCGAGCCGGGCGGCGTCCAGGTCAGATTCGGTATCCGCTGCGATTTCAGCGATCAACGGATCAAAGTCCGACCCGACACCGCGCAGCTGCTCGGCAAGAGCCGCAAAATTGGCGGTCTCCCCAAGTCCGTGACAGACCTCGATCAGTTGCGTCAGCATCGCGGCATTGTCTGGCGCCAGTTGTGCAACCGCGTCAAGTGCAGCCTGATCGAGTCCCACGGCGAGCGATGGATGCGCAACCAACAGTCGGATCATCTGGCGTTCCAGGCCTATCGGCGGCGTACGCTTGGCACGTGGCGGGGCTGCCCGCTTGCGGGCGACTGGCTGCACCAGTTCAAACAAGGCCTCGATTTCGGCCGGCGTGGTCTGGGTTAACTGCGCCAGGCCACGTACAATCTGCAATCGCAGCGCCGATGGCGGCATCGCTTGTAATAGCGGTTTTGCATCAAACTGTGCGCGGGCCCGGCCTTCGGAAGTGCCCAGGTCGTTATCCTGAGTCACCTCATTGAGCAGGAATTGCGACAGCGGCATCGCGTCACGTACCTGCTGATCGAAGGCGTCGGCACCAAACTCGCGCACATAGCTGTCAGGGTCATGCTCGGCCGGCAGGAACAGAAATTTGAGTGTCTTGTTGTCACCGGCATGCGGCAGGCAGGCATCCAGCGCACGTCGAGCGGCGCGACGCCCAGCCGTGTCGCCATCGAAGCTGAAGATCACCTGATCGGTTTGCCGCAACAGTTTTTGGACATGCACCGGAGTACAGGCGGTGCCCAGCGTCGCCACTGCCTGAGGAAAACCAAGTTGTGCGAGGGCAACAACGTCCATGTAGCCTTCGGTGACCAGCACGTAACCAGCTTCCCGAATGGCCTGGCGGGCCTCAAACAAGCCGTAAAGCTCACTACCCTTCTGAAATAAGGGCGTTTCCGGCGAGTTCAAGTATTTGGGTTCACCGCCATCCAGCACGCGGCCGCCAAAGCCGATCACCTGCCCCTTGATGTTGCGAATAGGGAACATGATCCGGTCGCGGAAGCGGTCGTAACGCTTGCGGTTACTGCCCTCTTCCTCGCTCCGGTCAATTACTAGGCCAGCCTCAACCAAGGCCGGCGCATCGTAGTCGTGGAATACCGTACGCAGGCTGTCCCAGCCATCCGGCGCATAACCGAGCCCGAATTTCGCCGCAATTTCACCAGTCAAGCCACGGTTCTTCAGGTATGCGATGGCGTTTTGTGCATTACGCAATTCCTGCCGATAGTAATCGCAAGCCTTCGTCATGACTTCGGATAGGGCGAGGCTTTTTGCCTGGACTTCGGCGCGCTGAGCAGGTGGCAGTCGATCCTGCTGATCAGGTACCACCATGCCAACCCCTTGCGCAAGGTCCTTGACCGCCTCGACAAAGCCGAGGCCCGAGTACTCGATCAGAAAGCCGATCGCCGTACCGTGCGCGCCACAGCCGAAGCAGTGATAGAACTGCTTGGTCGGGCTGACTGTGAAACTGGGTGATTTTTCGTTATGGAATGGGCACAAGCCCATGAAATTGGCGCCGCCTTTCTTCAGTTGCACATAGCGCCCTACCACATCGACAATGTCGACCCGGTTGAGCAAGTCCTGAATGAAAGATTGTGGAATCACGGCGGCCTATTAAGAAGTTGTCCAGGAAGCCATCATCGGCCCACAAGGTGCGGCCATGGGATGGAAGTGGGGGTAAAGCAAGATTTTTAAAGCCTGCTTCACCCCGGGACCGCCTATTACGCGTGCGTCAACGCCTTCTTGACCAGCGCTGAAACCGCCGTCATGTCGGCGCGACCAGCAAGCTTGCCTTTGAGCACTGCCATTACTTTACCCATGTCTTGCGGTCCGGCGGCGCCAGTGGCAGCGATCGCTTGCGCGACTTCGCCGGAGATTTCATCCGCCGAAAGCGCTGCGGGCATGTAGGCGGACAGAACTTGCAGTTCCGCTTTTTCAATATCGGCCAGGTCCTGACGCCCGCCTGCCTCGAACTGCGTAATAGAGTCCTTGCGCTGCTTGATCATCTTTTCAATGATGGCAAGGATATGGGCATCAGTCAGTTCAATGCGTTCGTCGACTTCCTTCTGCTTCATTGCCGCCGTAAGCAGGCGAATGGTGCCAAGCCTGCCGGTGTCCTTGGCACGCATGGCCGCCTTCATATCGTCGGTGATCTGCTCTTTGAGGCTCATTGTTTTCTCCAGTTCGAAGGATTTGCTGCGTTAGGCAAATGCAGATGTCCGGAAAGCATGGCGCACGCTTACTGGCCGGATGCTAGACATAGCCATATCGACATAGACGTCGGGGGCTTGGATGGCGCGCTGAGCACTGTCCCTGCCGGCCGAATCACATTATCGACCGCCTGAAGTACCAAAACCCGCTGCGGTGGCTCCGGAGCGGGTTTGCACGGTACCGCACGCAGTGTGCGGTGCAGAATCAGTACAGCTTTTTCGGCAATTGCTGGCTGCGGATGCGCTTGTAGTGGCGCTTCACAGCAGCGGCGAGCTTACGCTTGCGCTCTGCGGTCGGCTTCTCGTAGAACTCACGCGCACGCAACTCGGTCAGCAGACCGGTTTTTTCAATAGTGCGCTTGAAGCGACGCATGGCGACTTCGAACGGCTCGTTTTCTTTAAGGCGAATTGTGGTCATGTAACTCTAACCGTGGGTTTTTAGGGAAAGACGGCGAGTATAGCAGCTTAAAATCCGCTTGAAAAGAACTTCGGCAATTTGTCACGTAACGTTCACAGCTTGCTAAACCGATAATCCGGCTACTGTGCCGGATGCCCAGGCCCACTGGAAATTGTAGCCGCCCAGCCATCCGGTCACGTCCACCGCCTCGCCGATGAAGTGCAAGCCGGGCACCTTGTTGGTCATCATGGTTTGCTGCGACAGTTCGCGGGTGTCAACACCGCCCCGTGTCACCTCGGCCTTGCGATAACCTTCGGAGCCGTTGGGCACGATCACCCAGCGATTGATGGACTCGCCTAGGCGGCGCAGCACCTTGTCCGGCATATCGGCCAACCGGGCATCCGGCTTGATCCCGTTAGCCAGCAGCATTCCCTCGGCCAGCCTGGAAGGCAGCCATTGCGGCAACAGGTTACCGATATTTTTCTTGAGGCTGGTCTTGCCCTCTACCAGAGTCTCGGCAATATCAGTTTCCGGCACCAGGTTCAATGTGATCGGTTTGCCCGAGTCCCAGAAACTAGAGATTTGCAGCACCGCAGGACCGGACAGGCCGCGATGGGTGAACAAGAGGTCTTCGCGAAAATGCGTGCGCGCCTTTTTTTCGCCGGTTTCGATCTCGACTTCGAGCGCGATACCTGACAACGGTACAAACGGCTCCCACGTATTCGGATCGAAGGTGAGTGGCACCAGCGCCGGACGTGGATCGATCAGCTTGAGGCCGAACTGCTTGGCGATGCGAAAAGCAAAATCGGTCGCGCCGATCTTCGGAATCGATAAACCACCGGTCGCAATGACGACGCTGGCAGCGTGGATCGTTCCGGCATCGGTATCGAGCCGAAACGTCTCGCCATCCTTGCCGATCGATTCAATCTTGCATGGCATGCGCCATGCAACCCTGCCCGCCTCGCACTCGGCCTTGAGCATGTCGATGATCTGCTCGGCCGAATGGTCGCAGAACAATTGTCCTTTGTGCTTCTCGTGGTAGGCAATGCGATAACGTTTGACCAAGCCAAGAAAATCCTGCGGCGTGTAGCGCGACAAGGCGCTCCGGCAAAAATGCGGATTGTTCGACACAAAATTCTGCGGCCCGGCATGCAGGTTGGTGAAGTTGCAACGGCCTCCGCCGGAGATGCGTATTTTTTCGGCAAGCTTGCTGGCGTGTTCGATCAGTACGACTTTCTTGCCGCGCTGGCCGGCTACCGCCGCACACATCATTCCGGCCGCACCGGCGCCAATGACGGCAACATCAAACTGGTTTTGCATGGGATCAGGGAAAACAACGAAGGCATGATTGTACGCCGGGACTGGCATGACCCAGGTTTATTGAAAATGCGGCAATATCGAATGGCCGATCCTGTATGGAGCGTGTGTGCGTTATGCGGTTAAGCAATCGCGTTGGCTACAAAGCACCGAAGAAGACGTTACGCCGGAATACAAAAAAAGCGGCCACCTGAGCAGGTGGCCGAAACGACATCTCTTGGAGGAAAAACTCAGGGGCAATGCAATGAAACCTGGTGCGGCAGTTCAGTAGTTCAGTAGTTCAGCAGTTCAGTAGTTGGAAAGGCGTTGATCCGTTTCCATCAAACCCTCATAGCTGGGGATCGATGCACAGCGTACGACATCGCCAATCACAATAATGCTTGGGCTGGCCAGCCTGGTCGCAGCAACCGCCTCGGACAATTGTCCCAGCGTAGTGACCAGCTGCGCCTGCGCATCCGACGTCGCCGCGTGAATCACAGCAACCGGCGTGGCCGGCGATTTACCGCCTGCGATCAGGGCAGCCTGGATCTCGGCACAACGCGCGACACCCATGTACACTACCAGCGTCATATTCAGTTTCGCCAACGCTTGCCAGTCCGGGTTGGCGTCCGCGGTCTTGCCATGGCCGGTAACAAATATTGCGCCCTGGCTCCAGTCGCGGTGCGTGAGCGGCACACCAATTGAGGATGGCGCAGCAAGTCCGCTGCTGATGCCATTCACCACTTCAACGTCGATGCCCGCAGCCAGCAGGTGTTCGCGCTCTTCGCCGCCACGGCCGAAGATGAAGGGATCACCGCCTTTCAGGCGTACCACGTGGTGTCCTGCGCGTGCCTCGGCGATCATCAGGCGTTCAATGAATTCCTGCGGTGTCGACTGACAGCCGCCGCGTTTACCAACATGGATAACGCGGGCATCGACGTGCGCATGATCGAGGATCACGGGATTGACGAGATCGTCGACCAGCAACACATCAGCCAGCGCGATTGCCTTCACGGCCTTGAGGGTCAGCAATTCCGGATCACCCGGCCCTGCGCCTACGAGATAAACCTTACCCAGCCTTGTCATGGAACACCTGTCTTGCATGTAGATGCTTCGCTATATGCAAACAGTGTTCCACCTGCTCGAGAATGGGTGCAGGCACCGGCTGCCGTCCATTGAGCGCTTCCGCTATCCATTTTGCCGTGGTCTCTGCATCACTTGAGTGCGGCAGCGGAGGCATTTCGTCCACCGGCTCCTGTTTTTGCACCAGCACTGTGCGTTGGTGTTCATGAAACCATTCGATCTGCTGGGCCCGCTTGGGATTAGCGACCGTCTCGCCTTCGGTGCCGCGCATCAGGAAGGCATCGCCGCGCTGGACTGGCGCGGCGGCCGAGAAATAGGCCGACAGCATCTCGAGGTATTCAGGATGGGTGTAGGACGTGAGCCGCAAGGCCGGTCCGGCAAAAGGCTGCATGATCTTGACCAGGGTGTGGGTCGAGTTGCGCACACCGAGGATGCGGCGCAGCGCGAGCAAACCTGCCAGCCGCGGCGCCAGCGCCTCGATCGTCATGAAGACCGGACGTCGCTGGGCGAAACCGGCGGCTGCCTGTTCGGCTGTCTGCGACGGTACGACGCCGAGTTGTGCGAGGATTTCCGCCGTCGTTACACGGCCGGGATCGGAGGTCACGCCATGGATCAATACCGGCACGCCTTCCCTCGCGAGAAGCATGGCGAGCAGCGGCGTGAGATTCGGTATGTTGCGCGATCCGTTGTAGCTGGGAATGACGACCGGCGCCATCTCTCCTGATGGAACGGATAGCGGAGTAAACGATGCTTCTGCGGCATCGAGGAAGCCGGCGATCTCATCGACCGACTCGCCCTTGATGCGCATCGCCAGCACGATGCCGCCGAGTTCCAGGTCGGAAACACGGCGCTCCAGCATGGCGGCATACAAGTCGCGTGCGTCTTCGCGCGACATGCTGCGCGCGCCTTTTTTGCCGCGGCCAATCTCTTTGATGAAACGTGCGGCGTGGAATGGTTCGGGTACGGAGTTCATGGCGGAAGGTTACTACGAACTGCGGACGAAGGAGAAGCACGAAAGTTACCGTGAATGCAAGCCCTTGCCTCGTGAGAAGCAAGGGCAACAGGTACAGGCAAAATTTCCTAGGCTGCGACTTTGCCAGCCGGGCTGCGAACAAAGATAATCTTCTTCAGTTCCGGCACGCACGAGCCACAGCTCGTGCCGCACTTGAGCGTGCCCTGCAGCGATGCCAGTGCCATTTCCGGCGTGCCCTCGTTGATCCAGTCGTGCTTGTCGAGCATGCCATGGATTTCGGACTCGGCGACGTTGTGGCAGTTGCAGACAATGCGCCCGCGTGACTTGAACCCCTGCGGCGCCTGCGTGGAGGGCATCAGCAGCAAACGGCCGAGCGGTGCAACTGCTTGTCCTGCCTCAAGATATTCCTTGAGCCAGCGTTCGGCCGATACGTCGCCCGCCAGCGATACGGCCGCCAGCATGCCGTCGCGCACGAGGATATGTCGTGCATTGCCGCGTTTGGCATCGTCATAACGGAGCACTTCAACACCGGCAATACCAAACCTGCCTTCGATATCCCGCACAAGTTCAGCCGCTGCCGGATAATCGTCGGCCGCACGGAACAGCACGCCGACCTTGTCACGACCGAACAGCGTACAGGAGGCATACGCAAACTGCCGCATGAAGGGACGCAAGGCTGCCTGCAAGGCGAGTGCATGCGATGCGTCGACCCAGCCGAATACCAGGAAGCGCCATGGCAGTTCCGCCTTTAACACCTTGACCGCCGCGTGCTTGAGTTCCGGCTGTTTGGAACTGGGGCAGAACGCCGGCGAGGTCAGCATGTTGACGCCGTAGCTGCCCTCCCCGGCACTGCCACGGCCTGATACGTATTCTTCGCCCCAGTGCATGCCGATGAAGCCCTGTCCTGCGCGCATATCATCGCTGGCCATTGCCGGCAGGATCTGCGAGCCGCGCTTGCTGGTGACATGCACCAGATCGCCATCGGCAATCATGCGGCGCTCCATGTCCGAGCGTGCCAGCATCACCGCCGGCTCTGCTGCATGGGAAAACAGTTGCGCTACAGTGCCGGTGCGACTCATGCCATGCCACTGGTCGCGCAAACGACCGGTGGTAAGGTGGAACGGAAACCGCGCATCGACCTGGTCTGCGACTGGACGATAGACCGTCTCGACAAACTTCGCGCGTCCGTTGGCCGTCGGAAACACGCCATCTTCGTACAAACGTTTCTTCCCTGTGCCTGCACCTTCCGGGTAAGGCCATTGCTGCGGGCCCTGTTCTTCGAGGATGCGATACGACAGGCCGGTAATATCAAGATCGCGTCCACGTGTCGTTTCGCGGTGTTCGTTCCAAATTTCCTCTACGCCGGCATACGGGAACAGGGAGGTAGTTTTGCCCATCCGCTTTTCAAGTCTGCGCGCGAAGTCGATCACGACTTCCCAGTCATGTCTGGCTTCACCGGGTTTAGGCAACACAGGTTTGAAACGTGTGATACGTCGTTCGGAATTGGTGACCGTGCCTTCTTTCTCGCTCCAGGTAGTTGCTGGCAGCAGCACATCCGCATAGTCGACGGTCGCCGTGGTCTTGTAGGCTTCCTGCACGATGACCAGTTCCGCATGCTTGAGCGCTTCCCGTATCAGCTTTTGCTCGGGCATCGACTGTGCGGGATTGGTGCAGGCGATCCACAGAATCTTGATTTCGCCGGCACGCACGGCATCGAACATCTCGACCGCGGTTTTGCCTGGCGTCGCCGGAACATCGTCGACGCCCCACAGCCGCGCCACTTCCGCACGGTGTTCCGGGTTGGACATATCGCGATGCGCCGATAACAGATTGGCGAGACCGCCGACCTCGCGCCCACCCATGGCGTTTGGCTGACCAGTCAGGGAAAACGGACCTGCGCCCGGCTTGCCGATCTGGTGCGTGGCGAGATGCAGGTTGATCAGCGCCGCATTCTTCGCGGTACCGGAAGCCGATTGATTCAGGCCCTGGCAATACAGCGACAGCGATGCCTTGGATTCGCCGAACCAGCGCGCCGCGCGGATCAGGTCTTCCTCGCGAATGCCGCAGGTCTCCGCAACGAACTTGGGTGTGTAGTCACGCACGATGCGTTTGAGTTCGGCGAAGCCTTCGGTATGTGCTTCGATATACGCGGTGTCGATCAGGTCTTCCCACAGGCAGATGTGCAACATGCCATTGAACAGCGCAACATCGGTGCCGGGAAGAATCGGCAGGAACAGATCGGCATCGCGCGCCGTATCGGTACGGCGCGGATCGGCGACGATCATCTTCAGCGCCGGATTTTTTTTGCGCGCTTCTTCAATGCGGCGATACAGGATGGGATGCGCATAGGCGGTATTGGAACCGACGATGAAGATCAGCTGCGCCTCGTCGATGTCTTCATAACAGGCCGGCGGCGCATCGGCGCCCAGCGTCTGCTTGTAGCCGGCGACGGCGCTCGACATGCACAGGCGCGAATTGGTATCGATGTTATTGGTGCCGATCAGGCCCTTGGCCAGCTTGTTGAAGACGTAATAGTCTTCGGTCAGCAACTGCCCCGAAATATAAAAGCCGACACTGTCCGGCCCGTGCTGGCGGATGGTGGCATCGATGCGGCGCGTCAGGAAGTCCATGGTGGATTCCCAGCTCGCACGTTCGCGCGTTGCGCCGCGTGTTAGGCGCATTTCGGGATACAGCGCCCTGACCTGCTGTTGCAGGACGGGATTCGCGGTGAGATGCAGTGTGCTGCCCTTGGTGCACAGCCGGCCAAAGTTGGCAGGATGGTCGGGATCGCCGCGCACGCCGGTGACTTTTTCGCCATCGCTTTCGACGATGACACCGCAGCCCACGCCGCAATAGCAGCATGTTGTTTTGGTTTCCGTCCGCGCGCCTGCGGCGGTTCCCGGTGTCTTGCCAGCTAGATCAGCGGCTTCGGCGATGTCTTGCGTGGAAACGGGATGAGGATCGGCGCTGAGGTGTTCATTCATGCCGCCTCGGTTTCGGTCGCGAGTGTTTGCAATTCGTTCAGGTCAAGATAGACCTTGCCATCCTCAACCTTGACGCTGAACTTCTGGGTACAGCCTTCGTCCGGTGCGGTGGCGCAACCGGAATCGAGCTGGATGTTCCAGTTGTGCAATGGACAGGCAACGCGTTCGCCGAACACGATGCCCTGGGACAGTGGGCCGCCACGGTGCGGGCAGCGGTCGAGCAGTGCAAAAATCTTGTCTTCGCTATTGCGAAAAATCGCCACGTCGATCTTCGGTGCCCGACTGACTACCCGGGCGCCGAGCACGGGGATATCTGCAACGTTGCAGACAGACTTCCATTGTTGAGACATGTCATTCCCTTTTACTTGAGTTGTAGTATGTGGTCCGGTGCGGCTCGCGTCGGCGAGCCTTTGAGGACGCAGGCATTGAGAATTACGAAGGTGGCGGCAGAGGCAAGCACGATGGCGGTCAGATACACTCTCATGATCGATCCTTTCAACAAAGCATTGCGAAATTGCAAATTTGTCGGGACCGCGCGGCTTGCTTCTGTGTCAGACAGTCAACGGTTCGAACTGACGGGTGTCGACCAGGGCCTTGTCTTTCTCATGCCATGGATCCGGCTCGCCATCGAGCGAGAACAGCAAACGCTCATAGAGGGCCTTGCGGTTTTCTGCGTCTTCCAGCACCTTCTTCTTCACGTGCTCAAGCCCGACCCGCGCGATGTAATGCACGGTACGCTCGAGATACCAGCCTTCTTCACGATACAACTGCAGGAATGCACCTGAATACTCTAACACTTCTTCATGCGTTTTTAATTTGACAAGGAAGTGCGCAACTTCCGTCTTGATCCCGCCATTACCGCCGACGTAGATTTCCCAGCCGGAATCGACCCCGATCACGCCGACATCCTTGATGCCGGACTCCGCGCAGTTGCGCGGGCAGCCCGACACAGCGATCTTGACCTTATGCGGCGCATACATCTTCCAAAGCTCGCGTTCGAGCTGCTGGCCCATCAATGTCGAATCCTGCGTACCGAAACGACACCACTCGGAACCGACACAAGTCTTCACGGTACGCAAAGCCTTGGCATACGCATGGCCACAAGGCATGTCGAGATCTTTCCATACCGCAGGCAGGTCTTCCTTCTTAACGCCGAGCAGGTCAATGCGCTGACCTCCGGTGACCTTTACCGTCGGGATCTGATATTTGTCGACGACATCGGCGATGCGGCGCAGATCCTTGGCCGTCGTCTCGCCGCCCCACATCCGTGGAATCACCGAGTAGGTGCCGTCCTTCTGGATATTGGCATGCGCACGCTCGTTGATGAAGCGCGACTGCGGATCGTCCTTCGCTTCATGCGGCCAGGTCGAGATCAGGTAATAGTTGATCGCGGGACGGCAGGTCGCGCAACCGTTCGGCGTGCGCCATTCCATGAAGCGCATGGTGTCCGGAATAGTCAGCAGTTTGTTGGCCTTGATGACATCGCGCACTTCCTGATGCGTATGGTCGGTACAGCTGCACAAGGGCTTGACCTTGTTGGCGCTGGAGTAATCGCCGCCGGCGGTAAACATGATGATCTGTTCGACCAGGCCGGTGCAGGAACCGCAGGACGCCGATGCCTTGGTGTGCTTGCGCACATCTTCCAGCGTGAACAGGCCTTTTTCCTTGATTGCCTTGACGATGGCGCCCTTGCAGACGCCGTTGCAACCGCAGACTTCCGCCGTATCCGGCATCGCCGCCGCCTTGGTGAAGCCTTCGTGGCCGACATCACCGGGACGGCCGGTATTGGATTCGCCGAACATCAGCGTATCGCGGATCTCGCCAATGTCCTTGCCTTCACGCAGCAGGCTGAAATACCAGGAACCGTCTACGGTGTCGCCGTACAGGCAGGCGCCAACCAGCTTGTCGTCCTTGAGAACCAGCTTCTTGTAGACACCGCCTATCGGGTCGGACAAGACGATTTCTTCGGTGCCTTCGCCGCCCATGAATTCACCGGCGGAGAACAGGTCGATGCCGGTGACCTTCAGCTTGGTCGAGGTGACGGAACCCTGATAACGACCGATGCCAAAGTTGGCGAGATGGTTCGCACAGACCCGCGCCATTTCGAACAGCGGCGCGACCAGTCCGTATGCGGTGCCGCGATGATTGACGCATTCGCCGACGGCATAGATACGCGGATCGTAGGTTTGCATCGTGTCGTTGACTACGATGCCGCGGTTGCAGTACAGGCCGGCTGATTCCGCCAGCGTGGTGTTGGGGCGAATGCCGACTGCCATCACGACCAGTTGGGCCGGCACTTCGAGGCCGTCGGTAAAACGGATGGCTTTCACATGGCCATGTTCGTCGCCGACGATCTCCTTGGTATTTTTTTCGAGCAGGAAGGACAGGCCACGGTCTTCCAGCGATTTTTGCAGCATCTTGCCGGCGACCGGATCAAGCTGGCGCTCCATCAGCCAGTTAGGAAGATGTACCACCGTGACATCCATGCCGCGCAGCTTGAGGCCGTTGGCGGCCTCCAGACCCAGCAGGCCGCCGCCGATGACCACCGCATGCTTGTGCTGCTGCGCAGCCTCGATCATGGCGTTGGTGTCCTGGATGTCGCGATAGGAAATGACGCCTTTCAGCTCCTTGCCGGGTACCGGGAGGATGAAGGGATTGGAACCGGTGGCAAGCAACAGGCGGTCGTATTCCGCAACGGTGCCGTCTTCCGCGATGACCTGCCGCTTCTTGCGGTCGATCTTTGTGATCTTTTTGCCAAGGTGAAGGGTGATATTGTTTTCCGCATACCAGTCGACATCATTGAGCATGATGTCCTTGATCGTCTGCTCACCGGCCAGCACGGGCGACAGCAGGATGCGGTTGTAGTTGGCGTACGGTTCGGCACCGAACACGGTGATGTCGTAGACATCCGGTGCAATCTTGAGCAGCTCCTCGAGCGTGCGCACACCGGCCATTCCGTTACCGACCATGACTAATTTCAGCTTCTTCATTAAAGCTTCCTCTCCACGCGGCTTCGCCATTGAAGCCTTTAAATAAACATGCAATTCGATTAGCAGAAGGCATGCCAGCCGGTTTGGGAGGTAAATGCACTGCGATGATGAGGGGATTGCACCCGCAAGGTGCATGCGTGGTCGTCACGATGCCATTTCGCGCATTACGCACCACGAAAGGCTCTTTAAAACGGGGCATGACGGGGGTCTTGGTGCATAAAAGCAGTGGCACAGGGCTTGCATTACCTCAGCCAAGTTTCTATCCCCTCTGGTGCAAAGGAGCATCGTGAAAACAACGTCGTTTTGGAAGGCGGGACATACGCCTACCCTGCTCGCTTCATTCTTTTATTTCGATCTCAGCTTCATGGTCTGGGTGCTGCTCGGGCCACTTGCCGTACAGATTTCGAAAGACCTCGGACTCACACCCGCACAGAAAGGCCTGATGGTGGCGACACCGTTGCTGGCCGGCGCTCTGCTACGCATTGTGATGGGAGTACTGGTCGACCATCTCAAACCGAAAAAGGCGGGCGCCATTGGTCAGGTGATCGTGATGTTGGGACTGGCATGGGCCTGGCTGGGAAGTATCAAGAGTTACGAAGCGATGTTGACGCTCGGCCTGCTGCTCGGTGTCGCCGGTGCTGCCTTCGCCGTCGCGCTACCGCTGGCGTCGCGCTGGTATCCGCCTGAACACCAGGGCACCGCGCTGGGTATCGCGGGTGCCGGAAATTCTGGCACCGCCTTTGCCGCACTGTTCGCACCTACCCTGGCGATTGCCTATGGCTGGCAGAATGTATTTGGCCTTTGCCTGATTCCGCTGGGCGTCGCTTTCCTTGTCTACATGGTTTTTGCAAAGGACTCGCCAGGCGCACCGCCTGCGAAATCCATTACAGAGTATCTCCATGTGCTGAAGGACAGGGATGCGTGGTGGTTCATGTTTTTCTATGCTGTCACGTTCGGCGGCTTTTCCGGCCTTGCCTCTTCACTGACGATTTACTTCAATGGCCAGTACGGGCTCTCACCGGTGACCGCAGGCTACTTCACCGCAGCCTGCGTGTTCGCAGGTTCCATGGTGCGTCCGGTAGGCGGCATCATCGCAGACCGGATTGGCGGCATCAAGACCTTGTCGCTCATGTATGTGCTGGCTGGCACTTTCCTGTTCATTGCCAGCCTGGGCATGCAGTCCTATGTCGCTGCGCTGGTCGTCTTCGTGCTCGCGATGCTGGCGCTCGGCACCGGCAATGGCGCGGTATTCCAGCTGGTGCCGCAGCGCTTTCGCAAGGAGATCGGCGTGATGACCGGTCTGGTCGGCATGGCGGGCGGCATTGGCGGCTTTTACCTGGCGTCCAGCCTGGGATATTCAAAGCAGGTTACTGGCAGCTATCAACTCGGCCTGACTATTTTTTCCGCGCTTGCGGTCTCCGCACTGGTCGGTCTGTCGTACGTGAAAAATCGCTGGCGCACGACGTGGGGCAGCGCCGCGATGACAACCGCCAAGATTTGAACCTGCTTCTGGATGGTTAGAGTACAGTGCATGAAACGGATGACGCAGATGATATGGACGATGTAGATGAAGTCATCAGTTTCATCCGCGTTTTCCTGTCACTGATATCGCCGCCGACCTCACTATCCAGACAATGCCACTTTCCGTACTGACGGGCTACGCTTCCCGTACCGGCCTGCGCGAGCGCAATGAAGACTTCGTCGGCATGGCCACGCCCGAAGAACCGGACCTGTCCACCAAAGGCATGCTCGCCGCCATTGCCGACGGTATTTCAGGCAATGCAGGCGGGCGGGAAGCCGCTGAGTACACAGTGCGCGGACTGCTCACCGATTACTTTGCGACACCCGACACCTGGCCAGTAACACAGGCGATGGATCGCGTTCTGAAGGCGATCAACAGCTGGGTGCAGGCGCAGGGGGCAAAAAACCGGGAACTCGCCGGCATGGCAACCACGCTGACCGCTGTCGTGCTGCGCGGCAGATTCTATTACTTCGCCCATGTCGGCGACACGCGCTTATACCTGCTGCGTGGCGGCACGCTCACACGCCTGACGACCGATCATGTATGGGATCGTCCGGAAATGCAGCACGTGCTCACGCGCGCAATCGGCCTGGATTCGCGCCTCGCCGTCGACCATGGCATGGGTGAATTGCGTGAACGCGATGTTTTCCTCCTCGCCTCCGACGGCGTGTGGGGATGGATGAGCGAATACGACATCACCCATGCACTGTCGGCGCTGGCCATGGACCAGACCAGTGCCGAGGCGGCGGCAGACCTGCTCGTGGACCAGGCGCTGCAGGCGGGTTCCACCGACAATTGCAGCGCGCTGGTTTTGCGCGTGCTTGCACTGCCGGAAGAAAACCTGCGGGACGCGCTGTCCAGCTCACAGCAGCTGCCGGTGCCGCCGCGTCTGAAGCCCGGTCAGGAGCTGGACGACTATCGAGTCGAAGACATCATCCATGCGTCACAAGCGACGCTGCTCTATCGCGTCGTCGAACTGAAGTCGGGACGCCAGCTGGTTCTCAAAACCCTGCATCCCGATCGGGCCGATAATCCCCACGAGCGCTCCGCATTCGCGCATGAGGAATGGCTGGCGAAACGCGTTGTCGCACGTTTCTTTCCCCAGGTCATTGTGCCGGAGCAAAAGAGTTATCTGTACTACCTCAGCACCTGGCATGAGGGGCGGACGCTGCAACAAAAGCTTGACGCGGGCGGTCACTTCACGGCGCCGGAAGCGGTTGCACTTGGAGAGAAGCTGGTGCGCGCAGTTGGCGCGCTGCATCGGCGCAGTATCCTGCATCGGGATATCAAGCCGTCGAATGTGCACCTGGGTACCGATGGGGAATTGCGTTTACTCGACCTGGGCGTAGCGCTATCGGATTTCGACAAGGAAGACGGCGTCACGGCGCCGCAGGCCGGCACGCCGTCTTTCCTCGCGCCGGAGCAATTCGAGAATGCTCCTCCCTCGCGTCAGACCGATGTGTATGCGGCCGGCGTCACCATCTACACCATGCTCACGCGTCATTTTCCTTATGGAGAGATCGAGCCCTTCCAGCGACCGCGCTTCGCTGAACCAGTCCCGGCCAGTCGCTACCGGCCCGACCTGCCGCACTGGCTTGACAGCGTGCTGCACAAAGCCGTGGCGCGCAATCCTGCCGAACGCTTTGAGACCGCCGAAGAATTTCTGATTGCGCTGGAGCGCGGTGCCAGCAACCCCTTGCCTGCACGCGGCGTGACGCCGCTTGCCAGGCGCGATCCCGCAGGTCTCTGGCGTGCCATCGCCGTCATTTCGATTGTGCTGAATTTGCTGCTGCTGTATCTGCTGGTGGTACGGTAAGCACCAAGCAATACGTTCCCACGTTGTTCAGGCCGCAAGTCCGACTTCTTCCAGCTTCTTTCGGTATAGGGCGGCGACCAGATCCGACTGCGTGACCATTCCCACCAGGCGCCGTCGCTCGTCGACCACTGGCAAATGGTGAAAGCCCTCATCTGAAAACAGCGGCACCAGTTCGACTACCGTATTGTCGGGTTTTGCAGTTTGCACACGCGTGGTCATGATGTCGCGCACGGTTTCCTGGCCGCGCAGCCTTGGTCGTCCGCCATCAGGACCCGCGACAAGGTCACGCAGGGTCACGATACCAATCAGTCCCTGGAAAGAATTCACCACGGGCAGCGCATGCAATTCATGACGAGTCAGCAGATTCCATACCTGCGTCGGTGTCATCTCGGGCCGTGCAATGATCAGGTCACGCGACATGATGTCGCTACAGCGGATTTCTCCTGTGCGGCGGCTATAGGCGCGTAATTCGGCCTGTCGAAAAATTTCTTCAAGGTCGTCTTCGTTGACGTCGATCAGCTCATCATAGGCCCTGACCGCCGCATCAAGGTCGGCACGGGTAAACCCGAGTCGTTCAACCGGGCGAAGATCCGTGGTGCCATGCCGGTTACCCACGTGATGCGCCTGGTGCGGATAACGGCGGCGCAGCAGGTTATTGAATATCAGCGCAGCGAGCAACAGAAATGCCGAGTTGACCGCGACCGGGGTAATGGCAAACTGATATCCAAGTGAGGTAACGGCCGGACCACCGAGCACCGCGGTCAGTGCAATCGCGCCACCAGGCGGATGCAGGCAGCGCAGGCTGAACATGGCTGCGATGGCCAATGCACCGGCCATCGCGGCGGCAATAAACGGTGCTTCGATCCAGCGCGCGCAGGTAACCCCGATGAGCGCCGATACGATGTTGCCTCCGATAATCGACCATGGTTGGGCGAGAGGGCTTGCGGGCGCCGCGAACAGCAACACGGCGGATGCGCCCAACGGCGCAATGAACCAGGGATTGATTTCTCCAAAGACGGTATGACTGAGCCACTGCGCCATCAGCAAGCCGACACAGGCTCCGATGCCGGCCACGATTTTCTCGCGGCGTGCCGCAAGGATAGGTGCCGGCACGAATCCTTTCAGCCAGGCCAGAAAATCATTCATACAATTTCTTCCGCAACAATTCAAAGTCGCGAAATATAGCATATTGTGATACATTCAGCGGCAACCCGACTTGCCTGACTGACATGGCCTCGAAAACTCCAAAGCAAACCACAACGCCGTTCACCAAGGAACAGTACGAGGCCTTATCGGAATTCCGCTACCAGTTGCGTCGCTTTCTGCATTTTAGTGAAACCGCGGCACGCGCGGAGGGAATTACACCATTGCAATACCAGCTGCTGCTGCAAATCCGCGGCTTCCCCGGGCGCGACTGGGCACTGGTCGGTGAACTGGCGGAGCGTCTGCAAATGAAGCCACATGGTATGGCAGCACTATTGTCGCGTTGTGAAGAAAGCGGCCTGATTTCACGTACACAAAGCGCAACCGACCGGCGGCAAGTCGAGATACGGTTGCGGCCCGTTGCGCAACGCATTCTTGAGCGACTCGCAAGCCTGCATGCCGCCGAACTGAAATCCTTGCAGGGAACATTCCGCGTTGCACGCATCACGGCATTTAACGATGAGGACAGCTAGAACGATGCTGGATGGCGGCATAACAAAATGCGGATCGCCCTGCAAAGGCGATCCGCATTCAAGAGTGCAACAGCCGCCACGCAGCCACATGCAGTGACGACGCGTTAATTGCTATTCAGCGAATGTTGTTTTCGCGCCATGGGACTTCGACGGACCAAAGCCATAGACCACCATCGCCAGCGCCGCCAAGCACCAGACGATCAATGCACCTGACGGCAGGTCGTACACCGTCGACAGCACCAGTCCCATTCCATACCCGGCAATACCGACCGCATAGGCAATCGCCAATCGGAGCGGCCCAGGGTAGTGCCGTGCCGCAAGGCCGGGAACAATCAGGCTGGCGAATACGAGATACACCCCCACCAGTTGCACCGAGATGGTGACGGCAAGCGCGAACAACAAATAAAAGCCAAGACGTCCCTGTGCCTGCTTGTTACGCAGCCCGAAAATAACGATTGCAATGAGTGCCGTTGCAATAGCTGGTACCGCAAGCTGATCGTAGCGGACCCATAGAATCTGTCCCGCCAGCAGATCACGCAGATGCTCCCCCCCATGCGGATTGTGTGCGAGCAGCAGCAAACTACCCGTGGCAGCCAGGACAAAGAGGACGCCGATCTGCGCTTCCTGCACCTCCGGCCAGCGTTTCTCGGTCCATGTCAGCAGAAATGCGCCAAGAATGGCAGCGGTCCCGGCTGCCAGTTGTACTAGCCATCCCTGGTCCAGATCAGCCATGCCGGCAATGATCACCCCCAACGCCGCGATCTGTGCAATGGCAAGGTCGATAAAGACAATACCTCGCTTCAGCACTTGCACGCCGAGTGGAACATGCGTCATCAACACCAGCACACCGGCCACGAATGCCGGTGCAACAATACTCAGGTCAATGGCATCCGGATTCATTTCGCCGCTTCCAGAAGCCGGCGGAGGGTATCGTCGAACACCCCGAACAGATCCTTTGCCTGATCGTTTCCGCCCACGGTAAACGGCACGACCACGGCGGGGATTTGCGCATGATCGGAAAGCCATTGTGAAGGCCGACCATCCTGGTAAGCGGCACGTATCACCATCCTGGCTGGCTCACGCTGCAACTGGCTGACCAGGCCGGACAGATGCGCGACACTCGGCTCTACACCCGGCTTTGGTTCCAGCGTTGCGATACTGCGCATGCCAAGCCAGTTCAGCAGATAAGCCATGTTCTTGTGATGTTCGACGACGGCAACGCCTTTCAGAGGAGCACCCTGCTGCGTCCATTTCTGGATCGCCGCATTCCAGCGCATGGAAAAGTCTTTGTGCCTTGCCTGGTAATAGGTCGCATTGGCGGCATCGATCTGGCTCAGGCGCTGCACCAGCACATCGGCAACACGGGCAATGTTGCGTGGATCTTGCTGGATGTGCGGATTGCCCGCCGCATGCACGTCGCCGTCGCTGCGGTCCAGGCGCGTGGGGATGTCCAGGCGCGGAACCTGCATCCCGGCATCGAGATATCCCGGCTGCCCTGGAGCAATCTTTGGATTGCCGGATTGTTGCAGTAATACCGGCAGCCAGCCGACTTCCAGATCGAGTCCGGTGCACACCAGCAAATCGGCATTTCGCGTGCGCGCGATCAGACTGGGGCGTGCTTCGATGCGGTGCGGGTCCTGCATGGCGGTCGTGGCGCTGGAGGCCTTGACCTTGTCACCACCGATTTCAGTTGCCAGTGCCGCCCACTCCGGTTCGCATGCCAGAATATTCACGATCGCATGGGATGCCGACGAGACGGTCAGCGACACTGCCGCCATCAGGAATAGAAACGTATTTTTCATGGCGAGCACCTAGAACGAATGTGAGCCGTGCGCACCCAGGCTCATGATGTATTGAAGGAAGATCTGGTTGTCGCTTGTTCCTGGCCGCGATTTATCCTGCGCCAGCTGCAGCCGCAAGCGGCTGAACTCGGATGGGGAATAGTCGACCATGACGCTGGAGCGTCTCGGATCGTAGGAAGCCAGACGCGGGAAGTCGGCGGTGGATAAGGTTCCGTTGCTGACCAGTCCGATACCAGGTGTGCCTGAGGACAGCCTGTCATAACGCAGGCCGACACGCCACATCGGCATGAACTGATAGATACCCTGCAGGTACCAGCCTGACTGGGCCGACGCATACGTATCAGCAAGGGCGAGCCCTGCCGTATCGAATGCCAGCGTGCCTTTTTCCCTGCGACGGAAATATTCTCCCTGCAGCTTGAAGTTGGTCTGGGTGGCATTGCCACTGGGCGCCCACTTATAGACGCCATCGAGGATCCAAGTATTGGCACGACCGCTGAATGCGTTGACGACGGCGCCATCCGCGCTATCTACATCTTCATACGAGCGGTCGGTTGCACCAGTTCGCAGATACGAGACGCCGGCACGCCAGCTGGCATTCTCGCCGATGTCATCGCCGATATGCGCAAAGAGTGCGGTGGCACCAACCCCATTCTTGTTACGGTCATTGCCAGGGAAATTACTACCATTTCCTGCTTCCAGACCAAATTCAAGGAAGCGGTCAGTCGGCGCTAACCATTTAAGCTGTAACCCGTCGGTTCTGTACTGACCGCCAAAGAATGCCTGGTAAGCGAGCGGCGCATCGACAAAATCCCAGGCGTGGGTATGGATGCTGTTGAGATAGCCGATCGACGACAGCATGCGCCCCCCTTTCAGGTTCACGCCGTTCGACAAGCTCCTGGTCTGCACGAACGCCTCTTCAACACCAACGCTGTCGTCGGGCGCAAGGGCAAAGGTCAGTTGCCCGGCGAAAGTGGGATCGATATTGGCGCGGAGCGTAATTTCAGATTCGCCGAGACTGAAGTTGCGGCTGCCCGGGCCAACTTCTTCGCCGCCCGGCACAAAGCCCTGGATACGGGCCTGTTGTGGATCCTTCGACAGGCGAGAATACGTCCCTCCGAGGATCGCCGAGATACCGGGGTTGAAAGTGTTTGCTGGACCGGTCGACGCAGCCGCCATCGGCGACGCCGCCGCCACACTTTGAGAGTTCGAAACCGACGATGTGGCGGCCGTTGCCGGTACCGGTGCGTTGCCATTGGCTATTGCAGGCGGTTGCGCCTGCGCTGCCTGCAGACGCTGTTCGAGCGACCGGATGCGAGCTTCGTAATCCTGCTTCATCTGTCGGATTTCATCACGCATCTGGGCAATGTCCTGATCGGTCGCGGCCAACGACGGCAAAGGCGACAAGGATGCATAGGCGACAGCAAGCGCTGTCGCCAACGTGGTTCGTTTCAACATGTTCGTTCCTGATAGATGTATAGAGTCACGCCCGGCACGCATGCCGTGTCGGGTCGAGGTAAAGGCAATACAAGGGCTCAGGAATGAACGGGGGGTGCGCGTGAGTCGAATAATCGACCGGCTGGCGGAAGGGGTTTAGTGCGTGGCTTGCCGGCAGGTGCTTCGTTCGGCAAAACAAGCTGCGTCATCGTTGCCGGTGAACCGGTCAGGCCCGAACCGATTGCGGCGAAGGAAAGGCATTGTTTACACTGCAGTTCCTTGAGCAGATGTTCGTGCCTGGAATCATTCAGACTACCGTCGGCCGAAATATGCGAAATCGCATGCACAATGCCAAGCTGCTGCGACAGCAGCAGGAAACAGGCAAAGGCGAGATGCGCAAAAACGCGACGGACGTTCACTGGACGGGCAAGTAAATTTGAAATGTGGCTTGATGAAGCGGCCGGGGTAACTGCCACTCGATGTAAGAAACAATAACTGTCGGGTAGTTTAGCGTAAATAATCCCCCGGACGATAGCAGAGTTTGCGCCGCCATCAGCATGAATACCAGCGAACCTGGTGCTGTGCGCTCACGGCCCTGCGATAAAAAAGCGGCGAAGAATCGCTTCTCCGCCGCCGTCCCTCTATTGCGCCTTGCAGCGCCTCCCTTGAGACCTACGCCGCTTCCTTGACCGCAGGGTGCGCCTGGCGGTGATACAGGAATTCCAGTACGGAGCTACGGTATTCGACATATAGCGGATCCTGCGCCAGGATAACGCGGTCACGCGGTCGCGCCAGTCGTACGTTGACAATATCGCCGATGGTCGCGGCAGGTCCGTTGGTCATCATGACAATCCGATCCGACAGCAGCACCGCTTCGTCAACGTCGTGCGTGACCATTACCACCGTCGATTGTGTCTTGGCGACGATCTTGAGCAGTTCATCCTGCAGATGGGCGCGCGTGAGCGCATCGAGTGCGCCAAAAGGCTCGTCCATCAACAATACCTTGGGCTCCATCGACAAGGCACGCGCAATGCCGACACGCTGCTTCATGCCGCCGGAAATTTCATGTGGGCGCTTTTGCTCTGCATGCGACAAGCCGACAAGTGCCAGCGCGGCTAGCGTCCGTTCCTTCAGTTTAGCCCTGCTTTCCGTTGCGGCGAAGACGCGTTCGACAGCGAGGTAAATGTTTTCGTAGCAAGTCAGCCACGGCAGCAGCGAATGGTTCTGAAACACCACCGCGCGCTCCGGCGACGGACCGGCGATTTCGCGGTTCGCGCAAAGCAAGGTACCGTCGCTGGCGCGCAATAAGCCGGCAATCAGGTTAAGCAAGGTCGACTTGCCGCAGCCCGAATGACCGATCAACGTAATGAATTCACCCTTCTTCACGTTCAGGTTGATGTCGCGCAGTGCATGAAAACTGCCCTGCCTGGTACTGAACACCATTTCGGCATTCTGGATTTCGATGAATTTGCTGGTATTGTCCATGGTGTTCTCCATTCGTCTCTCCCGCGCGGTGGGAGAGACGCAATCTATCAAAGGTCAGCGCAGATCGACCGTGCAGTAAGAATTGCGTTGCGGCGCTTAGCTACTTACTTCTTCATAAGTAAATGCTCTTGCAAGCGCAACCAGTCCTTGTTCCAGCAGCAGACCGACCACACCGATCACCACGATGGCGATGATGATGTGCGGGACGTTGAGGTTGTTCCATTCATCCCAGACCCAGAAACCGATACCGACACCGCCGGTCAGCATTTCCGCCGCGACAATCACCAGCCATGCGGTACCGATCGCGAGGCGCACGCCGGTCAGCATGTAAGGCAGCACCGAAGGGAACAGGATTTTGGTGACGATCTTCCACTCGGACAGGTTGAGCACCTTGGCGACATTCATGTAATCCTGCGGCACGCGCTGCACGCCGACCGCGGTGTTGATGATCATCGGCCAGATCGAGCAAATGAAGATCGCCCAGATGGCAGCGGGATTGGCCGCCTTGAATACCAGCAGGCCGATCGGCAGCCATGCCAGCGGCGATACTGGCTTGAGCAGGCTCACAATGGGATTGAACATGCCGGCCAAAAACTTGAAGCGGCCAATCATGAAGCCCAGCGGAATACCGACCACGGCAGCGAGGCCGAAACCGGTGGCAACGCGTTGCAGCGACAGCAGCAGGTTCCAGCCTATGCCCTGATCGTTTGGACCTTTCTGGTAAAACGGATCAGAGAATACGATGATCGCCTCCTGCAAAGTCACCATCGGTGAAGGAAATCCGCTGTTTTTCGCAGCCACGATTTCCCAGACCAGTACCAGCAGCGCGAGACCGAAAATCGGCGGCAGCACCGCCAGAAAAAAGGGTTTGAATGACCGCTTTACAGCAGACGGTTTTGCTGTGGCTGCACGCGACTTCACGTGTTCCCTGGTATCTGCTTTCATCGGTGGCGACTCCGATGCCGGGTCGACCGGCTTGTTGAGGACGTTGTCCATGACTGCACTCATGATGGGCTCCAGGTCGGGTAATCAGGCTTTGATGGCAAAGGAAGACGCGTAAGCCTTCGGGTTCTTGCCGTCCCATACAGTGCCGTCGATCAGCTTCGAACTACGATAAGGATCTTTCGGCACGCTGACCTTGACCATGTTGGCCGCGTCCTTGTACAGGTCAATCTGGTTGATCTGTTTGGCGACCGCGAGGTAATCCACTTCCTCCTTCAGCAAGCCCCAGCGTTTGTGCTGTGTCAGGAACCACATGCCATCGGACAGGTAGGGAAAATTCACCGCACCGTCGTTAAAGAATTTCATGTAATTCGGATCGTCCCAGGTTTTTCCAAGGCCATTCTGATAGCGGCCGAGAATGCGCTGGTTGATCACATCGACCGAGGTGTTCACGTACGACTTGTCGGCAATCGTTTCCGCCATCTTGTTTTTGTTCGACAAGCTGGCATCGATCCACTTGCTGGCCTCAAGCACGGCAGCCGTCATGGCGCGTGCGGTGTTCGGGTATTTCTTGACGAAGTCGGCGGTTGTGCCGAGCACTTTTTCCGGATGGTCCCGCCAGATATCTTGCGTCGTGACGCTGGTAATGCCGATGTTGTCGGCAATCGCGCGATGTCCCCATGGCTCGCCCACGCAGAATCCGTCCATGTTGCCAACACGCATATTCGCCACCATCTGCGGCGGCGGCACGGTGATGACCTTGGCGTCTTTCATCGGATTGATGCCATGTGCAGCAAGCCAGTAATACAACCACATGGCATGGGTACCGGTCGGAAAGGTCTGCGCAAACGTGTACTCGCGCTTTTCGGTCTGCATCAGCTTGGCCAGCGATGCACCATCGACCGCACCCTTGTCAGCCAGCTTCTTGGACAGTGTGATTGCCTGCCCGTTGTTATTCAATGTCATCAGCATGGCCATGTCTTTCTTCGGGCCGCTGACGCCAAGATGGACGCCATAGATCAGGCCATACAGCACATGCGCCGCATCGAGTTCACCGTTGACCAGCTTGTCGCGCACGCCTGCCCAGGAAGCTTCCTTGGTCGGCGTGATCTTGATGCCGTATTTCTTGTCGATGCCGAGTACGGATGCCATCACGACAGACGCGCAATCGGTCAACGGAATGAAGCCAATCCTGACCTCTTCCTTTTCCGGCTTGTCGGAACCGGCAGCCCATGCCCCCTGGGTGGCGAGTCCACCGAATGCACTAGCTGTTACTGCGGCGCCCGCTTTGATGATGCTGCGGCGGGTCAAATTCGTTTTGCTTTCTTTTGTTGTCATGATTCCCTCATGCATGGCCTTGAAACCGGCAAAAAGAAAGGCGTCCGGTCACTGCAAGCGGAAGCTCGCGGTGACTGGGACGCCTTTGTCCAAATGCGATGACCACCATTGGTCATCGCAGTGTTACTGATCGGTGCGCCAGCATTGGCACATCTGTCTGGTTTGCAAGCCCTGTGCCAACCCGGCGTGAAGCGTATTGATGCGAATTGATGCGAATTGATCCGGATCAGGTCGGGAACCGCACCCCGATTGTGCAACGCATTAAAACGGGGCGGTGCACGTTACATGCTGGGGATACTGAGAGCACTTAAATGAGCAGATCGGCGACGTCGATCATGCGCTGGGCTACTTCGGACAGCTTGAGATTCTTGTCCATGGCGAGGCGGCGCAGCTTTCGGTAGGCTTCATCTTCCGAGCAATGATGCCGTTCCATCAATAAGCCCTTGGCGCGCTCGATTACCTTGCGCTCGGCGAGCTTCATCTTGGTTTCGGAAAGTTCGTGGCGCAGTTTCTGGTCGACTTCGAAGCGCGCCAGTGCAACGTCGAGCACGGCCTTTACGCGCTCCGCCGACAGTCCCGCGACGACATAGGCCGAGACGCCCGCCTCGATGGCGGCGTGCATCTTTTCCTTGTCGTTGTCTTCGGTGAAGCAGACGATGGGACGTCGCTCATTGGCAGTGGCCGCAACGACTTTCTTCAGCGCGGCATCGGATTGCTCATCGACGATGATGACGTCCGGTTGCAGTTGCACGATCTGTTCTTCCAGATCCGCATCGGGCGGCAATGCCGCAAGGATGTTATAGCCGCCTTCCAGCAACCCGATGCGCAGGGCGCGTGCCCGTTCCGCCTGGATCTGTGCGGCATGGCTGGCCCCTTCCGGCACGACGAGGGAGTTGATAACGACGATTTTCAGCTGTTTGGGATCGCTCATGATTTGCCTATGGTGGACTTCCTTTAAAATAGAGCTTTGCAAGAAGCTTGCCATCCACCATTTCTTTCCATGATCGTTCTCGGCGTCGAATCCTCCTGTGATGAAACCGGCCTGGCGTTGTATGACACACAACGCGGCCTTCTCGCGCATGCCTTGTATTCACAGGTTGCCATGCATGAGGAATATGGCGGCGTGGTGCCTGAACTCGCATCACGCGACCATATCCGCCGCGCCATTCCGCTGCTTGAGCAAGTTTTGAACAATGCCTCGGTACCGCGCAGCGCGATTGATGCCATTGCATACACACAGGGCCCGGGGCTGGCCGGCGCCTTGCTGGTGGGCGCGTCGGTCGCCTGTGGCCTCGGCCTGGCACTTGACCGGCCGGTACTGGGCGTGCATCACCTTGAAGGCCACCTGTTGTCGCCTTTGCTTGCCAAAGAGCGGCCGGAGTTTCCATTTGTTGCGCTGCTCATTTCCGGTGGCCACACGCAACTGATGCGGGTCGATGGCGTTGGCCAGTACGAATTGCTTGGCGAAACCTTGGATGATGCGGCGGGTGAAGCTTTTGACAAGTCAGCCAAACTGCTTGGCCTTGGCTATCCGGGCGGACCTGCGATTTCCCGGCTTGCCGAGTTCGGCGATTCCGGCGCTTATCAGTTGCCGCGCCCCATGCTGCATTCGAAAGATCTCAATTTCAGCTTCTCCGGCCTCAAAACCGCGGTGCTTACCCTGGTCAAAAAGCAAACGGTCAACATTTGCGAACAGGACAAGGCCAACATTGCGCGCGCCTTCGTCGATGCGATCGTCGACGTGCTGGTTGCAAAGTGCCTGGCAGCGTTGAAACAGACCGGCCTGAAACGATTGGTGATTGCCGGTGGTGTCGGCGCGAACCGTCAGCTGCGCGAAGCACTGAACGACGCCGCACAAAAGAAGCGCTTCCGCGTGTTCTATCCTGAGCTGGAGTTTTGCACCGATAATGGCGCGATGATCGCGTTTGCCGGCGCGATGCGCCTGCAGATCAATCCGGATGCCGCAAAACGCGATTATGCGTTCAATGTGCGGCCGCGCTGGCCGCTGGATGAATTGCGGGTGGTGTGATGGTGTGAGCAGTCATCGCATTGCTTCTGGCAGATCGTCCGGTTGAATCAGACGGCCTTGCAATCTACATAGCCCGAACGTAGCTCACTTCCTTGTCCATTGAAGGTGTGAAGCGTCTACTCAAAAGCGGTCGCCAGGATACTTCAGCGATTCCCGCAGCAGATTTCCCATCGGGATATTCATGTTTGCCCCACCGGGACCGGAGCGGTTCATGAACCAGTAGTTGTACATCGCGTAAATTTCCCGGCTTTCCACGGTGCGCACGATTTCCTTGTCCACCAGCTTCTTGAATGCGGGATCATCCTTCCGCAGCATGATCGCGTAAGGCTCCACTGACAGCGGATCGCCGACAATGGCGAACTTGTTCGGGTCCCTGGACAATGCCTTCAGGCCGTATAGCAGCACATCGTCCATCGGAAAGGCATCCGCCTTGCCCTGCTCCACCATCGCAAACGATGCCATATCATCGCTGCCCTCCACAATGCCGACGTTCAATGTGCGGACGTTACTGCGTTCGTTCAGCAATTTGATGGTGGTCGTCCCTTTGGTGATGACGACCTTGCGATCACGCAGGTCAGGCCAGTTACGAATATCACTTTCCGACCTGACCAGCATGCGGACCGAAGCGAAAAAATGCGGAATGGCGAAGCTGACTTTTGCACGTCGCTCTTCTGTATTGGTGGTCGAACCACATTCCATGTCGGCGCGGCCATTGATGATCGCGGAGAATCGCGACGACGAATCCACCGGCACGAATGCCACGGCGAGTTGCGGCATTTTCAGTTCACGTTTGACCGCTTCCACGATCTTCAAACAGAGATCGATCGAATAGCCAGTGACCTTCTTGTTTTCATTGAGATAGGAGAACGGCGGCGAATCCCGGTAGGCCAACACGATCGTCTGCGTTTCGCGAATCTTTGACAAAGTCTCGGCAAGGGCGGAGGCTGTCGCCAGCATGGCGGCCAACACAAACATACTTCCTGCAATGCGCTTCATGGTTTCCTTGACTGCATCAACGGCGGGGAGACAAATGCAATCGACCAGTCTAAATAAAATCCCGCAGTTTTTTGCTAGGCAATCGGCGAAAAACCATGCATAAAATTTGTACGAAAAACCATACGCTTACGCGCAAGCGATCACATATCGGCGCGCTGGCAGATCATGGATGCAGCATCGGGGCTTGTTACTACGTGACCAGAGGCGGCGGCGTGGCTGTTTAATCCCCGGTGGGTGATAGCTGGAACGACCGGACCTTGTCCCAGCGCCGCAAATACTCCGCCAGCTTAGGCGTGTTGCTGGAGTCGATGGTCTGAATAACCATACGGTATTCGAACGAAACGCCGTCCTCGTTCACCCGGTAACTCATGTTCGCCACCGTAAAACCATACTCCTTCAGCAGTGCGCGAATTTCTTCTTCCGGCACCGTGTCGCTGCGATCGAAGCGCAGCAGATGATGCGCATAAGAATGTGAGGGCATCATTGCCTCGATACGGCGGAAAAACGAAAGAATGCCGACGGTGAGCAACGTGGCGAGGATCGCCGGATAATAAAAGCCGATGCCGATCAGGACACCAATGGCGGCTGTGATCCAGATGGAGGCTGCGGTGGTCAGGCCCCGTACGCTGAGCCCCTCCTTGAAGATTACGCCGGCACCCAGAAAACCGATGCCGGTCATGATGCCCTGTGCCATGCGTGTCGGATCGGTACGTATCATTTCACTGTCCATGCCCGGCAACCAGGTCGATTGGTACAGCATGACCAGCATCAGGAGGCTGGACGCGACGCATACCAGCGTGTGGGTACGAAATCCGGCGGGTCGCGCGTGATAGCTGCGTTCAAGCCCGATAATGCCGCCGGCGATCAGAGCGCCGAGCAGGTGAACTGCAATGTTAACGTAATCATTATCCATCCCCGCTCCTTGTTATTTTTTATAAAGCATACCGCGATTGCGGGAAGGATGGATAGACGTGTAGCAATCTGCTGTCGGAATGGACGCCGGCTTATTTTTTCTTGCTGCCGAGTCGGCTTTCCTTGCCAGCCATCAGGTTGGCAATGTTCTGGCGATGACGATAGATCAACAGGGCGCTCATCACAAGGATGGCCAAAAGAATGCCGTCGGTACCGAACAGCAGCCCATAGTAAAAAGGGGCGAAGACGCTGGCCACCAGCGCGGCCAGCGATGAATACCGGAAGGCGTAGGCAATAACGATCCAGGTCACAATGGTTGCGAGGCCGAGCCAGCCATTGATTCCGATCAGGACACCCAGCATGGTCGCAACGCCTTTGCCGCCGACAAAGCGTGTGAATAGCGGCCACAGATGGCCGACGAACACGGCGAGTGCGACCAACGCAATGCCGGCATCGCCTACGCCATTCTGCGGCCCCAGGCGCATGGCCAGCCATACCGCAAACCAGCCTTTGGCGCCGTCACCGAGCAAGGTCAACGCAGCTGCGGCCTTATTGCCGCTACGCAGCACGTTGGTGGCCCCTGGGTTCTTTGAACCATAGGTACGCGGATCAGCGAGCCGGAAGATCCTGCTCATGACCACCGCAAACGATACCGAGCCGATCAGGTAAGCGGCGACGGCAAACAAAACTGTATTCATTTCATCCTTTCAATGGGGTACCACCACAACGGCATTATTCTTCGAGCGCGCATTTCACGGGCTTGGCTGGCAGGACGACCGGAATGACTTTCGGGTCGATGCCGATCAGATAACCGCGGCGGCCACCGTTGATATAGATCCGGTCGAGATCGAGAATGCTTTGCTCGACATACACCGGCATGGCTTTTTTGGTGCCGAAGGGAGAGGTGCCGCCAACCAGGAAACCTGAATGACGGTTGGCGGCTTCGGGTTTGCAGGGCTCGACCGACTTGCAGCCGATCTGGCGCGCCAGGTTTTTGGTAGAGACCTTGCGATCGCCATGCATCAGCACGATCATTGGTTTGGCCGCCTCGTCCTGCATGATCAGGGTCTTGACCACATGATGTTCATCCACTCCCAGTTCGCGGGCAGACACCGCAGTGCCGCCATGCTCTTCATACGCATAGGGATGCTCGGAAAAAGCGATTCCCTGCTTGCGCAGAAATTGGGTGGCCGGAGTCTCGGAGATATGTTCTTTTTTTGCCATGGTTCAAATTCAAATTGCGGAGCACATTATGCAGCAAGATCCGCTCTTTGCAAGACGGCAGGGCATGCCTTATGCGAGTGACAGACACAGGTGATTTTCTCGTTCACGATCTTTATGGGGAATTTTGATGAAAAAGTTGGGAAATGGTAAATTGCAAGAAAAACAACTTAAGCCGCGCTGTTTTCCTGATGGATGCTTAGCTCTCTGCGATATGCCTCAAGTAATTCTTCTTATCATTGGCTTTATTCCTGTCCGGAAAATTTCCGTTGCCCGCTGATAGATAAAGATCAATTATTTTTGTGCGCCGCACAAAAACGTCTTGACTTCGATAGCTCAGCCTTTAGAATAGTCATTGTTGCAGCGCACAATAAGTCTGCTATTAACCTACCCTATTCACTGCATTTCCTTTTTAGGAGAAGACCATGTTTAACACTCCCGAGCAATTTTCCTCCGCCGCCAAAGCCAACTTTGAAGCTCAGGTTTCCCTGTTCAACAGCCTCTTCGGCAAAGCATTTGAGAGCGTCGAAAAAGTTGTTGACCTGAATTTGAATGTAGCGAAGGCATCGCTGGAAGACACATCGATTGCAGCACGCCAGTTGCTGTCTGCAAAAGACCCTCAGGAATTTTTCTCGCTGACCGCCGCACAAGCTCAACCAACCGCTGCGAAGGCAATCGCCTATGGTCGTCACCTTGCTGGTATCGTGACCGCCGCCCAGGCTGAACTGAGCCGTGTCACCGAAGAGCAGATCGCCGAAACCGGCCGCAAGGTATCTGCCCTCGTCGACGACGTATCCAAGAATGCCCCGGCCGGTTCGGAAAACGTTGTTGCCATGTTCAAAACCGCGCTGGGTAATGCTAATGCAGGTTATGAGCAGTTCACCAAAACTGCCAAGCAGGCAGCTGAAGTGATGGAAGCGAACATGAATTCCGCCGTCACCCAGTTCTCGCAAGTCGCGGAAAAGACAGCTGGCCGTACACGCAAGTAATCCTTCATCCCGGATTCCGGATGATGCAAAACGGGCCGCAATGCGGCCCGTTTTTTTATTGGTGATACAAGGCAGCGCTGCTCAAATTTATGCGGGAATCCCCTTTTACCGCGAGATGAAGGCGATGATCGCTTAAAGCGTCGACACCATATACGTCGCGGCAAAGGTTGTAGCTACCAGCACAATATAGGAAAGGGTACGCAAGGTTTCCATGGTCATTGTCCAAAACGGGTCGTTGGACATTCACTTTAGCAATTATTGTTCCATTTCAAATTGACAGAAAGCAATAGTTTTAATGCCTTCATGTCATGTTAACGTGACAAAACAGAGCTTATCCCCGCGGGTGATGTTCCGCGTGCAGTTTCTTCAGACGTTCCCGGGCAACATGGGTATATATCTGGGTAGTTGAAATATCGGCATGCCCCAGTAAAAGCTGGACAACACGCAGGTCCGCACCATGGTTGAGCAAGTGGGTGGCAAACGCATGCCGCAAGGTGTGCGGTGACAGCGGCGCATTGATATCCGCCTTGAGCGCATGCTTCTTGATCAGGGTCCAGAACATCTGGCGCGTCATCGGGCCGCCACGTGCGGTCACAAACAACGCGTCATCGACCTGGCCGTTCAGGATGGCGAGCCTGCCCTCTTTCAGGTAGCGTTCGATCCATTGGCGCGCCTCTTCCCCGAACGGCACTAGCCGTGTCTTGGCGCCCTTCCCGGTAATCCGGAGCACGCCCTCATTCATGCCCAGTTCCATGGTCTTGAGCAAAACCAGTTCGGACACGCGCAAGCCGCTGGCATACATCAGTTCCAGCATCGTGCGGTCACGCAGGCCCAGCGGCGTACTGACGTCGGGCGCGGCGAGCAAAGCCTCGACCTGCGCCTCGGACAGCGTTTTGGGCGTACGTGGCGGCTGCTTGGCCGATTTCAGTTTCAGACAGGGGTCAACATGAATCCTGTTCTGCCGCAGCGCCATTTGATAGAAGCGCTTGAGTACTGCCAGACGCCGGTTGGCCGACGTTGCCTTGGTATCGGCATGGCGTGCTGCGAAGTAGGCCAGGATATCCTGGGCTTGGGCGGCATGCAGATCCTTACCGTGCTGCTCGGCGAGCCAGGTACCAAATAAGGTCATATCCCGCCGGTACGCTTCCAACGAGTTTTTGGCTAGTCCGTCTTCCAGCCACAGGGTGTCGCAGAATTCGTCGATGAGATTCTGGTTTGCTACTGGCGCTTCACTCATCGGTAAGCCGTAACGCCTTCATGGGCAAGCAACCACCGTTTGACACCGAGATGAAAACCGGTCTCGTCATCATGGTTGGAAAAGCCGCCGAGTCCCCCGGACGCCGTGACCCGGTGACAGGGAATCACTAGCGGAAACCAGTTGGCGCCGCAGGCCTGTCCGACCGCCCTTGGCGCCGAGCGGATCAGTTTGGCCACTTGGCCGTAGGTCCGCACATCGCCGCGCGGAATGGTGCTGATGACATCCCAAACCTTGCGCTGAAACGCCGTGCCTACTTCGGCCAGCGGCAGATCGAAACGGAAGTCGGGTTCGTTGAGATAGCGCTCTACCTGGCGTGCTGCCTGTTCCGACAGGGCGTCGACCGGCGCCTTTTCATCGAAGCTCGGCGGCAGATAGACGAGTTCACGAACGATGCCAGGCTCGGTACGGATTCCGACCGCTCCCCAGGGAGCCTCGACGATGGCGGAAAATAGCGTTTGATTGGAAGATGCTTTCATCCCGCTAGCATAAATCAAAAGCAGGGACATTTTGTTTCATCCGCACAGTCAGACTAAAGGTGTTGCAAGTCTGCCCCATACAAAACCAAACCGGCGCGCCCCTTTCGGTGGCGCGCCGGTCCAGACAGAGATTTACCGGCATACCCGGCCGCCGTTCTTACTCGACGAATGCCTCTTCGCGCTTCTTGCGCAAGGAAGGCAACAGCACGACCGCCATGGCCAGCGCGGACAGGATCAGCATGGTGGCGCTGATCGGCCGCTGCAGGAAAACTAACGGATCGCTGCGCGACAGCAGCAAGGCGCGACGCAGATATTCTTCCATCATCGGCCCGATAATGAAGGCCAGCATCATCGGTGCGGCTTCCATCTCAAGCTTGGCGCAGATATAGCCGAACAGGCCGAATCCCGCCATCACGAACACGTCGAATTCGCTGTTGTTCAAGCTGAATACGCCAATCGCACAGAAGACCAGGATGCCCGGGTACAGGAAGTGGTAAGGCACCATGATCATGCGCACCCACAGCCCGATCATCGGCAGGTTCAGCACGATCAGGAAGAAGTTACCGATCCACATCGAAGCGATGATGCCCCAGAACAGCGCCGGTTGTTCCGTCATCACCGCCGGTCCCGGCTGAATGCCCTGGATGATCATCGCGCCGATCATCAGTGCCATCACCGGGTTGGATGGAATCCCCAGGGTCAGCATCGGGATGAAGGAAGTTTGCGCGCCGGCATTGTTGGCAGCTTCTGGTGCGGCCACGCCTTCAATGGCGCCCTTGCCGAACTGCGCCGAGTTCTTCGATACCTTCTTCTCGATCGAATAAGCAGCGAACGACGAGAGCATCGCGCCACCGCCGGGCAGGATACCCAGCGCCGAACCGAGCGCGGTGCCGCGCAGGATGGGCGCTATGATGCGCTTGAGATCGTCCTTGCTGGGCATCAGTCCCTGGACCTTCTTGATACTCAGTGAACGTTCTTCCTGATTTTCCAGGTTGCGAATGATTTCACCCAGGCCGAACATGCCCATGGCAACCACCACGAAGTTGATGCCATCCGCCAGTTGCGGCACGTCGAAGGTATAGCGCGGGGTGCCTGAATTGACGTCAGTACCGATCAACCCCAGCAGCAGACCAAGCATAATCATGCCGAGCGCGCGCAGCAGCGAGCCGTGTGCCAGTACCACCGAGGCAACCAGGCCCAGCACCATCAGCGAAAAGTATTCAGCGGGACCAAACTGCAGTGCCAGTTCGGCCAGGGGCGGTGCGAACAGTGCGAGCAACAGTGTGGCAACAGTACCGGCAAAGAATGAACCGATACCAGCGGTAGCGAGGGCCTTGCCGGCATGACCCTGACGGGCCATCTGATAGCCATCGATCGCGGTCACGACCGACGAGGATTCGCCCGGCAGGTTGACCAGAATCGCGGTGGTGGAGCCGCCGTACTGCGCGCCGTAATAAATACCGGCCAACATGATCAGCGAAGAGATCGGCGGCAGCGCGAACGTCGCCGGCAGCAGCATGGCGATGGTCGCGGTCGGCCCGAGGCCGGGCAGCACACCGATGGCGGTACCCAGGAACACCCCGATCAGGCAGTACATCAGATTGGATAAAGTGAGCGCGGTATCGAAGCCGAGTGCGAGGTTACTTAGAATTTCCATTGTTCATTCCCCTTAGAACCCGAGCCACGGGCCGAGCATCGGCATCGGCAGGCCGAGCGCTTTCACAAATACCAGCACGCTGAACACCGCGAGGCCAATGGCGACTGCGAGGAAAGGCGCCACCCTGAACTTGATACTGGCCAGCCCACTGAGCATGACCAGGACGATAATGGCAATTGCCAGGCCGGCACCGCGCACGAGCACACCAAACAGCACGGTACCCATGATCACCAGCACGATGCCTTTTATCGAAAAGGCCCCAATGGCTTCGCCGGAACTAATCAATGAGCGCACCACGGCAATGGCACCGATCAGGGCAAGCAGTCCGCCAAGGATGGTGGGGAAGTAGGCCGGGCCCATCCTGCCGGCGCTACCCATTGAATAGTCCCGGCCGATAAAGATCGCGGCCAGTCCAATGGCGATGAAAATCACCCCCGACCAGAGGTCCTTGGGGTTGCGGATGAATGATGCCAAAATCGTCTCCTCCTTGGTTTACAAATATGTTGCAATTCTGCCTGTCTTGCGGGGCGCTGTTTTTACCTGCATGTTAGCTGCAACCCGTATGAGAAGCGGGGCGATGATGCCCCGCTTCCTTTACTGCATGGCTTTATACCACTTTTGTTTAATCGGCATACACGCCGGCCTTCTTGATAATTGGGGCCCACTTGTCAATTTCGGCCTTGAGGTGACTCCGCAACGCTTCCGGGGTGGCGCGGTTTTCTGCAACCGGCTCGGTGCCAAGTTCAGCGAAGCGCTGCTTGACGGTCGAATCTTTGAGAGCGATCTGGAGAGCACCTGCCAGTTTGTCAATTGCCGGTTTAGGCGTGCCCTTAGGTGCATACAAGCCATGCCACACCGCAATCTCGAAGTTCGGCAATCCGGCTTCATTGGCTGTTGGCAGATCCGGCAGTGACGGCACCTTGGTCTTCGTCGTGACCGCATAGGCCTTGATCTTGCCGCTCTTGATCTGGCTGGTGGTGTTGGTGGTCTGGTCGCACATGAAGTCGACCTGACTGCCCAGCAAGTCATTCATCGCAGGACCTGTCCCCTTGTAAGGAACGGTAGTGACTTCGGTATCGATTGCGGTCTGGAACAGCATTCCGCACAGGTGCGATGCTGAACCAACACCGGCGTTGGCGTAGCTAACCTTGTTCTTGTTAGCCTTGATATAGGAGATCAGCTCCTTGAAATCCTTGGCGGGAAAATCCTTGCGTGCCACGATAGTCATCGGCACATCGGTGACAAGGCCGATCGGCTCGAAGCTATCGATCGAACTATAAGAAAGCTTGCGATACAGGGTCGGTGCGGTAGATTGGCCGATATGGTGCAGGAAAACGGTATGGCCATCCGGCTCCGCCTTTGCAACCCGGGCTGCGCCAATAGTACCGCCCGCACCACCAACGTTCTCGACGATCACCTGCTGGTTCAGTGTTTTGCTCATCGACTGCGCTACCAGACGGGCCACGGTATCGGTTGGGCCGCCTGCTGCGAATGGCACAATCATCGTGATAGTTTTGGTCGGGAAAGTGGCCTGTGCATGAGCAAAGGTGCTTGCTACCAGTGCCAGCCCTGCTACGAAACGAAATGACTTGATATTCACGTGCATTGCTCCTCTTTAATAGTTGTATAAATGCATGACCTGTCCGGCTGATCAGTAAGCCACGCAAAGTATTTCAAAGTATTTTCAATACTATGCGCATACCAAGTCTGCATTCAACCTATTATTGTCATGACACGTGTATGGCGCTACTGTGGAAACCCGCAAATCATGTTTGTGCGACGCACAAAGTTTGCAGCCAGGGTTGCCTTACTTTACCAAGACCACCGGAACGTCAGCCAGATGAATTATTTTGGTGGCAACCGAACCCATTAGCAAACTGCTAATTCCTGACAGCCCACGCGTACCGATGACGATTTCATCGCAGCCTTTGTCATGCGCGAATCGCGTAATAATTTCAGCCGGTTCGCCAACAAACAGATGGTGACTATAGGACACACCAGCGGATTCGAGCATTGCGCATGGCCCTTCCAGAACCTTCATGCCTTCCTCATGATGAAACTGCTTCAGCTGTCTGGCGTCCACAAAGCCGCTGACACCGCCGTGCAATGCATACTGCACATTTACCAGCAGAACTTGTATCTGGTCTTTCGCGCCAGAGGCTCGTTTGATTACATGAGCGAGAGCATGCTGTGAACTTTCCGAGCCATCAATCGCCAACAGGATTTTTTGCATTGTTGTTTCCTCTCAGTGAAACGGCGTCCTGTGCACTGGCAGGACCGTACGTAGTTAATGGCCTCCGGTATTTTCGCGCGCTTCTTTTTGCGCTGCCAGATCTTCCGGCAGGGCGGCTCGCGATTCGGCGCGTGCAGCGAGCAGCTTACCTATTGCTACCACGATTACCGCGCCCAGCAATGGCGCTATCCACTTCGCTGCAGGCAAATTTACCGCAAACCAGTCCTGGACTGCCACATCTTCAACCACCATTCCACCTGCGATCCAGCCAAGCAGCGCACCGCCGCCGACGATAACCAGAGGAAAACGATCCATCAGCTTCATCACCAATTGACTGCCCAGCATGATGATTGGAATGCTCAGCAGCAAGCCGAAGATGATGAGCACCTTGCTGTCACCCGCGGCTCCGGCAATGGCAATCACATTATCCAGACTCATGACAGCGTCGGCGACAATGATGGTTTTGATGGCGGATATCAGCGTAGCGCCTGCTTCAATGTGATGACCGCCCTCTTCCGGCTCCGGCAGGAGAAGCTTCACACCGATCCACAAGAGCAATGCAGCGCCAACAAGCTTTAAGTAGGGCACTGCGAGCAGCGTTACCGCAAAGAAGATCAGCACCACGCGTAGACCGACTGCACCAAACATGCCCCACAGGATACCTAGTTTGCGTTCTCTTTCCGGTAAGCGACGGCAGGCCAGGCCGATGACAACGGCGTTGTCGCCACCGAGTACGATATCGATGGCGACAATCTGCAAGATGGCCAGCCAAAATGAAGGGTTACTAAAGTCCATGATTACCTTACATGCCTGAATAACGGGGATGAGAAAAAGCGCCTGCCTTGAAGCGCTTGTCCGAAAACTTAAGCTGCCCAAAGACCTCGATACCACAGCTTTCGGAAGAGCCGAAAAATGGTCGTTGGCGAGTATACAACATCGTTTTATCCGTTAATTCCGTTAATTCGAGCAATTCCTGCGTAAAAAGCGCAGCTTACGCCGGCACCTTTATTCCGATCGCTGCAAGGCTGTACCGACGTAAAACAGGCAAAGCGATGTTTTAATGGCGTCGCCTGTCGAGGCGGGGACGATGATCAGGTGCCGTCGAAACGAATATTCTGCTTCTTGACCAGATTCTTCATTTTGTCCAATTCGGTCTTGATTTCAGCCGCATGCTCGGCCGGCGTATTGCCTACAGGTTCCGCGCCGCTTTGCTTGAGTCGCTCACGCACTTCAGGCATGGCAAGAACTTTCACTGCCGCAGCATTGATTTTCTTGACAATGTCGTCCGGCGTTTTCGGCGGAGCAACCAGGCCATACCATGCCGGATCGTTAACCTGGGGAAGCCCAAGTTCTGCAAACGTTGGAACATTAGGCAAGGCTTCAAGACGCTTGTTCCATGCAATCGCCAACGGCCGCAGCTTGTTCGCCTGAATGTGTGACATGGACGAAGGCAGGTTATCAAACATCATGTCGACTTGGCCGCCAAGCAGATCGTTCAGCGCGGGCCCGGCACCCCGATACGGAATGTGGAGGATGAAGGTTCCTGTGGCAAGTTTGAATTGCTCGCCGACCATGTGCTGGATACTGCAGGTGCCTGACGTTGCATAGTTCAGCTTGCCCGGACTCTTCTTCACATAGTCAATGTACTGTTTGAAGTCCTGCGCCGGAAACTTGGGATTGACAGTCAGGACATTTGGCGTCCGTGCGAGGTTGGTGATCGGGGTGAAGTCCGTCAAGGGGTTGTAGCCGAGCTTAGGATTGCACGCCGCATTCACTGCATGGGTCGAGATGGTGGAGATGCCGAGGGTATAGCCGTCGGGATCAGCCTTGGCGACAGCAGTGGCCCCAATACTGCCTCCGCCACCACCACGGTTCTCGATGACAACTGGTTGACCAAGCTCCTTGCCCAGCTTGTCGCCGACGACACGTGCCACGATATCAGTGGTTCCACCCGGCGCAAACGGCACGATCAGGCGGATGGGCTTGTTCGGATAAGACTCTGCGTAAGCGGCCGATGCCATGATCGACAGCGACGTCATCAGCGGCACGGCAAGGTAATGTAATTTCATTGGATATCTCCTGTGTTGATCGTTACCTTCTATGGGAACGGTGATGAAGAAAATGACGGCGGTACGTAGGATTAACAGTACCGACACGAGGTAAGTATGCAAACTTCAGGCCAGAATTCTTCTGCAGGCAGTAGCCGTCTCTTATCGATACAGTCTTCCGGCATGAGCAAACGTACCGGGCAGAATGTACTCTGGAGTTGTCTGAAAAACCGCAAAGTGTTGCCGCCAAATTCTGGAGATCAGCACATAAAGGAATAAAGTAATGAAGGACATGTCGCCTGGGTTTTTGCGTCTGCTTATACCAATCCCAACCTGTAACGTGACAAATGAGATCGATGGATTTTTTTGACTGGCAAGGCGCAGGAGGAGTCAATAGCGGGCTATTGACGACGACTCATGGTGCGTTATGGGTTGGGATTGGTATTACTTGATGCCGAGTCCGGCAGCTTCCTTGTTGACTGCGCCAATCAGGTCCTTGCCGATACGGCCTTCCATATCCTTCTGGACCGGCAACAGCGCCTTGCGCCATTCAGCACGATCCTTGTCGTTCAGCACGTAGATTTCAGTCTTGCCGGATTTCTTGACGGCTTCCATGGCGGAATCGTTTTCCTGCTGTGCGATTGCGTTCGCATAACGGGTAGATTCTTTCATCGCACCTTCCAGTGCGGAGCGGATGTCGGCCGGCAGGCCATCCCAGAATTTCTTGTTGACGATGACCGCGTAGCCCAGGTAGCCATGGTTGGATACTGTCACATGCTTCTGCACTTCGTGCATCTTTTGCGTGTACAGATTGGACGGCGGGTTCTCCGTACCGTCGACGATGCCTGTCTGGAGCGCTTGATACACTTCGGAGAATGCCATCACCTGCGGGTTGGCGCCCAGCGCCCGCATCTGTACATCAAGCACCTTGGACGACTGGATACGCATCCTTAAGCCCTTGAAGTCGGCCGGCGTCCTGAGCGGCTTGTTGGCCGACATCACCTTGAAGCCGTTGTCCCAGTAAGCCAGTCCGGTAATGCCCTTGGACTCCAGTTTTTTGAACAGGTCCTTGCCGATCGGGCCTTCCGTCACGCGGTACAGCACCTCCTTGGTCGGGAAAATATAGGGCAGATCGAATATTTCGAATTCCTTGACCCCCAGCGGACCAAACTTGGCCAGCGACGGTGCCAGCATTTGCACCGCACCCAGTTGCAGGGCTTCGAGCTCCTCCTTGTCTTTGTACAAAGTGCTATTCGGATACACCTCTACCTTTACCCGACCTTTGGTTGCCTTTTCGGCAAGCGCCTTGAAGCGGTCGGCGGCCTTGCCTTTTGGCGTGTCATTTGCCACCACATGACTGAATTTGATGACAATCGGCGCCTGCGCAAAGGCATTGGCGCTGACTACCGCAGCCACGCCAAGGCCCAGGAAGAGGGCTTTGAATTTCATGTATGTCTCCAGTTGAGCGGAAATAAATCCTTTGCAATCCATGTGTGCATTCTGTTGAGAGCCCAGAAGGGTTACAAGTGTGGATAACCACAAGCTTAGTGCACGTCGCGAAGCGCCTGCGACATGCACTAAACTGTCAATATCGTCGCACTTCTCAATTGCTGCCTGACACCACGTGCCCATGATACGCAAGCGCCTCACACAGAAATTCAGCGTCGTTTTCCCCACCCGGCGCCAGGCATGGCGCTGGCTTTTACCGATTCTGCTGGTATTGCTGTTCCTGTCGACGCTGCTGTGGCTACCCTGGCAGACGCAACGGATGGAAGCCAGCGAGCGCCAGGAGCAGTTGATCGCCGATACGCTATGGGTCGAGCAGACGATCCGTTTTCAGCTCGGTCGCCATGAAGAAAATCTGCGCCAGATCGCTTCCGAAATCCTGGCCGGCCATCTGACTGAACCGCGGCTGCGGGAACGGCTCGGAACGCTTGTCCGGACCAATCGAGAACTGACCCGCATTGTCCAGTTCGACAGCCAGGGCCGCATGGTGCTGTCGACCGATGATGAGCCGCTCTCGCTCAAGGACCTGTCACCGGAATCGCGTCTCGCATCCGAAAACGCACGCAAGTCGCAAGATCCGCAGTACGCGCAACCCGCATCGGGCTCGAACTCGACAGGTCCTGCCACGCTTGACTATCACGTGCCGCTGCAGTCAGGGAACGATTACCTCGGCGAACTGGTGGCCAGCTATTCGATACCGAGCATCCTCAGTGAAATGGTGCCCTGGTGGTTTGCGCAGGACAATGAAATCAGCCTGACCGACCAGGACGACAATGTCATTGAGCAGCGTGCAGCCGGCGGCCCCGGCCGTAACGTTTATACCCACCAGCGCGCGCTGGACTTGCCAGGTGTCGTGCTTACCCTGCGCACCAACAGCGTCAAGGGCGAACCCAAGCTGCTGCCCAGCCTGCTGGTCGGTTCGGTGATTACGCTGTCGCTCGGATTGCTCTGGAGCCTATGGGCGCTGTGGCGCGACATCAACCGGCGGCTCGCCGCCGAAGGTGCACTTCGGCAGCAGGTGGCGTTCCGTACCGCCATGGAGAATTCACTGATGACCGGACTACGGGCGCGCGACCTGAATGGCCGTATTACCTATGTCAACCCGGCATTCTGCCGCATGGTCGGCATTCCTGCTGAACAACTGGTCGGCAAGCTGCCGCCGATGCCTTACTGGGCGCCCGAATCAATAGACGAATACAACCATCGTTTTACGAAGGTACTGGCCGGAACCGCCACACCGCAGTTCGAAACGATTTTTCAGCGCGCCAACGGCGAGCGCTTTCCGGTTCTGATTTTCGAGTCCGCACTGGTGGACGACAGCGGGCGGCAAACCGGATGGATGGGATCGATCCTGGACATCTCCGACCGCAAGCAGGTCGAAGACCTGAACCGGCGCCAGCAGGAAAAGCTGCAGGCCAGCGCGCGGTTGGCCACGATGGGTGAAATTGCGTCGACACTGGCCCATGAACTCAACCAGCCGCTGGCCGCCATTTCAAGTTACACCACCGGCGCGCTGAACCTGATCGACAGGCATGCCGACCATCCCGAGCAACTGGATCTGTCGATGCTGAAGCCGGCGCTGGAAAAGGCCGGCAACCAAGCCCAGCGCGCCGGCCACATCATCCGCAGCGTGCATACGTTCGTCAAGCGCAGGGAACCAAGCCGCGAGCCGGTGACCGTGCAGGCGCTGCTCGACAACGTATTGCCGCTAGTCGAACTGCAGGCGCGCCAGTTCTTCGTCGCCACGCAAACCGAGCTCGATGCCGATCTTCCGCCAGTGCTGGCGGACCGCGTGATGCTGGAGCAGGTGTTGCTCAACCTGACGCGCAACGCGATCGAGGCGATGCAGAATATTCCGCCCGAACGCCGTATCCTGCGCATCGTGGCCGAACGGGATGCCGTTACCGGATCGCAGCCCAACGTGGTCATCGCGGTTATCGACAACGGCCACGGTATTCCACAGGAAGTCTCCGAGCGATTGTTCTCACCCTTCTTTTCGACCAAGGCAGAGGGCATGGGCATGGGCCTGAACATCTGTCGTACCGCCGTCGAGTTCCACGGCGGTAAACTGCTTCATGCGGATAATCCGGGTGGCGGCACGATTTTCCGCTTCAGCTTGCCGATATTGACTGAGGGGATGCCAGTTGCGGGAGATTCGGCGATAATCAGCGAAAGCTGATGCCGCCTGCGTTGCTTCATTCAATGCGACGGCTGCTGCGCACACTTGACAGGATGTCCATGCATTCCGCATCACGGCAAATCCTGCGCGACCGGAAGGGACTGCATGCTGCATATTGTCGACGATGAAGAAGTGATACGCGATTCGCTGGAATGGCTCGCGCAGTCCCGTGCCATTTCCGTTGCCACGTATGACAGCGGCGCAGCCTTCCTTGCGGTACTCGACAAATTCAGCAGTTTCGATCCACAGGGTGAATGCGTTCTGCTTGATGTGCGAATGCCGGATATGAGTGGCGCCGCCCTGTTCGACCTGCTGACGACGCGCGGCCTGACGCAGCGGATGCCCGTCATCTTCCTGACCGGCCATGGCGATGTCCCGATGGCGGTCGACACGCTTAAGCGCGGGGCCTTCGATTTTTTTGAAAAGCCGTTCAACGACAACAATCTGATGGATCGGATCGAAGAAGCCCTGGCGGCTTCCCGCGAAGCCGGCGCCATCGCCAAAGTACATGACCGGCTGGCCACGCTGTCGGCGCGCGAACGTGAAGTGCTGGACCTGATCCTGGCCGGCAAGATGAACAAGGTGATCGCCGACGAACTTGGCATCAGCATGCGAACGGTCGAAGTACACCGTGCACACATCTTCGACAAGATGAACGTCAAGACCGCGGTCGAACTGGCGAGGCTGCTGAAGTAAGCGGGCGAACGCGATTTCTGCCGGACTGGACCAGACGTCACTCCATCACTCCGGGCTGCGCAGCAATACATCAAGGATCGCATAGGGGAAATCCGCTACAGCGGCGCAATGGAATCCTCGGTAACATTCCGGTTTAGCCTTGCTTTCCCTCTTTCATGTCCATCGCCACCATCCTGTTTCCCGACTTCGCGCTGATCCTGCTGGGTTTCCTGCTTATGCGCTTTACCGATTGGGGAACCCCGTTCTGGAGCGGCCTGGAAAAGCTGATCTATTATTTCCTGTTTCCCGCCCTGCTGTTCTATTCCACGGCGCGCACCCCATTTGACTTCGCCACGACTGGCAAGATGCTGCAGGTCGCGCTGCTGACTCTCACGGGGGGCATTGCACTTGGCTGGCTAGCCAAACCTTTATTTACCGTCCCGCCGATGATGTTCGAGTCCGGCGTGCAGACGGCATTTCGCTTTAATTCGTATATCGCCCTGGCCATCGCTTCCCGGCTTGCCGGTGAAAAGGGAACCACGCTGATGGCGTTGATCATTGGTTTTGCGGTCCCGCTATGCAATATGGCAGCGGTCCATGCGCTGGTCAGCAAAGGCGGCGGCCTGCTGAAAGAAATGGTCCGGAACCCGCTGCTGATGGCGACCGCAAGTGGCATGGCTTTCAACTTTGCCGGTCTCCAGATACCGGAAATTGTCGGCGCGACGCTGTCCCGCATGGCCAACGCATCGATTGCCGTTGGCCTGATCGCGGTCGGCGCCGGGCTGCGCATGTCGGGACTGCGGGAAGCCAAAGGCATGGCGCTCTATTTCACTGCGGTCAAACTGCTGGCGCTGCCGGCGATTGCATTGATGCTGGGCCGCTGGATGGGCCTTCCCGCGCTGCAGTTGCAGATTGTCGTGATGTTTGCGGCGCTGCCTACCGCATCGAGTGCCTATGTCCTGGCGGCCCGCATGGGCGGCAATGGACCTTTCGTGGCCTTCCTGATTTCGGGCGGAACCGTGCTGTCGGCTTTGACCCTGCCAATCTGGCTCAGCCTCTCACGCTGATATCGTCCGGGCGTACAAAAGATTGCTTACAACTGCAACCTGCCCTGCTCCAGCGCCCAGGCCACATGTTCGCGCACCATATCGGATGGATGGGTGGCGCGGGTCTGCAAGGCGGTAATGAGGGGTGCGGCCTGCCCGGGGTGATCAGCCGATACCTCGCGCAGGGCATTGCCGAGCCCGACAGCCAGATTCCTCAGCCATCGCTCATGCCCGATGCGCCGGATCGGACTGCCCTCAAGACGGCGGTTGAACTCGTCCTCCTCCCACGCAAACAGCTCGGCCAGCGTGGCGGCGTCCAGCCCGTTACGCACATCGAAGTCGGGCAAGCTCGAACGCTGGGCAAATTTGTTCCATGGGCATACCAGCTGACATTCATCGCAACCGTAAATGCGGTTACCGATCAAGGGACGCAGTTCCACCGGGATGCTGCCTTTGAGTTCGATCGTCAGATAGGAAATGCAGCGCCTGGCATCAAGGCGATAGGGACCGAGGATAGCCTGAGTCGGGCAAATATCGATACAGGCGCTGCACTGTCCGCAATGGGAGGTGACTGGGGCATCGACCGGCAGTGGCAAATCCGTGAACAGTTCGCCAAGAAAGAACATTGATCCGGCGTCGCGATTGAGTAACAGCGTATGCTTGCCGCGCCAGCCTATGCCCGACTTTTCGGCCAGCGCCACTTCCATGACCGGCGCCGAGTCGGTAAAGACACGATAGCCGAAGTCGCCGATTTCTCCTCGTATGCGGTCGGCAAGTTGCTGGAGTCGCGAGCGCAACACCTTGTGATAGTCGCGCCCGCGTGCGTAGACCGAGACCGTGGCATTCGCCGCTTGACGGGCGTGGCGCTCTTCGCGGTCGCGCCACTCGTCGCCGGCATCCTGCGGCAGGTAATTCATGCGTGCAGTGATGATCCGCAGCGTACCCGGCACCAGTTCGTCAGGGCGGGCGCGCTTCATTCCATGGCTTGCCATATAATCCATGTCGCCGTGATGCCCCGCGTCAAGCCATGCCTGTAACCCGGCCTCTTCTTGTGACAAGTCGACACCGGCAATGCCGATTTCCGCAAAGCCGAGCTCGCGCCCCCATGCTTTGATAGTCAGCGCCAGTGTGGCCAGATTGTTATCAGGTACGGTCATGACAAGGAAGTTTGCGCGATCGCGGGCGGGATGCAGATCCGGGACGGCATTTACGCCGCCACCATTGGAAACCAACGATAAAAGAGCCATTTTACGAGATGCGGCAGTTTCACACTCATTTGCATGACGAAGCCGGCACCGCAGCCCTTGGCGCGGCGTTCGCACGCGCGCTGGCGCCGGGCCTGACGATCTACCTGCACGGCGACCTAGGCGCCGGCAAAACTGCTTTCACCCGGGCGCTGCTGCACGCCGCCGGACATGCCGGACATGTCAAAAGTCCTACGTATACCCTGGCCGAGCCCTACACCGTGAAGATCGGCGGACAGACTGTCGACATCATTCATTTTGATCTGTACCGGCTTGCCAGCCCGCAGGAATTTCTGGAAGCGGGTTTTCGCGAACATTTCAACGAACATTCGATTTGCATCATCGAGTGGCCTGAAAAGGCCGAAAAGGTGTTGCCGATGCCAGACATAAACATGCATTTAAGCATTTCCGGCGAAGGTCGTGATATAAAATGTGAAGCCTTGTCCGACCAGGGTTTTCAATGTCTCGATCGTCTGAAATTTGCGCCAAACCTGTGACTTCCCCCGCGAAATCACGACGTCGCCGCACAATTCTCAAAGCCGGCGGCACACTTTTCCTCTCCGTTTTTTCTCCGCTGCCTTCGCACGCTGCCCAGATCATGGCGGTTCGCGTGTGGCCGGCCGAAGAGTACACGCGGGTGACACTGGAAAACGACACCCACCTGAAAACCAGCCATTTCATCATCAAGGACCCGGAACGCCTGGTCGTCGACATCGAAGGGCTGGAACTCAACCCCACACTCAAGCAGCTGGTCGCCAAGATCCAGTCGAATGATCCCTATATCAAGCAGGTGCGGGTCGGACAAAATCGCCCGAATGTCGTGCGCCTCGTGTTCGACCTGAAGGAAGAAGTCAATCCCCAGGTGTTTACCCTGGCGCCGGTCGGCGAGTACAAGCACCGACTGATTTTCGACCTCTATCCGGTCAATCCGGTCGACCCGATTGCCGCGTTGATCAACAAGGGCGAGTGGAATCGCGAACCTCCGGCCGAGGTCTTGCCGCCACTAGCGGAAGCCAAACCCGAATTCAATCCTTTGCCGCAGACCGCACCAGGCGATGTCGCGCTGCCAAAACCCGAGCCAAAGGCGGAACTCGACAAGCCGTCCGCGTTGACGCGCATGATTACGATTGCTCTCGATCCTGGACATGGCGGCGAAGACCCTGGCGCCCTGGGCCGCGCCGGCAGCCGTGAAAAAGATGTCGTACTGGCAATTGCCAAACGCCTCAAGGCCAAGATCGAAGGCCAGCCCAACATGCGGGTAATGCTGACACGCGATGGCGACTTCTTTGTGCCGCTGCATGTCCGCGTCCAAAAGGCCCGCAAGGTACAGGCTGACCTGTTCGTGTCCATCCACGCCGATGCGTGGGTGGAACCGACCGCACGCGGGTCGTCGGTCTTTGTGCTCTCCGAAAAAGGCGCGTCGTCAACGGCAGCCCGCTGGCTGGCCAACAAGGAAAACGCCGCCGACCTGATCGGCGGCGTCAATATCAAGACCCAGGACCGGCAACTCGCCAGGGTGCTGCTGGACCTGTCGACGACCGCGCAAATCAATGACAGCCTCAAGATCGGCAAGGCCGTGCTGCAAGAGATCAGCGGCATCAACCGCCTGCACAAGCCGGCGGTGGAACAGGCTGGCTTCGCGGTGTTGAAAGCACCGGATATCCCCAGCATCCTGATCGAAACGGCATTCATCTCCAATCCGGAAGAAGAAGCCAAGCTGACCGATGACGCGTACCAGGATCAGATGGCCAATGCTGTGTTGAAGGGTATCCAGAAATATTTCGCCCGCAACCCGCCGCTCGCTAAAAGCCGGATGATGTGATCCGCCCCGCCGGGAAAAGTCGCTTTACGGCAACAACTCTGCTAATCTAAACTAAAGAACGCAAGCCCGCACACCAGGTTTGCGCCATTCTTTCGCAGTGCATCCTTTGACGAGGCCACACCCATGATGCAAGCCATCGCCAACGTAAACACCGCCACCGCGGCTGACCCGGCGCTCGCCGCCGATGAATATCTGGCGTTCACGCTGGGCAAGGAAGAGTACGGGATTCAGATCCTGAAGGTCCAGGAACTGCGCGGCTATGAGAATCCGACGCGCATCGCCAATGCGCCTGAATTCATCAAGGGCGTGGTCAATCTGCGCGGCATTATCGTGCCTATTGTGGACATGCGCATCAAGCTCAATATCGGTGCGCCGACTTATGACCAGTTTACGGTGGTCATCATCCTGAACATTGCGGGTCGCGTGGTCGGCATGGTGGTGGACAGCGTTTCGGATGTCATTACGCTTTCCCCGGGCCAGGTCAAGCCGGCCCCGGAAATGGGTACTGCGCTCAACACCGATTATCTGATTGGTTTAGGGACCATCGATGAGCGCATGCTGATCCTGGTCGATATCGACAAGATGATGTCGAGTGCCGAACTGAGCCTGATTGAACAGGCCGGCGTCTGAACCGACATCCCGAGGATGTCAGGGCGCTATCAATAGGGCAGCGCCCGGCGCGCGTCTAGCGCCAGACCCGGCGTGACAACTTCCATATCGCGCCGAGGGCAACCGGGATCACCGCTGCGCCGACACCGATCAACACAATGGTGTTGAGATGATTACGGATGATTGGGATATTGCCGAAGAAATAACCTGCCGCGACCAGACCTATCACCCAAAGCAAGGCTCCCGCAATATTAAATAGCTGAAATTTGGTGAAGGTCATCATCGACACCCCGGCAACGAAGGGGGCGAAGGTTCGCACTATCGGCACGAAGCGCGCAAGCACGATGGTTTTGCCACCGTGGTTTTCATAAAAAGCATGCGTTTTCCGCAATGCATCCTTGTCCAGCCAACGGTAATCATGGGTAAATACTTTTTCACCGATGCCCCTCCCTATCCAGTAGTTGAGGGTATTGCCGCCGATGGCCGCCACAATGAGCAGCCCCATCAGCAGCCATTCATTCATGGCACCCGTTGCGCAAAATGCACCCGCGATGAAAAGCAGGGAATCGCCCGGCAGGAACGGCAACACGACCAGACCGGTTTCACAAAAGACGATGGCAAACAGCACTACGTAAACCAGCGTGCCGTATTGATCAATAATCACGCCAAGGGACTTATCGATATGCAACATCATATCGAGGAATTGCATCAAATCCATGCTTTCTCCATCTGAGTTCGGCGCATCATACACCACTGCCTCGTGGAAAAATAAGAGTTGCGACAAACTCATGCGTCCTTGACTTGTGCCCTATTGCACTAATGGAACGTCCAGTGAAGCGCTGCAGCGACGGTATAATTCCAGCATGAATGCACCGCATCCCGTTCCTCGTCCGATACAGGCACTTTCCGACCAATTGATCTCGCAGATCGCCGCCGGCGAAGTCGTCGATCGCCCTTCTGCCGTGGTCAAGGAATTACTGGAGAACGCGCTCGATGCGGGCTCGACGCAGATTACCGTTCGACTGGAAGAAGGCGGCGTCAAGCGCATTGCGATTACCGACAACGGTCGCGGCATTCCGCCGGACCAGCTGCCGCTCGCGCTCGCGCGGCATGCGACCTCCAAGATCGCGTCGCTGGATGACCTGGAACATGTCGGCACCCTGGGCTTTCGCGGAGAGGCGCTTGCATCGATTGCTTCCGTGGCGCAGCTGACGTTGACATCGCGCTGCGCAGACGCGCCGCATGCCTGGGAAATTGTCGGCCACCAGACCAACCAGGTCACTCCCGCGTCGGGAGCCCAAGGTACCACGGTCGACGTGCGCGACCTGTACTACAACACCCCGGCGCGCCGCAAATTCCTGAAATCCGAACAAACGGAATTCGGTCATTGCGCGGAAGTGGTCCGTCGCATTGCCCTGTCTCGGCCCGATGTCACTTTCTCGCTGTCGCATAACGGCAAAACGATAGACCACTGGAATGTCTCGGGTGTCGAGAAGCGCAGCGCGCATATTCTTGGAGAGGAATTCGCCAGTGCCCGCCTGCCGCTGGACGAAAACTCAGGATCTCTGCGCCTGCACGGATTTGTCGGCCTGCCGACCGCATCCAAGGCACGCGCCGATAGCCAGTATTTTTATGTCAATGGCCGCTTCGTCCGTGACAAGCTGCTGACGCATGCGGTGCGTGCTGCCTATCAGGATGTTCTGCATGGCGATCGCTATCCCTGCTACGTGCTCGGACTGGACCTCGATCCCGCCCTGGTCGATGTGAACGTGCATCCGTCCAAGATCGAAGTGCGTTTCCGGGATAGCCGCGCCGTACATCAATTCGTGTTTCACGCAGTGAGTCGTGCGCTGGCCCAGACCTCGGCAACCGCATTCGGTACAGCGCCCCCGCCTGTCACGGCCACATCCGGCACGTTGGGCACATTGGGTACTTCGGGCACGCTGCCATGGGTGCGCGAACAGAAGCAGACCGCTTTCAGCATGCCGTTCTCTTCCGGTGCAGGCGTTGCGCAAACAAGCACGGCCTACGGCGCCCTGTTTTCCCCTTCTCCTTCTTCAATCACGCCAAGCGGAATGGAAGAGCGGCCTGGCAACATGCAGACAACAGGCTTCATTCCCGAATTGCAGCGCACCTATGGCGCGACACCGGCGCAGAGTCTGCCCGATGATGAATACCCGCTTGGTTTTGCGATTGCCCAGCTGCACGGCATTTATGTTCTTGCACAGAACACGAAAGGCCTGGTGCTGGTCGACATGCATGCGGCGCACGAACGCATCCTGTACGAGCATCTGAAAAATGCGCTCGATGCGGACGCCCTGCAAATCCAGCCGCTGCTGATCCCGGTGACCTTTTATGCAGATCCGGTTGAAGTCGGCACCACGGAAGAAAACCAGCAAGCCTTGCAGGCGCTTGGGTTCGATATCAGCGCATTGTCGCCGACCACGCTGGCGGTGCGTGCCATTCCTGCGTTATTGAAAGATGCGGATGCGCAGACGCTGGCGCGCGATGTGCTGCGGGATGTGCGCGAGTTCGGCGGTTCACGGGTACTGGTCGAGCGCCGCAATGAAATGCTCGGCACCCTGGCCTGTCATACCGCCGTACGTGCCAATCGCAGCCTGACAGTGCCGGAAATGAATGCGCTGCTGCGCCAGATGGAAGCGACCGAACGCGCCGACCAGTGCAATCATGGTCGGCCGACGTGGGTGCAACTCGCCCTGTCGGACCTGGACAAGCTGTTCCTGCGCGGCCAGTAAACACGTGAATACCGTCATCGGACCACTCGCGCAGTTCGCGCAAGCGCCCCTGCTGTTGCTCATCATCGCCTTCATGATGCTGCAACCCTTGTCGACCGATCTTTACCTGGCGTCGCTGCCGAGCCTGGCGAGCAGTTTCGGCGTATCGCCATCGACGGTACAACTGACGCTATCACTGTTCGTGATTGGCTTTGGCGGCGCGCAGCTGGTTATCGGACCGCTGTCCGATCGCTTCGGCCGTCGTCCTATCCTGCTCTGCGGACTTGCGCTCTATCTTGCGGCAAGCCTACTCTGCGGGCTGTCGACATCGATTGCCATGCTTATTTCAGCGCGCTTCCTGCAGGCGCTCGGCTGCTGCGCCGCGGTCGTCATTGCGCGCGCGGTGGTTCGCGATGCGTACGAACCCGAACACAGCGTACGCGTCGTGGCCAGTGCCAGCACCTGGCTGTCGCTGGCCCCGATCGTCGGCCCCATCCTGGGCTCGTATCTTCAGGTGACGTTCGGCTGGCGCGCCGCTTTTGCCGCGCATGGAATCTTTTCAGCCTGCCTGCTGGCAGTGTGCCTGCGGCATATGCCCGAAACCAATATGCACAAGAATCCGCGCGCCACCGAATTATCGGGCCTGCTGGCGAATTATCGGATGGTATTGGGCGCACGCGAGTTCTGGGCGCATGCGCTGCCCGGCGCTTTTTCCTACGGCGCCATCTTTGCATTTATTTCGGGATCTTCTTTCGTCCTGATCCAGGTGCTCAATGTGCCGACCGCATGGTTTGGCTACTGCTTTGCATTGGGCGTCTCGGGCTACATGATCGGCACTCTTGTCTGCCGCCGACTGCTGCCGCGAATTGGTGCCAGTGGAGCGTTCCGTATCGGCAGCCTGGTATCGTTGCTCGCCGGCGGCGGCTTCCTGCTTGCAGCGACGGTGGGCATTGCACATTGGTCGCTGATGCTGGCCGCCATGTTTTCGGCAATGCTTGCCCACGGGATCAATTTCCCGATCGCGCAGTCTGGTGCAGTCTCGCCGTTTCCTGCACAGGCCGGCACGGCGGCGGGTTTAATGGGAGCGCTGTATATGAGCGTTGCTTTTGCGGTAGGCACGATCATCGGCGTTACCCATAATGGCACGCTGTATCCATTGGCGATCATTTCCTGCATCTTGGGACTGCTGATCTTTATCTCGGTGCGCACCATTCCGGGCACCATCCTGAAAACCGCGTCATGAATTATTCCGCAAAGCCGCTGGTAGTGGCGATCATGGGCCCGACCGCGTCTGGCAAGACCGCTGCGGCGCTCAACATTGCACGTCATCTCCCGGTCGAGATCATTTCCGTGGATTCGGCACTGGTTTTTCGGGGGATGGACATCGGCACCGCTAAGCCGACACGTGAAGAACGCGCCCAGGCACCGCATCACCTGATCGACATCCTCGATCCGACTCAAGCCTATTCGGTCATGCAATTCCGCGATGACGCGATAAGACTGGTCGCGGAAATTGCAGGTCGCGGCAAGCTGCCACTGCTGGTAGGCGGCACCATGCTTTACTTCAAGGCATTGCGTGATGGTCTTGACGCATTGCCGCAAGCCGACCCGGATGTACGCGCCAGACTGGATGCCGAGGCTGTACAGGTTGGCATGCCCGCCATGCATGCCAGACTTGCCACACTCGATCCCGAAACCGCGGCACGCTTGAAACCTAACGATTCGCAGCGCATTCAGCGTGCGCTGGAAATCATCGAGCTGACCGGCCAGCCGATGTCCGAGTTGCTGGCAAAGGCTCCAAAGAGTGAGCTTCCTTTCGACCTGCTGCCGCTTTCCCTTGAACCATCCGACCGCAGTGTGCTGCACAAACGTATTGCGGACCGCTTTGTCGCCATGCTTGATCAGGGTGACAGCGGCCTGATCGGCGAAGTCAAACAGCTGCGCGCGCGCGGCGACCTGCATCTTGGCCTGCCCTCGATGCGCTGTGTCGGCTATCGTCAGGCCTGGGAATACCTGGATGGCCAGTACGGGTTTGAAGCGCTGCAAGAAAAGGGGATCGCCGCCACACGCCAGCTCGCCAAGCGGCAACTGACTTGGCTGCGGTCGATGCACGACCGCATCGTAGTCGACTGTATCAAGCCGGATGCATCGGCACAGATTGTTGACCAAGTGACAAATCATTTGCGACACCGGGCAACCAGTTCCACGTGACAATGCCGCTCGCACATCTTGACAGACGTAATCAGAGACCGCATAATCTATGGCTATTCTGGTGATATAGCTCAGTTGGTTAGAGCACAGCACTCATAATGCTGGGGTCGGTGGTTCAAGTCCACCTATCACCACCAAATACCGAAGGCCGTAACCTGTCAAATGGGTTACGGCCTTTTGCTTTGTATGACTGTTAGGCCAACAGTTCGTGATGCTTGTTGCCGATCATGGAAAACCATTCACGCTGAAATGAACATTCCCTCAGAAGCGGTGATCGACAACCGACGCGTCCAGATGGCGCCTCATGCAAGAATCGCCTCCGCGTTTACCTTGCCACCTGCTTCTATCCACAGCCCGATGTAGCCTCAATTCCCCTTCTGAACGTCGTCCATTTATCCCTCTTGGCGGATACGCCCCGTTCTCGTATTCCATTTCGCTGCATTTGATTGCGCTCGGCTCAAATCATGGCGCGAGCATGCATGCACGTTTTTTGCAGGAGCATTTTTTGAACATCACCGCACAGTCCGATATCAAAACCAATGTATTAAGCGGCATCACCGTATCGTTGGCGCTCGTGCCCGAAGCCATCGCCTTTGCCCTCGTCGCCCACGTGAGTCCACTGACGGGTCTTTATGCAGCCTTTATCGTTTGCCTGATCACTGCGGCTTTGGGCGGACGTCCCGGCATGATTTCCGGCGCGACCGGTGCGCTGGCCGTAGTGATGGTCTCTATCGTCGTGCAGCACGGACCGGAATATCTCTTTGCCACCGTCATTCTGATGGGGATGCTGCAAATCCTGTTTGCATTGCTGAAACTCGGCAAGCTCATTCGGATGGTGCCTCACTCGGTCATGCTGGGCTTCGTCAACGGTCTGGCGGTCGTTATCTTCATCGCACAGTTCGGCCATTTCAAACTTGCCGGCCCGGACGGCATGCCTGTCTGGATGGCGGGAACGGCGCTGTACACCATGCTCGGATTGGTTATCCTGACAATGGCAATCATTTATCTGCTGCCCAAAGTGACCAATATCATTCCCTCCTCGCTGGCCGCGATCCTGATCGTGTCGGGCCTGGTCGCCGGACTGGGCATTCAGACCAAAACCGTCGGCGATATGGGTTCCATTGCCGGCGGACTGCCGCAATTCCATATTCCCCAGGTTCCTTTGACACTGGATACGCTCTACATCGTTTTTCCCTATGCACTGATTCTGGCCGCAATCGGGCTGATCGAGTCGCTGTTGACCCTCAACCTGATTGACGACATCACGAACACACGAGGCAAGCCAAATCGCGAGTGCCTGGCGCAGGGCACCGCCAATGTGGTTGGAGGCTTCTTTGCCACGATGGGCGGATGCGCAATGATTGGGCAGAGCATGATCAACATTAACAACGGGGCACGGCAAAGATTGTCGGGTCTGGTAGCCGCCGTTTTTCTGCTCGGCTTCATCTTGTTTCTCTCCCGCTGGATCGAAATGATTCCGTTGGCCGCACTAGTTGGACTGATGTTTGTTGTCTGTGAAAAGACATTTGAATGGAGCAGTCTCCAGGCGTTGCGCAAGATCCCGAAGCAGGATGCGATGATCGTGGCGGGTGTCACGATCATCACCGTGCTGACGGATCTGGCCATCGCTGTTTTTGCCGGCGTCGTGTTTGCGTCCCTCGTGTTCGCATGGCAGCACGCTAAACAGATCCAGGCAAAGGCGACGATGGATGCTCAAGGCTGGAAGGTTTATGAACTGCAAGGCTCACTTTTCTTCGCATCGACGGCAAATTTCCTGAGCCTGTTCGATCCGGCCAACGATCCGCAGCATGTCGTGATTGAATTCCGGCATGCCCGCGTTGTGGATCATTCCGCGGTGGAGGCAATTGATTCGCTGGCGGCGCGTTATCAGCAGGCGGGAAAGACGTTACATCTTCGCCATTTAAGCGCCGATTGCCTTGAACTGCTGGACAAGGCAAAGGGTATGGTGAAGGTGAATGAATTTGAAGACCCGCACTACCATATCGCGGATAACAAGCTTGGCTGATTGTTATCGTCGTCAATGAACGGCCAGGGTAATACCGATCCCAACCCATAACGCACCATGAGATCGCGTCTTTTTCCGGGGGCGCCGAGCTGCCTGCCGGCGTTGCACTCGTCGTCAATAGCCCGCTATTGACTCCTCCTGCGCCTTGCCAGTCAAAAAAATCCATCGATCTCATTTGTCACGTTACTGGCGCCGGTTTCCCTGTGCAGTCGAAGCGGTAGGTGCTCTCGCCCTGTCCATCCCGTTTCAGGGTGAGTTCGACCTTGCAATTGGCATCCGGTTGCACGCTTACTGTTACCTGACCAAGTCGTGTGGGTCGTGCGGCGAGCGCGGTAATCTGCCCTTGCTGGCTGATGCGCGAAGTGCCGGCACCCGCCTGCTGAAGTACATCCATCCTGAAGCCGAGCCGAACGTCATTAACGCTCTTGACATACGGGACCATCACCATTTGCCCGCCGCCGGGAGTCGAGTCCAGCCAGACTTGAAGGTCTGCATCTGCCACCATGATGTAATTCCTTTAGAACGATGGTAAAAAGGCGGGCATATTGTGCCCGCCTTCAAAGCTGCGAGCCTCGCATCAGAGAGGCTCAACGTTCAACTATTAGTGCTGCCAGATAGCTGCATGGTTTGTGTTGCCAGCCTGATTGATCGATGCAACATGACCATTTCCGGTTTGCAGGATAGCAGCAGTATTACGTGCGGCGTAGCTCGCGCCATCGCCATGCTGCGCGATAGTCGCGAAGCTTCCATTGCCAGCCTGCGCAACGTTAGCATAGCTCCAATCACCAGTTTGAGCGATCGATGCATTCAATGCGTTACCGCCGCCCTGATTGATCAAGCCATCATTGTTGTTGCCTGCCTGAACGATCTTGGCCGAGGAATTGCCCGCGTTGTTTTGCGTCACGGATGCTGCGTTCAGTGTGCCGTCCTGTGCAATGGTTGCGGAACTGCTGTTACCACCGTTCTGCATGATTGTCGCTGTCTGGAACGAGCCGTTCTGGTAGACCGATGCGATATCCTTGTAGCCATTGGTCTGCGTAACGTTCGCGAGATTGCTATTGCCCGACTGAGTGATATTGGCATCGAACAAACCTTGTACCACACCGCCACCTGGGGAAACGGTACCACCGCTCTGGTGAATGCCTGCAACCTGGTTGTTGCCGGACTGGTCGATCGTTGCCTTGCTAAAGTCGGCCAGGCCGCCTTGTGTAATATTTGCCGTTTGCACCGCACCGGACTGGTTGATAGACGCGTTGCTCGACCAGGTATTCGTCTGCAGAACGTTGGCCTTGCTGCCGCTTCCCGATTGCACCACCGTTGCGCTGCCTTCTTTCGTGCCGGCATTCTGATTGATAACGGCACTCTGGTTGTCACCAGTTTGCGTCACGGTCGCGGTCTGGTTATAGGTGTTGTTCTGGTTTACCAGCGCATCGCTCTGATAGCCGTTTGACTGCGTTACCTTCGCTACGTTGGCATTGCCGCCAGTCTGGTTGACATTGGCGGTGAACTTGCCTTCAGAAACCGCCCCACCAGGGAAATAGCTTGCGCCGCTCTGATTGACAGTGGCATTTTGGTTGCTGCCGGACTGGAACACGTTAGCGTTGCTGTAATCAGCCAGACCGCCTTGAGTCACATTGGCAGTGTTCGAAGAATCGAACTGCGTCACAGTAGCGTTGCTGAACCAGGTATTGGTTTGCAGGACGTTTGCCTTGTTGTCGCTACCGGCTTGAGTGATGACAGCACTGCCGTCGTGCGAGCCCGCGTTCTGCGTCACCGATGCTGCCTGGCCGTTGCCGGACTGATTCACTTGCGCGGATTGGTTCTGCACGCCGTCCTGCAATACCGTAGCGGTATTACCAGCAGCGAAGCCATCAACCTGATTGACGGTAACACTGCCGTTGACGGAATTAACTGTTGTGACAGTCGCAGTCTGGTTTGCACCACTCTGGCTGACCAGTGCCTTGTTGACGGAGCCGGACTGGGTGATAGTTGCGTTCTGGCTGCTACCGGTTTGCGTTGCGACAGCCTGGTTGGCATTACCGGATTGGGAAGCAGTCGCCTTGCTGTTTGTGGCTGCATCTTGCGTGATACCAGCAACGTTGCCGTTGCCATTCTGGTCGATTGCGGCAGTCACGGCGCTGCTGTTCTTTTGCAGGATGCCTGGCACGGACGCTGGATCGCTTGGCGTTGCGCCCGGTACGCCTGCCTTGTTGCCGTTACCGTTCTGTGTGATGGCAGCGGAAGAACCCGACACGGCGTTTTGTTCAATGTACGCGTCGTTGCCGGAACCGGTCGACGAGATGGTCGCCTGTGCAAAGGCGGGCGATGCAGAGTAGGCGAGGCTGATACCGAGTGCGAGTGCTGTCAGTTTAATTTTCAATTCATTCTCCTAAATGATAAGGGCTGTAATGCTGAGGTGATCTAGTGCCCCTAGTACTGGATTACCTTTGCTGCAAGACCGTTTCCATGCTGCTGTACCAACAAGTTTGGACTGAGCGGATTCTGTTGAATGTTGACTACGTTGCGGTTGCCGGCCTGCTCGATCGCTATGCGATTGGCATCCCCCATTTGCGCCACGTTGGCGCGATTCGCATGCCCGGCCTGGACAAGGCTGATGTCGTTGCCGCTTCCCGCCTGACTGGAGGCAAACTGGTTCGATTTGCCGTTTTGAATCGCGTCAACTTCATTACCGTAGCCACTCTGGCTGATCTGCCCGGAGTGCTGGTTTCCTTGTTGTTTGAGGATGGCGTCATTCAACTCACCGACCTGGCTGATGCGCGCCTGATGACCGTGCGAGTTACCAGACGTCAGTTCGGCAGGACCGAGTTCGGAGCGAGCGGCCATGTCCATGGCGGATGCCAGCAATGCACCAGTCAGCCCTATCGCCAGAATGGCGGTATGTGCCGCTGTCCGGATTGCGCCGGCAGCGCGAGACAACGTAATACGCATGACGATGGCCATCATGGTACCTTTCATAAAATGGTGAAAAGGATGAGAAGTGGCGTAGTGGTCTAGTGGCCGACCATGCTGTCGTGTCTGGCTTCTGCGACAGGCGTGTCGTCGAGCTGGCTCAGGTATTCACTCTTTTCCTTCAGGTAAGCCTGCAAGATGGGAGAGTGCCAGTCGTCTTCACTCTTGAGTGCCCACATCTTGTCTTGCAGTCCCTGCACAATCAGGTGAGCCACCCCGGCTTCGATCGCTTCGTTGACACAGAGCTGAGAAGGTTCGTTGCGGGTATAACCCGCTTCCAGTTCGAGCAGTTCCTTGAAGTTCACGAAGCGAAACACGCCGGTCGACAATTCGTAGGAATAGATGGTCTTGGTGGTCGAGACCGCGTTGAGAATCTGGCCGCTGCGTATGTCCACCGTCCGCAGAGTCACAGTGACCTGGTCTACCCGGTATTGCGACTTTGGACCGACGCCGAGATACCGGGCACCTGCGCCGCCGGTCTTGACATTGGTTTCGTATGCGACGATACCGCCTTCGATCAGGATGGTTGCCGGAACCAGTGCCGGAAGATTGATCTGATGGCTCTTGTCCTGGGGCGTCTCGAGGGCGCGGACAATCTTGCGTTCGGTCAGGAGGTTTTGCAGATTCTCTCGCTCGACCGGCGTGAACCAACCGGAATCCTTGAGCGCTTTCACCAGCATCGATGCCGCGCCTTGAGTCACGGTTGTCGAGAAAGAACTGTCCGGTGAGGGCTTGTATTGGCCGGTTTGATCGCGGAAGCCATAGACGGCGGCAACCACCTTGCCTTTCGGTTCTGGCAGGCGCAGTAAATCGCGGGTCACGCGGGTCGGCGGTGTCAGCTTCGCATTAGCGGCGACATTGGATGGCGATTGCATCGACGCGCATCCTGTCAGGCCTAGCAAAAGTGAGCCGCACAATAATAAAGTCTTTGAGCAAGCAAAAATTCTTGCGGTGAAGGAGAGGACATTCATTGCTGCCCTACCTGAAAGGAAGTAGAGGCACCGGTTACCTTGTCCGTTGTGGTGACTTGCAGCAGACCGCCGCCGAGATCGCTGATCTGAATAGAAAAATTGCCGGTATTTACCGTGCCTGGCATAAGCTGCCCGTTCGACCCCATGATGCCGGAAGTCGCGGCAGAGGCAAGGCGACTGAGCACTGAGCGCTCCAGGATGTCGTTGAACTGCTGCAGCGAAGTCTGCTGTGTGCTCTGCGTGATCACAGGTGCGTCGGGATCCTTGGTTTTGTTCTGCGCCTGGGCGGCATTCAGCAACACGGAGCCATTGAGGGGGCTCCCGCCGAAAGCAGGGTTGACCGGCGTATAAACCAGTTCAGTCGCGCTGCATGCAGATGCCCAGCTAACCAGCGCAATGATCGCCGCGAGGCGGAAGATGTGGCAGAGTGGCTTACCGCTTTCCATTTGCTATACCCCTGTGGTTCAAAGTTCATCCGGGCCAAGGTCCGGCTCGCGGAATAAGAGACGCTCAACTTCCATATCGGCGACCATTTGTGCAACGACTTCGGTCGCCTGCTCGCTCAATGCCCGGATACCCACGCGGGCGGTCGGCAGGGGTGCCTGAAAGACCCGACGCCGCGCGAACTCGATCCAGATCTGGCTGCCCCAGCGCGCCGAAGGACGTTCCATGACCGAAATGGCATATCGCTCGCTCAAATCCCGGTCTCGCCATGCGGCGACAAAGCACTGAAAGAACTCCTGCCCGGCGACTGTGACGGTCTGGTTAACCACGATGCCGCCATAAGTCTCCGGTAAAGATGAAGGGGACATTGCTGCGGCATTCGAAGTCCCTCCGATAAACCAGGACGCGTAAAGAACGAAGCCAGCCGTGATGAAGCGAGGAATTATTTTTACTGCTTTCCCATCCCGGATCTGCACGTGCATAGCTTCAGTTCAACATTTGCCGATCGATGGCATCAGCGAGACGAATGCGCCCTCTTTGGTCATCAAAGAAGAGGCGAAAGCTCAAGCTCGTATCGAATAGGCAATCTTTAAATTTCATAAATAGTCTCAATACAGGTCAAGCTCGTGTTCTTTGGAAAGGCAATACGAGCGATTCACACATCAAAGATTATTAATTCAGCAACAAAAGAGCCGCGATGTTGATGTATGTTTTGACAATTGTCAATAATATAATTGACGAAATTGAAAGTTCTGTAAGCAAAGGTTGCGTTTGTTGCAATTGTTGCAATTGTTGCAATTGTTGCAATCAATCTAAGCCCTCGGCGGCAAGCCTGTTTGAAGGGGTAAAACACCTCGGTGCTATAATGCGGTCGCTTGTCTGCCAGACTTGGCCAACGTATTGGCCAACTCAACGACCTCGCAGACAGAAGCTGGATTGCCGCTGAACTCGCGCGGCGAGTTTTGCCCCGCTGGGGTGGCTTTTTAACTAACGGGGTTTTGAGATGTGGCGACGCCCCCTCTTCCTTTTTTCCTTTTTCCTCGTCCTGTCTTCTCTGGCATCTGCCATGGACAGGCCGTTTCCAGCGCACACCAAGCGAGGCAAGATGACGCCTGCGCCTTATCCCGGCATCGTGATTCAAGGGCAATCGCGACAGCTCGCCCCGGGCGCACGGATCTGGAATGAGGACAATCTGGTGCAGATGCCCGCGTCCCTGCGCGGCAGCGACCTTGTGGTCAATTACACCGAAGACGCCAACGGACACATAGACCGGGTCTGGATCCTCACCGCTGACGAGGCAAGCGAGCCGGTCAGCAAACAAACGAATAGCAGGCAGTAATCAGCCATGTCGAAAAAAGTCTTTATCAAAACCTTCGGCTGCCAGATGAACGAGTACGACTCGGACAAGATGGCAGACGTACTGAACGCCTCCGATGGCCTTGAGAAGGTGGAAACGCCGGAAGAAGCGGACGTCATCCTCCTGAACACTTGCTCGGTGCGCGAAAAGGCGCAGGAAAAGGTGTTTTCGGATCTTGGTCGCCTGCGTGAACTCAAGCAGGCGAAACCGGATCTGGTGATTGGTGTAGGCGGCTGTGTCGCTTCCCAGGAAGGTGAAGCGATCGTCAAGCGTGCGCCGTATGTCGACGTCGTGTTCGGACCACAGACCTTGCACCGCCTGCCGGAACTGATCAACCAGCGCCGCGCGACCGGTCGCTCGCAGGTTGATATCAGCTTCCCGGAAATCGAAAAGTTCGACCATCTTCCTCCCGCCAAGGTCGACGGCGCCACCGCATTCGTATCGATCATGGAAGGTTGCAGCAAATACTGCAGCTATTGCGTGGTGCCATACACCCGGGGCGAAGAAGTGTCGCGCCGTTTTGACGATGTGCTCACCGAAGTCGCCGGACTGGCGGCGCAGGGCGTCAAGGAAATTACCCTGCTCGGCCAGAACGTCAATGCCTATCGCGGCGCGATGGCTGATGGTGAAATTGCGGACTTTGCGCTGCTGATCGAATACGTTGCGGAGATTCCGGGCATCGAACGGATCCGCTTCGTGACCAGCCATCCGAAAGAATTTACCCAGCGCCTGATCGATACCTATGCGAAAGTGCCGAAGCTGGTCGATCACCTTTACCTGCCGGCACAGCATGGCTCCGATCGCATCCTGATGGCAATGAAGCGCGGCTACACCGTCCTCGAATACAAGTCGGTGATCCGCCGCCTGCGCGAAGTCCGGCCCAACATATCGGTGTCGAGCGATTTCATCGTCGGTTTTCCGGGAGAGACGGAAGCCGATTTCGACGCCTTGATGAAGCTGATCAACGATATCGGCTATGACACCAGCTTTAGTTTTGTCTTCAGCCCTCGCCCCGGCACACCGGCCGCAAACTTGCAGGATGAGACGCCTTACGAAGTCAAGCTGAAGCGTTTGCAGCACTTGCAGGCCACGGTCGAAGCCAATGTACGCAAAATCAGCCAGGCAATGGTCGGCAGCGTCCAGCGTATCCTGGTGGAAGGCCCGTCGAAGAAGGATCCGCAAGAACTCCAGGGCCGGACCGAAAATAACCGCGTGGTCAATTTCGCGGCGGGACCGCATCCGGAACGTCTGATCGGCCAGCTGGTTGACGTAGATATAGTGCAGGCTTTCCCGTATTCGTTACGCGGCGAACTTGTTATTAAACAGTGAATCTCAGCGACACCTATAACTCACTTTGACACTCAAAATTCCTGCTCATACTCAACAATTCATTCCCGAGCCGCTGGATAACAAGCGGCTCGCGCATCTATGCGGGCCGATGGACGAAAACCTTCGGCAAATCTCCGCCGCTCTGGATGTCACCATCTTCCGCCGAGGCGAAAAATTCATTATCAGCGGCAACAATTCGCCGCGCGCCGTGGAACTCCTCGAAAACTTTTACCAGATCGCTGAAAACCCGATTTCGGTAGAAGACGTGCAGCTTGCTCTGGTCGAGCAACGTGCGGTCAAACAGGAAGATGAAGAGAAGAAGGCTGCCGACGAACCCGACGATACCGAACTGGTTGCGCCTGCGCTAAAAACCCGCCGCAGTGACCTGCGTGGTCGTACGCCGCATCAGAACCAGTACCTCAAGGCCATCCTCGAGCATGACGTGACTTTTGGGGTAGGGCCCGCCGGTACCGGCAAGACCTACTTGGCCGTCGCCTGTGCCGTCGATGCGCTGGAACGTGATGCGGTCAAACGTATCGTGCTGACTCGTCCGGCAGTCGAAGCCGGTGAACGCCTTGGTTTTCTTCCAGGTGACCTGACACAGAAAGTCGATCCTTACCTGCGACCACTCTACGATGCACTGTACGATCTGCTCGGCTTCGACAAGACGCAGAAAATGTTCGAGAAGCAAGTCATCGAGATCGCACCGCTGGCCTATATGCGCGGCCGCACGCTGAACCATGCGTTCATCATTCTCGACGAGGCGCAAAACACTACGCCGGAGCAAATGAAGATGTTTCTCACGCGCATCGGTTTTGGCAGCAAGGCCGTGGTGACCGGCGACGTCACGCAGATCGACTTGCAGCGCACACAGAAAAGCGGACTGGTCGATGCGGTACAGATCCTCAAGAACGTCCGCGGTATTGCCTTTACTCACTTTACAAGCGCGGACGTTGTCCGTCATCCCCTGGTTGCCCGTATCGTCGATGCCTACGACGCTGTCAGCACACCGAGGAGCGCAATCGCAAGACATGTCGCAAAAAAATAAGCTGACGTTGTCTGTCCAGTATCCGGATACGCGACTCAAGGACCTGATTCCCCGCACAGACATCCGGCGCTGGGTGCAGGCTGCCTTGTTCGCGCCGGCCGAACTGACCATTCGCTTCGTGAATGCCGACGAAGGCCGCGTGCTGAACCGTGAATACCGGGGCAAGGATTACGCCACCAATGTGCTGACTTTCGCCTACACCGAGGATGAAGAAAGCGAAGTGACGCAAGCGGATATCATTCTTTGTACGGATGTGCTGCAGCGCGAAGCCGATGAGCAAAAGAAGTCGGTGCAAGCGCACACCGCGCACCTGGTGGTGCACGGTGTGCTGCATGCACAAGGTTACGACCATGAAACCGATGACGAGGCGACCGAAATGGAGCAGCTCGAAATAGAAATTCTGACAAGCCTCGGCGAAACCAATCCGTATGCGGAACAATAGAGCATTTTCGCCTAGACTGTACGAAACCAGCTCTAGATTTGGGACAAGTCCCGGCGGAAGCTTTTTTGAGTTTTTGACCACCCATTTGTTGTATCCTATACCCTCCTGAACTACGGCTACCCGCCATATGCAAGATCACCCTAGTGGTGCCAAATTCCTTGACACCAAACCACAGCGGTCACTGTTCGAACGCCTGACCGCGCTGATTTCCCCCGAGCCCGAAAACCGTGCGGAGTTACTCGAAATCCTGCACGACGCGCATGAGCGCAATCTCATCGACGCCGACGCCTTGTCGATGATCGAAGGGGTTTTTCAGGTATCCGATCTTTCCGCCCGCGACATCATGGTTCCGCGTCCGCAAATGGATGTGGTTGACCTGAGCAAGTCGATTGAAGAATGGATGCCTGCCGTGCTGGAAACCGCCCACTCGCGTTTTCCCGCGATTGATGGCGACCGCGACAAGGTCGTCGGCATCCTGCTGGCAAAGGACTTGCTGCGTTATTACGCCGAAGAATCCTTTGACGTGCGCGACATGCTGCGTCCCGCGATTTTTATTCCCGAGTCCAAACAACTGAATGTGCTGCTGCGCGATTTCCGTGCCAATCGCAATCATATGGCGATTGTCGTTGACGAATACGGTGGCGTGGCAGGACTGATTACCATCGAAGATGTGCTTGAGCAAATCGTCGGCGATATCGAAGACGAATACGACTTCGACGAAGAGGAAGACAATATTCTTCCTGTGAGCAACGGTTCGCGTGGCTTGCGCTGGCGCGTAAAGGCGCTGACGGAAATTGCACAGTTTAATGAAGCGCTGGGCTCATCGTTTTCCGATGATGATGTCGACACCATCGGCGGTCTGGTGGCCAACCATCTCGGCCGTGTGCCGCGCAAGGGCGATGTATTCGATATCGATCAGCTGCGCTTTGAAGTGCTGCGTGCGGATGCGCGTCAGGTCCACGTACTGCTGGTGGAAAAACTGCTCCCGGCCCAGCGTCCAGAGTCCATGTCTTGAACGTTGAAGGGCGCGGACTGTTCTCCCTGCTTTCTCATTGTGCATCGCCGCGTGAGGCCCGGCCTGCAAGCGCATGCACAGCGCAGCCACTGCATCGCCGGCATCATGCGGATTGCCCATGCGGCACGCGTGGCAGGCGCACTCTACGCAACCTGCAAGACTCATAACAACAACACACCCTGACTGCGTGAAACCCAGCCCATCCTTTCGCCCATCCTCGTATGCCGTCACACTCATCGCCCTTGTCGCAGGCGGTCTGAATGTGTTCGCCTTTGCGCCATTCCATCTGTGGCCACTGCAGATCCTGACGCTGGCATTGGTTTTCTGGATGGCCCTGCGCGAGTCCTCGCCTGCTCGTAGCGCATGGATAGGCTGGGCCTACAGCGCGGGTACGCTGATCACCGGCGTACATTGGCTTTACATCAGCATGCACCGTTATGGCGGGATGCCTGCATGGATGGCGGCGTTGGCCGTGGTACTGCTGTCAATGGCGCTCAGCGTATATGCCGGCATTGGTTTCGGCCTTGCCAACTGGTTGCGCCGTCGATGGTCGGCAACCACAGGTGTTACCGCGCTGATGCTGCTCCCTGCCATGTGGACCCTGGCCGAATGGTTGCGTGGCTGGATGTTGACGGGTTTCCCCTGGGTCAGTTCAGGCTACGCACATTCGGTGGGGCCGCTCGGTGGATTCGCGCCGCTGGTGGGCGTCTATGGACTGGCGCTGGGCTCGGCTCTGGTCGCGGGATGCATTGCCTTGCTGCCATGGAGACAAGGACCATTGGTGCTGGCCGCCGTTCTGCTCGTGCTCGGTTTTTCGCTTCGGCAAGTGGAATGGACAACACCGCATGGCGAGCCTATTTCTGTACGCCTGCTGCAAGGCAATGTGCCACAGGAAATGAAGTTTGCGCCTGAAGTATTGCAGTCAACCCTGTCGCTCTATCACGACATGATTTCAGCGCAACCGGCGAACCTGATTGCAACACCGGAAACGGCGCTTCCTTTACTGTCCAGCCGTCTTCCGCCGGATTACCTTGCTTCGCTGTCAACGTTCGCACGTGATACCGGCAGTCACGTGATTGTGGGCCTGCCCTTCAGCGATGGGCCAGGTCAATACGCGAACAGCGTGGTAGGACTCTCCCCTTTCTCGACTACATCGACCACATCGACCGTACCGACATATCGTTATGACAAGCACCATCTGGTGCCCTTTGGCGAATTCATTCCGCCTGGCTTCCGCTGGTTCGTCGACATGATGAACATTCCACTCGGCGATTTCGGTCGAGGCCAGCTATTGCAGGCACCGTTTGCCGTGCGTGATCAATGGGTCATGCCCAATATCTGTTACGAAGACCTGTTCGGCGAAGAGATCGCGGCACAGCTAGCGGCAGGCGGCATGTCGGGCAGGCCACAGCCGACCATCCTGCTTAATGTGTCAAACATCGCATGGTTTGGCGATTCGATTGCATTGCCCCAACACTTGCAGATTTCTCAATTGCGGTCGTTGGAAAGCGGCCGCCCGATGCTGCGCTCGACCAATACCGGCGTCACTGCGGTCATCAATCATAAGGGCGACGTCATTGCCCGCCTTGCGCCGTTCGAACGCGCGGTGCTGGCCGCCAATGTGCAGGGTTATGACGGCCTCACGCCCTACAGTCGTTTTGGCAATAGTCCTGTCATTGCAGCCACCATCCTGCTGATCGCCGCAGCGTTCTGGCGCCATCGTGGCGGACGCAAGAATGCGCCTGCTGCTGCCAAAACCCGCTAAAATCTACGGTTTGGCAATTTTCCCTCTTGGCCCCGGGCTGCTCGCACAGCCGGGCAACGATACGATGCTCACATTTCAACAAGTCATTCTCAAGCTGCAGGAGTATTGGGATGCGCAAGGTTGCGCGCTGCTCCAGCCCTACGACATGGAAGTCGGTGCCGGCACCTCGCACACCGCGACCTTCCTGCGCGCGATCGGACCGGAGCCCTGGCGTGCCGCCTATGTGCAGCCGTCGCGCCGCCCGAAGGACGGCCGCTATGGCGAGAACCCGAACCGCATGCAGCACTACTACCAATACCAGGTGGTGCTGAAGCCGGCACCGGAAAACATTCTCGACCTCTATCTCGGCTCGCTGCAAGCACTTGGCCTGGACCTGAAACAGAATGACGTGCGCTTTGTCGAGGATGACTGGGAAAACCCGACGCTTGGTGCCTGGGGCCTCGGATGGGAAGTCTGGCTCAACGGCATGGAAGTGACCCAGTTCACTTACTTCCAGCAGGTCGGCGGCCTCGACTGCAAGCCGGTGCTTGGCGAAATCACCTACGGTATCGAGCGCCTCGCGATGTACCTGCAGGGCGTTGAAAATGTCTACGACCTGGTATGGACAGAATGGGAAGAAAACGGCGTGACCAAGCGCCTCACCTACGGCGACGTGTTCCACCAGAATGAAGTCGAGCAGTCGACCTTCAACTTCGAACATTCCAATACCGAATTCCTGTTCTCGCTGTTCGGCAACTACGAATCCGAAGCCAAGCGCCTGCTGGAAGTGCCGCTCGCGCTGCCGGCGTATGAAATGATCCTGAAGGCGGCACATACGTTCAACCTGCTGGACGCGCGCGGTGCGATCTCCGTCACTGAACGTGCGGCGTATATCGGCCGTATCCGTAACCTGTCGCGCGCCGTCGCGCAGGCGTACTATGAGTCACGCGAGAAGCTGGGTTTCCCGATGTGCGGCGACGCGCGCAAGGCAGCCTGAGCCCAGGGTCCCGGGCCGCAAGCACCAGGCCTTAAGTTCCGAGCAGCTGGCACAAGGCCGGCCACCACCGTAAAGACAACCAGTCCCGGCACACGCCGGGACGACCGCAAAAAATGACACAAACACTGTTAGTCGAACTGCTTACCGAAGAACTTCCCCCAAAGGCGCTCGCCAAGCTGGGCGATGCATTTGCCAACGGTATTCTCAATGGCTTGAAGTCGCGCGATTTCGTCGAGGCCGATGCGGTTGCCACCGCTTACGCGACGCCGCGCCGCCTTGCGGTCACGGTCACCAGGGTACGCGCCACATCGCCGGACAAATCGATTCGCGAAAAGGTTTTGCCGGTGGCGGTCGCGCTCGACAAGGAAGGCAATCCCGCAGCGCCGCTGGCGAAGAAACTCGCTGCGCTCGGCTTCCCGGATCTCAAGGTCAGCGACCTGGAACGCGCTTCCGACGGCAAGGCGGAAAGCTTCTTTTATACCTACACCGCGCCTGGCTCGACGCTGCAGAATGGCCTGCAAACGGTGCTTGAGGAAACACTGGGCAAGCTGCCGATTCCCAAGCTGATGAGCTACCAGCGCCCGGACGGCAGCACCGTCCAGTTCGTGCGTCCGGCACACAAGCTGATCGCGCTGCATGGCGCCGACATTGTGCCGGTTAGCGCACTCGGCCTGAGCGCGGATCGCACCACGCTCGGCCATCGCTTCCTGTCGCAGGGCGAACTGAGCATCGCCGACGCGGAATCGTACGCCGCGACCTTGCAGGAAAAGGGCAAGACCATTCCCTCCGTCAGCGCGCGCAAGGAAAGAATCCGCGACGAACTGCTGGCGAAGGCCGGCGGCGACAAAGTACTGATGCCAGAATCGCTGGTCGATGAGGTCACCGCGCTGGTGGAATGGCCCGTTGTGTATGAATGCAGGTTCGAAGACACCTTCCTGTCGGTACCGCAGGAATGCCTGATCCTGACCATGCAGACCAACCAGAAATATTTCGCCCTGACCGATGCGGCCGGCAAGCTGCGTTCGCGTTTCCTGATCGTGTCCAACCTGGAAACAAGCGACCCGCAACACATCATCGGCGGCAATGAGCGCGTCGTGCGTCCGCGCCTGTCCGACGCCAAATTCTTCTTTGAGCAGGACAAGAAAAAGAAGCTGGCCGACCGCCTGCCGGGACTGGCCAATGTGGTCTATCACAACAAGCTGGGCACACAGGGACAGCGTACCGAGCGTGTCAAAACCCTGGCTGGCCGCATCGCAGCCATGCTGCAGGCCGACGTGGCGCTGGCCGAACGCGGCGCGCTGCTGGCCAAGGCGGACTTGCTGACCGACATGGTCGGCGAATTCCCCGAGTTGCAAGGCATCATGGGCACTTACTATGCGCGTCATGACGGTGAGCCGGACGAAGTCGCGCTCGCCGCATCGGAACACTATCAGCCGCGTTTTGCCGGCGACGCCCTGCCCTCCACCATGACAGGGACGGTGGTCGCGCTTGCCGACAAGCTGGAGACTCTGGTCGGCATCTGGGGCATCGGCCTGCAGCCGACCGGCGACAAGGACCCGTTTGCCTTGCGTCGCCACGCTCTCGGCGTGCTGCGCATGCTGGTCGAGAAACGCCTGCCGCTGTCGCTGAACACGCTGCTGCAGGATGCGGCCCAGCTGTTTGCCGGCAACGCGAACTTCAAGGATCCGACCGCTGAAGTCGCAGCCTTCATGCTGGATCGTCTGCGCGGCCTGCTGCGTGAGCGCGGCTATGCACAGAATGAAATCGAAGCGGTCGTCGCACAGAATCCGGACCGCCTGGACAACATCGTCGAGCGCCTGGATGCGGTCAAGGCCTTTGCCGCGCTGCCCGAAGCCGAGTCGCTTGCGGCAGCCAACAAGCGCATCACCAATATTCTCAAGAAGACCGACGGCGCCAACAAGGGCGTGCAGCAGGGACTGCTGAAGGAAGTCGCGGAAGAAGGCTTGTATTCGGCAATGACGCAGCTCAAGCCGCAGGTCGATGCCGCTTTTGCCAAGGGAGATTTCTCCGGCACGCTGAAGTCACTGGCGCAACTGCGCAACAACGTCGATGCCTTCTTCAATGACGTGATGGTCATGGCGGAAGACGAACAATTGCGCAACAACCGTCTCGCCCTGCTGTCGGACCTGCACGGCATGATGAACCAGGTGGCAGATATTTCGAAGCTGGCCGCTTAAGGCGGAGCAAACGCATGAAGCTCATCATTCTGGATCGTGACGGCGTCATCAACCATGACTCGGACGAATTCATCAAGTCGCCGGACGAATGGGTACCGATCCCCGGTTCGCTGGAAGCGATCGCCCGTCTGAACCAGGCGGGTTATCGGGTCGTCGTGGCGACCAACCAGTCCGGCATTGCGCGTGGCCTGTTCAACATCGTCACGCTCAATGCCATCCACCAGAAGCTTCATGCCGCGGCTCAGCAGGTGGGGGCCGATATCGATGCGATTTTCTTTTGCCCGCATGCCGCCGACGATCACTGCGATTGCCGCAAGCCGAAGCCCGGCATGTTGCAGGAAATCTCGCGGCGATTCGAAGTCAGCCTCAAGGGCGTACCGAACGTCGGTGATTCGCTGCGTGACCTGCAGGCGGGTTTCGTCGTCGGCTGCTCGCCGTATCTGGTACTGACCGGAAAAGGTGAAAAGACACGCGACAAGGGCGGTCTTCCCCCGGGAACGACTATCCATAACAACCTCGCCGCCGTCGTCGACCATCTGCTGAAAAGCCCGGCGGGTCTTCCCAGCGCGGCGTAAGCGGCTGCGGGTATTGCGCCAGGCCCGCCGCCACCCTTCTATAATCATTTTTTGCCGATGGCTCGGCTGTATCCGGAGATGTCATGTCCCACCCGATTCTTTTTCTGCGTTCGCTGATCTTCATGCTGCTGATGGCGATTGCCACGCTGATCTGGGCACCCATGTGCTTCGTGTTTGCGCCGCTGCCGTACAACCAGCGCTACTTCCTGACCGGCTTGTGGAACAAGTTTGTGATTAACGCCGCACGACTGGTATGCGGCATCCGGTATCAGATCAAGGGCGCTGAAAACCTGCCCGACTCGCCAGCCATCGTGCTGTCCAAGCACCAGTCCGCATGGGAAACGATTTTCCTGTTTTATGCATTGCCGCGGCCGCTGGTCTATGTGTTCAAGAAGGAGTTGTTGTACATCCCCTTCTTCGGCTGGGGACTGGCATTGCTGCGCATGATCCCGATCGACCGCAGCAAGACCAAGGACGCATTTGCGATGGTGGTCGAACAAGGCAAGAAGCGCCTTGCCAGCGGCCAGTGGATCATCATGTTCCCCGAAGGCACGCGCTCCTACGTCGGTTCACAAGGCAAATACAAGAGCGGCGGTGCGCGCCTCGCCATCGATACCGGCGTACCGGTGATCCCGATTGCCTTGAATGCGGGCGAGTGCTGGCCCAAAAATTCCTTCATCAAAAAACCTGGTTTGATCACGGTATCGATCGGCAAACCGATTCCCACCACCGGGCGGAATTCGAACGATGTCATTCAACAAGTTGAAAATTGGATAGAATCGGAGATGCGGGTGATTTCCTCGCCCGGAATTTATTCAAACAACAAGGTCCCAAATTCTCTTGAAGCTGCTACGCCAGACTCCGCCTGATCCCCAACAGCTCGCGCTGCAGCTCGACTTTTTTTCACCCGACACGCCTTCGTCGCAACCGCGTGTCGACCGGCCGGCACCGCAACATGTGCCGCCTACCGGCAACATCCCATCACGGGAAACGCCTGAACTTATCTCCCTGCCACCCGCATCCGGCCCCAAGGCGGCAACGCCAGGGCGACGCCGCGTGCAGGTTGGCGATTACCTTCTCGAATACCGACTGCAGCGCTCGAAGCGGCGCACCATCGGTTTTCTGATCGACGAGGATGGCTTGCGGATTACCGCGCCGAGATGGGTGCCGATCGCGGAAATCGAAAGCGCCATCCGCGAAAAGCAACGCTGGGTCCTGACCAAGCTCAGCGAGCGGCGTGAACGTTCCGCACGCCGGCTGCAGCCGCAGATGCAATGGTGCGACGGTGCAACCCTGCCCTACCTGGGCAACGACATCACGCTACGCATTCTTGCCACGCAGGCTGCCGGCGTTGCCTACGATGCGGATGCGCGCGAACTGACAGTCTGCCTGCCACCCGACGCGGGTGAACAACAGTTGAAAGACCGGGTCCAAGGATGGCTGCAGGCCGAGGCTAAACGCATCTTCGCGGAGCGCCTGCCTGTGTATGCAGAAAAACTGGGCGTGACGTATCAGTCGTTCGCGTTGTCGTCGGCAACCACGCAGTGGGGTTCCTGCACTGCCGAAGGCAGGATCCGACTCAATTGGCGGCTGATCCATTTTGGCCTGCCAATGATTGACTATGTCGTGGCGCATGAACTGTCGCACCTGCGCGAGATGAATCACAGCCCGCGCTTCTGGGCGACGGTGCAGTCCGTCTTTCCCGAGTTTCAGGCAGCAAAACGTGTCTTGCGTGACAGCGGACCGGAAAGCCTGCCAATTTTTTAAAAGGATTCAGTATGCGACTTCTTCACACCATGCTGCGGGTCGGCGACCTGCAACGCTCCATCGATTTTTATACCAAGGTGCTGGGCATGAGCCTGTTACGCACCACCGACCGCCCCGAGCAGAAATACACGCTCGCCTTCGTCGGCTACGGAAAGAACCCGGAACACGCCGAACTCGAACTGACCTATAACTATGGCGTCGACAAGTACGACCTCGGCACTGCCTACGGCCATATCGCGATCGAGGTCGACGATGCGTACAAGACCTGCGAAGCCGTCAAGGCACAGGGCGGCACGGTGACGCGCGAAGCAGGCCCGGTCAAAGGCGGCGACACGGTCATTGCCTTCGTGCAGGACCCCGACGGCTACAAGATCGAGTTCATCCAGCGTCATTGATTTCCTGCGTGAGATTTCCTGCGTGAGCACGTTCGGCCCACAGGCCCGGAACGGCTTGTATTCGCTAGCCTGCCTGACCAGGGGCAGGATTAGCGGCAGAATCGGAACACGAATGGTCCGAAATCTCTTTCCTGCGGGTGCCGTCAGGCTGCGACCACTTTGCGGCATACATGGCATTGTCTGCATGCTTGAGTAGCTGCTGCACTCTGTCGCCATGCTCGGGGTATTGCGCAATACCGATGCTGGGCGTCACCTCGACATGATACCCATCGAGATCGAAAGGCCGGTCGAAGGCGCCGCGGACTTTCTCGACGACCGACGTGATGTGCTCCTGCAGATGCACGCTTTCAAGGAGCACCACAAACTCGTCGCCGCCAATGCGGGCAACCGTGTCCGAATGCCGCACCGATTCCAGGAGGCGGCTTGCCACTTCCTGCAACAGCAAGTCGCCTGCGCTGTGGCCATACTCGTCGTTGATCCGCTTGAAGCCATTCAGGTCCAGAAAGAGCAGCGCCAGCTTGCCATGCTGTCGTTCCACCCGTGCGAGCGCGGATTCCAGGCGGTCATATAACAAGCCTCTGTTGGGCAGATTGGTCAGTATGTCGTGGTGTGCGGTGTGCTGCAAGCGCGCGTACAACTGCTTGCGCTCGATCGCAGTGGCAACCTGCGTGGAAACGAACTGCAGCAGTTCCTTTTCCCTTTCGGTGTAATGCACCCCACCTGCGTAGCTGGTTAAAACAAGGGCACCGATCGTGCCTCGCTGCGTATTCAGCGGAACGCCCAGAACGGACACCGCTTCCGCATCAACGAGCGCGTGTAATTCATGGGGAAAGGCATGCGGCAGGTCCGCCCTGAGCAGTCGCGACTGGCGGGTACGGATGATCTCTTCACAAAAGACCTCGATGGCCGACTGCCTGAGTGCAAGATCCTTGCTGTCGTATTCATCGACATGATAAGGAAAGCTGAGCCGCTGGTGCCTGTCATCGTGCAGTACCACGGAAAAATTCAGCGCAGGCAGCAGCTTGCCGATAATCTGATGAATCTGTCGGAACAGGCCGGGAAGGTCTTCCGCCACATGCGCGGCCTCGGAGATTTCGTACAGCGCGGCCTGCATCAGTTCGGCCTGCTTGCGCTCGGTGACGTCACGGGCAACAGCAATACGCAAGCGATCCGCTTCGGACCATCTTGCCGACCACATGATGTGCACCAACTGCCCGTCCTTGCGCACGTAACGATTCTCGAAATGCGGCATGGGCCGCCCCGACATGATGCTATTGGCAGCCTGCAACGTGCGGGCCCGGTCTTCAGGCGCGACAAACTCGATCATGTTCCGCCCTACCATTTCATCGGGCCTGTATCCAAAGATGCGTTCGCATGCGGCGCCAATGAATACAAAGTAGCCATCTGTGTCGACAACGCAGATGGCATCAAGCAGCATGTCGGTAAAACTTGCCAAAGTCGCAAAGTTCTTTGTATCCATGCGCGAGCCCATGATTTATTAAGGTGACAAAGCGCACTTGCCATTCCGGTGCAGAACGCCATAAGGCACGCGTGATTACGCTTAATTTAACATTGTCTACTCGTGAGCGCACATCCCGATACTGTTCAGTTCTTGCCTGCAAGCATGACGCGACGCAAGCCTCCGGCAGGTCGATGTAAACCGGCTTCAACCCGAAGGTGTTCCTGCTTGTCTTTAGTCTTTCTTGCCGAGGCGATTGGCCAACGCGACAAATTGTTCCAGCGGTACTGCCTCGGGCCGCGCCTGCGGATCGACACCGGCATCGACCAGATCGTTTTCGCTGAACATGCCGGCGACGCAGTTGCGGATGACTTTGCGGCGCTGTGAAAACGCCTTCGTCACGACCTGTTCCAGCGCGGTGACCTCACAGGGCAAGGGGTTCGTCACCGGAATCATGCGGACAATCGCGGAGTCCACCTGTGGCGGCGGATCGAAGGCCGTCGGCGGCACGACAAACAACAGGTCCATGTGATAGCGCCATTGCAGCATCACCGACAAGCGGCCATACGTCTTGCTGCCAGGTTCGGCCACCATGCGTTCGACGACTTCCTTTTGCAGCATGAAATGCTGGTCCTGCACCTGTGGGGCGATGTCGGCCAGATGGAACAGCAAAGGACTGGAGATATTGTAAGGAAGGTTGCCAACCACCCGCAGCTTGCGACCCGGCTCGGGCGTGATGGCTGCAAAGTCGAACTTCAGTGCGTCGCCTTCATGCACCTGCAAGCGTTGCGGATCGAAATTCTTGCGCAGCCGCGCGACGAGGTCACGATCGAGTTCGACCACATGCAGCTGCTTCAGCGATTCGAGCAACAAGCGGGTCATGGCCGCCAGTCCCGGGCCGATCTCGACCATGGTGTCGTCGGGCTGCGGATCAATTGCGCGAATGATGTCGTACAGCACGGCCTGATCGGTCAGGAAGTTCTGGCCGAAGCGTTTGCGAGGAATATGTTTCATGAATGGATAAGTTGTTTGCCTGGCTGGTGGCCTGGTGGGCATCAGCAAAGCCTGTGTTCAATGGCCTGACCGCGCCATGGCCGACGCCGACGCTGACGCGGCGGCCATGTCCGCCGCGACGCGGATCGCCACGACCATGCTGCCATGTTCCGCCCTGCCCAGTCCCGCAGCGGCGAGATCGAGTGCGGTGCCGTGGTCGACCGAGGTGCGAATGATGGGCAGGCCCAGGGTGATATTGACGCCGCGGCCAAAGCTGGCATGCTTCAGCACGGGCAAGCCCTGATCGTGGTACATGGCGAGTACGCAGTCGGCCTGTTCGAGATACTTGGGTTGAAACAGGGTATCGGCGGGATAAGGTCCGCTCGCCAGAATGCCCTTTGCACGCGCCGCTTCCAGTACGGGCGTAATGACGTCAATTTCTTCGCGCCCCAGATAACCGCCCTCGCCCGCATGCGGATTGAGTCCGGTAACGAGAATACGCGGTTGCGGCAAGCCGAATTTGCGCTGCAGGTCCGCGTGCACGATGTCCAGTGTACGCATCAGGCCATCAAACGTGATGGCTGCCGACACGTCCTTGAGCGGCAGGTGCGTGGTGGCGAGTGCAACCCGCATCAGCGGCTCGCCGCCGGCCAGCATCATCACAACCTGTGGCGTGCCGGTTTTTTCAGCAAGGTATTCGGTGTGGCCGGTAAAAGGCACGCCGGCATCGTTGATGACGCTCTTTTGCAATGGTGCCGTGACGACGGCATTGAAGCGACCTTCAAGCGCGCCTGTGATCGCCGCATCCAGCGTATGGAGCACCGCGTGGCCGTTACGTGGGTCGAGTCGCCCCGGCACTGCCGGTTCAGCGAGCGGACAATCGATGACCGCGATCTGGTCACGTGACAGACGTGGCAATCCGTTATTGGCCACTGCCATTGTCGACAGGGCGACCAGCCGGATGGCCGGATCAAGTTCGCCAGCGATCATCGACAACAACGCGGCGTCGCCGATCAGTACGCTGGTGACCTCGTCACGCAGTTCCCATGCGGCCCGGATCGAAATCTCGGGACCGATGCCCGCAGGCTCGCCGCAGGTAATGGCAATGGTTGGCCTGCTCATGGAGGGTCCGGGTCCGATCAGCGTGCGTCGTCGAAACGGTATTCGACGTAGGCACGGTCGCGCACCTGGCGCAACCAGTCCTGAGTCGCCTCTTCAAGCTTGCGTTCACGGATGGCCTGGCGCGCAATCAGGCGCTGACGTTCCTGGGACACATCGTCCTTCTTGCGCTCGACCACCTGGATCAGGTGGTAGCCGAACGGCGACTCGATCGGTTCGCTGACCTGCCCCGGTTGCAGCGCATCCATCGCGCGCTCGAATTCAGGTACGGTGTCGCCCGGATAGATCCAGCCGAGGTCGCCGCCACGGGAGGCTGACAAGTCGTTCGAGAACAGCTTTGCCAGGTCTTCGAACTTGGCTGCGTTGTTGTCGAGGCGCTGTTTGAGCTCAGTCAGCTTGCGCTTGGCGTCGGTCGGCGAAACGATCTGGTTGGTCTTGATCAGGATATGGCGCACATGGGTCTGCTGCACGGAAGCAGTACCCGGGCTCTTCATCACGCTGGCTTCACGCTCACCGCCAAACTTGACGACGTGGAAGCCGCTGTTGCTCCTGATGACGGGCGACACGTCGCCGGCTTTCATGTTGGCGATGGCTTCGACATACAGTTGCGGCAGGCGCTCCGGGGTGCGCCAGCCGAGGTCGCCGCCGGACAAGGCATCGGTGGAATCGGAATAGGTCGCGGCCAGCTTGGCAAAGTCGCCGCCGGTCTGCAACTGACGCTGCACTTCATCGGCCTTGCGGCGACGTTCGGCGATCTGTTCCGCGGTGGCATTTTCCGGAATGCGGATCAGGATATGCGCGACATTGAATTCCTTTTGTCCGGCGACGGTACCCTTTTCCGCTGCAAGGTAGTTATCAACCTCGGATTCGCTGATCTGGATCTTGTTGTCGACTTCGCGCTCGCGCAGGCGCTGCATCACGATGTCGTCACGGATGTCTTCACGGAAACGTGCGAAAGGCGTGCCATCCTTTTCAAGCTGTGTACGAAATTGCGAGAGCGTCATCTTGTTCTGCTCGGCGATGCGGGCAATCGCGCGATCAAGCATGGTGTCGTCGACCCGGATGCCGTATTCCTTGGCGAGCTGAAGCTGGGCGCGATCGACGATCATGCGCTCCAGCATCTGGCGCTGGAATTCCGCTTGCGGCGGCAAGGCGATGCCCTGGTTGCGCATGCGGCGCTCGACGAGACGCAGGCGCTCGACCAGTTCCTGGCGGGTGATCACTTCGTTATTGACGACCGCAATGATGGAATCGGCGAGGTAAATGCGTGGCGCGGCGGGTTGCGTAGCCGGTGCAGGCACGCCTGGTGCCATGCTTGGCGCAGGCGGCTGTGACGGCACCGGGCCGAGGCCAGGTTTGAACTGTGCGTGGGCCTGCAGCAGGAAGCCTGTGCCGCAAACGAGCACCGCCGCCAGTGCGATGCGTCGTACCGGATTCTTTGCGATTCGCTTAGTCTGGAATGTAGTCATGATGAAGGTGCTTCGTAAGGTGTCTTAAGGATTACCGGGCTGGTTGACCAGCTGGTAGCCGGGTATGTTTTCGCGCAGGGCGGTCAGCGGATTCGAACCAAGGCGCGTCAGGCCATTGAGTTCCAGCTGGAAAAAGAGCGACGACGTGGCATTCGATGCCGCGGTCGGGGTGCGCTGCCCGACGATACGGAATACCCAGCAATCGGCTTTATATTCCAGTCCGAGCAAGCCTTCCGCCACTTTATTATCGGGCAGCGAATAATTTACGCGTGAGACGCCGTACCAGCGATTGGCGAACGGCCACTGCGCGGAAACATCGATCTGCTCGAGGTTGTTGATGCGGTCGCGGCGATACTTCAGGTTCAGCACGCTCTTGGGCGCGGGCTGCCACTGAACGCCGTAGTTGGCGCGGCTGACCGAATCAAGAGTCTGGCTGTATTGGAGGTTGCCCTCGACACTGAAAGCCGATGTCAGGCGTCCGTAAGCGGACAACAGCAGATCGGACCGGCTTTCATTGCGCGTGGTGCCGAGCGTTACGCGTTGCTCATTGAAATAGAAGCGCTGGCCGATCGCCAGACGCATCCGCTCGGCGCCGGTCGGCTCGATGTAGCGCGAGATCAGCGCCGCAGTGATTTCATTGGCATCGCTGACGCGGTCGTTACCGACAAAGCGATTCTCGCTGAACAACTGGGCAAAACTGAGGTCGGCTTCAGCCGTATCGAAAATCGGAAACGCGCTTTGATCGCGATATGGCGTGTACACGTAGAACAGACGCGGCTCCAGCGTCTGCGTCATGGCGTTGCCGAAAAACTTTGCATCACGCTCAAACACCAGTCCGCTGTCCACCGACACGGTCGGCAGGTAGCGCGACAGCCGGTCCGGCGCTCCGGCAGGCTGATCGCGCAGGCTGTATTCGGTGCCATGCAGGGACAATTTGGGCGTAATGAAATAGCCGGGGCGGATAATCGGGTAGGAAATCCGCGGATTCACCAGGAAGCGCTCGCCGGTGATCAGGTCGGGATGATAGAAATGGGTCAGCTCCGTATCGACGTTCCAGTCGAACCCCGTGGCATCCTGCCTGCCCGTCTGCAAAGTCAGCTGTGGCAGGCGGTCATACGGGCGCACGATGGGCGCGGCCGGGTCCTGCAGTACCTGGAAATTCGATACGCGAGCCGCGGCCGTCCAGAAATTGCCGGCATAGGTCAATGCCATGTCGCGACCCAGCAGGCGCTGCGAACTAGCGGTCAGCGTCCGCGAAAAGTCGTCCGGATAGCGGTCATCCGAGGCGGCATTGATATTCCAGGCATAAGTCAGGCCGGGCGCAAGGTTCTGGGTATGCGTTGAAGAGATGGCATAACGGTCGGTGCCGGTCTGGCGGTCATGCGGCAGGTATTCGGCGCGTGTCTGGCCGAAATATCCATCCCCGAGGTAACGCGCTTCGGCTCCCAGCTGGAGGCCCCGCCGCGCATACAGCTTGGGATACAGCGTCAGGTCGCGGTTGGGAGCGATGTTGAAATAATAAGGCAGCGTGACTTCCAGTCCGCCCCGGTTGGTCGTGCCGATCGTTGGCGGCAGCACGCCGCTCTTGCGCTCCTTCGACAATGGGAAGGACATCGCCGGCGCGGCCAGAATGGGCAGGCCCTTGAAGTAGACGACGGTTTTCCTCGCATAGCCTTCCTCCCGCCCGGCATCCAGATTCATCGTGCTGGACTTCAGATACCAGTCAGGATCCGGGCCCTCGCAGGTACTGTAGGTACCATCGGTGACCGTGGCGCGGTCCTCTCCCTCGAAATCGATGCGTTCCGCGCCGCCCTGCGCATTGTTGCGCTGCAAATGGTAGGTGGGGTTCGTCACATACCCTTCCTGCGCTTCCATCTTCAGGCGCAGTTCATCTCCGGTATAGGTATCGCCGAAACGGCGCATCCTGATATTGCCGGAGGCTTCCACCTCGTCTTCCACGATGCGGTACGTCGCCGTATCCGAATTCACTGTTGTCGGGCCACGGATAATCTCGACGTCCTGTTCGAGAATCATTTCGCGGTCCGGACGACCGCTCATCTTTTCGGCACTGATCGTGGCCGGAGCGTTCTTGTCTTCCGCAGTCTGGCGGGGCGCAGGCCCGGTCTGGGCCGTTGCCAGCGACGGCACAACGGCCACCGTGACGGCGGCGGCCATTAGTCGAAGCAATAGTTGCGATGGTGGAAATGCGGAAAACCGGTTCATGAAAAGAAGGAGGGCGGCTGGGGCTTTTTTGGAATGAATCCCTTATTATATGGGAACTGTGCGACACGTCGTCGCGATCACCACTTCGTGGGAACAGTAGAAATGGTGCAGCAACAAGCACCTTTGAAACGCCATCTACACTGCAAGCCACTCGATAACTCTTTGATTCTTAGGAATTTTTAAGAGGGCAGCCTTGAGCAAAAATCGTGGGCTCTCTAATTGCGTCCAGCGCAAATAGTACTCCACGTCCGGCACAAAACCTTAAATATTTGCAATTTCGATACCGCAACGATCAGCTGGCTGACCGCCCGGTAGTGTTATTAGGAATTCATTTCGCTCAAAAAGCAGGTTAAGTGTTGCCTTAATACAACGAGAACTCGTAAACACCTAACCTACCGGTGCGCACTCGTTAAACAAACGTTCCGTACCCGGAGCGTGGAAGGCAAGTTACTCGTAGCTCCGGACATGGCTGCTGCATCACAAACAAGATCGCGCAACACTCTAAGATGCCTTGTCGTACCCGATCAGTGAAAGTCTTTCTCTGATTGATGCTGCGACCGAGTGTACGACCACTCGTTGCCTACTCGGGCATGCGTGACTGGTAACGGTCAGGTGTGAAGCCCCGACGACAATGTACCCCCGCCCCGGCGGCACATACCTTACGCAAGTAAGGTTGTGGACACTGTTAGCAGCAAGACGGTGAAGGGGCTAGGCAAATGCTGCATGGGTAACATATCGTGAACTGACGTTCGAACCCTCGTAAATATAAACAGGCCCAAGCTGCTTCTGGCCTGAACTAAACAGTATGTGATTGGTTATTCCTGTGGTTCCTGGGAATACGTCGTCATGTAATCACCGGGGGAGAGTCAGACCCTAAACAGCTAGTCACGATGTAGTCAATCGTGTCGACATCATAGGGAACGTGGTAAACCCGACTCGCCGCCAATCTAGTAGTTACCAAGTTGGCAAGTGACCCGCAAGGGAAGCCCACGGCGGAGCGGGTATGGGATGACGGAGAAAGCGAAAGCTGGGCTGTAATGGCCCAGATAGGGATTCCGAATTTGTCCCGACACGAAAGTGTGCAGACTTCCGTCTGGTGCAATAGTCGTCAAACGACTGTATAGGCAAAAACGTAGTTTTCACAATCACCCCGAAGGGATGTAGTCGATCCCTTCGGGGAGAGATTGCGTCCTCGGCGGATACCACTACCACGAGGTACAGCAATGGAAGTAATAACCAGCACTCTGGAAAATTCTGCGTCCTCGCGCATTCCCCTCGAATGGGCTGCCATTGACTGGCAACGCGTTCAGAAGAATGTGAGAGCCATGCAGATTCGCCTAGCGAAGGCAACGAAGGACAGCGACTGGCGTCGGGTGAAAGCCCTGCAACGGTGGCTGACCCGCTCGTTTAGCGCGCGAGCGCTAGCAGTTAAACGAGTGACCGAAAATCAAGGTAAGCGAACGGCCGGTGTGGACCAGTATCTTTGGGACACGCCACCACAAAAGTTCGCAGCAATTGCGGATTTAAAGAAGCGACGGTACCGACCCCTGCCTCTGCGTAGGGTTTACATCCCTAAGGCCAATGGGAAGGAACGCCCATTGGGTATCCCGACCATGAAGGACAGGTCCATGCAAGCGTTACATTTGCTGGCACTTGACCCGGTCTTAGAAAGCCTGAGCGACCCAAACTCGTACGGGTTTAGGAAAAATCGCTCTACAGCCGATGCAATGTCCCAAATCTTCCTACAGACTTGCCGGAAGACATCGGCGCAATGGGTGCTGGATGCGGATATTGAAGGCTTCTTTGATAACATCAATCATAAATGGTTACTTAGCCAAGTCCGTATGGACAAAGCAGTACTTCATAAGTGGTTGAGCTCTGGGGTAATTGACCGGAAGCAGTTGCTCGCTACCACAGCAGGAACACCGCAGGGTGGCATCATCAGCCCTGCATTAGCCAACTGGACGCTGAATGGATTGGAAACGGGTCTAATTTCACACCTTCGGACGAAATTTGGACCATCGAAACTAGCTAAATTGAAAGTCGGTGTGACTCGATACGCCGATGACTTCGTTGTGACAGGCGCTTCACAAGAGTTGCTGGAACGCGAAATCATGCCTTGGATTGCCACATTCTTGGCCGAGCGTGGGTTGCGGCTATCAACAGCCAAAACCAAGATCGTGCACATTGACGACGGTTTCGATTTCCTTGGGTGGAATTTCCGCAAATACAATGGAAAACTGCTCATCAAGCCTAGTAAGAAGAACGTGAAAGCGTTTTATGAAAAGCTAAGGAACACCATAAGCAACAGTCTCGGACTTACGCAGGCAACCTTAATTAACCTGTTGAATCCGATGCTACGCGGCTGGGCTCAATACCACAGCCCTGTAGTCGCTAAACAGGCGTTCTCTCGCTTAGAGTGGCTGCTATTTTGGCGGCTCATGCGGTGGGCGAAACGCCGACATCCAAATAAGAGCGTTGATTGGCTCCGCCAGAAATATTGGCGATCGGTTGGCGATCGGAACTGGGTGTTTGCGGCCGATGTGGAGGTTGATGGTACGAAAAATGCGATAGAACTATACTCGCTTGCTGGGACTACCATCCTGCGACATAAGAAAGTCAAAGGGACATACAACCCTTACGACTTACACGACGAAATGTATGGTGAAACTCTCCGTCAGGAACGCTTGTTGAAGAACATGCGGTATCGGAAGGAATGGGCAACGCTATACATTGCCCAGAGTGGCTTGTGCGCACACTGCGGCTTTGCGATGGATGTGGATACAGGGTGGCACGACCATCACGTCCAGCCAAGGGCTGCGGGGGGCTCCGATGCTCTCAGAAATCGCGTACTATTGCATCCAGAGTGCCATCAGCAGGTCCATCGCCTTGACATAAAAGTTACGAAACCGGTTCCTGTATAGGAACTTATATTGTGCTTGAGCCGTGTGCGGTGAAAGTCGCACGCACGGTTCTTAGGGGGGAGGGGTTCTGGCAACAGACTCTTCCTACCCTACCCTATCCCTAAACGGATTGTCTCCACTTCCCAGGTTGTTTCATGTCTGTAAATAACGCATCCGATACCCGTCTTAACGAAGCAAAACAATGGCTCGCAACACTGCCTGAAATCAAGATCCACACCGAATCGATCCGTCCGGCGTCCTCGGATGCCAGCTTTCGCCGGTATTTCCGGGTTGATGCCGCTGATGGCACCGGTAACAACACCTATATCGTCATGGACGCGCCTCCGCCGCAGGAAGATGTACGTCCATTCATCCACGTTGCTGAACTTTTTGGCAAGTCCGGCGCGTCGGTGCCCCATATCCTGGCTCAGGATGTGGAACGCGGCTACCTGCTGCTAAGCGACCTTGGTTCGACCACTTACCTGAATCAGCTTAACCACGACACCGCCCACAAGCTTTACCTGGACGCAATCGATTCGCTGATCCTGATCCAGGCGCAGAGCCAGCCCGGCGTGTTGCCGGAATATGACCGCGCCCTGCTGCAGCGCGAACTGATGCTGTTTCCCGACTGGTATGTCGGCAAGCACCTTGGCGTCACCATGACGGAAAAGCAAACCGAGACCCTGAACAAGGTGTTCGACGTCCTGCTGGCCAACAACCTCGCCCAGCCCCAGGTGTTCGTGCACCGGGATTACCATTCACGCAACCTGATGGTGACGGCCAAGGGCAATCCGGGCATCCTCGATTTCCAGGACGCGGTCTACGGCCCGATTACCTATGACCTCGTATCGCTGCTGCGCGACGCCTACATCCAGTGGGACGAGGAAATGGTGCTGGACTGGACCATCCGCTACTGGGAACGCGCCCGCCGGGCCGGGTTGCCGGTCAACCCGGACATCGATGCGTTTTACCGCGACTTTGAGTTCATGGGCTTGCAGCGTCACCTGAAGGTGCTGGGTATTTTTGCGCGCCTGTATCACCGTGACGGCAAGGATGCCTATCTCAAGGACCTGCCGCTTGTGATGGAATACACGCGCAAGGCGGCCGGCCGCTACATCCAACTGGCCCCGCTGATCCGTCTGCTGGACGAGCTGGAAGAAAAAGGCCCATCCGTAGGCTTTACGTTTTAAGGCATACAATTTACTGCGTCAGGGTAGGTGCACCATGTCCATGTGTAGCGCAATCTGGCTGTGCAGGGCTTGCCCGCCCGCCGTAGTCCATGCATTTCAGAAAGCCATTTAATGAAAGCGATGATTTTCGCCGCCGGTCGCGGTGAGCGGATGCGTCCCCTCACCGACACCTGCCCCAAGCCACTGCTGACCGTCCGGGGCAGGCCGCTGATCGTCTGGCACATCCTGAACCTGGTCCGTGCCGACATCAAGGATATCGTGATCAACCATGCGCATCTCGGCCACATGATTGAAGAGGCACTGGGGGACGGGTCCAAATTCGGCGCACGCATCAGTTACTCGTCCGAAGGCAAGGCGCTGGAAACGGCGGGCGGTGTGGCGAAAGCCCGCCATCTGCTGGGTGAGGAACCATTTGTCGCGGTCGCGGCCGATATCTATTGCCCGCACTTCGATTTCGAACAGGTGAAAGAAGCCTTGCAGGACAACGATATGTGGGGCAACCCGCATCCGGCCGACAAGCGCGACGTTGCATGGCTTTACCTGGTGAAGAACCCGGCGCACAACCTCAAGGGGGATTTTGCGCTGAACAGTTTTTCTATCGCCAATGAAGGCGATCCGCGCTATACCTTCTCCGGCATTGGCGTCTATCGCACCGAGATTTTCGATTCGGTTGAGCCCGGACAATCGGCGCCGATCGCTCCCATCCTGCGCGAGTATGCGTCGCGCGGACAGGTGGGCGGCGAAGTGTATCGCGGCGACTGGACCGATGTCGGCACCCCGGAACGGCTTGCTCAGTTGAATGTTTGAGTTGAATGGCTGGATTAAACGCCCAAAGAACGCCTAAAGGAAAACCGCAGATGAAATCATACGCAGCACGACGCGCAGCACTGATGGCCCAGATGCAGGCAAAAGGCGGCGGCATCGCCATCATTCCCACCGCACCGGAAGTCATGCGCAACCGCGATGCCGACTATCCATACCGGCACGACAGTTATTTCTACTATCTGTCCGGCTTTACCGAGCCGGAAGCGGTCATCGTGCTGGTGGCCGGCAAGACCAACCAGGCCATCCTGTTCTGCCGCGAAAAGAATCTGGAACGCGAAATCTGGGATGGCTACCGCTATGGTCCGGAAGCGGCGCGCGAAAGCTTTGGCTTCGACGTCGCCCATCCCGTCGCCGCGCTCGATACCGAGATGCCCAGGCTGATGGCGGATGCGCCGGCGCTGTTTTACGCGCTCGGCAGCGACAGCAAGCTCGACGCTCAGGTGCAGAACTGGCTGCAGGCGGTTCGCATGCAGTCGCGTGCCGGTGTGGCGGCGCCATCGGTCGTCCATGACGTGCATGTGCTGCTGAATGAAATGCGCCTGATCAAGGATGCCGATGAAATCGCCATCATGAAGCGCGCGGCCGCCATCTCGGCCGAAGCACATCGCCGCGCGATGCAGATTTCACGCCCCGGCTTGCGTGAATACCATCTGGAAGCGGAGCTGCTGCATGAATTCCGCCGCAATGGTTCGCAATATCCCGCCTACGGCTCCATCGTCGCCACTGGCGCCAACGCCTGCGTACTGCACTACCGCGCCAGCGACGCCGAAATCCACGATGGCGACCTGGTCCTGATCGACGCCGGCTGCGAGCTCGACAGCTATGCCTCCGATATCACCCGCACCTTCCCCGCGAACGGCAAATTTACCGGCCCGCAACAGGAGTTATACGAGATTGTGCTGGCGTCGCAGGCCGCTGCCGTTGCAGAGACGCGTCCCGGCAAGCGCTTCATGGATGGTCATGACGCTGCGGTGAAAGTACTCGCCCAAGGCATGCTCGACACCGGACTGCTCGACAAGAACAAGGTCGGCTCGCTGGACGACGTCATCGAAAAAGGCGCGTTCCGCCAGTTCTACATGCACCGTACCGGCCACTGGCTCGGCATGGATGTGCATGACGTGGGCGAATACCGCGAAATCGGCGCGACCGGCTCGGAAAAACCATGGCGCCAGCTGCAGTCGGGCATGGTGCTGACCATCGAGCCGGGCATCTATGTGCGTCCGGAAGCCGGTGTGCCGGAAAAGTACTGGAATATCGGCATCCGTATCGAAGACGATGCCGTGGTGACGGAGAACGGCTGTGAACTGATCACGCAGGATGCGCCGAAAACAGTTGCCGAGATCGAATCGGTCATGAAACGCTAATGTATCAACCGACGTACCAATCAACGATGGCAACGGTTACAACGATGGCAGGAACACCGTACGACATCGCCATTTGCGGCGCCGGGCCGGTGGGCCTGACGCTGGCATTGCTGCTCGTCAAACGCGGCATGCCGGCGAGCCGCATTGCGCTGATCGATGCAAAACTGCCCGAACAGTCCGCACAGGATCCGCGTTCGATTGCCCTGTCTTATGGCAGCCGGCAGATCCTGGAAGATGTCGGCTGCTGGCCGATTGACGCAGACGAGATCCACGAAATCCATGTATCGCGGCGCGGCCATTTCGGGCGTACGCTGATTGACCGCAATGAATACCGGTTGCCGGCGCTGGGCTATGTGGCGCGTTACGGGTCTGTGGTTTCAGCACTGAATTCGGTCGCGGCGCATGTGGGCATCACCATGCTGCGCCCGATGCATGTCAGCTCGTCGTCCGAGCGCCATGACCATGTGGAGCTCCAGTTTGCCGAAGGCCATTCGGTGACCGCGCAAATCATGGTGCAGGCTGAAGGCGGTGTGTTTTCGGATCAGGCTGCCAAGGCCCTACGGCGCGACTATGAACAGACGGCAATCATTGCGCATGTCGCCACGAGTGCGGCCTTGAAGCATCGTGCCTTCGAGCGTTTCACCGACCAGGGTCCGCTAGCCTTGCTGCCGCAAGATGGTGGCTATGCGATGGTGTGGTGTGTACGACCGGATACTGCTTCCCGACTTTACGGGTTATCCGATGCGGCGTTTCTTGCGGAACTTGGCACTGCCTTTGGCGGGCGCGTGGGACGGTTCACGGGAATCAGTCAGCGGGTGACTTATCCGTTGGGATTGAATGCCAATCCTGCGGCGTCGGCCAGGACGGTAGCGATTGGTAATGCGGCGCAGACCTTGCATCCGGTTGCCGGGCAGGGATTGAATCTCGGTTTGCGGGATGCGGTTGTGCTGGCGCGGTTGCTGGCGAGTGAATTGACGGCTTCGGCGTTGCAGCGGTTTGCTGAAGAGCGGCAGGTTGATCGCGGAGTGACGATACGGTTGACGGATGCGTTGGCGCGGGTGTTTGCGAGTGCGCCGGATGGGGCGTTGTCGCAGGCTTTGCTGGGGTTGGCGCTGGGGGTGGTGGATGCTGTGGGGCCGGCTAAGCGGGTGTTGGCGGAGCAGATGATGTTTGGGCGGCGGGCTTAGTTGTAGGTGGTTTGTAGTTGGTTTTTTCTTCTCTTCGGTGAATCGGTGCTGTTTTTTCTTCGTGGATGCTAGCCGGGACTGGCCCCGGCGGGCCACTTACCTTCTTTGCTTCGCCAAAGAAGGTAAGCCAAGAAAGGCGACCCCGCTTCGCCGCCCTTCGGGTTCCCAAAAGAGCAGNGCCGGGACTGGCCCCGGCGGGCCACTTACCTTCTTTGCTTCGCCAAAGAAGGTAAGCCAAGAAAGGCGACCCCGCTTCGCCGCCCTTCGGGTTCCCAAAAGAGCAGCGCCGCAAGCGGGAAGCGCAGAACTCGCCTGCGGCTCAGACAGCTGCTCTTCTTTTTCCGCTTGCAGCGCTGCTCTTTTGGCGTCTGCACAGGGGCATTTCAACCCATCCCCACCCTGACCCTCCCCTTGAAGGGGAGGGAACGTTCTTGATGTTGGAAAGTGGTGAAGATGGATTCCTGTTCGAGGAACGCACTGTCCGAAGGATGTGCCGTCCGCAGAGAGCATCGACTTCAGCAATCAGCAATCAGCAAGGCGATGCGCAGCGAGCGAGCCGAGGTTCCCTCCCCTTCAAGGGGAGGGCTAGGGTGGGGATGGGTTTAAAAAATCCCCTGTGCAGACGCCAAAAGAGCACGGGCCAAAACGGATAAAGAAGCGAAACCTGTCTGAGCCGCAGGCGAGTTTGTTTCGCTTCCCGTTTTGGCCCGCGCTCTTTTGGGTACCCGAAGGGCGGCGGCACCGATTCACCGAAGTGAAGTGAAGTGAAGTGAAGAAAAAAACCAATACATCAAGCCGACTTCAAAGACACCAACACCTCATCCAGCATCTTCTTCGCATCCCCAAACAACATCCGATTGTTTTCCTTATAGAACAGCGGATTATCCACCCCCGCATATCCCGAAGCCATACTCCGCTTCATCACAATCGACGTTTTCCCTTTCCAGACTTCCAGCACAGGCATGCCAGCGATCGGGCTGGTCGGATCCTCCATCGCCGCAGGATTGACGATGTCATTGGCGCCAATTACCATCGCCACATCGGTACCCGGGAAATCCTCATTGATCTCATCCATCTCCATGACGATGTCATAAGGCACCTTCGCTTCCGCCAGCAGCACGTTCATGTGCCCAGGCATACGGCCCGCCACCGGATGGATGCCGAAGCGCACATTCACCCCCTTCTCACGCAACACCTTGGTGATTTCAAATACGGTGTGCTGTGCTTGCGCAACCGCCATGCCGTAGCCCGGCACAATGATCACACTTTTCGCGTCACGCAGCAGTTCAGCCGTTTCCCCGGCAGTCACCGCAGTGACTTCGCCCTCAGGTTGGGCCGCCGCGCCAGCAACGGCTTTCGGTTTCCCGCTGTCGCTGCCAAAGCCGCCGGCAATCACGCTAAAGAAGTTGCGGTTCATCGCGCGGCACATGATGTACGACAGGATCGCACCGCTCGAACCGACCAGCGCGCCGGTCACGATCAGCAAGTCATTCGACAACATGAAACCGGTCGCCGCCGCCGCCCAGCCGGAATAGCTGTTGAGCATCGACACCACCACCGGCATGTCGGCGCCACCGATGGCCATCACCATGTGGATACCGAACAACAAAGCGATCACGGTCATGATGATCAGCGGGGTCATGCCGGCGGAAATCGATTCCGCGCGCAGGAACTGCACGCCAAACCAGATCACGATCAGCAGGCCGATCAGATTCAGCAGGTGACGGCCCGGAAGCAGCAGGGGCTTGCCACCGATGCGGCCGGACAGTTTGCCGAAAGCGATGATGGAACCGGAAAAGGTCACCGCGCCGATCAGCACACCGATATAGATTTCGGCTTCGTGGATCGCTTTTTCCGCCCCGGAGAAGTTCGCCGATGCCGCCGGATCGATAAAGCTTGCATAGCCGACCAGCGTTGCAGCCAGGCCGACCAGGCTGTGCATCAATGCGACCAGTTCCGGCATCTGGGTCATTTGCACCGTACGCGCCGCGTACAGGCCGATGGCGCCGCCGACCACCATGGCGCCGACGATCCACGGAATGCCGATTGCTGTGACATGCGGGCCAAAGATGGTGGCCAGCACCGCCAGCGCCATGCCGATGATGCCGTACAGGTTGCCACGCCGGGAAGTTTCCGGATTCGACAAACCACCCAGGCTCAGGATGAACAGGATGGCTGCACCAAGGTAGGCGACTGTTGTGAGACTTTCAGACATTGATCGCTCCCTTATTTGCGGAACATCGCCAGCATGCGGCGCGTGACGGCGAAGCCGCCGAACATATTGATGGTGGTAAGCACGATGCCGATCACGGCCAGCCAGCGGATCCAGTCACCCGGACGCTCGGCACCCGCGGCCAATGGCGGCGCAATCTGCACCAGTGCGCCGATGGCGATGATGCTGGAGATGGCATTGGTTACGCTCATCAGCGGTGTATGCAATGCCGGCGTTACGTTCCACACCACCATGTAGCCAACGAAGCAGGCCAGTACGAATACCGTCAGGTGACCGAGGAAAGCCGCGGGTGCGTAGGCGCCGATCAGCCAGAACAGGACGGCCGCTACACCGAAGATGATCGCGATGCGGCTGCCCGACGCCGGCGCACCGCCAGCGCCGTGGCCATGGCCCTTGGGCGCCGGCGCGATGGCCGGCTTGGCTGCCGGCGTTGCCGGAGCGGCCGAAAGTTTTGGCGGTGGCGGCGGCCAGGTGATATTGCCTTCCTTGATGACGGTGGTGCCGCGAATCACCTCGTCGTCCATGTTGACGTTGATGGTGCCGTCCTTGTTCTTGCACAGTTCTTCCGTCAGGCGCAGCAGGTTGGTCGCGTACAGCGTGCTTGCCTGCTTGGAGAGCCGGCTCGGCAGGTCGGCATAACCGATAATGGTCACGCCGTGCCTGACGACGACCTGGCCCGGTTCGGTCAGCTCGCAGTTGCCGCCCTGCTCGGACGCGAGGTCGACAATGACGCTGCCCGGTTTCATGGACTGCACCATCTCGGCGGTGATCAGCTTGGGAGCCGGTTTGCCGGGAATCAGCGCGGTCGTGATGATGATGTCGACTTCCTTTGCCTGTTTGGCAAAGGTGTCGCGCTGGGCTTTCTGGAAGCCTTCGCTCATGACCTTGGCGTAACCGCCGACACCGGAGCCTTCCTCGGTGTAGTCGACCCCGACGAATTCGCCGCCCATGGATTTAACCTGGTCGGCCACTTCGGGACGGGTATCGTTGGCGCGCACGATCGCGCCTAGTCCGGATGCCGCGCCAATCGCAGCAAGTCCGGCGACACCGGCACCGATCACGAACACCTTGGCGGGCGGCACTTTGCCTGCAGCCGTAATCTGGCCGGTAAAGAAACGGCCAAAATGATGGGCGGCCTCGATCACTGCACGGTAACCGGCGATATTGGCCATCGAGCTCAGGGCATCCATCTTCTGCGCGCGCGACATGCGCGGCACGCTGTCCATGGCCAGCACGGTGACTTGTTTTGCGGCCAGCTGCTGCATCAGTTCGGGGTTCTGCGCGGGCCAGAGGAAGCTGATCAGGGTGGTGCCCGGACGGATCAGGCCGACTTCTTCGGGGCTTGGCCCACGTACCTTGAACACAATGTCCGAAGTCGACCACAGCTGCGCTGCGTTATCGACAATCTGCGCCCCGGCGGCGCGATACGTGTCGTCGCTAAAGTTAGCCGCGTCTCCTGCCCCGGACTCGACAGTGACAGAAAAACCCAGCTTGATGAGCTTTTCCACAACGTCCGGTACGGTGGCAACGCGCTTTTCGCCGGGAAAAACCTCCCGGGGTACTCCAATGATCAGAGCCATACGCTTCCCTTATTGATATGAATTGTGATGTGTCCACCGCAGGGTGAGCATCCACCTTACGGTCGCAGTTTCAAGCCTAATATTACAAATGATTAATTTTTACGCTGATCTTACATGGATTTCAAAAATTAGCACAACCGTTCTTTTTTATATTTTTGTCGAAATTTGCTTCTAAATCGAGCGGTCTTGGGTAGCAAAGCGCGATTTCCACGCTCCGCCATGTTGAAAAAATTGAATGTACCAGCTTTTCTGGTGAAGTTGAGCAACGGACAAGTAGTGTTGCGGAAAATCAAGATGCCTTTTCGCCCGCGATGGAATATTCCAAGCCTCAACTTTTACCAAGGCCATCGACCTTCCCTAGGAAGACGGCGCAATGAATGCTTGCAGGGTAAAATGTCGCCCTCTTCAAGGAATACCATGTCTGACGTCTGGAAACCCTCTGTTACTGTTGCTGCTGTCATCGAGCGCGATGGACGCTTCTTACTGGTGGAAGAAGAAACCAGCGATGGAATCCGCTTTAACCAGCCGGCCGGTCACCTCGACCCCAATGAATCGCTGATTCAGGCTGTCTCGCGCGAAACGATGGAAGAAACCGCGCATGAATTCACACCGACAGCACTGATCGGCATGTACATGTCGCGTTATGTCTCTTCACGCACCAACCAGCAGGTTACCTATCTGCGTTTCGCGTTTTGCGGCGAAGTGGGCCGGGACCTTCAGCTCCCGCTCGACACCGGCATCCTGCGCACCGTCTGGATGACCCACGAAGAGTTGCTGGCCTGCGAAAGCAAGCACCGCAGCCCGCTGGTCATGCGCTGTATCGACGATTACCTGGCAGGCCAGCGGTCACCGTTGTCGACGATCTACACCCATCCCAGTGTGATTGGAGAGTTCCGTGGCTAAGAAGCGGGTTGTCATAGGCATGTCGGGCGGCGTCGATTCGTCGGTTTCGGCCTGGCTGCTGAAGGAACAGGGCTACGAAGTCATCGGCCTGTTCATGAAAAACTGGGAAGACGACGACGATTCGGAATACTGCTCGACACGCGAAGACTGGATCGATGCCGCCAGCGTCGCCGATGTGGTCGGGGTCGACATCGAAGCGGTGAATTTTGCCGCCGAATACAAGGACCGGGTGTTTGCCGAGTTCCTGCGCGAATACCAGGCTGGCCGCACACCCAACCCCGACGTGCTGTGCAATGCCGAAATCAAATTCAAGGCCTTCCTTGACCACGCGATGAAACTGGGCGCGGACCTGATCGCCACCGGCCATTACGCACGTGTGCGGCAGGGCGAAAACGGACGTTTCGAACTGCTCAAGGCACTCGATGCGAGCAAGGACCAGAGCTATTTCCTGCACCGGCTCAACCAGGCGCAGCTATCGAAAACCCTGTTCCCGCTGGGTGAAATTCCGAAGACGGAAGTCCGCAAGATCGCCGAACGCATCGGCCTGCCGAATGCAAGGAAAAAGGATTCCACCGGCATTTGCTTTATCGGTGAACGTCCTTTCCGCGAGTTTCTGAACCGCTATCTGTCGTACAAACCGGGACCGATGATGACACCGGATGGCACAGTCGTCGGCGAGCATGTCGGGCTGAGTTTCTACACGCTCGGCCAGCGCAAGGGGATCGGCCTTGGCGGCATCAAGTCCTACCAGAATGCGGAAGGCAGCAGCGACGCCTGGTATGTTGCACGCAAGGATGTGGAAAACAACACCTTGTATGTCGTGCAAGGACATGATCACCCCTGGCTGTTATCCGGTGCACTAAAGTCAGCCCAGGCAAGCTGGATCGCCGGCGAACCGCCAACGGCGGGGCAACTTGCGGCGAAGACGCGTTACCGTCAGGCCGACGTGCCGTGCGTTCTCGCCGTCGATGATGCCGAGCGATTCTCACTGTCGTTCGACTCTCCGCAATGGGCTGTCACACCGGGGCAATCAGCAGTACTGTACGACGGTGAAGTCTGCCTGGGTGGCGGCATCATTAATTCGGCCAGTAGCTGACAGCTGACGCCGGATATATTTTCCGGCACGCTCACCCATCATCGCTGGGCAAATCATTCCACGGTGCTTTCGTATCGACATAGATATGTTTCCGCACCGGAGTGCGGTACGGCGTGTCGAGCGTGCCCAGCGCGACCGACAGCACTTCGCTTTTATTATCGGTCATCCACTGCAGCGTCGATCCACAAACGCTGCAAAACGTGCGCTGTACCATCGGGGAAGACGTATAGGACGCTACGTATTCCGCTCCTTCCGTAAACCTGAATGCGCTTCTCGCCGTGTTCGCATACGATCCGAACGCGGCACCATGCGCCTTCTGACACATTGTGCAGTGGCAATGGCTGGCATCATCCAGTTCGCCATAAATTGCGTATTTCACCTTGCCGCACAGGCAACTTCCTGCGTACATCGTCCTTCCTCCAAGTTAAATGTTTCATGGCGTCAAGTTCTCCTCTGTTCTTCTTGATAATTCTCGCTCGAGTTACACAAAACCGCTTGCCAAGCCTGTTAAGTTGGACAATAATCTAAATAAGAATTGTTCGCATTTACAAAAGGACACGTAATGGACCGACTTACTGAGCAGAAGACAGGCACGACCTCGTTGACCGGTGCGACTACGGATTCCGATGCACGCATAGTGCGAATTAAAAGTGAAGACCTGTTGCAGCAGCAGCGTGAACTGGAGATAGATCACCACGGCCGGATTTACCGGCTGCGCCTGACTCAGTTGAACAAACTGATTCTGACGGCCTGATACGCCGCCAGCCACGCAGTTATTGCATTACCGACTCGTCTTCAAACAGTAAGCCCATGATTTGCCAGCCAGCCGAAGCCTCAGTTCGTGCGATAGCCAGCTACCAACGCCTCTCATTGCGAAAGGAAACTGCCATGGCTATCGACACGTTCGATCCGGCTTTTTTTGAACCGACGCACCTCCCGGCCCAACCTGAATTGCTGGTTTCGGCCGTGCTTCATCTGATGTCGCATTACACGGCAAACAGCCAGGAAAGCAGGGCCTGCACCAAGCTGGCATCGGTCATTGAGCGGCACCTCAAAGCACTGGCCGAACTGCCGGATCTTGCGCCGGTGCTGCGTGCCACCTGCCAGCAGTTGTCGGAGCAATGGGCCATGGTGGTGGAGCGGGCGATGACGCCGTCCCGACAAGGTCGTCTGCTCCGACTGGTTGCCGGAAATCGTTTCAACTAACTTGAGCGCAGTTTCAGATCAAAGATAACAGCAAGGGTGCATGAATGATTGTATGTGTTTGCCACAACGTCTCTGAACGCAAAATCCGCCAGGCCGTCGATGAAGGCCTCACTACGATGCCGCAATTGCGCGAAAAACTGGCGGTCGGTACCTGCTGCGGCAAATGTCATTCCTGCGCAAAGACCGTGCTGCGTGAAGCGCTGGAAGAACGTGAAATGGAAGGGCAACCCATCATGTTTCAGGCAGCGATCGCCGCATAATCAGCCTGACACACGTCGTTTCGGGAGTGGGCCATAGCACCGCGTCCCCTCCCCTCACGCGGGATCGAAGAACAACTGTCTTCCTCCGATCCTGGCTTTCCGACGATTCCGGAATACAGGTGATGTGGTCACTGCATGTCTTGCATTCCGCGCATTCCGTCCTTCCACTTGTCGGCCCCGCTACAGCCCCACTACCATCCGCTTGATGCTTGGTGCACACCGCTTATCCCACCTCTTTATGACTGTCCGACACTGCCCGGCGGCTTGTCAAAACTGACAGTCGTCAACTGCGGCAACCTTACCTACAATTTGCATCATTCTGAACTACCCCTGTCGACGTTTGCCAGTATGAGCGTGCTTCGCCGTGGACATCTACTTATCCCATCGCCCCGTTGAGCATCGGCTGCCACGCATGTCGCCCGATGGTTATGTTCGACTGCCATTGCGCAGCCTCGCTTCAGTGCCATTCGTACATCTGTTTTCCCATACCGACACAGATTTCCTGGAAGATCTCAGGGATAGCTCCATTGCTGTCAGCACGGCGGGTTTCTCCGAATGGAAAAGCGAAACACGACCGGATATCTCCCTTGGGTGGGGATGGTTTATCCAGTCGCAATCCGGACAAGTATTGCTCGCACCGGACGGGGTGCGCAGCAACCTGATGCTGATCGACACAACCGGTTACGACCTGGGACCGCTCAGGACTTCCAGTCTGCTGCACACCTGGCTCCAGGGGTTCGAGTGGCAAGGTGCGGTGAAAAGCGCATTGGATAAGGATAGCGCCGGTTCATTCTAGAGGTTGCCTGTCAACTTTAACAGTTTCCAAAGAATGGGCCGCAGCGATTTAATGCACTCGGGCAACCACAAAAGGGACCGAACATGCACACAATCTTTGGCAGATTTAATCTATCTTTTCCGGATATCGAAACTGCTCTCGCCCAGTACCGGCATAAGATCTTCATTGAGCGACTCGGTTGGCCGCTGCCGGTGGAAAATGGCCTGGAACGCGACCAGTTCGATCATCAAAACACCTTTTACGTGATCACCCGCGAACCGGACGGCGCCATCTGCGGTTGCGCCCGCCTCCTTCCAACGACAGAACCTTATCTCCTGAGCGAAGTGTTTCCCCATCTGCTGGCGGACATGCCGGCACCCCATGCGCACGATGTTTGGGAACTGTCGCGCTTTTCCGCTGCACCAATCGACGCCGCCTCGGCAGTCGATCTTGCGTTGAATACCCGTACTTTGCTTGCTGCCGCCGTGAGAAGCGCGATGGAACTGGGGGCCAGACGCCTGATCACGGTATCGCCCCTCGGCATCGAACGCCTGTTGCATCGTATGGGCGTGCATGCACACCGGGCCGGCCCACCGGCGCTGGCGGACGGCAAACCCATCTTTGCATGCTGGATCGAGATAGACGATATGACCTGCATCGCCCTTGGCATCGAGCAGGAGCTTCAACACGATAATCCGCAGCACATCAATAACCTGCGGTACGCCACGTACCCCCAGTCGCCGCTTGAGCGCACCATCCATGCAGCCCCCGCTGCTACCGCATGACCTCGGCGCATCGATAGGCGACCTCTCCTGCGCTGAATGCTGAGCATGCCACCAAATCAAGGTTAAAGTTGCTATTGCCATACTTGTCATCTATGCAATAATGCCCGTTCGCGGGAGGTATAAGCATGGAATGGTGGCGGGAAGATCTGTTGGGCGCATTGCTGGAGCGTGAATCGGAACACCAGCTGTTCGATCGGGCGGCCGGCATGGCGGCCGCAATTGGTTTCGAATATTGCGCATACGGCATCCAGATACCCGTGCCGATATCGCGCCCGAGTGTCACGATGTTCAGCAATTACTCCCGCCAGTGGCAGAGCTGCTATCACGAGCGCAACTACCTGCACGTGGACCCGACCGTACGACACGCTTTGCAATCCACCTTGCCGGTAGTGTGGTCCAATAGCCTGTTCGCCAATGCACAGGAAATGTGGGAGGATGCGCGCGAGCATGGTTTGAAATTCGGATGGGCGCAATCCTCACGCGATGCTCGTGGGAGCGTAGGCCTGCTGACACTCGCCCGCAGCACCGAACAGCTGTCAGAATGCGAACTTCATGCGAACCAGCCAAGAATGGTCTGGCTGACTCAGTGTATCCATGCCGCCATGTCAGAACGTCTGACCCCGAGGCTCGCTCCCGAGACGCAGGTTGGTATTACGGCCCGGGAAAAAGAAGTCCTGCGCTGGACTGCCGAAGGGAAAACCGCATCTGAAATCGCGCAGATCCTGGTCGTGTCCGAACGTACGATTAACTTCCACATCAGCAACATCGTCACCAAGCTTGGCGCCTCCAACAAAACCCAAGCCGCCGTCAAAGCCACCGCGCTCGGCCTGCTTTACTAGGGTACGCAGTTGATTAAGGGCAATTAAGAGCGGGCCAAAAATTTCCGTCAATATACATCGCACACTACCGCCGCTCACTTGGCGGCACAATTCCAGGCGGAAATCAAACCACGGCTTTAACGCAATGACTTCGACTTGAGCGTGCATGGCAACTGGATGCAGTTTCCCTGTGAATGGAAAAAGCATCATGGTTGATGGAAAAAACGACATGGTGCGCTATCATGGATGCCTGACAACCGGACGAACTGGCATCGACAGGTTCGCCGCCCCTAAGACATGACTGCAGAGGACTCCATGAAAGGCGACCCGAATATCATCAGGCTGCTCAACGCACAGCTGACCAACGAACTGACTGCAGTAAACCAATACTTTCTACATGCGCGAATGTATCGGCACTGGGGCTTCGGCAAGATCGCCAAGAAGGAATACGAAGAATCAATCGGCGAAATGAAGCATGCCGATAACCTGATCAATCGTATCCTGATGCTGGACGGACTACCCAACCTGCAGGCGCTGCACAAGCTGATGATCGGTGAGTCAACGCCGGAAATGCTGGAATGCGACCTGAAGCTGGAACAGGCGTCACAGCAAACCGTCAAGGATGGCATCAAGGCATGCGAAGCTACGGCAGACTTCGTGTCACGAGAAATCCTGCGTGATATCCTCGAAGACACCGAAGAGCACATCGAATGGATCGAAACCCAGCTTGACCTGATCAACACGATAGGTCTGCAAAATTATCTGCAATCCCAGATGGACGAATAACGCAGTCATGGCGGGCAAGACGCTCGTTCCATGGCAGCAAAAGCAAAGGGCAATCGATACACTCGATTGCCCTTTGTTGCTTATGCGTTGTCTATCTGCTCACCGGTCTAATACCAATCCCAAGCTATAACGTGACAAATGAGATCGATGGATTTTTTTGACTGGCAAGGCGCAGGAGGAGTCAATAGCGAGCTATTGAAGACGAGTGCAACGCAGGCAGACGGAAAAAGACGCGATCTCATGGTGCGTGACGGGTTGGGGTTGGTATAAAAAGCAGCAAGTGCGGGTCACGCACACTGGCGACAGCAGAACGCTTGCTTGACACACATCCTTTATTGCGGAATCGTATCCTTGAACGAAGGCCGCTCCGACAACTTGTCGAACAGCTTGGCAAGGTTGGGATAATCGCCGCGCCAATCGATTTCCGGAAAGCGGAAAGAAATCCAGCCCAGTGCGCATCCGACCGCAACATCGGCCAGCGTATAGTGATTGCCGCAGCAAAATGGTGTGTCCTTGAGGCCGGAGGACATCGCTTTCAGCCCCGCATGGACCTTGTCCATCTGGCGCTGTATCCATTCCGCGCTTTGCTGTGCTTCCGGACGCAAAGTGCGCTCGAGGCGCACCAGCACCGCGGCATCGGCAACGCCATCGGCCAGGGCTTCCCAGCACTTGACTTCGGCACGTTCGCGACCGTTCGGCGGAAGCAACTTGCACACCGGCGTCAGCGTATCCAGGTATTCGACAATGACGCGTGAGTCGAACATCGCGCCGCCATCTTCCATGACCAGGCAGGGAACTTTGCCAAGCGGGTTGGATTGCAGAATCCTGGTATCGGGCGCCCAGACATTCTCGATGACGAATTCATAGTCGAGCTTTTTTTCCGCCATCACGACGCGGACTTTTCTGACGTAGGGGCTGGCGAAGGAACCGATGAGTTTCATAGATGAGTATGGTATGAAGTGGCGTCGATTATAACATTGAGGAAGCTCACTATTCCTGCCCGGCCCGCATCCAAACCGAAGCGGCGCCAAGGCTTTTCGCGTTGGCCACAATGGTAAAATGCGGGATTGCACTTCATTGGCGCATCGGTTTTCCTGCTTTTGCGCACATTTTTACTCACTTCTCCCGCTTTTCACATCATGTCGCTTTCCGCCCTCTCCGCTCTCTCTCCGTTGGATGGCCGCTACGCCGCCAAGACCGACAAGCTGCGCCCGCTCCTGTCCGAAGCCGGATTCATGCACCATCGCGTGAAGGTGGAGATTGCATGGCTGCAGGCGTTGTCGACCGCCGGATTTGCCGAAATCACACCGTTTTCAGCCGCCGCCAGTGGCCTGCTTGACAAACTTGCCAATGAATTCAGCGAAGGCGATGCCGAGCGCATCAAGGCCATCGAAGCGGTGACCAACCATGACGTGAAGGCCGTCGAATACTGGCTCAAGGAAAAGGTAAAGGATGTGCCGGAACTGGTGGCCGCATCCGAATTCATCCATTTCGCCTGCACTTCCGAAGACATCAACAACACCTCGCACGGCATGATGCTCAAGGCGGCGCGCAACGATGTGTTGCTGCCGTCACTGCAGGCCGTCATCGCAAAGCTAACCGAGATTGCGCATGACAATGCCGCACTGCCGATGCTGTCGCGCACCCATGGCCAACCGGCCAGCCCGACAACGCTGGGCAAGGAAATCGCGAACGTCGTTGCCCGCCTCAAGCGTGCGGAGCAGCGCATCGCCGGCGTGGAGCTGCTCGGCAAAATGAATGGCGCGGTCGGCAACTACAACGCGCACCTGTCGGCCTATCCGGAATTCGACTGGGAGACCTTCTCAAAGAACGTGATCGAGCAGCGTCTCGGCCTGACTTACAATCCCTACACGATCCAGATCGAGCCGCATGACTACATGGCCGAACTGTTTGATGCCATTGCGCGTGCCAATACCATCCTGCTCGACCTCAACCGCGACATCTGGGGCTACATCTCGCTGGGTTACTTCAAGCAGCGCACCAAGGCCGGGGAAATCGGATCATCGACCATGCCGCACAAGGTCAACCCGATCGACTTTGAAAACTCCGAAGGCAACCTCGGCCTCGCCAATGCGGTGCTCAAGCATCTGTCCGAAAAGCTGCCGGTGTCGCGCTGGCAGCGTGACCTGACCGATTCCACCGTACTGCGCAATATCGGCGTCGCCTTCGGTTATGCCATCCTCGCCTACGACAGCTGCCTGCGCGGCCTCAACAAGCTGGAAGTCAATCCCGGGCGCCTGGCCGAAGACCTCGACGCCACCTGGGAAGTGCTGGCAGAGCCGGTGCAGACCGTGATGCGTCGTTATGGCATTGAAAACCCGTATGAGCAGTTGAAGGAACTGACACGCGGCAAAGGTATTTCGAAGGATGCACTGCGTGAGTTCATCAACGGACTCGCCATTCCACAGCAGGCCAGGGACCAGTTGCTGGCGATGACGCCAGCCAATTACATTGGTGTGGCGGAAAAGCTGGCAAAGGCGATTTAAGCGTTTTTCTACCGGTTTAGATAGTCCTATCTCGCCTTGGCCCTTCCCTTTAAAGGGGGAGGGAACCGGTTGACTCTCCCCTCGACCGTTTCGGTCACTCCTCTTTTCATCCTTGGCAAGCGGCATCATTAGCCGCTTGCCAAGTGCTTTCCTATCGCGTCGAAGTGCCAAGTTGCACATCACCCCAAGCGCGTCATACCCTTCGTCAACTTTCATGCTACATTAGTTCTAATACGAACTAATTATTAAATGGAAATCATGTCGCGGTATACCCTGCCGGCGATCATCCTGCACTGGTTGATCGCCCTGCTTATCATTGCGGCTTTTGCGCTCGGCATCACCATGGTGGATATTCCCGGGATTACGCCGACCAAGCTCAAGTACTTCTCCTGGCACAAATGGATAGGGATTACCGTTCTTGGCCTGGCCTGTCTGAGATTGCTCTGGCGCCTCGGCCATAAGGCACCCGCCTATTCGTCGGCCATGCCCGGTTGGCAGCAAAGCGCCGCGCATAGCTTGCATGGCTTGCTGTACCTGCTGATGTTTGCCATTCCGGTGTCAGGTTACTTTTACAGCCTGGCGGCAGGTGTGCCCGTCGTTTATCTCGGCGTGCTTCCGCTGCCGGCGCTGATCGACCCGAACCCGGAGTGGAAGGCGATCCTCAAGCAGGTGCACTACTGGCTCAACATGACACTGCTGGTCATGTTCGCGCTCCACGTTGTCGCCGCACTCAAACACCAATTCATTGACAGAGATGGCGTGCTCAAGCGCATGCTGCCCTGACCACTCGCTCGAAAGGATGACCCCCATGATGACTTCCGCATTGTTGCGCCGTACTGCGGCGGCGGCCGCGATTGCCTTCGCCCTGCCCGCGCTTGCGGCCGTGATGAAGACCGACCCTGCCAAAAGCAGCGTATCAGCGGTATTCAAGCAAATGAGCGTGCCCGTCGAGGCAAAGTTCAAGAAGTTCAACGCACAGATCGATTACGACAGCGCCAAGCCGGAAGCCGGCAAGGCCAGCGTCGATATCGACGTACCCAGCTTCGACCTGGGCGATCCGGAATACAACAAGGAAGTACAAAAGAAAGAATGGTTTAACGGCGCACAGTTTCCAAAGGCAAGCTTTGTGTCGAGCGCGCTTAAGCCGGCTGCCGGCGGCAAGCTGGATGTGTCCGGCAAGCTCACCATCAAAGGTAAGACCGCCGACGTCAGCTTTCCGATGACGGTAAAGAAGGAAGGTAATGCCCAGGTTTTCGAAGGCGCGCTGCCCATCAAGCGACTCGCCTTCAACATCGGCGAAGGCGAGTGGAAAGACACCAGCATGGTTGCCGATGAAGTCGTCATCAAGTTCCGTGTCGTCGCGACACAGTAAACACTCTCACTATCGAAACTAGGAGTATTCATGCAATTGAAGCATCTGAAGTACCTGAAGCACCTCGCCGCTGCCCTGCTCGCCATCAGCGCCGCATCGGCTTTCGCACAGACGTACACCATCGAACCGAACCACACCTATCCGAGTTTCGAAGCCGATCACATGGGCATTTCGCTATGGCGCGGCAAGTTCACCAAGACCAGCGGCACCGTGACGCTGGACCGTGCATCGAAATCGGGCTCGGTGGACATCAAGATCGATGCCGACTCGCTGGATTTTGGCCATGCCAAGATGAACGACCATGCAAAAGGCAAGGACATGTTCAATGTCGCGCAATATCCAACCATCACCTACAAGGGCAAGTCGATCAAGTTCAATGGCGACACCCCGGTAGCGGTCGAAGGCGACATGACCATGCTGGGTGTCACCAAGCCGGTGACACTGAACATCAACAAGTTCAAGTGCATTCCCCACCCGATGCTCAAGCGTGAAGTATGCGGCGCCGATGCGACCGCACAATTCAACCGTACCGATTTCGGCCTGAGCTACGGCACGCCGATGTTTTCACCGGAAGTCAAACTGGCAATCCAGGTCGAAGCGTTGAAGGCTGATTAAGCCAACAAGATGTTTTCCACGGAAAGCCGGTTGCATAAGCACCGGCTTTTTGTGTTTTTTAGTGAAGTGAATTCGCCATGATCAAAGAGCGTTATCTGCGCAGTATTCGCCTTCTGGCCGAGTGCTTCCACGCGTTCCAGCGGATATCGGATACCCATGTGCGCAAGCTTGGCTTGACGCCGGCCCAGTTCGATATCATTGCAACGCTGGGAAATACGCCAGGCATGTCATTCAAGGAACTAGGGGACAAGACGCTGATTACCAAGGGCACGCTAACCGGCATCGTTGATCGCCTGGAAGAAAAATCGCTGGTCATCCGCAGCGCGTCCATGGAAGACCGGCGCAGCATGATCGTGCGCCTGACTGATAAGGGCCAGGCGGAATTCGAGCGTCTTTTCGCTCCGCACATACAGTTTTGCAAACAGACATTTTTGGGCTACAGTGACGAAGACTTTGTCGCTCTCGATACGGAACTGACAAAGCTGAAACGACAGTTGGACTCAGCGCTCGCCGCGCCTGGTGTCGATTCCTGCAGCGGTACGTAACATACCTTGCCGACCGGCCGGCAATGACATCCTTACACAACCAACAAGAGGAGATTGTATGAAGTTTGCGTTAGCCAGCATCGCCCTGACCACCCTGATCGCCGTACCTTTCTCGGCGCAGGCGCAGTTTGCCAAACCTGAAGATGCAGTCAAATACCGCCAGTCCGCTTTCTCGCTGATGGGCACCCATACCGGTCGCGTCGGCGCCGTCGTCAAAGGCGAAAAGCCCTACGACAAGGCAGCGGTCGAAGCCGATGTCGCCGTGATTGAAATGATGTCCCGGCTCCCATGGACTGCCTTTCCTCAGGGTTCCGACCTGCCGAACTCGAAGGCCAAACCGGAAGTCTGGAAAGAGCAGGACAAATTCAAGGCTGCCGCGGAAAAGATGCAAGGCGAAGTCAGCAAGCTCTCCGCTGCCGCCAAGTCCGGTGACCTGAATGCGATCAAGACTGCCTTTGGTGGTGTTGGCCAATCGTGCAAGGCTTGCCACGACAACTATCGCAACAAGTAACAGTCTTCCTACATTGTGCGTGCAATGTGATCGCCTACAGGCTTTTCGCCGGCAGGTTCACGATATAAGAAACCACGAAGCCGCACAGCGCAAAGATCGCCAGTGCCAGCAGACGCATACCCCAACTATCGTTGGCTGGCTGCGCATCGAAGTCGACTTCCTGATCTCCGGTCAGCATGGGCTTGACCAAGTTTTGCTTTTTGCGGAAGTAATACACGGCAATCGCAATCACATGCATGGCGACCAGCAAGTAGATCAGGTTGGCGCTCACCTCCTTGTGGAACCAGGTGATCTGGTCCGACATATCCTTGCTGATGAACTTGACCAGCGGCCCTTCGCTGGCAATATCGTCATTGGCAAACAGTCCGCTTACCGCCTGTGCCAGCACCACACCGAGCAGTGCGAACACCGAGAGGCTGCCGAGCGGATTGTGGCCGAGATAATTAGCTTTGAGGGCAGCCTTGCCACCACGGATATAACCTGCGATGGTTGACGGACCATGCAGGAAGCTGGAAAAACGGGCATAGCGTGGCCCGATCAGGCCCCAGATAATACGGAAGCTGACCAGGGTCAGCACTGCGTAACCGATGCGAAAATGCCATTCCATTGCATTGCCGCCTATCTGCTGCGTCACAACGGCCATGACGATCAGGAGGGCAAGAGTCCAGTGAAACAGGCGGATCGGCAAATCCCATACTCGCACTTTCTTCATGTGATCTCCAAGTGAGGCTGGCAGCTTGCTTTAGTTTTTTCTGTTGCGCAAAAATAAGAGTGAGCGCCTTTAGTCTAACCGAAAAAAAAGCCGGCTCGAAAGCCGGCTTTTTTACTGTACTGACTGTACTTGGCGTACTAATACCAATCCCAACCCATAACGCACCATGAGATCGCGTCTTTTTCCGGGGGCGCCGAGCTGCCTGCCTGCGTTGCACTCGTCGTCAATAGCTCGCTATTGACTCCCCCTTGCGCCTTGTCAGTCAAAAAAATCCATCGATCTCATTTGTTACGTTACAGGTCGGGATTGGTATAAGTTTCTCGGCGCCCCGCTCACACCACGGCGCCGTCGGTCTCGTCTCGTTCCTTGACCGGCTTGATCAGGTCTTCACGCTTGACGCCAAGCCACATCGCTACCGCAGCGGCAACGAACACCGACGAGTAGATACCGAACAGAATGCCGATGGTCAGTGCAATCGCAAAATAATGCAGGGTTGCGCCACCGAACAGCAGCATCGACAACACCATCATCTCGGTCGAGCCGTGCGTGATGATGGTCCGCGAGATGGTGCTGGTGATTGCATGGTTCAGCACGTCTGCAGTTTCCATCTTGCCGTAACGACGATCGCGGAATGTCTCGCGCACCCGGTCAAACACCACCACTGATTCGTTCACCGAGTAACCTAGCACCGCGAGTACCGCAGCCAGCACGGTCAGCGAAAACTCCCATTGGAAAAACGCGAAGAAGCCGAGAATGATCACCACGTCGTGCAAGTTGGCGATGATGGCAGCGACCGCAAATTTCCATTCAAAACGGAAGGCCAGGTAGATCACGATGCCGATAATCACCATGCCCAGCGCGAGCAAGCCATCGTGCGTCAGCTCTTCACCGACCTGCGGGCCGACAAACTCAACACGATGCAACTGCACTGCCGGGTCTTGCGCCTTCAGCGTGGACATGACCTTTTCGCTTTGCTGCGCGGAACTGACGTCCTTGCGCGCCGGCAAGCGGATCATCACGTTCTGTGCAGTGCCGAAGCTTTGTACCTGCGTGTCGGTATAGCCGAGCCCTTCGATGGAAGTCCTGACTTTTTCCAGGTTGGCAGGCTTGTCATAGACTACTTCAATGACCGTGCCGCCGGTGAATTCGATCGACAGGTGCAGTCCCTTGTAAAACAGGAAAAATACTGCAGCGACAAAGGTAAGTGCCGAGATCACGTTGAAAATCAACGCGTGGCGCATAAAGGGAATATCCCTCTTAATTCGGAACAACTCCATGACTCTGTTTCCTTTCGCAGGATTCCTGCAGATGGCGTCGGCATGTTTGCCACGCCATCGTTGATGCATTCATGAAAACCGCAGGGGCCGCCGCAGACTTGCGGTCGGCCCGATGGTGCGAGTGTGCTTCAGCTATTCAGGTATCCGGCTTCCAGACCTGGCCGATCGATACGCCGGCCAGCTTCTTCTTGCGGCCGTACCAGAGATTGGCTACGCCACGCGACACGAATACCGCCGAGAAGATCGAGGTCAGAATACCGATGCAGTGCACCACCGCAAAACCGCGAATTGCACCGGAGCCGAAAATCAGCAGCGCAAGACCGGCGATCATCGTGGTGACGTTGGAGTCGAGAATGGTCGCCCACGCACGATCGAAACCAGCGGCAATGGCTGCCTGCGGCGAATTGCCATGGCGCAGTTCTTCACGTATCCGCTCATTGATCAGCACGTTCGCATCAATCGCCATACCGAGCGTGAAGGCAATTGCTGCCATGCCCGGCAGGGTCAGCGTTGCCTGCAGCGTCGACAACACGGCGATCAGCAGCATCAGGTTGACCGCCAGCGCGAAGACGCTGAAGAAACCGAACAGGTGATAGTAAATCAACATGAAGAGTGCGATAGCGGCGAAACCGTACAGCGTCGAGTTGAAGCCCTTCTGGATGTTCTCCGCACCAAGCTGCGGACCGATCGTGCTTTCCTCGATGATTTCCATCGGTGCGGCCAGCGAACCGGCACGCAGCAGCAGCGCGAGATCACTGGCGGCTTCAGCGGAGCCCATGCCTGTTATCTGGAAGCGCGCTCCCAGTTCGTCGCGGATGGTGGCCACGGTCAGGACTTCACCCTTGTTCTTTTCAAACAGAACGATGGCCATGGACTTGCCAATTTTGCTACGGGTGGCTTCGCGCATGCGTCGTCCGCCGTCGCCGTTCAGGTCGATACTGACCGCAGGTTGTTGGTTCGAGTCGAAGCTGGCACCGGCGCTGGAAATGTAATCGCCGGTAATGATCGGGTCCTTGTAGAGCACCACCGGCGCCCCCTTGCCAATCTTGAAGAGTTCGGAACCGAAAGGCACGGCGGCAGTTTCTTCGGTGCCGCGCATCACGCTTTCATCGACCATGCGGACTTCCAGTGTAGCGGTACGGCCGATGATGTCTTTCGCACGCGAGACGTCCTGCACGCCGGGCAACTGCACCACGATACGGTCCGCCCCCTGGCGCTGGATCACCGGCTCGGCAACACCCAGTTCGTTAACCCGCTTGGACAGCGTGCTGATGTTCTGCTGCACTGCCTCTTCTGTCGTGCGCTTGAGAGCTTCGGGCCGGATGGTACCGATCAGTTTCAGATCAGCGCCTTCAGCGGCATCCTGCAGTGCGAGCTCGGATAACTGCGAAGCAAGCACTTCACGCGCCTTGTTGCGCGTTTCCTCATCGCGGAACAGCACGACGACCTGATCGCCATTGCGGCTGATGCCGGCATGACGGACGTTCTTGTCACGCAGCATGCTGCGTACGCTGGTCTGCAAGCCTTGGAGTCGCTTGGCGACGACCGCCTTGGTGTCAACCTGCATCAGGAAGTGCACACCGCCGCGCAAGTCAAGGCCGAGGTACATCGGCATTGCGCGCAGCGATTGCAGCCACTGCGGTGTATTGGGCAGCAGGTTGAAGGCGACGATATAAGTCGGGTCAGCCGGATCGGCGTTCAGTTCTTTTTCCAGCAAGGTCTTGGCGCGGAACTGGGTGTCCGTGTCGCGGAACCGTGCCCGCACCGAGCCCTGCTTGCCGGTCACGTCGAACACCACGCTTTCAGGCGGCATGCCAGCCTTGTTCAATGCGTCGCTGACGCGACCCATCGTGGCCTGGTCGACCTTGACGGTAGCCTTGGCACTGCTGACCTGAACTGCCGGCGATTCGCCGAAAAAGTTGGGCACCGAATACAGCACGCCGAACAGCAGCGCGATCACGATGAGGATGTATTTCCAGAGGGGATAGCGATTCATAGGTGTCAACGTTACTTGTTGAGTGGGCCTGCCGGCCCGTGCAAAGCGCCTTGCCCGACGTGGGATAGCGCTTGCCAGGCGGTGTATTACAGAGCCTTGATGGTACCCTTGGGCAACAGCGTAGCGACAGCTGCCTTCTGGACGATGATTTCAGTACCGTTTGCAACTTCCAGTGTGACGTAAGCGTCAGTGACTTTCGACACCTTGCCCAGCATGCCACCGGCGGTGACGACTTCGTCGCCCTTGGCGAGCGCTTCCATCATAGCCTTCTGTTCCTTCTGACGCTTCATCTGAGGACGAATCATCAGGAAATACAAAACCACGAACATCAGGATAATGGGCAGGAAGCTCATCAGGCTGCTTTCGGGACCTGCGGCGGCGGTTTGCGCATAGGCGTTGGATATGAACACGTTTTAGCTCCAGATTGTAATGGTGATCAACCCGGCATTTTAGCACCCGATGCAGGGTTTCTTGGTGCTTCCGGAAAAGAGTGAGCGCCCTGGCAAGAGCCGTCACCCGTCAGCCGCTGACCGATGTGGATTTTTACAAGAGTCGCCCACTCAATGTTAAAAAGGAGGCAATGAACGTAACCAGCCAGGTCGCTTGCACCGGACAGAATGACCCGGTTATGGAATTTTCCCTATGTCCTAGACGCCGCGGGCGCGATCGGCATGAAACTGCACAACGAACGCCTGGAAGCGGTCGGCATCAATGGCGGCGCGCATTTCCCGCATCAGTTGCAGGTAGTAATGCAGGTTGTGAATGGTGTTCAGGCGTGCGCCCAGAATCTCGCCCGCGCGATGCAGGTGAAACAGGTAGGCACGGGAAAAATTGCGACAGGCATAACACTCGCAGCTTTCATCTAGCGGTTTTTCATCATCTTTATAGCGGGAATTCTTGATCTTCAGGTCACCAAAACGGGTGAACAGCCAGCCGTTGCGCGCATTCCGCGTCGGCATCACACAGTCGAACATGTCGACGCCGCTGGCCACGCCGGCCACCAGGTCTTCCGGTGTACCCACGCCCATCAGGTAGTGCGGCTTGTCGGCGGGCAGGCGCGGACCGATGTGCTCCAGCACGCGCATCATCTCCTCCTTCGGTTCGCCGACCGACAGACCACCGATCGCGACGCCGTCAAAACCGATGTCTTCCAGTCCGGCCAGCGATTCATCCCGCAGGTGCTCGAACATGCCGCCCTGGACGATGCCGAACAGCGCGTTGGGGTTCTCGCCCTTGTTGAACTCATCACGCGAGCGCTTGGCCCAGCGCAGCGACATGCGCATCGACTTTGCCGCCTCTTCTTCTGTAGCGGGACGGCCATCGATTTCGTAGGGTGTGCATTCGTCGAACTGCATGACGATGTCGGAATTGAGTGTGCGCTGGATCTGCATCGAGATTTCCGGCGACAGGAACAGCTTGTCACCATTGATCGGGGAGGCAAACTTCACCCCCTCTTCGGTGATCTTGCGCATCGCGCCCAGCGAAAATACCTGGAAGCCGCCGGAGTCGGTCAGGATGGGTTTGGTCCAGCCGATGAAGCGGTGCAGGCCGTCAAATTTATTGACCACATCCAGGCCGGGACGCAGCCAGAGATGGAAGGTATTGCCGAGAATGATCTGCGCGTCGATGTCATGCAGTTCCAGCGGCGACATCGCCTTGACCGAGCCGTAGGTGCCGACCGGCATGAAAATCGGCGTTTCGACCACGCCGTGGTTGAGGGTAAGGCGACCGCGTCGGGCCTTGCCATCGGTCTTGATGAGTTTGAAATTAAGCATGTCGGATCAGATTTTTGTCAGTAGCATGGCATCGCCATAGCTGAAGAAACGATAACGCCGGGCGATGGCATGGGCATAGGCGGCACGGATACGCTCGTAGCCGGCAAATGCGGACACCAGCATCAGCAGCGTCGATTTGGGTAGATGGAAATTGGTCACCAGGCGATCGACCGTCTTGAATGCATAGCCGGGCGTGATGAATAGCGCGGTGTCGGCACTGCCGGCCTGCAGCGCACCGGACTGGGATGCCGATTCGAGTGCGCGCATGCTGGTGGTGCCGACCGCAACGACATGCCGTCCGGCGGCCTTGGTTGCGCGTACTGCGTCGACGGTTTCGGCAGGGATCGTGTACCACTCGCTATGCATCTTGTGCTCGGCCAAGTTTTCGGTGCGCACCGGCTGAAAGGTGCCGGCGCCCACGTGCAGCGTCACGAAGGCAAACCGCACGCCCCTGTCACGCAAGCTGTCGAGCAAAGCCTGGTCAAAATGCAGGCCCGCTGTCGGTGCCGCCACCGCGCCCGGCTCCTTGGCATAGACAGTCTGGTAACGCTGTTCGTCGAATTCATCGGCCGCATGCTCGATATACGGCGGCAGCGGCAGGCGGCCGTGCGCTTCGATCAGGTCGAACACATCGGATGGAAACATCAGCGTATAGAATTCGCCGGCGCGTTCGCCAACCGTCACGTCAAAGGCATCGGCAAGGCGAATCCTGCCACCGGCCTGCGGCGACTTGGAGGCGCGGACCTGCGCGTGCACGGTACGGTTGTCGAGCACGCGCTCAACCAGGACTTCGACCTTGCCCCCGGTCTCCTTGACGCCGAAAAAGCGTGCCTTGAGTACGCGGGTGTTATTAAAGACCAGCAGATCGCCCGGCGTGAGCAAGTCGACAATATCGGCAAAGGCGCGATCCATGAGCTGGTCGCCATCGACATGCAGCAGGCGTGAGGCGCTGCGTTGCGGCAGTGGCAATTGCGCAATCAGTTCTTGCGGCAAGTCGAAATCAAAATCGGAAAGGGAATACATGCTTCAGGATCGCATAGAAGGTTGCAGCAGCCGGCGTTGCGCGGTAATACTTGTTATTCGTCAGGCAGGCCATGTATCCGGGCCAGCCGCTCTTAACAAAATTGCCATACAATGGCAGGCGCGCTTGCAAGTGCGCTGACTGCCGATTTCGCCGAACAAAACCCGCTATTTTACGCCTTGCCGCCCGATTCACGTATGCCCGCTCCGAAGAGCAAGCCTTCCACTGCCGCAAAACCCAAAGCCAAAGCTACGCTGGAGAGCAAGCTGGCCAAACTCGGCCTGCGCACCGACATGGACCTGGTGCTGCACCTGCCCCTGCGCTACGAGGATGAAACCAGGATTACGCCGATCGGCGAGGCCGGGTTCATGGGGGGCAATGCGGCACAGGTCGAAGGTGTCGTGACGGAATGCGATATCCAGTACCGGCCGCGCCGGCAGCTGGTGGTTACGATCGCCGACGAAACCGGGCCGCTGGTGATGCGCTTCCTGAATTTTTACGGTAGCCAGGTCAAGCAGCTTGCTGCCGGCACCCGCGTGCGCGTGCGTGGCGAAGTACGCCATGGCTTCTTCGGCGCGGAAATGGTCCATCCAACCTACAAGGTGGTGGAGGAAGGCGCCCCGCTGCCGACTGCCCTGACACCTGTCTATCCCGCCGGCGAAGGGCTGTCCCAAGCTTACCTGCGCAAGGCGATTGCCAATGCGCTCAGCCGCGTCGACTGGCGCGACACGCTGTCACCGGACTTGCTGGCCTCCCTGAAGCTGCAAGCGTTCGAGCCTTCGGTCAAGCTGCTGCACAATCCGCCGTCCGATGTGGACGAACATGCCTTGCTGGAACGCTCGCATCCGGCATGGATTCGCATGAAGTTCGATGAACTGCTGGCGCAACAGCTTTCGCTCAAGCGGGCGCAGGAAGCACGCCGCGCCAAGGGCGCATCCGCGCTGCCGGTGATCGGCGAATTGTCGAACGCCTTTTTGAACGCCCTGCCCTTTGCGCTGACCGGTGCGCAGCAACGCGTACTGGAGGAAATCCGCAGCGACCTGCGCGAATCGTTTCCGATGCAGCGTTTGTTGCAGGGGGATGTCGGCAGTGGCAAAACCGTTGTTGCCGCGCTGGCCGCCGCGCAGGCAATCGACAGCGGCTACCAGGCGGCGCTCATGGCGCCAACCGAGATTCTCGCCGAACAGCATTTCCGCAAAATCGCGATGTGGATGGAACCGCTCGGCGTCAAGGTGGCATGGCTGACCGGCAGCCTGAAAAAGAAAGAGAAGGAGGCGTCGCAGGCGCTGATCGAATCCGGCGAAGCCCATCTCGTGATCGGTACCCACGCATTGATCCAGGAAGGTGTGGAATTTGCAAAACTGGGCCTCGTGATCGTTGACGAACAGCACCGCTTCGGCGTCGGCCAGCGTCTCGCGTTGCGCAACAAGGGCCTTGACGCAGGCGCGCCGCAGACCGTGCCGCACCAGCTGATGATGTCGGCGACCCCGATCCCGCGCACACTGGCCATGACTTACTATGCCGACCTGGAAGTGTCGGTCATCGACGAGTTGCCGCCGGGCCGCACGCCCATCGTCACCCGCATCATCGACCAGAACCGTCGCGATGAAGTGATCGAACGCGTGCATGCGGCGGCGCTCGAGGGACGACAGGTGTACTGGGTCTGTCCCCTGATCGAAGAATCCGAGGCGCTGCAGTTACAGACCGCCACCGACACCCATGCAACGCTGTCGGCAGCACTGCCCGACTTGCGTGTCGGCCTGGTGCATGGCCGGATGAAGCCCGCCGAGAAACAGCTGGTGATGGACGCCTTCACACGGGCTGAAGTTCATGTGCTGGTCGCCACCACGGTGATCGAAGTCGGCGTCGATGTGCCGAATGCGTCATTGATGGTCATCGAGCATGCCGAGCGTTTCGGCCTGTCCCAGTTACACCAGCTGCGTGGCCGTGTCGGACGCGGGTCGGCCGCGAGTATCTGCCTGCTGCTCTACCAGAGCCCTTTGGGACAGGTCGCCAAGCAGCGCCTGATGACCATGCGGGAAACCACGGATGGCTTTGAAATCGCACGGCGCGACCTCGAGATTCGCGGTCCGGGAGAGTTTCTCGGCGCCCGGCAGTCAGGACAGGCGATGCTGCGCTTTGCCGACCTCGAAACGGATCAGTGGCTGGTCGAGAAGGCACGCAATCTAGCTCAGTCGTTGCTGCAACACGACCCGGCCACCGTAGAAGCACATCTGGCACGCTGGCTGGGCGGACGCGAAGAGTTTCTTAAAGTCTGATGCCCATTTTTACCATACCCGTTTTCACTTCATCGTGAACGCGTTACAAAATTTCCTGTCGTAACTGTCCTATTCTCCGGTGTTCTTGCGCGTCGGAGAGCGTGGATCAGTAAAGTTACCTGATTGCTAACAAGCCGGATATATATCGGCGAATGCCTGCAATTTTCCGCACTCTCTTTATACTGTCCCTATCGCGATTTAATTCTCGATTGATTTCCATACAAGAACGCCTTTACGGCCTTGTCATATAAAGAGCAGAGAACATGACGCTTACCGAATTGAAATATATTGTCGCCGTTGCCCGCGAAAAGCATTTCGGCCATGCCGCGGAAGCGTGTTTCGTCGCGCAACCCACACTTTCGGTGGCGATCAAGAAACTGGAAGACGAACTTGGCGTGACCATCTTCGAACGCGGCGGATCTGAAATTTCAGTCACGCCGCTCGGCGCACAAATCGTCGCGCAAGCCGAACGCGTACTTGAGCAAACCGCAGCGATCAAGGAAATCGCCAAACAGAACAAGGATCCGCTGGCGGGTCCGCTCCGGCTCGGCGTGATCTACACCGTCGCTCCCTATCTACTGCCACCGCTGGTCAAGACCATGATCGAGACCGTGCCGCAGATGCCGCTGGTGTTACAGGAAAATTTCACCGCGCGGTTGATTGAACTGCTACGCCAGGGTGAACTGGACGCCGCCATCATGGCCTTGCCCTTTGCCGATCAGGGTCTGATGGTACAACCCTTGTATGACGAACCTTTCGTCGTCGCGCTTCCCAAGCACCATGCCTGGGCGCAACGCAATGCGATCGATGCGGAAGAGCTGAAATCCGAAACCATGCTGTTGCTGGGGAACGGCCATTGTTTCCGCGACCAGGTGCTGGAAGTATGTCCCGAGATGGCGCGCTTCTCGACCAGCAGCGATGGCATTGCCCGTACCTTCGAGGGTTCGTCGCTGGAAACGATACGCCACATGGTGGCTTCCGGCATTGGCATTACGGTACTGCCGAAAGCGTCGGTGCCGGATATGCAATCGAAGGACGGGATGTTGCGCTATATCCCCTTCAAGGAGCCGGGCCCGTCACGCCGGGTGGTGATTGCCTGGCGCAAGAGCTTTACACGGCAACGCGCGATCGAAGCGGTACGTCAGGCGGTGTTGGCCTGCGAACTGCACGGCGTGACCATGCTGACGGAAGCGGAGACCGCTGAAGCCTGAGGCTGAAACGTGGGGCTGAAACGTGGGGCTAAAAAGGAAGGCATGACCATCACATGGTCATGCCTTTTTGACTAATCGTCGATGCGTCGTGTCGTCTGCGCATCGAACCAGTGCACTGCGCTGGCATCGAAACCGGCATTCACCCGCTGGCCTGCCTCGACCTGGATGCCGGCAGGCGCACGAATGACCAGCGACTGGCCGGCGGCAACTGCATGCACCAGCACATCCGCGCCCAGTGCTTCCACCATCTCCACCTGCATCGTGATACCCGGCTTGCCGAGAATCAGATGTTCGGGTCGCACGCCGAGTATGCATTCGCGCCCCGATAAACCGGTACGCGCCGACGGCAAGGCGACCTGTGCGCCATCGCCCAGCGCAAAGCTTGTTCCGCCTGACTCAAGCTGACCACGCAACAGGTTCATGGGCGGCGAACCGATAAAGCTTGCGACAAAGGTCGTTGCCGGCTTGCCATACACCTCCGCCGGCGTACCGATCTGCTCCGCGCGACCGGCGTTCATCACGATCATGCGCTGGCCCAGCGTCATCGCTTCTACCTGATCGTGGGTCACATACAGACTCGTGGTGCCCAGTGCGCGATGCATCTTCTGGATCTCGAGCCGCATTTGCACTCGCAATTTTGCGTCGAGATTGGATAAGGGCTCATCGAACAAAAATACCGCAGGCTCACGCACGATCGCCCTGCCCATGGCGACCCGCTGGCGCTGTCCGCCTGAAAGCTGGCGTGGTGTGCGCTCGAGCAGCGCGCCAAGCTCCAGTATCTTCGCCGCCTTCTGCACGCGGGCATCGATATCTGCCTTCGAGAACTTGCGGATCTTCAATCCATACGCCATGTTTTCATACACGCTCATGTGCGGATACAAGGCGTAGTTCTGGAACACCATCGCGATATCGCGATCCTTCGGTTCAAGCTGATTGACAACACGGTCGCCGATCACGATATCGCCGCCGGTAATCTCTTCCAGGCCGGCAACCATGCGCAGCAAGGTGGACTTGCCGCAACCGGATGGGCCCACCATGACAATGAATTCACCGTCATCAATGTCGATCGAAATGCCGTGGATGACGTCAACGCTTTTGGCGCCCTTGCCGTAGGTCTTGGTAATATTTTTTAAGTGAACTTGTGCCATGCGGTCCCTGATGCCTCTGTTCTGTATTCTGTGTTTTATCTCTGTGTTGCCATGTACGGGTCGACTGCTTTATCTGCAGGACAGCAATCTTATTTTTCCGAATCGACCAGCCCCTTCACGAACCATTCCTGCATCACCACCACGACAAGTCCGGGCGGCAGCATCGCGAGGATAAGGGTCGCCATCACCATGTTCCATTCGATCGCCGCATCACCGCCGGTGATCATGGTCTTGATGCCGATACCGATCGGGTACATGCTCTGCTCGGTCGCCACCAGCAGCGGCCACAGGTACTGATTCCAGCCGTAGATAAACATGATGACGAACAGCGCAATCACATTGGTACGCGACAGTGGCCACAGGACATCCTTGAAGAAGCGCATTGGTCCGGCACCATCGATACGCGCCGCCTCGGCCAGTTCGTCCGGCACGGTCAGGAAGAATTGCCGGAACAGGAAGGTAGCCGTCGCCGACGCGATCAGCGGTATCGTCAGGCCCGCATAACTGTTGAGCATGCCGAAATCCGAGATCACCTTGTAGGTCGGCGTGATCCGGACTTCGACCGGCAGCATCAGGGTGACGAAGATCATCCAGAAGAACAGCGAGCGCCCTGGAAAACGGAAGTAGACGATCGCGAACGCCGATAGCATGGATATCGCAATCTTGCCGATCGCGATGACCAGTGCGGACACCAGGCTGACCCACATCATGCGTGCGACGGGTGGCACCGATACGTTGCCGGATGCGCCGCTGACAATGACCGCCGCATAGTTTTGAAGGAACTGGTCGCCGGGGATCAGCGAAATGGGTGCCATGGCGGCCTGCTCGGGAGTCTGTGTGCTGGCGACGAAGGCGACATACACCGGAAAGGCAACAATGGCCACGCCGATGATTAGCACCAGGTGACTGATCAGGTCGAGTATGGGACGGCGTTCAATCATGATTGGCTCTCGTGTTTGTACGCGCAGCTTCCGGCAGGAGAACCATGCATGTCGATGTGAATGAAAAAAGAGCGATGATCATGAATACTGCACCTTGCGTTCGACATACTTGAATTGCACCACGGTGAGCGTGATGACGATAAACATCAGGATCACGGACTGCGCGGCCGAACTACCCAGGTCGCCGCCCTTGAAGCCGTCCTGGAAGACCTTGTAGACCAGGATTTCCGTTTCCTTGCCCGGACCGCCGTGGGTGGTCGCTTCGATGATCGCGAAGGTGTCGAAGAACGAATAGACGATGTTGATGACGAGCAGGAAGAAGGTGGTCGGCGACAACAGTGGAAAGACAATGGTAAAGAAACGCCTCACCGGCCCGGCGCCATCAATCGCCGCCGCTTCGATCAGCGACTTGGGAATCGCTTGCAGGCCAGCGAGGAAAAACAGAAAGTTATAGCTGATCTGTTTCCAGATCGCCGCCAGTACGATCAGGATCATCGCATGGGTGCCATTGAGCAGGTTATCCCATTCGATGCCGATACCGCGCAGCGCATGCGCAACCACACCCAGTGTCGGGTTGAGGAGGAACAGCCATAGCACACCGACCACGACCGGCGATACCGCATAGGGCCAGATCAGGAAAGTCTTGTAGACCGACGCGCCCTTCACAATGCGATCCGCGAACACGGCAAGGATCAGGGCAAGGGACAAGCCGAACACAGCGACCATGATGGAGAACATCGCGGTGGTCTTGAAGGATTCGAGATAGTTTGCGTCATTGAACAGGTCGCGGAAGTTGTCGAACCAGACGAACTGCGACGAGGTGCCGAAGGAATCCTGGATCAGCACGGACTGATAGAGTGCCTGCACGGCCGGCCAGAAAAAGAACAGCAGCGTGACGAGAATTTGCGGTGTGACGAGCGCATACGGCATCCATGCCGATTTGAAGCGAGCGCGTTTTTCCATGTTGGTTTTTTCTATACAAGGCAAGGTTCCCTCCCCTTTGCAGGGCGAGGGTTTGGGCGGGGCGGGCTGCGCAGACGTACGAAGCTTGAGCACGCACCTGCATCTGCTTCTGCATCACCACCCCATCCCGACCTTCCCTCTACGAGAGGGAAGGAGCTACGCAACAGGCAAGAGTAAAGTCAGTGAATGCCGCTTGACTTTACTTATTCGCCCTTTCGAACCGGACCAGCAATTCATCGCCGCGACGCACCGCCGTATCCAGCGCTTCCTTCGCTGTCTTCTTGCCGTTCCAGACGGTTTCGAGTTCTTCGTCGATGATCGTGCGGATCTGCGTGAAGCTGCCGAGACGGATACCGCGCGACTTCGCGGTAGTCTTGACGATCATCTGCTGGACCGCGACTTGCGGGTCAGGGTTCTTCTGATAGAAGCCGGACGACTTGGTCAGCTCATAAGCCGCATTGGTGATCGGCAGGTAGCCGGTCTCCTGGTGCCATTTCGCCTGGATTTCCGGTTGCGACAGGAACTTGAAGAACTTGGCGACCGCCTTGTATTCGTCGGTCTTCTTGCCGCTCATGACCCACAGCGATGCGCCGCCGATGATGGTGTTCTGCGGTGCGCCCTGCACGTCGTTGTAGTAAGGCAGCGTCGATGCCGCAAACTTGAACTTCGCATTCTTGCTGATGTTGGCGTAAGCCGAGCTCGACGAGCTCAGCATCGCGCATTCACCCGAGTAGAACTTGGCTTCCGGCTCGTTCTTGCGGCCGGCATACGTAAAGTAGCCCTGCTTCGCCCAGTTGGCGAGGTTCTCGATATGCTTGACGTGCAGCGGGCTGTTGAACTTCAGGCGCGCATCGAGGCCGCCAAAACCGTTGTTCTTGGAAGCGAACTCGACGTTGTGCCAGGCCGAGAAACTCTCGAGGTGCACCCAGGACTGCCAGCCTGTGGTGTACGCGCATTTCTCGCCGCTGGCTTTCAGCTTGGCGGCTGCCGATACCACTTCCTGCCAGGTCACCGGCGGCTTGTCGGGATCGAGGCCGGCCTTTGCAAAGGCATCCTTGTTGTAATAGAAGACAGTCGTCGAACTGTTGAACGGGAAGGACACCATGTCGCCTTTGGGCGAGGTGTAATAACCGGCAACCGCGGGCACGTAGACGGAGGAATCGAATTTTTCGCCGGCGGTCTTCATCACTTCGGTGACCGGCACAATCGCGCCCTTCGAATACATCATGGTGGCGGTGCCGACTTCGAAGACTTGCAGGATATGCGGTGCATTGCCGGCGCGGAAGGCGGCGATGGCCGCGGCCATGGCTTCGTCATAGCTGCCCTTGAAGATGGGCGTAACCTTGTAGTCGTTCTGGCTCTTGTTGAACTGGTCGGCGAGGCCGGCGACGCGGTCGCCCAGCGCGCCGGTCATCGAGTGCCACCAGGTGACTTCCGTTGCGGCGTGCGCCGAAGCGGCCATCATGGCCAACAGGCTGGCCGCAGCCAGGGGTTTCCATTTCAATTGCATGGTGTCGTCTCCAAAATGTTCTATTTTATGTATGCAATGTGACAGTTACATTACGATAACTGAAACGGTGCAGGTGCCGCTTATAATTCGATTTTGCAGCGCAATAATGCCGCGCCGGAATGTAAGTGTAGCCTTCCTGCGCAATTCGTGTCATTGCGACATCAATGTTTTGTCACTTCACCTGCCATGAACCGCCTCGCCCTCTACGCCCGCCTGGTCCGCCTCGACAAACCGATCGGCATTCTGCTGCTGCTGTGGCCGACGCTGATTGCCTTGTGGCTCGCCGCAGATGGGCGGCCCGACTGGCGGCTGGTCGTGATTTTCACCCTCGGCACCGTGCTGATGCGTTCAGCGGGTTGTGCGATCAATGACTATGCGGACCGCGATTTCGACAAGCATGTCAAACGCACTGCCGAACGCCCCCTGACCAGCGGAAAAATCGCTTCCTGGGAAGCGGTGGCAGTCGCGGCGGCACTGGCCCTGGTGTCGTTTGCGCTCATCTTCCCGCTCAACACCCTGACCAAGCAATTATCGGTGGCTGCTGTCGTGATTGCGGCCAGCTATCCCTACTTCAAGCGATTCTTCGCGATTCCTCAAGCGTATCTGGGCATTGCCTTCGGCTTCGGCATCCCAATGGCTTTCGCCGCCGTACAGGGCGATGTGCCGCCGGCGGCATGGCTGCTGCTGCTGGCCAATATTTTTTGGGCTGTGGCCTACGACACGGAATATGCGATGGTGGACCGCGACGACGACCTGAAGATAGGGATCAAGACATCGGCGATCACCTTCGGTCGTTTTGACGTGGCTGCGGTAATGCTGTGTTATGCGGTCAGCTGCGCCATTGTACTTGTCGTCGGCTGGCAATACGGACTGCGCTTCTGGTTCCTCGCGGGCATGCTCGTTGCCGCTGGCTGCGCGGTCTATCACTACAGGCTGATCCGTGATCGCGACCGCATGGGTTGCTTTGCCGCGTTCAGGCACAACAACTGGCTGGGCGCAGCCGTTTTTGCGGGCGTTGCGCTGGACTACGCGCTTGGATAAGCATCTCTTCAGGGCATTAACGACGGGACATAGTTTGACTTCGCGCAAAATGCGCACCTTTACAGTCCCTATACACTCCAACCAAGACATTTCAACATGACATGGAGGCGTATATGGAATCGAATGGTCAGTATGGATCGACCAGGGATCGGCTGCTGGACGATCTCAAGCTGATTTTGCGTGATGCGGAAGACCTGCTGCGCAGCACCAGCCAGCAAGCCGGCGAAGGCTACCAGGTGGCACGTGCGAAGTTCGAGTCCACCCTGGGAATGGCCAAGGACAACCTGTCCGACGTTGAGCAGATCGTGGCTGAAAACGCCCGGGTCGCCATGGATACGACCGACCGCTACGTAAAGGAAAACCCGTGGCAGGCCGTCGGCGTCGGCGCACTGGCCGGGCTGGTCGTGGGCCTGATCGTCGGCCGCCGCTAAGCAGCCAGCCACCTGCCGCGCAGACACGATGATTGCCGAATCGGCGGCCAGGCTGGCCGCCTCTTTCGTGACGATTCTTCAGACACGGGTGGAGCTGGCTGCTGAACAGCCAGGAATATCCGCAGACATCAATCCTTGCCAAATTCTTCGCCCAGTTCCTTGCCGCGTGCAGCGGCTGCTTTCAGCGCCTTGCCGATTGCGTCCTTGACGCCGCTGGCTTCCATGCTGGTGAGCGCGGCGTAAGTCGTGCCGCCTTTCGAAGTGACACGCTCACGCAACACCGATACCGGGTCCTGCGACTGTGCGGCCAGTTGTGACGCACCAACGAACGTGGCAATCGCCAGTTCATTCCCCTGCTCCGCGCTCAGGCCCATTTCCTGCGCTGCCTGCTGCATCGCTTCGATGAAATAAAACACGTAAGCAGGACCGCTGCCCGACACGGCAGTCACCGGGTCGATCAGCGCTTCATCGCTCAGCCAGACGGTAGCGCCGACTGCTCGCATGATGGCATCGGCGGCATCGCGCTGCGCCGGCGACACACCCGTCATCGCCACCATGCCGGTGATCCCTTTGCCGATCAGCGCGGGCGTGTTTGGCATGGTACGCACGATGGCGGTATGGCCATTCATCCAGCGCGACAGGTCCACTGCGCGGATGCCGGCGGCGATCGAGAGAATCAGCTGCGAACCGACATGCGGCTGCAAGGCAGCAACGACTTCTTTCATCTGCTGCGGCTTCACCGACAGCACGATCACATCGGCATTTGCCAGCGTCGCATCAATCTGTTGCGCCGTGGTGACACCAAACTGTTGCTGCAGGCGCGCAAGCGCTTCACCGTTCGGGTCGACCACATGGATGTTGGCGCCTGCAGTCAGCTTGCCGGCCAGCCCTCCGATCAGGGCGGTCGCCATGTTGCCGCCACCGATAAAGGCGATATTCAAATTATTTTGCATAGTGTCGTTGTCCAAAGATTGCTGTTCCGATTCTGACGATGGTGGCGCCTTCGGCTATCGCGGCGTCGAGATCCGCCGACATGCCCATCGACAGGGTGTCCAGTTGCAGACCCTGTGCGCGTAGTTCTTCGAGCAGCTGACGCAACTTCCGGTGCGGCGCGCGCTGCGCTTCGAATTCGGTTTCCGGCTCGGGAATCGCCATCAGGCCACGCAGGCGCAAGCGTGGCAGGACGGCAATGCGACGGGCGATGTCGAGTGCCTCCCCGGGCAGCACGCCACTTTTGCTGGCTTCTCCGCTGATGTTGACTTGTAAACAGATGTTGAGCGGCTGCCTGTCCGGCGGACGCTGATCCGACAGGCGCTCGGCGATTTTTTCGCGATCGACCGAATGGACCCAGTCGAAGTGTTCGGCGATGGGGCGGGTCTTGTTGCTCTGAATCGGCCCGATAAAATGCCATTCGAGCAAGAGATCGGGACGTTGCGCCTTGACCGCCGCGATCTTGTCCAGCGATTCCTGCAGGTAGTTTTCACCAAAAAGCCGCTGCCCGGCGTCGGCCGCCGCAATGACGGCCTCCGCTCCGAAGGTCTTGGACACGGCCAGCAAGCTGACTTCGTCCGCACGGCGCGACACTGCTTGTGCCGCAGCGGCGATGCTTTCGTTGACGGCTTGCAAGTTCCGGGATATTGGGGACATAATCAGTTTGCCTCCGGCAACACCTTCATGGCGTTGCGTAACATTCATGGCTTTTCGCCAACCCCGGGATTATAAATGGACATTTCCGAACTTCTCGCCTTTGCTGTCAAGAATAATGCGTCAGACTTGCACCTTTCCGCCGGCTTGCCACCGATGATTCGCGTACATGGCGATGTGCGCCGTATCAATCTGCCGCCGCTGGAGCACCGCGATGTGCATGGCATGATCTATGACATCATGAACGACGGCCAGCGCAAGGCGTATGAGGAAGTCCTGGAGTGCGACTTTTCGTTCGCGATTCCCGGCCTTGCCCGTTTTCGTGTCAACGCGTTCAACCAGGACCGGGGAGCTGCAGCGGTGTTGCGGACGATTCCTTCCAAGGTCCTGACGCTGGAACAACTGCATGCACCAAAGATCTTTGCCGACCTCGCGCTGAAGCCACGTGGCCTGGTGCTGGTAACCGGCCCGACCGGTTCCGGCAAATCGACGACACTGGCGGCGATGGTCAATCATCTGAACGAAACCGAATACGCACACATCCTGACGGTCGAAGACCCGATCGAATTCGTGCACGAGTCGAAAAAATGCCTGATCAACCAGCGTGAAGTCGGTCCGCACACGATGTCCTTCAACAATGCGCTGCGCTCGGCACTGCGTGAAGACCCGGATGCGATTCTGGTCGGCGAATTGCGCGACCTTGAAACCATTCGGCTCGCGCTGACCGCCGCCGAAACCGGCCACCTGGTCTTCGGCACCCTGCATACCTCGTCGGCAGCCAAGACTATCGACCGTATTGTCGACGTCTTCCCGGCCGAAGAAAAAGAAATGGTCCGGGCGATGTTGTCCGAATCGCTGCAGGCGGTGATCTCGCAGACGCTCCTGAAAACCAAGGATGGCAGCGGCCGCGTCGCCGCGCATGAAATCATGCTCGGCACCCCCGCGATCCGTAACCTGATTCGGGAGGCAAAAATTGCGCAGATGTATTCCGCCATCCAGACCGGCAGCAATATCGGCATGCAGACGCTGGACCAGAATCTGACCGACCTCGTGCGCCGCAATGTGATTTCGTCGGCAGCGGCACGCGCAGCAGCCAAGATTCCGGACAACTTCCCCGGCTAAGCGGCAACAAGCAATATCAAGCATAAAGGACAGGAAGCAACATGGAACGCGATCAGGCCACCAAATTCATGCACGACCTGCTGCGGCTGATGCTCAGCAAAAACGGCTCCGACTTATTTATCACTGCAGAATTTCCGCCGGCATTCAAGATCGACGGCAAAATGACGCCGGTGTCGAACCAGCCGCTGACCTCGACCCACACCGTCGAACTGGCGCGCGCAATCATGAACGACAAGCAGGCGGCGGAATTCGAGGCGACCAAGGAGTGCAACTTCGCGATCAGTCCCGGCGGCCTTGGGCGCTTCCGCGTGTCCGCCTTCGTGCAGCAAGGCAAGGTCGGCATGGTGTTGCGTACCATCACGACCACCATTCCAAAGCTCGAAGACCTCGGGGTGCCGGAAGTGCTGAAAGAAGTCGCGATGACCAAGCGCGGCCTGGTGATCATGGTCGGTGCAACCGGCTCCGGCAAGTCGACCACCCTGGCCGGCATGGTCGGCTACCGGAATGAAAACAGCTACGGTCACATCATCACGATCGAGGATCCGGTCGAGTACGTACACCCGCACAAGAATTGCATCATCACGCAGCGCGAAGTCGGCGTCGATACGGCCGACTGGTTTGCCGCGCTGAAAAACACGCTGCGCCAGGCGCCGGACGTGATCCTGATCGGCGAAATCCGCGACCGCGAAACCATGGACTATGCAGTCGCCTTTGCGGAAACGGGCCACCTTTGCCTGGCCACCATGCACGCCAACAGCGCCAACCAGGCGCTGGACCGCATCATCAACTTCTTCCCCGAAGAACGGCGCGCGCAACTTTTGATGGATTTGTCACTCAACCTCAAGGCGATGATCTCGCAACGCCTGGTGCCGCTGAAAGACACCAAGGGACGCTGTGCAGCGGTCGAGGTGATGCTGAACTCGCCGTTGATTTCGGATTTGATCTTCAAGGGCGAAGTCCACGAGATCAAGGAGATCATGAAGAAGTCGCGCGAACTGGGCATGCAGACCTTTGACCAGGCCCTGTTCGACCTGTATGAAAACGGCAAGATATCGTATGAAGATGCCTTGCGTAACGCCGACTCGGTCAATGACCTGCGTCTTTCGATCAAGCTGCAGAGCAAGGATGCGAAGGGACGTGACTTGAGCAAGGGCACCGAACACCTGGGGATTGTTTAAATGCCGACCGTCCACGACTTTACCGCCGAAAGCCTCGGCGGCGCCTCGGTCAAGCTTGCGGATTACCGCGGCAAGGTACTGCTGATCGTCAACACGGCCAGCAAGTGCGGCTTTACGCCGCAATACAAGGGTCTGGAAGCGGTGTACCAGCAATTTCGCGACAAGGGTGTGGAAGTGCTGGGTTTTCCCTGCAACCAGTTCGGCTCGCAGGAGCCGGGTACCGAGGAAGAGATCGGCGCATTTTGCGAAAAGAATTTCGGTGTGACATTTCCGCTGTTCGCGAAAATCGATGTCAACGGCAGCAATGCGCATCCGCTATACAAGCACCTGAAAAGCGAAGCGCCCGGATTGATGGGCACCGAAGCGATCAAATGGAATTTCACCAAGTTTCTGGTGAAGAAGGATGGCACGGTGTACAAACGCTATGCACCGCAGACCGATCCGAAAGACTTGACGGAAGATATAGAAAAACTGCTGGCACAGTAGATCATCATTGGTGGCGGTGGGTGGTGACTGCTTGTGGTTAATCCAGCCTGTGAATGACCAAGCAGTTCTGCTCATGCCGCACCAAACAGCTTCAGCACGAAAGGCAGCAGCAAGGCGGTCAGCACGCCGGACAGGCCCATCGCGAGGCCTGAAAACGCCCCCATCTCTTCGCTGACCTGAAACGCGCGTGCGGTCCCGATACCATGCGAAGTAACACCGAGCGCAAAGCCGCGCACGCCATGGTCATCGATCTTCATCAGGTTGAAAATCCAGCGCGCCGTGGAAGCACCCAATATGCCGGTCAGCATGACCAGCACCGCGGTCAACGAAGGCAAGCCACCAATTTTCTCGGACACCCCCATCGCGATCGGCATCGTCACCGCCTTGGGCGCCAGCGACAGGATGGTGGCGGGTGAAGCACCAAGCGCCCACGCCACACCCATTGCGGTCGCGATGGCAGCAGCACCACCCACCAGGGCACTGGTGATCAGCGCGAACCAGTTGCGCCTGAGTTTTTCCAGTTGCAAAAACAGTGGGATTGCCAGGGCGACCGTGGCGGGACCCAGCAGAAAATGCACGAACTGGGCGCCTTCAAAATACGTGGGGTACTCGGTATGCGTGCCAATCAGTACCGCGACCAGCAGCGCCACCGCGATGGCAACGGGATTAACCAGCGGATTGAATTTCGAGCGCGCATACAAGGCATACGCGAATTGATAGGCCAGCAGCGTGGCAGTCAGCCACAGCAGCGGCGAGGCCGACAGGTAGACCCATACCTTAGTCAGTCCCGGCGTCATTTTTGCAGCCCTCGCAACACCAATGCCGTCACTACCAGCGACACGGTGGCACTGATGACAAGTGCCGCAAGGATAGGCAGCCACTCGGTCGCCACGCGCTGCGCGTGCACCATGATGCCTACGCCGGCCGGAATGAATAGCAATGACAGATGCTTGAGGAATTCCAGTGTAGTGGGCGCGAGTCGCTGCGCCAGCGACGGACGCGCAACCAGGAAGCAGAACAGCAGCAGCATCCCGATGACAGGACCCGGTACGGGCAGGGAAAGACCATAGGCAATGGTTTCGCCTACGGTCTGGAATAGCAGAAGGATGGCAAAGGTATGGATCACGATGGCGTTGTCGGATTGGAAAACGCCTTTAGTGTATCGCTACTGCCCTGTTCGCGTTACGCTGACTGCCGCGCCATGTTGTGCTGCGCTGTCTTGTGCCGCGCTGTGCGCAATGAGCACGGCACGATCCTTAGCCGCTGCGAAAGCAATCGCGGCCCGCGTCCTTGGCCTGGTAAAGCGCACCATCAGCTCTCAGGCACACTGCACCGGCATGCTCGCTTCCTGTCGACACCGCAATACCGATGCTGACCGATACACGCAGGGACCGGCCTTGCACGCTGACCGGTTCCCTGATGGCAGCGATCAGCTTGGCGGCGATCGTCTGCGCCTCGGTTTGTGCCGTACCGCTCAGCCCTTCAAGAATAATGACGAATTCATCCCCACCCAGGCGTGCCACCGTATCGGTGCTCCGAATACTGTGCTTCAGGCGGCTGGCGATTTCGATCAGCACATCGTCGCCGCCCGCATGCCCGTGTCCGTCATTGATGCTTTTAAAGAAATCGACGTCCACATACATCAGAGACAACACCTGGCCTGTGCGTGCATTGCGTGCAAGCGCCTCCTCCAGTTTCTCCTCAAAGTGCCGGCGATTCGGCAGTCCTGTCAGGGCGTCATAACGCGCAAGCTGGTTAAGTTGCTGTTCAACCGCCTTGCGTGACGAGATGTCGATCGTCAACGCGTACACGCCTTCAACCCTGCCATCCTTGATATGCGGAATATAGGACGTTTCCAGGTAGCGCTTGATACCTAACGCGTCGGATGTCATCTCGAACTGTACCGGCGTGCCCGACAGCGCCGTCCTGAAATGCGTCTCCCTGGCTTCAATCATGTGGGTCGGAAGCGCTTCGCTGGCTGTCATGCCGATCAGCGCCTGAGGATCGATACCCAGCCATGACCGGTACGTTTCATTGGTAAAACGAAAACGCCGATCCTTGTCGATATACGAAATCAACACCGGCAAGCTGTCAGCAATGGTGCGCAGCCTGCCGGTGCTTTCACGCAACTGCTCAGTGGTACGTTTCAGTTCGGTGACATCCTGGACCGCAGCCACCGCGCCGCTGGCTTGTCCGCTCTTGTCCCGCAAGGTCCTGGCAGTCACGATGACATGGCGCGGCCCATCGCCATGTTCAATGGTCAGCTCAAGGTTCTGTACCGGCTCGCCCTTCAACGCACGGGCAAGTGCAGACTCCTGCATCGTGGTGGCATGCGTTCGATACAAGCCTGAGGCGACAGCCCATTCCTCCAGCGACAAGCCGCGCGCATCGTCGATCGAAATCAGCTCCCTCAGCGCACGATTCGCCAGCATGATGGTGCCATCCGCATCGCACACCTCGACACCGACATCGATTGTTTCCAGGATGGCGTTCAATAGTTGCCGCTCCTGTTCAAGCTTGCGCTCCAGCAGCTTGCGCCGGGAAATGTCATGCAGGAAGGCATGAAAGTGATAGCGGTCGCCCTGCTTGTTGGCGCCAATAGTCATCTCAACCGTCAGGATGGTGCCGTCACGACGCAGTGCAGGCAGCTCCGTCCGATTGCTGGCAACGAATTTGTCGCATGCGGCCACGAACTGCGCCATGCGCTCGTGATGTTCAGCGCGCGCATGCGCGGCAACAATCAGGTCTACGGCGTTCAATCCAAGCGCTTCCTGCTCGGTCCAGCCAAAGGTCTTTTCGGCTTGCTTGTTCCATTCGGTGATGCGCCCGTCCTGGTCCATTCCGACGAAGGCTTCGTTGGCATTGTCGATGAACTGCCGGATCCGCTCCTCATTGGCGCGCCTGTGCTCCTGGGCATCATGTTCTTCGGTCACGTCGAGCACGATGCCGGTGAAGGCAATTTCCTTATTGAAGATCTGTGTCGGCGACGACGTGCACTTGATCCAGCGCACCGAACCGTCGGGGCGCAGCAAGCGCCCTTCGAAGGACCATTCGGCATGATTGGCCACCGCGTCGTGAACGCTGTTCAAGAAGATTGCCATGTCCTCAGGATGCACCGGGGTGCGCGTCCAGTCGGCCATCAATGCCGCTGCAGGAACCCCGAACATTTCATCGCAGCGGCTGCTGATGTAGTTGTAGCCCTGGGCACCATTACTCCGCGAATACCACTGGAAAATCAATGCCGGTATGCGAGACGTGATTTGTTGAAGGTGCACTTCCCGATTACGCAACTCTTCCTGCGCGCGAACCCGCTCGGTGATGTCCTCGATAACGCCGACATAGTTCAGCAATCGCCCGTCCTTGTCACGCACCGGCGCCATCAGCAACTCGTTGTAGAACAACTGGCCATTCTTGCGGTAATTGCGCAGGACCACCTGGGATTCCTTGCCTGCAGCGATTGCCTCATTCAATATTCTGAGCGCATCCTGCTCACGATCGCTGCCATGCAGGAATTGACAGTTGCGGCCCAGGACTTCGACTTGCGCATATCCGGTGATGCGCTCAAAGGCAGGATTGCAATAGACGATCGGACTGTCCGGCAGATGAGGGTCAGTGATCAGGATACCGTTGCTGGCGGCGCGTAAGGCATCGCCCTGCACCCGTAATCTTTCCTGAATTTCCTGCTGCCGCGTCACGTCGCGGACGACACAATACAGGTCGCCATTGCCGGTGACGCGCGTATTCCATTCGAGCCAGCGGTAGTCGCCCGACTTGTGGCGGTAGCGATTGCGAAATCCCCTGAGCGGCCGGCCCTGATACACGGCATGGGTTTCAGCGGAGGTACGCGAACGATCTTCAGGATGAACGAAATCGAGGAGCGGCCGCGACACCAGTTCATGACTGGACCATCCCAGAGTTTGGGTCCATGCTTCATTGACTTTTTCGAGATAACCCATGCGGCAGGTAATGGCCAGCATATCCGGAGCGAGGTCGAAGAAAGCCTCGCGATCGGCCTCGGCACGCTTGCGGACGGAGATATCCTGGATCTGTGCGATGAACAGCTCGGGTTGACCGCTTTCATGGCGCACCAGCGAGCAGGTCAGCATGGCCCAGACCGAGTGTCCGTTGCGATGGATATAACGTTTTTCGAGGTTGAAAAAAGGGATTTCTCCCCTTACCAGTTCATCGACCAGATGAAGATCGATGCCGAGGTCATCCGGATGCGTGATGTCCTGGAAAGACATCGCTTCGAGTTCCGCCTTTGTGTAACCGACAATGCGTGCCAGCGCTTCATTGGCATCGATAAAGCGACCGTCGAGGCGGGTCAGCGCCATCCCGATCGCGGAATGCTCGAATGCATGTTGAAATAAATCTTGTCGTTCAGTGATCACGCAACGCTCTCCGCAATGAGGGCGCGCCATGTGGTCATGCAGCGCCCGCCCTGTGTTGTTCGACCGCTATCGAGTGCTTGTACTCACAGGTGCATGCTGCGAAGTGCAGATGCCGCTATAACAAGAGGTCAAGCGTTCAACTCGCTCCGGTCGTTTTGGGAACAGGGAGAAGTAGCGGTCAGGACCATTGACCAGCGACAGCCGGAATGGTTCTCAATGGAAATGTTAACTGCGGGGTGCGGCAGGAAGATGAAGGCATAGGGACGACTGTTTGCAAGGATTGGGCAAACAGTCGTCCACGAATATTCTTGAGTGCAACAATATTCTATCAGCGTGCCGAAGTTAAGGCGGTATCAATCAGTTCAATCCAATGACTGACTTGCATGTCAGTTCCCGACTGCAGATGCGTCTGGCAGCCGATGTTCGCCGACACGATCATGTCCGGCCTGGTGGCCTGCAGGTTGGCCAGTTTATTGTCACGCAACTGATATGCCATCTCGGGCTGCAATACCGAATAGGTCCCCGCCGAGCCGCAGCACAGATGGCTGTCCGCGCATAGCTGCACGTCGACGCCCGCCATGCGCAGCAATTGCTCGACCTTGCCGCGAATCTGCTGGCCATGCTGCAAGGTGCAGGGCGGATGGAAGGCGACGCGCTTGCTGATTTTGCCTTTCAGCTTTTGCTGCAGTTCCGTTTCGAATGCCGGCAGGATTTCGCTGATGTCGCGCGTCAGTTCGGAAATGCGTTTGGCCTTGGTTGCATAGCTGTCATCGTGCGCCAGCAGATGGCCGTATTCCTTGACCGTTGCGCCGCAGCCGGAAGCGTTCATCACGATCGCTTCGACGCCAGCTTCCACATGGGGCCACCAGGCGTCGATATTGTTACGCATGTCATTCAAACCGCCATCGTGGTCGTTCAAGTGATAGCGGATCGCGCCGCAGCAACCGGCCTTGGGGGCGACGATCAGTTGCACGCCAAGCGCATCGAGCACGCGGGCAGTTGAAGTATTGATATTCGGCGCCATGGAAGGCTGCACGCAACCGTCCAGCAGCAGCATCTTGCGCGCATGCTGGGTGGTCGGCCATGCGCCTGCATGCTGTTTTGCCGGCACCTTGTTCTGCAAAACCTTGGGGAGCAGCGGGCGCACCATCTGGCCGACCTTCATCGCTGGAGAGAACAGCCATTTGCGTGGCAGCGCCTCTTTCAACGCATTGCGTACAAGGCGTTGCGACAAGGGCCGCGGCACCTGGTCTTCGACGATTTTGCGGCCGATGTCGACAAGCCGTCCGTACTGCACGCCCGACGGACAGGTCGATTCGCAGTTACGGCAGGTCAGGCAGCGATCGAGATGAGTCTGGGTCTTTTGCGTCGCCGGCTTGCCTTCAAGCACCTGCTTCATCAGGTAGATGCGGCCACGCGGACCGTCCAGCTCATCGCCCAGCAATTGGTAAGTAGGGCAAGTCGCGGTGCAAAACCCGCAATGCACGCACTTGCGCAGGATGGCGTCGGCTTCTTCGCCTTCGCGGGTGTTCTTGATGAAATCAGCGAGGTTGGTTTGCATGCTTAAAACTCGGTGTACATCCGTCCCGGATTAAAAATCCCGGATGGATCAAAGGCATTCTTGAGGTGGCGATGTATCTTGCCGACCGCGGGCGCGAGCGGATGGAACACACCGAGCGACTTGTCGCCGCCACGGAACAACGTGGCATGTCCACCAACCTGCTCGGCAGCGGAGCGGATGGCATCGGCAGGCAATTCGGTACGCAGCCAGCGTTGCGCGCCGCCCCACTCGACCAGGTGCTCCCCTTCCAGCGCCAGCGGTGGCGTGACCGACGGCACGGACAGCCGCCACAGCGCGTTGGGACCGGTCGTCGCGCCGAAAAATTCGTTGTCGTGGTTGCGCAGCGCTTCCCAGAAACCAGCAGCCTGGCTTTCTTCTTCGCCGCCCATCTTTTGCTTCGCGGAGCTGACCGCCGCTTGGGCACCCGACAGGCGCACGATCAATACGCCGCCATGCCAGGCGCTTGCCGATATCGGCAGCGGCAGGCCGCCCCATTTGTTGAGTTGTTCGATGGCGTCGGCCTTGCCTATTTCATAGCGCAATGTCGTTTCTGCAAACGGCTTGGGCAGGACCTTTAATGACACTTCGAGGATCAGTCCGAGCGTGCCGAGCGAGCCGCAGAGCAACCGCGACACATCGTAGCCGGCGACGTTTTTCATCACCTGTCCGCCGAAATGCAGCACTTCTCCCTTGGCATCCATCAGCACGGCGCCGAGCACAAAGTCGCGTACCGCACCGACGGCCTGCCGGCGCGGTCCGGACAAGCCGGCCGCGACCACGCCGCCTATGGTCGATGCGGCGCCGAAGCGTGGCGGTTCAAACGCCAGCATCTGATTGTTTTTGTCCAGCACCGCCTCCACGTCGGACAGTAGTGTGCCGGCGCGCGCGGTAATCACCAGTTCGGTCGGGTCGTAGGCAATGATGCCGGCGTACTCGCGCGTATCGAGGATAGCGCCGTTCAGCGCCTGGCCGTACCAGTCCTTGGTGCCGCCGCCGCGGAGTCGCAGCGGCGTCTTGTTCGCCGTTGCCGAGACGATCGTGTCGCGATAATGTTGCAGAGCCTGTTCCATGAAATGTCCTAAAAGCGCGGCAGGTCGGCAAACTTCAGTTGCCCGCGTTTGACGTGCATCTTGCCGTATTCGGCGCAGCGGTGGAGCGAAGGGATCGCCTTGTCCGGATTGAGGAGGAAGGCGGTATCGAACGCCCGTTTCACCGCGAAGAAGACTTCCCGCTCGGCCGGTGAATACTGCACGCACATCGAGTTGATCTTTTCGATGCCGACCCCGTGTTCGCCGGTGATGGTGCCGCCGACCTCGACGCACAATTCGAGGATGTCGGCGCCGAAGGCTTCAGCCCGCTCGAATTCGCCCGGTGTATTGGCATCGAACAGAATCAGCGGATGCAGATTGCCGTCGCCGGCATGAAAGACGTTGGCGCAGCGCAGCCCGTACTTGCTTTCCATTTCGGTAATGCGCACCAGCACTTCCGCCAGGTTCTTGCGCGGGATGGTGCCATCCATGCAGTAATAGTCGGGCGAAATGCGGCCCGCGGCCGGAAACGCGTTCTTGCGGCCCGACCAGAACTTGAGGCGCTCGGCTTCGTTTTGCGACACGGCAATGGCGGTCGCGCCGGAGGCTTTCAGCACGTCGGTCATGCGTGCGATTTCTTCCTCGACCTCTTCCGGGATGCCATCGGACTCGCACAGCAGGATGGCTTCGGCATCGGTATCGTAGCCGGCCTTGACGAAAGGCTCGACCATGCGCGACGAGGTCTTGTCCATCATTTCCAGGCCGGCTGGAATGATGCCGGCGGCGATCACGTTCGCCACCGCATCGCCGCCTTTGACCACATCATCGAACGAGGCCATGATCACGCGCGCCAGCTGCGGCTTCGGCACCAGCTTGACGGTGACTTCGGTGACCACGCCCAGCATGCCTTCGGAACCGATGAAGACCGCCAGCAGGTCGAGCCCGGGCGCGTCCAGCGCGCCGCCGCCAAGTTCGACAACCTCGCCGTCAATGGTGACCATGCGCACACGCAGCACGTTGTGTACCGTCAGACCGTATTTCAGGCAGTGCACGCCACCGGAGTTTTCAGCCACATTGCCGCCAATGGTGCAGGCAATCTGAGACGAGGGATCGGGCGCGTAGTACAAGCCGTGCGGCGCGGCGGCTTCCGAGATGGCGAGGTTGCGCACCCCGGGCTGCACGACCGCCGACCGCGAAGCGGGATCGAGCCGCAGGATCTTGTTGAGTTTCGCGGTCGAGACCACGACACCGTCGGCAATCGGCATCGCGCCGCCCGACAGGCCAGTGCCTGCGCCACGCGGGACGATGGGCGCTTTCAGGTCACGGCAAGTCTTGAGCACATCGATTACCTGTGCCTCGTTTTGCGGCAGCACCACGACCATCGGCAGCTGGCGGTAAGCCGACAAGCCGTCGCATTCGTACGGACGGGTATCTTCTTCATTGAACAATACACAACCTGCAGGCAGCAGCTTGTCCAGTGCGGCAACGACTTCGCGCTGGCGTTCAAGGGTGAATCGGGGGTGTGCAGGTGCGGGGGCGTTCATGACCGGCTCCAGAGGGTGATCCGAAAGTGTAGCGAAATACGGCGTGGCTGAGTGGCAATTGCAGGCGATGGCCGCTGAAAAGCTTGATAAGGAAGCTTGAATTATTTTCACCGAAGGCCGCTGGCGGGCCATTGGATGCAGACAGGGATTATCCCGGTAAACGCGGGACGCTGCAGATGCGCGGCCTGCCCGGCCTACCGATCATTAAAAGTTTCAATTGCGCACAACCTGTCCGCGTTCGCCTCCGCATCGACACGTGACGCGTTTTACAGCTTGCCGAAGGTATCGCGCAGCCACTCGATGAAAGCCCTCACCTCGGGTCGCGTGCGGACCTGCGGTTCATAGACGACGTAGTACGCGTGCGGCGGCGTTTTCAGCTCGATGTCCTTGAACAGATGGACAATCTCGCCATTGGCCAGCAGGTCCTGCACGAAATGCTTGCGTGTCAGGCCGACGCCATGTCCGTGCCGCACCGCTTCGAGCAGCAATCCGAGGTCATCCAGACGCAAGCCATTTGATGGTTCCGGCCAGTCCAGCCCCGCTACTTCGAACCATGGCTGCCAGGGCTCCAGTGCCGAGCGCAGCAAGGTCGCCTTTTTCAGGTCGGCGGGTGTGTCGAGTCCGCCTGTTTTTGCGAGGTAGGCCGGACTCGTGACCGCGAACGTCGGTTCTTCGAACAGTTTTTCAGTGACAGTATCGAAGTACTTGCCCGCGCCGAAGCGAATTTCAACATCGCTTTCCGACAGGCTGAGGTCGTACAAGGGGACCGAGAGAAACAGTTCCAGCACGATCTCGGGATGGAGCGTTGCGAACTCCGAGAGCCGAGGCACCAGCAGGCAGCGCGCGAAAGTGGGAGTGACGGTGACCTTGATCCGCGGTTGCGCCGGCGCGGTGCGATGCGGCAACGGAAAATCGGTCAGCGTGCGCAAGGCTGCCTTCACCACATCAAGATACCGCCGGCCAAACTCGGACAGGCTGACCGCCCTGCCGTCGCGCAGGAACAGGCGCTCGCCGACAAACTCTTCCAGCAGCCGGATCCGATGTGACAAGGCCGAGGGCGTGATGCAGAGTTCCTCCGCAGCAAGGGCAAAGGAATGATGTCGGGCAGCGGCTTCGAAGGCGGACAAAGCATGAACCGGAGGAAGGCGTTGGGCCATATGGGCGATTAAGTTGATGTTCGGGACCGGAGCGGACCGGCGATGCTCCACGCCCTGCCTGTCGTGCGCGACGGCAGCAGGGCGGTGCGCGGCTTCACGGCTTCAGCCTTACCACTGAATGATCTTGCCGGGATTCAGGATATTTTTGGGGTCGAACGCATGCTTGAGGATGCGCATGCTTTCGATGGCTTCTTCGCCGTGTTCCTGCACCAGAAAATCCATCTTGTGCATTCCCACGCCATGTTCGCCGGTGCAGGTGCCGTCCATGGAAATGGCGCGTGCCACCATGCGGGCATTGACGCCTTCCGCCTTGGCGACATCGGCCGGATCATTCGGATCGACCATCATCAGCACATGGAAATTGCCGTCGCCGACATGGCCGATGATGGAATAGATCATGTCGTTCTTTTCGCAATCGGCCTTGGTGTCGAGGATGCATTCCGCGAGACGGGAAATCGGCACGCAGCAATCGGTCGAGATCGCCCGTCCGCCGGGGCGCATCTGCAGCATCGCGAAATACGCATTGTGCCGCGCGGTCCACAGGCGGGTGCGGTCTTCGGGCCGGGTCGCCCATTCGAAACCGATCGCGTTGTACTCCGCGGCAATTTCCTGGACCAGCTGCGCCTGTTCGGCCACCCCGTTTTCGCTGCCGTGAAATTCGAACAGCAGCAACGGCTTTTCAGGCAAGCCAAGCTTGTCGTGCGCATTGATCGAGCGCACGCTGTTTTCATCCAGAAACTCGACACGGGCGACCGGCACGCCCATCTGTATCGTGCGGATCACCGAATTGACCGCATCGGCGGTCGATGGAAACGAACATACCGCAGCGGACACGGCTTCCGGCTGCGGGTAGATTCTGACGGTGACTTCGGTAATGATGCCCAATGTGCCTTCGCTGCCGACGAAGATGCGGGTCAGGTCATAGCCGGCGGACGACTTTTTTGCGCGCGTGCCGGTCTTGATGATGCGCCCGTCGGAGGTCACCACTGTGAGAGCCAGGGTGTTTTCACGCATGGTGCCGTAGCGCACGGCGTTGGTGCCGGACGCGCGGGTTGCGGCCATGCCGCCGAGTGAGGCATCGGCGCCCGGGTCGATTGGGAAGAACAAGCCGGTATCGCGGATTTCCTGGTTGAGTTGCTTGCGGGTCACACCTGCCTGGACAGTCACTGTCTGGTCTTCCGCATGCACGGCCAGCACCTGGTTCATCTGCGACAGGTCGATGGTGACGCCACCGCGCAAGGCGAGGATGTGCCCTTCCAGCGAGGTGCCGGTGCCATAGGGAATGACGGGCACATCATGGCTTGCGCAGAGCTTGACCGTCTGCGCCACTTCTTCGGTGGTCTGAGCGAACACCACTGCGTCAGGCAGCATCGGATCGTAGGATGACTCATCGCGGCCGTGGTGTTCCCGCATGGCTTGCGAGGTCGACAGGCGATCTTCGAAGATGGATTCGAGTGCGGCCAGCAATTCGGCCGGAAGCGGCCTCTTGAGTGACGAGGCAGTGGCGGGATGGTTCATGGATGTCTCCGTTTTTGCGGGCGTTTGCCTGATTTTACTCCCTTGCGCCTTTGTGAACATCGTCACTTTCGTGACTGCATCGCGATCGGTTTTACCGTATGCTGGATGTTTTCATTTACCTATCACCATCATGGGCAACCGACTCTCAAAAATCGCGACGCGAACCGGCGATAACGGCACCACTGGCCTGGGCGACGGCAGCCGCGTCGGCAAGGACAGCTTGCGTGTCCACGCCATGGGCGACGTCGATGAACTCAATTCCCACATCGGCCTGCTGCTGTGCGAAGACCTGCCGCCGGCGTTGCGCGACGAGCTTGTCTCGATCCAGCATGATTTGTTCGATCTTGGCGGCGAGCTATGCATTCCTGGCTACACGCTGATCACCGACGTGCATGTGGCGCGACTGGACACGCTGCTGGAGAAATACAACGCTGATTTGCCGCCGCTGAAGGATTTCATCCTTCCTGCGGGTGCGCGCAGTGCGGCCCTTGCCCATGTTTGCCGCACGATCTGCCGTCGCGCTGAACGGGCGATTGTCAGCCTGGGGAATAGCGAAACGATCAATGACAATCCGCGGCAGTATATGAATCGATTGTCGGATCTGATGTTTGTATTGTCGCGGGTGTTGAACCGGTTTGCGGGCGGGAGCGATGTGTTGTGGGAGAAGGAGCGGAAGCGGGATGTTTGAAGCGGGAGCGCTTGAAGAGGCTTACTAACTCGTTGCCACTTTAAGTTCACCACGCAGTTGAACCGCACTACCCCCATCCTAGCCTTCCCCCTGCAAGAGGGAAGGGACCGGGCAGCGTAACGGTGAGAGCCGGAGCACTTGACCACGTTGCCCATAGAGGCTGTGGTGGTTGTTCCCCTGTGCCGACGCCAAAAGAGTGCGCGTCAAAACGGATAAAGAAGCGAAACCTGTTTGAGCCGCAGGCGAGTTTGTTTCGCTTCCCGTTTTGGCGCGCGSTCTTTTGGGRACCCGAAGGGCGACGGCACCGGGGTCGCACCTCGGCGGCCCCCTTTCTTTGCTTACTTTCTTTGGCGAAGCAAAGAAAGTGAGTGGCCCGCCGGGGCCAGTCCCGGCAAGCNGCATAGAGGCTGTGGTGGTTGTTCCCCTGTGCCGACGCCAAAAGAGTGCGCGTCAAAACGGATAAAGAAGCGAAACCTGTTTGAGCCGCAGGCGAGTTTGTTTCGCTTCCCGTTTTGGCGCGCGCTCTTTTGGGGACCCGAAGGGCGGCGGCACCGGGGTCGCACCTCGGCGGCCCCCTTTCTTTGCTTACTTTCTTTGGCGAAGCAAAGAAAGTAAGTGGCCCGCCGGGGCCAGTCCCGGCAAGCATCAACGGAGAGTTAGCCGCTCTGCCTCACCGAAGAAAAACAGCGGTTCTTAAAAAGCAAAACTGCGCCTCAGTTATTCACCACCAACCGCGGCTCCCCCTTCCCGAACCTCTTCCGCACAGAAGCCACAATCCCCTTGGCATCCAACCCGCACATCCCCAGCAACACCCCCGCATCCCCATGATCAATAAACCGATCAGGCAACCCCAGATGCAACACCGGCTTCACGATCCCCGCCTCCGCCAGCGCCTCGGCAACAGCCGACCCGGCGCCACCCATCACGGCACCTTCCTCGACAGTCACGAACGCCGCATGCGTCTGCGCCAACTCTTTCACCAGCGCCACATCCAGCGGCTTGATAAACCGCATATTCACTACAGTCGCATCGAGTTCCTCGCCTGCGGCAAGCGAAGGCGCAACCATCGTACCAAAGGCAAGAATCGCAATCTCCTTACCTTCACGACGCACTTCACCCTTACCCAACGGCAGCGTGGCCAGCGACTTGTCGATCGCCGCACCAATACCGGACCCGCGCGGATACCGCACCGCAGCCGGCCCCTTGTATTCATACGCGGTCGACAGCATCTGCCGGCACTCATTCTCGTCCGACGCCGCCATCACCACCATATTCGGAATACAGCGCAGATAGGCAATATCGTAATTACCCGCATGCGTTGCGCCATCAGCGCCTACTAATCCGGCACGATCAAGCGCAAACGTCACATCCAGGTTTTGCAAGGCAATGTCATGGATCAGCTGGTCATATCCACGCTGCAAAAAGGTCGAATAAATCGCAACTACAGGTTTCAGACCTTCACAGGCGAGGCCACCCGCAAACGTCACCGCGTGCTGTTCAGCGATTCCAACGTCATAGTAACGATCAGGATAGCGCTGCTCGAACTGCACCAGGCCGGACCCTTCGCGCATTGCCGGAGTAATGCCGATCAAGCGCGAATCCTTTTCCGCCATGTCGCACAGCCAGTCACCGAACACCTGCGTATAGGTCACCTTGCCGGCGCCGCCCGGCTTGATGCCTTCCGCCGGATTGAACTTGCCCGGCCCGTGATAGAGCACCGGATCAGCCTCCGCCAGCTTATAGCCTTGTCCCTTGCGGGTCACGACGTGCAGGAACTGCGGCCCTTTCAGATTCTTCAGGTTCTGCAACGTGGGCACCAGCGATTCGAGGTCATGACCGTCGATCGGACCGATATAGTTGAAGCCGAATTCTTCGAACATCGTGGCCGGGACCACCATGCCCTTCGCATGCTCTTCCAGTCGTTTGGCCAGTTCCAGCATGGGAGCGGGCAGCACGGTCTTGCCGACGTTTTTCGCCGCTGCATAAAACTTGCCGGACATCAGGCGCGCCAGGTAACGATTGAGTGCGCCGACCGGCGGCGAGATCGACATATCGTTGTCGTTGAGGATCACCAGCAGGTTGACATCGTCGTAGACACCGGCATTATTGAGCGCTTCGAACGCCATGCCGGCCGTCATCGCCCCATCGCCGATCACGGCGATCGCATGACGGTTTTCGCCCTTGGTCTTTGCCGCCAGAGCCATCCCGAGCGCGGCCGAAATCGACGTCGAGGAATGCGCGGTGCCGAAGGTGTCGTATTCGCTTTCGTCACGGCGCGGAAAGCCGGAAATGCCGTTGAACTGACGCAGCGTATTCATGCGGTCGCGCCGTCCGGTCAGGATCTTGTGCGGATAGGTCTGGTGGCCGACATCCCAGACGATGCGGTCTTCCGGCGTGTTGAAGACATAATGCAAGGCAATCGTGAGTTCGACCGTGCCGAGATTGGAGGACAGGTGTCCGCCGGTCTGCGATACCGAATCGAGCACGAAGGCGCGCAGTTCCTCCGCGAGCGGCTTGAGCTGGTTACGCGATAGTTTTCGCAGGTCGGCCGGACCGTCGATTTTCTTGAGCAGGTTCATCCTAGGCTTTCCGTTGCACGATCAGGTCTGCGATCTCACGCAGACGACGCGCTTTTTCTCCGAACGGCATGAGCGCATGATGCGCATCATTCCGCAATTTTTCCGCCAAGGTCTTCGATTCTTCGAGGCCGAGGATCGATACATATGTTGGCTTGTTATCCGCCGCATCCTTGCCTGCGGTTTTGCCCAGTGTCGCCGAGTCAGCGGTTGCATCGAGCACGTCGTCGACCACCTGGAACGCCAGCCCGATTGCCGCAGAGTACGCATCCAGCGCCGCCATCTCCGCAACGGACAGCGCCTTCCCTGCAAGGCCGCCCAGCACTACCGAAGCACGCAGCAGCGCGCCGGTCTTGAGCTGGTGCATGCGCTCGAGCTCGCCGAGCGACAGCGCCAGGCCAACACTGGCAAGGTCGATTGCCTGCCCGCCGCACATGCCCGCAGAGCCGGATGCCTGTGCCAGCAGAGCCAGCATTGACGACCTTCGTGCTGCGCTGCTGTTCTGCTCCTCAATACCTTCCGCCAGCACGATGAACGCCTGCGACTGCAGGGCATCGCCTACCAACAAGGCTGTCGCCTCGTCATATTTCACATGCACGGTAGGCTTGCCGCGCCGCAATGCATCGTCATCCATGCACGGCATGTCGTCATGCACCAGCGAATAGGCGTGAATCATTTCCACCGCTGCGGCGGCACGCTGCAATGTCTTGGTATCGGCGTCAAACAGGTCGCCAGCCGCAAACACCAGCAGTGGCCGTACGCGCTTGCCGCCATCCAGCACCGCATAGCGCATCGCCTCGTGCAGCCGGTTCGGCACAGTGGCGGGTGATGGGAGGAAGGCGGCAAGAGTATCTTCCATCATCGACTGGACATGCTTCATCCAGTCGCCAAAATTTGCGGATGCCGCTGTCATTCATCCGTCCCGGAAAGATCGCCATCATCACCGTCGCTGGCAAAGGGCTTGAGCATCTCGCCTTCCAGCACCTTGACCTGGCTATCCACCTTATCGAGCTGACCGGCGCAAAACTTCACCAGTTCGGATCCGCGCTTATACGCTGCGACCGACGCTTCCAGAGGCAGTTCACCGGCTTCCATTTGTGCGACAAGCTGCTCCAGCTCGGCCATGGCATCCTCAAAAGAAGCAGGTTGCTCGGAAGGCGCTGATTTTTTAGACATAGTGGACAATTTTGAAGTTTAGCCCGATATTTTAGAACAAACCATCTGATGCAGTTGGGTTGGGGCAATCGGAAATGTCGCATTTAGCTCGCCGAAAAGGTCGCTTTTGTGACTTGGATCAACACCAGATACATGTTTGGCAACTTTACATTGGCTTGGGGATCGTAGTCTAATGGGAAATGGTGCAAAAAACCTTTTGCGCCATGTTCACAGGCAGTACGCCTCTAATCAGACATGCAACTCCATCCTTTTATCCCCCTCCCACGTGACGGACCGACAGCAGTCGGCAAAGCAACACTCTGAGGTATAATCCTCGGTTCTGTCCAAAATTTCCGTTTCATCTTATTTGATACTGGTTTTTGCGGATTCTTTCTCTCTTAGGTTGGTGCAAATTAATTTGGGGGTGGGGATGTCCGATCTGGCTAATGTCGCCAATCTGGCGCGATCCAACGCGCAACTTCCGGTCAACGTCTACTTCGACGACACACTGTTACAGCAGGAAATCAAGCGGCTTTTCCAGGGTGGCCCGCGTTATGCCGGTCACGAGCTGCAGGTGCCAAACGTTGGCGATTACGCTACGCTGGCATGGGAAAACGAGGGCCGCATGCTGGTGCGTAACCAGCATGGCATTGAATTGCTGTCCAATGTCTGCCGCCATCGGCAGGCAAAAATGTTCGATGGCCGCGGTAACGCAAACAATATAGTCTGTCCGCTGCATCGTTGGACTTACGATCTCAATGGTGACCTCATCGGCGCGCCGCATTTCGGCGAAACGCCGTGCCTGAACCTGTCGCGCACGCCGCTGCAGAACTGGAACGGCCTGCTGTTCGAGCAAAACGGCGTCGATGTCGTCAAGATCATGTCCAGACTGGGTGTGGCGAAGGACCTCGACTTCAGCGGTTACATGCTGGACCATGTCGAGGTGCATGACTGCGACTACAACTGGAAAACCTTTATCGAGGTCTATCTCGAGGATTACCATGTCGAGCCATTTCATCCGGGCCTTGGCAGCTTCGTCACCTGTGATGACCTGCGCTGGGAATTCGGCGAGCACTACAGCGTGCAAACTGTGGGCGTCAATCATGCGCTCGCCAAGTTCGGCACACCGAAGTACAAGAAGTGGCAGGAGCAAGTGCTCAAGTTCCGCAATGGCGAACCGCCGCCGTATGGTGCGATCTGGCTGACGCTGTATCCGAACATCATGGTCGAGTGGTACCCGCACGTGCTGGTGGTCTCGACTGTCTGGCCGGACGGTCCGCAGAAAACGCGGAACGTCGTCGAGTTCTATTATCCCGAGGAAATCGTGCTGTTCGAGCGTGATTTCATTGCGGCCGAGCGCGACGCCTATATGGAAACCTGCATTGAAGATGACGAGATCGGCATGCGCATGGACGCCGGACGCCGCATCCTGATGCAGCGCGGCACCAGCGAAGTCGGGCCTTACCAGTCCCCGATGGAAGACGGGATGCAGCACTTCCATGAGTGGTATCGCAGCCGTATTGCGTTGTAGATTGACGCGGCAGCCCCGTGCTGTAATTTGCGGTGGGTGCAGGATGGATGCTGCATGCATCATCCATCCTGCTCTGCTGCATCCCTCCAGTCTGTCCTGGCGATAGCCTGGCCTGTGCGCCCGCACAGATACGCGTATCATCGAGGTCTTCCAAAAGCCCGTAGCGACCTCCCGTTATCGTCTCTCCTATGCAATCACTCTGGATGCTGTTTGCCAGCTTCGCGTTTTCCCTCATGGGGGTCTGCGTCAAACTGGCGTCTTCCGTCTATTCTGTTTCTGAAATCGTCATGTACCGCGGCATTGTCGGGGTAGTGTTCCTAGGTGGCCTGATCGCCGTGCGCGGCGGCACCTTTCGCACTTCGCTGCCATGGCATCATCTCTGGCGTGGGATCGTTGGCGTCATGGCATTGTCGATGTGGTTCTGGTCAATCGGTCGCCTGCCGCTGTCAACCGGCATGACGCTCAATTACATGTCCCCGATCTGGATCGCCGCCATCCTGTTTGTCGTCGGATGGTGGCGTGGACAAAGCCGCTTCGAATGGGGTCTGACTGCAGCCATTCTGCTCAGCTTCATCGGTGTCACCATGCTGTTGCGCCCGGCGTTCAGCGCCGATCAATGGTTGGCCGGACTGGTCGGCCTTGGTTCCGGTTTCATTTCCTCGCTCGCCTATTTACAGGTGCGCAAGCTTGGTCAGCTTGGCGAACCGGAATACCGTGTCGTGTTTTATTTTTCGCTGATCGGATTGCTAAGCGGTATTGCCGGCGTCGTGATCAATACGATGAACGGCCACCCTGCGGTGTGGCAGACGCACGACATCAAGGGCGTGCTGCTGCTGCTTGCGATCGGTGTGTCCGCCACCCTCGCGCAAATGGCAATGACGCGCGCCTACCGACTGGGCAAGACATTGGTCACCGCCAATCTGCAATACACCGGCATTGTATTTTCGACTGCATGGGGCATTTTGATCTGGGACGATGCACTGAGCTGGCTTGGCTGGAGCGGAATCGCCATCATTCTTTTTAGCGGCCTTGCCGCGACCTATTACAATACGCGCAACAGTGCCGCGCCGGCCAAGGCCAGCGTCACGCAAGCCAATGACCCGATAGCTACTGAAGTGTAGAGGAGATGTGCATGCCGTACACCACACTGATTTCCGCCCAGGACCTTGCCCGGCACTATCAGGACCCGGCCTGGGTGATCATCGATTGCCGACACGACTTGACCAATCCCGATGCCGGCGCTGATGCCTATGCCGGCGGCCATATACCGGGGGGGCGCTTCGCCAATATCGATACCGACCTCTCCGACAAAAGCCCCGGCCCGCATGGTGAATTCCGCGGACGACATCCGCTGCCGCAGCCGACCGCCTTTGTTGAAACACTACGCCGCTGGGGTGTCAATCACAGTTCACAGGTCATTGCCTACGATGCCCACGGCGGAATGTTTGCGGCGCGCCTGTGGTGGATGTTGCGCTGGGTCGGCCATGAAGCCGTCGCTGTCCTCGATGGCGGACTCGCTGCATGGCAGGCGCTTGGGTTACCGCTGTCCACCGACGCCGTTGCACCGGCACGCGGCAATGTCGAGCCACATTATCCGATCGTCACGACAGCCAATGTCGATGACGTCCTCGCCAACGTCAAGAACCCGGTCCGGACCATCATCGATGCGCGCGCACCTGATCGTTTCCGTGGCGAGAACGAGACGCTCGACCCGGTCGGCGGTCACATTCCCGGTGCAAAAAACCGCTTCTTCAAGGACAACCTGACGGCTGAAGGCCGCTTCAAGTCGTCGAATGAACTGCGAGAGGATTTCTCCGCGCTGGTCACCTCACCGGAAACCATCATCATGCAATGCGGCTCCGGCGTTACGGCTTGCCACAACCTGCTGGCAATGGAAATTGCCGGACTGTCAGGTGCGGCGTTGTATCCGGGGTCCTGGAGCGAATGGTGCGCCGACCCGGCGAGGCCGGTGGCAAAGGGCGCGTAAGGGGAGGTTTAGCGGGAATGGGTTGAAACGCCCCGAACGCTTTCGGGACCTACTTTCGGGACCTAAAGTGCGGCAGCGCTACTGATTCCGGCCAGCATCGACTACTCACGAACAGACCAGCATCATCAAACTGTTGGCAGGCGGAGAGAAACTCTCCTCTTAATGCCCATGATTCTGTCCCGTTAAAAACAACACTACCCCCACTCCCACAGCAATCAGCACCACCTGCGGAATCGTTTCCCGCAACGTGGCCCTGCGCTGCATCTGCGGCATCAGATCACTCACCGCAATATAAATGAACCCTGAAGACGCAAACACCAGCACAAACGGCACCCAATTCGTGGCCTGCTCCAGCGTGAAATACCCCAGCACGCCTCCCACCACTGCCATCAGGCTGCACAACAAGTTGTACACATAAGCCCGCGTGCGCGTGAATCCCGCATTCAGCAGTACGATGAAATCACCGATTTCCTGCGGAATTTCATGCGCAATAATTGCCACACCGGTAATCACACCCAGGCTGGGATCAGCCAGGAACGCCGCCGCAATCAGGATGCCATCCGTGAAGTTGTGCAAGCCATCGCCAACCAGAATCATCCATCCCGCCTTGCCAGCTTCATGCGCATCGTGCCCATGTTCATGGCCGTGCCCATCCCCTTCATAATGATGTGAATGCCGCAGAATCGCGAATTTTTCCAGTAAAAAGAAGCCTAGCAATCCGCCCAGCAAAGTCGCAAACAACGCATGCGTATCCGCATTGGACTCGAAGGCTTCGGGAAGCGCGTGCAACAGCGAAGTCGACAGCAGGATGCCGACCGACAGGCTGACCATGCGCTCGACCATTTTCGACAAGAGCGAAAACGAGAAGATCGCCGCAGCGGTAATGCTAATGACACCGGCAACCGTGGTGGCCAGCAGAATGGAAAGCAGTGCGGAGTCGATGGTGAGCCTCGCCGAATATGCAACAAAGTTGCAAATTAAAGCACAGACAAGCTTTTTCGGCAAATGGGATCGTCAAGATGCTGCACCAGCCAAACAAAAAAGCCGGCAATCCGCCGGCTTTTTTGCGATTTAGCGGTCTGCCGCCTCGCCAGTACTACGCCACACCTTGTTCCTTGAACCAGGCGACACAACGCTGCCAGCCTTCCCTGGCATCGCCTTCCACATAGCTGGCACGATAGTCTGCATGGAAGGCATGCCCGGAACCGGGGAATACGACGAATTCGGATTTGCTACCGCCCTTGGCCAGTGCGGCCTTCATTTTTTCAACGGTGTCGAGCGGAATGCCGGCATCCTTGCCGCCGTAGAGTCCCAGCACCGGCGTCTTCAGGTTCGCGGCAATGTCGACCGGATGAGCCGGCGTCAGTTCGGTCTGCTCGCCAACGAGGCGACCATACCAGGCAACGCCCGCCTTGACATTGGGATTGTGGGCAGAGTACAACCAGGTGATGCGGCCGCCCCAGCAGAATCCAGTAATACCCAGCTTGTCGGTATTGCCGCCGTTTTCTTTTGCATAAGCGACCACCGCGTCAAGGTCGCCCATTACCTGTTCATCCGGCACCTTGGAAATAATGTTTTTCTGCAGTTCGGGAATGCTTGTGTAGGCACGTGCATCGCCCTGACGGACAAACAACTCCGGCGCCAGCGCGAGATAACCAAGCTTGGCGAATCGACGCGCGACATCGGCAATGTGCTCATGCACGCCGAAGATTTCGGAGATGACCAGTACCACCGGCAGGTTGGCTTTTCCTTCCGGCTGCGCGCGATACACCGGCACTTTCTGGCCTTTGACGGTGATGGAAATCTCGCCGGCGGTGAGCCCCGTGGTATCGGTCTTGATCACGCTTTGCGCGGTAACCGGCATGACGGCCGCAGCGAAACCTGTCCCGAGCGCCGTCTTCAGAAAGCCACGGCGATCCACGCCGTCGGACAACGATGTTTTGGCAACCAGACTGTCGAAATCGTCCTTCAAATTCTGCATGCGAAACCCTCCGAGATGATTGAGTTGGTTATTGTTGCCCGCAGCAACACCGGGCTGCTTGTTGTTACCGCTCTGCTTTGACCGTTCGATGTTGAACCCTATTTGCCGTGGCTGCCGGCGCACTCAATGCGCCTCGTCCCAGTTCTTGCCGACGCCGACTTCGGCGATCAGCGGGACTTTCAACTCGGCAACGCCGCGCATCAGCTCCGGCAGCTTGTCACGAATATACGACAATTCCTTTTCGGGCACTTCGAGCACCAGTTCATCGTGCACCTGCATCACCATCTTGGCTTGCAGCCGCTCGGCCTCGATCCAGTCCTGCACGGCGATCATCGACAGCTTGATCAGGTCGGCCGCCGTGCCCTGCATCGGCGCATTGATCGCCGCACGTTCGGCCGCCTGACGGCGCGGGCCGTTCGGCGAATTGATTTCGGCCAGCCACAAGCGACGGCCGAACACGGTCTCGACAAAACCATGCGCCTTCGCCTGCGTGCGCGTCTCGGCCATGTACTGCGCAACACCCGGATAGCGCTGGAAGTATTTGTCGATATACATCTGCGCGGCGGAACGTTCGATACCCAGGTTGCTCGCCAGACCGAAGGCACTCATGCCATAGATCAGGCCGAAGTTGATGACCTTCGCATAGCGGCGCTGCTCGCTGGTCACGTCCGCCGGCGCGGCGCCGAAGATTTCCCCAGCCGTCGCACGGTGGATGTCCTCGCCTTCCGAGAAAGCACGCAGCAAACTGGCGTCACCCGAAATATGCGCCATGATCCGCAATTCGATTTGCGAGTAGTCAGCCGACACGATCACGCTGTCGGGCGGAGCAATGAAGGCTTCCCGGATGCGCCTGCCTTCTGCGGTACGTATCGGAATGTTTTGCAGGTTGGGTTCGTTCGACGCGAGGCGTCCGGTGACCGCAACCGCTTGTGCATAATTGGTGTGCACGCGACCGGTGTTCGGGTCGACCATCTTCGGCAATTTGTCGGTGTAGGTCGACTTGAGCTTGGACAGGCCGCGGTAGTCGAGCAGGATCTTTGGCAGCGGATAATTCTCGGCCAGTTTCTGCAGCACTTCCTCGTCGGTCGATGGTGTTCCGGAAGGTGTCTTCTTCACCACCGGCAACTGCAGCTTGTCGAAGAAGATTTCACCGATCTGTTTCGGCGAATTCAGGTTGAACGGCTGACCGGCCAGCTCATACGCCTGCTTCTCCATTTCCATCATCCGCGTGCCCAGTTCATGCGACTGGCGCGCCAGCAGTTCGGTATTGATCAGCACACCATTGCGTTCGATTTTCTGCAGCACGATTGAGGTTGGAACCTCGATCTTCTCGTACACAAACCGCAGTCCTTCGTTTTGCGCGACATGCGGCCACATGGTGTTATGCAGCTGCAGCGTGATATCGGCGTCTTCCGCTGCGTATTCGGTTGCGCGCTCGATGTCGACCTGATCGAAGCAGATCTGTGATGCGCCCTTGCCGCAGACGTCTTCATACTTGACGGTCTTGCGATTTAGGTGGCGCAACGCGAGGCTGTCCATGTCATGGCTCTTGTGCGACTCGAACACATAGGACTCAAGCAGCGTGTCGTGCGCGATGCCGCGTACCGTGATCCCATAGTTGGCAAAGATATGCGCATCGTATTTCAGGTGCTGGCCGACCTTGGGCTTGGACGCGTCTTCCAGCCACGGCTTGAGCACGCCGAGTACATAATCGCGCGACAGCTGGACCGGCGCATCCTGGTAACGGTGCGCCACCGGAATATAAGCCGCCACGCCAGGCTTGCAACACAGCGAGATGCCGACCAGCTGGGCCTGCATTGCATTGAGCGACGTGGTTTCGGTATCGACCGAGGTGAGTTCCGCGGCGTTGATGGTGTCAAGCCAGCGCGTGAGGTGCTCCTCGGTAAGCACGGTTTCATAATCAGTTGTGGTCACCGCGGCTGTGCTGTCGAACAGGCCACCCTGCATATTGTGCTGAGATTCTCCCTGCTGTCCCGGAGGAGCGGTCGGCTTGCCGCCCGCCGTCGGATCGCCGGTCAGTTCACGCAGCCAGGATTTGAATCCGTAACGCTTGAAGAACTCGATCATCGCATCGTTATCGACCGGCTTGGCGACCAGCGATTCCGGAATCGATATCATGTGCTTGGCTAGGTCGCAATCATGGCGGATAGTGATGAGCTTGCGGCCTGTGGGAAGCCAGTCGAGCGCGTCACGCAGGTTTTGGCCGACCGCGCCACCGATGGCGGACGCCTGCGCAATGATTTCATCGAGCGAACCGTATTGTGTCAGCCACTTGACCGCAGTCTTGGGGCCAACCTTGGCGACGCCCGGCACGTTGTCGACGGTATCGCCGATCAGGGTCAGGTAATCGATGATCCGCTCCGGCGGCACGCCGAACTTGGCGATGACGCCAGCGCGGTCAAGCTTTTCATTGGTCATCGTATTGATCAACGTGACATGGTCATTCACCAGTTGCGCCATGTCCTTGTCACCGGTGGAAATGACCGCTTCCAGCCCGTGCTCGACTGCCTGCACGGCTAACGTGCCGATCACGTCATCGGCCTCCACGCCATCCACCATCAGGATCGGCCAGCCGAGTGCGCGCACGGCTTCGTGGATGGGTTCGATCTGCCGGGCGAGGTCTTCGGGCATCGACGGTCGATGCGCCTTGTATTCCGGATACATGTCGTCGCGGAAGGTCTTGCCTTTTGCGTCGAATACGCAGGCCATGTATCCTGCCGCGTAGTCGTTGCGCAGCTTGCGCAGCATGTTGATCATGCCGTAAATCGCCCCGGTCGGAGCACCTTCCGGATTACGCAAGTCAGGCATGGCATGAAAAGCACGGTACAGGTAACTGGAACCGTCCACTAACAACAGGGTTTTATTCATATGGTGTCAAAGGGAAAAAACGTGCCGCGCTTGCGGCAGATCGCCGATATCAGCCGCGCCACGGAAAAGAAGGCGCGCGAGTCGTGGCATATGCTCACGATTATGGCAGAGTTTATCGAGTCGACCGAGCGGCTCGCGGAGTTGCGTCCGGCAGTGTCCATCTTCGGGTCGGCACGCACCAGTCCGGACGATCCGTTCTATGAAAAGGCGGTCGATATTGCGCGGCGCCTGTCGGACGCCGGGCTTGCCGTCATTTCAGGTGGTGGCCCGGGCATCATGGAGGCGGCCAACAAAGGCGGATACGAAGGCGAGTCAGCATCCGTCGGCCTCAATATCGAGTTGCCGCGAGAGCAGAAAGGCAATCAATGGCAAAACATTTCGATCAGTTTCCGGCATTTTTTTGCGCGCAAGGTCGCCTTTGTAAAATATGCAGATGCCTACGTGGTACTGCCCGGCGGTTTCGGCACGCTGGACGAGTTGACAGAAGTACTGACATTGATCCAGACCGGTACATCACGCCGTATTCCTGTCATCCTTGTTGGTACAACGTTCTGGAGAGGACTGCTGGACTGGTTCCGGACATCTCTTCTGGCCAACGGCATGATAGAGGCCAGGGACCTGGATCTTGTACAACTGATTGATGAGCCGGCAAACATTGTTGATGCCATCTTTGCATTTTACGAAGCACGCGAAGACCTGCTTTCTGCATACAGCAAGGAGCCGGGCGCATATTTGTGAAATTCCGTGCCGGGCGGCAGGTTCTGGTTTGTTAGAATGCTGCACCACGACTTGACTCTTTTCAGCATTGATGTCGGTCTGCTGTCATTTTAATAACAAGACACCTTATGATGCGCACACTCATGGCCATGGTCGTTACCGCAGCCGGCATTGCAGCCGCTGCCATGCCGTTGTCGGCACTGGCCCAGCAATCCGCCGGTAACGGTAACGATTCGCCACCACGGCCCCCGCAATTACAACCGCTGGAAGAAGGCGAAGAACCGGCTGTGACCATCCGCCCGCCTGACAACCAGGGCAAGATCAGCGAAAAGCGGGCTCCGGGCGGCAGAGTGACCGAAATCAAGGTTACCAGCGGCGGCAGCACGTATTACCTGAAGCCGGATGTGGCTGGAGGCAGCACCCTGCCTGGCGATGCACAGAGCAGCGGCCTGCGCGCCGCGCAATGGGAAGTGCTGGAATTCGATCTCAGCCGCGCGAAAGAAGCGAAAGAGGCGGACGCCGTACCAACCGACGCCACCGATGCCGCAGTTGTTCCGCCGCCCCCTGCGCCAAAATAAGCTTAACGCTCCCCTGGTTACCTGACACTTTTCTCTTTCGATTCCGCTCATGGCAGTTTTTACTCCGGTCAGCCTGGATGACCTTATCGACTGGATGCCCCAGTTCAATCTTGGAAAACCGCTCGCAATCAAGGGCATCGCTTCGGGTATTGAAAATTCCAACTTTTTCCTGACCACCGAGACCGGCGAATACGTCCTCACGATTTTCGAGAAGCTGACGTTCGCGCAACTGCCGTTCTACCTGCACCTGATGCGGCATCTCGCCGAACGCGGCGTGCTGGTGCCGGTACCCGTCGCCAACCATCAAGGGGAGATCATTCATTCCCTGCATGGCAAGCCGGCTTCCATCGTCACCAAGCTGGAAGGCAGTTCGCAAATGTCGCCTGAGCCGGTGCATTGTGCAGAGGTCGGTGCCATGCTCGCCAAGATGCACCTGGCCGGACAGGATTTCGGGATCCGCCAGCCCAATCTGCGGGCAATCGATTGGTGGCAGGCGACGACGCCGGTGGTGCTGCCCTATATTCCCGAAAGCCAGCAGCATCTGTTGCGTGCCGAAATGCATGCGCAGGAAGCATTTGCGGCCTCCCAAATTTATCACCAGCTGCCGAAGGGTCCGGTACATGCGGACCTGTTCCGCAACAATGTCATGTTTGACGGCGAACGGCTGACCGGTTTCTTCGATTTCTATTTTGCCGGCTGCGACACCTGGCTCTTCGATGTCGCCGTCACGGTCAATGACTGGTGCATCGACCTGGAATCCGGCGCGCTCGACGAGCCGCGCGTACGCGCCCTGCTCGATGCTTACCATGCGGTGCGGCCGTTCAACGAGGCCGAGAAGCAGGGCTGGCGGACGATGCTGCAAGCCGGCGCGCTACGCTTCTGGCTGTCGCGACTGTACGACTTCTACATGCCACGCAAGGCCGAAATGCTGACACCGCACGATCCCACGCATTTCGAGCGCATTCTGCGCCAGCGCATCGAACATCCAGTTCCTGTACTCTACTGAGCATGGAAAAATTGCCCGCAAACGCTGGCTGGCTATGGGTGAAACAAGGTTTTGCCTTGTTTCGCAAGCAGCCGGCCGAAATGGCGACCCTGTTTCTCGCCTACATGTTCCTGATGCTGATCATTGGCATCGTGCCTTTGCTCGGCCAGATTTTGCCGATGGTGCTGGTGCCGGTTTTCTCGATGGCATTCATGCAGGCCTGTACCCACATCGAACAGGGCAAAAAGGTCTATCCCAACCTGTTGCTGACCGGCTTTCGCAAACCGGCGTTTGCATCGCTGCTGAAACTCGGTGTGCTGTACCTGATCGCTGCGGTGGTGGCGGTCGCGGCATCGGCGCTGATCGATGGCGGCGTATTTTGGCAAGTGATGAGTAGCGACAAAGCACTGGATCGCGAAACCATCCGTAATTCCAACATGTCGCTGGGCATGATGTTTTCGGCAGCAATCTACATTCCTGCCGCAATGGCGTTCTGGTATGCAGCGCCGCTGATTTTCTGGCAGAAGATGAGCGTCGGCAAGGCCGTGTTTTATAGCTTCTTCGCCGTCAAGCGTGCGGGCAGCGCCTTTCTTGTGTACGGATTGAGCTGGATGTTGATAGGCGTCTTGTTACCGGCGCTCGTCAGCAGTCTGATTGCGATGCTGTTTGCAAAATCGTTCGTTGTCATGCTGGTCCTGCTGCCGCTGTCCCTGATGCTCACAGTCGTCATGTACTGCTCGTTCTATCCCACCTATACGGCCATCTTCGGGCGCCCGGATTCTACTGCGCCTGCCCTTCTGAACTAGAGCGCCCGCTTCCGGACTTTGCCCGGTATCAACGGCACCGTCGACTGCAACGCTCTCACTCTAAATAATGCCCCGTCGCAACAAAATGGCTATACTTGCCGCATAAGCAGCCAGGTCGGCTGCTGCCATGGGTCCTGTCCACAGGGGAGTCCCGATGATCAAGAAAATCGGCATTCGTCAGCTCAAAGTCGGCATGTATGTCCACGACCTCAGCTGTCACTGGATGGATCATCCATTCCTGCGCAGCCAGCTGATGATCACGTCGGATGAAGAAATCCGGAAGGTCGTCGATGCTGGTATCCATGAGCTGTATATCGACACGTCCAAGGGTCTCGATGTACCGGACGCGCCCACCGCGGAAGAAGCGAAGGCTTCGCTGGAGCATGAAATGCTCGATTTCGCCAGGCGCCAGGCGGCGCCAGCGATACGGGTATCCGTTGCGGAAGAAATGGCGCGGGCAGTCCAGGTCAAGAATCAGGCGCACCAGCTGGTACGCACCGTCATGCATGATGCGCGCCTCGGCAAGGCGATCGAGCTCGATCAGGTCGAGCCGGTGGTACAGAACATCACCGAATCCATCCTGCGCAATCCCGGCGCGCTGACCGGCCTGCTGCGCATCAAGAACAAGGACGATTACACCTTCCTGCACTCAGTCAGCGTATGCACGCTGCTCGTGGCATTTTGCCGCTCCGCCGGGATGGACACCGAGTTGACCCGCCAGGCGGGACTGGGCGGCCTGTTGCATGACACCGGCAAAGCGCTGGTGCCGGATGAAGTGCTGAACAAGCCGGGCCGCCTGACGGACGAGGAATTCGATGTCATTCGCAAGCATCCGAAAGACGGCTACGAGATCCTGCTGAAGACGCCGGGCGTCGGCAACATCCCGCTCGACATCACCTTGCATCACCATGAGCGCATGGATGGCAGCGGTTATCCGGACAAGCTGCCGGGCGAGCAGATCAGCACGCTGGCACAGATGGCGGCGATCGTCGATGTATATGACGCGATCACGGCGGATCGTTGCTATCACAAGGGGATGCCGGCGGCAGAGGCGCTGCGCAAGATTTTTGAATGGAGCAAATTCCATTTCAACCCGCAGCATGTACAAAGCTTCATGCGCTGCATCGGCATCTATCCGGTGGGGACGCTGGTGCTGCTGGAATCGGGACGGCTCGGCGTGGTGACCGAACCGCATGAGACCAATCTGCTGGCGCCAAAGGTCAATGTCTTCTTCAGCACCAAGTCCAATACCTATATCAAGCCGATACAGGTCGATCTTTCCCGCCCTCTCGGTATGGGAGGCGGCGACAAGATCGTCAGCCACCAGTCGCCGGAGAAGTGGCGCGTGGATCCGATGAAGTTTTTCAGTTTGGCGGCGTAGCGGCGCCTGCTTCTGTGGAGAAAGCTGGTGAAAGGTTGTTGCGGCAATTGTTTTGCCGGGCTGGCCGCGCGGGGTGAGGAACTTACGAACAACGGGTGTTGATTCGACCGTCACACCCCCACCCTAGCCCTCCCCCTACGAGAGGGAGGGAACCGGACAAAGGATAGGTGGACGTGAAGATATAGATTTGAAAATCCGCCAATCCACTCCGACGCCTTACTCCCTCACCCGCTGACCCGCTCCAGCTTCGCGATATTCAGATCCAGCAGCTTCATGCCATGCTTTCCGAAGTTGATATGCGCACGCGAATTGGTGCCGCCACCTTCGATGTTGACGATCACGCCTTCACCGAACTTCTGATGCGACACGGTCTCGCCAATACGCCAGCCAATATCCTTGCGCACGAAGCTTTGCGCAATGACATTGACGCCACTTTCGGGCGCATCATCCCATGCCGATTTCTTCTGGCCGAACCAGTGATGCTGCAACTTGGGCGATAGCCATTTCAATGAGCCTTCCGGCAGCTCGTCGAAGAAGCGCGACTTCATGTTGTAGCGGGTCTGGCCGTGCAGCATGCGCGTTTGCGAAAAGCTCATATACAGCCGCTTCTTGGCGCGAGTGATGGCGACATACATCAGGCGCCGCTCTTCCTCCAGCCCACCCTCTTCCTGCGCGCTGTTCTCATGCGGGAACAAACCTTCTTCGAGACCAGTAATGAACACCGCATCGAATTCCAGTCCCTTTGCAGAGTGCACGGTCATCAGCTGCAGTGCATCCTGGCCGGCCTGCGCCTGGTTGTCGCCCGCTTCCAGCGAAGCATGCGACAGAAAGGCGGACAGCGGCGACATCACTGTCGGCAATGGCGCATCGGCATCAATCACTTCATCGCCGTTCGGTAGCGGCGTGCCGGCAGAGGCATCCGCCTTCGGGCCGAGGAAAGCCGGGGTATCGATGCCGAATCCTTCTTCCGACACGAACAGCATCGCCGCACTGACCAGCTGCTCCAGGTTTTCGATCCGGTCTGCGCCTTCCTTTTCGTTCTGGTAATGCGGGATCAGGCCGCTCATGTCGAGCATGACCTTGACCATTTCCTGCAGCGGCAGATTTTGCGTTTCGAAGCGCATCGCCTCGACCAGCTTGACGAACGAACCCAGTGACGAGCCCGCCTTGCCGGCCACATAAGGCACCGCCGCGTACAGGGAAATGCCGTACTGGCGCGAGGCATCCTGCAACTGCTCGATCGACCGCGCGCCAATGCCGCGCGTCGGAAAGTTCACCACGCGCAGGAAAGCCGAATCATTGTGCGGATTGTCCATCAACTGCAGGTAGGCGATCGCATGCTTGATTTCAGCGCGCTCGAAGAAGCGCTGGCCGCCATACACGCGATAGGGAATACCGGCTGTAAAGAGGGCATGCTCGATCACGCGCGACTGCGCATTGGAGCGGTAGAGGATCGCAATTTCACTGCGCAAGGCGCCATCGGCGATCAGGCTTTTGGCCTCCTCGATAATCCATTGCGCTTCCTGGATATCACTGCTCGCCTCGTAAATGCGCACCGGTTCGCCATGACCGGCATCGGTACGCAGGTTCTTGCCGAGCCGCTTGCTGTTGTTGGCGATCAGCGTGTTCGCGGTATCGAGGATGTGGCCGTGCGAACGATAATTCTGTTCCAGCTTGATCAGGTTCTGCACGCGGAATTCGCGTTCGAACGCGACCATGTTGCCGACGTTCGCGCCACGAAATGCGTAAATGCTCTGGTCATCGTCGCCAACCGCAAAGACCGCATTGTTTTCACCGGCCATCAGCTTCAGCCAGTTGTATTGCAGGTTGTTCGTATCCTGAAACTCGTCGACGAGAATATGGCGGAAGCGCGACTGATAATGTTCACGCAGCGGCTGGTTGCGACTGAGCAGTTCATAGGTGCGCAACAACAGTTCGGCGAAATCGACCACGCCTTCGCGCTGGCACTGGTTGTCATAGGCATCATAGAGTTCGACGAAGCGACGGTTGTATTCGTCATGCGCTTCCACATCCCGTGCACGCAAGCCTTGGTCCTTGGCGCCGTTGATGAAGTACATCAGGTTGCGCGGCGGGTATTTTTCGTCGTCGACGTTCAAGGCCTTCAGCAGGCGCTTGATCATCGACAGCTGATCGGCCGAATCGAGAATCTGGAATGTCTGCGGCAGACCGGCATCGCGGTAATGCGCGCGCAAGAGTCGATTACACAAGCCGTGGAAAGTGCCGATCCACATGCCACGTGTATTGATCGGCAACATTGCGGACAGGCGCGACATCATTTCCTTCGCCGCCTTGTTGGTGAAGGTCACCGCAAGAATGCCTGCGGGAGAGACTTGCCCGGTTTGTATCAGCCATGCGATACGCGTGGTCAGCACACGGGTTTTGCCGGACCCGGCGCCCGCAAGAATCAGTGCGGGCTGGGCCGGCAATGTCACTGCTGCAAGCTGTTCGGGATTGAGATTGTGGAGAAGATTCTGCATCCACAGATTATATCCGTGCAGCGAAATCCCCACCGCCAATATCTGGCATTCATTGCTGCGCTGCAATGGCCTTACGCGCCTTATGCGGGTGGCGCAACGCGCGATGCTTAGGGATGCGGCGCGTGGTTAATCCGACAAGCCGGTGAACAACCGTGCAAATCCACGCGCCGCGCTTTCCGGATCCTCGACCATGTAGACACTGCTGATCACTGCCACCATGTCGGCGCCCAGCGCAACCAGCGGTGCTGCGTTTTCCTGTGTCATGCCGCCGATGACGACGCTGGGCAAGGGAATGCTTTCCCTTGCCTGCGTCACGATGTCGGGCGGCGTCTTGAAATCGTATTTCTTGACGCGTGACGGATAGAAACCGCCGAAGGCCACATAGCTTGCGCCTGCCGCCTGGGCGTCCTGCGCCAGTTGCAGCGTACCGTAACACGATGCGCCGACGATTTTCGATGGGCCGACCACCTTTCGTGCTTCCGCCACCGAGGCATCGGTACCGCCTACATGAATGCCATCGGCATTGAGTGCGATGCACAGATCAAGGTGGTCATTGATGATGAAAGGGCGTCCATATTTGCGGCAGAGACGTTGCAGTTCCCTTGCCTGCTCGTGGCGTAATTCGGGCGATGCCGTCTTGTGCCGATACTGTATGAATGCCGCCCCGCCGCGCAGACCCGCTTCCGTCGTCTGCAGCAGTTTCTGCGTGTCGTCCCAATCGGGAGTGACCAGATATAAACCTTTCATGCCTTGTTCTCCAAAGTTGCGCTGCGGTCAGGGATACGTTGTCCGTCCGCGATGGCATACGCTGACATCAGCGCATGCTGACAATAGGCCTGCGCCGACTCGATTGCCTCCATCATGGGTTTGCCGTGCGCCAGCAAAGCAGCGACCGCAGATGCAAGCGTACAACCGCTGCCGTGAAATCCGCCGTCCAGCCGCGGCCAGGTCCAGGTGCGTTGGCCGCTATCCGAGTACCAGCGATTGACGACATCCGGGCCACTGTCATGGCCGCCCTTGATCAGGACATTCGGACACTGGAACAGCAGTTTGTCGACCTGCGCTTCCAGTCTCCTTTCGCCTGCACACAGTTTTTCTGCTTCGGGCAGATTGGGAGTCACGAGCGTTGCCATCGGCATCAGTATCGCCATCGACTGCACGGGATTGTCTTCCGACAAATGATCGCCATGGCCGCTTGCCAGCACGGGATCGAGCACCACCGGAAGATTGGGCTTGCTTATTTTGAGTCGGCGCAGCGTGTCAGCAATCGCTTCGGCATTGTCGCGGTTGCCGACGATGCCGATCTTTACCGCAGCGATATCGATCTTGTTCATCAACACCTGCGCCTGCTGCCGCACCAGATCGGCTGCCACCGGTTGCACCTGATACACACGGTCGTTGTCCTGCACGGTCAGTGCGGTGATGACCGGCAGCGGATGCGCCCCCATGGCGGAAATGGCCTGGATGTCCGCCTGGATGCCGGCGCCGCCACTGGGATCGGAGCCGGCAAAAACAAGAACGCTGGGCCGTGTCACGTCGCGCGGCCTTCCATCGGCGAGGACGGCGACGCGGAGAAGCGCTTGGGAATACGTCCGGCGAGATACGCATCGCGTCCGGCTTCCACCGCCAGTTTCATCGCACGTGCCATACGAATCGGATCGCGCGCACCGGCAATCGCCGTGTTCATCAGCACGCCATCGCAACCAAGTTCCATCGCAATTGCCGCATCGGAAGCGGTGCCGACACCGGCATCGACCAGTACCGGTACCTTGGACTGCTCGATGATCAGTGACAGATTCCACGGGTTCAGAATGCCCATGCCGGAACCGATCAATGATGCCAGCGGCATCACGGCGACGCAGCCGATCTCTTCCAGCATCCTCGCCTGGATCGGGTCGTCGCTGCAGTAGACCATGACGTCGAAGCCATCCTTCACCAGGGTCTCAGCCGCCTTCAGGGTTTCCGGCATGTTCGGGAACAGCGTCTTTTCGTCGCCCAGTACTTCGAGCTTGACCAGCTTGTGCCCGTCGAGCAGTTCGCGTGCAAGCTGCAGGGTGTAGACGGCATCTTTCGCGTTGTAGCAGCCGGCCGTGTTCGGCAGGATGGTGTAACGCGACGGCGGCACGACGTCGAGCAGGTTGGGGGCTTTCGGGTCTTGTCCGATGTTGACGCGCCGGATGGCGACCGTAATGATTTCCGCGCCGCTGGCTTCGGTCGCCGCGCGGGTTTCTTCGAGGTCGCGATATTTGCCGCTGCCTACCAGCAGGCGGGAGCGGTAGGTTTTGCCGGCGATGGTGAGGCCTTGTTCGTCCGGACTATTGCTGTGCTGCCTGGTCATAAAATCTCCTCTTTCACTCCACTCAGGAAAAGTGTTACGCCCCTTGAAGGCTATTCATCACCTATAAGTCGTCAAGACCTTGATGTTCCCTCCCTTTCAAGGGGAGGGTTAGGGTGGGGATGGGTTCAAAGCATCCCAAATCACTTGCATCACCTCATCAGTTCGATACAACACTTCGTTATTCCAAAACCGCAGCACGATATATCCAGCGAACTTCAACTTTTCTGAACGTGCGTCATCGTATTGCTGGTTCTCCGCATGTTGCGACCCATCTACTTCCACAATTACCATTCGCTCCAGGCAAACAAAGTCAAGCACATACTTTTCGAATGGATGCTGCCGTCGAAATTTCACACCAAGCTGTTTTCCGCGAAGACGCTGCCATAAATGCAGTTCGGCGTCTGTCATCGCTTTTCTTAACGCTTTGGATGCTGGTTTGGAAAACGTGTTGGTTTGGCCTTGCATCTTTCGTTTGTCCCTGTGTCTTCAGCCCATCCCCGCCCTAGCCCTCCCCTTGAAGGGGAGGGAACGTCCTTTAGACTTAACCTGGCTGGTAACCTTCTTTACACATCAACCGCCGCCAATCGCCCGCACAATGTCCACGCGATCATTCGGACGCAAGGCCCGCTCAACCCACTGCTGTCGTGGCACGATTTCACGATTGATTGCCACGGCCAGCGACTTGCCAACCAGATCGAGCGACACGATCAATCCCTGCACGTTTTCATTGTCGGCAACCGCATGCGGCGCACCGTTCAGTTCGATCTGCATGGCCTTACTGCTTGCGATAGATTTCCGCGCCACTCTTGATGAACTCGACGGCTTTCACTTCCATGCCTTTCTTCAGCGCCTGTTCGTCGGAGATGCCTTGGCTGGCAGCGTAGTCGCGCACATCCTGTGTAATCTTCATCGAACAGAAATGCGGGCCGCACATCGAGCAGAAATGCGCGACCTTGGCCGAATCCTTCGGCAGTGTCTCGTCGTGGAATTCACGCGCCTTGTCCGGATCGAGGCCGATGTTGAACTGGTCTTCCCAGCGGAATTCGAATCGCGCTTTCGACAAGGCGTTGTCGCGAATCTGTGCTCCCGGATGGCCCTTGGCCAGATCGGCCGCGTGTGCTGCCAGCTTGTAGGTAATGATGCCTTCCTTGACGTCAGCCTTGTTCGGCAGGCCGAGGTGTTCTTTCGGCGTTACATAGCACAGCATCGCCGTGCCATACCAGCCGATCATCGCGGCGCCGATGCCCGAGGTAATGTGGTCGTAGCCGGGCGCGATATCGGTGGTCAACGGCCCCAGCGTATAGAACGGCGCTTCATGGCACTGCTCCAGTTGCAGGTCCATGTTTTCCTTGATCAGGTGCATCGGCACATGGCCGGGACCTTCAATCATCACCTGCACGTCATGCTTCCACGCGATTTGCGTGAGTTCACCCAGCGTTTTCAGCTCACCGAGCTGCGCTTCGTCGTTCGCATCGTAGATCGAGCCAGGACGCAGGCCGTCGCCCAGCGAGAACGACACGTCATAGGCTTTCATGATGTCGCAGATGTCTTCAAAGTGCTCGTACAGGAAGGATTCCTTGTGATGCGCAAGACACCATTTCGCCATGATGGAACCGCCGCGCGACACGATACCGGTCATGCGCTTCGCGGTCAGCGGCACGTATTGCAGCCGCACGCCGGCGTGGATGGTGAAATAATCAACACCCTGCTCCGCCTGCTCGATCAGCGTGTCGCGGAAGATTTCCCAGGTCAGGTCTTCGGCCTTGCCGTTGACCTTTTCCAGCGCCTGGTAAATCGGCACGGTGCCGATCGGCACCGGCGAATTGCGGATGATCCATTCGCGGGTTTCGTGGATGTGTTTGCCGGTCGACAGATCCATCACGGTATCGCCGCCCCAGCGGATCGCCCAGGTCATCTTTTCGACTTCTTCGCCGATCGACGAAGTCACTGCCGAGTTACCGATGTTGGCATTGATCTTCACGAGGAAATTGCGGCCGATGATCATCGGTTCGATTTCCGGGTGGTTGATATTGGCGGGAATAATGGCGCGGCCGCAGGCGACCTCGGAACGGACGAATTCCGGTGTGATCTCGGCGGGAATCGCAGCACCGAAGCTCTGGCCCGGATGCTGGCGACCCATCAGGTCAGCCAGTTTTTGTCCCATCGGGCCGGACGCTTTCAGGTTTTCCAGATATTCCTTGCGACGCATATTTTCGCGGATGGCGATGTATTCCATTTCCGGCGTGACGATGCCCTGACGTGCGTAATGCATCTGGGTCACATTCTTGCCGGCGATGGCGCGGCGCGGCTTGCGATGCAGGTTAAAACGCAGCTCCGCAAGCTTGGGGTCGTTCAGCCGCTCGATGCCGTATTTCGAGGTCGGCCCGGCCAGTTCCTCGGTATCGTTGCGTTCCGCGATCCATCCCGCACGTAGTGCGGCCAGGCCGGAGCGAATGTCAATGCTGACATTCGGGTCGCTGTACGGACCGGAGGTGTCATATACCGTGATCGGCGGATTTTTTTCCGCGCCAAACGAAGCCGGTGTATCGGCCTGGCTGATTTCACGCATCGGCACCCGGATATCGGGACGCGAGCCTTCGACATAGATCTTGCGGGAATTTGGGAGGGGCTGGATTGCGGCTTCGTCGACCGTGGCGGTCGCGGCGAGGAATTGGGGATTGGCGTTCATAAGGTTCCTTTGCTCAAAAAAAGCGAAAGGAACCTCGGAATGGGCGTGTTTTTCCGATTGCTTCCCTTCGCTGGCATTACCCAGATCAGGTTCGAGGGTATTTCTCACCCGGCCACGTGAATCATCGTAGGCCAGGACCCCTAGCGTCCCGCTTGTAAAACGTTGTAAAACGAATCGCATTATACCGGCCAAGCCCAGCCAAGTCAGCCGCGATTTTTATATCCTTTTGACAATCTTTTGTGAATTGCCGCCTTCTTCAAATTGCGCCAACACGCATCGGACAACGCGTCCTAATCAAAGCATTCGCGAGTGGAACTTTTGCAATCGGCTACCGCACTGCCAGCGTCGTCAAGGAGTCTGTAATCGCCATGGCGTCTACCGATCTACCACGCTCTATGCCAATGGAACTTATTCCCTCCCCGAAACCACCCACTACGGTACGCAATCGTTAAAAGCGTTAACGGATCATCCAAGTGAGAAAGGGCCGCAAGCGCGACCACGCACGCCAGTGCGAAGGGGAACACTCTGACAAAGCGCCAGCGGGACTCAATTAGTCTTAAATCAAACTTGCGCGGCACGATAGCAAGCAGAGGCAGAGAAAGATATGGCCATCAATAATCGTTTTCCCATCAGTTCCCCGACTGATCTGTCCGCGCTGGTTAGTTCGTCGCAGGCCACGCCCTTGCAGCAGCTTGAGCAAGCGATCACCAGATCGGATATCAATAGCTTCAAGAGGCTCGTAGGCGAAGTTGACATCTCTGAGCTCAAGCTCGACTTCCTGAGGAAAATACCCAACGAGCAGATGCGCGAGGCGGTGAAGTTTTACCGTAATCAGCAAAAACTCTATCCCAATCCAGGGACCTTGGCTCTGGATTGGGAGATGCACATCTGTCATTTCGATTTCACACCTGATTTCGTTCTCCGCTGCGGCCTAACAAATGAGATGCGCGCCCAAGTGATGGAAGAGGTCAAGGCGAACCATGCGCTTTCGGGTGAATCGCTGGACATGCTCCGTGCGGCGCTATTACTCACACCGATCTCAATAGACGAAGCGACTTGGCTGCGTGCAGCGGTGAAAGCTGGGCGCATTGATGACCCGGGCATAGTCCAGGTTATCAACACCTTGGTGCATCACAAAAAGGTGGGAGAGGGTTCACGCGAAAGTCTGAACGACGGGAAACTGCAGTTGCCTCCCGAGAGGCGCGGAGGGCCACGGATGACCGCATGGTGTCGGCATCTGACCCTCTTACTTCAGGAGGAATCCCAAAAGATCGGGGATGTCATGGACAACCCAGGCGGATTGCCAAAATTCGGCGGGCCGCGCATCAAATCGAATTTGGCTTCGTTTCAAGATGCAAAATCTCTCCAAGCGGCCCTTGATCGGAGTCTCAAACTCGAAGCGAAATATAAACGAGTGCTAGCTCAGGCAACTGAAACGTATTTCGTAAAGAATCGGGATTTCGGAGATGTTCTGGTCGGGCAATTCGAACAGATGGAGGCTGAGATGATGAGTGAAGGGCGGGACTCAGCCGGCAAACAGTTCGTCCTAGAGTCGTTCGTTCACGCCATGAACCTCGACCTTGTGATCAAGACGAAAGAGAACGGAAAGAAGCACTATGTTGCGCGCCTCTACGACCCCAATATCACCGGCGACCATGCGCGCCTTGATACAACCGAATGGGAAGGACTTTCGCTGGAGGGCCTGTCGACTTGGATTGAGGATCAGGAATCAATGGATCTCTATTTCGACAACGCCCCTGGTTGCATGTTGTACCGACGTCGCGAGGAAGAACTTAACGAGGACAAGCCGCCTATCCTGGACCGCACTGTGACAAGCTGCGGCCCTCTGAAGCACATTGAAGATTTCAAAGCCGCTCTGCAGTACTTTGTGCATAAAGGCTTTGCTGGAAGTATTCAGCAACTGAAGGATCAGCTCGAGAAATTAGACACCGGGGAGACATTCGATGTGCTGAAATGCGAAGCCCATCCCGATAGCCAAGGACTGCTTGATCGGGGTATCACATTGCCATGTACCACCGGAGCGGTCGACACTATTCTTGCCTATGGTCAATTATTGGAACTAGTCCCCTCGCACGCTGAGGAGCTGCTACGGCTTCGAGATAGCGATGGGAAAACCGCACTTCACCATGCACTAACGCCAGATAACTATACCGAGGTTCTTGCTGCCTTCACGCACGTCCTACCGAGAGGCAGTGCCGCAGCGGTGATGATGGACAAAACAGACGATAAAGAGCAGAACACTGTGCTTCACCTTGCGATGCTAACGGATGGCCAAGAGGTTGCAGCCCTTTACCCCCTTCTGGAGCGCGTTCCCCCTGAAGACCGTCTCCGCGTTTTTCAAGAAGAAAATGCTAAACGACAGAGGCCGTTGGATATCTTGTTCAGCGGTTTCCACATTAATGAGGAACAGAGTCGCGCGTGCGGGAAGCTGCTCACCTTGCTACCCGAGGCTGATGTCATGACATTGCTAGACGAGTTGCTAAAGAGCCTACCGACAAACGTAAAGGCGGCTCAAAATTTCCAACACCTATTGAACAGTAAGGGGCTGACTCGTCTTCACCTAGCATGCAACCGACAGCCCCCTGACCTCAATATGGTCAAAAACTTACTCTCCACTACAGGTAACGACGTCAACAAAAGAACCTCCGATGGTAATACGCCGCTCGACTTGATCTGGGACGCCGATAGAAGGTCACCCATCGCCACACTTTTGCTGGAGCGCGGCGGACTGTCTGCAGCGGAAAGACATATGGACGCGTTCAAAGAGACGTTGACGGAGATACTGCAGGCTGCGACCAATGCGGTGGACAAAGGAGGACAGTTGCTTCATGCGGCGGTAAATTTGAGTAATGCTAACGCCGCCAAGGTGGTATTGGACGTCGTCGGCGTAGACGCGGCTCGCATTGCAAACGAGAACGGCCACACCCCCTTGGCCGTTGCCTGCGGCAAGATAAATCTCCCCATGGCGAAGACGCTCCTGGAGTGGACAGGGCCGGACGGAACGGGGATCGATGTGGGCCAGAGGGACGCGGCAAGCAATACAGTTCTGCATTGGATAGCCAAGCTACGGATGGAGAGTATTCCCCCGCAGTCGCACAGCGACGCGTTCGCTTTGCTGAACCTGGTGTACGAACACATCAAGGCGAAGGTACCAAACTTCGACATCAACGCAAAAGCAAGCGACGGCTTTAGCCCGTTTGAGGCGGCGGTGGTTAGTCAAAACGTCGACATGGTGCGCCAGATGCTTGCGCTGCCCTATTCGTTGGATGAAACGGGACGGCTTACTTCAATCTCGATCAATCCCAACCAGTTGAGAATCTCCCTCAATCCACAATATGTGTCGGAGTCCGAGTTGTCCTTCGCGTTGGCGCTGGCTGCGCAGGGAGGTACAAAATGGGCGGACATCGCCAAAGCCTTGCTGAACGATCCGCGCGTCGATCCGAACCGGGCGATTAGATGGTTGAGTGCCGCCCGCCCTGGACAATTCACTCCGCCGATTCAAAGCGCGTTAGTCACGCTCGGCTTCTTGCCGGATAGGGACTCATGGATTTCGGTCCTCCAGACATGGGCGGACACGAAGCCGGTAGGGGTCGAGCAGGACATGACGTTTGTAGCATTTACCAACTCCCAGCTGGGCCATGCGCTGTATGTGAGCGCGCAGTCGGAAAGTAACCCGACAATCAGAATGAACACCTTGAAACACGCATGTGAGCGTTTTTCGCTCGCGCTGGTACAGCAACTGCAACAAGATCCTACCGGGACAAGCCCTGCGGCCCAGCAATATGCGCAGACCTATTGGAAGTCGGTCAACGTGGCGCAGAAAATGGTCCCTGAAATGGTCCCTGAAGAGTGGCGTGGCCAGCTCGTCCCAATAAGAAACAGCGAAGGCCACTCTCTGTTTTTCTCGGTTTTACAGACAGGAAATCGCGCCTTGGTAGATGGCCTGGGTGGTTTACTGATGACGCTATCGCCCGAGGAACGCATGGAAAGGCTCGTACCGCGCACAAAAGCTGACATCACCTCCATGTTGGCGTCGATCGACGCTTATTGTTCAGCGGTCCAAAAAGTATCCACAGACCTGGATTCCAATGCGAAAAACAAATTAATCAAGCGTATCGAAACAAGTCTGGATTCTGCCGAAGACGTCGCGACCGCAAACAGACTCACTAATTATCTCAGGATGGCGTTGTTTGGAACTGAAGTGAAAATCAGGTCCGTGGAAGAAGTGGAGACAGACTCCCCCGAGGAACGTATCGTCTTCGTAAAAATGAGGTCAGTGGAAAAAAGCGCCCGCGAGAAACGCCTCGTCCTCATGGCGGCCGATCGCTATCGGAAATACGACCCCGCCACCACTGAGTTACTCAAGCATGACATCAAATTAGAAGCATTCAACGTTCTTGATCCAAACGAGCAACTGGATTTTGTCAATAAGTTGCGGCGCTCGTCATCGTCTACGGATCAACAGCAATTGCTCAATTTGTTGCCCAAACTGACACATGCACAACGAGAGGCACTGACTCCCGAGTCGGCGTAGTCCTCCTCCGCGACATCGGCCGCGGAGATTCCCTCACGGTAGGAACCGTTATTCCCGCCAAACCGGTTGCTCTATTTCAGATGCAGGACAATGTTCAAGGCGTAGGTTGCGTCCCTAACGGGCAATCACTCTACAAAGGGGGAGTTTCAAGAACTGCAACACGCCCATTAGCGCTCAAGTACCGTTGCTACTTTGCTAGCAGTTCACTTTCATTGAGGGCGCATGTGTTTTATTCGGCGCGACTGCCATCATTGCTCCGCAGTGGTTCTTTGGTGACTGGCGAACAGCACACTCAGAGTTTCAAGGCTCATTCGCGATGGCTCCCTTATAATCGAGGTTTTCGCAAAGCATTCAATAAAATCATGGAATTAGCCAAGTCTTTCGAGCCCGCCGACATTGAGAAGCACTGGCGTACCGAATGGGAACAGCGCGGTTACTACACCGCGACGACCGACGCCAGCAAGCCGGCCTTCAGCATCCAGTTGCCGCCGCCCAATGTGACGGGCACGCTGCACATGGGCCATGCATTCAACCAGACGGTGATGGACGGCCTGACACGTTACTACCGGATGCGCGGCCACAATACCGCCTGGATCCCGGGTACCGATCACGCCGGCATCGCCACGCAGATCGTGGTCGAGCGCCAGCTCGATGCGCAAAAGATTTCGCGCCATGACCTCGGCCGCGAGAAATTCCTCGAAAAAGTCTGGGAATGGAAAGAGCACTCCGGCTCGACCATCACCGGCCAGATGCGCCGCATGGGCGCCTCCACCGACTGGAGCCGCGAATACTTCACGATGGACGAGAAGATGTCCAAGGCGGTGACCGAAGTCTTCGTCCGCCTGTTCGAGCAGGGCCTGATCTATCGCGGCAAGCGTCTGGTCAACTGGGACCCGAAGCTGCTGACCGCAGTCAGCGACCTCGAAGTGGTATCGGAAGAAGAAGACGGCCATATGTGGCATATCCGCTATCCGCTGGTCGATGGCAGCGGCCACATCACGGTCGCGACCACGCGTCCGGAAACCATGCTGGGCGACGTCGCCGTGGCCGTGGACCCGACTGACGAGCGCTATACCGCACTGGTCGGCAAGCTGCTGAAGCTGCCGCTGACCGATCGTGAAATCCCGATCATCGCCGATGACTACGTCGACAAGGAATTCGGCACCGGCTGCGTGAAGATCACGCCCGCGCATGACTTCAACGACTATGCGGTCGGCCAGCGTCATAATCTCGACAAGATCAGCATCCTCACGCTCGATGCGAAGATCAATGAGAACGGCCCCGCCAAGTATCAGGGCATGGATCGTTACGAGGCGCGCAAGCAGATCGTCGCCGACCTCGAAGCCGCCGGCCTGCTGGAATCGGTCAAGCCGCACAAGCTGATGGTGCCGCGCGGCGACCGTACCGGCGTCGTGATCGAACCGATGCTGACCGACCAGTGGTTCGTCGCGATGAGCAAGGCGGCGCCCGAAGGCACGCATTTCCCCGGCAAGTCGATCGCCGAAGTCGCGCTGGAAAAAGTCTCCGGCGGCGAGATCAAGTTCGTGCCCGAAAACTGGACCACGACTTACAACCAGTGGCTCAACAACATCCAGGACTGGTGTATTTCACGTCAGCTCTGGTGGGGTCATCAGATCCCTGCATGGTATGACGACGAGGGCAACATCTACGTCGCGCGCAATGAAGCGGATGCGCAGGCGCAGGCCGGCGGCAAGACGCTCAAGCGCGAGTCCGATGTGCTCGACACCTGGTTCTCGTCCGCGCTGGTACCGTTCTCCTCGCTCGGCTGGCCGGAAGAAACGCCTGACTACAAGATGTTCCTGCCCTCATCCGTACTGGTGACCGGCTTCGACATCATCTTCTTCTGGGTTGCGCGCATGGTGATGATGACCACGCACTTCACCGGCAAGGTGCCGTTCGAGACCGTGTATGTGCATGGCCTGGTGCGCGATGCCAGCGGTCAGAAGATGTCGAAGTCCAAGGGCAATACGCTCGATCCGATCGACCTGATCGACGGCATCGACGTCGAGTCGCTGGTCGCCAAGCGCACCACCGGGCTGATGAATCCCAAGCAGGCGGAAAGCATCGCCAAGGCCACCCGCAAGGAATTTCCAAACGGCATTTCAGCGTTCGGCACCGACGCGCTGCGCTTCACGATGGCGAGCTACGCATCGCTGGGCCGCAATATCAATTTCGACCTGAACCGCTGCGAAGGCTATCGCAACTTCTGCAACAAGCTGTGGAATGCGACGCGCTTCGTGCTGATGAATACCGAAGGCAAGGATTGCGGCTTCGACGGCGCTTCCTGTGGCGAAGGCGGCCGCGATTTCTCGCAGGCCGACCGCTGGATCGTCTCGCTGCTGCAGCGGACCGAAGCAGAAGTGGAAAAGGGTTTTGCCGACTACCGTTTCGACAACATCGCATCGGCCATCTACAAGTTCATCTGGGACGAGTATTGCGACTGGTACCTGGAAGTGGCGAAGGTCCAGATCCAGACCGGCAATGAAGCCCAACAGCGCGCAACCCGCCGCACCTTGTTGCGCGTGCTGGAGACCGTGCTGCGTCTCGCGCATCCGATCATTCCGTTCATCACCGAACAATTGTGGCAAAAGATTGCACCGATGACCGATCAGCAGCTTGATGCCAGCGGCGAATCGATCATGCTGCAGGCCTATCCGCGCCCGAATCTAGAAAAGATCGACGACAAGGCCGAAGGCTGGATAACGCAGTTGAAGGCCATGACCGATGCATGCCGCAACCTGCGTGGCGAAATGCAGCTGTCGCCCGCACAGCGTGTTCCGCTGGTGATCGAAGCCGCAGCCGGCGAGCAGGAGAACGTGCAGTCCTTTGTTCCCTATCTGCAAGCCTTGGCCAAATTGTCCGATGTGCAGGTTGTGACCGCGCTGCCGGAATCCCCGGCACCGGTGTCCGTGGTCGGCACCGTCAAGCTGATGCTGAAAGTGGAGATCGATGTCGCTGCCGAACGCGAGCGCCTGTCGAAAGAGATCGTCCGACTCGAAGGCGAAATTGCCAAGGCAAACGCCAAACTGGGCAATGAAGGCTTCGTCGCGCGTGCCCCCGCGCAAGTGGTCGCCCAGGAGAAAGAGCGTCTCGTGACCTTTGGAGCCACACTCGACAAACTGCGCGAGCAATTTGAGAAACTGCAAAAAAGCTAAGAAGCCCACACGGGACACGTGGATCTGTCGACTTTGCCGCTTCGCTTGCATGGCGGAATGGTCGGCAGACCCATCAGATTTCAGGAGATAAGAACACCATGATTAAAACAATGATGCGCTTCGGCATGGCTGTTGCAGTCCTCGCGGCATCCGCCGCCTGGGCGCAGGATGTATCGCCGGTAGGTTTGTGGAAAACCATCGATGATGAAACCGGCAAGCCGAAATCGCTGGTGCGGATTACCGACAACGGTGGCGAACTGCGCGGCAAGATCGAAAAGCTGTATCGCGATACCGGAGAAGATCAGAACCCCAAATGCGACAAATGCGAGGACGCTCGCAAGGACCAGCCCATCGTCGGTATGACCATCATTACCGGCATGAAGAAGGATGGCAACGAATACAACGGCGGCCAGATTCTTGATCCGGCCAGCGGCAAGGTCTACAAGAGCAAGATGTCACTGAATGACGGCGGCAAGAAACTCGATGTGCGCGGGTATATCGGCGTGCCGATGCTGGGCAGGACACAGACTTGGGTGCGTGCTGAATAAGCACACCACTCATAAAACAAAAATGGCGCCTTCTTCGCAGTAAGGCGCCATTTTTTTAAGCAATCCACCGACACGCAATGTCTACGGCATGCCGCTCAGTGGGTACAAGCTTCAGCTATGCAAACAAGCAGCCATCCATCACACAAATGACACCGTCAATCCCGGCAAACTCACACCCGAAAAGGCTGACGTCCAGGTTTCCCCCGGCTTGATTGGACACACATCTGTCCAGGTACCGGTCGTAATGATTTCCCCTTCGGTCAAGCCCGCAAACTGCGGCTGCTCCTTCAGCAGCTGGTGCAGATGCCAGAGTGCGTGCAGCGGGCTGCCCAACACATCGCTGCCAAATCCCGCGGAACGCAGTTCATCTCCGCATGACAGCGACAGGCTGGCATTGGCCAGTACCAGAGCCAGATTGCGCCGGCTGGCGGCCGACAGCATCTTCGGTTCGCCAACGATCAAGGATCCGTGCAGACCAAACGCGGCGATCGAGTCAGCGAGTTCAAATTTCCAGTCGGGAAAAGGACAGGTCACGATCTCGAAGGCGTGTGCCATCCATTCAACACATTCCGCCAGCTCTTCCATGGTCGCCTCCGGATCGGGCGTCCTACCCAGCTTGAGCACCAGTTCCGGGCCGATACGCGGCTGCATGGCGCCACGCAGGCACTGCAAGCCGCGATTATTTTCCGTGTAACGGACCGTGGCATCAAAGACCGGCGTCCAGATGGGCGCGCTGATCGGCTCGCGTTCGCCGTATTTCGACCAGATCTTGCGGTTGGTGAAACCGATTTTGCGCCCGATGGGCGTTTCACCCTGGGCAATACGAATGTCCATGGTGCAGCGGACGATGTCGTAGCTGTCTGCAATGGAAAGAGGCGATTCGGCGGACAACGGAGGCATTAGCTGCGCCTGCGCCCGCGCATCGAGAAGTTGATGCGCATAGCGGTTGGCTTGCGTGGACATGAGCATGGTGGAACTCGATCGGGGATGGAGAACGGGTTGAACGCCGCATCCTGCAGCAGGGTTGATACAGATGAACGCAAAGGTATCAATATTGCTGCGGAACGCGTTTTTCTTAAACAAAATAATGCGAAAAAAGTGCGACCGTGCTTTAACAGGCCATTATAAATTGATCTTTGTTGATTCCTTAAGAAGCATTATCGATACCGTATTTCTACGGATGACGAAATGACAACCTAATGGTTGTCGCGTTGATCAGACTACCTACTTTGCTGAAGGTTGCAGTCCAGCCGCCTGTGCCAGTACCAGTGCGTTGAAACGCGGTCGGCATGCCGAAGCGACCGGCCAACGGGCATTCAGGCATTAACCCGGCCCTTGGTTCCAGAGATCGCCGGTCGGACTTGTGCGCGGCGCCGTCACGCCGAAATGGGTATACGCGGCTGGCGTGGCAATCCGTCCGCGTGGCGTACGTTGCAGGAAGCCTTGCTGAATCAGGTAAGGCTCCAGCACATCCTCGATGGTGTCACGTTCTTCGCCGATCGCAGCAGCAAGGTTATCCAGTCCGACCGGACCACCGTTGAATTTGAACAATACCGCTTCCAGCAGCTTGCGGTCCATGATATCGAAACCGACCGGGTCGACATCCAGCATCTGCAGGGCCGCGTCGGCCATGGGCCGGGTGATTTCGCCATTGCCCTTGACTTCCGCATAGTCGCGCACACGCCGCAGCAACCGATTGGCGATACGCGGCGTGCCACGGCTGCGCTTGGCAATTTCCAGCGCCCCATCGGGCACGATCGCTGCGTTCAACAACGATGCGCTGCGTGTCACGATCCTGGCCAGCTCTTCGGGCGTGTAAAACTCGAGTCGGGCCACAATGCCGAAGCGATCACGCAGCGGATTGGTCAGCATGCCGGCACGCGTTGTCGCGCCGACCAAGGTAAAAGGTTGCAGGTCCAGACGCACGGAGCGTGCGGCCGGCCCTTCGCCGATCATGATGTCGATCTGGTAATCCTCGAGCGCCGGGTACAGGATTTCCTCGACGACAGGAGAGAGTCGGTGGATTTCGTCGATGAACAGCACGTCGTTCGGCTCAAGATTGGTCAGCAAGGCAGCGAGATCCCCTGCCCGCTCCAGCACCGGGCCGGAAGTCTGGCGCAGGTTGACGCCCATTTCGCGCGCGATGATGTGTGCCAGCGTGGTCTTGCCCAAACCCGGTGGACCGAACAGCAAGGTATGGTCGAGCGCTTCACGACGCTGGCGTGCAGCGGTGATGAAGATATCGAGCTGGGCATGGATTTTTTCCTGTCCGACATATTCATCGAGTTGCTTGGGACGCAGCGCGCGTTCGATCGCTTCTTCGTTGGAAGAAGCCGGCGTAGCGGAAATAATCCGCTGTTCGCTAAAGTCATCGGTTTGAATACTCATCTTGAGCCTGTCGTCTTCGGTCAGTCTTCAATCGTCGGTAGGGCGTTATCCCTTTGACAGTGCCTTCAGCGCAAGCTTGATGCCTTCCGAGACGCCCGTGCCGGCAGGGACCTGCTTCATGGCGAGCGCCGCTTCCTTGTCGGAATAACCCAGCGCGACCAGCGCATTGAGAATGTCCGAGGTGGCGTCGCTGTGCAATGCGCCGCCGGGGGTGCCGAGGTCTGCGCCAAGCTTGCCTTTCAGTTCCAGCAGCAGGCGCTCGGCGGTCTTCTTGCCGATACCAGGGATCCTGGTGAGGCGCCCGGCTTCCTGCAGCGTGATGGCCTGGGACAAATCACCGACCGACATCCCGGAAAGGATGGACAATGCAGTCCGTGCACCAACACCGGAAATCTTGATCAGTTGCTTGAAGACATTGCGCTCTTCGACACTGCCGAAGCCATACAACAGATGGGCGTCTTCACGCACTGCCATATGGGTCAGCAACACTACTTTTTCACCCATTGCGGGCAGGTTATAAAACGTACTCATAGGTACATCGACTTCATAGCCGACGCCATTGCAATCAATCAGCAATTGAGGCGGATTTTTCTCAAGCAGGGTTCCGGAGAGGCGACCTATCATGGTAACGATTCGAAATAATAGTCACTTGCATCATACAGGACATTCGCTTCTCAAACCCAATAACGGCAAGGGATTTCCCCTTGTCAGGCAGCGCTCCGGATAAGGATTTTTTCTGATGAACGAGGCTCCAATACAGCGGGCGCACGACGTGATCGATGTCGAGTTCACGCCGCGCGATGCATCCGGGCAGGTTCGCCTGCAACCACCTTTGAAGCGGCGAATGTTCCTGCAACTCCAACGCATTCTGCGCAGCAATGTACTGCGCCATCCTCTTTACTGGACCGGCACACTGCTCGGCATGGCATGGGCTTCGCCGCTGACCGCAGTCGGCCTGGCCATGGCCGTGCCGATTATTGTCTTCCGCGGCCACGGACAACTGGTGCGCGGACATACGGTGGCACTGCTGGTGCGCGGTAAGCTTGCTGATTTGCTATTGCGCCGTCATCCCTTTGGCGCAATGAATGCGATGGCGATCGGTCATATCGTCATTGCGTCGAGTGACGGCTTATCTTCACGCGTGCTGATTCACGAACTTGCCCATGTAAGACAGGCTGCAAGGTGGGGACCGCTATTTCCGTTTGCATACCTGGCGTCCAGTGCATGGGCAGCCTTGCGCGGCAAGGACGCGTATTGGCACAACCGTTTTGAAGTCGCCGCGCGCCGCGCGGAAAAACACTTTTAGCCGATCAGGCGACCGCGCCGCACACGCAGGCCTTTCTTTGCCAAGGCGGGTGCCAGTCCACCCAAGGTGGACAGGACATCGCCGCTATGCGCATGACAAATGGCAACACCGAGTGCGTCGGCAGCATCCGTGCTGGGCATGCCAGACAGGAACAGCAGGCGCTGAACCATGTCCTGCACCTGCTGCTTTTGCGCCTTGCCGTGACCCACCACCGCTTGCTTGATTTGCAGCGCCGTGTATTCGGCCACCGCTAGGTCGGCGTTGACCAGCGCACAGATTGCCGCACCCCGCGCCTGTCCGAGCAGCAGCGTGGATTGCGGGTTGACGTTGACGAAGACTTTTTCAATCGCCGCGCAATCCGGCGAATAGGTGCGGATGATTTCAGAGACCCCGGCAAGAATGGTTTTCAGGCGTTGCGGCAGATCGGCGTCCGGGGTTTTGATCGTTCCGGAGGCGACGTAGCTGAGTTTGTTGCCCTGCTTGTCGATGACGCCAAAGCCTGTCGTGCGCAAGCCCGGGTCGATGCCGAGGATTTTCATTGGACGAACTCCTGGCGTTGAATACATGCGGGACGGTGACGGCAAACGGGCATACGGAGTGTCATTTCATCAAGGCGCCGCGGTGGGATGAGGGGTATATCTTCAGGTGTATCCGCGGGTCATCATTGATTCTAGCGAATCAACTCGTCATGCACCAATTGAAATCGTCACCTGCGGGCATAGTTGACGCGCCATGGCGTCGTAGTCTCATTCAATGCTTGCCGAAATCGTAATTCGCCGCCCACTGGTGAAACGCGTCGCCGACTTCGGGATGGCGTTGACCGAATACCATGCTGGCCTGAAGATAGCCGAGCTTGGACCCGCAGTCATAGCGTGTACCTTGATACCGGCATGCCAGTACCTGTTCTTCTTTTAACAGCATCGAAATGCCATCAGTCAGCTGGATTTCCCCACCGGCGCCCTGCCCGACCTGTTCAAGATGCGCAAAGATGCGCGGGGAAAGAATATAGCGGCCAACGACGGCCAGCGTAGATGGCGCTTGATCGGGCGCCGGCTTTTCCACGATGTCGGTCACGTGTTCAAGTTGTTCCGACAGCGGCTGGGTACGGACGATACCGTAGCTTCCGGTGTCGGCACGAGGTACGTCCTGTACGCCGAGTACCGAAGCTTGATGCTGCGCGAAGACATCTACCATCTGCTTCATCACCGGAGTCGGACCGTCGAGCAAATCATCGGCCAGCAGCACGGCAAACGGTTCATCGCCGACGACCTGTTTCGCACACAGTACCGCATGGCCGAGGCCGAGCGCCTCCGCTTGCCGGATGTACACATAGTTCACGTTGGGAGGCAGCATGTTGCGCACCATCTCGAGCGTTTCCGCCTTGTTGCGCGCGATAAGCTCATTTTCCAGTTCATAGGCCTTGTCGAAATGATCCTCGATGGCACGTTTGCCGCGACCGGTAACGAAGATCATCTCGGTGATGCCGGCCGCCGCGGCCTCCTCCACCGCATACTGGATCAGCGGTTTGTCCACGACCGGGAGCATTTCCTTTGGACTGGCCTTGGTGGCCGGCAGGAAACGTGTGCCCAGGCCGGCTACTGGAAAGACGGCCTTGCGGATGATTTTTTTTGACATGAAGCGCTACCAATTCATCAACTTATACAGCTGACCATGCTGTTGATTGCATCGCAGCAAAGGCACCAACCAATGTTTGATGTTTGGCGCCCTTGCGACGATCACTGATCAGTGATCAGTGACGGAAATGACGTGTGCCGGTGAACAGCATCACGACGCCACGCTCGTCGGCGGCATCGATGACTTCCTGGTCGCGCATGGAACCGCCCGGATGGATCACGCAGGTCGCGCCTGCATCAACCACGACATCGAGACCATCACGGAACGGGAAGAATGCGTCGGACGCCACTGCGGTGCCGGTCAGCGACAGGCCTGCATTTTGCGCCTTGATCGAGGCGATGCGCGCGGAGTCGATGCGGCTCATCTGGCCAGCGCCGACGCCCATGGTCATGCCATTGGCGCAGAACACGATTGCATTCGATTTGACGAACTTGGCCACTCGCCATGCAAACATCAGGTCCTGCATCTGCTGCGGTGTCGGCTGCTTCTTGGTCACGACCTTGAGCTCGGACACGGCGACATTCTTGGCATCCGGCGACTGCAGCAACAGGCCGCCGCCGACGCGCTTGAAATCATAAGCATTGACCGCATTGGCGAGCGGGATCTCGAGCAGGCGCACGTTTTGTTTTGCGGCGAATACCTGCTTTGCTTCGGTAGTGAATGCCGGTGCAATCAGGACTTCCACGAACTGTTTGGCAACCGCTTCCGCTGCCTTGCCGTCGAGTTCACGGTTGAAGGCGATGATGCCGCCGAATGCGGAGGTCGGGTCGGTCTGCAATGCCTTGCCATACGCTTCGAGCGGTGATGCGCCAACTGCCACACCACAGGGATTGGCGTGCTTGATGATGACGCAGGCAGTCTCTTCAAACGTCTTTACGCATTCCCAGGCAGCGTCCGCATCGGCGATATTGTTGTAGGACAGTTCCTTGCCTTGCAACTGCTTGTAGTTGGCGAGCGAACCGGCGACCGGCGCCAGGTCGCGATAGAAAGCAGCCGACTGGTGCGGATTTTCGCCGTAGCGCATTTCCTGCACTTTTTCAAAGTGCAGGTTGAGCGTCTGCGGATAAGCACTACGCGTCGTGTGCTGCTTGTCTTCGCCGAGAGCGGTCAGGTAGTTGGTAATGGCGCCGTCGTACTGCGCAGTGTGCGCAAACACTTTTTTGGCCAGCGAGAACTTGGTGTCGTAGCTGACTTCGCCGTTATTGGCCTTCATTTCCTCAAGCACGCGGCCATAGTCGGCAGGATCGCAGACCACGACGACATCCTTGTGATTCTTGGCCGAGGAACGCAGCATGGTCGGGCCGCCGATGTCGATGTTTTCGATCGCATCTTCCAGCGTGCACTGGTCCTTGGCAACGGTCTGCTGGAACGGATACAGGTTCACGACCACCATGTCGATGGTCGGGATGCCGTGCTGTTCGAGCGCAGCCACATGCTCGGGGAAATCGCGGCGGGCGAGTATGCCGCCATGTACCTTGGGATGCAGGGTCTTCACACGACCATCAAGCATTTCCGGAAAGCCGGTGTAGTCGGCGACTTCGGTGACTTTCACGCCATTGTCGGCGAGCAGTTTTGCGGTGCCGCCGGTGGACAGGATGTTGACGCCCTGTGCGGCAAGCGCCTTGGCGAAGTCGAGTACGCCCGTCTTGTCGGAGACGGAAATCAGAGCTTGTTTGATCATGATGGACTTGCAGTGAGTGATGGATAACGTAAACGGTAGTGGTGGAGCGCTGCCCGCCTCCCTTGCTGCCTTCAGCGCACCGGGAGTCAGGCAAGGCGCCCCGAAGGACCACCCCTTACGTTATGAATCACAGCAACCCGTGCGCGTCCTGCGTGTTACAGCGGTCCGTGCAGATCACAGCAGACCGTGCTGTTGCAGCTTCTTGCGCAGCGTATTGCGGTTGATACCGAGCATGTCGGCGGCCAGGGATTGATTACCCTCGGCACGCTCCATCACGGCTTCCAGTATCGGCTTTTCCACGGTAAAGACTACCATCTCATAGACATTCGACGGCTGCTGCTCGCCGAGATCCCTGAAGTACTTTTCAAGGCTTTTCTTGACGACGTCCTGGATATTGTCTTTGCTCATGGGAATCTGTCTTGGTATTTTTTATGTGGTTCAGGCAGCCAGCTTTTGCGCGGCGAGGCCGTATTGTAACCGGTCACCGTACGCCAATTGCGATTCAAAGAAACCGTCGACGGCTGCCAGTTGTTCGTCACAGCTTTCCATCCGGTTCATGCGCTGGCGAAATTCCTCGCCGCCCGGCAGGTCGCGCACATACCAACCGATATGCTTGCGCGCGGTGCGCAGGCCCATGAAATCGCCATAGAACGCATAGTGCGCCCGCAGGTGTTCATTCATCAGCTGGCGTACTTCCGCTACCTGGGGTGCAGGAAGGTAAGTGCCGGTTTCCAGGTAGTGCACGATTTCACGGAAAATCCACGGACGCCCTTGTGCGGCGCGGCCGACCATCACCGCGTCGGCACCGGTCAGCGCCAGCACCTGCTTTGCCTTCTCCGGCGTGGTGATGTCGCCATTGGCCACAACCGGAATCGACACCGCGGCCTTGACCAGGGCAATCGTGTCGTACTCCGCCTCGCCGTTATAACGGTCGGCCCGCGTACGCCCATGCAGGGTCAACATGGCAATGCCGGCAGCTTCCGCCATTCTGGCAATCGTCAGCGCATTCTTGTTTTGCCGGTCCCAGCCAGTGCGAAACTTCAGCGTCACCGGTACGTCGACCGCGCTGACCACCGCATCGAGGATTTCACCGACCAGCTTCTCGTTCTGCAGCAAAGCCGACCCGCACCAGCTGTTGCAGACCTTTTTCACCGGACAACCCATGTTGATATCAATGATCTGTGCGCCGCGTTCCACATTGAACCTCGCACTGGCAACCAGCATGGCTGGGTCCGCGCCGGCAATCTGTACCGCCTTGGGTTCCATCTCGCCGTCATGGTTGATGCGACGCGACGTCTTCTCGCTTGCCCAAAGCCGCGGATCGGATGCTGCCATTTCCGATACGGCATACCCGGCGCCCAGCTGTTTGCATAACTGACGGAAAGGCCGGTCCGTCACGCCGGCCATCGGAGCGACAAAAACGTTGTTACGGAGGAAATGGGGACCGATGTTCACGGATTGGGGTACGCAAGCCAAACCGCTATTTTAGCCGGTTCGGCCCGCCCATCAAATTAGTGAAATTGCGGCATTGCACTAATTTCCCATGGCGACCGGGTGACTTTAACGCGCGATTTCATCCAGCGCGCCGTTTTCCAGCAACTCCAGATGAGCGACATCGCCCCAGTGTGACAGTCCGAGCGACCGTCCATCCCAGGTGAAACGATTGACGCTGGCATTGAAGATGTCAAAAGTACGCTCCTGGGCAAAGTCCATCCCGTGCGCAGCGCGATAGGCACATTCCAGCACGCCGCCATGCGCGACCAGTGCCAGCTTGCGGTACTTTCCGCTAGTGGCAATCCTGGAAATGGCCGTGATGGTACGTGTGGAAAACTCACGCATGGTTTCGGCGATATGCACGCCCGGCGGAAATCGTGCATCGATGTCCCGCGATTTCCACGCAGCATAGGCTTCCGGGTAGCGCTGACTGATTTCCGCATACAGCATGCCTTCGAATGCGCCATAGCAGCGTTCGCGCAGATCCGGCTCAATCTGTACAGTCATGCCACGCGGCCTGGCAATCGCCTCGGCGGTTTGCCGAGCGCGCATCAGGTCGCTGGAAAATATCGCATCAAACTCCTCGTCGGCCAAAGCCTTGCCAAGCGCCGCCGCCTGCCTCTGACCTTCCGTGTTCAGCGGAATATCGAGGTGGCCTTGCAAGCGCTTGATGGCATTCCACGCGGTTTCGCCATGGCGGATCAGCAGAATTTCTGTCACAGAATGAACCTTTGCTTTCTTTGCATTATTGAGAAACCGCGACTTGCGGGTTCAATGTGTAAGTGCCGACGACCTTGGCTTCACCCAGGATATGGCCGCGCATCGCGTCGCGCACCTGTTGCCCGGTAAATTTGCCATCGACGGGCAGCCGATCGACATCGAGCGCATACAGCGTAAAGACATAGTGGTGGACGATGGAATCGTTCCACGGCGGGCATGGGCCGTCATAGCCGTAGTAGTCGCCGGCCATGTCGGCATCGCCGGCAAACCAGCCGGTGTAGTCATTGAGCCCATGGCGACCGGGACGTCCGCCACCGATGTCAGGGCCGGCTTTACCGCGTGGCGTGACTTCGCCGCTGTACTGGCCGGCGGCAATCGATGACAGAGACGGCGGCAGATCAATCAGTGTCCAATGGAAAAAATCGACCCGCGGCAGGTCGGCCGGGACGGTCTTGCCCTCTTGGTTCACATCATCGCCGCGCGAGGGCACATCGATATCGTGGCAGATCAGCGCCAGGGATTTGGTACCGGCAGGAACGTCACTCCAGGCCAAATGTGGATTCCGGTTGGAAGACAGGGCGACATGCGCTGCCTTATCGATGACGCCAAACGCAAATTCGCCGGGAATCGGCTCGCCGTCCTTGAATGAATCGCTCCAGAGTTTCATCGTGATCTCCTGTATTTGGTGTGAATGCAGCAATTGAAGCTTGCAGGCAAGACTCTCGCACGAAGGACAAGTTGCGCCGCCGCGCAGTCCATATTGTCGTTCAAGTGGCGATTTGCGGCTTGACCTGCAACCAGAAGGTCACCGGTCCGTCATTGGTCAGCGAAACCTGCATGTGTGCGCCGAACTCGCCTGTCTCGACAATGGCGTGTGCGTTGCGGGCGCGCGACACGAAGTAATTGAATAGCCGACGCCCTTCGTCCGGTGACGCAGCTGGAGTAAACGAAGGGCGCGTGCCGGAGCGGGTATCGGCCGCGAGCGTGAACTGCGGTACCAGCAAGAGGCCTCCGCCGACATCGGCAACGCTGCGGTTCATTTTGCCGGCATCGTCGGCAAAGACGCGGTACGACAGCAGCTTGGCCAGCAACGCATCTGCTTCCTTCTCGGAATCGTTGCGTTCGGCGCAGACCAGCACCATCAGACCCGCACCAATCGCGCCGACCGTTGCACCGTCAACGAGCACGCGGGCTTCCAGCGCCCGCTGCAGCAAAGCAATCATGCACTCAAGACAGCGTGACGCGCGCAAACTTGCGCTTGCCGACCTGCAGCACGAAGGTGCCGGCGTCCACTTTCAAGCCCTTGTCGCTGACGGTGTCGCCATCAATGCGGACACCGCCCTGCTCGACCATGCGCAAGGCATCGGAAGTCGACGGGCAGAGGTTGGCTTGCTTGAGCAACTGGCCGATGCCGAGCGGTGCGCCAGACAGGCTGACCTCAGGAATATCATCCGGGATGCCCCCCTTGGCGCGGTTGTTGAAGTCGGCGAGCGCGTCTTCCGCCGCCTGCTTCGAGTGAAAGCGCGTGACAATTTCCTGTGCCAGCAGCACCTTGATATCGCGTGGATTGCGACCTTCTTCGACTTCCTTCCTGAACTGCGCGATGTCGGCAATCGAGCGGAACGACAGCAGGTCGTAGTAACGCCACATCATCGTGTCGGAGATACTCATCAGCTTGGCGAACATGGTGTTGCCCGGCTCCGTAATGCCAACATAATTGCCCTTGGATTTGGACATCTTTTCGACGCCGTCCAGGCCTTCGAGCAGAGGCATGGTCAGAATGCATTGTGGCTCCTGACCATAATCCTTTTGCAGTTCGCGGCCGACCAGCAGGTTGAACTTCTGGTCGGTGCCGCCGAGTTCCAGATCTGACTGCAAGGCAACGGAGTCGTATCCCTGCATCAATGGATACAGCAGTTCATGCACAGAAATCGGGGTGCCGGCTTTGAAACGCTTTGTAAAATCTTCGCGTTCGAGAATGCGCGCTACAGTATATTTTGCGGAGAGCTGGATCATTCCGCGCGCACCGAGCGGGTCCGACCATTCGGAGTTGTAGCGGATTTCAGTCTTTGCCGCGTCGAGCACCAGGCTTGCCTGTGCAAAGTATGTTTTGGCGTTTTCTTCAATTTGCTCGCGCGTCAACGGTGGACGAGTGATGTTCCGGCCCGAGGGATCACCGATCATCGATGTGAAATCGCCGATCAGGAATATCACGTTATGGCCCAGATCTTGCAGCTGCCGCATCTTGTTTAGTACCACCGTATGCCCGAGGTGCAAATCGGGCGCAGTCGGATCCAGTCCGAGCTTGATTCGCAAAGGCTTGCCGGTCTTTTCTGAACGGGCAAGTTTTTGGGCAAATTCGGATTCGATCAACAATTCATCTACGCCGCGCTTGGCGACTGCCATGGCTTCCAGAACGGAATCCGTCAAAGGCAGCGTCTGCGCTGGCGTATTGTTGTTTTGCAATTTCTGGGAAACGTCCATGTCCTGAGAAAAAATAAGGTTTGAGTATGAAAAGGCAATACCATGACTTTGGTATAATCGCCGCTACTTTTCAGCCATGCAATGTTATTTAAGCAGTGGCAGAAACAGCGGAGCCTGTAGCGCAATGCCGACATGATCCATGAGGGTCCCTGATCAGGACAGACGATGCCACCATCGTAGTATGAGTGGCACCGATCATCCCGGCTGGATTGCGATTCCGACGCACAAGCTCCTTGGCTAAACAGTAAATTCTAACTTATTGCATGCTCTCTACAGACAAAATCATGAGCCTGGGCTCGAGCAGCAAGCTACTTTTTGGGGCGTCGCGCAAAACGCGCATCGTGTCGTTGTCGGCAATCTTCCTCGCCGCCTGTGCATTTGGCGCAGCAGGCGTTGCTCCGATGGCACCAGACGCGGCCAACCTGCCGGTACGGTCGATTACCGAAGAACTCGCGGTTCCTTCGCTGGCCGAACAGATCGCTCAGTTGCAGGCCGCCGATCACGTTTATCTACGCGAAGAAAAAGTCCGCCCCGGAGACACGCTGGCCAGCCTGTTGTCCCGTCTTGGCGTGCAGGATGACGCCGCCGCCAGCTTTATCAAATCCGACAAGCTTGCCTATAGTGTCCTTCAACTCAAAGCCGGCCGTCGTGTGCAAGCGCAAACTAACAAGGATGGCCAACTGCAGCGCTTGAGGGCAACGCTGTCAGACAACAACGGTCAGCCGGTCAAGAATGTCGTCATTTCTCGCAGCAGCGACGGCTTCACTGCGACCGAATCTTCGGCCACGCTGGAACGTCGCGTGGAAATGCACTCCGGCGAGATTCGCTCCTCGCTCTTCGCCGCCACCGATGCTGCGCAGATTCCCGACTACATCGCTAGCCAGATCGTCGACATGTTTGCGACGAATATCGATTTTGCATCAGATCTGCGCAAAGGCGATCGCTTCAATGTCGTGTTTGAAACCTTCTGGCAGGACGGCGAGTTTGTCCGTGCGGGCCGGGTACTGGCCGGCGAGTTCATCAACGGTAATAACAAGTATCAGTCGGTATGGTTCGATGAGCCCGGCAGCAAGCAAGGCGGCAGCTATTATTCCTTTGACGGCAAATCGCTGAAAAAAGCCTTCCTGAAATCGCCACTCGAGTTTTCACGCATATCGTCCGGCTTCTCGCTGCGCCAGCATCCGATTTCCGGCCAATGGAAACGGCATGAAGGCGTTGATTTCGCCGCGCCGACCGGTACCGCGATCCGGGCGTCCGGTGACGGCACGGTGGAATTCGCCGGCGTACAGAATGGTTATGGCAATGTGGTCGTGCTCAAGCACTGGAACAACTATTCGACAGCGTATGCCCATATGAGCCGTTTTGCACCCGGACTCAAGAATGGCATGAAGGTCAGCCAGGGCGAAGTGATCGGCTATGTTGGTTCCACGGGCTGGTCAACCGGACCGCACCTGCATTACGAATTTCGCGTCAACAACCAGCCACGCGATCCGATGTCGGTCGATGTGCCGAATGCGCAACCTCTGGCCGGCGCGGAACTGCAGCGTTTCAAGACTGTAGCCAGCGAGATGTCGCATCGTTTTGCCCTGCTGAAGCCATCGGATAACACCGACGGCAAGGATGGCGGTGTCAAACTGGCAGCAAAATAATCCAGCCCCACCAGAGCAACAAACCGTTCCCCGGCCTGTAGAATCAGCAGGCTCGTGAACGGTTTTTTTATGCCACATTCCCAATCCCAGCTTTTCATCGGACTCATGTCCGGCACCAGCCTCGATGGCGTTGATGGCGTGCTCGCGCGCTTTTCCTTCGCCGAGGACCAAACCTGCGCCGATATCGCCACGGTGGCGACCGCCTACCTGCCTTTTTCGGATGCGCTGCGCGAAGAACTGATGCATCTGCAGGCGCCATCGGATAACGAACTTCATCGGGAAGCGCTCGCTGCCAATCAACTGGCAAGCATTTATGCGGATTGCGTGGCACAACTACTAACCGAGGCGGAGTTGACGCCTGCGCAGGTCAAGGCGGTCGGCGTGCATGGGCAGACCATACGGCACCGTCCGGAATCAGGCTATACCCGGCAGACCAATAACCCCGCTCTACTGGCCGAACTCTGCCGGATCGATGTGATTGCCGATTTTCGCAGCCGTGATATCGCAGCCGGTGGACAAGGAGCTCCCCTGGTTCCAGCTTTTCATCAGGCGGTCTTCGGAAGCCCCGACGAAGTCCGTGTGGTGGCCAATATTGGCGGCATCGGCAACATCAGCGTACTCGATCACAGTGGGCATATTCTTGGATTCGATACCGGTCCCGGCAATGTGCTGATGGATGCCTGGATTGCCGAACACCAGAGTAAGGCCTATGACGCCAACGGCTTGTGGGCGTCCGGTGGAACGGTGATACCGGATCTGCTGACCGAGCTGCTGAAGGAGCCCTTTCTTTCTCTCCCACCGCCCAAGAGTACCGGCCGCGACCTGTTCCATCGCACTTGGCTGGCGCACAAGCTGGCGGGTTTCGCGACGCTGTTACCGCAAGACGTCCAGGCTACGCTGGCAGCCTTTACCGCTGCGACGCTGGCCGACGCCATCGCCGCACATGCAAATGGAGCATCTGCGGTCTACGTCTGCGGCGGCGGTGCTTACAATGCGCATCTGATGCAGGTGCTGCAGGCTGCCCTTGGAGAACGCGAGCTTCGTGCATTCGTGCATTCGACCGACGTACTGGGCATTTCACCTAATCATGTGGAAGCCCTGGCATTCGCCTGGCTGGCTTATCGCCATGTGCACCGCGAAGCAGGCAACCTTGCAACGGTCACGGGTGCACGTGGTCCACGCATTTTGGGCGCTTTATATCCAGCCTAGAGGGTTTCGACTTGATGGGCGGCAAAGCGAATTGATGAGACAACAAGGCAAGGCGTGAGAGGTGCCGGAAAACCAGTGGCACAATCGATATCAAAATTAACATCGAGCCACGCCACCTTGCATGTCACCGTGACCAGTGAGAAGCAAAACCACCTCAATAGGGAATCCGCTTCAGGCTACAGCTACAGGCACGGACAACAAAAAAGCGCAGGACTCCCTGCGCTTTTTGTTGAATCCAACACCGTCCGTGTCGGATTTTTTTTAATAACCTGACATCTGAGAAACAGCTTATGCAGAGAACGACGATCCGCAACCGCAGGTCGTTGTCGCATTCGGATTCTTGATTACAAACTGTGCACCTTCGAGGTCATCCTTGTAATCGATTTCCGCTCCGACCAGATACTGATAGCTCATTGAGTCAATCAGCAGCTGAACACCATTCTTGGTCATCGTGGTGTCGTCTTCGTTGACGATTTCGTCAAACGTAAAACCATACTGGAAACCCGAGCAGCCGCCCCCCTGGACGAACACACGAAGTTTCAGGTCAGGGTTACCTTCTTCCTCGATCAATTGAGCAACTTTCGCTGCGGCACTATCAGTGAAGACAATCGGCGCCGGCATTTCTGCCACGGCGTTCTCGGTCATTTCGGCTACTGCATTCATGTGGTGGCTCCTGGCAAAGCAAAGGACAATGCTTGATTATAGACGCTTGAGGAAATTCACGTATTTGACAGTGCCAGCTTGAGTACCGGTTCCCCAACCTGATCATGGGCCAGTTTTCCAGACACCAGCGCACCACCATGCATTTCCAGCGCTTTGTAATACACATCTCCAGTTATGCGGGCGCGGGGCTGTAATTCAAGCAGTTCCGAGGAATGAACCGGCCCGACGATTTCGCCGTTGACCACCAGATGCGCCACGCGCACTTCGCCTTCCACCTTGGCATGCTCGGAAATGACCAGCATGCTGGGCTCGTCACCATCGGCGATCACATTGCCCTTGACGTGACCGTCAATGCGCAAACCGCCCTGAAAGTGCACGTCACCCTGAATGTTGGTCGAAATTCCAATCAGACTGTCAATCGTGCCTTTTGTCTTGCGGCCTAACATGTTGGCTCTCCTTTACAAACTTGCTGATAGCTGTGCCCGTACCTGACCTTTTTCCAGCACACGCGCCTGGAGCTGCTTGGTGCTTGCGCCTTCGGGCAGGGTGAGAACACCTTCAACGCGCTGGTAATACCTGAAGCTGAGCTTGAATTTTTCCTGCTCTGCCACGTTGGCGTCGGGGAAAGTCATCATAACATTCTTGCCCGACTGCAGCGTTGGAACCATTAGCTGCAGATTTCCGGTAAACAACTGCTCACCCTTGCCTCCTTGCATGACCAGCAAACGATAACGCAGTTGGTTCGGCGCGATTTGATCAATCTTCAACCGGCGAATGGTAATTCCCTGCGGTCCGGTCGCATTCGGCAACAAACTATCAAAAAATGCGAGGTCTTCCTTCAGCCTGACATTCTCCGCTTCGAGCATCTTAATCTGTGCAACGAGCTGCTTTTGTGCTGAACGCTCAATATTGAGCTGACTTTCGGCGGCATTGGCAGCTGCAGAAAGCTCGTTTCGCTCCGTAGTAAGCGCTTCCACCTGGCTTTTATATTTGGCAACCTGAGCGCGCGCATTGTCAGGATCAATGCCTGGCAGACCGCGACCGGTTTCGTAAGTCCACATGGCTACAGCACCGAGCATACCGATCGCCAGCACAAGAAGCGCCCGGACTGGCCATGGTAATTCCGCGCGGATCGTCAACTTCGGCGTCGATAAGGCACGGCGACGTGACATCCTGTGCTTCATCGGGCCGAAAGAAGTAGTTTGGGTCATGAAACTTAAATGTTTTCTTACGGCAATACTGGAATGTGCATCAATCCTGTAGATTCTTCAAGACCAAACATAATATTCATACACTGTACCCCTTGACCGGCGGCACCCTTCACAAGGTTGTCCTCAACGACAAGGATGACCAGCAAATCGCCGCCGTCCGGCCGGTGGACCGCTATACGAAGCTTATTGGACGCGCGTACCGAGCGGGTTTCCGGATGACTGCCCGGCGGCATGACGTCGACAAATGTTTCACCCTTGAAGTGGTTTTCATACAACGCCTGGAAGTCAATATTGCGCGCCTCCGGAAGGATATGTGCGTATAGCGTCGAATGAATGCCTCGGATCATTGGTACAAGATGCGGCACGAACGTGAGGCCGACTTTGCGTCCGGCAATCGCCTGCAAGCCCTGCGTGGTTTCCGGAAGGTGGCGATGCCCCTTGACGCCATATGCCTTGAAGTTATCCGACGCTTCAGCAAGCAATGTATGGACCTCGGCTTTGCGTCCAGCCCCCGATACCCCAGATTTGCAGTCGGCGATCAGCATGGCTTCGTTAACCAGCGGTTTTCCCTGCGCCAGCAACGGTGCATAGCCAAGCTGCATCGACGTCGGATAGCAACCCGGCAAACCAATGATACGAGCGCTTCGGATTGCGTCTCGATTCACTTCCGGCAAGCCATAGATAGCCTCTTCCAGAATGTCAGGACAGGAATGCGGCATGCCGTACCACTTTTCAAATACGGTAGTGTCCTTGATGCGGAAGTCTGCAGCGAGGTCGATGACCTTCACGCCGGCTGCAAGCAGTTCGCGCGCTTGTGCCATCGCGACGCCGTGCGGCGTAGCAAAAAAAACGACATCGCATTCGGTCAGATTCGCCTTGTCCGGCGAAGTAAACGCGAGGGACACGACACCTCGGAGCGACGGGTACATGTCGGCGACCGGCATCCCGTCTTCCTTGCGCGAGGTAATCGCAGTGAGCTGCACCTGAGGATGTGCTGCCAGAAGACGCAGCAGCTCCACGCCCGTATAACCTGTGCCGCCGACGATACCGACCTTGATCATGTTCTTTCCTTGCTGAGGAGGTTGAATAATTTAGAAATTTTAACAGTGCGCGACCGTATGCATTGACCCGCGTAGGCATAGATACGCGAGCTAAGCAGCTCTACGAACCAGCCGCCAAAAACAAAAAGCCGCCAGGCGCAAACCTGGCGGCTTTTCGGTGCTCTGAAAACGCAGATTAGCGCTTGGAGAACTGTTTTGCGCGGCGTGCTTTACGCAGACCGACTTTCTTACGCTCAACTTCACGTGCATCACGAGTGACGAAACCTGCCTTAGACAATTCGCCCTTCAAGCCTGCATCGTAGTCGATCAGCGCACGGGTGATACCGTGGCGAACCGCACCAGCCTGGCCGGACTCGCCGCCGCCATGGACGTTGACCATGATGTCGAAACGCTCGACATTGCCGGTCAGTTCCAGCGGTTGACGAATGACCATCAGACCAGTTTCACGCGAAAAGTATTCCGCAGCCGGCTTGCCGTTGACAACGATATTGCCGCTGCCGGATTTGATGAAAACACGAGCCACTGCACTCTTGCGACGGCCGGTTCCGTAGTTGTAGTTACCGATCATGTCCGTTCCTTAGATTTCGAGTGCTTTGGGTTGCTGAGCAGCGTGCGGATGTGTGCCGTCGGCATACACTTTCAGCTTCTTGATCATGGCGTAGCCAAGCGGACCCTTGGGCAACATGCCCTTGACGGCCTTTTCCAGCGCACGGCCCGGAAAACGCTGTTGCATTTTCAGGAAGTTGGTTTCGTAGATACCGCCCGGATAGGTCGAGTGGCGGTAGTAAGTCTTGTCCAGCGCCTTGTTGCCGGTCACACGCAGTTTGCCTGCGTTGATGACGACGATGAAATCGCCCGTGTCGACGTGGGGAGTGAACTCAGGTTTGTGCTTGCCGCGCAGTCGGAGTGCCACTTCGCTGGCAACACGTCCGAGGACTTTGTCCGTTGCGTCAATCACGAACCAGTCACGCTGTACCTCATGGGCTTTAGCGGAAAAGGTCTTCATGATGATGTCCTAAATAAATTAACTCGCTCAAATTGGCGGTTCCGCCCTTTGTAACCGGCGGACTCTTCCTTGTTGTCTTTTCCTGAGCGAACGGAAAGCCTGAAAGTATAGCCTTTTCAAAGACTTGCCGTCAAACCTTATCGGCTCAGGATGCAGACTCTCTTGAAAATGAGTGGTATGGCATGCCGCCCTGATCATTAATTTGATGCTTCGACATCATCAGCGGACATCAAATTAATAGTAATGGTCGAAAAAAAGCCCGAAACAATGTTTCGGGCTTAAATCCACACCAAAGGAGGAGGGTGGAGGAGACAATCGATGGGTTGAAGTCAGACAAACCTTAACAACCAGCAAGGAAAGTATAGTCCGTCTTATTGTGCAACGCAAGAAAAAGACCTTCGGGCGACGTGAATTTTTAGCTGATTTTTGCAAAAAATCATTTTTTTTCAAAAGCTTATGATGTTTCACAATATGAATATATCCTCCGCCATATGAAGCGTCGTGTCAAAACAGTGCCCAAAATGGTAATTTTTATCTGCCATTTCGTGTTTTTCATCCAGCTACGACTCCTTACCCGATCCGCCGAACCGTGTTGCGAAAGCAGTTACAATAATCGCTTCCTTTTTGAAAAGAGATAGCAAATGGAATGCACGGTACGGTGGACCGGACTCTCTGGAATGACGTTTTTAGCGGAGACGGGTTCCGGTCATGTAGTCGCAATGGATGGAGCGCCTGAAGGTGGCGGGCGCAATCTTGCTCCCCGCCCCATGGAAGTGGTACTCGCCGGCACCGGCGGCTGTACGGCTTACGATGTGGTGTTGATCCTGCGCAAGAGCCAGCAAGACATTCGCGGTTGCGATGTCACCCTTAAGTCTGAACGGGCGGAAAAAGATCCGAAAGTTTTCACCAAAATCCACTTTCACTTTACCGTACGCGGCCGCAACCTGAAACCGAATATGGTCGAGCGCGCCATCAAGCTTTCACACGAAAAGTATTGCTCGGCCTCGATCATGCTGGAAAAGACGGCCGAAATAACGCACTCGTTCGAAATCGTAGAAGACTTGGCGGACGCGCCGGCAGAGTAAAGGCGCAGCCCATCCCCGTTGACGCCTTGGCTTAATGAGCGCCCTTCCCGCCTTTTTTATAGGCGATAGGCCGTGATAGTCATGACCTTCGCCATTGCCCTCATCACGCCACGAAGTGGCGCCGGCATACTAGCCGCGCCCAATGCCTGAGCGTTAGCGCCGTGCGTGACTTCATCGACCCGCATCTGCTCGACAATGGCGCGGGACTTGAGATCGTTCGCTGGCAGCGTCGTCAGATGCTCCACTAGATGCGCCTCCACTTGCCGCTCGGTTTCGACAACAAAACCTAGACTCTTCGCATCCCCAAGTTTGGCCGCTATCGCACCTATTGCGTAGGATCCCGCATACCACAACGGATTCAATAGACTGGTTCGCGATCCGAGTTCACGCAACCGCTCGGCTGTCCAAGCCAGATGGTCCTCTTCTTCACGCCCCGCCTGCCTGAATTGTTCCTTCAGGAATTCACTCCTGGCGAAATGTGCCTGAGAATCATATAAGGCTTGGGCGCAGACTTCACCAACGTGATTCACCCGCATCAAACCCGCACTGTGGCGACGCTCGGCGTTGTCAAGTTGAACATCGCCTATCTTCGCCGCCGGGTTGCGGCGCGATGAGGTCGCTACTCCTGCGACAACGCGCAATATTTTGTCCAGTCCGACCACCACCTCATCCAAACGCTTCATTCCAACTCCTAAATTATTACCTTGGTAGCGTTTGCCGACCAAATTAAATGAAATGCGGAAAATTTAACCAAGACCAACTTTTACATTTCCATTTCGAAAAAATCCAGAATTCTGTTTGAAGACATCATGAAGCAAAATTATTTGCATTCCAAACAGTGCTTTATTTCATTGCCACTTAGACAGGGCATTGCAAAAACCACAACCAAACGGAAATTTCTGTTGTTCGAAAGCCACATAAACGGTGGCTAGTCATGCCTAATACCAAATTCTCTTTGCCGAAACCGCTCACATTTGATGAAATCACCATTAGCTTCTTGATCAGATGGTCGGAGGTTTCGGCGGGGACGCTACCACTAGTGACCACGCTGAGGGAAACAAAGGCAATTCAAAAAAATTTTAGCACGCCAACCCTTGGAGATTTATTAATGAAAAAGTCGCTTCTCGCCCTGGCAGTTCTGGGTGCATTTGCAGGTGCAGCTTCTGCACAAACTAGCGTTCAGATCTACGGTTCGTTCGACGGCGGTGTCCGCCACGTCACCAATGTCAACGCTGCCGGCGACAGCCGCACAACAATGGGTTCCAACGGCACCTACAACTCCAACCGTATCGGCTTCAAAGGCGTTGAAGACCTCGGCGGCGGTTTGAATGCTCACTTCACACTGGAAACCGGCTTCAACACCGGCACAGGCGCACTCGACAACGCAACTAACCAACTGTTCCAGCGTACCGCTGCTGTTGGTCTGGGCGGCGCATGGGGCTCGCTTGACTTCGGTCGTCAATACACGGTCGCGTTTAAGACGATCGCATCCTACGATCCGTTAAGCTACAAGTATCCTGGCATCGCTTCCGCTGTTCCGGCGACTGCAGGCACTCGTTACAACAACGACATCCAGTACATCGGCACATTTGGCCCGATCACCGCACGTGCTGAATACGCACTCGGCGAAACAGTTGGCAGCAATAGCACCAACTCCTCCACAGCGATCGGCGCAAGCTACAACGCTGGCCCGCTGAGCGTTGGTGGCGCATACACACGCCGTGACATCGCTACATTCGACAACGACCACTGGACTTTGGGCGCAGGCTACAAGTTCGGTCCGGCTCGCGTTACAGTTGGCTACGCTCAGCAAGAGCAAGACCTGGCCGCCACAACAGCACAGAACAAGACTCGCTGGGGCTGGGCTGGTATCAACTATGCCATCACACCGGCAGTTGAACTGACCTACGCTTACTATCAGACTCGTAACACTGGTACCCCGGCGTTTGAGGGCAAGAAGAACCTGCACATGCTGGCAGCAACCTACGCCTTCTCCAAGCGCACAAACCTGTATGCAGAATTCGACACAGCAAAACTGCGCGGCAATCTGAATACGATCGCTCCGGAAGATCGTCAGTCCGGCGTGTCGGTCGGTATCAACCACCTGTTCTAAGCATGTGGCCAGACGGCTCTTCCAAGCCCGTCTGATTTAGTGCATCAGTTGAAAGGCTCACCCTCGGGTGGGCCTTTTTTGGGTATGTAATGCTTGACGGCCTACTGATTCAGAGTGCCATTTTTACTTATTCAGAAACATGCCGTATCGACCCTCATAGCGCACAAATTTGGTGCAAAACAGGAAACCCGCGTCGCTTTTAAGCCTCATTTCGTTGCATAGTCACCACAAAATCGGGAATAAAAATGCCAAAACCGAAATTCCCTTTGTCCTGAGCGCCGATATTTGATGAAATAACCATCGGCTTCTTGATTAAATAATTAAGAGGCATAGCTTTCTGGCAGGGGCGTATTGCACTAGTGGCCTTGCCGAACGCACTACTAAAAATTTAGCTCGATAAACCTTTGGGGATTATTCAATGAAAAAATCGCTTCTCGCGCTCGCAGTTCTGGGTGCATTCGCTGGTGCAGCATCTGCCCAAACCAATGTCACCATCTACGGTGTTGCTGACGTTGGTATCCAGCGCATCGACACATCCGCAACCGAAGCTCGTTGGGGCCTGGACAGCGGCATCCAGTCCGGCAGCCGCCTCGGTTTCAAGGGCAGCGAAGATCTCGGTGGCGGCCTGTCCGCAATCTTTACTCTGGAAAGCGGCTACAACATTGACACTGGCACTAGCGCACAAGGTGGCCGTCTGTTCGGTCGTCAGGCTTTCGTTGGTCTGAGTGGCGGTTTCGGTGCTGTTAAGTTCGGTCGTCAATACACTCCGATCTTTATTGCACACGACACAATCGATCCGTTCGGCACTGGCATCATCGGCGACGGCAGCGGTATCTCCGCAGTCTTCAATCCGTACGGCATCCGTATGGACAACACCATCAACTACTCGCTGACAGCTGGCCCGATCTCCGGTCAAATCGCTTATGGCTTCGGTGAAGTCGCTGGTGAGAACTCCGCTGGCCGCCAGATCGGCGCATCGCTGGGTTATGCAAACGGCCCGCTGACAGTTGTTGGTGCATACCACACTGCAAACTCCCCGACAGTCGGCAGCCAAGCTGATGCAAGCACCGCTTTCATCGGTGGCGTGTTTGACTTCCGCGTAGTCAAGCTGCACGGCGCGTTCGCTGACAACCGTGGCGATTCCGCTACTGGCGCAACGGCAATCCGTGACCGTGACTACATGCTGGGCGTGAGCGCACCGATCGGTGGCGCAGGTAACGTCATGGCTTCCTACACACGTCACGACCAGCGTCTGACTGGCCTGGGCGGTGCAGATGCCAGCTACTGGGCACTCGGCTACACCCACAACCTGTCGAAGCGTACAAACCTGTACACATCGTACTCGACCATCCGCAACGACGCTGGTTCGGCTGTCGGCCTGCCCACAGGCGTTGCAGCTGGCAACGACATCAGCTGGGTTAACGTTGGTATCCGTCACAAGTTCTAATCGCTCGCGGGCTTAAGTCCGCTGTGATTTGACTATGCAGTACGAAAAAGGCACCTTTGGGTGCCTTTTTTTGTGTGTGGCATTGGCAAGGTTTACTCTTTCGAACCGAAATCTGCGATATAGCCGGTTACTTTGCAGGTAATAAAGCCGTTAAGCCACAGTTGAGTCCGGATTAATTGAAACGGTCATTCTGCCGTTTTGGCCTGAAGACAGTCGTATCGCCATAGAACGCTTCATCCTGTCTATCCCACCATCCTGGCACCCCAAGCACCGGCAGCGGGCTGAAATCGGTTGTTTTGAGCCCCCCAGCCAATGATTGCGCAACGGCTGTGTCCAGCCAGCGGCGCTTAGCCTCCCCATGCATTTCAAAGTAGGCGTCGTCTACAATCAGTACCCACGCATGTGCCGTGATGGATTTAAACGGCTTGACCAGTTTTTCCATCAAAGCATGGCCAAACAGCCAGACCTCGCAGTCCCTGATGAAGTCGTCGCGGTGTGCCAGCCATGCATGTTGCCAAGCATGTGCACGCAGACCTTCTACAAGGTCAACGTCTCTGCTGACGAGTAGCGCGGCATTCTCGTCAAATATCGTTGCGGCATCTCTTAGCGGACCACGTCTGGACTGATTTATTAGGTCAGACTGCCGTGACGCTTCGAGCGCTGAGGATTGCAGGGCATTGAGTTGAATTTTGGTTTGTGGAAAACTAAGCCAGACCAGCGCATTGAAGAAATCATGGAGATTTTCGCGCGTAGGCACTTTGCCAGTGACACTAATGAAGGCTTCATAAGCCATCCCGGGCGGGAGTTCGGCCTGAGGAACAAATCGGATTGGCATGCCGCGATGGTTGTGCAGACCAAGCGAGTTCGCCACGTCATTGAGTGCACCCTGCCAGTCGCCAGCATGTAGAACGGCGTCGGCTACCAACCGCAGTGGAGCAAGCCATGGCTTGCTCCAATCAATTGCGTCAAACATGTCTGCGTTTATCATTACCTAGGATCTCACCTGTGCGGTCATCGTCGGCATACTCTTCAAACGACGACCGGCAGACCCGTCTTATACCAATCAGACAAGTTTCCAGTGGATTGCTTCACCACCATTCAGGGGCACGACCGTCGTCTCTCCCATCGGCACCTCCGCTGGGAGCGTCCAGGTTTCACGCCGCAGCGTCACCGTGCCGCTGTTACGTGGAAGCTGGTAAAACGCCGGCCCATTAAAGCTTGCAAATGCCTCAAGCTTGTCGAGTGCACCGACCTGATCGAATGCATGGGCATATAATTCCATCGCATGCAGGGCCGTATAGCAACCCGCGCAACCGCAGGCGTGTTCCTTCAGCCCTTTGGGATGCGGTGCGGAATCGGTACCGAGAAAAAAGCGGGTATTGCCGGAGGTCGCAACCTTGACCAATGCCTGGCGATGTTCTTCGCGCTTAAGAACCGGCAGACAGTAGTAATGCGGACGGATACCGCCTTTAAAAATCTCATTGCGGTTATAGAGCAAGTGATGGGCGGTGATGGTGGCGCCAAGCGGGCCATCTGCCTGGCTCACGTACTGCGCGGCTTCGCGCGTTGTGATGTGTTCAAACACAACTTTCAATGCCGGCATGTCTCTGCGCAAAGGTTCCAATACGCGGTCTATGAATACGGCTTCACGATCAAACAAGTCGATATCGGTATCAGTCACCTCACCGTGCACAAGAAACGGCATGCCAACTTCCTGCATTACCTCCAGCGTCTTGTAGCACTTATTTAACGCGGTGACGCCGGCGTCGGAATTGGTTGTCGCGCCGGCAGGATAAAGTTTCACCGCATGAATAAAACCGCTTTCCCTGGCACGCCGGATTTCATCTGGTGGCGTGTTGTCGGTTAGGTACAGCGTCATCAGCGGTTCGAATTGCATGCCGGCCGGTAGTGCCGCGAGGATGCGCTCGCGGTAGGCAGCGGCCTGGGCCGTCGTGGTAACCGGCGGCTTGAGATTGGGCATGACGATCGCACGGGCAAACTGGCGTGCGGTATGTGGCAAGACACTGGCCAGGGTGGTCCCATCGCGCAAATGCAAGTGCCAGTCGTCGGGGCGGGTCAGCGTGATGCTGGAAACAGGGGATTTGGTTTGGGAAGTAGGCATGTCGGCTCTTTCTTGATACGGCGCTATTTTACCCGCCTGAGCCAACAAACTGGGCCATCCCAGGTCATCAAATAAAAAAGCCGCCCCTGCGAGCAGGGACGGCTTGGCACCCGATGAATCTATTGCTCTGTTACTAACGGTCAGAAACGGTCAGTGGATGATTTTTGCGAGGAAGTCACGTGCACGGTCGGAACGCGGCGCGCCGAAGAACTCTTCCTTGGTGCAATCTTCAACAATCAAACCCTTGTCCATGAAGACGACGCGGTTGGCGACCTTCTTGGCAAAGCCCATTTCGTGGGTGACCACCATCATGGTCATCCCTTCGTGCGCGAGGCCGACCATGACGTCCAGCACTTCATTGATCATTTCCGGGTCGAGCGCAGAGGTCGGTTCATCGAACAGCATCGCAATCGGATCCATTGACAATGCACGCGCGATCGCGACACGCTGCTGCTGACCACCAGACAACTGGCCTGGGAACTTGTCCTTCTGCGACAGCAAACCGACGCGATCAAGGTACTTCAGGCCCTTTTCAGTTGCTTCTTCCTCGCTGCGGCCCAGCACCTTGACTTGGCCGATCGTCAGGTTCTGGCGAATCGACAGGTGGGGGAATAATTCAAAGTTCTGGAACACCATGCCGATGCGTGCACGCAGTTTTGATAGATTGGTTTTCGGGTCACCGACCGAAATGCCATCGACCAGGATCTGGCCTTTCTGGAACGGCTCCAGTCCGTTGACAGTTTTAATCAGCGTGGATTTGCCGGAGCCGGAAGGACCGCAGACCACAACCACTTCACCCTTGGCAACATGCGTGGTGCAATCGGTCAGAACCTGGAAGCTTCCGTACCATTTGCTAACATCTTTAAGTTCAATCATGATTTCTCCTGGATACTATTCTGAAATATTCTGTCTTTGCCTGAGTCCGGATCCCTGCAGGCTTCTGCTTGCGCCGCACTCGATGAGGATGTCCCGGCGCAGCACAAGATGCGTTATCGGATAATCGCCACTTTCTGCTGCAGGCGCTTGACCAGCAGCGAAAGCCCGAAGCAGATCACGAAGTAGACGAGCGCGACAAACAGATACATTTCAATCAGGCGTCCGTCTCGTTGCGCGACCTTGGAAGCAGCGCCCACGAAGTCAGTGATCGACAAGACGTACACCAGCGATACGTCCTGGAACAGCACGATAGTCTGCGTGAGTAGAACTGGAATCATGTTGCGAAATGCCTGGGGTAGCACGATATTTCCCATGGTTTGCCAGTAGTTCATCCCAAGCGCATAACCTGCGGACACTTGCCCGCGTGGAATCGACTGGATGCCTGCCCGCATGATCTCGCAGTAGTACGCAGCTTCAAACAGCATGAAAGTAATCAGCGACGAAGTGAACGCACCGACCTTGATCGGTTCATTTGCGCCAATTATCCAGGCGCCGATATACGGCACCAGGAAGTAAAACCAGAAAATCACCAGGACCAGCGGAATTGAACGGATCAGGTTGACATAACCGGTAGCAACGAACGATATGGCCTTGTTGCTGGACAAGCGCATCATCGCCAATAGCGTGCCGATGATAATACCGCCCACCATCGCCAGCCCCGTCAGCTCTAGCGTGAACGCCATTCCTGTCTGGAAAAGGTAAACCCAGCTGCGTTCGATAACGTCGAAATCAAGATTAAGCATGATTACTTGCCTCCCGAACCGGAAGAGATATAGCCCGGTACCGCCACGCGCCGTTCGATGAAGCGCATGAGATTGACCACGACGACATTGACGAGGACGTAAATGATCGTCGCCGCGGTGAATGCCTCAAATACCTGGAAGGAAAATTCCTGCATTGAACGCGCCCGTGCGGTCAGTTCCATCAAGCCGATAGTCAGCGCCACCGCGCTGTTTTTCATAATGTTGAGAAACTCACTGGTAAGCGGCGGAATGACGATACGGAAAGCCATTGGCAGCAAAATATAGCGATAGGTTTGCGGAAGCGTCAGGCCGAGCGCCGTGCCGGCCAATTTCTGCCCCCGCGGCAGAGAATTGATGCCTGCGGAGACCTGCACGGCCACCCGCGCAGACGTAAAGAATCCAAGCGAGATGACCGCAGTAATAAAGGGCGAGTTCGGCAATTGCTTGAGCCAGTCGCCAAAGGATGCAGGGACAAGCTCCGGCATCACGAAGAACCAGAGGAACATCTGGACCAGCAACGGAATGTTGCGGAACAGTTCGACATAGCCGTTGGCCAGGCGCACCGCCCACTTGTGCGGGGTCGTGCGGATGGTACCGATGACTGCGCCGAGGATCAGTGCCATGATCCACGCAATCAGCGCGGTGGCCAGCGTCCAGTACAGTCCGGACAGCAGCGTGTCCATATAGGTGCCGACACCGTCGGGAGACGGCTCCCAGAAAATGCGCCAGTTCCAGTTGTAATTCATAGCTTGCCCTTGTCTCTTGCAGAGGTCCAGTGTGGTATTGCGCGCATCGCAGGGATGCGACTGTGTGACGCATGGCTGTCTGACGTCACCCTTCTAAGTATTTGTGCCCACTACAAAAAACGGGAGGCTACCTGCCCCCCGTTTTTTTCCATGCTGCTAGCGCTTATTTGTAAGCAGCGGGATCACCGGAATCCGTCGGATTCGCAATGACTTTCTTCAGTTGGTCGCTCATCGGCCAGTTCAGGTTGACACCCTTTGGCGGAATCGGGGACATGAACCACTTCGCGTAGATACGATTGATATCACCCGACTTGAAGACGCCATTGATGGCATCGTCCACGACTTTCTTGAATGCCGGATCGTCGCGGCGCATCATGATGCCGTAGGGCTCAAGCTCAAGCGCATCCTTGGTGATGGCGTAGTCATTTGGCGACTTGGACGTTGCAGCCAACGATGCCAGCAGAATGTCATCCATCAGGAATGCAACTGCACGGCCGGTTTCAACCATCAGGAACGATTCAGCGTGATCCTTGGCCGACAAAATGTTCAGGCCCAGGTTTTTCTCGGTATTGAGCGCGGTGATCTGACGCATAGACGTCGTACCTGCTGTCGACACCAGGGTTTTGCCCTTCATGTCGTTCAGCGAATTGATATTGGCAGACTTTTTGGCCAGCAGGCGGTTGCCCGACACAAAAGTGGTCGGCGCAAATGCAACCTGTTTCTGACGCTCGATGTTGTTGGTGGTGGAGCCGCACTCGAGATCGACCGTGCCGTTTGCCATCAGGGGAATACGGGTTGCCGATGTGACCGGGTTCATCTTGACGTTCAGCTGTGTCATGCCCAGGTGCTTCTGGATCGCACTCACCGCCTTCATGCAGAGATCGATCGAGTAGCCCTGATAGGACTGCTTGTCGTCAAGGTAGGAAAACGGAATGGAGGAATCGCGGACGCCCAGAGTAATGGTGCCGGAATCCTTAATCTTTTTCAGTGTGCCGCTCTCCTGAGCCTGTGCGGCCCCTGCGATGACCCCTGCGCCGATCAGGACAGCGATCAATTTTGCTAGTTTCATTTTATCTCCTGGAAAAAAATTAGCGAGTTAGTGTACCAAAAGCTATGTTTATAAAGCATGATTTCTGCTCGTTTCGAGGGGATAAGACCAGGGCCTCTCCCTTTGGTCGAACATGTTCTTGTTTTTATTGTCGCGCAATACGTAGTTTTACGGATTCCCAGTCCCGAGCATGGCTAGCGCCATGACTCGATTTCAGTCCCCTACCTTATCGGTCGGAAAACGGAATGTGTCGCGCAACAAGTGGCCGATCGGCATATTCATGTTCATGCCCTTGGGTGGAATCGGGCTCTTGAACCACTTGTCGTAGAGCTTGTAAATCTCGCCGTCGTTGATGATGCGCCCCATTTCCCGGTCGACGACGGCCTTGAACGCGGGGTCATCCTTGCGCAGCATGATGGCATAAGGTTCGGCGGACAGAGCATCTCCGACGACCGCAAAGCGGCTCGGGTTTTCCGAGTTTGCACGCAATCCGAACAAAAGTACGTCATCCATGGGAAAAGCGGCTGCCTGACCTTTCTCCACCATCGAAAACGATTCGGCATGGTCACGCCCTTCGATCAGTTTCAGGCCTAGCGCCCGCACTTTGTCGCGGTCATTGAGCAATTTGACTGTCGTGGTGCCTTTGGTCGTCACAACCTGCTTGTCGCGCAGATCGGACCAATTGGTAATCCCGGAATCGGTTCGCACCACCATGCGGGCGGCGGCGACAAAATGAGGGATGGTAAACGCCACCTGCTTGCGGCGCTCGGCATTGTTAGTGGTGGAGCCGCACTCCAGATCCGCTTTGCCATCGACGATGGCAGGGATACGGGTGGAAGGCGTGACGGCCAGAAATTCGACATTGAGACGGTCTAGCTTGAGTTCACGCTTGACCGCATCGGCGATCTTCAGGCATAGCTCGACAGCGTATCCAATCGGTTTTTTATCTGCGTTGTAATAAGAGAACGGGAGAGATGCCTCCCGGTATGCGATCGTGATCGTGCGCGTTTCTTTGATTTTTGCCAGGCCATCGGCAGCGTATGCCGAAGGGGCGAGCAGGCAGCAGGAAGCTGCAAGGCAGCCTCCTGCGATGCGACTTGTGATCGTAGGTCGGTAGTGCATAAGGTCTCCGTCTCATGCCGGGTGGTACAGCCTACAGGACGTCCGGCGGTGCAGTTAAATACGAAACTACGGCCGCGTCCTGTATGTGCAGCCGCCGGTGCATTGCCGGCAGCTTGCCAGTTTTCAGTGCAACCGAAGTATCAGGGGTACAGTCCACGCATTTCCCGTGCCTGCAGTACTCGGGTGCAGGCAACGATAAACGCGGCAGTGCGCAATGATACTTTCTTCTCGTCCGCCAGTTGCCACACTGCGGCAAATGCTTCACGCATGATACGTGTCAGGCGCTGGTTAATCTCATCCTCGGTCCAGAAGAAGCTTGAGAAATCCTGCACCCATTCGAAGTAGCTGACGGTCACGCCACCCGCATTGGCAATCACGTCTGGCACGACCAGCACGCCCTTGTCGTGCAGGATGTCGTCAGCTGCCGGGGTCGTCGGGCCGTTCGCTCCCTCCAGAATGATCTTGGCGCGGATCTTGTTGGCGTTGGCTTCGGTGATCTGCTGCTCCAGTGCGGCCGGGATCAGAATGTCGCAGTCGACTTCCCAGAAACGGCTGCGGTCGTTGACCGTGTCGGCGTTGGCGAAGCCGGAAACACTGCCATGCTGCGCCACATGCGCCTGCAGTGCCGGGATGTCGAGTCCGCCGTCACGCACTATCGTGGTGACATGGTCCTGCACCGCGACGATTTTTGCACCGGCTTCGGCGAACAAGCGGGCAGCAACGCCGCCGACGTTACCGAAGCCCTGCACCGCAACGCGTGCGCCTTTGATGTCTAGACCGCGCTTGGCGGCGGCTTCACAACCCACGACGTAGACGCCACGGCCGGTAGCTTCATGACGGCCCAGGCTACCACCGAGGGAAATCGGCTTTCCGGTAACGACGCCGGAGGCAGTGCTGCCCTGGTTCATGGAATAAGTGTCCATCATCCACGCCATGATCTGCTCATTGGTATTGACGTCGGGCGCCGGGATATCCTTGTTCGGGCCGATGATGATGTTGATTTCGCTGGTGTAGCGGCGGGTCATGCGTTGCAGTTCGCCAGACGACAGGGTCTTGGGATTGACGCGGATGCCACCTTTGGCGCCGCCGTACGGCACGTTGACTGCCGCGTTCTTGACTGTCATCCAGGCCGACAGGGCCATCACTTCGGACAGCGTGACGTCCTGGTGGAAGCGCACACCGCCCTTGCCCGGACCGCGGGAGGTATTGTGCTGCACGCGGTAGCCCTCGAAGTGGGCAATGGTACCGTCATCGCGTTCGATGGGAACATCAACGACGAGAATGCGCTTGGGACGCTTGAGCGTTTCAACCCAGCGGGCCAGGCTGCCGAGATGCGGTGTGACGCGATCGATCTGCTCGAGATAGACGCCCCAGGGGCCGATCTCGTGGGGTGTCAGGTAAGACGGGACTTCGTGGTGGACGGACATGGTGCCATGACTCCTTGTAGGTTTAAGCGGCCATCGTTGCGATGATGCGCTATACAGGGAAGGATGCTATTCCAACGCGGCGCAGCAAATCCAATGCTTTGTAGGCATGCAACTATGCATGGAATGCATAAGCTTTGATGCACTGCAAATGCGTAATCAGGCGGCTTTCCCAGCGGCGGTTCGGGGCTTGCGGTTGCGTGGTTTTGCTTCCCGGCTCTCGACCAGGTATTCCCACAGGCGGGACACGATCGGCTTGCCCGGACGCTGACCAGAAGGACGTTCCCGATAGAGGCGGATTTCCATGCTGAGTTCCCAGTCCGGCTGGCCGCCATCGGCGCGCGCCAAATGCTTTTGCTTGATTTCTCGTGTCACCGCAGACTCGGGAAGAAAGGCGATACCGTGGCCTTCCAGTGCCATCATCTTCAGGCCTTCCGCCATATCGGTTTCGTAGCGCTTTTCAAGGAACAGCGGGCGTTCGGCATCGGCAAGAATCATATCCACCATGCGGCCGAGATAAGCATTGCTGGTGTAAGACAGAAAAGGTATCGGCGCCTTGGCGCTGCCCGGCAGCAGCAAGCTCGGCACACCGGACTTGTCACAGCGCGCGTAGGCACGCAAGGTTTCGCTGCCCAGCGTCAGCATATCGTAGCGGCTGGCGTCGAGCTGTACGGGCTGGCGGGGATGGTGGTAGCACAGCAGCAGGTCGCAGCCGCCCTCCACCATCGTCATCACAGCGTCGTGCACGTTCAGGGCAATCAGTCGTGAATTCAGCGTACCGAAACCGTCCTTCAGCTCGGTGATCCACTTGGGCATGTAGGTCAGCGACAGGGTGTGCGGCACCGCGAAGTCGACCGTGGTATGGGCAGTCGGCCGTTTGCCGCGCAACAGGGCACGCGCATTATTGACCTGCCCAAGCATTTCCAGCGCCTGCTCGTAGAACACCTCACCGGCCGGGGTCAGCCTGGTCGGATAGGAGGTACGGTCGATCAGATCCGCGCCGAGCCATGCTTCCAGGGACTGAATGCGACGCGAAAATGCCGGTTGCGTCACATGGCGCAGCGCCGCCGAGCGGCTGAAGCTGCGCGTCTCGGCCAATGAAATGAAATCTTCGAGCCATTTGGTTTCCATGCCGCTATGTTAGTCGCCTTCGCGGCGGAAGCAAAGCAGCCCCAGCTGGAGACCCGAGTCACGCGACTGCGGCTTCCGCGTCCCTGTCGTCGGCCGACGGCGAAGCCGGGACTTCCTGACGTGCCTGCTGGCGTTCCCACATCTGGGCATACGCGCCGTTTTGCGCAATCAACTGACTGTGCGTGCCGCGTTCGATGATCCGGCCATGGTCGAGCACCAGGATTTGCGAAGCGTCGGCGATGGTCGACAGCCGGTGGGCAATCACCAGGGTGGTACGGTCCCTAGCGATTTCCTTCAGCTGCGCCTGGATCGCCTGTTCGGCGCGCGAGTCCAGCGCCGAAGTCGCCTCGTCGAAGATCAGGATGGCGGGATTCTTGAGCAAGGTGCGGGCAATCGCCACGCGCTGTTTTTCACCGCCGGACAACTTCAAGCCGCGCTCGCCGACCATGCTGCCGTAACCGTCTGGCAGGCTTTCGATGAAGTCGTGGATATAGGCAGCTTTCGCAGCCGCCACGATTTCTTCGCGAGTCGCATCCGGCTTGCCATAGGCAATGTTGTACTCGATGGTGTCATTGAACAGCACGGTATCCTGCGGCACGATGCCGATACTTTTTCGCAACGATGCCTGCGTTACATTGCGCAGGTCCTGGCCATCGATGGTAATGCTGCCGGCATTGATATCGTAGAAGCGGAACAGCAGGCGCGACAGCGTGGACTTGCCGGAGCCGCTGTGGCCAACCACGGCGGTCGTCGTTCCTGCTGGAATCGTGAAGTCGACATCGAACAGGATCTGGCGCTTGGCTTCGTAGCTGAAGTCGACATGCGAAAACTTTACTTCCGCTCCCTTTATAGCAAGCGGTTGTGCGTTCGGCACATCGGCCACTTCACGATGCTGGTCGAGCAGTTTGAATAGCCTTTCCATGTCGGCAAGGCTTTGCTTGATTTCACGGTAAATCACACCGAGAAAATTGAGCGGAATGTATAGCTGGATCATGAAGGCATTGACCAGCACCAGATCGCCCAGCGTCATCTTGCCGTCGATCACTCCCTGGGTCGCGCGCCACAGGATCAGCGTGACGGCGGTTGCGATGATCAGCGATTGTCCGGTGTTGAGGATCGACAGCGAGGTCTGGGATTTCACCGCTGCCGTTTCCCAGTTCTGCATGCTGTGGTCGTAACGACGTGCTTCGTAATCCTCGTTGCCGAAATACTTGACCGTCTCGTAGTTGATCAGCGAATCAATGGCGCGTGTGTTGGCCTTCGAATCAAGCTCGTTCATCGTCCGGCGGAAGTTGGTGCGCCATTCGGTCACCGCCACCGTAAAGCCGATGTACACCAGCAAGGCGGCGAAGGTGATGACGGCAAACCAGATGTCGTAATGCAGCACCAGGTAGCCGATCACCAGCGTAATTTCCACCAGTGTCGGCAGGATGCTGTATAGCGTGTAGGAAACCAGCGACGATACGCCACGCGAGCCGCGTTCGATGTCGCGCGTCATGCCGCCGGTCTGTCGATTCAGGTGGAAACGCAATGACAGCGAATGCAGGTGACGGAACACTTGCAGTGCAATGGTGCGCACCGCGCTCTGAGTAACCTTTGCAAATACGAATTCACGCAGCTCGGTAAACATCGTCGTGCACAGGCGCAGCAATCCATACGCGACAAGGATGCTGACCGGAAGTACCAGCAAGGCCTGAGGATTATCGGGTCTGATCGTCATATGGTCGATCAGCGCCTTCAGCACCAGCGGCACGCCGACGTTCGCCATCTTGGCGCCCACCAGGAATGTCAGGGCCAGCAACACGCGCCATTTGTATGCCCACAGGTAGGGAATCAGCGTCTTGAGCGTACCCCAGTCGTTGCGGGTGCCTTCGTTGGCGGGTGGTTCGGGAGATGAAACTGGATGGCGTCGCATGAAAGATTTATCTATGGAATGGTTTATGCTCTGGCTTTGACGATTGTAGCCCAGTGCCTGTGTTCCATCAGGTGAGGCGAAAAAGGAGAACCGCAATGACAAATAAACACCAGACCTCCCTTCCTGACGGAAAAGTGCCGCAGTTACGCGTGATGCCGATGCCAGCCGATGCCAATGTGCATGGCGATGTGTTCGGCGGCTGGATCATGGCACAGGTTGACATTGCCGGTGCGCTACCCGCGGTACGCCGCTCGAACGGCCGTGTCGCGACCATCGCGGTGAATTCCTTCGTGTTCAAGCAGCCCGTATTTGTTGGCGACCTGCTGTCTTTCTATGCCGATATCGTCAAGGTCGGCACGACATCGATTACCGTGAACGTGGAAGTTTATGCGGAACGCAATCGCCTTCAAGTGGAAACCGTCAAGGTAACCGAGGCAACGCTGACCTACGTTGCCACCGACGAAAACCGACAGCGCCGTGCAATTCCGCCGCTGGCCGACTAAGCAGAGTCCAACGTACTCTCCGGCAAGCTGAGATGCGAAACGACCGTCGGTTTTTTCTGGAGCAAACCGCGCGCCTTTTTTCCCTGGCGGCATTGTCGGCCGCGTTTCCGGGTGCCGCGCTGAGCAAGACGGCGCTCTACCCTTTCAGCCTCGGCGTGGCATCCGGATCGCCGCGTGCGTCGTCCATCGTGTTGTGGACACGTATCCTGCCCGACCCGCTCAATGCGGAATCATCCGGCAAGCAGCCTTTTTCTGTGCAATGGGAAATCGCAGAGGATGAGGGATTCACCCGCATCGCGGCTCAAGGCAACACGACCGCCCTGCCGGAGCTGGCGCACAGCGTGCATGTCGACGTCGTCGGCCTGAAGCCGGATCGCTGGTACTGGTATCGCTTCATGCTCGGAGATGCAGTCAGCCCAGTTGGCCGTACGCGCACGGCGCCGGCCGTCGATATCATGCCGTCTTCGCTGCGGCTGGCAGTCGCTTCCTGCCAGCACTGGGATTTCGGCGAGTATGCGGCGCATCGTCACATTGCTGCGGAAGCACCGGACCTGGTCGCTTTTCTGGGCGACTATATTTACGAATGGGGCCAACTTGCGCTTGCGCATCCCGCCTCGCCACGCAAGCGTATCAATGAAAGCGTGACCCTGTCCGATTACCGCGCACGCTATGCGCAGTACAAATCCGACCCGCAGTTGCAAGCGTCGCATCGGGTGGCGCCATGGATCGTCACCTGGGACGATCACGAAGTGGCCAATGACTATGGCAACGACCGCGACGAACGCCTCGATGCCAACTTCCTTGCGCGCCGCGCTGCCGCCTACCAGGCTTTCTATGAGCATATGCCGGTGCGCCTGCATGCATTACCGGAAGGCCCACAGTCACAACGCTTTGCGCAAATGCGTATCTACGACCGCTATGACTGGGGCCGACTGGCGCGCTTCCATGTGCTCGATAACCGGCAATACCGCTCTCATCACGCCTGTTCCGCACCAAATCGAGGTGGGTCGAGATCGGTGGATACGGGCTGCGGCGAACGACTCGCGCCGGCGCGTACGCTGCTTGGTAACGCCCAGGAACTCTGGCTGGCCGACAGCTTTGCCAGTTCCGGGGCACGATGGAATTTCATCACGCAACAGACATTGATGGCCCAGTGTTCTCATACGCCCATCGAGAAGGAAGAAGATGGTCGCTTCTGGAACGACGGCTGGGACGGTTACCCGGCCGCACGTGAGCGGCTGTTTCACGACATTCGCCACCATAAAGTAAGCAACCCTGTCGTGCTATCGGGCGATGTACACACCTTTTATGCGGCAGAGTTGCGACCGGACTTCAACCGGCCGGTATCCGCAGACAATCCCGTCATCGCCACGGAGTTCTGCGGTACTTCTGTCACCTCGAACTCGCGCCCGCAGGCGCGCACCGAGCAATATGTCGCGCAAAATCCGCATATCAAATATGGCCGCAGCGACGTTCGCGGATTCGTGATGATGGAAGTCAGCCCGGCGCAGGTCGTGACACGCTTTCAGGCACTGGCGGATGTGCGCGAGGCACGATCTCCGGTATCAACGATTGCCCGCTTCGTGGTCGAAGATGGCAAGCCGGGATTGATCAAGGTCGGTTGATCATAATGTCACCGACATAAAAAAACCGCCTGACTTGCAGGCGGTTTTTTTGTGGCCACGGAACGCAGCTTGAATGATGTGGAAAGACCTGATCAGGCCGCCTTCTTTTCATCGCGCAGTTCGCGGCGCAGAATCTTGCCGACATTGGTCTTCGGCAATTCGTCACGGAACTCGATGTACTTCGGCTTTTTGTAGGCGGTGAACTGTTCCTTGCAATAATTCATCAGTTCATCAACTGTCAGCGATGCATCCTTGCGGACCACAAACAGTTTGACTGCTTCGCCGGAGTTATTGTCAGGCACGCCGATGCATGCACATTCGAGCACGCCGGGATGTGCGGCAACCACCGCTTCAATCTCGTTCGGATATACGTTGAAGCCGGACACCAGAATCATGTCCTTCTTGCGATCGACGATCTTTACGAAGCCGCGCTCATCCATAATGCCGACGTCGCCGGACTTGAAGAAGCCATCCGGCGTCATGACCTTTGCGGTTTCATCCGGGCGGTTCCAGTACCCAACCATGACCTGCGGGCCCCGGATGGCGATCTCGCCAGGTTGTCCTAGAGGTACCGGTGTGCCATTGTCGTCCAGGATAACGATTTCCGTGCTCGGAATGGGCAAGCCGATCGTGCCCGAAAATTCGGTCGACAGCGCCGGGTTGCAAGTCGCGGTCGGTGCGGTTTCCGAGAGACCGTAACCTTCGATGATCGGGCAACCGGTGACTTTGAGCCACTTGTCGTTGACTGCCTGCTGCACTGCCATGCCGCCGCCGTTGCAGATCTTCAGTTGCGAGAAATCCAGCTTGGCAAAATCGGGATTGTTCAGCAAGCCGTTGTAGAGCGTATTCACTGCAGGCAGTAGGTTGAACTTGTATTTGCCGAGTTCCTTGACGAAGCCGGGAATGTCGCGCGGGTTCGGGATCAGGATGTTCATTGCACCCCAGCGGGTGCCCATCAGCATGCACGCGGTCAGCGCAAAGATGTGATACAGCGGCAGCGCGCAGACGATGGTCAGCGGATCGATCTTCGGTTCCTGTTGCAGCGCAGGCTGTGCCCATGCATCGTTTTGCAGCACATTGGCAATAACGCAGCGATGCGTCAATGTTGCGCCTTTCGACACGCCGGTGGTGCCGCCGGTGTATTGCAGGAATGCGAGGTCGTCATGATTGAGGTCGACCGGCTTGAGCGTCATGCGTCCGCCTTCCGACAATACCTGCTTGAAGCGGATGGCATTCGGCAGCGAGAACGCGGGCACCATTTTCTTCACATTGCGGACGACGAAATTGACCAGCATGCCCTTGGCACCGCCCAGCATCTCGCCCATGCTGGCGACCACTACATGCTTGACCTTGGTCTTGCCGATTACCTGCTCCAGCGTGGTAGCAAAGTTTTCCAGGATGATGATCGCTTCGGCGCCGGAATCATTGAGCTGATGTTCGAGTTCACGCGGGGTGTACAGCGGGTTCACATTGACCACGCAGTAGCCGGCGCGCAGTACGCCCGTGATTGCAACCGGATACTGGAGTATGTTTGGCATCATCACCGCTACCCGCGCGCCCTTCTTCAGGCCGCGCCCCTGCAACCATGCGCCGACTTTTTTAGATAGTTCGTCGACTTCAGCGTACGTCATGAACTTGTCCATGCAGACGTAGGCGTTACGCGATGAGAATTTCTTGAACGATTCCTCCATCAGATGCACCAGCGAGCGGTACTGGGTGACATCGATTTCCGCGGGAACACCGGGTGGGTAGGACTTCAGCCAAAGCTTTTCCATTGTCTGCCTCTAGTTTTATTGGTGGGATTGGTTGATTTGCCCAAAAAATCGAACGACCGATTCTTTTTTCAGCGTAGATGCTATCGGTCGACGCGCTCTCATGCAAGTCTTTTAATGATGTTCAGAATAATCCTTCTAGGGAGATTATGGTTTTGCAGTGCAGCAATTCTGATTACGCTAATTGGCGGCGGACGCACGTAAAAAAGCAGCCTCGAAAGGCTGCTCTATGTCGCATTCGGCTGCTACTCAAACCACTGAGTACTCCGTACTGAGCTGATGCGGTTGAATGAAAATCAGCTTGCCCGGCCTGAGCCCGCTTACCCAGGCGCTTAATGCAGATCTTCGGCGTGGGTGTTGCCCGCGGTGACCGCCGTGGCCTGACCAAAGCTGGCCAGCAGACGATGACGTTCATCCTTGCCTAGCGTGGACAGGTTGCGTACCGCTTCATAAAACTTACCGAGATCCTTTTGTTTGGTGAGTATGGCCTTGAAACCGGGCACGAAGTCATGATAGGTCGCCACGGCTGACAGATGCGCGTTCGACAATGGCTCGGCGAACCAGCGATCGTAACCGCTGTAGCCATCCCAACTTTCTTTCAGCACCAGATACTCTTCTTTCAATGCCTTGAAAATCGCCGCCTTTGCCTTGCGCTTTTCATCATCGCTGATGTCACTTTCGTAATTGGCTTTCAATGCCTTGCGCTGCTTCAGCAGCAAGGCCAGGAAATCACGCTTGCGTCCTTCGTAAGCTGCGTAAGCTTTTCGTGTCTTTTCATCGCCATGCAACTCCATCCAGCGCTCAACGCCTGCTTCCTCGACTGCAACAGCAAACGATTCATTGAATTTGGAATCACCCGGCACATAGACGACCTGGTGTGCGAGTTCGTGGAAAACCAGTCGCGCCAGCTCGCCGTCCGGGTATTGAATGAAGGTCGACAGTACCGGATCCTTGAACCAGCCGAGCGTCGAATAAGCCGGCACGCCGGACACCTCGACGTCGTATTTTTCGGCGCGCAATTCGGCAGCGTAAGCCTGCGCCTCATCCTTGCTGTAATAGCCACGATAGTTGACGCAGCCGGCAACGGGGAAACACCACTGCAAGGGCTTGAGCGAGAGCTCCGGTGTGGCGACGACATTCCACATCACGAATGGCCGCTTGAGGTCCGCATAGGTCGTGTAGCTGTCGTTGTCAGGCAGGCCGAGTTCCCGTGCGGCAAAGGCACGGATTTCCTTTACCCGGGTAAGGCGGTTCTTGAGTTTGCTTTCGGTGCCCGGACTGGCGATCCATTCATCGATCGGACGCGCTTCCGACAACAGCGAGAATTGACCGTGCGCCGCCTGCACGAAATAACCGATCTGCGCACAGCCTGCCAACGTTGCCGCCACACCGCAGAACACCAATGCCCGCCACTTCATCTTCATTTTCCTAAGCCTTCTCCACCTGCACCAGCACGTCGTAGAACGTTGGCGCGTTGCCCATATCGGTGAGGCGCTGGCTGGTCACTTCGTTGGCGTTTTTGCCATCGGCGGAAAACTTTTTCCACCAGATCGACAGACCAACCACCAGTCCCTTGCGTGCCTTGTCGGTCACGCGCGCTTTCGCGACGAATGATCCGCGGTCATTGAAGATGCGTACCTGATCGCCTTGCCCGATACCACGTTGCGCTGCATCGTCGGGATGGATATCAAGGTGCGGTTCGCCTTCCGTATCACGCAGACTCTCCACATTGACGAAAGTGCTGTTAAGAAAGTTCCTTGCCGGTGGAGAAATCATTCCCAGCGGATAGCGTTTTGCCAATTCCGGATTACTTGCGGCTGATTCATACGGCGCGATATAAGTGGGCAAAGGGTCAAGTCCATCTGCCTGCATGCGTTCACAATAGAACTCGCACTTGCCTGAAGGAGTAGGAAAGCCGCCATGAGCGAAGGGTGCATCGGGTGCATCAAGCTTTTGCCAGCCACGCTGCTTGAGCGAATCCCAGTCGAAGTGAATAGCGCGCGCATTCGTGCGGTCAAATGCCTGCGCTGCGATGTCGTCATCGCTCTCGCGGAAGCAAGGATCGTCAAAACCCATGCGCGCAGCCAGCAGCCGAAAGATTTCAGTGTTCGGTTTTGCTTTTCCCAGCGGAGCGATTGCGGCATTGTTTGCCATCATGTACAGATGACCATAGGTTGCATGGATATCCACATGCTCAAGCTGTGTTGTCGCAGGCAGCACGATATCGGCATAGTCCGCCGTGTCAGTCTGAAAATGTTCGAGCACGACAGTAAACAAATCGTCACGCGCAAAACCCTGCGCGACCTTGGGCGACTCGGGTGCGACTGCGACGGGATTGGCGTTGTAGACGATGACCGCTTCGATCTTCGGTCCAAATTGCGGCGAGGTCTCTCGCAGCAATTCGTCACCGATGGTGCTCATGTTGATCGTGCGTACCGGTGTCTGCAACAGGTCGGGCCGTTGCAGCGCTGCGCTGTTCTTTGGGAAGGTATCCGACGAGGACAATTGAACACCCCCCGCAGCATGTCGCCACGCACCGACCAAGGCAGGCAGGCAGCAGATATTACGCACCGCCATGCCGCCGCCGCGCACGCGCTGCAGACCGTAATTGATGCGGATTGCGACAGGATCGCCCTGCTGCGCGGCAGTCCCGTAATCGTGTGCGAGTTGTTCAACTTCGTCAGGCGTGATGCCGCAGATCTCCGCTGTGTATTGCGGCGTCCATTTCTGCACGCGTTCTTTCAACTGATCGAAACCTAGCGTGTACTGTTCAACATAATCGCGATCGATCAATGCATCTCTGATCAGCACATGCATCATGCCAAGCGCGAGCGCCGCATCGGTGCCAGGCAACAGCGCAATATGCTGATGACATTTTTCCGCGGTGAGCGAACGGTAAGGATCAATGGCAATCAGTTTGGCGCCGCGGCGTTTAGCTTCTTGCGCGCGCATCCAGAAATGCAGATTGGAAGCAATCGGATTACCACCCCAGATCACGATCAGTTTAGCGTTTTGAAACTGCTCAACGTCGGTGCCGATGCGTGCGCCCAGCGTGTACTTGTAGCCGGCGCCGCCGGCCGATGCACAAATGGTGCGATCCAGCTGGGATGCGCCGAGTTTGTTGAAGAAGCGCATCGCCATGGATTCGCCCTGGACCAAGCCCATGGTACCGGCATAGCTGTAAGGCACGACGGCCTGAGAGCTTCGGCTGACAACTTCCTTCAGTTTTGAAGCAATGGTATCGAGCGCTTCATCCCAACTGATCTGTTCAAACCGGCCTTCGCCTTTGCGACCGACGCGCCTCAGCGGATGCAGTACACGGTCCTTGTGATAAGTCCGCTCGGTGTAACGCGACACCTTGGTGCAAAGCACGCCGGCCGTTGTTGGATGATCGGGATCACCACGCACCTGGGTTGCCACACCGTCTTCGACGGTTACCAGCATGGCGCAGGTATCCGGGCAATCATGAGGGCAAGTGGCGCGTACAATTGTTTTCGTCATAATAGTTTCCATGGGCGTCTGGTCTTTCTCGTGGATAACCAGACTGGATACCGGCGCTAGGCGGATGCGAAAAGCGCGCGGCGTAGCAAGTCTGCAATCACCTGGTATCGAAGTGCACGATATCGCGTGTGCAGTCGTTAGAATAGCGTTGAACCGTCAATCGTAATATACCGAGATTGAGAAAGTACTGCATGCTGCAAGGCAACGTCGCCGACATACGGTATACATGGAGACCATAATGAAGTTGATCGACCCGATCGTCGAGTTTCAGTCAGAACTGCAACAGATCCGGCGTGACATCCACGCACACCCCGAATTGTGCTTTGAAGAACAGCGTACTTCGGAAATCATTGCGCAAAAGCTGACGGAATGGGGCATCCCCGTAATCCGGGGACTTGGGCTCACCGGCGTGGTCGGCGTGATCAGGAACGGTACGGGAAAACGTGCAGTCGGCCTGCGTGCCGATATGGATGCCTTGCCCGTGCAAGAAATCAACACCTTTTCTCATGCCTCAAAACATCAGGGCAAGATGCATGCATGCGGGCATGACGGACATGTGGCCATGCTTTTGGGGGCTGCGCATTATCTGTCCAGGCACCGCAACTTCGACGGTACCGTGTATGTGATTTTCCAGCCGGCCGAAGAAGGCGGTGGTGGCGCCAAACGCATGATGGACGACGGCCTGTTCGAGCAATGCCCGATGGCAGCCGTGTTCGGCATGCATAACTGGCCCGGCGTACCGGTCGGTACTTTTGGTGTGACCGCAGGGCCGATGATGGCGTCGTCGAATGAATTCGAGGTGGTCATCAAGGGCAAAGGCGCCCATGCGGCGCAGCCGCACAAGGGCATCGACCCCATCATGATCGCAGTGCAAATTGCACAAAGCTGGCAAACGATCATTACGCGCAACCGCAATCCACTGGATGCCGGCGTGCTGTCGATTACGCAAATCCATGCGGGCAGCGCAACCAACATCATTCCGGATGAAGCAACACTGATCGGCACGGTACGCACCTTCAGTACCGAAGTGCTCGACCTGATCGAATCCCGCATGCGCAATATCGCGCAACACACGGCAGCCGCCTTCGATGCCAGCATCGATTTTCGCTTTCATCGCAATTACCCGCCTTTGGTCAATCATGCAAAAGAGACCGCTTTTGCAATCGATGTCATGAAGTCCGTCGTCGGTGAAGATCGTGTCGATGCGCAAGTCGAACCGACCATGGGTGCGGAAGACTTTGCCTTCATGCTGCAGGAAATGCCGGGATGCTATGTCTTCATCGGCAATGGCGAAGGTGGGCATCGCACTGTCGGTCACGGTCTGGGACCGTGCAATCTGCACAACCCGAGCTATGATTTCAACGACGAACTGCTGCCGCTGGGGGCGACTTTCTGGGTGCGCCTGGCGGAAGCCTTCCTGCGTCCGGCGTAATGACACCCTCACCCGCCGAGATAATGACCGGGCCGCATGCACTTGCGGTTCATGCGCCGGCATTTGTGCGTGTGGCATTGAGCAACATCACGCAGGAGTATCCGCACAAGCTTGATCACTTGGTCAGACAGGCCGGCGATGTGCAAGCCCCGCGTGTATTGCATCCGGTGTTCTACGGCAGCTATGACTGGCATTCCAGTGTGCACATGCATTGGCTGCTTGCAGCGATAATGCGGCGCATTCCTCATGTCCACGGTGTGGACCTTGTCCGTGCAGTCTTCGATCGCCATTTCAGCGATGACAGCGTTGCGGCGGAAGTTCGATACCTGGCGCAAGCGCAACATCAATCATTCGAACGCACTTATGGCTGGGCATGGCTGCTCAAATTACAGGCCGAACTCATTGCTCTTGCCGAAGTCGACTCGCGTGCCGGAGCATGGTGCAAGACGCTGCAACCGCTGGCCGACTTGATCGTCGATCGCTACCTGCAATATCTGCCGTTCGCACAGTATCCCATCCGTGCCGGCACCCATGCCAATAGTGCATTCGGCCTGCTGTTTGCACTGGATTACGCCGAGCAAATCCAGCATCTGGCGCTGCGCAAGATAATCATGAGCAAAGCAAACAACTGGTTCGGTCGTGACGGGCGCTATCCAGCGAACTACGAACCGAGCGGTGAGGATTTTTTGTCGGGCGGTTTGTTGGAAGCGGCATTAATGCTGCGTGTTGTCGATGGTTGCAGCTATGCCGACTGGTGGGAAGTGTTTTGTCCTGCACCACAGGATTTGCTGGTCTGGCTGACACCAGTGGCCGTCAGCGATCGCAGCGATCCGCGTCTGGCCCACCTTGATGGCTTGAACCTGTCGCGCGCCTGGTGCTGGAAAATGCTATTGCCGCAGCTGCCACAACGGATGCAACAACCGGTGAGCGATGCGATTGCAGCGCACCTTCAGGCGTCCTTGCCGCAGGCTGACAACGGCCATTATGTCGGTACGCATTGGCTCGCCAGCTTTGCCTTACTTGCCTTGGCCAACGACTAATGATGACCCGGCACCTTCGGAACTGCGTTCTTCTGCAGTGAGAATGCCGCGCTGACGCAAGAGACGGATGTCGCCATACCAAGCTTCCACGGTTTCGCCCGTGTTGTCGGTATCCGTCAGCACCCCGACGCCGATCAACTTGCCCGGCTTTTCGCCAAAGGCTTTTTCATAATCGTCGACGATGTTGCGGGTGAAGTTGCGCCATTTGCCAACGCCTTCCGGTCCCTGTTCCGCCACCATCATTCGGATGCGACTGCTGTGCGTGCTTCGGATAACCGTGCCGACAGGTGCTTTGTTTTCCCAGATGTACATCAGGGTTGCATAGGGAAAGTCATAGCCGGTGACAATCTTGGCGGTTTCGAACAGGATCTGGTCCGCGAACGGCAGGTTATCCTTGTCACCGTCAAAACCGAGAATGATGCGTACAGGTGAATCTTCGGTTGTGCGCTGGGTATTGTCGGCGGTAGTGACCAGTTTGGAGATTTTCCATTGCCATTCCAGCCAGGGTTGTTGCATCGGGTCCGCGTGTACATGCTGCATGAGCCCGGAGGATGCGCCTTCGGCACGCGCATGCAGCACCGTACGGTTTTCCTTGGTTACCAGTTCGTATTGCGTCTTCTTTTTCGTGCGAAGAAGAACGAGCGGTTCCCATGCACTTGGTAGTCTGCCGGCCTCACTGTGGGAAAACAGCGAGAACGTTGCTGCCTGCGTCGATAACGGTGAACTGGTTGCCTGTGGCATGGTGGGCTGCTGCGCGCAGCCGGTGAGGCCGATCGCCAGCGCAAGCGTAGCTAGCACGAATGTCGAACTGGCATGTGCGAAAGCGGGTTGATCTGGCGTACAGGACAAGGCATGCCGAGTGCTCTGCGCGTCAAAGTGGCTTGGGGCGGCTGTGCGCCAATATCTAATCTGCTCTAGGATCCGATTCATGTCCGACTCTGGAATCGCGCGCCCGCATCCGATGTGAGCGCACTTGCAGCATTTATTCGATGCGTGTTTTCGATGCCAGAATTGTATAGCGTTGTTGCTGTGTAGCAAGCACTAACCCGCCGGTCTCGCCAGTATCTTCTTCAGCACGGACGAACTGCCAGCGAATCTGATGGTATTTGGCCACAGCGTCGCGATGCGCAATGCTGATAATGCTCACCCCCGGCAAATCTTCCAGGATCAGCTTGTACAGGTGTTCTTCCGTTTCCGCATCCAATGCACTGGTGGCCTCGTCGAGGAACAGTATGTCGGGCTTGGCAAGCAAGGCGCGCACGAAGGCCAGGCGCTGCTGTTCACCGGGCGACAGACGCTGGCTCCAGTTGTCTGGTTCGTCGAGCTTGCCACTTAAATGCGGCAGTTTGCACAGTTCGAAGTAATGCTGGATGGCGCGCTCTTTGTATGCGTTTTCCGCAGCGGGATAGGAAACCGCGGCACGCAAAGTGCCGATCGGCAAATAGCCTTTTTGCGGAAGAAATAACAAGCGTGCATCCTTGGGTATTTCGATGCTGCCTCCGCCGTAAGGCCAGATACCGGCAATCGCGCGGAACAAGGTCGATTTGCCGCATCCCGAAGGACCAGCCACGAGAATTCGCTGTCCCGGCAGGATATGCGCCTTGAGTGCCGCGGTCAGTGCTGCTCCGCTGGGTAACTCTAGGGTGACATCGTCAAGCAGGACGGCACCGACGTTATTGCGCGTGACCGTAATGCCCGAGACGCGGGTGCGCGCGGTCACCACCGCCGCATGGAATCCGGCGAGTCGGTTGACGCTGGCTTTCCAGCTTGCCAGCGAACTGAAGGCATTGATGAACCAGGACAAGGCGTCCTGCACATGGCCGAACGCAGAACTGATCTGCATCAGGCCGCCCAGCGTGATCGCTCCGGAGAAGTAGCGCGGAGCCCCAACCAGGAACGGAAAAATAATGGCGAATTGCGCATAGAAGTTTGAAGCAACATTTAAACGCTTGGTGGTGCGCATGATCGTCCACCAGTTATCCCAGATGCGCTGGAAGCGCGTGCCAAGCTGGCCTTTTTCCTGTTCTTCACCGCGATACAGCGCCACGGCTTCCGCATGTTCGCGGATGCGTACAAGGCCGAAACGAAAGTCAGCTTCAAAACGCTGCTGATAAAAATTTTGAAACACCAGTGGTCGCCCAATCCAGAACACGATCAGGGAACCAACACCGGCATAGGCAATTGCAAACCACACCATGTAGCCGGGAATGCTCCACTGCTGGCCATGGAATATGAAGGCAAGCGGTCCGCTCACCGACCACAAAATTCCGACAAACGAGGCGAGTGAGACAACGCTCGAAAGCAAACCGAGCGACAACGTGAGCGAACCATTGGTCAGAAACTGCAGGTCTTCCGCGATACGCTGGTCCGGATTGTCGGCCGTGCCGGTCTGCTCGAGACGGTAGTACGACTGATTCTCCAGCCATTCATGCAGATACTGTTTTGTCATCCATGCACGCCAACGCATCTCGAGCGCTTGCATCAGGTAAACGCGATAGATGGCCACGGCGATGTAGATAAAGGCCAGATAGGAAAAACGCCAGAGCTGGCTCCTGAACGCGACGAAATCCTTATTTTCGAGCGCATTGTAGAAATCGCGATTCCAGGCGTTGAACAACACGTCCAGGTACACCATGCCCAAGGCGAGCGCAATCACCGTCGCCAGCAAGCCGTGCGCCTTCCATTTTTCTTCGGACACCCAGAAGGGCTTGATAAGTTGCCAGACTGCTCGCCAGTCGGTGCCGGTGGCGCCCGAGGTGGCGATGCCTTTATCGCTTGTATTGATAGTGCTGCCGAATGTGGTTGCGGTCATAGATGCTGCATTTAAAAACGTCTTTCAATCCTGTTGAGTGGAAGACAGTCAAGGCCTTCGCCATCATCCCTGCTACGCTACGGGTGCTGAAATGGCACAACCAACCTGATCGGCTTGGTAGGGAAATTGTCTGCATTCGCGACGCCCGCGATGATCAATGAAATGGTGGCGGCGACATAGGCAGACACGGTCTTCAACTTCATGGCGTGTCTGCTTTTATCAAGGTAATTGATCTGGCCCAGTGCCAACCCGCTTGCCGGCGTTGATGCGCTCGAGTGCAAGCAGGGTTGCCGACTGGTCGGCATTCGGTACAAGCTCCAGGATGCTGCGATAAAGGGCGGTTACTAACTCGGCGACAGGGAGACGTACACCACCAGATGCCGCGGCGATTAAGGCGTTTTCCAAGTCCTTGGTCTGACTTTTGACTTGTCCGCCGGGGAGAAAATTGCGCTCAAGCATACGCTGTCCGTGGACATCCAGAATGCGGCTTTCCGCAAAGCCTCCCCGAATAGCAGTCCGCACAGCGGCAGGATCAGCACCGCCGGCTTCGGCGAGCATCAGTGCCTCGGCAACAATGCTAAGGGTGCCACCGACAATCAGCTGGTTGCAGAGCTTTGCGATCTGGCCGCATCCGGCAGGGCCCACCCGTGTCGGACGGCCAAGGACCTCTAATATTGGTCTGGCGCGAGCAAAATCGTCTTCACTGCCGCCCGCCATGATTGCCAGCGTACCGGCTTCCGCACCGAGAACGCCTCCCGACACCGGGGCATCAATAAAGCGCACACCCTGTGCCGCGAGTGTGGAATGGAATTCCTGCGCTTCTGACTGGCGGGTGGAACTCATGTCGATGACTAGTGTGTCTTGCTGCAAGCCTCTTGCCGCCTGCTCCAACACCGACCGAACAATTGACCCATCTTCCAGCATGGTAATAACGACATCCGCTTCGCCAACTGCGTCTGCCGGGTGGTCCGCGATGCGTGCATGCCAGGAAGCAAGAGGCTCGGCCTTAGCACGCGTCCTATTCCATATCGTCACAGGATAGCCTGCTTGCAGTAGGCGTTTTGCCATCGGCGCACCCATCAATCCGACACCGAGAACAGCGATCCTTTGTATTGGCGCAGAACTACTCACGCTTGTCTCCTCTACTGTTACTAATTGATTGCATAATGATGCCCATCATCTCAAAAAAACAACTTCCATGTCGACCGAAGAGATTCAGCCCTTAATAGACACACCGATGTTGCTAGGCGAGACACCGCTATGGCACCCGGGCGAGTCCACTTTATACTGGATCGATATCGCAGATAAATCTGTACATCGTTTTCGCCCGTCAGATAGGTCGCATCACCGATGGGATGTTCCGTCGGAGCCAGGATGTATTGCTTATTGCGCGGCGGGTGGTCTTCTGGTGGCCATGCGTTCCGGCATTGCCAAACTTGATACAGTGAGTGGCGAATTAGCCCCGTACATAAACGCACCATACGACACATCAAAAATCCGTTTCAATGATGGACGTTGTGATGCCAATGGACGGTTGTGGCTTGGGACACTTTCCGATGACCGAACACAACGAGCAGGTGAGTTATTTTGCATCGATAGAGGAACGCTTCGCTCCGTGGGACATTCTGTAACGGTTTCCAATGGCGTGGCGTTTAGTGGGGACGGTAAGACTTTGTACCATACTGATACTACGGCCCACACTATCATGGCGTATGAATTTGACCTGCCAGCGGGCGAAATCGGTACGAGCCGTGTCTTTCGGCATTTTTCGCCCGATAAGGATTCTGCATACGGTGGCCGCCCGGATGGTGCTGCGGTTGATAGCGAGGATGCTTATTGGTGTGCTATGTACGAGGGGGGACGACTACTTCGCCTTGCCCCCGATGGGACCGTCTTACGAGAAATTTCACTTCCTGCGCGCTGTCCGACAATGCTTGCATTTGGCGGAGACGACATGAAAACACTTTTTATTACTACAGTCCGCCATAACCGTTCGCAGGAAGAATTAGCCCAGTACCCTCTGTCTGGATACGTACTGACGTGCAGAGTCGAAGTTCCTGGAAGATCCGAGTATGGCTACATCGAATAAATTTATGCAAAACGGTACGCAAAGATATTGGACCAGTTTCCCTGCTAAGAAGTGTTCTTAAGGCATAAAGGTTGTCGGTCAGCAAACTTATGGTACATCTGCGAAAATATCCTTATTTGGCAACGTTGCGCACCAGGTTGCTCAATGAGTCGTTTAAAGGACATTCATGATAAAAAACATCCCTTTTTCCCGTACATTTATTGCTGCCGCTATCTTTGGAATACAAACAGCAGCGTTTGCTGTGGACGGTGCCTCACTTGAGATAGGTACTGGCAACAAGACACAGATGACCCGCGTTGGACTGCAGTGGAAGTGGGATAGCAAATGGTGGCAATCGAATGGAACACATATCGGAGGATACTGGGATCTGACCGTCTCTCAATGGCGTGCCGACCGCTTCCGCAATATCCCTGGCAACTCACAGAATCTAATTGATATTGGTTTTACACCCGTATTTCGGTGGCAGAGTGATAGCCTCAAGGGCTGGTATGCCGAAGCTGGGATTGGCGCCCATTATCTGAGTGAAATATACGACAACAACGATCGCCAGTTTTCAACGAAATTTCAGTTTGGCGACCATTTGGGCATTGGGTATGTGTTTAAGAATAGCCTCGACGTTGGGATACGGGTTCAGCACTTTTCAAATGCGAGTATCAAGCAACCGAATGACGGCGCTAATTTCGCCGTTCTGCGTGCGAGCTATTCTTTCTGAAGAAATTACGCCCATACAAGTATGAATGTTCTAGCCCTGCATCGACAGGGCTTTTTATCGCAAGTCGAATTTAAGAAAATCTAGGTCGTAGAAGCCAAAGATCTTTTCATTACGGTGCATGAGTCGATGCTTTCGCAGTGATACAGCAGATGTCGGGAACGCGCCGGTACGGGAAGATGCAGGGAAGAGGACTAAAGCGATGCTGGATGGGAAGGAGGCGCTGGAACGCAAAAAGCCCCATCCTGTTGGGGATGGGGCTTTTGGTAATACAAGCCTGACGATGACCTACTTTCACACTGGTTGCAGCACTATCAT
>NZ_LMHZ01000014.1 GCF_001428545.1 Noviherbaspirillum sp. Root189
CGCACCTGGTGCAGGTGACCGGCACCGTAGAACAGCTGCTGCAGCACCCGGCCATCGGGCAGAGTGGTCCGGATCCGGTTGCCCAGCGCATCGTACGCATGGCTGAGCGTCGCGGCGATGCCTTCAGCGGTGGTGGTTTCCGACAGCAGTTGCCCCAGCGCGTCGTACTGCAGCGTCACAGTGGCGTGCCCATTGCGCGCCTGCACTAGCCGGCCCAGCGCATCATAGCCATAGCTGGTGTGCAACTGCGCGGCCTGCGCCGCACCGGTCAGTTGCGACACGATCTTGTCGACCAGCCGGCCGTTGCGGTCGCGCGCATACAGAGTAGAAATCTTTGACTCGACACGGTGGTCGTCGAACTGCTCCACGCCCGGCACGGTACCGAATTCTTCGCGGCCAATGGCCACCGGCTTTCATTGCGCGTGGTGCCGAGCGTTACNTCGACCAGCCGGCCGTTGCGGTCGCGCGCATACAGAGTAGAAATCTTTGACTCGACACGGTGGTCGTCGAACTGCTCCACGCCCGGCACGGTACCGAACTCTTCGCGGCCGATGGCCAGCCCCGACCCATCGTAGCGGTAGCGGGTCAGCCGCGCGTCGAAACCGGTTTCCTGCACCAGCCGGTCCGCGCCATCATAGGCAAACGCAGACACCGCGCCATTCTCGTTGACCAGTTGCGCCAGCCGCCGGGCGCCGTCATAGCGGTATTGCAACGCATGCCCGAGCGCATTGGTGCGCATCAGCGGCTTGCCGTCGACATCGAACGCATACACGGTGCGCTGGCCGGCGCCATCGGTATGGGCAATCAGGCGCCCCAGCGCATCGTAGTCATAACGCTCGCTGCTGCCATCCGGGTAATGCACGGCGGCAAGCTGGCCCAGCGCATCGTAGTCGTAGCCGGTACGCTGGCCCAGCGTATTGCAAGTCGCGGTCAAGCGGCCATCGTCGTCATAGGCGAACGTGGTGCGATGCCCGGAGCAATCGGTATAGGCGAGCACTTGCCCGGCATGGTTGTACGCCAGCGTCTTGGTCTTGCCGTGCGCATCGATGATGGCAACCGGCAAGCCCTGCGCGTCATGCCGGTATTGGGTCTGGTGGCCCAGCGCATCGGTCACCGACGCCAGGTTGCGCGCGCATCATAGCGATAGGTGGTGATGTTGCCGGCCGCATCGGTGACCAGTGCCGGCTGGCCGACCCGGCCATCCTGCACGATGCCGGTCGCGGAGCCGTCGGGCAGCTCGATGCGGGTCAGCAGGCTGCGGCTGTCATGGCGGTAGCGGGTGGTGCGCCCGGCCGCATCGGTGATGGACAGCAGGTTGCCGTACCGGTCGAGCACCCGTTCGGTGTGTCCGCCCAGCGGATCGGTCTCGCCGGTCAGGCGCTGTTGATCGTCGAAGCGGTAGCGGCGGGTGCGGCCCAGTGCATCGGTGACCACGGTTTCACGGGGATGGTAAGCAAAGGTCCACGATTCGCCGGTATTGGCCCAGTGCCGGATCACCTTGCCAGTGGGCCGGTAGTGATCGTAGTCGTAGTCGGCCACCAGGCCGCCGGGCTGGCTGTGGCGGATCAGCAGGTGCTGCCGATAGGCAAATTCGCGGGTCACCTGGCCCAGCCGGTTGCGCACCCGCACCAGGTCGCCGGCGTCGTCATACTCATAATGGACCAGCGGCTCGAAGCGGTGCGGCACCAGGTCATCAGGCGTCTCGCGCAGCAACGCCACCGTCTGCAGGCGCTGGCTGGCAAAGGTCAATTGATAGGTGCGCCCGGCGCTGTCAAAGATGCGCACCGGCTGCTGGTCCTGGTCGTACTGGATGCGGGTGGTATTGCCGTTGCGGTCGATGATGGCGCACAGGCTAGCCACATCGGCATGGATATCGGGCAGCGTGAGCAGATGGCGGGTCTGCTCGNGGCAAAGGTCAATTGATAGGTGCGCCCGGCGCTGTCAAAGATGCGCACCGGCTGCTGGTCCTGGTCGTACTGGATGCGGGTGGTATTGCCGTTGCGGTCGATGATGGCGCACAGGCTAGCCACATCGGCATGGATATCGGGCAGCGTGARCAGATGGCGGGTCTGCTCGGCATCGGTCAGCTCGAAATGCAGCGCATCGGTSCGGGTGAGTGTGACGTGCTCGTACGGCGAATAAATACTCTGGCCGATGGCCGGCAGGCTGAAGGTGACTTCGCGGTGCTGTGCATCGAGGATCACCACCTGGTCGGCCTGGACTTGCAGCGCCAGCGATGCCGGCACACTCCAGCCCTGTCCCAGCCAGCCGACCAGAGGATTGTCGGAACTGTACTGGCGTTGCCACAGCAAGGGCATCGGGGCGGCAAAAGCGAAATCGCGTTCGGTGTCTTCCGTGAGCAGCTTGTTGCCGAACACCGGATTGACCGGATAGCCGGTGGTGGTGCAGCTTTTACAAGACTTGCCACGCCCYTCGGGCGGCTTGTCGGCGGCGGGCTGGGGAGCGGGCTCGGGTGTCTTGTCAATGGGTACGGGCCTGGGCCGCGCTGCTGCTGGTGTGGCAACCGGCGCGGTGCGTGGTTTGAGCACAGGGCTCCTGGCCAGCGCGGCTTCATTGGCRGCSAGCCAGCCGGCAAACGAGGGCCCCAGCTTGCTGTCGGCCAGTTCCCGGTACAACGCGGTCCTGGCCGCTTGTCCGCGCGACAGCACCAGCATCACCGCGGACAAAATGGCCATGAGCAGGGCCAGCTGGCCGCGGGCAAACGCCTCGGCCGCGCGTGCCATGTCGGCCACATAGCGGCCGGTATCGTTGTCCTTGCGCGAGGCGGCCTGCCAGGCCAGCGCAAAGCCCTGGGCAAAGTGCTGCGCCGTCTCGCCGAGGCCGTGCAGCGTTTCCYTGGCCAGGCTGCCCAGGCCGATATACAGCATGACTTCGCCGCCGATGGCCGCGCCCGCCGAGGCGCCGGCCAGCGCRCCGGGAATGGCRCCGACGCCGCCGGCCAATGCACCGCCGGCACCGCCGACCACCGCCCCCAGCACCAGCCCGCCRCCGATATAGATCGCCACTTCCTCGGCCATGGCCTGCAGGCTGTGCAGCGCGGCCCGGGCAAGGCCGGATGCGTCGAATGCCGGCAGCGCCTGGCCGATCATGGCGGCCGCGCGCGGGGTGCTGGCGGCAAAGGCGGAGCGCACGCAGGCGCCCTGGTGCACGCCGGGCAGGGTGGCGACGCGCCTGGCCAGCCCGTCGTAGGTATCGGCGACCTGGTGGGTGTAGTGGCGGATGCGCTGTTCGATGTGGGCGGTAACGACGCGGTCGGCGTCGTGATACTTGCGCTGGAGTTCGGCCAGCAGGAAGTCGGGCGAGGTGGGACCGGCGGGACCGGGCGAGCGGGAGGGTGGAGCAGCGGGTGGCATGGAAANGTGATACTTGCGCTGGAGTTCGGCCAGCAGGAAGTCGGGCGAGGTGGGACCGGCGGGACCGGGCGAGCGGGAGGGTGGAGCAGCGGGTGGCATGGAAAATATTGTCAAACAGATATGTTAACAATACATCAACATTTCATGCGGGCACAAGCACTTTGCGCCACTTGCCGTAAGTGGCGCGCTTTGCCGTCCCGGCTTCAATGTCATCATCCACGCTAGGAAACACAAAAGTCTCCACGCCACTGTATGACGCCTTCGCCTTAGGACTTAAAATGTCGGCTTCGCCGGCCACCGCAAGCATGCGCATGCGCCCCGGTCCGATTCCCGCCACAACATTCGTTTCTTACCGAGGACCATCTTGAGCAATCTACGTCAGGAATTCATCGCTTTCTCCGTCTCCACCGGCGTGCTGCGCTTTGGTGATTTCGTTACCAAGGCAGGGCGGAATTCCCCCTATTTCTTCAATGCCGGACTGTTCAATGAAGGCGCCACCCTTGGCAAGCTGGCCGATTTTTATGCACAGACCCTGATCGATTCCGGCGTTGAATTCGACATGCTGTTCGGTCCGGCTTACAAGGGCATCACATTGGCGGCGGCAACGTCGATCGCGCTGGCGAACAAGGGCCGCAATGTGCCGTTCGCCTACAACCGCAAGGAAGCCAAGGACCATGGCGAGGGCGGCACCATCGTCGGTGCCAAGCTCCAGGGCAGGGTAGTGATCATCGATGACGTTATTTCCGCCGGGACCTCGGTGCGCGAATCGGTCGAGATGATCCGCGCAGCCGGTGCAACGCCCTGTGCGGTGCTGATCGCGCTGGACCGGATGGAGCGTTCGGGCAAGGATGGCGCATTGTCCGAGCATTCGGCTGTGCAGGAAGTCACGAAAACCTATGGCATGCCGGTGATTTCTATTGGCAACCTGGCCGATTTGCTGGAATATATTTCCCAGGCCGGTGCAAACCAGGACCTGGCCCAATACAAAGACGCGGTCGCCGCCTACCGTAGCCGCTACGGAGTCGTGTAAACCGCATTCGCATTTCCGGGAGGTGCGATGAAGTCAGCAGTCGGTGTAACCTTGATGCTTTCGCTGTTGGCCGTTCACGTGAGCTCCAATGCGCAAATTTTTGTGTGCAAGGACGGCAGCGGACGCACGCTGACATCAGATCGCCCCATCCCTGAATGCGCCGACCGGACCATCCGTGTGCTCGACGGACGCGGTAACACCAAGCGCGTCATCGAGCCACCGCTGACAGCCGAACAGAAACGCAAGCTGAAAGAACAGGAAGAGCAACGCAAGTCCGATGCGATTGTCGCTGCGGAGCGCAGTCGTATCGACTTGGCGATCAGGACACGCTATCGCAGCGAAGCCGATATCGAGATGGCGAGAGGACGTGCAACGGCTCCCATTGAGGAAAAAATTCGCAGGGAAAAGAACTTTCTTGCGGACGCCGAAAAGCAGAAGGCGGAAGCGCAGGCCGAAGCCGATACCGCACAAAAGAAAAACCGGCAACCTCCCGCCTATGTACAACGCACTCTGGACGATGCTACACAAAGTGTGATCGCGGCAAAAAAGCAGCTTGAGGAAGCGGAAGAGGAGCGCACTCATGTAAGTGCGCGTTATGACGATACCTTGAAGCGGTTTCGTGAACTGTCAGGCATGACGGCCAGCCGCTGAACAATGATTGGCGGGATGAGGCATCCCGCCATCAGCACATCAGCCTCAACCAGCCAGCTTCTGCTTCAGCAACTCCGTCAATTGCGCGGGGTTGGCCTTGCCCTTGGTGGCTTTCATCGCCTGACCAATAATCGCATTGAAGGCCTTCTCCTTGCCGGAGCGGTACTCTTCAACCGACTTGGCATTGGCCGCCAGTACCTCATCGACAATCTTTTCCAGCGCACCGCTGTCGGAGATCTGTTTCAGGCCCTTCGATTCAATGATGTCGTCGACGATCGTGGCCTTGTCCGACTTTGCTTCCCACATGCCGGCAAACACTTCCTTGGCGATCTTGTTGGAAATCGTACCGTCGGCGATGCGCTGCAACAGCAAGGCAAGTTGCTCCGCCTTCACCGGTGATTCGGCGATCTCGACGCCTTCGCGGTTCAGGGTCGAAGAGACATCGCCCATCAGCCAGTTGGCAGCAGGCTTGGCTTGTTCCTTGCCGGCGCTGGTCACGACCGCTTCGAAATACGAAGCCATCGCTTTGGATTGTGTCAACACTGCGGCGTCGTACTCGGGCAACGCATAGTCCCTGATAAAACGCTCACGCATCGCGCCCGGCAGTTCCGGCATGGTGGCTTTCACGCGCTCGATCCAGTCTTGCGCAATGACCAATGGCGGCAGGTCGGGGTCGGGAAAGTAACGGTAATCCTGCGCGTCTTCCTTGCTGCGCATCGAACGTGTTTCCTTGCGGTCCGGATCGTAGAGGCGTGTTTCCTGCACCACCTTGCCACCATCTTCGATCAGTTCGATCTGGCGGCGCACTTCGAAGTTGATCGCTTCTTCAAGAAAACGGAAGGAGTTCAGGTTCTTGATTTCGCAGCGTGTGCCGTATTCCTTCTGTCCCATCGGGCGCACCGACACGTTGGCGTCGCAACGGAAAGAGCCTTCCTGCATGTTGCCGTCGCAGATGCCGAGCCAGACCACCAGCGAATGCAACGCCTTTGCGTAGGCGACCGCTTCTCCGGCGCTGCGCATGTCGGGTTCGGTCACGATTTCCAGCAGCGGTGTGCCGGCGCGGTTGAGGTCGATGCCGGTCATGCCGTGGTAGTCCTCGTGCAGCGACTTGCCGGCGTCTTCTTCGAGGTGCGCGCGCGTGAGTTGCACGGTACGCATTTCCGCCTTGCCGTCTTTCTCGAGCACGAAGGAAACGGTGCCGCCCTGCACCACGGGAATTTCATACTGGCTGATCTGATAACCTTTGGGCAGGTCAGGATAGAAATAATTCTTGCGAGCGAAGATGGACTGCGGTGCGACCTTGGCACCGATGGCCAGGCCAAACTGAATCGCGCGTTCGACTGCACCCTTGTTCATTACGGGCAGCACGCCAGGCAAGGCCAGGTCCACTGGTGAAGCCTGCGTGTTGGGCTCCGCGCCGAAACGTGTCGGCGAGCCGCTGAAAATCTTGGATTGGGTCGAGAGCTGCGCGTGCGTCTCAAGACCGATTACGACTTCCCATTGCATGGTGTTGTCCTCATTGTTGCTTGCTTCCCGCCAGCGTCAGCGCACAGGCATGGCGGCAGGTTGCTGGTTATTCTTCATACCGGCATTGCCCGGTCTTCAGGTTGACCGAAAGCTCGGTGAAATTCTCGCGTGATCCACAGAGGGCGGGGCAAGTCGGCTTGACATTGAGCGTATCGCCATCGCGCTCCAGGCGTATCGTGCAGTTCAGGCGACGACCGAAATCGAAACCTCGCTGAAAGCGTGCGGCTGGCGCATCCTTCAGGCTGATACGCCAGGAGGCATTCGATCCGTCTTCCCTGGCTTCCGCCAGCGGACCGTCGCTCTGATCGATACTGCAATCAAAACCGTGCGTGCTGCGAAACAGCGATGATTCCCACCGTAAAGCCTCGATCTTCGAGCCGTTCAGACGAAACTCGCCGCTGTCGGCATAGATGGTTTTTTCGCCCGCTTCCGTGCGTGCGTCGCTACACGAGAACCGCGCATTCAGCTGCTGCGCCAGCGCGCTGGCCGACGTAGCGGACAGGGTGAGGGCGAGAACAAGGGCGCGCGGTGTCATGGTCATATGCCTTCCGGTGTGCGCTGATGCCAGTCGGTCGCCAGCTGATACTGGTGTGCGACGTTCAGCAGCTTCGCTTCTGCAAAATAATTGCCGATGATCTGCAGGCCGACCGGGCGCTTGCCATTCTTGTCACCCTGGCCAAAACCGCAAGGAATCGACATGCCGGGCAAACCGGCCAGGCTGGTCGAGAGCGTAAAAATATCGGCCAGATAGTTGGCGACCGGATCATCCGCCTTGTCGCCCAGATCCCATGCCACGGTTGGCGATACCGGTCCCATGATTACATCGCACTGCTTGAAGGCATTCTGGAAATCCTGCGCAATCAGCCGACGGATCTTTTGCGCCTGCAGATAATACGCATCGTAATAGCCGTGCGACAGCACGTACGCACCGACCAGGATGCGGCGCTTCACTTCGTCGCCGAAACCTTCCGCGCGCGATTTGCGATACATGTCGCCCAAGTCCTTGTACTCCTTGGCACGATGACCATAACGCACGCCATCGAAACGGCTGAGATTGGACGAGGCTTCGGCGGGCGCGATCACGTAATACACGGGGATCGACAACTCGGTCTTGGGTAGCGAAATGTCAACCAGCGTCGCACCCAGTTTTTCATACTCTGCCAGTGCGGCGCGGACTGCCTGTTCGACATCCGGCGCCAGGCCTTTGCCGAAATACTCACGCGGAATGCCGATCTTCAGGCCTTGCAGCTTGTTGTTCAGATCACGTGTGAAGTCTTCCGTGGGCCGTTCGAGGCTGGTCGAGTCGCGCGGGTCGAAGCCGGCCATGGCATTGAGCAGCAGTCCGCAATCTTCCGCGGTCTGCGCCATCGGGCCGCCCTGGTCCAGCGACGATGCAAAAGCGATCATGCCAAAGCGTGAGACGCGGCCATAGGTAGGCTTGATGCCGGTGACGCCGCACAGCGATGCCGGTTGGCGAATCGAGCCGCCGGTATCGGTGGCGGTGGCGGCCGGTGCGAGCCTTGCCGCGATCGCTGCAGCCGAACCGCCGGACGAACCACCCGGAATGGCCTTCTTGTCCCAAGGGTTTTTCACCGGGCCGAAGAAAGAATTCTCGTTGGAAGAACCCATGGCGAATTCATCACAATTCAATTTTCCGAGCGTGACCATACCTGCCGTGCGGAACTGATCGACGACAGTTGCATCGAAGGGGCTGACGTAATTTGAGAGCATCTTCGAGCCGGCGGTCGAACGCCAGCCGCGTGTGACAAAAATGTCCTTGTGGGCGATGGGTATGCCGGTCAGGGGCGTCGTATCGTTTTTCGCAATACGCGCATCGGCGTCGGCGGCCTGTTGCAGTGTCAGTGTTTCATCGACATGAATGAAGGCGTTGAGGTCGCTTTGCTTGATGCGGTCGAGGAACAGCTTCGACAGTTCAGTCGCGGAAACCTGTTTTGCCTGCAGCAGCGCGGAGAGTTCTTTTAGAGTCTTGGTATGCATAGGTTGGGCGGCCGGCTCGATCGGAACCGGCCGTGGTCCGGCAAATGGTTATTCGATGACTTTAGGCACGAGGTAGAGGCCGTCCTGTGTTGCCGGAGCGACCTGCTGGTAATCGTCGCGGCGATTCGGTTCGGATACGGCATCGTCGCGCAGCCGCAGGGCCACATCGCTCTGGTGGGCAGCGATCGGATGGTTCAGGGGTTCGACGCCGCTGGTGTCGACCGCGCGCATTTGCTCGACAAGCGCGAAAATGCCGTTAAGCTTGTCGAGGGTTTTGTCGGCCTGGGATTCATCCAGGTCGAGTTGCGCGAGGCGGGCCAGGCGTTTAACGTCGTTGAGGTCGAGTGACATGATTGTGTAGTTGGAACTGGCCGTTGTCGGCTGGTATTTTCAGGAAAACATCAAGAAAGCAAAATGTGTTTTAGTTCTGGCAAAAACTTGTCAAAAGGCCGGATAAAGCGTGTATCCATACTGCATTTTTGGAGTTTCCCGCGACTAATTTCGGTTAAATTATAAGGTAGAATGACGGGTTAATACCTTGTCGGCGCGGCGCAGCAAAGCGCAAAGGGTACCCGGAATTTCACCACCAATGTTAAGCGCGCCTTTATTGCGCATCAGGACAATACATGTTTGGATTTTTACGCAGTTATTTCTCTAACGACCTGGCAATCGATCTGGGTACAGCCAACACGCTGATCTACGTGCGTAACATGGGTATCGTACTGGACGAGCCTTCGGTCGTGGCGATTCGCCAGCAGGGTGGCCCCAATGGCAAAAAGACCATCCAGGCAGTCGGCAAGGAAGCCAAGCAGATGCTGGGCAAGGTGCCGGGCAACATTGAAGCCATCCGCCCGATGAAAGATGGCGTGATCGCCGACTTCACCGTGACCGAGCAGATGCTCAAGCAATTCATCCGCATGGTCCACGACTCCAAACTGTTCAAGCCTTCACCGCGCATCATCATCTGCGTTCCCTGCGGTTCCACCCAGGTCGAGCGTCGCGCGATCCGTGAATCCGCACTCGGCGCAGGCGCCTCCCAGGTTTACCTGATCGAAGAGCCGATGGCCGCCGCAATCGGCGCCGGCTTGCCTGTCTCCGATGCGACCGGTTCGATGGTGGTCGATATCGGCGGCGGTACGACCGAAGTCGGCATCATCTCGCTGGGCGGCATGGTGTACAAGGGTTCAGTCCGCGTCGGCGGCGACAAGTTCGACGAAGCGATCGTCAACTACATCCGCCGCAACTACGGCATGCTGATCGGCGAGCAGACCGCCGAAGCGATCAAGAAGGAAATCGGTTCCGCCTTCCCGGGTTCCGAAGTCAAGGAAATGGAAGTCAAGGGCCGCAACCTGTCCGAAGGCATTCCACGCTCCTTCACCATTTCCAGCAACGAGATCCTTGAAGCGCTGACCGATCCGCTCAACAACATCGTGTCCGCCGTCAAGAACGCGCTGGAGCAGACTCCGCCGGAACTCGGTGCAGACATTGCCGAAAAGGGCATGATGCTGACCGGTGGCGGCGCGCTGCTGCGCGACCTTGATCGTCTGCTGATGGAAGAAACCGGCCTGCCGGTGATCGTCGCCGAAGATCCGCTGACCTGCGTGGTCCGTGGTTCGGGCATGGCGCTCGAACGCATGGACAAGCTGGGCTCCATTTTCTCCTACGAGTAACATGCATTGCGTCGCGCCCGCCGAGCATTCGCGGGCGCGTCCGGTGGAACGACATCCCAGTCACATTCCCGGAAATATAGTTAGCCCCTGATGGAATACAGTCCACCGCCACTCTTCAAGCAAGGCGCTTCCGCACGCGTCAAAGTGGTGTTCTTCTCCCTGATTGCCCTGGTCCTGCTGATTGCCGATGCGCGCCTGCGCACCATGGGCACCATTCGCCAACTGGTCGGCACCGGCCTGTATCCACTGCAGGTCGTGGCGTTGCTGCCGCGCGACGCGATCTACATGGTCGGCGACTATTTCTCGACGCTGTCCTCGGTGCAGCGCGAAAACGACAAGCTTAAGCAGGAGCAGGTGGCCAATGCCCAGACACTGCAGCAGGTGCAGCAATTGGAGGCCGAGAATGCGCAGTTGCGCAAACTGCTCGACGCCAGCGAGCGCCTGCCGGGCAAGTCGGTGCTGAGCGAAATCCTCTACGATGCGCGCGACGCCTTCACCCGCAAGGTCATACTTGACCGCGGCAGCCGCAATGGCGTGCGCCCCGGACAGCCGGTGATCGACGATATCGGCGTGGTCGGGCAGGTGACGCGGGTATTCCCGTTCACGTCGGAAGTCACGCTGCTGACCGACAAGGAGCAGGCCATCCCGGTGCAGGTGGTGCGCACCGGCTTGCGCAGCATCGTCTACGGCCAGGGCCATTCCGGTTCGCTGGACCTGCGTTTCATGCCGGTCAACGCTGACATCAAGAACGGCGATGTGCTAGTCACCTCCGGCATCGACGGCATTTATCCGGCCGGGCTTGCGGTCGCCAAGGTGGTGCAGGTCGAGAGCAAGTCTTCCGATGCGTTTGCCCGCATTGTCTGCCTGCCGATTGCAGGCATCGACCGCAACCGCCATCTGCTGATACTGCTGACGGAACAGAATCTGCCGCCGCGTCCGGAGCCGGACAATCCGAAGGAGAAGGCCAAGGCCGGCAAGCGCCATGGCGAAGCCGCCAAGGAACAGCAGGCTCCCGCCGATGCCGCGAAAGACGCCGCCAAACCCGCCGGCCAGAATGCGGCGACAGCCCCGGCCGCTACGCCGCAAAATGCGACAGGATCGGCGCCTGCCAAGCCGGCTTCGGGCAATGCGCAAGCCGCCGCTCCGGGCGCTGCGAACAAGCCTGCGCCGAATCAGGCGGCACCTGCCGGTGCAGCAGCGACATCGAGAGCGACGCCCGCTGCGGCGGATGCGAAGCCGACAACGGCAACACCGGCAACACCTCCAATAACGACAGCGCCACGCGCGGTCACGCCTGGAAGGCCTGCCTCCGCTCCAGCTCCCGCTCCAGCTCCCGCAAACAGGACGGCGCCGACGCCTAACACCCAGACCAATAACGACGCTCCGGCGCAAAGGGCAACGCCATGAACAGTCCGCATTACATCCTGTTGCCGGCCAACCCGCTGTTTATCGCCGCCAGCATCGCATTGGCCTTCCTGCTGAACCTGCTGCCCTGGGGGCACTGGGTTGGCGTTCCGGATTTCGTCGCGCTGGTACTGGTGTTCTGGAGCATCCATCAGCCGCGCAAGGTCGGTATCGGCATTGCCTTCATGATGGGCTTGCTGATGGACGTGCATGACGCTACGCTGCTCGGCGAGAATGCCTTGTCCTATACCCTGCTGTCTTATTTTTCGATCATGATCCATCGCCGCGTGCTGTGGTTCAAGATGGGAACACAGGCTGCGCATGTGCTGCCCCTGCTTTTATTTATGCAGGTGGTGCAACTTGTAATCCGCATGCTGGTCAGTGGAAGGTTTCCCGGATGGATGTATTTCCTGGAGAGCTTGGTTGCCGCCGCATTATGGCCCGTCGTATCGGCCATTCTCCTGGCGCCGCAGCGCCGGGCGATCAACCGCGACGACACCCGTCCGATATGACATGCGATCAGCCCTGGCTGCTCGTCCCGAATGTTGAATGCAACAGCGCTCTCGTGGGCGCCATCCTCGCCGCGTCGCCGCCGGCGATGCATGTAATAGAGATAAGTGTGATGGTGCAGACTGCATGATGGCGTTTGCGCAAGATGGAACATGACCGAATTCAAAAACACTGAACGTGAAGTCCACCTGTTTCGCTTGCGGCTGTCGGCTGCCGGCGTATTCGTGCTGATCTGTTTCGGCCTGCTGGTCTCGCGCTTCGTCTGGCTGCAGGTGGTGCGGCATAACCATTATCAGGCGCAGGCAGAAGAGAACCGCATCTCGGTCGTGCCGGTCGTGCCCAACCGCGGCCTGATCTTCGACCGCAACGGCGTAGTCCTGGCGCGCAATTTCTCCGCGTACACGCTTGAAATCACACCGTCCAAGCTGAGCGAGCCGCTCGACACGGTGATCAACAATCTCTCCACGCTGGTCGACATCCAGCCCAAGGACCGTCGCCGCTTCCGCAGATTGCAGGAAGAAGCGAAAAACTTTGAAAGCGTGCCGATCCGCACGCGCCTGACCGACGAGGAAGTCGCCCGCTTCACCGCGCAGCGCTACCGCTTTTCCGGCGTCGAGATCCAGGCGCGCCTGTTCCGCCAGTATCCGCTCGGCGAGACCGCCTCGCATGTCATCGGCTACATCGGCCGCATCAACCGGCGTGACGCGGAAAGGATCGCCGATTCGGATGATGCCGCCAATTACATGGGGACCGACTATATCGGCAAGGAGGGTGTCGAAAAGAAGTACGAAGAGGTCCTGCATGGCGTCACCGGCTATGAAGAGGTCGAAGTCTCGGCTGGAGGTCGCGCCGTACGCACTCTGTCGCGTACTCCGGCCACGCCGGGCAGCAACCTGGTCCTGTCGGTCGACATCGAATTGCAGAAGATCGTCGAGGAAGCGTTCGGCGACCGCCGCGGCGCGCTGGTCGCGATCGATCCCTCGACCGGCGACGTGCTCGCCTATGTCTCCAAGCCGACCTACGATCCCAACCTGTTCGTCGAGGGCATCGACCAGTTGAGCTGGGACGAATTGAACACGTCCATCGACCGTCCGCTGCTGAACCGTCCGCTGATCGGCACCTATCCACCGGGCTCGACCTACAAGCCGTTCATGGCGCTGGCGGCGCTGGAGACCGGCAAGCGCACTCCGGCCAATACGATTTCCGATCCTGGCTATTTCTGGTTCGGCAATCACAAGTTCCGTGATGACAAGGTGGACGGCCATGGCGTGGTCGACATGTACAAGTCGATCGTCCAGTCATGCAACACCTACTATTACACTCTGGCCAACGATCTCGGCGTGGACACCATCCATGACTTCATGAAGCCCTTCGGCTTCGGCCGCCTGACCGGTATCGACCTCGACAACGAGCGCACCGGCACCCTGCCATCCACCGCATGGAAGCGGGCAGCCTACAAGCGCCCTGAACAGCAGAAGTGGTATGCCGGCGAAACCATTTCCATCGGGATCGGACAGGGTTACAACGCCTTCACGCCGCTACAGCTCGCGCATGCCACGGCAACGCTGGCCAACAACGGCATCGTGATGAAGCCGCACCTGGTCAAGACCATCGAAAACAGCGTCACCAAGGAGCAGGTGCCGGTGGTGAACGCCGAAAGCGCACGGATCAAGCTCAAGCAGGAAAACATCGACTTCGTCAAGAAGGCACTGGTGGGCGTAACGCGTGAAGGAACCTCGGCGCGCGTGTTTGCCGGGGCCCAGTATGTATCGGCCGGCAAGACCGGCACGGCGCAGGCGATCGGCATCAGGAAAAATGAAAAGTACGATGCGAAGAAAATGGCGGAGCACCATCGTGACCATTCCTGGTACATGACCTTCGCACCCGCCGACAATCCGACCATCGCCCTGGCGGTGATCGTCGAGAATGCCGGCTTCGGCGCGCAGGCGGCCGCGCCGATCGCGCGCATCGTGCTCGATTATCACCTGCTCGGCAAGCGGCCCACACCGGCACTGGACAAAACCGCGCCGGTCTTGAACGATGCCGTGGCGCCGTCACCGACAACACAGCAACCCGCCCGGCCGCAAGCCAGGCCCGAGCAGTCGGTTCGCCGGAGTGCGCCGGCCGCAGTCATCCCCGTTTCGGCCACAGCCGAGGAGCACGCGCACTAATGCCGACCATGCAATTCAGTAACGAACGGCCGGCGGTCTGGCCCATCATCAAGCGCTACATCACGGTGTTCGATGTGCCGCTGACGCTCACGTTGTTCCTGATCCTCTCGGTCAGCTGCTTCGCCATGTTCTCGGCCGGCATGGACGCGCCGGGACGCTTCGAGGATCACCTGCGCAATACCATCATTGCTTTCGTGGTGATGTGGATTGCCGCCTGCGTGCCGCCGCAGCTGCTGATGCGCTTTGCCGTGCCGCTCTACACCGTAGGCATCGCCCTGCTGGTCGCGGTGGCGATGTTCGGCATCGTCAAGAAAGGCGCGCGCCGCTGGGTCAACATCGGCGTCATCATTCAGCCGTCCGAGATCATGAAGATCGCGGTGCCGCTCATGCTGGCCTGGTTTTTCCAGAAGCGCGAGGGCGCGTTGCGCTGGCATGAATTCGCGCTCGCCGCGGTGCTGCTGGCGATTCCGGCGGGCTTGATCATGAAGCAGCCCGATCTGGGAACGGCAACGCTGGTGATGGCTGCCGGATTCTATGTCATCTTCCTCGCCGGCCTGTCGTGGAAGATTATCTTTGGAGTGGCGATTGCCGGCATGGCCAGCTTGCCGGTGGTGTGGTCGATGCTGCACGATTATCAGCGCCAGCGGGTGATGACCCTGATCGATCCCACCACGGATCCGCTCGGCAAGGGCTTTCACATCATTCAATCGATGATTGCCATCGGTTCCGGGGGCATCGCCGGGAAAGGCTGGCGCAGCGGCACGCAAGCCCACCTGGAATTCATACCGGAGCGTACCAGCGACTTCCTGTTCGCCGTGTTTTCCGAGGAATTCGGATTGATCGGTAATTGCGTGCTGGTCGTGCTGTACCTGATGCTGATCGCCCGCGGCCTGTTCATCGCAGCCAATGCGCCGACGGTGTTCAGCCGCTTGATGGCGGGCGCGATCACGATGATTTTCTTTACCTATGCCTTCGTCAATATGGGCATGGTCAGCGGCATCCTGCCGGTAGTCGGCGTACCGCTGCCGTTCATGAGTTACGGCGGCACGGCATTCGTGACCCTCGGCCTTGGCATGGGCATCCTGATGAGCATCCAGCGGCATCGCAAGCTCGTGCAAAGCTGATCAGGCCCCTCCGAAGCTAGAGCCTTTTCGGCAGCCTATCCTCCGTCCTATGCCGGCCCGTGTGGCCGGCATAGTCATTTTACAATTTCTAAAAACTCTATCCTTGCGGCAAACGCATTGCCAAGGCACACTGTTGCCAATTTGGCGGGCTGCCCAACGCGTCGGCGCCTTCCATCGTTATCAAAGAAACAGGGAGGACGCAATGTCATTGCGCGCTTATGCTCATCGCTATCAATGCATTGCCAGGTTGCTGGTCGCCGTTCTGCCGCCAATGGCCATGATCGGCTGTAACAGCGTGCCGGTAAATCCGCCTGCAGAGACCGCGTCACGTCCCGCTCCGGCATCTAGAGTACCGAAGACGGCGTCAAACTTGCCGGCACTGCCTCCAGCAGGCTCCGGCCGCGGCGGCTACTACAAGGATGATGGTCCCGGTGATGCGCCGCCGGAAGGCTTGCTTGATACACCGGATGCAGAGCCCCGCGTCGAGCCGTATTACGCCAGGAACAGCCGGCCTTACGTCGTGTTCGGCAAGACTTACACGCCGATTACTCACGATCAACCATTCAAGCAGCGTGGCGTGGGTAGCTGGTATGGCAAGAAGTTCCATGGGCAGAAGACCGCGTCCGGCGAACTCTACGATATGTACAAAATGACGGCTGCACACCCTACGTTGCCGATTCCTTCCTATGTACGTGTAACCAATCTGACCAACGACAAGCAAATCATTGTCCGGGTCAACGACCGCGGGCCTTTCCACTCGAGCCGCATCATCGACCTGTCCTACACGGCCGCACTCAAGCTCGGTTATCTGGGCAGCGGCAGTACTCAGCTCGAAATCGAGCGCCTGCTGCCGGACGAAATCGCGCGCATCAACAGCGCCGCAAAGGATACGCAGCTCGCTGCCGCGAAATCCGCCCCATCGGTTGCGGCAGTCACCGCGCCACCGGCTCAGCCACGTGTCGCCGTGGAGCTTGCATCAGCATCTGTACCTGCATCTGTGCCTCCCGCGGCATCCGCCACAGTGGAGGCCAAACCGATTGCCTTCACCAGCGACACGGGCACATTCGCCTTGCCCGACACGGCCCCGGTTTCCATGCAAGCCGATTCAACCAGTATCAAGCCGACGATCGTCGTTTCACCGGTTGCGAACGCCGGTTCCGGCTACTATCTCCAGCTAGGGGCGTATGGTCAGGCTGCGAATGCGGAAGCGGTGCGCAACCGCCTGATGAAGGAACATGCCGGCACACTCGCCGCGATCGAAGTCGTGGAGATTGGCACATTCCACCGTTTGTTCAGCGGCCCGTTTGCCACCAGGGCGGACGCGGCCATCGCTGCCACACAGCTGCAGGAGCGGGGCGTGCGGGCAATGATCGTGCAACGCTGAAGCAGCAGGCCAAGGTGCTGATGTAATGGGGTATTGAAGGCTACGAGCCGACGTAACCTGGACGGGTCAGGCTTCGCCTTTCAGTTGCAGCGCACGCTCGTAGAGTGCGTTCTTTTTTCTGCCGGTAATCTGCGCGGCCAGTGCAGCCGCCTGTTTGAGGGGCAATTCGGCGAGCAGAATGCCGAGGATGCGTTCTGCGTCCGCGTCGTCGTGATCGGCATCCGCAGCCGCGCCTTCGACGAGGATCACGTATTCGCCTTTTTCACGATTGGCATCCGCAGCGACCCAGGCCGACGCCTCACTCAGGGAGCAGCGATGCAGTTCTTCAAAGAGCTTGGTCAGTTCACGCGCAAAAACGATTTGCCGCGTTGGCCCGAATACCGTCGCCAGTGCGGCGACGGCATCGACGATACGATGCGGCGCTTCGTAAAACACCAGCGTGGCGCGTACTGCGAGCAAATCTTGCAAGACGGCTTCGCGCTGCTTTCCCTTAGTCGGAAGAAAACCTGCGAAATAAAAACGGTCATTCACCAGACCGCTGGCCGACAGCGCCGACACCGCGGCCGAAGCGCCGGGCAGGGGCATCACGCGCAAGCCGGCCGCACGCACAGCATCAACGATACGCGCCCCGGGGTCGGAAACGGCCGGTGTTCCGGCATCAGAGACCAGCGCAATCCTTTGGCCCGCGCGCAGCCGCGTGATCAGTTTGTCGGCGACTTCCCGTTCATTGTGTTCATGCGCTGCAATCAATTCTTTCGACAAGCCATAGCGTGTCAGCAGATGTGCGGTATTGCGGGTATCCTCGCAGGCGACTGCGTCGGCCATCGCAAGCACATTGACTGCTCGCAACGTAATATCGCCGACGTTTCCGATGGGAGTAGCCACCACATATAATGTCGACAAGGGATAGGCTTGTTGCGCCACCTCTTGCAGCACCGGGGAAAGCGGCGGCAGATCAAATGCAGACGAAGTCATAAGGGAGTGCGAATGTTGAGCCAAATGGCGCGAGCAGGTGTATTGATCGCAGTATTGAGTGGATTTTGCCTGCCCTTGGCGGCAAACACAACCGTTGCAGAAGCGGCACCACTTGCGACACCCGTGTCCGTAAAGGGCAAGCCGTTGATCATTGCACAAACCGATTTATCCATTCCCCGTGAAGCGCCTGTCTACATTGCGCCCCGCCAGGTACGTATCGGATTGCTGTTGCCGCTGCATTCCCAAGTGCTTGGCCCGATTGCCGACGCCGTGCGCGCAGGCGTACAAGCCGCCTACGAGCGCGAACCCGCAGGAGTAGAAGTCAGCCTGGTGGATAGCGGCGAGGCGCCACAGGATGTTCTGACACGCTATCAGGAAGCCGCGACGATGAACGATATCGTCGTCGGTCCGCTTACACGGACCGGTGTCGCAGCTGTTGCACAAAGCAGCAGCATCCTCAAACCCACCATTGCATTGGCCCAGCCGGAATCAGCTTCGGATACTCCTGTTAACCTGCCGCCCCAAATGCTGGTGATGGGTTTGTCAATAGAGGACGAAGCCAGACAAGTCGCCACCTGGGCCGCTCGGGACAACCCGGGTGCGACAGCGATTGTGCTGCATACCGGCACCGCGTGGCAGCGCCGCGCAGCCAGCGCCTTCGAAACACAATGGCAACAGAACGGCAAGGATGTGCAACTGATCGAGTTGCCGTCCAATGATGGGTTTCTCAATGGCCGGTCGCTGCTGCAACTCAAGAAGGATGTACCGCCGGACCGTCCCATCATCCTGTTCGCGGCACTCGACGCACGCCAGGCGCGACAGGTGCATGCCGTCATGGGTAACGGCGTGACGATGTACGGCACCTCGCAAATCAATCCTTATACGCTGACCGACCGGATGGCAAACGAACGCGCACCTGACATGGACGGCACGCGACTGCTTGATATGCCATGGCAATTGCAGCCGGATCATCCCGCCGTGATGGTCTATCCCCGCCTCGTTGTTGCCGCTGATCAGAGGCGTACAGCCGACATGGAGCGTTTTTATGCGCTTGGGATCGACGCGTATCGTGTTGCCCGAGAGTTGGCCTTGCAGAACGATCAGTTCGAAATCGATGGTGTAACCGGCAAGCTGATCGTCCAGTTTGATAGCAACAAGGCACATATCGATCGTGTTGCACAGCGTGCCGTGTATCGGGACGGAAGCGTGGCACCCATCCCGGATGTTGAATTCCAGGATGTTGAATAATGGGATTGCCACCTGCGTTCGGCCCTGCCCGCACCGCGCAGCAACGTGATGGCGAAATCGGCGAGGACCTCGCATTGCACTATTTACAGCGACAAGGACTGTCGCTGCTGCAACGCAATTTTCGCTGCAAGGGCGGCGAGATCGATCTGGTGATGCAAGATAGCTCCGGGCTGGTATTCGTCGAGGTTCGCAAGCGTGGTGGCCGTGCTTTCGGCGGAGCAGCGGCCAGCGTCACCGCACGCAAGCAAGCCCGGTTGATCCTGGCGGCCCAATTGTTTCTGCAACGTTACCGTACACCGCCCGCATGCCGTTTCGATGTCATTGCAATCGATGGCGACCGGCTTTCCTGGATCACCAATGCCATCCAGTCATAATCAATACTTTGCATCAATTTGTTGTCTGCGCGATTCATCCGGCGCGTGTGCACTATAATCCCCAGCATCATGATGAACCAACGCATCCAGGCGCACTTCCAGGAAAGTGCCGAACTCAAGACCCGTGCCGCCGCAGAGCTGGCGGAGCCGATTTCGCAGGCTGTGGAACTCATGTTCACGGCCTTGTCTAATGGCAACAAGATACTTGCCTGCGGGAATGGCGGCTCGGCTGCCGATTGCCAGCATTTCGCTGCCGAACTGGTCGGCCGATTCGAACGTGAGCGCCTGCCCCTGCCGGCGCTGGCCCTCACCACCGACACCTCGATCATGACCGCAGTAGGAAATGATTACAGCTTCAACGACATTTTCAGCAAGCAGGTACAGGCATTCGGCCAGGCCGGCGATATTTTGCTGGCCTTGTCGACATCGGGGAACTCGGCCAATGTGCTGGCGGCCGTGGATGCCGCACTTGAGCGCGACATGCGCATCGTGGCGCTGACAGGCAAGGGCGGCGGCACCATTGGCAAGCGCCTGACGGAAGCCGATGTCCATATCTGCGTACCGCACGACCGTACCGCACGTATCCAGGAAGTGCATCTGCTCACGATTCATTGTATTTGCGACGGCATTGATGTCGCGTTATTTGGGGAGGATCTGCATGAATAAGTGGACGCGTATTACACGTCCGTTGGCCGCAGCAGTACTGTGCGGTGTTGTCGTTACCAGCCTGCAGGGCTGCGTTGAAATGGCAGTCGGAAGCGCGGTTGTCGGCACGTTGTCGGCTACCGATCGCCGTACCTTTGGCGCGCAAACAGAAGACAAGGCCATCGTTTTCAAGGGCGAGACACGCGTACCCAGCGTGGTCGGCAATGCCGGCCATGTCAACGTCACCAGTTTCAACCGCAAGGTGCTGCTCACCGGAGAAGTCCGTGACGAGGCGATGAAGGCCGCTGTAGAGCGCGAAGTTGGCGCTATCGAAGGCGTGCAGTCCATCGTCAACGATCTTGAAATCGCCGGCACCTCCAGCTTCACCTCGCGCTCCAACGATTCTCTCATTACCGGCAAGGTGAAGGCGGCATTCGTCGATGCGCGCGACCTGTCGGCCAACTCGATCAAGGTTGTCACCGAGCGCGGCGTGGTCTATCTCATGGGCCGTGTCACCCAGCGTGAAGGCCAGTTGGCGGCGGAAGTGGCGCGTGGCGTCAATGGCGTGCAAAAGGTCGTCAAGGTATTCGAATACATCTCTGAGGAAGACCTGCGCCAGTTGACCAACTCGCCTGACACGCAGAACGGCAAATAATTGTAAAACCGCCGGGTACCCGGCATTCGCAATGCTATATTGGGCCGCAGATCACACCGATCTGCGGCCTTTTGTTTTGAGGAAGACGATGACAGCATGGATCGCCGCAGGCGTATTGGCACTGCTGCTACTGTTCTGGGGAGTGGGAGCGTACCGCCGCCTGGGTAGCCTGCGCCGCCAGGTGGGACAAGCCTTCCGGGCGTTGGATGTTTGCCTGAAGCGACGTTACGACCTGGCCCCGGCACTGGTGGAGACAGCCAATGGTGCGATGAAGCAGCAGCGAGAGCTCCTTGAAGCTGTGGTTGTTGCACGCAACCGTGCGCTCGAAGCCAACACCGCAGCTGCGGCCAATATGAACAGCATGAGGGCGATGCAGCGCATGGCGCTGACCGAAGGCGAGCTTGCGCGGGTGCTAGGCCACATGCTGGAGGCATGGAATGAAGGCGCTGCGGTCGACAATGGCACCGCGATGTCCATCCTTGACGATTTGCGCGACGTGGAGAGCGGCATCGCATTTGCACGGCACACCTATAATGAAAGCGTCGAGCAGTACAACGGCTCCCGCGCATTGTTTCCACGCTCGGTCATTGCGGCGGTATTTGCTTTTACACCTGCCTTCCCATTGCCGATCGCCGAAATTCGCGAGCGTCACGATACAGTGTTGCCAATTGGCTGAGACGAGCGCGGCACCGTCCATGCATTATTAGCGTTCTAGCCAGATCGTGGACTTCCGGTCGCCGAGGCAGGTTTTTGCCAGCCGGATTATCATTCGGTTACGCTGGCACCGTACCTGCGATCAAGAACGTTTCGTCACACAAACATTCCAGTATTTCAACATTCTCATCTTCCCCGACCACCATGAAGCGACGCACCATTCTGACCTCCATCGCCGTCTTGCTGCCCGCGCTCACACTCGGCCACGGTTTGCCTGCAGTTGCCGCAGAACCCGTGAAGGTGGTCTATCACCTTGCTGATGGCATCGACCAGGCATCGCGCGCCATGGCAAACATCCGCAACCATTTGCGCGCAGAGCCCGATACCAGGATCGCGGTGGTCGCCAATGGGGATGGCATTCGCTTTTTGCTGGCCGGCGCCAGGGAGCGTAACGGCAAGCCCTTTGATGTCGCTATTACGGCGCTCGCTGCCCAGGGCGTTGAATTCAAGGTGTGCGGCAATACACTCACAGCGCATGATGTCTCACCTTCCCAACTGGTACCGGAGGCAAAGCTGGTGCCTGCGGGTGTGGTTGAACTGGCAAGACTGCAGGCGAAAGAGGGCTACGTTTACATCCGTCCTTGATCTGGTAACCGGCGGCGTTTGCTACCGCGGACTATAATCACCTTATTCTCCTGTCGTTACTCGTCATTCGTCATTTGTCATTCGGACCCTCTCCATGCAAACCGCAGAACATTCCACACAACGCAATCGCACCTGGATCAAGGTGCTGGGGGTTGTGATCATCGCTGTGATCGCGGCGGTCGGTTATTTTTCTCTTTCCAACGAGAAAGCGGCGCCCGATGTCACGTTCAATGGCATCAACGGTGAACAGGTAAGCTTGCAAAGCCTGCGTGGCAAGGTGGTGATGGTTAATTTCTGGGCGACCAGCTGCACGACCTGCGTCAAGGAGATGCCGGAAATGGTGCAGACCTATAACAAGTTCAAGGATAAGGGACTGGATTTTATTGCAGTGGCAATGAGCTACGACCCCCCCAACTATGTGCTCAATTATGCGCAGACGCGAAGCTTGCCATTCCGCGTCGCGCTCGATACCAAGGGTGACGTAGCCAAGTCGTTCGATGAAGTCAAACTTACACCGACCACCTATGTGATCGACAAGAATGGCAACATTATCAAGCGCTATGTCGGCGAACCGGATTTCGCCGCCTTGCATCAATTACTGGAAAAAGCGCTGGCAGCGTGAGTTCCACCGCAGTCGCCAGTCGCAATACCGCAGCACCAATAAAAAAGCGCCCGACGGGCGCTTTTTTATTAGTGTGGCGTTGAATGCTATCGCATTGCATTGTCTACAGCGAAGTGGCTGCGCCGGATCGCGCAGGCATGGTTGAAGTGGATGCGGGTACCCGCTGTCCAAATTCGATACGCGGCCGCAGTTGTTGCCAATCGCGGCGGGGAAACGCCTCGTCATGGCCTGACACAAACAGGGTGATTTTTGTCAGCCATTGCTGGGTTGGCGCCGGATGGACATAGGGCGCGGTCAGCAGTGCCAGCATGCTGACCATGACACGTAGGGGATTAAATACCTGATTACGCAGCGTATTCCCCGCAACCCAGATGAAGCTGACGCTCACTGCCGCCCCCAGCATCCAGCCGGCGATCACTTCAGACACCGAATGCGCATGGACAGCAAGGCGCGAAATCCCCACCACAATGCCGAACACCAGGCCGAACAGTACACCGACTCCCCGCACTGACCGTGGCGCTTTTTCCAGCATCAGATAAAACAGCACCGGCATGACTGCGGTAGAACGCATCGCATGTCCGCTGAATCCGGTGAAATCGATTGCGCGAATGCCGATACCCCAGCCGATAAAAGCCATCTTGGTTGCCACGACCACTGCCATACCGGTAGCAAACAACAGGCTCCAGCACAGTGCAAGCCGGTTTTCATTTTCGGCAAGCAGCCACGCTGCGATCGCAAGTGCTGCGAAGCAGGTGATAGTGACGTCGCCGAAGCGTGTAATTTCAGACCATTCAATCATAGATACCAATATGGCAAAGGCGCCAATGGGAAGTTCATGCGGATTTGTAACTGATTCTGCAATTGCGCCGGATGGCGCCACGCAGGCGTCCGGCACATTTCCGGACAGGAGGCGGTCATCGGCCACGTGGAAAATTGCACCAGTACGCGCCAGTGCACGGGCACATCAGTGTTGCCAGCATCGTGCCACGTATTGTCTCGGCAGCAGATGGCAGCGGCCTTAATTCACCTCAAAGGCGAACGATGCCCCAATAGACATGTAGCAGGAAGGTGACACTTAGTTGGGAGGAGATAAGGTGCAGCGGCGCGTACATCAACGCCGCTGCAACGATGGCAATGTCAGACGACTCCTGCGCCGTGCGCCTGTTGGTCCGCATGGTAAGAGCTGCGCACCATGGCGCCGACTGCGGCATGCACGAAACCCATCTTGTAAGCCTCATCCTCGAACATCTTGAAGGTGTCGGGGTGGACATAGCGGCGTACCGGTAAATGATCGCCGGACGGCATCAGGTATTGGCCGATGGTCAGCATGTCGACGTTGTGCGCGCGCAGGTCGCGCATCACTTGCAGGATTTCTTCATCGGTCTCACCCAGGCCAACCATGATGCCGGACTTGGTCGGTGTTTCCGGGTGTAATTCCTTGAAGCGCTTGAGCAGGTTCAGCGAGTAGGCATAGTCGGAACCGGGACGGGCTTCCTTGTAGAGGCGCGGCACGGTTTCGAGGTTATGGTTCATCACATCGGGCGGCGCCGTCTTCAGGATCTCCAGCGCGCGGTCCATGCGGCCGCGGAAATCGGGTGTCAGGATCTCAATGCGTGTCTGTGGAGACAATTCACGGACACGGCGGATGCAGTCGGTGAAGTGACCCGCTCCGCCATCGCGCAAATCGTCGCGGTCGACCGACGTAATGACCACATAGCTCAGCTTGAGCGCGGCAATGGTCTTGGCCAGGCTCTCCGGTTCATTCGGGTCAAGCGGATCCGGGCGACCATGGCCAACGTCGCAGAACGGGCAACGGCGGGTGCATTTGTCGCCCATGATCATGAAGGTTGCGGTGCCCTTGCCGAAACATTCGCCGATGTTGGGGCAACTGGCTTCTTCGCAGACGGTGACCAGGTTGTTGGCCCGCAGGATGTCCTTGATTTCATAGAAGCGCGTAGTCGGCGACGCCGCCTTGACGCGAATCCAGTCCGGTTTGGCCAGCTTTTCGGCAGGAATGATCTTGATCGGGATGCGGGCGGTCTTGCCGGCGCCTTTCTGCTTTTCACTCGGGTTGTAGACGGAGGAGGCGAGAGCTTCTTTTTCAGTGGTCATCGTGCAGATCGCTTGTTCAGTTGTCATTTCGGCCATGCCGCGATGACGAGGGCTAGAGCTTGATTTGTGGTTACGCAGTCAGCAGTTCGGTCAGGTTGTGCGCCAGTGCCAGCCGGACATCGCGCGTCGGCGCGTCGGCCCCCACTGTCCGCATATCCACCGTGGCCAGGCCTTCGTAGCCGCAGGGATTGATCCAGGAAAACGGGGCAAGGTCCATGGCGACGTTGAGCGACACACCATGATAGGTGCAGCCGTTGCCCCTGACCTTCAAGCCCAGGGCGGCGATTTTCGCGCCTTTCCAGGGACCATCGGCCATGTAAATGCCCGGGGCGCCGGGCTTGCGTTCACCCGAAAGATTATACGCCTGCAAGGTCTGGATCACCGATTGCTCGATCTTGTTCACAAACTCGCGCGCAAACAGCCGTGCGCCCGGTTTGCGTCGCAGATCCATGAGCAGATAGATCACTACCTGGCCCGGTCCGTGGTAGGTGACTTCGCCGCCGCGGTCGGTCTGGACCACCGGAATCCCGTGCGCATCGAGCACATGCGAAGGATCGGCGCCCAGTCCGAGTGTGTAGACAGGGGGATGCTCGACCAGCCAGAGCTCGTCCCGCGTCTCGGCATCGCGCGCATCGGTAAAGGCGCGCATCGCCGTAAACGTGGTTTCGTAGGGTTCGACGCCGCGGTCGGTCAGCAAGGGAGTGCGCATGGACGCGAGTGTAGACCTTAAAGCGGAATTGTGTAGAAGTGGTGCTGGTCCTTGTGCGGAGAATTGTCGATCACTTTCAGGATGGTCGGATCGATGTCGTCCCGCTTGGGATCGAACAGGCCGCACAGTCGCATCGCCTTGCGCACGTCGATGCTCTTGCCGAGGTATTCAAATACTACCCGCGCGCAGGCGATGGAACGTTGGTTGCTCGACGAAACGCCGAGCATCAGGCCGGACAGGCGAGCCACTTTGTTCTTATAGGTCGGGAAGAGGATGGTCTGCGCGATTTCGTTGCCGGTCAGCGATTCATAGTCCACCAGGAAAATACGGTCGTTCAGGTAAAACGCGCCGCCAATGTATTTGCACTTGTAGGTTTCGTCCAGGTTCGCATGCTGGGGAAAGCGTTCCAGCCGCTCATGGTAGATCGCGCCTTCGTGGTTGAACATGTGAACCAGTCCGCGCAGCACTTTTCCGGGCGCACTCATCGAGTGGTAATACTCGTAGTAGTAGCCAAGGTATTTGTCGAACTTGCCGATGGTCTGGTGTTGCAGGCGGCTGATGTGTTCACTGTGGACAGCGCGTTCGGTGCGCTGCTTTGGACGAACCTGGATGATCTGGTGAAAATGCTCGCGCGGCAGGTAAATCTCGGCCGGTTCGACGCCAAAGAAATCGCAGATGCGCTCCAGTGTGTGGCTCGATGGTTTGCTGGTGCCGTTCAGGTAGCGGTTGAACTGAGCCCGGTTGACGTTGAGCTTCCGGCATACATCGGCGACCGAGCGGTAATAGGTGCACAGCATGCGCAAGTTGTCGCTGAATTCGCGCTGGGCGGCGTGGGGTGCCTTGGCGGGAACGGACAGTGTGGACATGGATGCATTTCCTTGGTTTATGGAAACTATGATGCTGCTTGACGCTATTTTAGCATCAAGCAGCATCAAGTCACGCCAATTAGCGAAATGGTATTCGGTGTGGTTTATCCCTAAAGTTGCCATCCAAGTTGTAGTCGCTTTTTTAACAAAGAAGCGACTCCCCAAACGGGGGAGAAAAAAATAGAACACATCACAACGGAGCACTACCTGCGTACCCCGGCACGGCCACGAACCGATGCCTGTTTACGCAGAATGACCTCACAAAGGAGACATGATGGTTACCGTAGAAGATTGCATACTCGGGAACAGCGGATTGCATGATCGCTTCTTCGCCGTGACAGAGGTTCTCGCCAGACTGGTATCGAGCGCACCGCGTTCCGTCAGCATCGCCCAGATCGAAGAAGAAACCGGCCGCCCCGAGAAAGAAATTACCAAACTCTGCGCCGCCCTGGCACGCGACGGCCTGCTTCGGCCCGATCCGCATGCGCCCGAACGCTGGATGCTGGCCTGCGAAGCCAGCCTGGTCACGCTTGAAGATGTATTCCGCTGTGTCCTTGCTACCCAGCAAACGCGCTGCCGTCCCGGCGGCAGGAACGCCGCCGATCGTGTGCCCAATGACGTTGACCTGCTTGTGATGCAGGCGATGATTGCGATAAATCAAAGCGTGTTCACCCATTTACGCCAGTTCTCCCTCGACCGGCTGAAAATCAGCGCTGCCGGTATGTTTCCAGCGCCGCGAAGCAGCACGCAGAGCCACTTTGCAAACAAGGCTTTTGATGTGGCATTTACGTGATTACATAAGCACTTACGCATTCAAGCATTCCGGCCGCGAGGCCAGCGACCTTCGCCTGGACGCACTGCGCTGTCCAGGCAAGCTAGTAGTATCTTTCATCCTGTTCATCCTTAGGAGACAACACATGCTGTTCAATACAAAAATGATCCCGTTGGCTGGCGCAATCGCATTTGCATTCGCAGGCGCCGCTTCGGCACAGGAACAAGTCGTCAAGATCGGCCACGTCGGTCCGATCTCCGGCGCGATCGCTCACCTGGGTAAGGACAACGAAAACGGCGCCCGCATGGCGATCGACGAACTCAACGCCAAGGGCGTGACCATCGGCGGCAAGAAGGTCAAGTTCGAANGCTCACCTGGGTAAGGACAACGAAAACGGCGCCCGCATGGCGATCGACGAACTCAACGCCAAGGGCGTGACCATCGGCGGCAAGAAGGTCAAGTTCGAACTGCTGGCGGAAGACGATGCGGCTGACCCGAAGCAGGGCACGGCTGCAGCACAGAAGCTGGTCGACGCCAAGGTCAACGGCGTGATCGGTCACCTGAACTCCGGCACCACCATCCCGGCNGGCTGACCCGAAGCAGGGCACGGCTGCAGCACAGAAGCTGGTCGACGCCAAGGTCAACGGCGTGATCGGTCACCTGAACTCCGGCACCACCATCCCGGCATCGAAGATCTATTACGAAGCAGGCATCCCGCAGATCTCCCCGTCCGCGACCAACCCRAAGTACACGCAGCAAGGCTTCAAGTCGGCCTTCCGCGTCGTGGCTAACGATGGCCAGCTCGGCGGCACACTCGGCCGTTACGCAGCAGASCAGCTCAARGCCAAGAAGGTCGCCGTGATCGACGACCGTACCGCCTACGGCCAGGGCGTTGCTGAAGAATTCRTCAAGGGCGCGAAGGGCAAGGGCGCGCAAGTCGTGGCACAGCAGTACACCAATGACAAGGCAACCGACTTCAACGCGATTCTGACTTCCATCAAGGCCAAGAGCCCGGACGTCGTCTTCTTCGGCGGCATGGACGCGGTTGCAGGTCCGATGTTGCGCCAGATGAAGGCACTGGGCATCAACGCCAAGTTCATGGGCGGCGACGGCATCTGCTCCGAAGCACTGGCAAATCTGGCTGGCGATGCGCTTGGCGACGGCCAGGTGGTCTGCGCCGAAGCAGGCGGTGTGGAAGAAGCACAGAAGAAGGGCATGGAAGACTTCCGTGCTGCCTTCAAGAAGAAGTTCAATGCCGACGTCCAGATCTACGCTCCNCGAAGCAGGCGGTGTGGAAGAAGCACAGAAGAAGGGCATGGAAGACTTCCGTGCTGCCTTCAAGAAGAAGTTCAATGCCGACGTCCAGATCTACGCTCCGTACGTCTATGACTCCATCATGGTGATGGTCGAAGCAATGAAGAAGGCTGATTCCGCAGATCCGGCGAAGTACCTGCCAGAACTGCAGAAGATCAACTACAAGGGCGTGACCGGCAATATCGTCTTCGACCCGAAGGGCGACATCAAGAACGGCACGCTGACCCTGTACACCTACAAGGGTGGCAAGCGTGAGCAAATCGCTGTCGTGAAGTAATTCGCAAACAGTGCATCAATGCGGCCGACCGGTAAGCCGGACGGCCGCATCTCACCAGAATCCCAGTCTGACAGCCCGGTACCGGCACACCGCCGGGAAGGGCGCGCCATTGTCTGAAATAATGACGTGAGGTCAAACTGCTGCCAAACTACCCTGACCATCTCACACAGGGAATTGCCGGCAATGCATTCGATATCTTCTTTCCGGTCATCGCAGTCGTCGCGCTTACCGCAGGCTTCGCCCCGCAGCAGGATAGGCATTATTACCGGTTCCGGTCCGGAAGCGGGGATCGACCTGTGGAACAAACTGCTGCAGGCAAATCGCGCGCTGTACGGAAGCCGCTTCCGCGGCGATCTCGATGCGCCGAACGTGACCATCCTGTCCGAGCCGACACTGGGCCTGTCGATGGAGCTGGACCGCAATCATGAGCTTGTATGGCACTGCATGCGCGATACCGCGACGGCCATCGCGCAACGCGTGGATTATTACGCAATCGCCTGCAACACCCTGAATTTTTATCAGCCGCAGCTCGACGCGCTTGGCCTGCCGGCCAAACTGGTGTCCTTCGCCGACGTCGTTGTCGACTTTCTGCAGCACAGCGGCATACAACGCGTAGCGCTGCTTGGCGCGCGACCGGTGACCGACCTCGGCGACTGGTCCCATTACCGGAAACTGGCAAACCATGTGGAGGTGGAAGTGCCGCAAGGAGAACAGGCCGCGCGCTTGCATCAACTGATCTATGACGTGAAAACCTACGGCGGCACGGCACCGCATGTGCGCGAACAATTCCAGGCGCTGCTCCGGCAATTGCAGGCACCCGCTGTGCTGCTGGCCTGTACTGAACTGCCGCTGATTCCCTTGCAGAACGAAGATGCCGCCGGCAAGCAGCTGATCGATGTCACCGCACTGGTTGCGCGGCGACTGGCGCAACTGGCATACCAAGCACCCGGGGAAGGCTGAACCAGCCATCCCCGCTTACCCTGAAGAATGCTGACAACGATGAACGGAAAACACATCGGCCTGATCTACACCGGCGGTACCGTCGGTATGGCAAAGGCCGCCAACGGTTACGCACCCATGCCCGACTTCGCCGGCGTGCTGACGCGTCTGCTGGACACCTATCGTGACGGTCTGCCGCGCTATACCCTGCATGCCTATCCGAGCCCGATTGACAGTACCAATGCCAGACCCCAGGACTGGCAGACCATCGGCCGCGACATCGCTGCGCGTTATGAGGATTACGACGGCTTTGTGATCCTGCATGGCACCGACACCATGGCTTATACGGCGACTGCCTTGTCCTTCATGCTGCAAGGCTTGCGCAAGCCCGTCATTGTCACCGGTTCACAGATTCCACTGGGCGTACCGCGCTCCGATGCGGCGCAAAACCTGATCACCTCCTTGCAGCTGGCGGCGTCGGATGCAATCCATGAAGTCGCGATCTGCTTTCATCAGCGCTTGCTGCGAGGCAATCGCTCGACCAAGGTCAGCTCGACCCGGCTGGAAGCCTTTGACAGCCCGAACTATCCCCGGCTTGCCGAGATCGGCATTGAGGTCCGGCTGAACGAAGATGCCTTGCTGCCGCGCCCCACGCACGAGCATTTCGAGTTGCCGGACTACAGGCAGGACCTGGTATTGCCGGTACGTTTCGTGCCGGGTATGCCGATGAGTGTCGTCAGGGCGATGCTGGATCTGAAGCCCAGGGCGCTGATCCTGGAATGCTTTGGTTCGGGAAATGCACCCGACCGCGACCCGGCGTTGCTGCAGATGCTGAACGAGGCAAGACGCAATGGCGTGGTCACTGTCGCCTGCAGCCAGTCCCTGCATGCGGAAGTGGCCATTGGTACCTATGCGGCCGGTGCGGGCATGAGTGCGGTTGGCGTGATCGGCGCATGCGACATGACCTTCGAGGCGATTTACGTCAAGCTGCATCATCTGCTTGCGATGGGACTCTCCGCCGACGTAATCAGGGAGCAATTCCAGCGCCCTCTCTGCGGTGAAGTAAGCGCACTGTAAAACCTGGCATCACCGGTATCACAAGCAGCCTCAACGACCAGCCTCAACGGCCAGCATCAACGACCGGGATCAGCGGCAAGCCGCACATGGCCGGGCCGCACGTCATTTCCTGTGCCTTGCCATTTACCATGTCCTGGGCGATGCCGCGGTAACGGCGTCCGTCGATGCGCTGGCCCGTTCGCCAAAGCTTGCCACCAAAAAATCAGTGAACGCCCGCACCCGGGCCGAAGCGCTGTGCCGCTCCGGGTAGACTGCAAAAATATCTGCCGGCGGCGTTGTATAGTCTTCCAGCACCAGTTGCAGCCGTCCGCTGCGCAAGTACTTGGCGATATCCCATTCGGCACGCATGATGATGCCGTGCCCTTCCAGCGCCCAGTTGAGCGTCACCTCACCATCGTTGCTTGTCACCGGCCCGGTCACCTTGACCGTTTCGGTTTTGCCGTCTTTGCTGAAGGTCCAGACACCATAAGCCGTTTCATTCTGCCGTAGCACGATGCAGTTATGTGCAAGCAAGTCTCGCGGCACGACAGGCGTGCCGTGTTGCTGCAGGTAAGCGGAACTGGCGCACAGCAACCGGCGATTGGCCGCCAGCTTGCGCGCAATGATGCGGGTGTCGGGTAATTCGCCAAAGCGTATCCCGAGGTCGAAGCCTTCATCCACCAGGTTGAGCGGTGCGTCGGTCAGCTGCAGCTGAATCTCGATGCCGGGATGCCGCTTGACGAAGTCGGAGACCAGCGGCGTGATGTACACCCTGCCGAAGCCGAGCGGCGCATTGATCCGCAGCCGACCCTTTACGTCGGTACGGCCACGGCTGACGCGCTGCTCCATACGATCAATATCCGCCAGGATGCGCATCGCATCATCGCGATACAGCTCTCCCTCGGTCGTCAGGCTGAGGCGGCGCGTCGACCGGTTCAGCAGGCTGACGCCAAGGCGCTCTTCCATCTGCGCCAGGCGCTTGCTGATGGCTGGCGGAGTGATGCCCAATTCTCGCGCCGCGCCGGAGAGGCTGCCAGCCTTGATGATGGTAAGGAAGAAGTTCAGTTCCGATGTCTGCTTCATGATGTCCGCGTCATGTTCAAGCGCCCCTCAAAATGCCCTGCTCTGCCATTTGCCATGCGCTTTCATGCTGATGGCGGTGTTCATAGTATTAACTCTGACGACAAGGTAGTTTAACTTTACTCGCGTTCTGCCAGTCTGAGAACGCACTAAAGTTGTCATGCGCATCATGCGAGTCCCGCATTTGCATTCGGGAAATTGCCGCTTTTGCGCCCACATATTTCTCCAAGGACCAAATTTATGCGTGTACACAAAATCGCCTCGATCCCGGCCGATGGCATCGGGCCGGAAGTCATTTCAGCAGGACTGGAAGTGCTGGAAGCGCTATCGCGCCGCATCGGCGGATTCCGGCTTGAGGTCGAGCATTTCCCCTGGAATTCCGATTACTACCTTGAGCACGGTCACTACATTCCGCCGGGAGGACTGGAACGTCTCAAACAATTCGACGCCATCTTTTTTGGCGCCGTCGGCAGCCAGAAAGTGCCGGACGACGTTTCACTCTGGGGCCTGCGCCTGCCGATCGCCCAAGGCTTCGATCAGTATGCCAATGTGCGCCCGGCACGTGTGCTGCCTGGCGTAAAAAGTCCGCTGCATCAGGGTAGTGCAATCGACTGGATTATTGTCCGTGAGAATTCGGAAGGCGAATATGCGGGCAATGGCGGACGCGTCCATCGCGGCCTGCCAACTGAAGTGGGGACCGAGACCGCAGTGTTCACCCGTGTCGGTGTCGAACGCATACACCGCTTTGCATTCGAGCTCGCCCGCACGCGTCCGCGCAAGCGACTGACACTGGTGACCAAATCCAACGCGCAGCGTTTCGGCATGGTGCTGTGGGATGAAATCTTTTTTGAAGTCGCGAAACAATACCCCGACGTGCAGACCGACCGCGAACTGGTCGATGCGGTGACCACCCGCATGGTGCTCAAGCCGCACACGCTGGACGTCATCGTGGGCACCAATCTGCACGCCGATATTTTGTCGGACCTGGCGGCGGCTTTGTCCGGGAGCCTTGGCATTGGTCCCACGGCCAACATCAATCCCGAGCGCAATTTCCCCTCCATGTTCGAGCCCATCCATGGCTCCGCATTCGATATCACCGGCAAGGGCATTGCCAATCCCATTGCCACGTTCTGGACGGCCGCAATGATGCTTGAGCATCTTGGCGAGCAGGAGGCGGCCCGCGCATTGATGAAGGCGATTGAACAGGTGACGGCAAGTGGTATCCACACACCCGACCTTGGAGGTAGCGCAACGACTGCCGATGTGACCCGCGCAGTATGTGAACGTATCAATGGCTAGCACGCCCCGCAGTAATATGGCAATCGAGTAATGCAGTAATGTCGTCAGGCGGCATGCAAGCGAGTTGGAGACAACACCGTGCAGATAAAACAACTACGGACTGGAGACTGAAATGACACTGACAAAGCTGATCAGCATTGTTGCCCTGGGCCTGACTGCGCTGCATCCCGCAGCCCACGCTCAGGCGCAGAATTATCCCGACAAGCCGGTTCAATACGTGATTCCCTTCCCGCCGGGCGGCGAGTCGGACTATGTGGCGCGCTTGCAAGCCGAATTATTCAAGACCAAGTACAAGCAATCGATGGTGGTGTTGAACAAAGCGGGCGCGGGCGGCGGCCTGGTGTGGGGGCAACTCAACAGCATGCCTGCCGACGGCTATACGATTGCCGGCGTGAACCTGCCGCATATCGTGCTGCAGCCGCTCGAAGGTTCGGTGCAATACAAGACCGACGACATCACGCCGGTCTACTTCTATCACTTCACGGCGGACGCGCTGGTGGTGCCCGGCAACAGCCCCTTCAAAACCTACCAGGACCTGGTGAAAGCGGCGAAGGAAAAGCCGAATTCGATCAATATTGCCGGCTCGGGCAGCCTGTCCGCCAACCACATGGCGCATGAGCGTTTCAACAAGCAGGCCGGCGTCAAAACGACGTATGTCCCGTTCAAGGGGACAGGCGACCTGATCTCTTCGATGCTGGGCAGCCATGTGGACGCGGCGATGACTTACCTGCCATTCGCGATTCAGCAGAAAGGCAAGATGCGCCTGCTTGCGGTAGCCTCGGAAAAGCGTCACCCGGCCTTTCCGGACGTACCGACCTTCAAGGAAGTCGGGCTTGACTGGGTGGATGGCGCGTATCGCGGCGTCGCCGTCCCCAAGTCCACCCCAAAGGATATCCAGAAGAAAATTTCCGACATAATGGCGGACCTGAACAGCGATCCCGACATGCGCAAGAAGCTGGCAGATGGCGGCTTCGACATCGTGGATATTTCGGTCGACAAGATGCCCGAATTCATGGCCCAGCGCAGCAAGGTTTACCTGCAGGATGCCAAGGACGCAGGCCTCGGCAAAAAGTAATATCCTATCCGCGCGGGCATGTGGCCATGCGGCAGAGGTATACCGCTGCATGGCCGCTTTGCTGCCTGACATCGCCAACCGGCGATACTCCCATGGCCGCCACTTTTATCGGGGCGGCCTGTCCCGTCAGCACAATAGAATTTTCGTTTTCACCATCAGGCTTGAACAATCACTAACAATCACTATGGCAACTCATCGTATAGCAGTAATACCCGGCGACGGCATTGGCAAGGAAACCGTTCCTGAAGGACTGCGCGTGCTGGACGCCGCGGCGCGCAAATTCGGCATCAACCTGCAATGGGACCATTTCGATTTTGCTTCCTGCGATTATTATCAGAAGCATGGGCAAATGATGCCCGACAATTGGAAGGACCAGATCGGCGGGCATGACGCCATCTTCTTTGGTGCGGTTGGCTGGCCCGACACCGTGCCCGATCATATTTCACTGTGGGGCTCGTTGCTCAAGTTCCGCCGCGAGTTCGACCAGTATGTCAATCTGCGCCCCTGCCGCCTGATGCCGGGCATTCCATCGCCACTCGCCAATCGCAAGCCGGGCGATATCGACTTCTATGTCGTGCGCGAAAACACCGAGGGCGAGTACTCGTCGGTAGGCGGCAAGATGTACGAAGGCACGGACCGTGAAATCGTGTTCCAGGAAAGCGTGTTTTCCCGCAAGGGTGTGGATCGCATCCTCAAGTTTGCGTTCGACCTTGCGCAGAGCCGACCAAAGAAACACCTGACCTCGGCCACCAAGTCCAACGGCATCTCCATCACCATGCCGTACTGGGATGACCGTGTAGTCGAGATGGCGAAGAGCTATCCGGAGATCCGCTGGGACAAGTATCACATCGACATTCTGACCGCCCACTTCGTGCAGAACCCGGACCGCTTTGACGTCGTGGTGGCATCCAATCTGTTCGGCGATATTCTTTCGGATCTGGGTCCGGCGTGCACGGGCACGATTGCCATTGCACCGTCCGCCAATATCAACCCCGAACGACTCTTTCCTTCGCTGTTCGAGCCGGTACACGGATCGGCCCCCGATATCGCCGGCAAGGGTGTTGCCAACCCGATTGGGCAGGTGTGGTGCGGCGCGATGATGCTCGAACACCTCGGCTATCCGGAAGCCGGTGCGGCAGTGCTCAAAGCCATCGAAAAGGTACTGGAAGCCGGTCCGGCAAACGCACCCTTCACACGTGACATCGGCGGGTCCGCCGGCACGCAGGACCTCGGCAAGGCGATCGCCGAAGCGCTGCAATAGTCTTGCAATAGACTTGCAATAGACTGTCATCGCATCACGCCGCATGGGTGCAGGCGCACTGCATCCATGCAACAATGCGGGCTCGCACAATTTCAGCACCCGCCATGTCATTCGCCAAGGATTTTTCGCTGTCCGCTGTCGCCGCCGGTTTTGTGACGGTACTCGTCGGCTTTACCAGTTCGGCAGTCATTGTCTTTCAAGGCGCGCGCGCACTTGGCGCCGGTCCGGAAGAAATCAGTTCATGGATGTGGGCGCTCGGGCTTGGCATGGGGCTCACCTGCATCCTGCTCTCGCTGCGCTACCGCATCCCGATCGTCACAGCCTGGTCGACACCGGGCGCCGCGATGCTGATCACCGGCGCGGCCGGCGTATCGCTTGGCGACGCCACCGGCGCGTTCCTGCTGTCGGCTGCGCTCATCATGGTATGCGGATTCTCAGGATTCTTCGAACGCATGATCAGCCGTATTCCGGTATCAATCGCTTCCGGCATGCTGGCCGGTGTGCTGCTGCGTTTTGGCCTCGATGCTTTCATTGCCATGAAGACGCAGTTTGTCATGGCCTTCGCGATGTTCCTTGCCTACCTGGCTGGCCGCAGATTGTTTCCGCGTTATGCGGTGATCGCGACGCTGGCCCTGGGCATCGTGATTGCAGCGACGCAGGGGCTGTTGCATCTGGAGACCGTGCATCTCGAATTCGCGAAGCCGAAATGGATCACACCGACATTGTCGCTGTCGGCGGTGATCGGTGTCGCATTGCCGTTGTTCGTCGTCACCATGGCTTCGCAGAATGTGCCCGGCGTCGCGGTGATCCGCGCCTCGGGCTACGCGGCGCCGATTTCTCCCGTGGTCGGATGGATCGGTGTCGTCAATGTGCTGCTGGCGCCCTTCGGTGCGTATGCATTGAACCTGGCGGCGATCACTGCCGCGATCTGCATGGGACGCGAAGCGCATGAGGATGCAAAGCGCCGTTACGTCGCAGCGGTTGCGGCCGGCATGTTCTATCTGCTGATCGGCTTGTTCGGTGCGACGGTCGGTGCGGTGTTCGCCGCTTTCCCGACGGAACTGGTGCTGGTGATTGCGGGGCTGGCTTTGTTCGGCACCATCGGCAATGGCCTGGCGGCCGCGCTGGCGAACGAGCGTGAACGCGAACCGGCATTGGTCACTTTTCTGGTGACGGCATCAGGTCTGTCGCTATTTGGTGTCGGCTCCGCGTTTTGGGGACTGGTGGCCGGGGTGATTGCGATGGTGACCTTGCAGGCGGGGAAACGTTAAAGCAGGCATGTCAGCAGGGCAGTCAAACGCTGCCTTCCTTTTCAACGACCAGAATGCGCGCAGCGCCACGCGGATGCGCGACGTGTTCACATCCCACACCCGCAAAAAACACGTCGCCCGTCTGCAGTTCCGCGACCTTCTCCACACCCTCGCTGCGGTAGTGCATGTCGACCGTGCCGTCGAGTACTGCAAATACTTCTTCGCCATCATTGACGTGCCATTCATACGGCTTGTCGGTCCAGTGCAGGCGCGTGGTGACGCCGCCCATGTTGGCGATATCGAGCGCACCCCATGCGCGATCGGCGGTAAATTCCTTGCTTCGGATGATGTTCACGTTGTTTCCCTGAGACGGTAAAGTGGACGGCGGTTCTGTTATTTATTTTATTCGACGGCCTGCAGCTTGCCGGGCGGATGAATCACCCTGGCAAATGAAAACGCAAATTCCGTATCGCCATAAAGCCGCAGATAAGCGAGTCGTTCCTTGGCTTCGGCAATCGTCGGTATGTGTCCGGGTTCAATCCACCACAGTGCGGTATACGGATCGCGGATGTGCTCAAACCAGTTCTTACGCTGACGCATTACCTGCGCATGGGCACTGCGATAGACAAAGTGCTTCAGGTGGTCAATCGACGCCCAGACCGACATGTTGAACAGGATGTGGTCATCGTCGTAAGGATTGAGCGAGGTTGCATTGCCGTCATCGGTCTTGAGGCGCCAGACAAATCCCGGACTGCTGTCGGCAACCGCATTGATATCGTCGAGGCGGGCAACGAAACCTGCCATGACCGGATCATCGATCGGGGCGAGGGCGCGGGCAATATTGACCTGTGCGATATGGCACTTCATGGACGATCTCCTTGTTTTTATTTTGCAGAAGGGCATGCAGCCGGTAGCCGGTCCGGGCATGTCGACTTCTTCAGTAGTCGACATCTCCCGCGCCGGACCGCCTAACGATAGGTACGCGCATTGGCCTCACCTGGCGTTGATAAATCAGCAGCAGGCGTCGCTGCAGGTACGATGCCGCTTCAGGCTGGTCTGGACGGTGGCATGCCCAAAGAGACGCTGTCCAAGACCGCTAATCCAGGTTGCCACGTTTTGCACAGCCTGTTTTGCCTGTACCGCACCGGCACGACGGCTGTCGATGCTGCTGTCGGTATCGGCTTCCACCACGATCAGGCGACCGGGAATGGCAGTAAAGGTATCGCCGGCGCTGAGCCAGTAATCGTGCTTGATGCCTTCAACGGTCAGCCAGACATTGCCGCGTGTCACGCGCAGGGTCTGGGGGCGCGAGGCAATACCGGAAACGGCTTCGCCAGGTTGGATGGATAGCAGCTGGTTTGTGAATAGTCCTCTCATGACAGTACACTCCTGAAATGGCTGGGCGGGTGCCGCTGCAGGCTCGCAGTTGGAGGCAATCCCCGATCAGTTGAGTTTATTGTAGAGCTTGCCGAGACGATGACTAAACGATATATTTTGGCTTTCTTTGTTAGAAAAATTCACAAAGATGGCTGACCTGCGACGCTTGCCCAATCTTGCCGCGCTGCGTGCTTTCGAAGCAGCGGCGCGCCATCAAAACTTTTCCCGCGCGGCGGAAGAAATCCATGTCACGCACGGGGCCATCAGTCACCAAATAAGGGCGCTGGAAGAGGAACTGGGTATTGCGCTGTTCGCGCGCCATGGCAAGCGCATTGCCATCACGCCGGAAGGCGAGCGCTTCGCCGCTACCCTGCGCAAGGCGCTTGGCGATATCGCGGCGGCTGCCGCCGCGCTCAAGGCGGACAGCAAGCATAAGCGGCTGACCATTACCGCCTTGCCTTCTTTTGCGGCGCGCTGGCTCTCTCCACGTATCGGACGCTTCATCGAACAGCATCCCGATCTGGAAGTGATACTGCAATCGAGCGGGCACCTGACCGATTTCGTGCGCGAGTCGGTCGACATCGGTATTCGTTTCGGTCGCGGCCACTATCCCGGCCTGGTGGTCGAAAAACTGCTGGACGACTATTACTATCCGGTCGTCAGCCCGCGCTTCAATGGCGGCAAGTTGCCGCGTACGCCGGAGGAAATGGCGCATTGCCCCTTGCTGCGCTGTGAAGGGGAGCCGTGGACGCCCTGGTTCCGCGCGGCCGGCCTTGACCTGCTTGAGCCGGCTGCCGGCCTGGTGTTCCAGGATTCCTCAATGCTGGTGCGTGCCGCGGCCGATGGGCACGGCATTGCCCTGGCACGTCATGTGGTGGCATTGACCGATCTGGCATCCGGCGATGTGGTACGCCTGTTCGATATCGCATCGCAGTGTGCGCTATCGTATTTTCTGGTGTGTCCGCAGGAATCGCTGCAGAAGCCGCAGGTCCAGGCATTCCGGCAATGGATGCTGGATGAGGTGGCACGCCCTGACCCGGCAGTGCGTATCAAACAAGCTTAAAGGACAACCTTGACCATGGGATGGGAAGACAGCTCCCGATACAGGTTATCCAGCTGTTCGCGGCTGGTCGCGCGCACAGTGACGGTCAGTGCCAGGTAGGTTCCTTTGGACGATGGACGCATATCCATTTTTCCGGCGTGGAAGGTGGGATCGTGACGTACCACGACATCGACCATGGTTTGTGCAAAGGCATCCTGCATCACCCCCATGATCTTGATGGGGAAATCGCTGGGATATTCAATGAGGCTTTCGGTAGGCTGAGACATGACGATATTCCGGCTGGGGCTGCCTCGCGTCCTTGTCGCGGGTGCAGCCAAATTGAAATGACCCTGGCGCCGATGACAGCTCCCGAGGTCGCAATGCCGGTATTTTACGCCGTTGCGTCGACGCTGATGAGCACCACTTCGGCGCCTGCATCCCGTAACGGAATCAGCGCCTGGTATTCCGGCGAATCATGCCATGCACGTATTGCTTGCTTGTCGGGAAAGCGCGCAACCACGGTGTCGGTCTGTGGGTGCACGCCATTCAACACCTCCGCGACTTCGCCGCGAAACACCAGTTCGCCGCCCCAGGCAGCAATTGTCGCACCGACACGCGAGCGGTAGGCATGCCATTTTTCCGGATCCGTAATGCGGATGTGACCAATGATGTAGGCAGTCATGGCGCTCCTGGATGTCGTTGAAGATCATTGAGTGTAATGCAGCCCGGCATGCACGGGGATGGCCAACAGTGCGAAGGCAGAAAGAAAGATCAGAAACAAAGAGGCCGGGATGCCGCATGACGGCATCCCGGCCTCGGGAAGAGGACAGGCGACCGGCTTGCAGCGATCGCCTGTTCTTGTTCTTGTTCTTGTTGCAGTGTTATTTCATCCAAAGACGCATGGAATCCCAGGCGCGGCCGAAGATGCTGGCTTCGTTGATCTGTTCCAGAGCAACGACCGGCAGTTCTGTCAGCGGCTTGCCGTCGACCATCATCTTCATGATGCCGACCTTGCTGTTTTGCGCAACCGGCGCAACCAGCGGATCCTTGCGCTCGAGCACAGGCTTCATCTTGTCGGCGACGCCCTTCGGCACGGTCACGTAGATATCCTGGGTAAAGCCGATCTTGACCTGGTTCTGCGATCCCTTCCAGACTTCCGGCGTGGCGACCGGCTGACCTTTCGCATACAGCTTCACGGTGTCGAAATTCTGGAAGCCCCAGTTCAGCAGCTTCTGGCTTTCCTGCGCGCGTACCTGGTCGGACACGGTGCCCAGCACGACGGAAATCAGGCGACGGTCGCCGCTGCCGTTCGGACGTTTGGCCGTGGAAATCAGACAGTAGCCCGCAGCGGCAGTATGGCCGGTCTTCATGCCATCGACGGTTGGGTCCAGCCACAGCAGGCGATTGCGGTTCGGCTGCTTGATCTTGTTATAGGTGAAATCCTTGGTCGAATAGATTTTGTAGTAATCCGGGTGGTCGTTGACGATGTGTGATGCCAGGATGGACAAGTCTTGCGCAGTCGAATAGTTTTCCGGACTCGGCAGACCGTGGGAATTGGCGAAATGCGTGTTCTTCAGACCCATGCGCTCGGCTTCACGGTTCATCAAAACCACGAACGCATCCTCGGTGCCGGAGACCGCTTCGGCCAGCGCCACGGCGGCATCGTTGCCGGATTGCACGATCAGACCGTACAGCAAGTCGATTACCTTTACTGGCGTTGCCGGATCGATAAACATTTTCGAGCTGCTGGCATCGACTTTCCATGCGCGGACGGAAACATTCACCATTTGCTGCGGGTCGAGGCGTTTTTCCTTGATGGCGGAAAAGGCCAGATAAGCCGTCATGATCTTGACCAGCGATGCCGGTTCGATACGCATGGTCGGATCCTGGGAAGCCAGCACCTGACCGCTGGTAGCATCCAGCAGCAGCCACGATTTGGCGGCAATGGTGGGCGGCGGTAGCGCCTGCGCGAAGGCGACAGACACCGAGAAAGCGAAGGCGGCCAGAGCCGCGAGTAATTTTTTCATGGACGTAATGATTAAGCTCCGCCCCAGACCGCAGCGGATGACAAGAGGAAACAATGACCGAATTATAGCCTCGCGAAATCGCCAAAACCGGAAACCCTGCCATTCAGACAGCGTTTAAATTACATATTTCCGGCAAGCAATTACCGATGCCACATTTCGACCACGAAACTCTTTATATGTTGCAACTTGCGATGAAAAAAGTGATCGGCGCCAGGGATGACAATCACTGGCAGATCTTGCGGACGTGCCCAGTCGAGCACATCGGAGAGAGGAATAGTGTCATCCTGCTCACCATGGATCAGGATGGTATTGGCGGGCACATTCGGCATGGCCCATTTACCGGCGGCGCTGCCAACCAGTACCAGGCGCTCGGCAGGCGTACCTTGCTCGGTCAGCCGGACTTGCAATTGGGATTGTACGAAAGTGCCAAAAGAGAAACCGCCCAGCGCGACAGGCAGATCCGGATACTGCTGCTTCATATGGGCAAGCAGCAGCGCCATGTCGTCGGTCTCGCCACGACCGGCGTCGTGCACGCCCTCGGATTTGCCGACACCGCGGAAATTCATGCGTACCGTGGCATAGCCGATGGCCACAAAAGCGCGGGCCAGAGTCTGCGCCACCTTGTTGTCCATCGTGCCACCGTAGAGCGGATGCGGATGGGCGACGAGTGCCAGTCCACGCGGCGTCCCTTCGGGCAGGTCGAGTGCGCATTCCAGGGAGCCGGCTGCACCCATGATGGAGAAACGTTGGGTCTGTGCGTTCATTGCGTGATGATGTTTACGGGAAGTGCTGATCAGATCTTCAGGCGTTCGACGATCTTGCCGCCGACGATGTGGACATCAATGATTTCATCGATGTCTTCCTTATCCACATAGGTGTACCAGGTTCCCTGTGGATAGACCACCAGTACCGGGCCTTCCTCGCAGCGGTCGAGACATCCGGCCTTGTTGATCCGCACTTTACCCTGACCGCTCAGGCCGAGCTGTTTGATGCGTTTCTTCGCATGTTCTTGCGCGGTCTGCGCGCCCTTGTCGGCACAGCAGGGACGTCCTTCCTCACGGTGATTCAGGCAGAAGAACACGTGATGTTCGTAGTACGGCTTGTCGGACATGTCGGTACTCGTTGATGCAATGGGAAAGCGGCAATCATACACCGCAGCGCTCACCTCTTCAGGCGATGCATGCGATGCGACAGGATCCACAGCGCGAACAGCGGCCACACCACCGACAGGAAGTGCGCGGCGCCATTGAAATTGAGGAACTTTCCCTGTACCCAGGTTTGCAGCGTGGCGACAAAATAAGGGTTGGCGGGCACGAAGTTGATTGCGACCAGGCTCAACAACAGGCTGAGCGCCGCCAGCCGGCGTTGCACAATCGCCGGCGCAAAGCTCAGTCCGCCGACCATCATTGCGGCGATCAGGATGCCGCCCTTGGCGCCCGGCGTCAGCCATGCGAATGCATTGGCCGGTGTGAAGAGTAGCGCGTTCGCAGTCAGTTTGACCGTGAGTGCGGCGACGACCAGCCCAACTAGTAACGGCGCCTTGGGCGCCTGTTTGCGCAACAGGCAGGACAGCATGAGCACCGCGCCTGTCATGCCGCCGGCGGTGATCAGCGTTTCGGCCAGCCAGTATTCCTGTACGGTCAGGTGGAAATCGCTGGTCATCATGGCATGCAGGTCGACCGGTTGTTCCAGCCAGTCTGACAGCCATTCCGACAAGGTCGGTATGAATTGTCCATGGCCAAACAGATAGCTTTGCGGATAAATCTGCGCCAGTGGCCACAAGCCGATCACGATCAGGCCACGGCCTGCTTCCGGAATCAGCCATTCGCGACGGATATGCAGCAAGCGGCTTTGCTCAAGGAAGAGTCCGCTCAGCAGCACGCCGACGATGGCGCCCAACGCGGTCCCGGTGGTATTGGTCAAAAAATCCAGGTTGGATGACACGCGATTGGGCAGGAAGGTCTGCACCGCTTCCATCGTGCCGGAGAACATCAGCCCGTAAAGGACCGCGACAGTCGCCGCGCTACCATCACGTATTCTCGGATACAGTGCAAACACCACAAGCATGCCGAGCGGCAGATAGCCGACGATGTTGGTGACGACGTCGAAGGCGGTCCAGTAATGCGGCATGGGCATGAACAGGAAATCCCATGGCGAGAGGCCGATGCTATGCCAGTTTGAGAACGGATAGAGGCTGGCGTAGGCAATCAGAAAGCTGTACATCAGCAGGCCGACGCGCGCAAAGGTGGAGGCGCTGGCGGGCAGGGCGGGATCTATCGCGGTGGACGGGTTTTCCTCTTTTGACAACATGGCGTTCGTGACATCGGTACGGACACCGGACGATGCCCCTGTTGCGTATTCTCGGCAGATGCGCAGCCTGCGGCAAGTGAATTATTTGAGATCGAGCGTGCCCAGCCACATCATCGTGTCGACAATCATCGCGTCGCTTGCTGCTGCCAGTGCGCGCACGCCGCCGTCCGCATCGGCGCTTGGTGCCGGCGCTTCGCGGTTGAACGAGCGCTGGGCCAGCAGACTGCGTCCCTTGAAGACTGAAGCGCGCATCCCGACTTTTCCCGTGCTTTGTTCCGGTGATGTAAAGCTTTGGATAAAGGTATCGACTTCGATGCGCAGCACCGGGACGTAGTTGGCGCCGTCGCTTGGCGAAAGTACCGCGCCGCCGGCCTGGGCGATGCGCACCTTCAGGTGTTGCTCCAGCAGCTGCGCCGGCGGCATGGTCCAGCGGGCTTGCGTATAAGGACGCGGCTGCTGCCCGTTGACGTATTCAAGCCGGTAGAAAATGGTTGGCCGGTCGAGCCAGTTCGGCACGCCAATCTCGGCCACACTGATCGGCGGCAGGGCAGGCAATGCCGGTCCGGTGGCGGCGCCGGTGCTCGCGCTCGTGCTTGTACTCGTGCGTAATGGACCCAGATCGTAGAGCGTGGCGGAGTCCGGACGGATGACGGTCGAACAGGCTGACAATAGCGCGGCAAGCGCGAACGGGGCGAGCGATGCCATCGTCATTCTTGCGGCAAACATCGAAAACGTGATCATGCGTATTTCTCCCTAGTTGGTCGGCGCGCTGAAGCCCTGCTCACCCGGCCCCGGTGCAACCGTCGGGGAGCCGAACAGCACGCTTTGCGGACGTTCGCTCAGGTTGTCGAGGGTGCGGTTGAGTGCGCGCAGAGACGAGCGTGCATCATTGGCCAGCGGCAGCGTTTCATATTCGATCTTGTTGGCCACCGCGCCGACCTGTTCGACGCTGTTGGTAATGCGTTCAATCGCGCCGTTCGGCCCCTGCAGGCCGGTCGTCAGTCCATTGAGGCTGCGGGTGAGGTTGCCGGCGTCCTTCGACAGCGAATCCAATGTGGCCAGCGTTCGCTGCGCCTGCGCGGTCACGGCGGGCAGACGATCGAGCGTCGGCTGCAGATTGCGCGGGATGGTCTCCAGTGCGGTCGCTGCCTTGCTGACGTTGTCGAAGGCGCCCAGTATCGCTTTCTGATTGGCCGGATCGAGCATGGTGTTGATGCGCTTGGCGACTTCTTCGGTCTGCTCCAGGATGGCCAGGCCGCGATTCTGCAACTGGTCAAACAGGCTGGGCCGCATTTCGATCCGTGCGATCTGCGCGGGGCTGCTTGGCACGCGCACCGGACGACTGCCGTCGTCGTCGAGCTGCACGTAGGCGATACCCGTCACGCCTTGATAGCCCAGCGTGGCGAACGTCGATTGCGTAATGGGCGTGTCGGGCTTGACGCTGATCTGTACCAGGATCTGGCCGGGGACATTGGGATCGAAATTGATTTCGTTGACCTTGCCGACATCCAGCCCGCGGTACCGCACATCGGCCTGGGGATTCAGCCCGGGAATCGACAGCTTGGTGGCGATCTGGTACGGCACCCACTGGACCTGGTCGCGGTTGAACCATATGCCGATGAGGATGGCGGCCGCCAGCAATGCCAGCGTGAACACGCCGGCGATCAATGCATGCGACTTGTTTTCCATAAGTGCTTTCCTATTCCTTCTCGCGTAACACCTCGAGCGCACGCTGGCCGCGTTCGCCGAGGAAAAAATGTTGAATGAAGGGATGCGGCAAGGCGATCACTTCCTGCGGCGGGCCCATCGCAATCACCCGCTTGTCGGCCAGCACCGCAATCTGTGTGGACAACGCAAACAGCGTGTCGAGGTCATGCGTGACCATCACCACCGTGAGCCGCATCTGCTGATGCAGTCCGCGAATCAGCGAGACAAAACTTTCGGACAGATCGGGATCGAGTCCCGCAGTCGGCTCATCAAGAAACAGCAGCTCGGGTTCCAGCGCAAGCGCACGCGCAAGTGCCACCCGCTTGATCATGCCGCCGGAAAGGTCGGCCGGCATTTTCAAGGCATCCTTGGGCGTGATGCCGACCATGCTCAGCTTGAGCAGCGCGGCATCGCGGATCAGGTCTTCCGGCAATGCGCGCAATTCGCGCATTGGCTGGGCGACATTGTCGAGCGTGTTGAGTGCGGAAAACAATGCGCCATGCTGGAACAGCATGCCCCAGCGATTACGCAACTGCTGGCGTCGCATGGCGCCGCAGTCATTGATATCCTCTCCGAACACGCGCACGGTACCACTGGTCGGTGTTGAAAGCCCCAGCATCTGTCGCAACAGGGTCGTCTTGCCGGAGCCGGAGCCGCCGACCAGCGACACGATTTCACCTGCATGGATCTCCAGGTTCAGATCCTGGTGCACGATGAAGTCGTCGAACTGCGTGCGCAAATGGCTGATCTGTATGACCGGTGCCGTCATCAATAAAACCCCACTCCCTTGAAAAGAATTGCAAATACTGCATCGGCGACAATCACCACGGTGATCGCGGTGACGACCGACAAGGTGGTGCCCTGGCCCAGGCTTTCCGTATTGGGCTTGATGCGCAAGCCGAAATGACAGGCAACGAGGGCAATCAGGCTGCCGAATACCACGCCCTTGCCGATGCCGATCCAGTAATTGGCTGGCGGTACCGCGTTCGGTAATTCCTGCAGGAAGTAATGGGCTGACAAGCCCAGTTCCAGCTGTGCCGCCGCCATGCCGCCGGCGAGTGCTACCGCGTCGGTCCAGACCACCAGCAGCGGCATGCACAGCGCCAGCGCCAGGACGCGCGGCATGATCAGCCTGAAGCCATGCGGCATGCCCATCACCAGCATGGCGTCGAGTTCTTCAGTAACCCGCATGACGCCAAGCTGCGCGGTGATTGCCGAACCGGAACGTCCGGCAACCAGGATAGCGGCGAGCAGCGGCCCGAGCTCCCTGATGACACTCATGCCGAGGATATTGACGAGATAAACGTCACCGCCGAATGAATGCAATTGCTGTGCCGACAGATAAGACAGCACAACGCCGATCAAAAATCCCACCAGCGCCGTAATTCCCAGCGCCTGATAGCCGATATGGAAAATGTTCGACGAAATTTCTTTCCAGGGACCGCGCAGCGGGTGCGCGATAAACGTCCCGATGTCGAGCACCAGTTGGCCGATCAGTCCGATGAAACTGAGACCGTGGCCAACAATAGTACGCACGCCGCGCCGTATCACCGCGACCGAATACCAGTGCTCTTGCGGCGTCGCCGGCAATACCAGCGTGCCGGCCTGCTCGATGCGCGCAAAGATTTCTTCATGGATCGGCGCAAGCAACAGCGTAGGTGGTCGTCTTCTGCCCCACGCATTCCAGAATAGTTGTGCGCCAATATGGTCGAGCCCTTCAATGTCCGACAGGTCCCAGACATGCGCCGGATTACGGGCTGCCGAGCGAAGCTTATTCACCAGTTCACTCATCAGTTGGCTGCGGGCGAGCACATGAATCTGCCATGAGCCAGTCGCAACTACCCTGGACGGTGTTTGCTCAATGACCTGCAGTGAGGGCGCTTGTTGATTTGGCATCGCGTTAGTGTAAAGGAGAAAGCCGAAGCCCACATTGCCACTGCTCATCCGAAAACGACGATCTGATCATGCCTGGTGGTAATTGCTGTTGCCTGAAAGCAGCACATACAGGACTTTCCATGTCGGCATGCCGTTACAATGCCGATATGACAGCTACTCTTTCCCCAGAACAGATCGCCGCTTTGTGCCGGCCTTCCGCCCAACCCGTCCGGATACGCATTGTGGAAGAAACCGGCTCCACCAATGCCGACCTGCTTGCCGGCTTGCCGATGCTTGCCGGACCGACCTTGTTACTGGCCAAACACCAGACTGCGGGACGCGGGCGTGCAGGCCGCACCTGGCTATCGGCGCAGGGCAAATCATTGACCTTTTCGCTCGCCTGGAAATTCGGCGTGCCGGTACACGCATTGGTCGGTCTGCCGCTTGCCGTCGGTGTCGCACTGGCCGAAGCCCTGGCGATGTTCAATATCGACGTCAAGCTGAAATGGCCAAATGATCTGCTGTACAACGGACGCAAGCTCGCCGGCATCCTGATCGAGTCGGCTGGCGCAGGCAGCGTTCCGCATGATGTCAGCTGGGCGGTGATCGGCATTGGCATCAACATGTCACTCGACCAGAGCGTGTCCGAGCACATTGGCCGTCCGGTCGCCAGTATTCCATGGATGGCGGAGCTGGACCAGAACACCTTGATGGCGGGTTTGCTCAGCGGCCTGGCCGACGCGCTGGTGCAGTTCGAGCATGAAGGCCTGGCTGCGTTTACCGGGCGATGGAATAGCCTGGATGCGTATGCCGGGCAGGTCGTAACCATCATTGACAATGGTCAGGTTGTGCATGAAGGTATAGGCGCGGGCGTCGATGGCATCGGGCGCTTCCTGATCGATACGCCGGGCGGCCGTGTCGCGGTGATGGCGGGCGATGTGTCGCTGCGCCCGAGAGAGGCCTGAACATGCTGCTGCTGATCGATGCGGGAAATACACGGGTGAAATGGGCATTGGTGCCAAACGGCATGCGTGGCACGGAAGCGCTGGGACGCTGGTCCGCATCCGGAATGGTGGACCATGCGCAAGTGCGGCAACTGGCGGACAACTGGCGTGGACAGAAGATCGTGCGGGTGCTGATTTCAAATGTCGCCGGGCAATCGATGCGCGACACCCTTGAACAGATATTGCTGGGCGTGCTCGGCATGCAACCGGTACCGCTGGAGTGGTTTGCATCGAGCGCAGCGCTGGCCGGTATCCATAACCGCTACCGCACGCCGACCCAGCTCGGCTGTGACCGCTTTGCCTCGGCCATCGGCGCGCATGCGCTGTTTCCGGGAGCGCCACTGATCGTTGCCACCTGCGGTACGGCGACCACGGTTGATGCGGTAACGGCGGAGGGCGATTTCCTTGGCGGCATGATCCTGCCCGGACTGGGGCTGATGGCAAGTTCGCTGGCGCGCAATACGGCGCAATTGCCGCAAGTCGCCGAAGCGATGGAGATCGTCGGACCGTTTGCCGACCATACCGATGCCGCCATCGTGAGTGGCTGCCTTGCAGCGCAGGCCGGCGCCATCGAAAGAGCGGTTGCCGCCCACTGTCGCAGCCATGGCGACGTGCAATGCATCCTGTCGGGCGGCGCGGCGGCCTTGATCGCTCCCCATCTTTCCTTTTCCGCGGCACGGGTTGACAATCTTGTGTTGATCGGTTTGCACCACGTTGTGATGAACGCATCATGCTGAAATTCATTTTCTGGTCCCTGGTTCTTGCCAATGGCGGTTTGTTCGCCTACCAGCAGGGTTACTTCGATGCCATGGTGCCAAGCGGCCATGAGCCTGCGCGGCTGAAGAATCAGCTCAATCCCGACAAGGTCAAGCTGATCCCGCCGCCGGAATCTAGGCCGGAACCGGAACCAAAGCCGACGTCGGAAGCGACGCCCGAGATGAGGGCAGTTCAGACCGTAGCCGCAACTGCACCGACACCAGCAACGACGCCGGCACCCGTGACAACCTCCGTGACAACATCAGCGCCGGCAGCGACTCCCGAACCTGCGCCAAAGAAAGTCGCAGTGCTTGCCTGTACCGAGATCGGCAACTTCAATGCAGAGGAAGCGAAAAAGTTCAGCGCCCGCCTTGCATCGCTCGCGCTAGGCGCTCGGGTATCGGAACACCCGGTGCAGGAAGCGGCGACGCATATGGTGTATATCCCGCCACAGGGTGACAGGGAAGCCGCCGAAAAGAAGGCCAGTGAACTACGCCGTCTCGGCATCAGTGACTTTTACATCATTCAGGACAATTCACCGATGCGGTGGGGTATTTCCTTGGGGGTGTTCCGCATGGAGGAAGCGGCCCGCGCGCATCTGGCAAGTCTTAACCAGAAAGGCGTGCGCTCCGCACGGATCGGACAGCGCAGCGTTACTTCATCCATGGTGGCCTTTCAATTGCATGAGCTGGATGAAGACACGAAGAGCGCAGTGGAGAAAATCAAGGCGGGATTTGTAAAGCAGGAAATCCGCGACTGCACGAAGGCGCAGCCAAATGCTGGCGTGACGTCACGGGAAAGCTGAACGTGAGCGATGCGGGCAGGCTGGGCCGCCCGGCCCGCATCGCCGGCGGATTACAGCAGGTTACGCTGCTCCACCAGTTGGCCGCCGATCGATTGGTAAATCACGACGGTGCCGTCCTTGATATCTCCTTTTTCATCGAACTCGATCGAGCCCTGGATCTTGCCGGAAAACGAACCCTTGGTCAGTGTCGAGAGATATTCCCTGGGTTCGACGGAGCCGGCCTGCTGCATCGCCTGCGCGAGGATATGGACGCCATCATATGAGAGCGTCGAGTAAGCGCCAGGCGTGCCGAACTTGGCCTTGTACAGGTCCATGAAGGCGATGCCGGACGACAGCCAGGATGGCGGCACGCCGGCAATCGTGCAGTAGTAATTACTGTCGGCATTGCCTTCCGACGCCTTGATGGTCGATCCGTCGCACATCGCATCCGCGACCACGAACTTTGCTGTCGAACCCGAATTGCGCAGGGCTTTCAGCAACGGCACGCCGGCCGCTTCGTCGCCGCCAAAAAAGACCGCATCAGCACGGGCATCGTTGATCTTCTTTGCCAGGGCCGCATAGTCGGCCGCTTTCGGATCCACGCTCTCACGCGATGCCTTGAGGTTCTTCACTTTCACCGTGCGGTCGACTTCCTCGGCGATCCCGAGTCCGAAGGTGGTGCGGTCGTCGACAATGTACAGCGACCTGGCTTTAAGCTTTTCGCTGATCAGGCGTCCCAGTGTTGCACCCTGCTGGATATCGTCGGCAGTGATGCGGAAGGCAGTTTTCAGCCCCATCCGCGTGTACTTCGGATTGGTGGAGACCGACAATTGCGGAATGCCGGCAGCCGCATACAACGGCGCCGCCGCAATCGTTACACCCGAGTTGAAATGCCCGAAGACCGCGACTACGCCGGCATCAATCAGGCGCTGGGCAGCGGCTTTGCCTTCGTCGGGCGAAGCCTTATCATCCTCGACGACGAGTTCGAAATTTGCACGTTTGCCGTGGATGGAAAAGTAATCGGAATTGAGTTCATCGATGGCAACCTGGGCGCCATTGGCAATGTCTTTGCCGTACTGCGCAAGCGGCCCGGACATGGGGGCGACCACGCCAATCTTTACCGAGACTTGCCGGCTGCAGGCGTTCAGGAATAACAGCGCGACGACGAGTACTACAAAGTGTTGCAGTTGCTTCATGTCTCCTCCTGTGATGGCATTAATGCAAGCCGATCATAGAAGGCCCTGCTACAGATTTAATTATGTATTATGGGCAATTTTCGGTACAAGATTCTGCGAACACCGGCAAGCCGTCAACTTATGTTGCGCTGCGCAAAGGAAGTTACGGAGGTCTATTGACCGTCGGTTGCAGATTTTTGCTGCGTTGCAACCAAGGTGCGCAGACATTGCGGGCAAAAGCAGGATGGGTTGCCTTCGCCGGTATCGGGTCCAACATACGCTGAACGTGGCAATGCCGGAATCTGCGTGCACCAGCACGGTTCGTCGCCATAGAGGTCAGTCATGCCGCAGGCAAATTCCGCGCCGCAGCGCTTGCAGGTACTCATCGCGGAGGCCGCTCCTGGTTTTCGTCCTGATCGGTCGGTACTATTTCGTGCATGGCACGACGCAGCAACTGCATTTGCTCCGTGAAATTGCGGCAAGCGGTGCAGATCAGCAAATGCATATGCATGCGCGCCCGCTCGACCATCGACAAGTCGCGGTCCATGCTTTCGGACGTCAGCTGGTGTACTTCCCTGCAAGTAGGTTTGATCGACATAGAAATTCCTTGTGGCTCAGGCCGTGTTCATGGCCCGCTCATGGCCGTTTACCGAACCAGTTCAGGTCCAGGCATTCGCGCAATTGCACCCGCGCCCGATACAGCATGACCCATGCATTAGACGTGGTGATGCTCAGTTCCTTACAAATTTCTTCGGTATCGAGTTCCAGCCATTCGCGCATCATGAAAATACGGGCAGTCTTGGGCGGAAGCTTTTCCAGGCAGATTTCCATGACGCGGAAAAAATCTTTCTGTTCCAGTGTGGCATCCGGACTGCCCCATTGGCGCGGCATCTCGATAGTGTGTCCGTCCGGCCGGAACAGTGCATCAATCACGTCGGCCTCGGACTCGCCATCCGCCGTGTTGAACTGCACTTCCCGCTTTGACGCGCGCAGCACATCGATGATTTTGTGTTTCAGGATGCCGGTCACATAGGTTCGCAAGGAAGACTGGCCGGCGAAGCGGTCGGGCTTTTCCAGCACGGCCACCAATGTCTCTTGCACCACATCCTCGGCGACCGCTTGATTGCGCAACTGCAGGAGTGCAAAACGCACCAGGGTAGGGCGCAGGTTTTCAATATCGCGGTGAAATTCCGGAGTCATAATGGGCCGCTTGTCATTTGGGCAAAAGCGTAACGGATCGCCTTCCTAAATACAAGGAAGCCGCAGGAAACCGCAAGAAACGGCGGCGCTTTCCTGTAAAATCGCGTGAATTGATTTTCAGGACTGACCATGACCGATATTACCGATCCTGCCGCCGATCTGAGTGCGGTTTCCCCGCAGATCAAGGCGGAAATCCTGGCCGAAGCGCTTCCTTATATCCGCAAGTTCCACGGCAAAACCATCGTCGTCAAATACGGCGGCAACGCGATGACCGAAGAGCGGCTGAAGCACGGTTTCGCGCGCGATGTCATCCTGCTCAAACTGGTGGGCATGAACCCGGTCGTGGTGCATGGCGGCGGTCCGCAGATCGACAATGCGCTCAAGAAGATCGGCAAGCAGGGCACCTTCGTGCAAGGCATGCGTATCACCGACGAAGAAACCATGGAAGTGGTGGAATGGGTGCTGGGCGGCGAAGTCCAGCAGGACATTGTCATGCTGATCAATCACTACGGCGGCCAGGCAGTCGGCCTGACCGGCAAGGATGGCGGCCTGATCCGTGCGCGCAAGATGAAGATGCCCGACCGCGAAAAGCCGGGCCAGTTTCTGGATATCGGTTTCGTCGGCGAAATCGACGCGATCAATCCGGCGGTGGTCAAGGCGCTGCAGGACGATGCCTTCATTCCCATCATTTCTCCGATCGGCTTCGGTGAAGATGGCCAGGCTTACAACATCAATGCCGACCTCGTCGCCGGCAAGATCGCCGAAATCCTGAAAGCGGAAAAGCTGATCATGATGACCAATATCGCCGGCGTGCAGGACAAGCAGGGCAACCTGCTGACCGATCTGTCCGCGCGCGAGATCGATGAAATGTTCGCCGACGGTACCATCTCGGGTGGCATGCTGCCAAAGATTTCATCGGCGCTTGACGCCGCCAAGTCAGGCGTGAACACTGTGCACATCATCGATGGCCGCATCGAGCATTCGCTGCTGCTGGAAGTGCTGACCGAACAGGCTTTCGGCACGATGATCCGTTCGCATTGATGTCATTTGTCCCGCTTATACATTCAATAAGCTTTTGACATGCGCCGTCAGGTTCCCTCTCCCTTTCAGGGGGAGGGCTAGTACAGCTTCTCCACCTCGTACCCCTTTTCCTTCAGCAGTTTCGGCACGCCGCTGTCGCCCACCAGGTGCAGCAGTCCGACTCCGACAAAACTGCTTTCTTCCTTTTCCAGCAAGGCTTCGATCTTGCGCGCCATTTCCGGATTGCGCCGGTCCAGCAACACACGCTGCATGAATTCTGAAGAAGTGGTTTTTTCATTTGCCGACTCGCGCATGAACTGCTCGACAGCATTACCGTCAGCGCTGGCCCAAGCCTCGATCAATGCCTGCGCCTTGCGCAGCGCATTGCCGTCGGCAAGTTCAGCCAGGTTTTCGCGCAGGTATTGCTCCTGCATGGCATCGGTCATGTCGTCATAAAGCGACATCTGGTATTCGGCCGATTCCAGCTCCTGCACATCCTTGGACTTGCCGGCGGTCGACAGCAAGAAGCTTTCGATGCCGTGCGTGCGGTCGTAACCGTGTCGTTCGAGATCAAGCCCGATCAGCATGTTGGCCAGCAGCCAGGGTTTGAAGCGCCGCATGCTGTCGAAGGAGATGCCATGCCGGTCCAGCGCCTGCCGCAGTACGGCGAGCGTGTCATGCGAAAGGTGTCGTTCAACCCCGTCGTCATTGGCATAAGTGCCGTGCGCATGCAGGGCGTGCTGGAAAGGCGCGTTGTCGCGGATATCGATTTCAAGGACAAGCTTGCCGGCGGCATGCAAGGCTGCGGTCACCTCGCGCTCCAGCGGATAGAAAGCCGGCTTGCCGACATGGATGGTGCCGAACAGCCAGGCGGTGTTGCCATGGTGCCGAATCCGGTAAAGTGTCCCGCGCTGTGGTGTGTCTGCATCGGACAATGCCGACACCGAGGCCGGCATGACGACCGCTTGTGCAGATGCCGCCGCTGCTGCATTATTCTCTGCATAAGCGGGTCGGATCACCAGACCTGCGACGACGCTTAGTAAAAAAACAATCCCGCCCTTCATGATTCTCCCTGCGAGCCGGTTTCGACTGGCTTCAAAAATACTCTAACAGATGCGCAAGCCGATTTGGTTGTTCGACCTGGATAACACCCTGCACAACGCGTCTCACGCGATTTTCCCGGCGATTAACGCCAACATGAATGCCTTTATGGCAAAGGTGCTTGGCGACGGTGACACGCTGGCCGACGCGGATACCGTCAACGCTGCGCGCATCGCGTACTGGAAGCGCTATGGCGCGACACTGCTTGGCATGGTCAAGCATCACAATGTGAAGATGGCCGACTTCCTGCATGAGGCGCATTTGTTTGACGATCTGCCATCGATGATCCGTGCCGAGCGCGGCCTGGGGCGCCTGCTGGCACGTCTGCCGGGACGGAAGATCCTGCTGACGAATGCCCCGCGCCGCTATTCACGCGATGTGATGCGACATCTCGGGCTGCATCGCCATTTCGCCAAACATATGGCGATCGAGGCCATGCATGTGCATCGCCAGCTGCGCCCGAAACCGTCAAAACAGCTGTTGCGCAAACTCGTCGCTAAAGAAAAGACCTCGGCGAGCCGTTGTATATTGGTAGAGGATACGACGGAGAACCTGCGCGCGGCCAAATCGCTGGGCATGCACACCGTGTGGATCACGCAATACCTCGCGACCAGCCCCAATCACCAGCAGATTGCGGGCAGCCGTGCTGCACTGCGTCTTACGAAGCTCCCCGCATTCGTCGATGTCAAAGTAAAATCAGTGACACAGCTGCCTGCAACGCTGCACCGATTGCGCCACTAACGACTATTAAACATCATGGCAAATACCAAACCGGGCGAACGCAAGCTACAGATTCTCCAGACACTCGCCGAGATGCTGGAGCATCCCAAAGGAGAAAAGGTCACCACTGCGGCACTCGCCGCAAAACTGGAAGTATCGGAGGCGGCGCTTTACCGGCACTTTGCCAGCAAGGCCCAGATGTTCGAAGGCCTGATCGAGTTTATCGAATCCACGGTCTTCGGCCTGATCAACCAGATCAACGAGCAGCAGGAAAACGGTCTGTCGCAAGCCCAGGCGATCGCGGGCATGCTGCTCAATTTCGCCGAGCGCAATCCGGGCATGACGCGCGTGCTGATTGGCGATGCGCTGGTCAATGAAGATGAACGCCTGCAATTGCGGATGAACCAGTTCATCGAGCGTGTCGAGATGGCCTTGCGCCAGTCGCTGCGGCTGGCGGCGACGCAAGGCCAGGCCAGCGAAGCGGAAGCAGTCACGCGCGCCGGCATGATCACCAGTCTGGTGGTCGGCCGCTGGCATCGCTTTGCCAAGAGCGGATTCAAGCAGTCACCAACCGATAACGTTCCAGCCCAGCTCGCTATTCTGCTGGGCTGAGCAAAACACGTCAGCGCAGCACGGCAACAAGCGCAGCGCTGCTGCGCCGAATTTTCTCTCGTTCTCCCCGGCGTATCCGCCTTGCTCTTGCCGGTCGTTCGGGCGCAAGCGGAAAAATCCGAATCTCATTACACTCTCAGCCTTCTATACTCGCAGCAGTGTAAAGAGCGAGGTAGCGTTCGCACGCGATGTCGCGTGTGGGTACGCGCTTCCAACCCATCGACCCATGACGCCCTCCCAACACAAGTTTCCCACCTTTGCATTCATTGCCCTCTTGCTGGGCGGTATGGCGATTGGCTTCGCCGGCATTTTCATGCGCCTGTCCGACGTCAATCCCATCGCATCCGCATTCTGGCGCATGGCATTGGCCGCGCCGCTGCTGTGGGCTTGGGCGTTTGCCGTCAGCAAGCAGGACAAGGCGCTGAACAAGCGCACCGACTTTGCGCGTTCGCTGCTGCTGGCCGGTATCTATTTTGCCGCCGACATGGGCATCTGGCACTTGTCGCTGCATTACACCACGGTCGCCAATGCCACATTGTTGTCCAACTTTGCGCCCATTTTCATCGCCCTGTGGATGTGGATTGCACATCGCGTGCGCTTTGCCCGTATCTTCATCGTCGGCATGACCATTGCGCTGGTGGGCGCCGTGATGCTGGTCGGTCCGAACGCAGCAGGAAGCGAGCAGGGCGGTAACAAGTTGATCGGTGATGGACTGGGTCTGGCGAGTGCCATCTTCTATGCTGCCTATCAGCTGGTGGTGAAGGACGCGCGCAGCGAATATTCGACGGCCCGCCTGATGGCCTGGAGCACTACCATTACCGGATTGGCATTGCTGCCATTCGCCCTGATGGCGCCGGGCGACTTCATGCCTGCGCAGGCCGCCGGCTGGTGGCCTTTGCTGGCGTTGGCCGTGGTTGCGCAGATCGGCGGACAAACCGTGATTGCTTATGCATTTGCGCATCTACCTGCCTCGCTGTCATCGGTCAGCCTGCTGATCCAGCCGCTGACCGCCGCGGTCGCCGCCTGGTTGATCTTTCAGGAAGCAATCGGTCCCTTGCAAATGGCCGGCGGCGCGTTGCTGCTATGGGGCATTTATTTGTCGAAGAAAGGCAGTTGAATTGCGGCGATCATCACTACGCGCTATACAGTCTCCGCGCCGTACAATAGCCGTTTTGACGCCTGTGATTGACTGAACCTGCTGTGGTATTCCCCCGTAATGATCCGGCATGCTTTGCGCTGCTTGATGACTGCAATGCCGACGAACGCCATCCGCGTTCCCGCCTCTACACCGACCTTGCGCGTAATCTGTCGTGCGACGATGCGGCTTCCTTGCCCGAAGTATTGGCGCAGATGGAAAGCGCCCTTGAGCAGGGCTTGCACGCCGTCGGCGTCTTTTCCTACGAACTGGGTGCCAGTCTGCAGGGCATTGATGCAGGCACGGATGCGGGTCTGCCGTCGCATATCCTTTTGTTCAGACAGTGCACCTTACTTTCCAGCACCGGAGTAAGCCAATGGCTGGAGCAACACGACGACAATGTGATGCCGGCGGGTATCGCTGGCCTGCATGCGAGTGTGCAGGAGGATCGCTTCGCAAAAGACATCGCAGCGATCCACGCTTACATTGAATCGGGCGATACCTATCAGATCAATTACACCTACCGGCTGCGCTTCGATGCCTTCGGTACACCGCTCTCGCTATACCGCCGATTGCGCGAACGACAGCCGGTTCCGTATGGCGCACTCATCGCCATGCCCGATGGTAAAACGATCCTGTCGCTGTCGCCCGAACTCTTTGTCCGCCATGACAAGGGCACACTGACCGCGCGTCCCATGAAGGGTACCGCCGCGGCGAGCGGGGAGGATGCCATCGACGACGAGCGTTCCATCGCCCTGGCCAGGGACCCCAAAAACCGCGCCGAAAACCTGATGATCGTCGACCTGCTACGCAACGACCTCGGGCGCATTGCGGAATCTGGCAGCGTTCATGTGCCGAAGCTGTTCAGCGTCGATCGTTACAGCAGCGTGCTGCAGATGACATCGACAGTGCAGGCAACGCTGCGTGATGATGTGGATCTGGCCGAACTATTCGAGGCGCTCTATCCTTGCGGCTCCATCACCGGCGCGCCCAAGCGTCGCACCATGCAAATCATTCGCGAACTGGAGGACGATGCCCGCGGTTATTACACCGGTGCTATTGGCTGGTTCGATGCACCTGTAAGCGATCAGCGTGTCGGTGATTTCTGCCTGTCGGTGCCGATACGCACACTGGTGCTTGGTCCTGAAACAGCGGCCGGCGTACGCAGCGGTGAGATGGGCGTCGGTGCCGGTATCGTGCATGACAGCCGTGCGGAAGATGAGTTTGCCGAATGCCGCCTGAAAGCCGGATTTCTGACAGGGCTCGACAACGAATTCGAGCTGTTCGAGACCATGCGCGCGACGCATGCGGATGGCTGCCGCCACCTTGCGCTGCATCTGCAACGCTTGCGGTCATCCGCTGATTATTTTGGCTTTGTCTTCGATGAAGAAGCGATCCGGTTTGCTGTGCTGCAGGCGTGCAGCACGCTGGCGCCTGAACGCGTTTACCGCATGCGACTTGCACTCGGTCGCAACGGACAGTGCAGCGTACAGAGTTCAGTGCTCACCGGTTTGCCGTCACGCGTGAATGTGCTGCTGTCGCCGGAACCCACATGCTCGCAGGACCTGTTCCTGCGTCACAAGACGACGGTGCGCGAACGCTATGACGCCGCGTGGCGGCATGCCGAAACCAGGGGTGCGTTCGACATGCTGTTCTTCAATGAGAAAGGCGAACTGACCGAAGGCGGGCGCAGCAATGTTTTTGTGCGCCTCGATGGCCGCTGGCTTACTCCGCCTTTGCAATGCGGTCTGCTACCGGGTGTCATGCGCAGCGTGTTGCTGTCCGACCCAACATGGAATGCAGCAGAACGCATCATCACGATCGACCAATTGCAGGCAGCAGAAGAAGTCGTCGTCTGCAACGCATTGCGCGGCGTCTTAACGGTGGACGTGGTCCGGGACTGAGGTGAGGGCAGGCGTCGGCTGAAACACGACCAGCCAGGTCGCCACGACCACCATCGTACAACCGATCAACATGTTGACGGTGATCGCTTCGTGCAGGAAAAGCGCACCCCATAGCAAGGCAAATAGCGGAATCAGGAAGGTCACGGTCAAGGCCTTGGTCGGACCGAGATCGGCGATCAGTCGAAAATAAATCAGGTAGGCCACCGCACTGCATAGCAGCGCAAGCATGGCGGCGACCAGCACGATGAAGGGCGTGACTTCGGCTTTAATCGGTGACAGCGGCAGGAAGGGTAACAGCACCAGCGCGGCACCGACCTGCGAGCCGGTTGCCATTAACGGCGGGGCAATGTCGCTCGATGTCTTTTTGGAGTAAGCGCCGGCCAAACCGTAGCACAACGCCGCACCGGCGCAGGCCAGGGCGGCGATCAGCACCTGCGGTGTAAACGCCGCCGGACCGAGTCGCACCAGGAAGGCCACGCCACTGACGCCGATCAGCAAGCCGACCAGTTTTCGTGCCGAGAGCCGTTCACCCAGGATGGCAGCGCCGACCAGTGCACCCCACAGCGGGCTGGTGGCATTCAGGATCGCCGAGTAACCGGCCGGCAGCGTTAGCGCCGCATAAGAAAACAAGGAAAACGGCAATGCGGAATTGAGCGTGCCTATCAACACATACTGTTTCCAGTTGGACTTGAAATTCATCGCGCGCTTGCTGATCGCCATGAACAACAACATCGCACATCCCGCCAGCGCGACACGGACTTCCGCTGTCCACAATGCGCCGAGTACCGGTGCAACAATACGCAGGAACAGGAAGGATGCGCCCCAGATGGCGGCAAGGATCAGCAGACGGCAGATATCGGCGCTACGCATGGCCACTCCCGGATTCGTTAAGTGTCCAGCATAGGACAAGGCCGTACGACAGGCTGGCCGAAATCGGACATCGAAGCCACCGGCTTCTCATTTGTCTTGCATTGACCTATGACTGGACTCCTTTGTGTTGCACCCTCTTTGGCGTGAATGGTTGGCACGCGGTCCCCCTCGCAAGAGATAAATTGCATAGACCGCAATATGTTGATATAAATGCAATTCCTGCAATATGCATTGTCGGCCTACTATTTCATTGCCTGAAGGGTCACTGTATCGATGTCTCAAGCAGCGCGTATTAACGATCCCATTGGACATAGCCCAAGCATGAGCTGGCTGGTGAATGGTGTGATGGCCGGTGCGGCAATCGGCCTTGGCACCATTGCCATTGCAGGAACCGGTGGATTAGCCGCAACAGCAATCGTCGGCGGGCTCGTCGCAGGCGGTGCCGGCATTGGTGAGATGTTCAGCACTATGAGTTGGGTGCCCAAGGAAGTCTGCGGTGTCATCAAGGGAGCATGTTCCGGCAATGTCTTCACCAACGGCATACCGGCGGCCCGCGGGCATGTCGATGTCGTTGATTGTTACAAGCATTCGCCACCGTATCCTCCCATTGCAACGGGTAGTGCCACCGTCTTCATCAATGGTCTGCCGGCGGCACGTGTCGGCGACAAGGCCGGCTGCTCCGCCGTCATCAGCAGCGGATCGCACAACGTCTACATCGGCGGCGGTACCGTTCAGACGGACATGCTTGAACCGGAAAAACTGGTGCCGGATGGCGTGCATGTCGCGCTGCTTGTCGCGGGAGTAGGAAGTGCCATCGCACTAGGTGGGCCGATCATCGCGACGGCAGGGCTGATAGGCGGCGCGGCAGGGCAACTTGGCGGGAAATGGGTAGGTGGGAGAGTATTCGGTATTGAATCGGATGGACAGAAGTGGGCCATGCTCGGTGGCTCTTTGCTAGGTGGTGTTGCAGGGGCCAAAAGTGGCGCAGGTATTGCAGGGAAGCGGACTGCTCAACTCCTATTGAAAAATCAGGGAGCCATAGAGGGGAAACCATACGGAGCAAATACAATCAGTCCAGGCGAAGCGTTGCGAGCGAAGTACGCTTACATGACGGCTGAACAACGGGCAATTCGATTGGACGAGCTTGCCGAAGGTAATGCATATCGTCGTCTTCAAGAAATCGAATCATCGACCCCGGGCGCCCATTTCTTGGAAAAGCACGGTGCGAAAACCACTTTGCAATCACAACGTGAGCGAGCACAATCTGGCGCAAATCCGACTACCGGTATAGTTGAGACCTATGCCAATGGAAAGCCTAAGATCCCATCTTCGGCTACTCGTTTCCTCAGCAATAGAGATCAACTGAACGCGATTGATCGAGCACAAAATATTTACCGGTTCACAGGTGACCCAACATTGGCTGAACGCCCAATCAATTTCAATTATTTGATCGGCGAGGGGTACAAGAAAACATCGTTGACGTACGGGCAGTCCTATTCTGCGCAGGTATGGTTCCGCCAAGGGAACGTTAATACCGCATTTCCAATATGGGGACAGTAAATGAATTCGAAAAATGAAATTTTTGACTTACTCAGTTTGCTGAAAGTTTTTGATGTTAACTATGCAAGTGAGGAGGATTGTAACGCTGTGCAGGATCTGGATGTCAACAATCCAGAGGATGTATCAAAAGCTGTCAATGCATTGCTTACTTTGGAGTTCCGTAGCTATTTGCCGACTGTGCAGGCTCGACTGAAAGAATTACTTCGCTCGTGTCTCGATAATCCGGCAGAAGATTTTGAAAAATTGTTTGATCGTGTGGAGTTGGTGTTTGAGGATTCGGTTACTGATCGGCGTGCTTTTATGAGGACCTTGCTAAAAGAGTTGGAAGATCCTAGGAAGACTTAAACTGTAAGTCTGGCCGTCATTTGAAGCAAATGGTGGAGCACAATTAAGCCGTGAATCAATTACTCGCTTTACATCTCGTCCAAAGGCAACGCACGCTGCCCCGACGCCAGCACCGCGCCAAGCAACAAGGCCGCTGCTGAAAACACCAGGCCTCGCTGCAAGCCACCCGCCGCATCCGAAATCCAGCCGACAATCGTCGGCCCAACGATCTGGCCGAAAGCGAACACCGTGGTAAAGCCACTGATGCCGGCCGACCAGGCATGCGGCGCAAGATTGTGCCGCACCAGTGCCGTCGTTGATGCGACAACCGACAGGAATACCGCGCCGAACAGGATGCCGGATGCAAACACCGCCACCGGTGCCGACGAAAGGACCGGCAGCAATGTTGCGAGCGCCAGCAAGGCATTCAGAATGGCGAGTGACTGCCCGCCCTTGAAGCGATCCAGCATGCCTGCCCAGATGCGCGAGGAAGCCAGCACCGCAATGCCCAGTGCGGCATAAAAGACGGTAATGACCGATTGCTGCATGCCTTGCTCCTTGAGCAAGGCAATCACGAACGTCATGTAGCCGATATAGCCGACGCCAAACATGAAATAGCCGGCCAGCCCGAAGCCAAAGGCCCGTACCTTGAAAGTTCCACGGCCACTGGCGGTTGCCGTCGTCCCGTCAATGCTGTACGCCGGTCCGGTCATCGCAAGCGTCATCAGCAGGCAGAGGCCACCGAGCGCAAACCATGCCCATTGCCACGCGTGTGCCGCGCCATGCGCGCTTGCCGCATCAATGCTTGCAGGCACCAGCAATGCGGCACTCGCGATACCAAACCCGGTGCCGCCGTAATACAGTCCAATCAGGAATCCGGCGCGCTGGGCATGCATGGCGCCCAGGCGTGCGGCCAGCACGCCGCCTGAAATGAAAATGAATGCGCTGGCGATTCCTGCGAGCACACGCTGCGTCAGCAGCATCGTCGCTTCCGTCACCACGCCGGACAGCAGCATGAACAGCGCGGTCAGGATGGCGCCGGCCATCAGTGCACGCTGTGCACCGAAGCGCCGCATCAATGCGGGGGTGACCAGCGCACCGACAAAATAACCGAAGGCGTTCGCCGTATTCATGGACCCGGCAAGCAGGTAAGACCAGGACAGGTCGGCTCGCATCGGTGGCAACAGCAGCGCATATGAAAAGCGCGACAGGCCAAGCGAAATCGCAGCACCCAGCGAGATGCCGAGCGCGGTCAGCAAAGGGCGGCGATCGGCGAGGCTGCTGTGCTCCATCTAGGTGTCCTGTGCATGAACAGGGGAGCGCGATGATGTCAGCACCAGTCCCATTGCCACCAGCACAATGACCCCACCGACAAGGGTCGACATGCCGACCGACTCATGCAGGAAGATAAAGGCCCACAGCATACTGAACAAGGGAATCAGGAAGGACACGGACATCGCACGCGTTGGCCCGACCTTCACGATGAGCGGAATGAAAAGCGCTTGAGCCAGTCCGGAGGAGAGCAGCGACATCGCTGCGATACAGGCGAGCGCCGTGACCGATGGCATCGCGGGCGGCAAGGTGAAAGGCAGTGCGGGCACCATCATCAGGCCACCCAATGCGAGCGAGCCAGTCGCCATGGCGATCGGATGAATACCGCCTGGGCGACCGGTCTTTTGCACGATGATGCTCGACAGCGCATAGGACGCGGCGGAAACGAGACAGGCCGCAATGGCCAGCAAGGTCGACGGCGTCATCGCCACCGTGCCCACGCCAACCAGAATGCCGACGCCAACGACGCCGAGTACCAGGCCTGTCAGCTTGCGTATCGTCAGTCGTTCCGATAGCCAGATCACCGAAAATATCGCGCCAAACAAGGGCGCCGTGGCGTTCAGCACCGCCGAGTGGGCGGCGGGGATGTACAACGCCGCAAATGAAAAGCAAGTGAATGGAATCACGCCGGCAAACAAGCCGACGATGGCAAACGGTTTGGCATTGCTGCGCCAGTTCATCTGCACACCGGTCAGCAGCGCAAACGCCATCAATGCCAGTCCGGCCAGTCCCGTGCGCAAGGCTGCAGTCAGTAGCGGACCGGTTTCGGGAACAGCGATGCGCAGGAAGATGAATGAACCGCCCCAGATTGCAGAAAGGAATACCAGTTTGGCAAGGTCGGCTGAAGACATGGGGATGGGCGAGATGCTCAGGGGAAATAAAACGGTCGGTCGATTGTAGCACCCGCACTCACTTGCTGCCGTGGCTGTTGGAATCGTGCGACACGCCACTTCAGACGCCTCAGTGCGTCAGGTATTGGTCAGGTATTGCATTGAGGCCGGACAAGCACTTTGTCCAATCCTGTATGGCGATTGATAGAAGCCAAAGAGGCAACATCCGAAAAGCAAAATAATCACGTCAAGGGAGAAACACATGTTGAAGCGATATTCTTGGCGGCTTGCGGACGTGCTGACGATGGCAATGCTGGCGATTCCACTCGTTGGCTGTGCTGACGCCGTAGGTGATTCGCGTCATGCGCGGCAACCGCGGTCGGTGCCGAATCCGAATTCGGTATCGCAGCGCGCTGCCGATCGCGACAAGGAGGTGGCGGTCACGCACGATGCCACCGCTGCAGGTCAGCAGCTCATCCAGGCCGAACTCCGGCATTTCCATGTTTACCAACACTATCGTGCCGTGACCAGTGCAATGGATGAACCTGTCATGCGCAAGCCAGATAGTGCGAAGGACGATGTTCGTGTGCAGCACGCCGCCATGACTTTTTCGGAGCGGCGCATGGATCCGGCGCTCAGCGATTGTCCGCTGCCGACAATGACGGTGGCCGACTGAGCATCGATCTTTCAACGACCGTTTTACAAATCAATTTTACGAATGGTGTGGCGTGGTGTGCGCGGTGTGTGTCGCATGTGTCGTCTCCGCCGCATGCGCTGACTTTCCGCACACCGGACAGGATGGATTGCGAGTAATGCGGATGCCGGTCCACTCCATGTTGCGCGCATCGAGCAGCAGCAAGCGCCCCGCCAGCGATTCCCCGATTCCCGCGACAAGCTTTAATGCTTCGGCTGCCTGCATGGTGCCGATGATCCCGACCAGCGGCGCGAATACACCCATGGTCGAACACAAGACTTCTTCATATTGCTGCTCTGGCGGGAACAGGCAGGCATAACAAGGCGTGTCGCCATGGCGTGAATCGAATACCGAGATCTGGCCATCAAAGCGTATCGCGGCACCAGACACCAGGGGCACCTTATGCTGTACGCAGGCGCGATTGACAGCGTGACGTGTCGTGAAGTTGTCGCTGCAGTCGAGCACCACGCTGGCTTGCGACGCCAGTTCCGCGAGACGCTCTTCGTCAGCGCGTTCGGAAAGTGCAACGACCTTAACCTCGGGATTGATCTGCGCCAGCGCCTGCCTGCCTGATTCGACCTTGGGCTGACCGACACGCGCTGTCGTGTGCAGGATCTGCCGCTGCAGATTGGTGAGATCGACGGTGTCGTTGTCGACCAGTGTGATGCTGCCCATGCCTGCCGAGGCAAGATAGAGGGCGGCGGGAGAACCGAGGCCGCCCGCACCGATGATCAGCGCATGGCCCGCCAGCAGGCTTTCCTGGCCTTCTATGCCGATTTCATCGAGGAGGATATGTCGCGAATAGCGCAGGAGCTGGTTGTCGTTCATGGCGGCGGTATGTCGTTCTTGTTGGGTGTGTAATATTGGCGGGGTTTGTTGATGCTGATGTTTCTAATGTTGCCGGTTGATGTCCACGCCGTCAGCTTCCCTCCCCCTTGCAGGGGGAGGGTTAGGGTGGGGCGGGCCGCGCAGGCTAGTGCGCTCGAGTTATCTACGGTGTTGACTCGACCAGCTTACGCCTCCGCGGCCCGCCCCATCCCAACCTTCCCCCTCGCCGGGCGCCCCTAAAAGGGGGAAGGAGCTGATCAGCCCGAGCCCCGGACATCGAACATCGCAAATCACCTTAGCTAACAGCTTAGCATTATCGACCGGCCCCGACGCAAGACACTTTGCCATACACAGTATTCGCAGTCCTGCATCGACAGCCCATAAACAAAGGGCCGCATCACTGCGGCCCTTTTTACTTCAGCTTACTTTGCCAACGGCTTACTTCTTGTCCCCGTTGCCATTGCCATTACCATTACCAGGTTTCTTCTCATCGTTAATGGTGTTTTCCTTCTTACTTTCGACCTTCGGTGCCTTCGACAGCTGAACCGGCAGGCCTTTCAGGTGGTTCAGCGCCTGTGCCAGCTGGAAGTCGTCCTTGCCGCCAAATTCCGTCGGCTTGCGCTTCTTTTCGAGCGCGGCCAGGCGTTGCTCTTCTTCAAGTTCATCGACCTTGCGGGCGGCTTCATCCTTGTCCTTGTCGTTCAGCAAGTGCTTGGTGAGGTCCGCCTCGCGCAGGCGCAGGCCATTGAGGCCATCGCCTTCCGCGGTTTCATCAACCAGCAGGTCCGGCACGATGCCCTTGGCCTGGATCGAGCGGCCGTTCGGCGTGTAATAGCGCGCGGTGGTCAGCTTGATCGCGGTATCCGCGGACAACTGGCGAATGGTCTGCACCGAGCCCTTGCCGAATGTCTGCGTGCCCATGATGGTGGCGCGCTTGTAGTCCTGCAGCGCACCGGCAACGATCTCCGACGCTGACGCGGAACCGGTATTCACCAGCACCACCATCGGCACCTTTTTGATCCCCTCGGGTAGCTTGGACAGCGGATCGCTGGTCGAGATGCGCGACGAGGTATAAGCGTCGCGACGTGCGTAATAGGTCTGCTTGGAATCCGGCAGCTGGCCGTTGGTCGAAACCACCGGCACATCCTTTGGCAGGAAGGCCGCCGATACACCGATTGCCCCCGGCAGCACCCCGCCCGGATCGTTGCGCAGGTCCAGCACCAGGCCTTTCAGATTGGGTTCCTGCGCATAGATCGCGGAAATCTTCTTGGCCATGTCATCGACAGTTGGCTCCTGGAACTGCGATACGCGCAGCCAGGCGTAGCCCGGTTCGATTACCTTGGATTTCACGCTCTGCACGCGGATTTCCTGACGCACGATGCTGATGATGAGCGGCTTGTCCTCGTCCTTGCGGGCAATGGTCAGTGTGATCTTGGTATTGGGTTCGCCGCGCATGCGCTTGACGGCCTCATCGAGTGTCAGGCCTTTGACCGGGGTCGAATCGAGACGGGTGATCAGGTCGCCGGCTTTCAGGCCTGCCTTGAATGCCGGGGAGTCTTCAATCGGGGAGATGACCTTGACGTAGCCGTCTTCCATCCCGACCTCGATGCCGAGACCGACGAACTTGCCCTGGGTGCCTTCGCGCAGTTCCTTGAAGGATTTCTTGTCCAGATACGCCGAATGCGGATCCAGTGACGCCACCATGCCCGAGATCGCCTCGGTCAGCAGTTTCTTGTCTTCGACGGGTTCGACGTAATCAGTCTTGATCAGACCGAATACCTCGGATAGTTGGCGTAATTCCTCCAGCGGCAGTGGCGAGCCGCTTTTCTGCGCGCTGGCCTCGAATTGCATCGAGCCTGCGATGCCTGCCACTACGCCTAAACCAATAAGGCCGAAGTTCTTCAGTTTGCTGCTCATGTGTCACCTAAAAGTAATCCACCCGGATGGGTCGATGGCACGGCCTTGATGCCGCATTTCAAAGTATAAACCCGATTGTTCGTTGCCGCCGCTATTGCCCGCGCTGGCGATGGTGTCCCCGGTGTTGACCATGTCGCCTGCCCTTTTCAGGACGGCCTGGTTATTTCCGTAGACTGTCATGTATTGGCCGCCATGGTCAATGATGATCAGATTGCCGAATCCGCGCAACCAATCGGCGAACACGACTTGTCCGCCCGCGACTGCCCTGACTTCGGCGCCTTCGATGGCGCGGATGAACAGACCTTTCCAGCTTGGTCCGTCACTGCGGCTGCCACCGAATCTTGCAATGAGGTCTCCTTTTACCGGCAGACGCAATTGCCCGCGCAGGCTGCTGAAAGCACGCCCGGCGCCAACGGCTTGGACGGCGGGTTCCGGCACGAGTTCATTTCGGGCCACCAATTTCGACGGCGGTTCATCGTTGTCAATTGCATCAGGATTGGCTTTCGCCGTCTTGCCTGAAATCACCTTTGCTTTGCTTTCGGCTTCCCTTTTTGCCTTCGCCCGGGCCAGTTGCTCCTGCCGCTCATTATGCTCCCGTTGCTCGCGCCGGCGCTTTTCCAAAGCGGCAGCATCCGCCTTTCGCTGCTCTTCGATCAACTTTGCCAGTTTATCCACCAGGCCACCAAGCCGCTGCTCGTCGCGTTCGATGTTGCCGGCTTCCTTGCGCTGCCCGGCAAGCTTGCCCGAAAGCTGCGCCAGCAGGGCGCCACGGCGGGCCTTTTCCTTTTCCAGTTGGGCTTTCTGTTCGCGCTGCTCCCGGGCGATGTCATCCAGTTCGTCCCTGGCTTCCTGGGTAGCGATCTTGTTGCTCTCGACCGCCGCCATGTTGGCGCGCAGGGAATCGATCAGTTTGGCCTGGGCTTGCGATACATAGCCCATGTACTGCAATTCGCGGTTGATCCGGTTGGGATTGTCGCCGGACAACAGCAGCTTGATACGGTCTTCCTTGCCCGCGACATACTGGTCGCGCAGGAGTAATGACAGCCGTTTCTGCTGGGTGTCGATGGTTTTGGCGAGGCGCTCCTGCTCATGGTTCAGCTGGGTCAGCCTGGACTGGGTCGCGCGCTGGTCGCCGGCCAGATCGCGCAGCGCGCGATTGGCGTCCGAAATGGCGGTTTCCGCCTGCGCCAATGCATCGGCGGCATGGCTTTTGGCTGCTTCGGTCTGGGTAATGTCGCGTTTCAGTGCGTTCAGCTTCTGCTGAAGCTCGGCACGTTCGGCTTCGGCAGCCTGCTTTTGTTTCGCGCGCTCGCTGGGCTTTTGGGCATGTGCCGGCGCCGACGCCAGCATGACCGCCATGCCAAGAACAGGGAGGATGCTCCTCAGGGACTGATGATGCTGCTTGAACAAGGAGATTCCTATCTGATGCTGGATGGACGGACCCATGCGGCGATAATTCGCGCTTACTTGGACTTGCCCTGGCTGGCGACAGCCTTCATCGCGGCTTCGATCGTAGCCTGGTCCCCCAGATAATAGCTCTTGATCGGCTTGAGATCGGCGTCCAGTTCATAGACCAGCGGCTGGCCGTTGGGAATGTTGAGGCCGACAATGTCAGCGTCGCTGATGCCGTCCAGGCTCTTGATCAGTGCGCGCAGGCTATTGCCGTGGGCCGAAATGATGATTTTCTTGCCAGCGCGAATTGCCGGTGCGATCGACTCGTCCCAGGCCGGCATGACACGGGCAACCGTGTCCTTCAGGCACTCGGTCAGCGGGATCTGTTCCTTGGAGAGGCCGGCGTAGCGCGGATCGTTGTACGAAGTGCGGGGATCGTTAAGTTCCAGCGGATTGGGCGGCGTGTCATAGCTGCGGCGCCATACCAGCACCTGCTCGTCGCCGTACTTGGCGGCGGTTTCCGCCTTGTTCAGGCCTTGCAGCGCGCCATAATGACGCTCGTTCAGACGCCAGTCATGTTTGACCGGCAACCACATCAAGTCCATTTCATCCAGGGTCAGCCACAGCGTGCGGATGGCGCGCTTGAGCACCGAGGTGTAGGCAAGATCGAAAGTAAAACCGGCTTCACGCAGAATGCGACCCGCTTCACGGGCTTCATTGATGCCTTTCTCGGTCAGGTCGACGTCGGTCCAGCCGGTGAAACGGTTTTCCAGGTTCCAGGTGGACTCGCCATGGCGCATCAAAACGATTTTGTACATATTGATTGATTAAAGGAAAGAAGTGAGAGAGTGGGTGAATTCAGTGGACTGAAGCGAATTGAAATACTAGATCGGCTTCTATTTTATAATGTTGGGATTGCTTAAAACCATTGAAACCACAGGAGTAGCGTGAAATTTCTGATTGATAACATCTGGCTGATCGGCATTGCCCTTATTTCCGGCGGTGCATTATTATGGCCAAACCTGCAGCGTCGCGGCAGCAAAGTAACGACCTTGCAAGCCACCCAGTTGATCAACCAGGGCAAAGCCGTGATCATCGACGTCCGTGAACCATCGGCCTTTGCCGCAGGCCATTTGCGCGACGCCAAGAACATCCCGCTGAAGGAACTGTCGAACCGGATAGGCGAACTCGACAAAGCCAAGAATAAAACAGTGATCGCAGTCTGCCAGACCGGCGTGCAGTCATCCAAGGCCGCCGCACAGCTCAAGAAAGCCGGTTTCAACGAGGTGGTGAGCCTTGATGGCGGCGTCACTGGCTGGCAGGCACAGGGCTTGCCGATTGTAAAATAACCCCAACATGTTCAATATCAGCGCGACGGCCTGTCGCGACGTAACGGAGTAACAACATGACCGCACGCGTCTTAATGTACAGCACCGGAGTCTGCCCGTATTGCGTGATGGCAGAACGCCTGCTGAAAGCCAAGGGTGTCGATAACATCGAGAAAATCCGGGTTGACCTGCAACCCGAACAACGCGCCGAGATGATGCAGAAAACCGGTCGCCGCACGGTGCCGCAGATCTACATCGGCGATACCCATGTCGGCGGTTTCGACGATCTCAGTGCGCTCGATCATGCGGGCAAGCTGGACCAGTTGCTTGCCGCTGCCTGATACGGCATTATCCGCAGCATCCGAGTAAAAAGGACGGCAGTCATGCCGTCCTTTTTCCTTCCTATTCTCAACGAAAGCTCAAAGAAAGCAGCGTATGTCCGACCAAAACCAACAGCCCATCTTCCAGATCCAGCGCATCTACCTGAAGGACCTGTCGCTGGAACAGCCGAATTCGCCGGCAATCTTCCTGGAGCAGGAATCCCCGAACATTGAAGTTGCGGTCGACGTTGGCGCTGAAGCGCTGGCCGAAACGATCTACGAATCGACCGTCACCATCACCGTGACAGCCAAGATCAAGGATAAGGTTGCCTTCCTCGTCGAGGGCAAGCAGGCCGGTATCTTTGAAGCCGCCAACATTCCGCCGGAGCAACTCGATCCGCTGCTCGGCATCGGCTGCCCGAACATTATTTATCCGTATCTTCGTGCCAATATCGCCGACATGGTGACGCGCGCGGGTTTCCCGCCGGTGCACCTGGCCGAAATCAATTTCGAAGCCTTTTACCAGCAGCGCCTGCAGGCACTAGCAGAGCAGCAGCAACAGGAAGCTGGCGGTGCCGGTCTGGTGATGCCCGACGGCACAGCAGCCAAGCACTAAGAGTATCAATAGCACCATAGCATCCAAGCACCGGTCAGGCCTGTGTCGGCGCAAGCCGCCGCACAGGCCGTGTCCTGCGTATAAAACAGGGAGTGAATCATGAAATCCGCGCGACTATTCCTGTTGTCCGCTGCGCTGATGTGCGCAACCGCCGTCGCCCACGCGATCGAATACAAGTCCATCGGCCCGGCCCCCGCCGTGCTGTATGACGCACCGTCGCTGAAGGGACGCAAGGTCTTCATCGCACCGCGCGGCATGCCGGTCGAAGTGGTCCTGACCTATGGCGAATGGGTGAAGATACGCGATGCGGCAGGAGACCTGAACTGGGTTGAATCCAAGATGCTCGTCGCCCGGCGCAATGTCGTGGTCCGTGCGCCTGGAGCACGCGTACGCGAAGCCGCTGCCGATAATGCCGCAGTCAGCTTCAGCGCCGACAAGGGGGTATTGCTTGAACTGGTCGAAGTTGCGCCGGCCGGGTGGCTGAAGGTCCGGCACCGCGATGGGCCGAGCGGTTTTGTGAAGGCTGGCGAAGTATGGGGGGAGTGACGTCTGCTTGCGGCGCATTGTCAATCGCGTCGTCAATGGCATTGCCAGCGTTTATCGCTCCTATTTCCGTCATCGCAGCAAACACAACAAGTACAACATGAACATCAGCATATTCGGCGCCGGCGCCTGGGGTACGGCGCTCGCCATCGCGCTTGCCGATCATCATGACGTCGTGCTCTGGGGGCGAGACCAGCAAGCGATGCAGGATGCGGCCGCCAAACGTGAGAATACGCTTTACCTGCCGGGCTTTCCTTTGCCGGACACCTTGCGCATCGCAGATGATTTCGAGCAGGCAGTCGCCCATGTCACTGGCAGTGCCGGGAGTGCCGAGAGCCTGCTGATCGTCGCTTCTGCGGTGGCGGGCTTGCGGCCATTGGCGCAACGCCTGCAGGCCTATCCTATTCCCAATATTGTCTGGCTGTGCAAGGGCTTTGAGGAAAGCTCGCGCTTGCTGCCGCATCAGGTCGTACATGAAGTACTTGGTCATGGCATTCCGCATGGCGCGTTATCCGGCCCATCCTTTGCGCAGGAAGTAGCGCACGGGATGCCATGCGCGCTGACCATCGCGTCTCACACACCTGCCTTGTGCGACACGGTGGTCAATGCTGTGCATGGTCGTTCAATTCGGGTCTATTCGACGGACGATCTTGTCGGGGTGGAAGTCGGTGGCGCGGTCAAGAACATCCTGGCCATCGCGACAGGCGTGGTCGACGGCCTCGGCCTCGGATTGAATGCGCGCGCCGCGCTGATCACGCGAGGCCTGGCGGAGATCACCCGCCTCGGCATGGCGCTGGGCGGACGTGCCGAAACTTTCATGGGACTTGCCGGTGTTGGCGACCTGATCCTGACCTGCACCGGCGACCTGTCGCGTAACCGCAGGGTAGGGCTGGGGCTCGCCGAAGGCAAGGATCTCGACACCATCGTGACCGAACTCGGCCATGTGGCGGAAGGGGTGCGCTGCGCGCAGGCAGTGCGCGCGCTGGCTGCCGATCAGGGCGTGGACATGCCAATCAGCAATGCCGTAGCCGCAGTCCTGTTCGATGGCGATTCACCGCGTGACATGGTGCACCGCCTGTTATCGCGCGATCCGCGCGGCGAAGCGCTTTGACTTTCAATACCATCACCCTAAGCGGCGGCAAGCTTACATGCTGCCGCCATTGCCCTTGCTGTCATCGCCTTTGCGCAGCATTGTCATCAGGACCGATGCATTGTCGAGCGCATTGATCGCATAGGGCGTTTTTCCCTGCAGATAGATCAGCTGCCCTGGCTGGAGCTGCTGATTTTTACCTTGCGCTTGCACTTCCACGATTCCCTCCAGGCACTGCAGCGTCAACTCGCCTTCAACCGTGTGCTCAGGAATCGATTTGCCCTTTGGCAGCACCAGACGCATCACTTCGAAATCTTCCGTTCGCACCAGTGCAATCGATGCAGAGTCGGTCAGTCTGTCGCCGAGCGGACGAATGTCGATCAGCTCGCCGGATGCGGGATGGTACAGGGACATGGGCGCTCTCCTGGTGCAGATTGTTCTTGATGTTGTCGAGACTGCATCAACATCCCGTTTGTTCCTTTGTTGCTGCGCATTCATGTTGCGTGCGGAGGCGAAGGTAAGCTTGTCCGCTATAGCGAAATAACGCACCGCTTTCAGCAATCATGCGTTCAACGGAGAACTCCCAATGCTTCCGTGGGGATTCAACAATATCAGAGGTTGATCGAATCGACCAATAAGCCTCACCCGAGCTTGATATAAGCTTGATATGAGCAAGGAATCCGCCCTGCAAGTTTTTTTGTATCAATCGGCTCTGGCGGCAAACTATTTGAGATATCTCAAGTCAGAGAAGTCGCGGCACAGGCACTGTGCCGCCTTCCATTCATTAGTATGTGAGCCGATGATTAATGCTCGCATGCGCCAAGCCGATGAGCATTACATAATTACAAAGGCTCTGCCTGACGCAGACCGCCGATGGTGCCATGCAGCCATGTGGCTACCGGTGTAGTCTTGCCGATTCCAACCCGTGGACCGAAACGGCGGCAGCTTGCTTTAGAGTAATAAGGCAGTCATCGGGCAATGGCATACTTCGGCCTTATACTAGTGATTCGTTTGTCAATCAACTACATTAACTCTATGCAAAAAAAACTCTCCTTTGCTCCCCGGCGCGCCCTGTCGCGTGCCGCAAGCCGTGGCTTTACCCTGATTGAAATCATGGTAGTGGTTGTCATCATGGGCATTCTCGCCGCACTGGTCGTCCCCAAGCTGATGGGGCGGGCCGACGACGCGCGCATCACGGCAGCAAGGCAGGATATCGCGACGTTGATGTCGGCACTCAAGCTGTACAAGCTGGACAACCAGCGTTACCCATCGACCGAACAAGGCTTGCAATCCCTGATCACCAAGCCCAGCAGCGGACCGGCTGCCAATGGCTGGAAATCCGGCGGCTATATCGACAAACTCCCCAAGGACCCATGGGGTAATCCTTATCAGTACCTGTCTCCCGGCGTGAAGGGCGAGGTCGACGTGTTTTCCTACGGCGCCGACGGCCAGCCGGGAGGCAGCGGGAATGATGCGGACGTCGGTTCCTGGGACCTTTGATTCAAAGGATTTCAGCCTCAATGAAAACCATCATGCCGCGCGCGTCACGTCATAACGCACGCGGTTTCACCCTGCTGGAATTGCTGGTGGTGCTGGTCATCGCCGGCCTCCTCCTGGGCATGGTGGCCTTCAATGCAATGCCGGGCGAGCGCCAGGTATTGCAGAACGAAGCGCAACGCATCGCCTTGTTGCTGCAACTCGCGCGCGACGAGGCGATCGTGCGCAACCGTCCCATCGCCTTCGAGGCCGATAACAGCCGCTATCGTTTCCTGATCCGCGATGAAAAACAATGGCAACTGATTCCTCAGGACGATTTGCTGCATGAGCGCGAATTCGCCCGCGCCCCGATTGCGTTGTCCATCGCGCCCGCTATTGAAGCCAATGCCATGCCGCTGCGTATCGTATTCGGCCGCGAGCCTGTCGACAAACCTTTCGTGCTGACGCTGGCGATGGGCGAAGTGAGCGTTGCCGTGCGCGCCGACGGTGTCGGGCATTTTACGGTGGAATGAGATGCGCACCGCTCGCTCCCTTCGCTCTCCTCATGGCTTTACCCTGCTCGAAGTGCTGGTCGCGCTGGTGATTGTCGGTACTGCCCTGGGCGCAAGCCTGCGCGCTGTCGGCAGCCTCACCCAAAACAGTTCGGGCCTGCGAGCCTCGATGATGGCGACCTGGTCGGCGGAAAACCGTCTGTCGATGATCAGGCTGACGCGCGAATACCCAGGCTTCGGCAAGCGCAGTTTCGATTGCACGCAAGGTGACCTCAAGCTGGTGTGCGAAGAGGAAGTGCTGGCCACGCCCAATCCATTTTTCCGCCGTGTCGAAGTCAGCGTGCTCGAAACGGACAACAACCAGCGCCGCCTGATCAAGCTGGCGCAGATCGTTCCTGATCCGAGAAGAACAAAATGACAAAGCGGAACGGGTTCACCTTGATCGAACTGCTGGTCGCCATCACGGTACTGGCCATCGTCGCCGTGCTCGGATGGCGCGGGCTCGACAGCATCGTGCGTGCACGCCAGGCGCTCAACGCGGACCTGGACCAGACGCGCGGCATGCAGCTGGCGTTTGCGCAGATGCAAAGCGATCTTGGAAGTATCGCGGACCCCAAAAATATCGGAGGGCGTTCCGTGCTCTCATCGCAGGCGGGACGCATTACGGTCGTGCGCAGCGTGTTCGCCGAGAACCAGCCGTCGCGCGTGCAAGTCGTCGCGTATCGCATTCGCGATGGCGTGCTGATTCGCAAGGAATCGATCCCAACCCGTAGCCTGGTGGAACTCGATGCGGCATGGCGTGCGATCCTTGCCGATACCGATACTGCCCCGATCGTGAGGCTGACAAGCGATGTGGCAGCCATGCCGATACGTGTCTACATCCCCAATAGCGGATGGCGGCAGGCGGAAGAAAACGCCAGCACCATCGCGGGTAGCGCGCAGCCGAATGCGTCACTGCCTCCCGCCATGCAAGAACAGTTGGCGCAGGTGGCGGCGACGAACCAGCCGGTCGGGCTGGAGGTCACACTGCAATTGCGTGAGCGTTCTGCCGGCCTGGTAAAAGTGTTCCTGCTGGGGACTTCCGTATGAAGTCCCGGTCACTCAGGCGGCAGCATGGGGTCGCGGTGATTACGGCGCTGCTGCTGACGACCCTGGCCATCACGATTGTTGCGAGCCTGTTCTGGCAACAGCAGGTACAGGTGCGTTCGATTGAAAACCAGCGACTGCAATTGCAGAAGCAGTGGATTCTGCGGGGCGCAATCGATTATGCGCGCGTGATTCTGACGGCTGACACGAGTACGACTATCGACAGTCTGGATGACCCTTGGGCGGTGCCACTGGCGGAAACTCGCCTGGACGATTATGTAGAAAATGGACGGGCCGATACCGATGTGCCGGATGCGGTTCTTTCAGGGGGAATTGAAGATGCGTATGCCAGGTTCAATCTCATCAGACTTGTTAGTGGTAACCAGCCCAATCAGGAACAGGTGGCAGCGTTCAGGCGTTTGCTGACCTTATTGCAAATTGATCCCGGCTTGGCGCTTCCGGCGGCCACAACGATTGCCGCTGCATCGAAGCCCGCTGTCGGCACCGGCACCGGCACCAGCACGGGCACAGGCACAGGCACAGGCACAGGCGGAACGTCCACAATCTCCGTCCCTGGCTCGGCACCGCAATTTATGGAGTTTAGACAAATCGACGATCTGTTATTCGTTCCTGGATACACGCCTGAAATACTAGAGAAGCTCAGAAATTTTGTCATTGTGCTACCGATGGAAGCGACCAGTGCTGCAATCAACATCAATACCGCACCAGCCGAGGTAATTGCGGCAATGTTCGATGGTGTAAATCTTTCGGATGCCAACACCATTGTTGCTTCACGTAAAGGGCGCCCGATCACTTCTTTCAGCGATACCCGTCTCGCCCCTTTATCAAAAGACCAAGGAGCGTTGAATACCAAAATTCGATTTAACAGCGAATATTTTCTGGTTTATGGCAAAGTACGCCTTAATCGCGCCGGCATGGAAATGCAAACCTTAGTGAAGCGCAATTCCAACCGTACCGCGCAAGTCATCTGGATACGCGAATTCTAATAAGAAAGAAAAACCTATCTTGAGCACACTGTATATCCGTCTACCTTCGCACGTCTTTGCAGAAAGCCTGCAGCCCGGCATGCCGCTGTACTGCGAGTACGCAATGGCCACCAATGGCGGAGCGCTGGAGCGCGAAGGCATGACCGCCTTGCCCGACATGACCGAATTGGTACGCAAGGCACAGCGCGTCGTGTTGCTGCTTGCGCCCGGAGACGTCACGCTGTTGCGCGTCAAAGTGCCGCCGCTGTCGCCGGCAAGACTCAAGGCCGCGTTGCCGAACCTGGTCGAAGATCAGTTGATGAGCGACCCGGAGGAGTGCGTCGTCGTTGCCGACAACACACGCAGCGATACACGCACTGTCGCCGTGGTGCAGCGCACCTGGCTTGAACTGCTGGCACGGACCTTCGTCACCATGGGTGCGCGTCGGATCGTCGCCTTGCCTGCGCAACTGTGCCTGCCATATCAGCGCGACATGGCCAGCGCCGCCGTTGCGGAACATGGTGAGGATATTGATGTTGCGGTACGACTGTCGGAACACGAGGGCATTGGTTTGTCTATTGTTGCCGACCAGCCAGAGTCCGCTGCATTCGAAGTGATGCAGTCGCTGGCAATGATGGTGCCGAACGGTGCCGTCACCCTGTACGTGCCGCAAGCCCGGGTACGCGATTACCAGGAATCGCTGAATATTGCGCCGACGCTCAATGAGCGCATTACTCTGCACGCAGACAACTGGCCACGCTGGATTGGTGCTGCCGACAAAGTGCAGGTCGACCTGATGACGGGTCTGGGCGCGTCAACCGGTCCCAAGTTTGACTGGTCTCGCTGGCGCTGGCCGATGGCGCTCGCCGTCGCTTTGCTGGCGGTAAATATTGTTGGCCTGAACGTCGACTGGATGCGCATGAAGCGCGAGGCCGAGTTCTTGCGCAACAGCATGGTACAGACCTACAAATCGGCGTTTCCGAAAGACACGGTGGTCATCGATCCGCTCGCACAGGTGCGTCAAAAGCTTGCGGCAGGCCAGCGGCAGTCTGGTCAACTCGCACCGGACGATTTTGTCGCTCTTGCGGCACAGTTTGGCGAGGCATGGACAAGTATCGGACAGGGCCCCAATGCTATCGCCGGACTGGAATACCGGGATCGCAGCCTGACGGTAAAGCTTAAACCGGACGCGAAAATCCCTGCGGATCAATTGACCAGTGCTCTGGCCTCTCGCCATCTTTCCGCAACCCAGCCCAATGCGGGCGTATGGCAAATCAGGAGCGGCAAATGAACGCCACCACCACAAGCCGCGCCCGCACGTCGGGCCTGAAGCAATCTTTCACCGATTTCTGGAGCGCGCGCAACAAGCGTGAACAGAATATGCTGACGGCGGCGGCAGTCGTGATTGTCCTCGGCTTGCTGTACCTGCTCTTGGTCGACCCCGCGCTCAGCGGGCGAAGTACTTTAGAAAAGACGCTGCCGGCATTGCGCCAGCAAGCGGCAGAAGTGCAAGCCTTGTCGCGGGAAGCGGCTGCGGCCGGCGGCGCCACAAACGCCAATACGCCGCCACCGCCACCCATGACACGTGAAAGCCTTGAGGCTTCGCTGACAGCAAAGGGTCTGAAACCGCAAAACCTGACGGTGACCGGCGAACTGGCCAAGCTGCAGCTGAACGGCGTATCCTTCGCAGGCACGGTTGACTGGCTGGCGGAAATGCAGCGCAACGCCCGCATTGCCGTCGTCGATGCCGTGATCGAACCACAGGGCCAGCAAGACACAGTCAACGCGACGCTGACACTGCGCCAGCAAAAACCGGAATAAGCCGGGATAAGCCTAAACAAGCAGCACAAGGGAGAAACAATAAAAGTGCGACGCCTCGTGATATGGTTGTTTGCTGCGGTGGTTGCCGTGGCGCTGACCGTGGTTGTGTTTTGTCCAGCGTCCTGGATGACGGTGCTGCTGGAGAAGCAGACCGGAGGCCGTCTGACGCTTGGTGATGCACAAGGTACGCTCTGGAACGGCTCCGGCTTTATCGGTGGGGCACCCAGTGCGGCGGACCCCGTTACACCGTTGTTGCCAGGAAGGTTTTCCTGGCGTCTGTCGCCGCTGGTGCTGTTGGGACAAGTAGATGTTGCATTGGAGAATGCCGAGTCGCTGGGACAGCCGGTACGGATCACCGGCAGCTGGAATCAGTGGCAGGTTACGGCCGGTGGTGTAAATCTGCCGGCCGAGCGGCTTGCCGGTCTCGGTGCGCCGCTCAACACGATTCAGCCATCCGGAAGCATGCGTCTGACCTGGACGCCGTTGCAGATTACGCGGCAGGGCAACGCGGTGGCGGTAAATGGCACGATGAACTTGCAAATGGAAAACATCGCGTCGCGTCTGTCACCGATCAAACCGCTGGGAGCTTACCAATTGATAATGGATTGGCGCGGCCAGCGGGCGCCGGTGGCGCTGACGAGTACCAGGGGACCCCTGCTGTTGAGCGGAACCGGCGAACTGGTCAATGGCAGGTTGCGTTTTTCGGGAAAGGCTGAAGCGGAAGAAGGGCAGGAAGAAAGGCTGGCAAATCTTTTGAATTTGCTGGGACAGCGCCGACGAGTCGGCGATAAGGATGTTATCGCGCTAGAGTTCAAATGAAAAAAAATCAATCAGCAGAAACATTACAAGGTACGGCGCGCATGCGCCGTGTTGGCGCAGCCGCATTGCTGCTGTGTGCAATGGCGGGCATGCCGAACGTGAACGCCCAGGATCCCTCCTCGAATCAGGCCACGCTGAATTTTGTCGGTGCCGATATCGAGTCGGTGGTCAAGGCCATCGGCCATTACACCCGCACCACTTTCATTATCGACCCACGGGTCAAGGGCACGATCAACCTGGTCTCCGAGAAGCCGGTCACCAAGCCGCAAGCATTGCAGATGCTGGCCTCGTCGCTACGGCTGCAGGGCTTTGCGATGGTAAGCAGCGGCGGCGTCACCAAGGTGGTGCCGGAAGCGGATGCCAAGCTGCAGGCCGGGCCGATACAGGCGGGAGAAGTGCGTGGCGACCAGATCGCAACGCAGATCTTCCGTCTCAACTATGAATCCGCACCCAACCTGGTGCAGGTGCTGCGCCCGCTGATTTCGCCGAACAACACGATCAACGTCAATCCCGGCAATAACAGCATCGTCATCACCGACTATGCGGACAACCTCAAGCGTCTTGGCCGCATCATCGCCGCGCTCGATTCTCCGGCGGTCGGCGACCTTGATGTGGTGCCTGTCAAATACGCGGTCGCCACCGACATTGCGGTACTCGCCAACCGCTTGCTCGAACAGGGCGGCGCGGTCGCCGGTGGCGATGCGGGACGTGTCACGGTGCTGGCGGATTCCCGGACCAATTCGGTCATCATCCGTGCGCCTTCCGTGGCGCGCGCCAATCTTGCCAAGTCGCTGATCGCCAAACTCGACCAGCAGACCTCGCAGCCGGGTAACGTCCACGTGGTGTACCTGCGCAATGCCGATGCGGTCCGGCTCGCACAAACCTTGCGTGCGGTGGTCGCGTCCGATCCGTCGGCCCAGGCCAACAATACCGCAGGCACCCAACAACAACCGCAGCAGCCGCAAGTGACCTCGCCAGGCCAGCAGGCCCAGCTCGGACAGGGCGCACTGAACCAGGGCCAGCAGACTCCCGCCGCGTTGCCAACCGGCGGCGCGGGCGGATTCATTCAAGCCGACCCGGCCACCAATGCCTTGATCATTACCGCCAGTGAAGCGGTGTATCGCAACCTGCGCGCAGTGATCGACCAGCTCGATGCACGCCGCGCGCAGATTTACGTGGAATCGCTCATAGTCGAAGTAACTGCCGACCGCGCGGCCGAGTTCGGCATCCAGTGGGCCGGTCTATCCGGCGATGCCACCAGCCGCTATCGTGTCGGCGGCGCGACCGGATTCACCACGGCGGGCGGTGGCAACAACCTGATCAGCCAGGCCGTTGCCAATGCGACCACAGGTAATCCGCTGCCGCCTGGTAACGGTCTGAACCTCGGCATTTTCCGCCAGGTCGGCGGTTCGCTGACGCTGGGTGCGCTGGCACGCGCGCTCGAATCCGAAGGCAACGCCAATATCCTGTCAATGCCTAACCTGATCACGCTGGATAACGAGGAGGCCCGTATCATCGTCGGCCAGAACGTGCCTTTCGTGACCGGTCAGTTCACCACCGCCGCATCCGGCGGTGCGGCCGGCGTCAACCCGTTCCAGACCATCGAACGCAAGGACGTCGGCCTGTCGCTGCGCGTGCGTCCGCAAGTGTCCGAAGGCGGCACGGTCAAGATGGCGATTTATCAAGAGACATCGAACATCCAGCCGACCAGCAACGCTTCCGACATCATCACCAACAAGCGCTCAATTGAAACCAATGTGCTGGTCGACGATGGCCAGATCATCGTGCTAGGCGGCCTGATCGAAGACCGTGTTACCGATGGCAACGAACAGGTGCCGGTGCTCGGCGATATCCCGGTGGTTGGCAATCTGTTCAAATATCGCAGCCGCAATGGCCGGAAAACCAACCTGATGGTATTCCTGAAGCCCACGGTCTTGCGCAGTAACGAACAAAGCATGAGCGTGACCGGCGACCGCTATGAATACATACGGAACGTCCAGGGAAATTCGCAGTCCACTGATTCTCTCCTGCTGCGTGACATGACGACACCGGTTGCGCCTCCGCTCCAGAATGGACGGCCGGTCGGTGGCGATTTCGTCAACGTCGATCCACGCACCCCGGCGGCAACCACGCCACCTGCAGGCACCGTGGACAACCCGCCGCCGCTTGCCCCTGGGCCAGCCCCTGCGGTACCGCCCGTACCGGATGCGGGAATGCCGCAGCGCACCCCCAACCCCAAATGAAAGTAGGACAGTAGTAATGAGCACAATCCTGACCGACGCCCGCCTTCTCCCGTACGCTTTCGCACGCGATCATGCACTGCTCGCGCGGCGCAGCGAGACGGCCGGCAATGCAGTTGAAGTGTGGGTGTCGGAGGCGACCGTGCCCTCGGCGATCGCCGAGGTCAGCCGCCGTTTCGGCCGGGTCAAGCTGAAGTCGCTTTCGCGCGAAGACCTTGAAACCGCCATTGCCAAAGCGTATGCCGGTTCCGGCAACGATGCCGCACAAGTGGTCGATGAAGTCGAATCCGACCTCGACCTCGCCAAGCTGATGCTGGACATGCCGGCCATCGAAGACTTGCTGGAATCCGCCGACGACGCGCCGGTGATCCGCATGATCAATGCGCTGCTGACCCAGGCGTTGCGCGAAGAAGCGTCGGATATCCATATCGAACCGTTCGAGCAGGTGTCGGTCGTGCGCTTCCGCGTCGACGGCGCCTTGCGCGACATCGTGCGGCCGAAGAAAGCGATACATGCTTCGCTGATTTCGCGTATCAAGATCATGGCCCAGCTCGACATCGCGGAAAAACGCTTGCCGCAGGACGGACGCATTACCCTGCGCGTCGGCGGCAAACCGGTCGACGTGCGGGTCTCGACATTGCCCACCGGCCACGGCGAACGCGCCGTGCTGCGTCTGCTCGACAAGGAAGGTGGCCGCATGGACCTGAGCCATCTGGGCATGAGTCCCGATGTGCAACAGCAGTTCGACAACCTGATTAGCCAGCCACACGGCATTGTGCTGGTGACCGGCCCGACCGGTTCCGGTAAAACCACGACACTGTACGCAGCGCTGACGCGCCTGAACGCTCCGGCCACCAATATCCTCACGGTCGAGGATCCGATCGAATACGAATTGCCCGGCGTCGGACAGACCCAGGTCAATGCACGTATCGACATGACCTTCGCCAAGGCGCTGCGCGCGATCCTGCGTCAGGATCCGGACATCATCATGATCGGTGAGATCCGCGACCTCGAAACCGCGCAGATCGCGGTGCAGGCTTCGCTCACCGGTCACCTCGTATTGGCCACCCTGCACACCAACGATTCCGCGTCCGCCGTCACCCGTCTGCTCGACATGGGTATTGAGCCCTTCCTGCTGTCGTCGTCGCTGCTGGGTGTGGTTGCGCAACGCCTGGTGCGCAAGCTCTGTCCTGTCTGCAAACGCAACGACGGCCATGAGTGGCATGCGGTCGGCTGCGACAAGTGCGGCCATACCGGCTACCAGGGACGTGTCGGTATCTATGAATTGCTCACCACCACCGACGAAATCCGCAAGCAGATCCACGACCGCGCCTCGGAAGCCGAGATCCGCGTCACCGCCCAGCGCGATGGCATGAAGACCATGCGTGAAGACGGCGAGCGCTGGCTGGCCGACGGGACCACCACGCCGGCCGAGTTGCTGCGTGTGGCGAAGGAATGAACCCATGCCGCCCAACGACCGGCATGCACGACTGATTTGATGGAAGCCTGAACCACCATGCCCGCATTTCGCTACGAAGCCGTCGACGCCGCCGGCGCAACCAGGAAAGGCGTTGTCAATGCCGATAGTGCGCGCGCCGCACGATCGGACTTGCGTGCGCAGGGCCTGGTGCCCATTCTGGTCGATGCGATCGCAGCCCAGGTCGATGAACTCGGCCAGACCCGCAGCCGCGCCTTCGGCGACAAACTCTCGACCACTGAGCTGGCCTTGTTCACACGACAGCTGGCCAGCCTGCTGGAAGCCAGCCTGCCGCTGGAACAGGCGTTCACCGCGTTGCTGGAGCAGGCCGAGCGTCCCTATGTGCGTGACCTGATTGCATCGATTCGCTCCGAACTGATGGGCGGATCCTCCCTGTCCGACGCGCTGTCGCGCCATCCGCGCGATTTCGCCGATATCTATCGTGCGCTGGTTGCTTCTGGCGAACAGATCGGTCAGCTGTCGCGTGTGCTGTCCCGCCTTGCCGATTACATCGAGCGCCGTAATTCGCTGGTACAAAAGGTCAGGCTGGCATTCACCTATCCGGCTATCGTTACCGTGGTTGCGTTTGCCATCGTGATCTTCCTGCTTGCCTATGTGGTGCCGCAGATCGTCTCGGTGTTCGCCAATACCAAGCAAAAGTTGCCCTTGCTGACCGTCATCATGCTGGCGATCTCCGATTTTGTGCGCAGCTACGGCTGGATCGTCGCATTGCTTGCAGTCGGCGGCTTCCTGTTATGGCGGCGCGCGCTGAAAAATCCCGACATCAAATTCCGCTGGCATCGATGGCTACTGACCGCGCCGCTCTACGGCAAGTTCGAGCGCAGCCTCAATACCGCCCGTTTTGCCAGCACGCTGGCGATTACGACCGGGTCCGGCGTGCCTATCCTGCGTGCGCTGCAGACCAGCCGCGATACCTTGTCGAACGTCGCCATGCGCGAACAGGTGGAAGAGGCCACCACCAGCGTACGTGAAGGCGTAGGCCTGGCGCGTGCGTTGTCAGCGCACAAGCATTTTCCACCCATGCTGATCCACATGATCCGTGCCGGCGAAGTGACCGGCGAGCTGCCGGCCATGCTGGAACGCGCATCGAATGCGCAGGAAGCCGATCTGGAACGCCGGGCGCTGACGATTGCCGGCTTGCTGGAGCCGGCGCTGATTCTGGTGATGGGCGTGGTGGTGCTGCTGATCGTGCTGGCGGTGCTGATGCCGATTATCGAGATCAACCAGCTGGTGCGTTGAAGGCGAATGCCAGAACCACCGGTGTGAGGAATTCCGGGAGGAATACAACTATGAAAAAGAATAAAGGATCGAGATGAAGCGCTTGCCGCTCGCCGTGAGCTTCGTATTGTTCGTTTTGTTGTGCGCCTCGATTGCGTACTGGGGAATGCAGCTCTTCAAACCGCCGCTGCGCCCGGTCGCCGCGCCGCCCAGAGCTGCTGCCCCGGAAATCCGGCCCGACGCCGCCACGGCATTATTTGGTGGCCGTGCCGCACCGGCGCAGGCCGCCAGCAATTATCAGCTGCGCGGTGTAATCTTTTCCGGCAATGCACGTGACAGCATCGCCATCCTGAGTGCCGATGGCAAGCCGCCGCAAGCGGTACGAGTCGATATGGAGATATTGCCGGGCGTAACCGTCAAGGAAGTCCACCGTGGTTATGTGCTGCTTTCGGACAATGGCGCTACCAAGCGCGTCGAGTTGCCGGAAGATGCGAAAAGCGGAGGCGTCACTGCGGCACCGGTTCCTACTGCGCCGGCCGTGCCCGCCATGCCAAGTCAGCCGGGCCGCAACTTTCCTGCGCCGGCACGCCCACCGGCAGCCACGCCACAGCAACAGCAGCAGCCGGCGGTGCCGAATAACACCACGCAGCCGGCACGGCCCGCGCCGCCTAATGCTGCTCTTGGGGCGCCTCAGGTTGGCATACCGCAACCGGCGACACCTGCCACCGGAGTGCCTGCGACGCCGGTACCAGGCGCGGCTGGCCAGCCAACCACTGCGCCGCCAACCGTTGTTGTCAACCCGCCGGCGGGTACGCCATCTGCCGGGCAATCCGTTGGCGGTGGTGTGCCGCTCCCGAATACGCCGCAAGTGCCTAACGTGCCGAATGCAGTCAACATGGCACCGAGTCCGGTTCCTGGCGGGCCACCAGCAAGCGGCAGCACGGCGCCTGGTGAGCCGCCACTGCAAAGTCGTTAGGGCAAATTTCTGCGGATCGCCGATTTGGCAAATGTCGAATTGGTGAGCGGAAAAGCTGATCGGTTTGGCGTGCAGACATGGCACCGGCCAGTTGTCGATCCAATTTTATAAATCAAGTGTAGGGAGATGGGGGAGCGTGACGGTGCCTTTTTCGTACGGCATCAACGCACAGGCATCGACGCATAGGCCTCACTGATGCGGATCAGGGCAGGCTGGATACGGTGTGTATCGAGTCTGCCTGCGTCGTGGTAACTTCCAGCAAAGGCGGCGTTAATCTGCGCCGGTCTTGCCGAGCACCTTGCTCAGCAGTTTCTCTGTGACCGATCCCCCCGGTTGCTTGCTCTCCGGAGATTGCGCCGCTTTCTGTTTAACGCCGGCCACCACCACATTGCGGCCTTTCAGTGGCCGCTGCGATGGCTCGACGCGTATGGTCATCTTCTGACGTTTTGCCAGGGCCTTGTTCGCCATGCCGGAGGACCTTTCCTTTACAGGACGTAGCGCGACAGGTCTTCGTTGACCGCGAGGGCGCCAAGTTTATCGTCAACATATGCAGCATCGATGGACACCGTCTTGCCGGACGATTCGCTCGCCGTGAACGACATTTCTTCCAGCAGCTTTTCCATGACCGTGTACAGCCGGCGTGCGCCGATGTTCTCGGTTTTTTCATTGACTGAAAACGCGATTTCGGCCAGACGCTGAATGCCCTCGGGCGCAAACTCGATCTTGACGCCTTCGGTGGCGAGCAGCGCTTCGTATTGGCGCGTCAGGCAGGCATCGGTACTGGTCAGGATACGTTCAAAGTCGGCGATGGCCAGCGACTCCAGTTCGACACGGATAGGAAAACGCCCCTGAAGCTCGGGAATCAAGTCTGAGGGCTTGGCCAGATGGAAGGCACCCGAGGCGATGAACAGGATGTGATCGGTCCGGATCATGCCGTACTTGGTATTGACGGTCGTGCCTTCGACCAGCGGCAGCAAGTCGCGCTGCACGCCGGCACGCGAGACATCGGCACCGCCGACTTCCGAACGGGTCGCAATCTTGTCGATTTCATCGAGGAAAACAATGCCGTTCTGCTCGACGTTGGCAATAGCCTTCTGCTTGAGTTCGTCTTCATTGACCAGCTTTGCGGCTTCCTCGTCGATCAGGATCTTCATCGCATCCTTGATCTTCATTTTGCGCTTCTTCTTGCGGCCGCCGCCAATTCCCGAGAACATCGACTTGATCTGCTCGGTCATTTCTTCCATGCCGGGAGGTGCCATGATTTCCATGTGCGGCGCCGCTTCTGCGACATCGATCTCCACTTCACGATCATCCAGCGCACCTTCACGCAGGCGCTTGAGGAAAGTCTGGCGGGTGCTGTTGCTACCAGCACCACTCTCGCTATCGCTCGTGCTTGGCGTGGAGCTGAAACCGAAATCGCGTGCCGGCGGCACAAGGATATCGAGCACGCGTTCTTCCGCTGCATCCTCGGCACGGGTGCGCACCTTGCGCATTTCCGACTCGCGGGTCTGCTTGATGCCGATATCGATCAGGTCCCGGATGATGGTGTCGACGTCGCGGCCGACATAACCGACTTCGGTAAACTTGGTCGCCTCAATCTTGATGAAGGGCGCATCCGCCAGCTTGGCCAGGCGACGTGCAATCTCGGTCTTACCCACGCCGGTCGGGCCGATCATCAGAATGTTCTTCGGAGTGATTTCGTGGCGCAGCGGATCGGCGACCTGCTGGCGGCGCCAGCGGTTACGCAGCGCGATGGCGACTGCGCGCTTGGCGCGCGACTGGCCGACAACGTGCTTGTCGAGTTCGGAAACGATCTCTTGGGGTGTCATGTTCATGATAGGTATTAGGTATTCGCGAAGTGTCGACGTATTTGTATCAGTCGAGAGTTTCGATGGTATGCGACAGGTTGGTGTAGATGCAGAGTTCGCCCGCGATGGTCAGCGCTTTCTTTACAATCTCTGCTGGGGGCAGGTCGGTGTTTTCCTGCAGGGCTTTGGCGGCGGACTGCGCGTACACACCGCCCGAACCAATCGCGCCGATGCCACTTTCCGGTTCCAGTACATCGCCGTTGCCGGTAATGATCAGGGTTGCTTCACGATCGGCGACCAGCAGCATCGCTTCCAGACGTCGCAGGATGCGGTCGGTACGCCAGTCCTTCGCCAGTTCGACGGAAGCACGCAGCAGGTTGCCCTGGTGTTTTTCCAGCTTGGCTTCAAAACGCTCAATCAGCGTGAAGGCGTCGGCGGTGCCGCCAGCAAACCCCGCCAGGACTTTGCCCTGGTACAGCTTGCGTACCTTGCGGGCCGTGCCTTTCATGACGACGTTGCCAAGAGTCACCTGACCATCACCGCCAAGCGCGACGGTATTGCCGCGTCGCACTGAGAGGATGGTCGTGCCGTGAAATTGTTCCATGCTTGCCTCAAAGGAATCAGAGTCTGTAATTCATCGCAGATGAGGGCGGCACCGGTTAATACAAGTGTCGGTGACAATGCGTCCACATGCGGAACTGAACGAAGCCAGACAAAACGATAGTGCACGGTAGCGTGCGGCAGTACGGGATAACGGAAGGAAAGAGGCCGGTCTGGCGACGGAGCGAAGCCGTCTTTATATCACGCGTCAGTTCTTGCGCGGGACGATGCGGACGATGTCCTTGAGACCGATCACATTGAGTAGCGCATGAACCAGATGGTTGACATGGTGAAACTCCAGCGCCTTGCCATTGCCGCAAAACGGACTGAGCCCCGTCAGCAGGCGGCCTGCCGCATTGAAATCGATCCTGTTCAGGCGTGAGCAGTCGATGACGGCGGGATCATGGTCATCGGAATAGCTGGCGATGGCAACGATCAGGTCATCGATGCGTCCTTCGACCACCGGCGGCATCATGAAGCCTTCGGCCTTGGGAGCGGCCGCCGCCAGTTCGGCGGCGGCAGTCGTCACCTTGTTTTGGGGCGCGACGAAGGCGGGTGGCGAAACTTCGAAGGTCACGCAATAATCGATGCTGATTTCTTCGAATTCCTTTTCGCGGTTCAGCAGGCGCAGCACTTCCAGCAGCAGTAGCCAGGCATCTTCAGTGTCGTCGCGACGACCGACTTCGACGATGCCACGAATCTTGTCGGCCAGCTCCGACGCGCCGACCAGGATCAGGTCGTGTCCGGACTTTTGCAGCTTGTGCAGGATACCGAGCAGGAGGCCGCAGCCGGCGGCATCCACTTCTGTAACGCGTACGAATTCCAGGCGCAGGGTATGGAAGGTTTCGGCAAGTTTCTGGATGCGCTCGATCTGTTTGGCGCAGTTGGCGTCGAGTCGTGCGCTAAAGGGCACCATCGGCGTCGTGCCGGAAGCGTTTGCCTGCGGTGCGTCACATGACTCGGGACCGCTCCATGCAGGTGGCGAAGTCTCGAACTTGCCAGCGAATTCAATCGCCAGATTTTCAAATTCCTGCTGCTTGCCATTGATCTGGTACAGATCCAGCAGCATCAGCCACGCGGTTTGCGTGACATTGCCGAGATCGTCGGCACCGATGGCGGCGAGCAGCATTTGTTCAACCACGACGGATTGGCCATTGGCGAACATGATGGCGGCTTCTTCAATAACAGCTTCCGCTTCCGATGTGGGAGTGGCAATGTTGCTGACCGCGGTCTGCCCATCAAGAAGAAACTCTGTCGTGCTGCCCATATCCGCGCTCAGCGGTTGCAAGGTCAATGTAGGCTCGGCCGCCGGTCTGTGCGACGTTTCCCTGGCAAGTTTGGGCACTTCGGCCCGGTTTCCGGAGGGAGATGGGGTGATTGAATTTGAAGCAGGGGCGCTTGGCTTCGCAAGGGACGGTTTGACCTTTGGACCCAGCGTTGTCGCCACATTGACGAACTCGGAAGACATCTCCGATTCGATCGCATCAATCTTCAGTGCGGTCTGCAGCGCAGTTTGTGCATCTCGCTTGGCTGCCAGGGCCTTGGTATTTGCCCGATCTGCATCAGTGGCGGATCTGGAGGAGGGCTTCTTTGCGCGAGAAGCATCTTTCTCGGCAAGCTTTGCCGGCTGACGATCCTTCTTTCCAAAAAGCGAAAAAATACCCACTGTGTTCCCAACTCAAAGTTGCCGGCCTTCTTCGCGATAGAAAAGAAGGAAAATACAATTGTATAAAGGTAACACATCCCTTGGCCAGGTTGTCATGCGGGAGACCGAAAACATGTTTTTTTGTTATGTTTCTGTGGTTTCCCGCTTGTGTCACGCTTCAACAGTGCTCAATTTCTCGTCATGCCTATTTCAAGCCCAACGGATATCAATCGATATCAACGGGTATGGTTGCGGTCGAACGTAACTAGGAGCGGATTTCATCGTCTGTACTGTCGCCTCGGTCCGCCTTGACGCGCAGGACGGCGTTGCTTGTCGCTTGTGTGGCCCGCCACACGGCACTTCGCGCGCCTTGTCCTGCACGCCATCCGCTCTAGCATTGTGAAAGGAGCAATCAGTGCTTTGCTGACTGGCATATTTGCCAATAACGTGGTCCCAAAAGCAAACAAGCGTACGAGGCTATGCGTCGTACGCTTGCGGCGTGGGAGGAAGGCCGGATGGCTCCGGCCCGAACTTAGTCCCCGTATAGCTTCTGCTTGAGTTCGCGGCGCTGTTGCGCTTCCAGTGACAGCGTCGCGGTCGGACGAGCCAGCAGGCGCGGAATGCCGATCGGTTCGCCGGTCTCTTCGCACCAGCCGTATTCACCGGCGTCGATGCTCGCGATGGATTGCTGCACCTTCTTCAGCAGTTTGCGTTCGCGATCACGGGTACGCAATTCCAGCGCATGCTCTTCTTCGATCGTCGCACGATCGGCAGGATCCGGCACCAGGACGGTCTCACGCAGGTGCTCGGTTGTCTCACCGGCGTTTTTCAGCAGGTCTTTTTCAAGCTGCTGCAAGCGCGCCTTGAAGAACGCCAGTTGGGCCTCGTTCATGTAATCCTTCTCACTCATCTGAAGGATCTGCTCTTCGGTCAACAGGGTGCCATCCGGGACGGCGGGGGTCGATTTAGTTGTTTTGGTAGCCACTTCGCTTACTTTCGAAACTGCGGGTTTTTCCATTGTATCTATTAATCCGGCACTTGCATTGTTACCGCTCATGGAAGAGCCGGGCGTCTCTTTGGAACCGACCTTCGTCGCGGCCGTCGTCGACGGTCGCTTCGAATTTGTTACTGCCTTGCTGGCTGCCAGGGAGGTCTCCGATGCCAGGGTGGTTCGTGACCTGGCTGCTGCCGTTTTCGGTGTCGTCCCCCCGGCATTCATATTTGCCGCTGTCTTTGCAGCGGATTTAACTGTGCTTTTTACCGTGCTTTGGGGGGATTTGGCAATCGATTTTGTTGCTGCCGGGGGATTTTTGCGCGCCGACGCGGTTTTGGGCACTGCACTGTCCATTTTTACCGCATCGCTGCCAGCCGCTTTTCCGCTGGACGGGGTTCGTGACTTTGCCGCGGTCTTGACGGCGCTGCGTTTCGTGACTGACCTTGTAACGGTTGCATTCATGATGCCCTCGCTCAGTGAAACACCCAATACTCAGCTCCCGGCCTGAAACCCTTGCTGCGTTCGCGGCAAAACCGGGCTATATCAAGCGGTATACGACGTGCCTGTATATCTTGCCAGATGACACTCCTTATTGCATGAATAAAAATCAAAAACGACAGCAGTTTATACCAAACACTGTTCCAGACCTTGGACAAACGTTTCCTTGGGCAGGTTTTTGCCGATGAAAACCATCTTGCTGCCACGCGGTTCCGCGTCGTCCCATTTAGCACCGATATCGGTACCCATCATCTGGTGCACGCCCTGAAAAAGCACTTTCCGATCCGCATCCTCCATCCAGAGCACGCCTTTGTAGCGCAACATGCGGGGACCAAAAACCTGCACCAGGCCACCCAGGAATTCATCCAGCCGTGCCGTGTTGAACGGGCGGTCACTGCGAAAGACAAACGCCGCGATATCGTCCGAATGGTGCGCATGATGATGATCGTGGTGATGGTCGCCGCTGTGATCGTGGCCGCAATGTTCGTCGCAGTCGTGGTCATCGTGCGCATGCTCTTCAGCAGCCAGGAAATCCGGGTCGATCTCGAGCTTGTCGTTGAGATTGAAGCCGCGCAGGTCGAGTACCTCGCCGATCGGCACCTTGCCAAAATCGGCTTTTGCCATTGATGCGCGCGGATTGATGCGTTTGAGGCGGGCTGTTAGCGCTTCGACCTGTTCGGCAGTGGACACGTCGGTCTTCGACAACAGCAGCTTGTCGGCAAAGCCGACCTGGCGCTGTGCTTCCTCATGTTCATCGAGCTGCTGCATGGCATGCCGCGCGTCGACGACGGTTACCACCGCATCGAGCAGGAAGTACGACGCGACTTCATCGTCCATGAAAAACGTCTGGGCAACCGGTCCCGGATTGGCCAAGCCGGTTGTCTCAATCACCACATGGTCGAAGTTGAGTTCACCAGCCTCACGCTTTTGCGCGAGCGAACCGAGTGCAACGATCAAATCGCCGCGGACGGTGCAGCAGATGCAGCCATTGTTCATTTCCACAATTTGTTCCTTGCTATCCTGCACCAGGATTTCATTGTCGATATTTTCCTCGCCAAACTCGTTTTCAATCACGGCGATGCGATAGCCGTGCGGTTCGCGCAGGATGCGGTTGAGCAGGGTGGTTTTGCCGGCGCCGAGAAAGCCGGTCAGGATCGTGGCAGGAACAAGTGTCATGGGTGCTTCCTTTCATTGTGCGCAATCAGCGCACCATCCTTTGATCGTGAATTCGATATCGTGGCTCTGGAAGCCCTTGCCCAGGCTTTCCTCAAGCGCATTGCGCAGCAAGCCCGCTTCCGCGATGCTGTCAAGGCAAAATACCCTGGCGCAACGTGTGCACTTGAAATGCCCGTGCTGATGATGCGGCGCGGCGTCGCCTTGCGCGCCGTGTTCGGCACCCGCGCTATAGCGGAACACGCGGTCGTCGCCCGCGATCTTGTGAGCGAGACCGGCGTCGGTCAGGCAATCCAGTGCGCGGTACAGCGTAACGCGATCCATGTCGGTGAATGCGTCCTGCATGTCCTGATGGGAAAAGGCACGTTCGGCGTCCAGCAGGGCCGCCAGCACCTTGACCCGCGCGCTCGTGAGGCGCACGGCCGCGTCGCGCAATTGCACTTCCGCGCGGGCAATGCTGGCTTCGGCAGGGCTGTAGGATGGCTTTGCTTTGATATTCATCGGATTGCCGCGATATCGGAGGCGAAAGTAAAATTATGACGCATTTTGCAATCAAGTTGCAAAAAATAGGCATTCTCAAACCGTCATGCAGCGGCTTCCCCAGGCATAGAACCTCAGGAACCTCAGGCTTCACGCTTTATGCAGCATCAGTCCTTTCAAGTATTCGCCTTCCGGAAAGCTGGTCGTCATCGGGTGATCGGCCCCGGCCGACAAGCGCTTCAGGATACGGGCATCGACCTTGGCGTCGTTGGCTGCGCCGGCGACGATTTTCTGGAACAGGTCTGCGCTGATCGCGCCTGAGCAGGAGTAGGTGAACAGCAAACCGCCTTCGCGCAATAACTGGAAGCCCAGCAGGTTGATGTCCTTGTATGCGCGTGCGGCGCGGTCCACGTGATCGGGCGAGGAGGCGAACTTGGGCGGGTCGAGCACAATCAGATCGAAGCTTTTTCCCTGTTCGCGGAAAGCACGCAAGGCCTTGAACACATCCGCGTCCTGCCATTCGGCTTTGGCCGGATCGAAGCCGTTAAGCTGCACATTGCGCTTTCCGATGGCAAGCGCCTCGCCGGAAGAGTCGATTGATATGACGCTGCGGGCATCGCCTTTCAGGGCGGCCAGCGAAAAGCCGCCGGTATAGCAGAAGCAATTGAGCACGTCGCGACCTGCGGCGTGTTCCATCACCAGTCGACGGTTATCACGCTGATCGACATAGAAACCGGTTTTGTGTCCGGTCTTGATGTCGACTGCATAGCGCACGCCGTTTTCGGTGACGGGCGTTTCATCGCCGGGTTCATTGCCAGCCAGCGTGCCGATGATCAGCGGCAGGCCTTCACGCTCGCGCACCGATGCGTCGGAACGCTCATACACATTCGGGCAACCGGTTTCCGCGATCAACGCCTGCACAATCGGTACTTTCCAGGCATCAACGCCGGCGGACTGGAATTGACAGACCAGGTGTCCCTGTTTGCCCGCATACCAGTCGACAACCAGACCCGGGAAACCGTCCGCTTCGCCAAAGATGAGCCGGATGGCATCGGACCCCTTCACCATCGCCATGCGATAGGCAATCGCTTTTTTGATGCGACGCTTGATCAGCGCATGGTCGATCGGTTCGTTTTCATTGAAGCTCCAGACCCGCGCACGGATCTGCGACTTGGGACTGTAGGCGGCGCGGGCAAGGAATTGTCCTGAAGCGGATTGCACGACAGCGGTGGTGCCCGGTTTGTTCTTTTCCTCCGGCTTGCCTTCGATACGTTCGATGGCGGTCGGAAAGATCCATGGATGGCGGCGCAGCAAGCTTTTTTCCTTGCCGGGTTTGAGAGTGATGGTAAGCATGTCTGATCGGGCGCGGTTATCTGTTGGGGCGAAGTGTATCGCTGAATTGCATTGGGAAGCGTGACACCATGGCAGTGTCGTTTTATGCGGTGCACCACACTCTTTAGCGCTGTGGTGACGCATCGAGGGCGCTTCAGGCGCCGGAATCCGCTTTCTTTTTTGCCCGCGGATGCGCAGCATCGTACACCTGTGCAAGCCGCTGGAAATCCAGCGAGGTGTACACCTGCGTGGCCGCAATCGACGCATGTCCGAGCATTTCCTGCACCGCGCGCAAATCGCCGGAAGACTGCAATACATGGGATGCGAAGGAGTGCCGCAGCACGTGCGGATGCACATTTGCGGGGATACCGAGCGCCTGCGCGTGGGCTTTCAGGCGGAATTGCAGGATGCGCGGCGTTATTCGCACACCGCGGTCGGACAAAAACAGTGGGCGCGGGTCCAGTCGCACCAGCGTGTCGCGCACTGCCAGCCAGGCGCGCAAGGCTTCCATCGCGGGACCGCCGACCGGCACCTTGCGCTGCTTGTTGCCCTTGCCGGTGACATTTACTTCGGCTTCGGCAAAGTCGATCCAGCCTGCGGACTGGTAATCGCCTTCCTTCGTAAAACGCAAATCGAGCGACGTCAGTTCCGATACCCGCAGGCCACTGGAATAGAGCAATTCGAACATCGCGCGATTACATAACTGGCCGGGAGCCTGGGCATCTTTTCCCGGCGTGCCTTCAGCGACCACGCGTACCGCATCGTCGGCCGACAGCGCCTTCGGCAAAGGCTTGCTGCGCTTGGGCGCCTTGACACCGTCGACCGGATTGGCGGCCAGTGTTTCCTGATCGGCCAGCCATTCGAAGAAGCCGCGCCACGCTGACAGCTTGCGTGCGATTGAGCGCGGGTTCAGGCCTTTTGCATGAAGCTGCGATGCAAACTTGCGAATATGGAAGTGACCCACTGCAGCCATTGCCAGCGAACCCGGCAAGGCTTCCACCATCAACGCCAGGTCGAGCAGGTCGCGCTGGTAATTGGTAACGGTATGCGGAGACAGCTTGCGCTGTTTTTCCAGATGGTCGAGGTAGCCGGCAATGCGGGCCCGGTTGGTCTCCTGTGACACGGTGTGTTCAGGCAAGCAGGCAGTTCATGGAGGCGCTGGCGATCTCGGCAATCTTCGACAGGTAGTCGGTTGCCATTTCAGATCCGAAACGGTCCGGATCGGGGGAGCCGAGCACCAGCAGGCCAAACGCTTCCGGTGCGCCGCCGACACGCAACGGCAGCATCGCGATCGACTTGACCGATTCGGCATCCTCGAGCCAGGCAGCAGCTTCGAAATCCTGGTTGGGACCGCAATAGGGCGCTGTCAATCCATGGCAAAAAATCTTTGCATCGTCCGATACCGGCGCGGCGAACCAGGTATGGGCAAATTCCTCGGCCACGCCCCAGATACGCAGGGTGACGTGCGGCACCGAAAATATGGTCTGCAAGCCAATGACCAGGGTATGCGGCATATCGACATCATTGCGTGCCAGCAGCAACGAGCGTGTCCACAACAGAAATTTTTGCGTGATCGCGTCGTTTTCCTGCGCAATGCGCAGCAACTCCGCCAGCCGTAATTCATGTGACTTGATCTTGTCACGCAAGACTTCCATCTGGCGCTCCTGCAGCGAGACAGCACGTCCGGCCAAAGGACTGGTCAGCTTGACCCGCGCGAGCAGTTCACTATGTTCTTCAAAAAAGTGAGGATTGTCCGACAGGAATTCGGCGACGGCGTTGGAGTCCAGTTCGTAAGTCATAGCGCAGTGTGGTGATGGTCGCAGCATTCGGAGGCCTGCATTGTCGCGTGCTGCTTCTTGCGTTAAGGCATGCCCGAGGTAAGGCGTGATTTTAACCGACATCCCGGCCCGCATGACGCCGTATTCGGAGGGAAAGGCAAGCCACGCAACTGTCCGATGCGTCGGATGTAGGGCGCGGCGGTGCGTCGCAGGATTGTCAAATTTCCATTTCGCCTTCAAACACCGTCACTGCCGGACCTGTCAGCATTACCGGAGAACCTGTGCCGGCCCAGGCAATTGACAACTCGCCACCGCGAGTCGCCACCTTGACTGGGGAGTCCAGCAGGCCGCGGCGAATACCAGCGACGACCGCGGCGCAGGCGCCGGTACCGCAGGCCAGGGTTTCCCCGGCGCCGCGTTCGAAGACGCGCAGCCTGATGGCGTGGCGATCGATGATTTCCATGAAACCGGCATTCACCCGCCGGGGGAAACGCGGGTGGTGTTCAATTGCAGGGCCATCAACATTGACGGGCGCCGTGTCGACATGCTCGACTACCTGCACCGCATGCGGATTGCCCATCGAGACGACGGAAATCCATGTGGTCTTGTCATTGACGTCGAGCGGCCACAAGCTGTCACCACCTTCCGGTTTCGCTTCCAGGCCAGCAGCGTTGAACGGTACTTTTTCCGCATCCAGGATGGGTGCGCCCATATCGACGGTAATACGGCCGTCGGCTTCAAGTCGGGGCTCGATCACGCCAGCCATGGTCTCCACCCTGATAGCACGCTTGCCGGTCAGTCCCTTGTCGGTAACGAACCGGACAAAGGCGCGGGCGCCGTTGCCGCATTGCTCGACTTCACCGCCGTCGGCGTTGTAGATGCGATAACGGAAATCGACATTGTCCGACTGCGGCTTTTCCACAACCAGCATCTGGTCCGCGCCAACGCCGAAACGGCGGTCTGCGAGCGCCTTCCATTGCTCCGGCGTGAAGTCGATGTGCTGGCTGATCGCGTCAATGACAACGAAATCATTGCCGGCCCCATGCATTTTGGTGAATTTGAGTTTCATGCGAAAATTATAGTCGCTAGAGCAGATTTCATTTTTGCGAGCGTCGTCCGATATTCAGGGTTCTTCAGGACTCCAGCGGCACAGTGGCCGGACTGTTTGCTGCGTACACGCTGGGCACACCCGGCGGCCGGGTCTTGAAACGTTTGTGCGCCCAAAAGTATTCGGACGGCGCTTCCCTGACACGATCCTCGATAAATGCATTCATATGGCGTGTTGCCGCCACCATGTCCGTGCCGGGATAGTTTTCCCAGGCCGGGAAAAACCTGACTCTCCAGCCGCGATAACCGGGCAGGAACGTGGCGATGACCGGAATCACCTTGGCGCCGGTGGCTGCAGCGATCCGTGCCGGGGCGGTCAGCGTGGCCGCCGGAATGCCGAAGAAGGGCACGAATTCCGCATCCTTTTCGCCGAAATCCATATCCGGCAGCATGAAAAAAGGCAAACCTTCCCGCATTGCACGGATGATGGGTTTGACACCTTCCGCCCGGGAGAACAGCTTTACCGGGCGAAAGCGGGTACGTCCCTTGCGCAGCGCTTCATCGAATACCTGATTTTGCTGACGGGTATAGATGGAGCACAAGGCTGACTCGAGCATCACGGCGACGCCGGCGACATCGAGGCAGACAAAATGCGGACAAAGCAGGATGGTCGGCCCTGACGCAATGGCTTCAAGTGGCACGCCCGGTTCAATCACCAGCAAGCGTTTCAGACGTGCGTCGGAACCCCACCACAATATGCCGCGCTCCAGCACACTGCGTGCATAGCCCTGGAAATGTTTCCTTGCGATATTGTGTCGCTCGCGCTCAGATATCTCAGGCATGCACAGCCGCAGGTTGGTGAGCGTAATCTTGCGGCGTGAACGTACTGTCGCAAACAGTAAAGTGCCGATCGCGTCGCCAATGCGGCCTAAAACGGGAAGGGGCAGCCAGTGCAGCAGCCACATCAGGCCTAGCAGCAATCTCATTAATCAGTTTCCTGTTCGTTGGGAGGAGCGACGCCGTCCGGAACCTTGTATCGGTGGTAGCTCCAGAAATATTGTGCCGGACATTGCGCAATCATGTGTTCCATGGCGGCGTTGGCAGCGGTAGCCTGCGTCAGCGCTGATTCGCCAAGCGCCCCGGGCAGTTCCACCATACGCATGACATAACCTTTGCCATGAGGCAGCCGTTCCGCAAAGGTAATGATGACCACCGCACCAGTCATCTGCTGCAGTTTGCCCGGCAAGGTCATGGTGTAGGCGGGCCTGCCGAAAAAAGGTGCCCATATACCTTCGCCGTTTTGCGGCACCTGATCCGGCAGCAATCCAATCAGTTGGCCCTGGCGCAAGGCTTTCAGCAACATCCGTACGCCAGACAGATTGGCCGGCGCCAGCTTCAGTTTGCCACGTGCCCGTGCGCCTTCGATCAAGGGTTTGAGCGCAGCTTTGTGCGGCGGGCGATACAACACGGTGAGGGGCTTTTGGGCACCGACGACTTGTGCTGTGATTTCGAAGCAGCCGAGATGGGGCGTAAGAAAGACCACACCACGTCCGGTTTGTAGCGCGGCTTCCACGACCTCCCAGTTTTCTATGCGCACGCTGCTGGCCACGCGCTGCGGATCTGCGCACCAGACGAATGGGAGTTCCATGACATTCTTGCCAGCCTCGCTAATTGCCGACGATAAATGCTCTCCGAAGCCCGCCGCCTCGATGTTGTTTTTTAGTCTGCGCCGATAAGAAGGTGTCAACAGGTAGACCAGCCAGCCAAGGATTGCGCCGATTGCATGTAACACCGGCAACGGCAACCTGGCGAGCAGGCGAAAAAGTATGACGAGCATTAAGATGCGCTTTAGAAAATTTTGTGATTTTTTTCCAGACGCGTAAAATATCACATGATCCAATTCATTTTGTATGATATGAAGCGGATATCCGCCGAGTTAATGACAACTTGCGAGGCGGAATACAAATTTCGCTAAAGCGTCGCAGGCACATTGGTTATGGCCGCGACATGGTCCTCACCAACTATTGATAGGAAGCCTGCGATGGCAAACGAATACCTCTTTACCTCCGAATCCGTTTCCGAAGGTCATCCTGACAAGGTCGCCGACCAGATTTCGGATGCAATCCTCGATGCAATCCTGACGCAAGACCCGAAAGCCCGTGTCGCAGCCGAAACGCTGTGCAACACCGGTCTCGTCGTGCTGGCCGGCGAAATCACCACCACCGCGAATGTCGATTACATTACCGTCGCCCGCGACACCATCAAGCGCATCGGGTACGACAATGCCGACTACGGCATTGACTACAAGAGCTGCGCCGTACTGGTCGCGTACGACAAGCAATCCCCGGACATCGCCCAGGGCGTCGACGAAGGCAAGGGCATCGATCTTGATCAGGGCGCGGGCGACCAAGGCCTGATGTTCGGCTATGCCTGCGACGAGACCCCGGAACTGATGCCGGCCGCGATCTACTATGCCCACCGCATCGTCGAGCGCCAGTCGCAACTGCGCAAGGACGGTCGCCTGCCCTGGCTGCGCCCGGATGCGAAGTCGCAAGTCACACTGCGTTATGTCGATGGCGTGCCGGTCGCCATCGATACCATCGTGCTGTCGACGCAACATGCGCCCGAGATCGAGCACAAGACCATTGAAGAAGCCGCGATCGAAGAAATCATCAAGCCGGTCGTCCCGCAGGAATGGCTGAAAAATACGCGTTACCTGATCAATCCGACCGGACGGTTCGTGATTGGTGGTCCGCAGGGTGATTGCGGCCTCACCGGCCGCAAGATCATCGTCGACACCTACGGTGGCGCAGCACCGCACGGCGGCGGCGCATTCTCCGGTAAGGATCCGTCCAAGGTGGATCGTTCCGCCGCCTATGCCGGTCGTTACGTCGCAAAGAACATCGTTGCCGCAGGCCTCGCAAAGCGCTGCCAGATCCAGGTGTCCTACGCGATCGGCATCGCGCGTCCGACTTCGGTCATGGTGACTACCTTCGGTACCGGCAAGATCAGCGACGAGCATCTGTCGCAACTGGTGCAGGAATTGTTCGACCTGCGTCCCAAGGGCATCGTGCAGATGCTGGACCTGCTGCGCCCGATCTACGGCAAGACTGCGGCTTATGGCCACTTTGGCCGTGAAGAGCCGGAGTTCTCGTGGGAGCGGACCGACAAGGCCGCAGCGTTACGCGCCGCTGCCGGTTTGTAAACTATGTCCACACGGCGGCGGTATCGGCACTCTCTGTCGATCATGCGGATCTGCCAGACCGCCGCCGCAGTTTCGCTGGCCGCAGCCCTTGTGCCGGGTAATGCGGCCACCACATCTCCAGCCTCTAAACCTTCTGTCTCCGCTGCCCCCGCAGCAGTCAATCCTGACTGGTGTGAGCGCCTGACGCCGCGCTTGCCCGGCATTTCTGTCGCCAGCTGCAAGGCCGGCGGTCTCGTTCCGGTCGGTGCCATGTCACGCAAGGGTTTTCCCATCCTGATGCGTACGGTTCCCGCTGCGGCCAATGGCAAGCAGGAAGCGAAGCGCGTTTTGCTGCTGGGCGGGATCCATGGCGATGAATTGACCGCTGCAGCCATCGTTTTCGAATGGATGAAGTGGCTGCCAACGCCGGCCGCGCAACAATTTCATTGGCACATTGCACCGGTGGTCAATCCGGACGGTTTGCTCGCGCACAAACCGCAGCGCGTGAATGCCAACGGCGTGGATCTCAACCGCAATTTCCCAACACCCGGATGGGAAAAGGATGCCAAACATTACTGGACCAAGACGACCGGCAAGGATCCGCGTCGTTTCCCCGGCCAGTCGCCGCTGTCGGAACCGGAAACCCGTTGGCTCAATGAAGAAATGGAACGCTTCCGGCCGGATGTCATCATCTCGGTCCATGCGCCTTTCGGCGTGCTCGATTTCGATGGCCCGGCCAAGGCCCCGCGAAAATTCGGCCGACTGCATTTCAGCCGCGTCGGCGTTTATCCCGGTTCCCTGGGCAACTATGGCGGGATGCACAAGAACGTGCCGGTGATTACGATTGAATTGCCGAATGCGCTGAAGATGCCGCCATCGGATGAGGTGCAGCGGATCTGGGGCGATATGCTGGTCTGGATTGCGCGCGATGCGCCGTCAAAGGCCGGCAAGTTCGATGTCCCGGGACCGCGCATTGCATCGAAGGTCTTGGTCGAGCACTGACCTGAAAACAAGCCCGAACGCTAAAGCATTTTGGACTTCGGGCCAGCAGGACTACGGTATAATCTTTTATTCCAAGGAGCGTTGCAGCACGGTGTTCCACATCGTGTCAGGCTTGGATATCTTTTTCGCAACGGCGCTCACGTTACTTTTTTCTATCTTTATCAGGAAAGGAGGGCGTGATGAGCGCCGTTATCTCGAACACCACATCCCAGGATTTCTTCGTCGCCGATCTGAGTCTTGCCGACTGGGGCCGCAAGGAAATCAAAATTGCCGAAACGGAAATGCCTGGCCTGATGGCCATCCGTGAGGAATTCGCCGCTGCGCAGCCGCTCAAGGGCGCGCTGATCACCGGCTCGCTGCACATGACCATCCAGACCGCCGTGCTGATCCAGACACTGGAAGCGCTTGGCGCACGCGTACGCTGGGCATCGTGCAATATCTACTCGACACAAGACCATGCCGCTGCAGCCATCGCTGCCAACGGCACACCGGTATTCGCATTCAAGGGCGAAAATCTGGATGAATACTGGGACTTCACCCACCGCATCTTCGAGTGGCCGAACGGCGAATTTTCGAACATGATCCTCGACGACGGCGGCGACGCGACACTGCTGCTGCATCTTGGCACCCGTGCTGAAAAAGACATCAGCGTCCTCGCCAAGCCGGATTCGGAAGAAGCGGTCTGCCTGTTCAATTCGATCAAAAAGAAGCTCGCCACCGATCCGACCTGGTACTCGACCCGCCTGTCGAAAATCCAGGGCGTGACCGAAGAAACCACGACCGGCGTGCATCGCCTGTACCAGATGCACAAGGAAGGCAAGCTGGCTTTCCCCGCCATCAACGTCAACGATTCCGTCACCAAGTCCAAGTTCGACAACCTGTACGGCTGCCGTGAATCGCTGGTCGACGGCATCAAGCGCGCCACCGACGTCATGGTTGCGGGCAAGGTTGCCGTGGTCGCTGGCTATGGCGATGTGGGCAAGGGTTCGGCACAGGCATTGCGCGCCTTGTCGGCACAGGTATGGGTGACTGAAATCGATCCGATCTGCGCGCTGCAGGCCGCCATGGAAGGCTATCGCGTCGTCACCATGGACTATGCCGCCGAACACGGCGACATCTTCGTCACCGCAACCGGTAACTACCATGTGATCACGCACGAGCACATGAAGAAGATGAAAGACCAGGCGATTGTCTGCAACATCGGTCACTTCGACAATGAAATCGAAGTCGCCGCCTTGAAGCAATACACTTGGGAAAACATCAAGCCGCAAGTGGACCACGTGATTTTCCCCGACGGCAAGCGCATCATCCTGCTGGCGGAAGGCCGCTTGGTCAACCTCGGTTGCGGAACCGGCCACCCGTCGTATGTCATGAGCTCGTCGTTCGCCAATCAGACGATTGCACAGATCGAACTGTTCACTAACACCAAGGCGTATCCGGTTGGCGTATATACGCTGCCGAAGCACCTGGACGAAAAGGTCGCGCGCCTGCAGTTGAAAAAGCTGAATGCACAACTGACTGAACTGACTGAAGAGCAGGCCAGCTACATCGGCGTGAAGCAGAGCGGTCCGTACAAGCCGGATCACTACCGCTACTAACATAGCCAAGCCGCTTCGGCGGCGCATTGCCAGGGCAGGGCGCAGTGGTTTCGTTTGCATCCTTGCCGCTGGCGAGCGTCGCGGTTGTCTGCTCAGGCAAGTCCGTAGTTGCTTGGCCCGGTTGTGCTTGCCGCACAGCCGGGCTCCCTGTTTCTGCATTGCCGGCGAGAGGAGGTCGACATGCGTTTGCTGCTTACCTGGTTGATCAATGCCGCGGCGTTGTTCGCGGTGCCTTACCTGTTGAAGACGGTGTATATCGAAAACTTCGTGGTGGCGTTGATCGCGGCCCTGGTGCTCGGACTCGTCAATACACTGATCCGTCCCATCCTGTTGTTGCTGACGCTTCCGGTCACGCTGCTGACACTGGGGCTGTTCATTTTTATTGTCAACGGCATCATGTTCTGGCTGGTAGCCAATTTCGTCAGCGGTTTTTATGTCGCGGGCTTGTGGTCCGCCGTTGGCGGCGCCATCCTGTACAGCCTTATCTCGTGGGCACTCTCTGGTCTCTTGCTCAAAAAATGACACAGAAAAATTTCAGCATCGAGTTTTATCCTCCGAAGACGCCCGAAGGCGTGGAAAAGCTGCGCATCACGCGCGCGAAACTGGCCGAACTGCAGCCGAAATATTTTTCGGTGACCTTCGGCGCGGGCGGTTCCACCCAAAGGGGCACGCTTGAAACCGTGCTCGACATCCAGCGCGAAGGGCATGAAGCGGCGCCGCATCTGTCATGCATCGGCAGTTCGCGTGACAGCCTGCGGGCCATTCTCAACGAGTACAAAGCGAATGGTATCCGCCGCCTGGTTGCCCTGCGCGGCGACCTGCCGAGCGGTTATGGCGCGTCGGGCGAGTTCCGTTATGCCAATGAACTGGTGGAATTCATTCGCGCCGAAACGGGTGACTGGTTTCACATCGAAGTAGCCGCGTATCCGGAAACCCATCCGCAAGCGAAATCGCCGCAGGATGACGTGCAAAGCTTCGTGCGCAAGGTGAATGCCGGCGCCAATGCGGCGATCACCCAGTACTTCTACAACGCCGACGCCTATTTCCGGTTTGTCGACGACGCGCGCAAGGCCGGTGCCGACGTACCTATTGTCGCCGGCATCATGCCGATTACGAACTATTCGCAGCTGATGCGGTTCTCCGACATGTGCGGCGCCGAAATCCCGCGCTGGATTCGCCTCAAGCTGGCCAGCTATGGCGACGATACCGAATCGATCAAAGCCTTCGGGCTCGACGTCGTGACGGGATTGTGCGAAAGGCTGTTGGCTGGCGGCGCACCGGGCATGCATTTCTATACCTTGAACCAGGCTGCGGCAACCACGGCATTGTGGAAGCGGCTGAATCTGTCGGCATGAAATGATGCAGCTTTAGTATTGCGGCATTGGCGTATTGAAGTGCCAACTACTGACGAAGTACTGAAAAGAAAAGCGGCACATCGTGCCGCTTTTTTTATGAAAATTGTATTGGCATTGAAGCACAGCGAGCGCATGACCTTCCAAGCTTAGTCCCCAGCCTCAAGCTGCAGCGATTCGGTCATGACCACGTCGAGCGCAATGTCATGGATGTCTGGCGCAAAGCTCACCATCGCCATTGTGTAAGCAATACCAATCGCAAGCGGGCGGGCTTCGGCGGCAAGTGTGCGATCGTAAAACCCGCCGCCATACCCGAGACGAAAACCCTGGCGGTTGAAACCGACGCAGGGAACAAGAATAGCCTGCGGTGCGACGGCAGTCGAGGATACCGGAATGGCAACGCCGAACGCGTCTTTTTGCATCGGCTCGCCCGGCGTCCATGCGTTATAGCGAAGCGAGGCATTATTTTCCACGACAACTGGTAATGCCAGTTTTACACCACGCGCAGCGAGTACCTCATAAGCTTCCGATAAATCCGGTTCACTCCGTATTGGCCAATACACACCGAGTACATCGACAGGATGCCATTCCAGCCACGCGAGCAAGCGTTCGCCGATCAAACGATCCGAATGGCGACGAACTTCCGCGGCGATGCCTTGTCTGTTGGCAAGCAGTTGCCGACGCAACGCGGTTTTGACTGAACTTGATTCCGGCATAGTGATGATGCATCTCTCCATGTTCTCACATGCTATTCTAGAAGTTATGACCCTAGCGTGACCCCAGCACTTTTTAAAGAAAGCGGTTTTTTTAAATGTTTCCAATGAAATGGATGGCCGGCGTGGCGCTTGCCGCTGCCTCCGCAGCGATATTGGCACCCGTGGCCGAAGCCAAGAAGCCAGCCCCGGCCCCGCGTCCCGCCGCAAACTTTGCCAGTGATGACGATGCCTTTCTGGCATTGCGCGATGCCGCGCGCAACGGCGACATCGGCCGCACCGGTGAACTCGCCGCCCGCCTTGGCAATTATGCCATCCCTTCGTATGTCGACTATTTCCAGTTGCGTCCTCGCATCACCATCGCGTCGGAACAGGAAATCCGCGATTACCTGGCACGTTATGACGGACAGGCGATTGCCGACCGGTTGCGTAATGACTGGTTGCTGGAACTCGGTCGTGCGCGTAACTGGACGCTGTTCGATGAACAATATCCGCAGTTTGTACTCAATGACGACACGCAGCTTAAATGCTATGCATTGATGTCGAAAGCGGCAAAGGGCCAGAACGTCGCCAAGGAGGCGCGCGCCGTGCTGGTGGCGCCGCAGAATTATGGCGAAGCCTGTCCGGCATTGATTACTTCGCTGGCGCAAGCTGGCCAATTCACCGCCGACGATATCTGGGAACAGGTCCGGCTGATCGCGGAGTCCGGCGTTCCCGGATCGATTCGCCGCATTGCGCCACTGACCGAAGTCAGCGAAACCACCTTGATGCAGGCGCTTGAGAAACCCGACGCGGTTCTGGCGCGCGGACCGGGAAATGGACGTGCCGCGCATGAAGTCTTCATTCTCGCGCTCGGTCGTAGCGCCAAGAACGATATTGAACGCGTTGTGCCGAAATTGGTCGCGGCAGCCGATCGCCTCAATGAACGTGAACTGGCGCAGGCATGGGCACAGATCGCTTTGCAGGCTTCGTTGAAGCTTGCGCCTGAGGCTGCCATCTTCTGGCACCGCACCACGGGAGCGACACTGTCGCTCGAAGCGCAGCAATGGAAGGTGCGCGCCGCACTGCGCGTGGGTGAATGGAAGCTGGTGAGAACCACCATTGAGTCCATGCCTGCAAGCCTGGCGGACGACCCCACATGGATCTACTGGCTGGGCCGCGCCTATCGCACCGAAGGCAAGATCGAACAGGCCCAGAAACTCTTTGAATCGATTTCCGACCAGACCAACTTCTATGGCCAGCTCGCGCTGGAAGAACTCGGTCGCAAGATCGTCATCCCGCCGCGCGCGCAGCCGGTGAGTGCGGAAGAACTTGCACCGATGGCCGGGAACGCCGGATTCCGCCGGGCACTGAAGTTCTTCGACCTCGACATGCGTTTCGAAGGCTATCGTGAGTGGAACTGGGAACTGCGCAAGATGAACGATCGCCAGCATCTTGCCGCCGCTGAATTTGCGCGCCAGAAAAATGTGCTCGACCGCATGGTCAACACTTCGGATCGCACGAAGTCGGAATTCGACTTCACACAGCGTTTCCCGTCGCCGCACAGGGATGTGATGCAAGCGTCCACCGAACGGCTTGGGCTGGACCTTGCCTGGGTGTATGGACTGATTCGCCAGGAGTCGCGATTTATTCAGAACGCGCGTTCGCATGTCGGCGCATCCGGCCTGATGCAGTTGATGCCGGCCACCGCGAAGTTCGTTGCCCGCAAGATCGGCATGAATGATTTCTCACAGCACCAGGTGAACGACATCAATACCAACATCATCCTTGGCACCAACTATCTGAACATGGTGCTTAACGACCTCGATGGATCGCAAGCCATGGCGACGGCCGCGTACAACGCCGGGCCGGGACGTCCGCGCGCCTGGCGTTCGACCCTGACGCGCTCGGTCGATGGTGCGATTTTTGCCGAGTCGATTCCGTTCAATGAAACCCGCGATTACGTGAAAAAGGTATTGTCGAACGCGACTTATTACGCGGGGGTATTCGAAGGCAAGCCGCAATCGCTCAAGGCACGTCTTGGCACGGTGGCGCCGAAAGGCTTCGCGCCCACCGAATTGCCTTGAGGGTTAAGCCACCGCCCGGGCGCTGTACATAGCGTGGTGCCTTGACGGTTTGGCAAACGCCCGCAAAAGCTTTATCCTCGAATGCCGCGTTGCAGCGAATTTATCTGCAGCGCGGCATTGATGCTTCCAGAGCCCGATAAGAATGGACACGACGTATGCAAAGTACAGAACTTGACCCCACCCTGTCGCAGACCCTCGATGCCGCCGGCAAGGCAGGCTACAAGCTGGTCATCGGTAACAAGAATTACTCTTCCTGGTCGATGCGGCCCTGGGTTTTGATGAAGGCCTTCGGTATTCCGTTTGAGGAGGTGCGCGTTTCACTCGGCCGCCCCGAGACGTCCTCGCTGATCGCGCGGCATACATCGGCGGGGCGGGTGCCCGTATTGGTTGCGGGCGAAACGACGGTGTGGGATTCCCTGGCTATTTGCGAATACCTGGCCGAACAGTTCCCGGACAAGGGCATGTGGCCGCAGGAAGTGACGGCACGTGCGATGGCCCGGTCCATCTGCGCTGAAATGCATTCGGGATTTACCGGGGTGCGTTCGGCGATGTGGATGAACATCAAGGCCAGCTTTCCCGGCAAGGGACGCACCACCGAAGCGCAGAACGACATCGCCCGCATCTGCGAAATCTGGGACGACTGCCTTGTGCGCTCCGGACCGCATCATTTCCTGTTCGGCGACTTTTCGATTGCCGACGCCTACTACGCTCCCGTCGTCATGCGCTTCCGCACCTATGGCGTCTGGTTGCCGCCGGCGTTGCAGGCTTATGTCGATCGCGTGGTTGCGCATCCTGCGGTCGCGCGCTGGATTCATGAGGCGCTTGAAGAAAAGGAAGCGCTGGAAAAGTACGACGTCTACCCGGATTGATTGCTGCGCAATGAAAACCTATGTTGTCGGTGGCGCGGTCCGTGATGCACTGCTGGGACTGCCGGTACAGGACCACGATCATGTCGTGGTTGGGGCGACGCCGGAACAGATGATTGCCCAGGGCTTCACGCCGGTCGGCAAGGACTTTCCTGTCTTTCTGCATCCGGAGACGCACGAGGAATACGCGCTCGCTCGTACCGAGCGCAAGACCGCACCCGGCTACAAGGGCTTCGTATTCCATGCCGATGCCAATGTCACGCTCGAGCAGGATCTGATCCGTCGTGACCTGACCATCAACGCCATGGCACGCGGCGACGACGGGGAGATCGTCGATCCCTTCGACGGACAGCGCGATCTGCAGGCGCGCGTCTTCCGGCATGTCTCTGACGCCTTCGCCGAAGACCCGGTGCGCATCCTGCGTGTGGCGCGCTTTGCCGCTCGCCTTCCCGACTTCAGCGTCGCCCCGGAAACCAATCAACTGATGCGCAAGATGGTCGACGCCGGGGAAGTGGACGCCCTGGTGCCGGAACGCGTGTGGCAGGAATTATCGCGCGGCCTGATGGAAATCCGGCCATCGCGCATGTTTGATGTCTTGCGCGAGTGCGGCGCGCTCGCGCGCATCCTGCCTGAACTGAATGTGCTGTGGGGTATTCCCCAGCCGGAACAGCATCATCCCGAAATCGATACCGGCGTGCATGTGATGATGGTGATCGATTACGCGGCCAGCCAGGGGTACGGTCTCGCCATTCGCTGCGCGGCGCTGCTGCATGACCTTGGCAAGGGCGCCACGCCGCCGGAGCAGTGGCCCAGACACTACGGCCATGAAGGCCGCAGTGTGCAACTGGTCGAGCAGGTCTGCAAGCGACTGAAGATTCCCAACGATTGCCGCGATCTCGCCGTCATGACGGCACGTGAGCACGGCAACATCGGGCGTGCCTTTGAGTTGCGCGCCAATACCTTAGTCAGCCTGCTTGAACGCTGCGACGGATTTCGCAAGCCTGAACGCTTCGTTGACATGCTGCGCGCATCCGAATGCGATAGTCGCGGCCGCACCGGCTATGCGGACACGCCGTTTCCGCAGGCGGCCTATCTGGAAGCGGCGTTGCGTGCAGCGCAATCGGTCAATGCCGGTGAAGTAGCAAGGCGCCATGCCAGCCAGCCGCAACGCATCGCGGAGGCAATCCATGCCGCTCGTGTCGATGCAGTGAGCCAGGTTGTCAACGCGTCAAGGAGCGAAGGCGGACCTGCCTGAGCGGCGCAAGTCACATCGCCGCAGGCAGGCGACTTCGTCATACCTTTCATTGTGGCGCCGCATCTGCTGCTCCCGCAGTAGTGCGTTTCCCTGTGGTTTATCCGCACAAATAACGATGATTCCATATGGGAACATCTAGTAGCTTTTCGCATCCAACCGACGCTCAATGATTGACAGAATTCTTGAGTGCGCCCATCAACGTGACGACGTCATGTATTCATGTATACCAGTGAACACCATGCATAAGACTGGACCGTCGGTGTAATGCGGCATGCGCATGCGGAGGGCGCAGTACATATTACTTATGTCACGCATGGCATGGATCGGAGCGCAATGCCATATCGGTACGCACGCCAATGCCATTCAGGCCATGCGGTTCCGCTTGCTAGTTTACAGTGCCGTTGCCCTCACCTAAGATACGGCGGCTAGTCAAACGTGACGAAAGCAAAGCCTTACCTGCCGTCCCTATAAAGACTGGCGGCCGACCATCATCATCGAGGATATTTCCGACATGCGCTTTAACAATTCGCTCGCATCAACCGATGCGGGCTGGCCGGAACCACAGGTTTCACCGCCCCTCAATATCGCCGGGCTTCTGATTGCCTATCTGGAGCAGCTAGGGGTAGAACAGGTGTTCGGGGTACCCGGAGGCGCGATCGAACCAATTTACAATGCACTTGCACAAAGCAGCCGGCGCGGTGGCCCGCGTCCCGTGGTGGCGCGTCATGAAGCGGGCGCGGCGTTCATGGCGGACGGCTATACCCGCGAGACCGGCGCACTTGGCGTCGTCTGCGCTACTTCCGGTCCGGGTGCCACCAATCTGATCACGGGCGTGGCATGTGCTTACGACAACGGCATCCCCATGCTGGTGATTACAGGGCAGCCTGCCTTGCCGGGCTTCGGGCGTCGCGCCTTACAAGAGTCGTCCTGCACCGGCATCAACACCGTGGGCATGTTCCGACACTGCACACAATACAATTCCCTTGTCTCCCATCCCCAACAGCTGGAAGCAAAACTCATCGCCGCCCTGATGCGTGCGACACGTACGCCGCGTGGACCTGTCCACCTGAGCATTCCGCTTGATATTCTCAACAGTCCGGCGACAGTCGCTGCACCGTCGTATGACTTGCGCACCCTGCTCAAGCCGTCATCGATGCTGGATCAACAGGCGGTAGACAGCTTGTCGCTCATGCTGCGGGATGCCCGCAATCCGGTGCTGCTGATTGGCGGCTGGTGCGGCGAAGCGATCGCCTCCATTTTGCGTGTCGCCGAGCTGAGACAGGTGCCTTTTGTGACCACGCCAGACGGCAAGGGTCTGGTTGATCCGCGCCATCCGTTGTACCGGGGCGTGTTCGGTTTTGCCGGCCATGCGTCGGCAGAAGCGGCGCTACGCGACAGATCGGTGGACCTGATTCTCGCCGTCGGCACCAGCATGAATGAATGGACCAGCAGCGGCTGGAGCGATTCCTTGCTCAATACCCGCCTCGTGCATGTGGACGAGTCCGATGACCATCTTGCCCGGACGCCAATGGCAAAGCTGCACGTGTCCGGCCGCATCCTGACCGTGTTTGAAAAATTGTTCGCGCAGCTTGATACGGTTGCCACGACGACTAGTCCAGATGCTGATGTCGCCACGGTTACGGCCACAACCACAGTCACAGCGTGTCATGAGGCGCTACTGTTCACGCTGCCGGCCGGGCCGGCGCAGCCCCCGGATGCAAAGGTCAAGCCATCGCAGCTGATGCATGACCTGGGCCGCCTGTTTCCCGCAACGACGCGGTATCTCGCCGATGCCGGCAATAGCGTCGCCTGGGCGGTGCATCACCTGGCGCCGCAATTCGCGCATCCCGATGAGCGCAGCACCAGCAGCCATGGCGGCTGGCTGCGTACCACCATGGATTTCGCCCCGATGGGTTGGGCTATCGGCGGCGCTGTCGGGACCGCACTCGGTAATCCGGACGGGCCGGTGGTATGCATCACCGGCGATGGCAGTTTGATGATGAACGGCCAGGAGTTGTCGGTTGCCGTCGCCGAAGGATTGACCGTGATTTTTGTCGTGCTCAACGATGCCGCGCTCGGGATGGTCAAGCATGGGCAACGGCTCGCGGGCGCGGAGCAGATTGCGTTCGCGCTCCCGCCGACCGACTTTGCCATGCTGGCGCGTGCGCTCGGTGCCGAAGCGCATACCATCCGTACCGCGGCCGACCTGAATGCGCTGGACATCGATGCGATCTGCGCGCGCAAGGGGCCGACGCTGCTCGACGTCTTTATCGATCCCGAAGAAGTGCCGCCCATTAGCGTCCGCATGCGCGTGCTTGGCACGCTGTTGTGACAAATCATCATTCATGAAAGACACCGAATTGACCGAAAGACCGCTTCCGCTCATCCATACCGAAATCTGGAATGAAGACCCCGAACCCGGGAATCGCTACGCCGCTCGTGCCGCATATTGCCGTGGTTATGATGTATTCGGCGAGATGGTGGGCAATGCGCGCTGGGTGGAAATGCTGTTCCTGTTGTTTCGCCCGGAATTGCCCGCGCCGGCCGCGCTCGACTTGCTCGAGGCGCTCGCGGTGGCGCTCGCCAATCCCGGACCGCGTGATCCCTCGGTACATGCCGCCATGTGCGGCGGCATTGCCGGCTCCAATGCGGCCGCGTCGCTGATCGCCGCCTTATCGGTCGGCGCCGGGCGTTACCACGGTGCGCGCGATGTGCATGACGCAATGCGGTTATGGACCAGGTGCGGCATGGATCTGGCCGCATGGAAGGCTTGTCTCGCTCCCGTACCCCAGGAAACAGCAGATACCTGGCCGCAAGCGGAACATCCTCCGGGCTTCGAGCCGCATGCCGCCGTCACGCCGGGCGCAACGCTGACGCTGCTTGAAAGACTCGAGGCAATCGCTCGCATCGCTGCATTACCGCGCCTTGGCTGGCTGCTCGAGCAGCGGGAAGCGCTGGAGCAGGCGACAGGGATGGGTCTGGATATGTCAGGCGTTGCCGCTGCAGCCTTGGCCGATCTCGGGTTCGAGCCGTCGGAAGGCGAAATGCTGTACCTGCTGTTACGCCTGCCCGGCGCGGCAGCGCATGCACTGGAACAGCAACGCAAGGACTACACGCAGTTCCCGTTTTACGCGGTTGAACTGGAAGACGACCCGGCCGAAAAGAAGGAGTCGGTATGAGCGGACACAATGCAAAAGCGCCGGTTGCCAGGGGATCGGCCTTGCTCGATGAGCACGCGGGTATCCTTCGCACCCGGGTGGGTGCCTGCTGGCCCGGCAGCCGGGCGGTATTCCGCGGGGTCGACCTGCACCAGGAATTCCATGATGCGGACTGGATGGCGCTTTACCTCTACGGCATTACCGGACGTCGTTTTACTCCGCAACAGATCAAGCTGTTGCATGGCATCTGGACCAACACCAGCTATCCCGACACGCGCCTGTGGAACAACCGGATTGCGGCACTGGCCGGCAATGTGCGTAGTTCGCCGATACTCGGTCTGGCGGCGGCGCTGTCGGTATCGGAAGCGCGTATTTACGGCGGTGGCCCGGGGCTGCGGGCGATCGACTTTTTCCAGCGCGCGGGCAGGGCGGTCGATGCAGGACAATCGTTGCGGGCCTTCGTGCAAGAAGAACTGGCGGCGCGCTACATCTATGGCTACGGCCGCCCGATCGAGGCGCATGATGAGCGGCTGCCCTGGTTGTCGGGACTCGCGAAGTCGCTGGGCCTCGCCGACGGACGGTATTTCCGGATGGCGTTCGAGGTGGAGCGCACGCTGGCTGAACTTGGCAAGCCTTCGCTCAAGATGAACTATGCGGCGATGACGGCGGCACTTGGCGCCGACATGGGCTTGTCGGTCCGGGAATTCCAGATCTTCCGGCTGCCGTTGTTCCTTGCCGGGATGCCCCCCTGCCTGGTGGAAGCCGCACACAAGCCCGAAGGCACACTGTTCCCGACGCCTTGCGACGGCATCGCCTATGAAGGCGTCGGCAAGCGCCCTTGGCAGAAGTGAAAGTGCATTTGGCAATGCTGTTGCAGCCGGCTGAAAAATTTGCTTGCCGGAATGGACTGTAGAACATCGTTGCACTAGACTGTCACCGCATTGCACAACCATATCAGCGAGGGGAACACATGAGACACATCTATGCGCTTCCCCTGGCAATGGCTACCATGGCTGGCGTGGCCCTGTCGCATGCACCGCTTACCCTGGCCGCCGATATAGGGGAAGAAGAAGACCTCGCGCTGGTATACGGCGACAAGTCCACCATCAGCATCGCCACCGGCAGCAAGCAGCAGCTGCGCCGGGCGCCGGCGGTCGCTACCGTGATCACCGCCGAGGATATCGCCGCCATGGGCGCGACCGATCTCGATGAAGTCCTGGAGACGGTGCCCGGCATCCACGTCAGCAATGCACCCAACACCTATAGCTCGCTCTACCTGATCCGCGGCATCTACAGCAGCCAGAATCCACAGACACTGATGCTGCAGAACGGCATCCCCATGACAACCCTGTTTCAGGGGAATAAGGGCACCATCTGGGGCGGCTACCCGGTAGAAAACATCGCGCGTATCGAAATCATCCGTGGCCCGGGCTCGGCCTTATATGGTGCCGACGCGTATTCCGGTGTCATCAACATCATCACCAAGACCGCAGCCGATTTGCAGGGAACCAGCGCCGGCGTGCGCGCCGGCTCCTTCAATACCCGCAGCGCCTGGGTCCAGCATGGCGGCAAGGCGGGTGATATCGATGTCGCCGCCTATCTGCAGGTAGGCAGCACTGACGGTCAGCGGCGCATTATCGAAGCCGATGCCCAGTCCGCCCGGGACGGCACTACCGGCACCCGGGCCAGTCTTGCGCCCGGACCGGTCAACGTTGGCTATGATGCACTCGATGCCCACCTGACGCTCGGCTACGAGAAATGGCATCTCAACGTCGGCTACAAGCTGCGCGACGACCTGGGCACAGGCGCCGGTATCTCCTCCGCGCTGGACCCGATCGGCAAGGAGAAGAGCGAGCGTTTCAACACAGACCTGTCATGGACCGATAACCATCTGGCCAATGGCTGGGGCGGTGGCGCCACGGTCAGCTATTTCGAATACCGGCAGCGGGTCCCGGTCAATCTGCAACTGCTGCCGCCGGGGGCGCGTTTCCCGACCGGGTCCTTTCCGGAGGGGATGATCGGCCATCCGGATACCTCGGAGCGACAGCTGCGCTTGTCCGCGTTCGCCACCTATTCCGGCATCGCCAACCACAGCCTGCGCTTTGGCATCGGTCACGACGATCTCAATCTGTATGACACCCGCACGATCAAGAACTACATATTCAATTCTGCGGGCGTTCCGGTTCCCGCCGGGCCGGTGGCCGATTATTCGCTGATCCAGCCTTTCATGCTGCCGCAACGCCGCCAGGTCGATTACCTGTACGTGCAGGACGAATGGCAACTGGCACGCGACTGGGCGCTGACGGCCGGCGTACGGCATGACCGCTATTCCGATTCCGGCGGCACTACCAATCCACGGGTGGCGCTGGTGTGGGATGCGGCGCTCGACCTGACCGCCAAGCTGTTGTACGGACGCGCTTTCCGCGCACCATCGTTCTCCGAACAGTACAGCATCAACAACCCGGTTCAGCGCGGCAATCCGGATCTGAACCCCGAAACAATCTCCACTCTGGAGACGGCTTTCTCATGGCAGGCAAGGCGTGACCTGCAGCTCAATCTGAGCGTGTTTCGCTACACCATGGATGACATCATCCAGGCCACGCCCAATCCGGCTCCGGCCCTTGGCTCGACCTTCAACAATACTGGCGGCCAGCATGGGCACGGCATGGAGCTCGAAGCGGTCTGGGATGCCACCCGCACTGTGCGCCTGTCAGGAAATTATGCCTATCAGCGCTCGATCGATGAATCGACAGGTGCCGATGCCGGCTATGCGCCGCATCATCATCTGTACACACGCGCCGACTGGCGCTTCACCAGCGGCTGGCTGGCCAGCACGCAGCTGAACTGGGTAGCGGAGCGCAAGCGTCCGGCTGGCGACCCTCGTCCGCCGGTTGCCGATTACAAGACCGTGGACGTTTCCCTGCGCACCAGCCATGCCAGGGGACAGTGGGGATTCGCCGCCACGGTACGTAATCTTTTCAATGCAGACATACGAGAGCCCAGTCCCGCTCCCGGCCTGATTCCTCACGATCTGCCCCAGGCACCTCGCGCATTTTACTTACAGGCGGTGTACAGCATGTGACGGTGCGACCGTCCGCGACACCACATTTCCAAGCTTCAGGGCGGTAGATCGCCGTCCTGCGAACCGACCGCACGCCGCGCTGGTGATACCAGGCGAGCCGGACCGATACGATGGATAACAGACCCAGTACTTATTACCAACCGCCGTTTGTCACCAAATTCAACCGCCGCACGCGCTTGTGGAATTTGTTTGGCCAAAAGAAGATTGATTTGTCCGAGGCATCGTTGATCGAGGCCGCCCGTGCTGAAACCGGGCTGGAGCGCTTCGGCGATGAAAGTTTTCTGCCGCCGCTGCGCGCCTTGCTGCACGCGCTTGAAACGGAAGCCGAACTCAATCCGTTCGGACGCTTCAATGCACGCATGCGCACCATCCGTTCGCTGAAAAACCGCCTGTGGGCGAATGCCTGTTTCGAAGCGCATCCGGAAATCCTCGAATGCCGGATCGAAGCTCCGATTGTGATTGTCGGTCCGCATCGTTCCGGTACCACGCGTCTGCAGCGAATGATGGCGACCGATACGCGCCTGCAGCACCTGAAGACCTGGGAAGGATTCAATCCCGCGCCGCGTCCCGGCTTGCCCGACATGGGCAAGCAGCTGCGGCGCGATGAGGTAAGGCAGTTTCTGGATCTCGGCCGGCAAATCTATACCGGTGGCTATATCGCGCACCCGATGGATGCCGACTGGCCGGAAGAAGACATGCTGCTGCTCAACCATTCCTTCTGCGGCTTTTCGGTGCTTGGCATGTTTAACATACCGAGTTATTACCGCTGGTTCCTCGAGTATGACAAGACCGAGGTATACCGTTATACCGCCAAGCTGATGAAGCTGATTTCGTGGTCGCGCGGCGACGCTGACGACAAGCGCTGGGTGCTCAAGAACCCGCAGCACATGCTGGATCTTGATGTGCTGATGAAGGTATTCCCTGATGCCCGGTTGGTATTCACTCATCGCGACCCGATCAAGACCGTGGGCTCCGTCATGTCGCTGATGTGGCATTTTGCGGTCCAGCATACCGACCTGCCATGTCGTGCATCGACGCGCGACGTGTGGATGGATTTCTGCGAGCAAGCTGCGCGGCGTGCCATGGAACAGCGCGAGCATCTTGCCGCCGCCCAGCAAATGGACGTCCACTATGAGGAAATGAACCATGACTGGCGCGCTGCCATGCGGCGCATCTATGCGTTCGGCGGCATGGAATTCACCGCGCAGGTTGAACAGGCCATGCACGACTGGCTCGACAACAGCGAAAAAGAAAACCTGCATGGCGGCCACCGCTATGCACTCGAAGATTTCGGCACCAGCGCAGCAGAAGTCGACCGTCGCATGATGTTCGTGCGCGAACGCTACGCCGTCGCTTACGAGGGAAAATGAACGCGCGCGACAAATTTGCCGGGAGCACCACAATCAGTTCTCGCGTCAGTAATGACGTGACCTGGCAGGCTAGCAAGGTCTCGGTGGACGATCGCGTACGCCTGTTGCAACAACAGCCTGCGACTGTATGGTTGACCGGCTTGTCCGGTGCGGGAAAATCCACGATTGCGTATGAACTGGAACGGCGCCTGATCGCTCGTGGTCAGGCTGCCTTCGTGATGGATGGCGACAACGTGCGGCACGGCCTTAATCGCGACCTTGGCTTTTCTCCTTCGGACCGCAGTGAGAACATCCGGCGAATTGCGGAAGTGGCAAAGCTCTTTAATGAAGCCGGGATGCTGGTGATTACTTCCTTCATTTCACCCTACTGCTCCGACCGGGCCATGGCGCGCGAGATCATTGGCGCTGACCGTTTTATCGAAGTCCATCTGGCGACGGAACTGCGTGTCTGCGAAGAGCGCGACCCCAAGGGTTTGTATCGCAAGGTGAGGGCAGGTGAGATCCGGGAGTTTACTGGTATCAGCGCCCCTTATGAAACACCCGGCCAGCCGGATCTCCGGATCGATACCGGCTGCATGACGCTCGACGCCAGCGTGGAAGCCATTCTGGGTCTGCTGGAATCGCGGCTTGGAGCGGAGCCCCATGAATAATTTACGCCACATCCGGTCATGGAACGGTACAACACGCCGGGGTTTGCCGTTTGCCAGAATGGGCTTTGCGCTATCCGTGGTTCGCGTCCGTCGTGCAGTGTGTCCTTGACAATATGGCCGCAGTCCTCTTTCCGCTGATCAGTCGTTTTACGTCTGGCACACGCATCCTGTGCGTGGCGCTCGGCCTGTTTTCGACTATTGCGTCGGCACCGTCCTGGGCGGCGGGTGCGGCCGGGCATATCATGCTCGCCGAGGCCGGCGATCCGCCGCGCCGGGCCGATGCGCCGGCCCCTGGTTCGGTAGCTGTCGTGTATCCCGACCTCGGCGAGCCGTACCGCAGCATTTTTGCCACCATTATCGAAGGCATTCAGGATGGGGCGAAGTCCGCCGTCCACCTTTATGCTGTCGCGCCCAATACCGATACCGCCGAGCTGAATGCCGGCCTCCGGCGGCATGGTGCCAAAGTGGTCATTGCACTTGGTCGCCAGGGCTTGAAGGCGGTGTCCGCCATCGAGCGCGAGATTCCCCTGGTGGTCGGCGGTGTGCTGGCCATGCCGGAAGGCGATCACCGCAGCGTGACCGGCATCAGTCTGACGCCGGACCCTGCCTTACTGTTCAGTCGCCTGCGCGGACTGGCGCCTTCGGTCAAGCGTGTGACGCTTGTCTACAATCCGCACCACAACGAATGGCTGGTACGCCTTGCGCGCGAAGCCGCCAGGGCACAAGGGCTGGAACTGATTGCGCTTGAAGCACGCGACCTGGCCAGCGCCGCGCGCCTGTACGAAAACGCGTTTGCCGGCAGCGACAGCAAGCGCGACGCGATCTGGTTGCCACAGGACGCGACCACGGTCGACGAAAGCACCATCCTTCCTCTTGTGCTCAAGGAGGCCTGGAACAGGAACGTACCTGTCTTTTCCAGCAGTTTCCTGCACGTGAAAAAAGGCGCACTGTTTGCGCTGTACCCGAACAATGTGGAACTTGGTCGCACGCTTGCCGCCTCGGCACTCGGCGTGCTTGCCGGTGATTCGCGCCGACGCGGCATGTTTCCGCTTCGTGATGTACAGATGGCAGTCAATGTCCGGACCGCCAGCCATATCGGTTTAAGTTTCGGGTACCAGCAGCAGCGCAGTTTTGACGCCATTTTTCCGGAGCAATGATGAACACCAATACTTCGCCTGTTCAACTGCAACGACACTTACACGCCGTCCCGCACACGCGTCCTTGCCTGACGCGCTCCATTGTTTCCTGAGCCGCCATGCTTCGTCACTATTTCAGCCGTACCGGTTTCCGTCGGCAACTGACCATTACGGTGAGCGCTGCCATCCTCGGGCTCGCGCTGTTTTCTTCCCTGATGAATTCCTGGGAAGCCAGCCGCCGCATGGAAGGCTATCTGGTCGAGCAAGGGCAGCGCATCGCCGAAAACCTGGCCCGCCAGAGCATCCTCGCGCTCCTGTACCGTTCTCCGGACAATGTACGCGACGGCATCGCCGCCACGCTGGCATTTCCCGACGTGCTGCAGGTCGAGATCACCGACGCGGCCGGCAAACCCCTGCTTTCACAATCCAAACCAGGCGCCAATGTCTCGGGTGCCGGAGCGCAGCGAACGGAATGGAGCGCCGGGAACCCGCATGCCGTGCTCGACAATGAAACCGGCAAGCACTGGTACTTCACCGCACCGGTCTATGGTGGCCAGAGCGACACATCGCCGTTCGAAATGCATGACAACAAAGCGCAATTGCTTGGTTATGTTCATGTCGTCATCGGCAAGGGAACATTGAACCGGCTGGTCACGTCGCTCCTGATCGGCAATCTCGCCATTACGTTGTCGTTCGCCGCGGTCCTGCTGGGCATCATGCGCCTGCTTGCGCGACACACGATCAAGCCGCTCAATGCCTTGTCGCGGCTGATGGGCCGTGCCGAAGCGGGCGAATCCGGCATGCGCGCCGTGCCGGGCGGACCGCGCGACATCGTCGAGATGGCGCACGCCTTCAACAAGATGATGGACGTGCTGGAAGAGCGCGAAGCAGAGCTCAAGCAGTCGCGCGACGATGCGGTACGTACTGCGCTGACCAAGACGCAGTTCGCGGCCACCGTCAGCCATGAAGTGCGCACACCGCTCAACGGCGTGGTCGGCATGCTCGACATGCTCAAGGAAATGCATCTGACCAAGCGGCAGCAGGAGTGCGTCGATATTGCCTGGAATTCTTCCCACACACTGATCGAGCTGATCAATGACATCCTTGATTTTTCAAAGATGGAAGCTGGCAAGCTCGAACTCGAAGAAATCGAGTTCGACTTGCGCAAGCTGGTGGAAGAAGTCATTGAGCTGCTGGCCAGGCAGGCGCAGCAGAAAGGGCTGGAAATCGGCTACCTGATGGCGCCGGAGGTGCCGGAGCGCCTACGCGGCGACTCGCTGCGCCTGCGCCAGGTGTTGCTCAATCTGATCAGCAACGCGGTCAAGTTCACCGAGCACGGTGAAGTGGCCATAACCATTTCGGCGGCACCGGATGCGGACGATAAGCTGATGTTGCGCTTTGATGTATCGGACACCGGCATCGGCATGAGCAAGGACGCGGTCAAGCATATCTTTGAATCATTTGCGCAAGCCGATCGTTCGACCACCCGCAAGTATGGTGGCACCGGGCTCGGCCTTGCCATTTGCAAGCAGCTCGTGGTCCTTATGCAGGGCGAGATCGGTGTCTCCAGCGAACTCGGCAAAGGCAGCACTTTCTGGTTCCAGGCACGGTGTTCTGCCGGGACCGCCCAGGTCGCCATTGCTCCTGGTCCTGTTCATGCCCCTGCCTCAGCGCCTGCGCCGATCGATGACAGCAATTTGCGCGGCATCAGGGTGCTGGTGATCGACGAAAGCAGGATTGTGCGCAGCTTCCTGTGCCAGAGCCTGGAACAGGCGGGCATGCGTTGCCATGCCGTTACCAATGGGCCGGAAGCCCTTTCGGAACTCGCGCGTGCGGAACAATCGCGCGCTCCGTATGCGCTGGTCATCCTCGACGTCGCCACCACCGACGATCGCGGAACTGACCTGATACGCCGGCTACGTGTCGAAATCGGTACCGTGGTGCCACGCTTGCTGGCACTCGACCGATACGCATCGCCAATGGTCAACAGCGCGCTGGGCGCTGATCTCTACCTCGGCAAGCCGTTGCGGCGGGAACGCCTGATGGAAGCAGTGCGCCGCCTGCTGCCCGGCACGCCCGTGCCAGGCAGCGCGTTTGCCGCCAGCGCGCCGGTTGCCACCGCAACAGTCGCTGCCAAGGATTACCGCGTCCTGGTCGCCGAAGATAATCGCACCAACCAGATGGTGGCCGGCGGCATGCTCGCCATGAACGGTTGCGAATGCCAGATTGCCGCCAACGGCCGTGAAGCTGTCGAGGCGGCACGCCATGGCCGCTTCGACCTGATCCTGATGGACTGCAGCATGCCGGAAATGGATGGTTACGAGGCAACCGCCCATATCCGTAACTTCGAGGAGACGCTGGGCTTGCGCACGCCGATCATCGCGATGACTGCCAATACCCAGCCTGGCGACGCGGAGAAATGCCTGGCTGCCGGCATGGATGACTATCTTGCCAAACCGATTACCTTGGTGGAGTTGCGGCAAAAGCTCGAGCGCTGGCTCGCACGTCTTGAACCAAGCGGACGTGCGGTATTACCGGAAGTCGAAACGCATGAAGCCGATGGCAGCCCGCTGGACCATGAAACGTTCGACAAGCTGCGCGAAATTCTCGGGCCGGCGCTGGAACAAACCGTGACTCCCTTCCTCGAAGACACGCCCGGTTATCTGAACGGGCTGGAGCAGGCGGTGCAGGAATTGAATGCCGACGCCGCGCGCGCCATGGCGCATTCGATCAAGGGCAGCAGTGGCAACCTCGGCGCACTGAATCTTGCGCAGATCGCCAAGGAGGCGGAAGAACTGGCCATCGACCATCGTATCGGTGAAATCCGTCCCCTGCTCGGACGTCTGCGCCAGGCCTTCGATGAGGTCTCCGCAGTGCTGGGCGCTGAGGTCTTGATTGACGATCGCCTGAGTGTGCGTGAAGACGACGAAGCGCCGCAAGTGCTGGTGGTCGATGATGATCGCAGCACCCGTAGTTCGTTGCGGCATACCTTGCAGCGCGACGGCTTCCGCGTGGAAGAAGCCGCCGATGGCGCACAGGCGCTGCAGATGCTCAAGCGCATGCAGCCGGATGTGATCCTGATGGATGCGGTGATGCCGGTCATGGATGGCTTTGCCGCTTGTGCACGGGTGCAGGAGTTGCCGAATGGACGTTCTATCCCGGTGCTGATGATTACGGCGCTGGAAGATAATCAGTCGGTGGAGCGCGCGTTCGCGGCCGGCGCCAGTGACTACATTCCCAAGCCGATTCACTTTGCGGTACTGTCGCAGCGGGTACGGCGCATCATTGAAGCCAACCAGGCCGAGAAGCGCATCCGGCATCTGGCCTATAACGACATCCTGACCGGATTGCCGAACCGTGCCCTTTTCATGGACCAGCTTGGCCGCCGTATCGAGCAGGCGCGCGTCGCAGGGGAGTCCGTTGCGGTGCTTTTCCTTGATCTGGATCGCTTCAAGAACGTCAACGATTCGCTCGGCCACGATGCCGGTGACCGCTTGCTGGTCGCTGTTGCACAGCGTCTGCGGCGCAGTGTCCGCAATGCCGACTGTGTCGCCCGTCTTGGTGGTGATGAGTTCACCGTGGTGCTGGCCGAGATCGTCGGCCCGAATGCCGCCGTGACCGCCGCGCAGAATATCTGCCGCGCCTTGTCGACGCCATTCGAGATTGATGGCAACGATATTTTTGTCACCGCCAGCGTCGGCATTTCCATGTACCCCAATGATGCAACCGATGTCGGGACCTTGCTCAAGCATGCGGACACGGCGATGTATCGCGCGAAGAAAACAGGCAGCGGCTTCCAGTTTTTTGAAGCCTCGATGGAACATTCGATTTCCGAGCATGTACGTCTGGAAAACGATCTGCGCCGTGCGCTGGAACGCAAAGAGCTCGAAGTTTATTACCAGCCGCAGGCACGTGTTGACACAGGCAAGATCATCGGCGCGGAAGCGCTGGTGCGCTGGCGCCATCCGACGCGCGGCATGGTGTCGCCCGCCGAATTCATTCCGCTCGCCGAAGAGACCGGGCTGATCAGTTCCCTCGGTGAGATGGTATTGCGGACCGCATGTAGGCAGTTGCAGTCATGGATCGCTGCGGGATTCTCGCCGATCCGCATCGCTGTCAATCTGTCGGTGAAGCAGTTGCTGAAAAAGGATTTTGCTTCATCGGTCGAACAGGCCCTGGCGGATACGGGACTGTCGCCGAGTCTGCTGGAGCTGGAAATCACAGAGAGCACCTTGATGGAAAATGCGCAGGATACGCTGGAGGCTTTGCATCGCTTGCGCAGCCTTGGGGTGCGACTGTCGATTGACGATTTTGGTACGGGATATTCCTCCCTGTCTTACCTGAAACGCTTCCCGGTTGACATTATCAAGATCGACCGGTCGTTTGTACGGGATGTGCCGCATGATGCGGATGATGCGTCGATTGTTACGGGGATTATTGCGCTGGCGCATAGCTTGCGGCTTGAGGTGGTGGCGGAGGGGGTCGAGACTGCGTCGCAGCTGGGGTTTTTGAAGGATCGGGATTGTGATTTGATGCAGGGGTATTTTTTGAGCAAGCCGGTGCCGGCGGAACAGTTTGCTCGCGAGTTGCTGTCGGTGGCGCAGCCGGAGTGGAAGGGGATGACCGGGAGTTTGCCGGGGGTGTGAGGGGAGGCTTCTTTTCTCTTCGGTGAATCGGTGCTGTTTGTTCTTCGTGGATGCTTGCCGGGACTGGCCCCGGCGGGCCACTCACTTTCTTTGCTTCGCCAAAGAAAGTAAGCAAAGAAAGGCGGGCCAAAACGGGAAGCGAAACAAACTCGCCTGCGGCTCAGACAGGTTTCGCTTCTTTATCCGTTTTGGCCCGCGCTCTTTTGGCGTCTGCACAGGGGGGGTTTTAAACCCATCCCCACCCTAACCCTCCCCTTGAAGGGGAGGGAACTGCGGCTCGCTGCGCATCGCATTGCCGAATACTGAATGCCGAATGCCGAATGCCACGGCCGGCGTTTCGGTTGCCGACACTTTCTGCAGACGGTGATACAACCCCATCACTTCCCACGATCAAGAACGTTCCCTCCCCTTCAAGGGGAGGGCTAGGGTGGGGATGGGTTGAAACACCCCTGTGCAGACGCCAAAAGAGC